>CAVTXS010000001.1:0-29069 GCA_963738705.1 uncultured Alphaproteobacteria bacterium
TGGGCGTAACCCTTGCCTTGCGATGGATGATCGGCGCGGCGTTCCTATTGTCGGTGATCCGGTCAAACGGGATGTGGCCGAGCCAGCGCGCCGACTTGCCGGCGATGCCGGGTATCCGACAGCCAGTCGTCCTCGGTGTTGCGGTAGACCTCACCGTCTGGCTTCACGATCGGGCTGGCGCTGGACACCAGAACGTAGTGCAGCCCGCGCCAGTGGATGCGCCGCTGCTTGCCGATGGCGTCGTCGAGCTGCTTGGCGAGCCACGCCCCGTCGCGGTGTCCGGCCGGCGTGTCGAGGCGATAGGGATCGACTTGCGCCGAAAGCGCGGTCAGTTCGCTAAGGCTGCAACCGGCCTCTTCGCGTGCGCGCTCGAGCACGGAGCGGAGAATGCCATACCCGTTGCTTTCGCCGGCGGCGGTCATGACACCGCCCCCCGCAGCAAGTGCCATTTCTCAAGTTGTGGTGGCCCCTAATATTCACACTCCCCGAAACTCGTCACGGCAGCTAATTCGCTCAAATCGTCGAATTAACTGAACCGATTGAGTTCTCTTGTCTAATTACCTTGCGCCCGACCTCCAGGCAGCCGATCAGCTGATTTCGGTTGAGCCGGGAGAAGCCGTCGAATCTTCCTCGCGGCAATCCGCGCCGATCGAGGATCGCATTGCCGTAGTCGACGACAAGGTCCCGCATTTCGGAGCCAAACTCGAAGAGCGGCGTGTTCAAATGACCGCGACTATCGTCGCGCGGCGGCAGCGCGAGGGTGTCGCCATGCCGATGAGCGGTTGCGACGACGGACTCAAAAAAGATCGTGCGCGCTTCCTCGTCGGGTCGCCCGCGCGGGACAACTTCCCGTATTGCTTCGATGTGTTCCTTGATAACGTCGCGCGGCGGCATCTTCGTTGCGCTGGCTTCATCTTGAATCGTCTGAATGACGAACTCCGCGAACGAGTTACCTTTCGAGCGCGAGATTGTTCCGAGCGAATCACGTTTCAGGTCCTTGAGCAACGCAAGGAGCGTTCGTGGGCTGTACCATTTACGCACGGTCATAAGCGTCGTGCCAATGATCGTGCAATAGATTTCGTGCCGCAGCGTCTCGGTTAGCTCGATCCGCAGCACGCGGGCAATCTTCTCGAGGGTCGGCTCCGCAATCGGCTGGTCCCGCGCGTGCTCCATTGTCAGGCTGGTGAAATAATCGCGCAAGCCGATCGGGCTCAATGTCAAGATTCTATCCGCCTCCGCCTCACGCGCGAGCGTGATCTGCACGAACGGCAGCGTCAGAACCCTGTCCAGCCAATCTTGGCCGGACAACGTGGTGCTCGTTAGCAGCTGAGTTTTCCTAACGTTCATGTCCGTGCTGCGTTTTTGGTTCTGCTAGCAGCAGCTTGCCCAGGTAGCGCTGGACCACTCCTGATATTCAATGCAGTCGTGGAATTACTTGCGCCGGGTTACGCCGGTGCAGAAATCAACCGACAGCAGCAGTGCCGAGGTCTGGCCGTGAGATAGCTGCGAATCCGCACGCAATGAACGCCGCGGGTCCTGTCGCCAGCGGGTTCGTCACACCGTCGCCGCGCTGGGCGGTCACCGAAAAAGGTTTGGGCGGCGATCCTGAAACGCATTGAAACGTAATGCAGCGCGTTGTGCCCAAACCTTTTTGTAAGTTATTGATGTTGCTCGAAACGCGCGCTCCCCTAGGGAGCGCCAAATTTTTTTGCCTTCAATTGTTGGCCTGGATCAAGGCGAACCGCGCCGTCTCGCGGGCGCGCGCGTCGTCGTACACGGTGCGAAGGTGATGCTGCTGTCGATCGGCATGGGTGCTCTCCAGCGCGATGAGCGGCGAGGCTAGGATAGACCGTCGAGAGGGCGATATCAGCGCACCGCGTCGGCGAGCGCGCGCCTTCGGGCTTTTTCTTGAGGGCGGCGCCCGGCAGATGATGGCGCCGTTCCAGACCGCCGCCGACCCCGTTAGCTTCGCTTGCATGGGGTCGAAACGCAGTCACGAGCGCTGGCTCGAAGATTTCAGCCTTGTGCTGACGCGCCGTGCGATGCGCAGCAATCGACGCAGTCCAAAATATGAT
Organism: uncultured Alphaproteobacteria bacterium; assembly: GCA_963738705.1. Lineage (GTDB taxonomy): Bacteria > Pseudomonadota > Alphaproteobacteria > Rhizobiales > Xanthobacteraceae > CAVTXS01. The sequence continues at coordinate 2,076 of CAVTXS010000001.1, forward strand.
GTGTTCGCCGGCTCCAAGCCGCTCTCCATCCTCTGGCTGGCTGCGATCTCGGCTTCAGCGGGGGCGTTCGGCGGAACGCTGGTCAGCGGTGCGCTCTGGCGCTCGTTGCTGCTGCACCTTCCGCTGTGGCTGGCGGCGATGATTGGCTTCTGCATCGTGATCCGCAGGTTCACCCTCGCCGTGTCGGGTTCCTTTCTCGCCTCCCTCGCCGCCTGGTGCATCGGCTGGGGAGTGCTGATCGGCGCCTGCGCCATGTGGGCTGCTCAACTGTCAACAGCCGGCTGGGCTTATGGCGTCGCGATCGGCGTCGGTTTCCTGATCGGCATTACGCAGGGCGTGTATGAGCCGGAGGATCTTGAAAGTCATGACAGCTTCTTCGCCCTCAGTATGTTGGTGGCGCCTGGCGGAGCATGCCTGGCCACGTGGCTCTGCCGAAACGCGCTGGACGAACTCGAACACGATCGGTGCTGCCGCGCTCACGGGCGCGGTGGCGGGACTTGTGTTCCTCGGTCCCGTTATGGCCCTGCTTCAGGCGCGCCTGAACAATGTGGCGGGCCTGAAGCGACTGGCCTTGCTGCTGCTCCACAACGACGAGACCGCGCCGGAGGCGCTGCCGCTTCTCGATGCGGCGATCCGCCTGTCGCCGAGCAATGCCGAGCTCGTCGGGCTTCGCGCCTTCGCGTATGCACTGCTCGGCCGGGCCCCCGAAGCGGAAGCGGATTGGGCTCAACATGCCAACTTGGCGCCGAACAGCCCGGCGCGCGACATAGCGGCGGGGTGGATGCATCTGCGACACGGTCGGGCCGCGGACGCCGTCATGTCGTTCGACAAAGCCGCCGCGCGCCGCAATCGAGACAGAGCGGCATCGGTCGGTCTGGGGTGGCGCGCCTGCGCCTGGGCGACGCTCGTGGCGCCATCGCCTCCTTGGAGGTCATACCCCATGCCTCCCATGATGCCCGCAGCCTGTCCTATCTGGCCGAGGCGCATCTGGCGGCCGGTAATGCCGAGCGGGCCAAGCAGCTTGCGACGGATGCCATCGAGGAGCTCGATTCCGTCCACGGCTTGAGCTGGCTGGTGCGCGGCGATGCGCGCAGAATGATGGGCGACCTGGACGGCGCGGCCAAGGATTACAACATGGTTCTCCGCGCAGACGATGATGAAACGGGCGTAGAGGAACGTGGTTTGGCCAGGCTCGACGAGATTGGCCGCCCGATCGAAGAGGGTGAGCCAGAGTAGCCGCGCGAGATCAAATTCCCCGAAGTGCCGGCAATTCCCAACAATTCAAAGCAATTGGCGGAACATCGTGCGCTGCCGTTTCTCAGCACGCCGGTGAAGGCTGCGCTGCATGGTCAACCGTGGAAGGACACAGAACCTGCACCCCAATAGGCGGTTTGAAGCCTGGTCGCGCATGGGCAATGCACCGGCGTCGTAGCAGCGCAGCCGGAAGCGGCTCTTTCACGATCTGCTGCCGGCAAATGCGCCTGGCGCAAGCCTTGCTCTTAAAGTTATTCCGCCCCGCAGGCGTTACATGATGATGATTTCGACCCGGCGGTTCTTCTCCCGCCCGTATGGATTGTCCTTCCCGTCTGAAGGCCGTTGGTTTGGCTCGATAGGTTTTGTCTCGCCTTCCCCGTATGTGTGTATTTCGTTTGCGGGCAGGTATTGTTTGTTGATCAGCCATTTCGCTACGGCGTTGGCGCGGCGCTCGGAAAGCCCCAAGTTGTACTCGTCGCTTCCAATGTTGTCGGTATGCCCGACGACCATGATCTTGAAGCGGCCCCCATCCTTCAATCTCTCTTTCCTTTTCTCGGTGATGAAGGCGCCGGCATCAATCAGCGCCGACTGTGCTTTCCATGCTATGACGTCGCTGTCAAAGGCGAACAACGCATCGCTCGGAATTCTGATCCCGTCCATCTGACCGAAGCGGAAGTTATCACGCTGCCTGTCGGGATCGGGGACGGGGATTTCGGGCTGAACCGACGTCCCGCCAGGGTCGCTCATCTTTCCGTCGCCGTAATAAATCTCGGTAAAGCCCCGTTGTGTGACCTCGAATGGAAGGTGCTTTGACCATCCGTCCATTTCTGCGCTTGCCAACTTGGCATCAGTCGGCAGCTTGCCATCCGAGATAGTCACCTCGACCGATCCTTTAAGCCACGTCTGTGTCATTTTCATATACTTGCCATTAAAGTCTTTAAAGCTTGCCAGGCGTGAGGTTCTGAAATCTCCGTACGGCGACGCCCCCGAAATGCTGACCGGTGATTTTGAGGCGATATGGCCTGTCAGGGTTAGGCGATGTGCCCGGCCGGTTTCTCGATTCACGAGATCGTATAGACTTACGCCTACGCCTACGCCGCCGACCTTCTTTCCCTTCCGTTTCGGGATGCCTGCCCCAGTCATGTTACGCATCGAGATTGACCAGAGCAGGGATGGGTGGTCATCCATCTTCGTGGGGTTGCGCTGGACAGGCGGGGCCATGGAAGCCTCCTGATCTACTGTGTCGGGCGTCTTATCGTATCCATTAGGCAGTCGTCATAGACGGTAGTCCGGCCAGCTGCTCCGCGAGAGCTTTCCATTGCCGCGCGGAGCTTGCCGATCAAAGGACCAGCACGACCCGATCGAGCGGCTATTGAGTGGCGATGCTTAGCCCATTGCCGTCGCACTCTAACGATCGTTGCCGGTACTCGCCTCAAACCGCATCGCACCGTTCCTCCGGAAGGCCCTTCGCGTCCCTCATCAGCTGCATGACGTTGATGGAATGCCACTGGACAGCGGCCACTGCCTCTCGCGGAGCGTCTGCGGTCATTACCGACGCGGCACGGAGGACGATGATGATGGTGACGAGCACGGCGGCCGTGATGACGGTGCGGCGCATCTTGTTTCTCCGGGGATGGGCGATGAGCTTCCGGCCGCTCATCGGGCAGCAGGGGCCATTCGAGGGTCGCCGAAGCGCTGGTCCAAATGGTCATGCTGCGCATGTGAATTTCCCTGCTTGGAATCAGGGCTGAACATCAGCGTCACTGACGAACAATAGGGAGGTCGGCGATGGTGCCGCGTCCACCAAATGGTGGACGGCGGTCCTCTGGGCACAAAAATCTTCGGGTCAGCCCGCCAGGGGGGTTGAAAATCCGGCCACGAGCTTGACGAGCTCGGCCTGGCGCCCGGTGCCGGTCTTGGCGATACAGGCGCAGCAGGTGCGTCCTGACCGTCGCTTCGCCGATGCCGAGCGCTGCGGCGGTCTCCGGCACGCCGCCGACCTCGACAATGCCGAGCAGCACGCGCAGCTCGCTCGGCGTGAGCTTGAAGGTCTTGGCAATGGCCTCCGGCGGTGAGGGTTTGTCGAGCGCCGCCTTGTGCACGAACAGGGCGGCGACTGCCGCATAGCTTGTGCCGGCCCTGCGACGTGCTCCCGAGGTCAGTGGCAGCACGTGGGCGACGTAGCGCTCGCCCTCGCCTGTCGGCAGCGGCACCGCAATACCTTTGATGCCGACCGCCGCATCGCCGCTGCCGGCTGCAAGGATGACGTCGTACAGCGCCTCCTCTGCATCGGCATCGTTGGCAGCCAGCTTTCCGCCTGCTGCACGCAGGATGGAGCCTTCGGCCAGCATCGCATGTCCGCTCGCATTGGCGTGAACGATGCGCCCGCGCGCATCGACCAGCAACATGCCGGCGCTGATGCCGTCGAGGGTGTCGGCGAAGGTTGCGGCCTCGGCTGTTTGCAAGTGAATCGCCCGCCCGATCAGCACGGCACGGCGGATGTGAGGGATGATGAGACGCATGCGGTCGCGTGCGTCGTCGTCGACCAGGCCATCCCGCTCGTGCCGGAAAATCGTGAACAGGACTGCGCTTGTGCTCGATTTGTCGAGTGCGGCTGTGACGTTGTCCACCAGCCCCTGCGGCCGCACCCACTCCTTGTAGAAGCGCGTCGCCAGGAACTCGTCGTACGGCATGACGTCGGCGGTGGCGATCGGTTGCTCGATCTCGGCGAAGAAATGGCCGGTCGTGAACGGGTCGAGCTTTGCGTATTTTTCGATATAGAGCTGCCGGAAGCTGCGCGGTCGATATCGCCCTCTTGGAAATACATTCTTCCCGTCTTGCGGACGGCATTCTTGGAGTAGAGCGCCGCCGACGAACCGCCGACGAAGGCGCGGCTTTTGCGGAGCGCCGCCGACCATTGCGCCGGATCGAGAGCCGCGTCGTAGATGTCGCCGATCAGCTGCGACAGCTGCTCGCCTTCTTGCATGGCACCTCCGAGTGTTTGTCGCCTCGGATTTCAGCCCCGCACACCCCAAAGGTGGAGCGAACTATAAACCTCCACTGCAAATAAAGCACGCTTGGTCGCGACCGACGCCGCGGCCTTTGCATCTCGGTTGGTGAAATGCATAGACCCGGCCTGGACGGGCACCGTGTGAACCCGGTCACTGCTGGTTAGTATTTCGTCTCTCAGGGGTGGCGGCGGCGAATGTTGAAGGGATAGCGATCGGTTCCTTGAAAGCCGGGATTGGGCTTGTATGGGAATTGCCGGGGCCGCTGCTCACGCGTGCCGTGGGCGGGCCGCGATGCGAGCGACGCCGATGTAAGCTGCAGCATGCTGGATGAGTTGAACCCTGTGAATGCGCACGCGCGTGACTGTTCAGAAAATTTCGCCCGCGCGAGCGGCGTCACACTAATTTGAGATTTGCACTTTCTTTTGATTGATGGCGATGTCCAGTTCCTCCCGAAGTGCCCAAGACGTTTTCTCGCGCTCCAGTCACACCGCCGCGCGCCTTGCCTCGCGCCGGGTGATCCACAAGGTGGCGGCGCAGATCACGCTGCCAAGGCCTGGGCCGACATGGAGAAGGCCGGCTGCAAGCGCATCCAATCAGGCGACCTCGCAGTTTGAGGACGCGGGTGGTCTGCTACGGCAGTGCCGCCAAGTCAGCTGATGGCCGAATTTGAGGGACCGGTTACATGCGTGATCGACGTGCCGTAGCGATTTGGATAACCGCGCTGCTGATCGGCGGTAGTCCGGCGCGGGCCGACGCTATTGACGGTGATTGGTGCCGCGTTGATGGCAAGCGCATGTCGATCCGCGGGCCGGAGATCGTGACGCCCGGCGGGCAGCGGATCAGGGGCGACTATGATCGCCATCATTTCTCCTACGTGGTGCCAACCGGTGAGCCCGGCGCCGGCGAAAGCGTGGCAATAACGTTGCTTTCGGAATACCTTGCCCACGCTCGCCAAGGCGGCGCTGACGCGCCAGTGCAAGAATGGCGGCGCTGCTCGCCAGGCGTGAGCTAGCCCGGCCGAACCGGCGGCGCACCATGCGCCACCATGGGTGATCCACTGTGGATTTGCATCGATCAGTCGTTTCCCTCGTCTCGGCATGCAGGGCCGCCGCTCGACTGATCGTCTAAATCATCTCAATGGGCCATGTGGCTGGCGCCCCCCAGCTTGACCTTGCGCAGGGCCAGCGCGAGCGGCACGGCCGCGAGCGAGATCAGCATCAGGATCCAGAAGACGTCCATGTAGGCCAGGAACGACGCCTGCATCTGCACCTGCTGTCCGATCCAGGCGAAGGCCTGCTGCTGCGCCTGGGCGAGCGAGCTGCCCTGGGCGACGAAATAGCTCGTCACCTGCTGCAGCGTCTCCTGGTACTGAGACGCTCGACGGGATCACGTTCTCGACGAGGCGGCTCTGATGGAACTGCTCGCGATGCGCCAGCACGTTGGAGACGAGGGAAATGCCGATCGAGCCGCCGATATTGCGCGCCGCGTTGATCAAGGCCGAGGCCTGGTCGGTCTTGTCGGGCGGAATGCCGTCGTAGGACGCGGTCGTGATCGACAGGAAGATCAGCGGCAGTCCGACGCCGAGCAGCATCCGCGAGTGCGCGAAGAACCAGAAGTCGAGATCGCCGTACACGTTGGTCAGGCCGTACATGGAGAGCGCGACAACGAGCGCCCCGGCGACGATCAGGTATTTGGGCTGGACCTTGCCCGTCAGACGGCCGACGACGAACATCATCACCATGGTGACGAGGCCGCCCGGCGACAGCACGAGGCCGGCCCAGGTGGCCGTGTAGCCGAAATTCTGCTGCACCAGCTGGGGCAGGAACTGCGTGGTCGCGAGCAGGATGGCGCCGGTCGCCAGCATCACCAGGAAGCAGGCGCCGAACTGGCGCGTCGCCACCATCCGGATGTCGATCACCGGATCGCGGCGGCTGAGCTCCCAGGGGATCATGAGCACGAAGGCGAGCGCGCAGACCACCGCGACCGTGACGATGAAAGTGCGAGCCGAACCAGTCGTCCTGAAGCCCGCGGTCGAGCATGATCTCCAGCGCGCCGAGAAAGGTCGCGACCAGCACGAAGCCGACGAGATCGAACCTGCCCCCTTGCTGCTGCAGCCGCCGGCGCTCCGCGACCGCGGCCGCCGACTCGCGCAGCAGGAGCGCGATCAGCGCCATCGCGAGCAGGCCGACCGGACCGTTGATCAGAAAGCACCAGTGCCAGGAGACATTGTCGGACAGCCAGCCGCCGAGCGTCGGCCCGACCACCGGCGCGACCACCACGGCGACGCCGAACAGCGCGAAGGCCTGGCCGCGCTTTTCCGGCGGGAAGGAAGCCGCCAGGATCGATTGCGAGACCGGCACCATGCCGCCGCCGCCGAGGCCCTGCAGGATGCGGAACAACAGCAGAGACTGCAGATTCCAGGCAAATCCGCACAGCACCGAGCTCACGGTGAACAGCGCCAGGCAGATCAGGAAGAAGCGCTTGCGGCCGAGCAGCCGGGCGAGGAAGCTGCTGGCCGTCAAGGCGACGGCGTTGGCGACCAGATAGGTGGTCACCACCCAGGACGCCTCGTCCTCGCTGACCCCCATGCCGCCGGCGATGTAGGGCAGCGCCACGTTGGCGATGGTGGTGTCGAGCACCTCCATGAAGGTGGCGAGCGCGACCACGACGGCGATCAGCCACGGATTGGCGCCCGCGCCGCTTGCCGCGGCGGGAGCGCCCGCTTGGCTCCCGCCGGCGCTCACAGCCACGCCTGCAGCCGCTCATAGAGCGACGGCGTGGGATCGATCCGCACGGTCGGGACCACCGACATGCCCGGGCCGAGCGCGACATCGGTCGGCGGATTGTCCATGACGATCTTGACCGGCACGCGCTGGACGATCTTGACGTAGTTGCCGGTGGCGTTCTCGGCCGGCAGCAGCGAGAACGCGGTGCCGGATCCGGGCTGAACGCTGGCGACATGGCCGTGGATCGTGCGTTCCGGATAGGCGTCGATCTCGAGCGTCACCGGCTGCCCGGGCCGCATGGCGTCGAGCTGGGTCTCCTTGAAGTTCGCGGTGACCCAGATCTCGTCCGGCACGAACATGGTGAGGTTCGTGCCAGCCTGTGCGAATTGACCGACTGCGGCGCTGAGTTGGACGACGCGCCCAGGCTGGGCTGCCGTGACGGTCGTGTAGGAGAGGTTCAGTTGCGCCTGGTCGCGCTGGGCCTCGGCCTGCTCGAGGCTCGCGACGGCGCTGTCGCGTTGCGCCTTGAGCGACTCGAACTTGCCGCTGCGCCACCTTGAGGTTGGCTTGGGCGCTCTGAAGCGCGGCCTGCTGCTGATGCAGTTGAGCCGTGTACTGCTGGGCGTCCTGAATGCTGCCCGAGCCCTTTTGCGCCAGGTTCTGGTAGCGCGCCGCCTGCTGCTGCGCGAACACCAGCGCCGCCTGCGCCTGATCGACCTGCGCCTGGCTGGCGGTGATCTGCGCCTGCTGGACGGTGATCTGCGCGTCGATGTTCTCGATGCTGGCTTGCGCGGCCGCCACTTGCGCCTGCGCCTGGGCAAGCGCGACGCGGTAGTCGCGCTCGTCGATGCGGGCGATCACGTCGCCGGCGGCGACGTGCTGGTTGTCGGTGACCGGCACGGCGGTGATGTAGCCCGACACCTTCGGCGCGATGGCAAACTGCCGCGCCGCGATGAAGGCGTCGTCGGTCGTCTCGAAATGCCGGACGTTGTCCCAGTAGAGATAACCGCCCGCCGCTGCCACGACAAGGAGAAGCAGTCCGACCAAAGACGCAAACGGGTGCCGCCGCAGCAGCCCCTTGCGGGGCTCATCGCCGCCTTCGTGATCCTGGTCCGGACCCGGATCTTCGCCTTCGCGATCTTCGCGCGGCGGCAATTCCACGATGCGGCGCTCGCCGCCGGGACGCTCCTGCGGCGTCGGCGCCCGGGTGCGGACGGAATCCTTCCCGGCGTCTGCGAACGGCAGCTGGGCATCGCCCATCATCCCCTGAGACGAGGCTCGCGCTGACTGCGGCTGTGCCAGCTCCAGCGGCGATTGCTCGCCGCGATCTTGAACTTGCGCTTCCGGCGCCATCGTTCGGCCTCCTTTCATGACCGGCGGCAGCGACACTCGCGCCAACAGCCACAGCCGCAAAAAATCAAAACGATATCGTTTCGTTTCTTTACTTGGGACACCGCCGGCCCTACATCAAGGCAGGCGGCGCGTTTCGCGGCTCGGCCGGCAGCAAAATGGACGCAATCACGACAAGATCGCACCAATGGGCAAAGGTCCGGCGATAGCAAAGCATGCCAAGAAGCGCCGTCCCGTCCGTACCGGGCGGCCGCCGCGGAAGCTCGTCGGAAAGGTGGAGACCCGCATCCTGGATGCAGCCCACCGCGTATTTCTCGAACGCGGGCTTGCGGGTGCGAGTGTAGACGAGATCGCCGGCCTCGCCCGCGCCGGGAAACCGACCATCTATGCCAGGTTTCCCGGCAAGGAGGCGCTCTTCACCGCCGTGGTGATGCGCAACATTGCTGCCGACATCGCGCGCTTCGAGAGCCACGTGCCCACCGGCGCGACCATCCAGAGGCGCCTTGCGAGCGTGGGCGCCATCCTTCTGCAATGGGTTTTGGTGAGCGATGCCGTCGGCTTGATGCGGCTCGCCATTGCCGAGGCGCGCCGGTTTCCGGATTTGGCGAGCAGCGTCCGCCGGTTGGCGCGCGAGCGCGGGGCGCAAGCGGTGGCGCCGCTGCTGGGCGAGGCAGCGCAATCGGACGAGCTCGGCACGATGCCGGCATTCTCCCCGGAGCGCCTCGCAACAACCACTGAATTCTTCCTCGATTTAGTCCTCTTGCCGCTGCTCATGCGGGCGCTATTCGGAGAGAAGCTCACGTCGTTGCGCGCGGAGGTCGGGCCGCACGTGACACGCAGTGTTGCGTTCTTTCTTGCCGCGTGCCGGGACGACGGCGTCAATTACTCTAGGCGGCTCGCCGGAAACTAATCCGTCATCCTGAGGCGCTCGGCCGCGAAGCGGACGAGCCTCGAAGGATGATCCAGAAGTCTTCAACGGCGCCGCCAGTGCGTGCTTCGAGGCTTTCTCAGACTTCGTCTGGGAAAGCACCTCAGCATGCCGAGGTTGGAGATTGCTGCAAGCAGGTCAATCTTTTCCGGCCAGACTCTAAGGTCGCGATGGAACTCGTGGCCGTTCGCGTCAGCGTCCCGGCTTCCGGGCGATCCACTGGATGCGCTCCATGCCGATCAGGCCGGACATATGACAACCTCGATCGACGGGCGTAGCTCCGTCCGTTCAATCCGCTACCGCCCGTCGGGGGTGCGCACGCCAAACCAGCTGTCGCGCACCTGGTGGTAGTGAACGCCCGGATCATAGATTTGCGCAGGCAAGCCAAGAACGGTAGGGGACAGGCCGCCGACCGCAGATAAGAGGTTATAGGAAGCGACCACCCGATCGTGCTGCGCGGTTATGAGGCTGACGCGAGCGTTTAGCAGCGCCTGGATGGCATTCAACACGTCCAAGGTTGTACGCTTGCCGACCGCGGCTTCGTCGCGCACGCCGTTGAGGGCGCTTTCCGCGTATTTCACCTGTCGCTCTGCCGCTTCGGTTTGCGCCTTGGTGGCTTCGAGCTGGCTCCAATACTGGACGACATTGGCGCGGACCTGATCGCGAACTTGATCGAGATTGAGGCGCTGTTCGCCGACGCTCTCCTTGTTCTGGCGGATCACCGAGTACTCGTTGCCACCCTGGTAGATCGGAACCGTCAGCTTGGCTTGCACCGTACTGTTGAAGAGCTTTATCGCCGTGTCGTTCGAATTGAATTGCTGCTGCTGGGCGCTTCCCTGCAGCGCCAATGTGGGATAGAGCCCTGCCTCTGCGATCCTGACCTGCAGCTGCGCCACGTCGACGCCGTACATTGCCGCGGTCACCGACGGATTTTGCGACATGCCCTGAGCTACGGCGGCATTCAACGTGCGCGGTGAAAAACGATCGACCGACATCCCGGGTGAAAGACCGTGAGGCTCTGTTCCGATGATGCGCCGATAATTGGCCTTCGTTGTCATCCATGTGGATTCGGCAGCGTGTAAAGACGCTTCTCCGGCGGCGAGTTGCGCCTGCGCCTGATCGACATCGGTGCCCGTCACAGCCCCCGCCTCGTGCCGATCCTGGGTGACTTTGAGCGTCTGCCGCAGGACGCGAATGTTGTTGCGCTGAAGCTCCAAACTCGCCGTATCCCGCAAGACGTCCATGTAGACATTCGCGGCGGAGAGCAAAACCGACTGCTCTATCACGCGCAGAGTCTCGCGCGCGGCGAAGACTTGGCTTTCGGCCGCCCGGATGCGGTTCGCGGTCTGGGCGTTGACAAGGTTCTGGGACGCATTGATGCCGACCGACCAGGTATTGACCGTCTCCTTTATGCTGATGGGGGGCAAAGCCACGCCCGGAAGCAGGGCTGGAATGTTGGCCTGCGCATCGATGTGCTGCTTGCCTGCGCTGGCATTCGCGCTGATTGTCGGCCGATAGCCTGAGAGCGCTTGGGGCACACCCTCATCGGTTTGGCGGACAGTTGCGCGTTGCGCATTGAGCTGCGGATTGTTCTGGTACGCACGTGCAAGCGCCGCCTCGATCTTTTCGGCTGCCGCGGGACGGGGCCAGCCATCTGTCATTGCCATACCGACAGCCGCACTCACGATTGCGCGTAAGGCGAGCCACGTCCTCGTCGTCAGGATGTCGCGCCGTGCGGCAGCGCCGTTTAGACCAGGAAGATCGCAGCGGGCGTCGGCCTCAATCGAGTGGGCCGCAGACCCCACCTTGCGCAAACAAACCGCAGAGTCGGGTGTGCCGTATTCGGGATACGCCGAGCCCCGACTCAAGCTTTGGAACTCGATGGGAAGCGCCGCCCTGACCATACTACCACCCCCCAACTGCATCTCACTCCGGGCAGGCAACAGGTGGACCTTATCGCTCGAGACACGAGCCGGCGCCGACTATATCGTCCCGCATTCCTCAGCTGATTTGATGCCCCGCGTCAGGGTGCTCCTTTGGCGCTTCGCTGGCAAGATTGACGCCCGCCCAGACCTCAGGGATTTGCGGCCTTGTGGCCCAAATGCACCAACGTCTTGACGCAATTGATGGACCAGGCGCGGCAATAGCCGGCAAGTCTTTCTCCTATTGGATCGCTCATTCGCTGTCGGGCACTGGCCGCGGGTTCACACCGCCGCCCGCCGCGCCTCGCGCCGCGCGATCCACAGGGTGGCGGCGCAGATCACGCTGCCGCCGGCGAGCGCCCACACGGTCGGCATGTGCGCGAATACGATGAAGCCGAGTAGCGAGGCCCACACCAGGTCGAGGAAGCGCACCGGCTGCACGACCGAAACGTCGGCGATGTGGTAGGCGCGCGTCATGCAGTAGTGGGCGCTCGATCCGACCAGCCCGCAGCCGAGCAGCAAGGCCCATTGCGTGATCGTCGGCCACTGCCAGGAGAACGCCACCGCGACCCCGGCTGTCGGTGAGCGCGATCCGGGTGAGCGCGAACGGCAGGCTGAGCACGCCGACCATGATGCCGAGCCAGAACACGATCGCCTCCGGGCGGTCGTAGCGGGTCAGCGTCTTGGACATCAGGAAGGAGATCGCGAAGATCGGCGAGGCGACGAGAAGCCAGACGCTGTAGATCGTTCCGAGGTTGGCTTCGGCAAGCCCCGGCGCGAGCACGATCAGCACGCCCGCGAACGCGACCAGCACCGCGGCCCAGCGCATCGCGTCCATGCGCTCGCCGAGAAACAGCCAGGCCCCGAGCATCATGAAGATCGGCCCGGTGAAGCCGATCGCGGAGTTCTCCGCCAGCGTGACGTGCGGCAGCACCAGGAACCAGATGATGGTGCCCACCAGATGCACCGATCCGCGCAGCACCAGCAGGGGCAAGTGGCCGGGCCGGTAAGCGTCCCATCCGGCCCGCGCCACGAACGGCAGCAAGACCGCCGAGCCGACCAGGTAGCGCAGGCAGAGCACCTGCGGGGGGTGCATCTCGTGGGCGAGGAATTTCTGCGCGGTGTTGAGCACGCCGAACAGGACGCCGCAGGCGATCATCCAGCCGATGCCGCGGAGCGCCGGACTGAGCGCGCTTTCGGCAGCCGTCTGCGTTGGGGTGTCGTTCGGATCGGTCACGGCGATGGGAAGTAGCAGATTCTCATCCTGAGGCTTGGCCGGAAAGCACGCCCTCATCCTGAGGAGCGTCGCGAAGCGGCGCGTCTCGAAGGATGCTCCAGACGTCGCCGCCGACGCCGCATTGCGTGCTTCGAGGCTCTCCCGGACTTCGTCCGGGAGAGCATCCCGGATCAAGTCCGGGACAGGCTCTCAGCATGAGGAGGTTGGAAAGAGCCTGAGCACCCACAGTTTTCCCAGCCAGAGTCCGGAGGGGCCCGAAGGCGGGCGTCTCGAGGGATGCGCACACGCGATCTGCGAGCCGTGCTTCGAGACGCGCGCGTCCCGCGCGCTCCTCAGCATGAGGAGTTTGTGCATGCGGACGCGAAGCCAAGTCCCTTACGCCGCGCGCGCGATGAATTCGCGGATGTGGCGGTTGACCTCGCCCGGCTTCTCGTGGACCACCCAGTGCGAGCCGTCCGGAATGCGGCGGACCGTGAGGTCGGGCACGAATTGCTCGAGCCCGTCGAGGTTGCCCGGAGTGAGTGCGGTGTCCCTTTCGCCCCAGATCACCAGCGTCGGCACGCTGACGGCGAGCGACGACGTTCCGGGATCGAAGCTACGCGGTTTGGCATCGGCGCCGGCCGGCGGGCCGACGCGCGAGGCGCGGTAGTAGTTGAGGCCGCCGGTCAGCGCGCCCGGCTGCGACCAGGCTTCGAGATAGGCCTTGCGGTCGTCCTCGGTAAAATGGCCGTGCTTGAGGCCCTCGCCCATGACGATGTTGACGAGCGGCGCGTAGCCGTTGGCGGCGAGCAGCTCCTCGGCCTTCGGGGTCTGGAAGGTCAGCATGTAGCGGCTCGCCTTTTGCTGCTCCGGGTTCTGCGCAAGCTCGCGCGCGAACACCGCCGGGTGCGGCGAGTTCACGATGACGAGCTTCTCGACGCATTCCGGATGCTTGATGGCGAGCGCCCAGGCGACCGCGCCGCCCCAGTCGTGGGCGACCAGCACGAAGCGCTCGTGCCCGAGCGCCTTCGCCAGCGCGCGCAGGTCCTCGACCAGATCCTTCATGTGATAGCGGTCGACCTCGGGCGGCTTCGAGGACAGGTTATAGCCGCGCATGTCGAGCGCGACCGCCTGGTGGTCGCGGCCGAATTCGGCAAGCTGATCCTTCCAGGCGTACCAGAACTCCGGGAAGCCGTGCACGAACAGCACAAGCTTGCCGCTGCCGGCGGTCGCATAGTGCAGGCGAACGCCGTTCACCTCGGCGTAGTCGTGCTTCATCATGGTCCTGGTCTCCCGGCACGGACTGGGCGTGCAGTCCGCAGTTGAACCGTCATGCCCGGGCTTGACCCGGGCATCCACCACTCTTCGCAAGAGTCGTTGTTGGAAGGGATGGATTGCCGGGTCAAGCCCGGCAATGACGAGTGAGTGCTTCCGGCGGATACAATCATGCCCTATTGCCCGCTGAATCGCGGGCTGCGCTTGCTCTTGTATGCGGCGACGCCTTCGCGAACCTCGTCGCTGCGCATGCTCGCCCGGTGGCGCGCGTCGGCCGCCGCCTCGTCGAGCTTGCCGCGTGCGATCTCGTTCAAGGTGCGCTTCATCCCGCGGATCGCGACTGGTGCACCATCCACGAGCGCGGCCGCAAGCGCGTCGACGCGGGCGTCGAGCGCCTCGGCAGGCACCGCCTCGTCGAGGTAGCCGATGCGCAGCATTTCGGCGGCGTCGATCCGTCGCGCGGTCAGAAACAGCATCTTGGCCGCTGCCAGGCCCAGGCGCGAGACGTAGCGCACCATGCCGCCGTTGTAATAGTGCAGGCCGAGGCGCGCGGCCGGCATCATCAGCTCGCACGTGTCGACGCCGATGCGGAAGTCGCAGGCGAGCGCAAGGTCGGTCGAGCCGCCGTAGACGCCGCCATTGAGGCGGCAGATCGTCGGCATCGGCAGATCCTCGAGTTCGATTGGCGACCTGTTCAAAGGCCGAGCCGACCGATGGCGCGTCGGGATCGTGGTCGCGCGCGGCACGCGCCTCGACGTCGCCGAGGTCGTAGCCGGCGCTGAACGCGCGGCCGGTCCCGGTCAGCACCAGCACGCGGATCGCCTGGTCGCGCTCGACGCGATCGAAAATCTCCAAGAGCGCCGCGAGGTCTTCCGGCTGCAGCCGGTTGAGGTGCCGCGGCCGATTGAGCCGGACGGTCGCGCGCGCCCCCTCGATCGTGAGGATCGGGGGCGAGCCCTCGCGGCGCTCGTCTTCGGGCGCGTGCTGCTGGTCCTGGATCAGGCAGCCTCCTCCGTCGTCGACTTCGCCGCCTCGTCGCGCAGCTGCCGCCGCAGGATCTTGCCGACGTTGGTCTTCGGCAGCTCGTCGCGGAACTCGACGTACCTCGGCTTCTTGTAGCCGGTGAGCTGCTCCATGCAGTACTTCATCAGCTCCTGCTTGGTGAGGTTGGGATCCTTCTTGACCACGAACAGCATCACCGCTTCGCCGGCCTGCTTGTCGGGCACGCCGACGGCGGCGCATTCCAGCACGCCGGGATGGCTCGCGACCACGCCTTCGATCTCGTTCGGATAGACGTTGAAGCCCGAGACCAGGATCATGTCCTTCTTGCGGTCGACGATGCGCATGTAGCCGCGCTCGTCCATCACGCCGACGTCGCCCGACTTGAAGAAGCCGTCCGGCGTCATGACGTTGGCGGTCTCGTCGGGCCGCTGCCAGTAGCCGGACATCACCTGCGGACCCTTGATGGCGATCTCGCCCGCCTGACCGAGCGGCACGTCCTTGCCGTCGTCGTCCAGGATGCGGATCTCGACGTTCGGCATCGGCAGGCCGATGCTGCCCGAATAGGCGTCGGTGTCGGTCGGGTTGCAGGTCACGCCGGCGGAGGTCTCGGAGAGGCCGTAGCCTTCGGCGATCGGGCAGCCGGTGATGGCGAGCCATTTCTTGGCCACCGCCTCCTGGACCGCCATGCCGCCGCCGTTGCAGATCACCAGCTCGGAGAAATCGAGCTTGGCGAACTCGGGATTGTTGACCAGCGCATTGTAGAGCGTGTTCACCGCCGGGAAGACGTTGACCTTGTACTTCGAGAGCTCCTTGATCAAGCCCGGGAATGTCGCGCGGGTTCGGGATCAGAATATTCAGCGCGCCCACCCGGGTGCCGAGCAGGCTGCACACGATGAACGCGAACACGTGGTAGAGCGGCAGCGCGCACACGATGGTGAGCTGCCCGCTGATCGGCTTGCGCTTCATGCCCGGCTGCATCCAGGCTTCCGACGCCAGCAGGTTGCCGACCAGCGTCTCATGCAGCAGCATGGCGCCTTTCGAGACGCCGGTGGTGCCGCCGGTATACTGCAGCACCGCCACGTCCTTCGGCTTGATGTCCGGCTTGGCGAACGGCTTGCCGCGGCCGGCCGCGACCGCGTCGTTGAACTTGGTGGCGCCCGGCAGCGAATAGGCCGGCACCATCTTCTTCACGTGCCGCACCACGGCGTTGACGATCAGCCCCTTCGGGAAGCCGAGCAGGTCGCCGATGCTGGCGACCACCACGTGCTTGACCGGCGTCGATGCGATCGCCTTCTCGAGCGTGGCCGCAAAGTTTTCCAGGATGATGATCGCCTTCGAGCCGGAATCGTTGAGCTGATGTTCGAGCTCGCGCGGCGTGTAGAGCGGATTGACGTTGACGGCGATGAAGCCGGCGCGCAGCACGGCCGCGGCGGCGACGGGGTACTGCAGCACGTTCGGCATCATGATGGCGACGCGGTCGCCGCGGGCAAGTCCGGTGCCCTGCAGCCACGCGGCCAGCGCGCGCGACAACTCGTCGACCTGCCCATAGGTCAGGTATTTGTCCATGCAGACGTACGCATGGCGGTCGCGGAATTTCGCGAAGCTTGCCTCGAGCAGCGCGACGATCGACGGATACTGGGCGACGTCGACGTCGGCCGGCACGCCGGCCGGGTAGCTCTTCAGCCAGAAGCGATCCATGGTCCTCCCCCGCGGATTTAAGTTCGTTGCCGGTACCGTAGACCGTTTCTTTGGCCCTTGGGAAGCTTGCCCGGGCCGCAGACCGTAGGGCGGATTAGCGCAAGCGTAATCCGCCAATTGTCGGCGGCGGGTTACGCCTTCGGCTACCCCGCCCTACAACCGCGATAGCCTCGCGGCCCCGTTCGTCCTATGATCGCGGCCGAACGCGGGAGGAACCGTCATGAAACACCTGAGCGGAATGGACGCGACGTTCTTCCATATCGAGACGCCCGAGACGCCGATGCATGTCGGCAGCCTCTCCCTGGTCGAGCTGCCGGACGGCTACGAGGGAGATTTCTACGAGGATTATAAGGCCCAGATCGGCAGCCGGTTGCACCTGGCCGAGGTGTTCGAGCGCAAGCTCGCGCTGATGCCGTTCGAGCTGTCGAACCCGGTCTGGGTCGACGACGACGATGTCGACCTCGATTACCACGTCCGCCGCATCATCCTGTCGAAGCCCGGCACCTTCCAGCAGCTCGAGCAGTACGTCGCCCGCCTGCATTCCAGCCTGATGGATCGCAGCCGCCCGCTGTGGGAAATCTATGTCATCGAGGGGCTGCAGGACGGCCAGCGCGCGCTCTACTCGAAAGTGCATCATGCCGCGGTCGACGGCCAGGCCGGCGTCGCGCTCGCCAAGGCGCTGTACGACACCTCCCCGGACCCGCAGCCGATCAAGCCGCGCCGGCAGAAGCGCGGCGGCGACCAGTACCAGCTCGGCGCCGCGGAGCTGATGACCGCGGCGTTCAGGAACACCGCCGAACAGTACATGAAGCTGTTCACCACGCTGCCGAGCACGCTGCAGGCGATCTCCAACATCTCGCTGCCGAAGCTCGGATCGGTGCTGCCCAAGCTCGGCCCGCAAACCGACTGGGGTCTCGCGCCGAAGACGCCGCTCAACGTCTCGATCACCAACCAGCGCAACTACGCCGCACGATCGGTCTCGCTCGGCGATGTGAAGCAGACCGCCAAGCGGCTCGGCGTAACGCTCAATGACATCGTGATGGCCGCGTGCGCCAAGGCGGTCAGCCGTTACCTTGCCGACGACAACGCGTTGCCAAAGGCCCCGCTGGTGGCGGCGGTCCCGGTCAGCCTGCGCGAGCCCGGAAACACGGACCAGAACAACCAAGCATCGATCATGCTGGTCAGTCTCGCTACCGACATCCGCGACCCGCTGGAGCGGCTCAAGGCGATCAATGCGTCGAGCAGTTCGTCGAAGGAGGTGGCCGGCGGGCTGAAGGCCGTGATCCCCACTGATTTTCCGTCGTTTGGCGCGCCGTGGCTGATGACCGGCCTGGCAACCCTGCTGGGGCGCTCCAAGGTCGCCAACTCGCTGCCGCCGGTCGCCAACGTGACGATCTCGAACGTGCCGGGCCCGCAGTTTCCGCTGTACATGGCCGGAGCCAAGGTCACGACCTATTACCCGGTGTCCATCCCGACGCACACAATGGCGCTCAACATCACGGTGCAGAGCTACAACGGCTCGCTCGACTACGGGCTGATCGCCTGCCGGCGCGCGGTACCGGATATCGACGACCTGGCCGACTATGTGGTTGAGGCCCATGCGGAACTGACCGCGCTGGCGCCCGCCGCCGAGGCACCCGCGGCCGCCGCCCAACCCGTCGATCTCGCCGCCGCGGCCGCCTCGCGCGGCCGCCGCAGCGCCGCCCGGAAGGGGTAGAGCGTCGACAAGCGCGGCGCACGGCGCCAGTATCGCCAAACGCGAATCGCTTGCAGGCCGGTCGTCCGGGCCGGCGGGGCCGGGAACCCATCCCGGTTGAGTTTGTTGGGGGCCGTACCCATTTGGCAGGCTGCCGTCGCCAACGACGGTAGCCCGAGGGTTCGCAGCCGCAGGCTGCGGACTGCCCTCAACGATCGGAGAGAGCATGCTGGCTATGGCTCAATCCATCCGACCGCCGTCCAAGCTTTTGCTGCTGATGGAAGGTCGAGCGATCCCGGAGCTCGCGGCCTTCGTCGGCGCGCTTCCGTTGCTGCGGCTGGTCACCCCGCGCGGCGACGGACACCCGGTGCTGGTGCTCCCCGGCCTGCTGGCGAGCGACGCCTCCACGCGCGCGCTGCGCGGCTTCCTCAAGAACCACGGTTACGGCGCGCATGGCTGGCGCCAAGGGCGCAATCTCGGGCCGCGCGACGGCGTCGAAGGGCTGCTGCTCGACCGCATCAAAGAGCTGAACGACCGCTACGGCCGCAAGGTCAGTCTGGTCGGATGGAGCCTTGGCGGGCTCTATGCGCGGCAGGCGGCAAAGCGCGCGCCCGAGGCGGTGCGGCTGGTGATCACGCTCGGTAGCCCGTTCACCGGCAATCCGCGCGCCACCAATGCGTGGCAGGTGTACGAGTATGCCAGCGGCCGCCGCGCCGACGAGGCGCATGTCGCCGGTCCGCTGAGCGATCCGCCGCCGGTCCCGACGACGGCGATTTTTTCGCGCACCGACGGCATCTGCGCCTGGCAATGCTGCGTGGAGCGGGACGGGCCGCAGACCGAGAGCATCGAGGTCGACGGCAGCCACTGCGGCCTCGGCCACCATCCGGCGGCGGTCTATGCCATCGCGGATCGGCTGGCGCAGCCCGAGGGGGCCTGGAAGCCGTTCGATCGCGGCGGCTGGCGCAGCCTGATCTATCCCGATCACAGGCGCGCGCACTGACCATCGGCGTTCCGTCATCGTCCGCGAAATAGAACGGTTCCAATAGGCCATCGCGGTCCGCGGTGACGGGTGCCGCTTCGCCGGCATGGCCAGGGTCGGCGCTCGGCGATCATCGTAAGGCTCTGATATCTCATTGTTATTTTTCGTCAGGCCAATTTTAGTGCGACGCACCAAATTGATGTTGCAATGCAGCATAAGCTGTGCCATATAAGGCCATGCCCCGGGCCAATGAGGGACGGGGCCGGCCCATAGCTCCTCGAAGAGGATGGAGATTGAGATGACCCAGAAGACCAACGCCAAGACCACGAAGCCCGCCGCGAACGACGCTTACTCGTTCATGCAGTCGGCGCTTAGCAACGCCCCCACGTTCGAGATTCCGGAAGTCGCGCGCGAGTTCGTCAAGCGCAGCGCGTCGACCGCGAAGGAGCGTGCCGCCGAAGCCCACACCGGCGCCAACCGGTTTGCCGGCATGCTCGAGGGCGCGGTGATCAACTACGTCACCGAGGTCGCCACCGTGAACCGCAAGTTGCTCGAGGCGGCCTATCAGGACGCCGAAGCGGCCTTCGTTGCGGTCGAGAAGCTCGCCGGCGCGAAGTCGTTCGGCGAAGCGATCCAGCTCAACGTCGACTATCTGCGCGAGCGCGGCGAAGTCGGCATGGCGCGCGCCAAGGACACTGCGGCCTATGTCGGGCAGACCGTTTCCGGCAGCGTCAAGGCGGTGCAGGACGGCATCGCCAAGGTTGCGCCGTTCGCGCGCGCGGCTTGATCGGCTGATCGACCAAGCTACTGACCTCCTGAGCGACTGTGGGGCCCGCGCAAGCGGGCCCTTTTTCTGTCTTGTCATGCCCGCGAAGGCGGGCATCCGGTAACCACAAACGCTGTGGTTGCTGGATCGTCCGCTTTCGCGGACGATGACAATGGAGGGCTATCGGCGCGCTTTCGGAATCACTTGAACCCGAAGACGTCCTGGTGATAGCGGCCGTGCTCGATCATGCCTTCCAGCCAGTCGGAGGATTTTTCGAGACTGGTGCCGCACTTCTCCATGTGGATCTTGATCAGCGTCTCGCGCACCGCCGGCGCCATGAAGCGGCCGTCGCCGCATACATAGACCCGGGCGTCGCCCTCCAGCGCCTTCCACACCTCCTCGCGCGCCGCCCATACCGCCTGCTGCACGAAACGGTGCGGCGACTGGTCCGATGACGAATAGGCGAGATGGACCTTGGCGACGCCCTGCTTCTCCCACTCCCGCATCTCGTCGGCATAGAACAGGTCGTGCTGCGGGTGCCGGCAGCCGTAGAACACCAGCGACGGCGACGCCTCCATGCCGAGCTCGCGCTGGCTCGCGCGCTCCTGCAGGAATCCGCGCAGCGGCGCGAAGCCGGTGCCCGGGCCGATCAGGATCATCGGAACCTCCGGATCCTCCGGCGGCGCGAACGGCGGGTTGGGCCGGCGCACGAAGCCCAGGATCTCGTCGCCCGGCTTCAAGCCCTGCAGGTGCGAGGAGGCGACGCCCTGATAGAAGCCCGAGCCCGACCAGGCCGGCGCCGCAACCGTGCCAACGGTGAGGTTGATGGCGTCGGCGAGCTTCAGCGGCGACGATGAGATCGAATAGAAGCGCGGCCGGATGGCGGCGGTGGTCTCGAGCAGGCCCTCGAGGGTGAGCTCGATCGCCGGATAGCGCACAAGCAAGTCGTACACCGTGACCCGCTTGTCGGTGATGTCGCGGGTGAATGCGGCCTTGGCCTCGTCGGTATCGGCGACGAGCTTCTCCAGCTCCGGCCGGGTCTTCGGGCAGCGCGTGTGCTCGAGCAGGACCTTCACGTCGTTGCGGCTCGCCGGGTCCTGCAGCTCGACGAAATCGGTCAACAGCTGGCGCACCGTCACCGGCTGCCCGATCGGCAGGTGGCGCATGCGGCCGCCCTGGCCGTCGAGCACCACCACGGTATCGGGGGCGAGGCCGAGGCGCTCGATCACCGCCGCGGCCATCTCGGGCCGGTTGCGCGCATAGACGGCCAGATGATCGCCGGTGCGGTAGCTCACGTCCTTGGGCAGCTGGATGGTCATGTGGCGGGTGGAGGGCCGCGGCGCCTCCTTCTTGTGGTCCCACAGGCCGGTCGCGTCGCGCACCAGCTCCTCGTTGCCGACTACCTGCAGCCGGTAGGCCTGCTCCGGCAGCACGGCGGTGCGGGTCGCATGCGCGTCCGAATAGGTGATCTTGAGCTTCGGGGCCGGCGCCGCCGCCTCGGTCTGGCCGAGCGCCGCCCAGAACTGTCCCATCCAGCGCTCGACCGCGGCGTCGAAATCGCCGTTGCCGTCGGCCTCGCCGCGCGCCACCAGAGGCTTGGCGCCGGTCTTCTTGAGCGTCGCCTCGACCACCTTCGGGAAGGCCTGATAGGTCTTCCACTGGCTGTTTCCGATGCCGAGCACCGCGTAGTCGAGCTCGGGCCGCTTGATCTCGCCGACTTTGCCGGCCTCGATCGCGGCTTCCATCTTGGTGGCGCTGTCGGGCGCCTTGCCGTTGTAGGTCGAGGTGACGACGACCAGCGTGCCGTCCTCGGGCAGGGCGTCGACCGCTTCGTCGAGTGCCGCGCTCCGGCCGGCGAAGCCGCTCGAATTGGCGCGGTCGACGATCTGATCGGCGATGTCGCGGCAGGTGCCGAGGCTGGTGCCGTAGAGCACCGTGAGCGCGCGCCCGGCGCCGGCGACCGCTGCGGCCGGCGCCTGCTCGGCTGCGACGTCCGGCGCGCTCGACACCACGATCGGCGTCCTGGCCGTGTGCTCGCCGCGCTCGCGGTCGGTGCGCAGCCGCACCTTGATCTTCAGGTTGTCCGGCTTGACGGTGAGCGCCTCCTTGATCTTGAGCTTGTAGCGGGTGTGGTCGATCAGCCGGAAGCGCTGCAGGACCATGCCCATGACGAGCGCCGCCTCCTGCATGGCGAACTGGCGGCCGATGCAGGCGCGCTGGCCGTTGCCGAACGGCTTGTAGGCGTTGGCCGGCCGGCTCGCCTGCGCCTCGCGCGAGAAGTTGTCGGGATTGAAGCGCTCCGGCTGGTCGCCCCACACCGCCTTGTCGCGATGGAGCATCGGGGCCAGCACCACCAGGTGATGCTTCGGCTTGAGCCGATACTTTTCGCCGATCGTGGTTTCCTTGAGCGGCGCCAGCCCGAACGCCGGCGCGGTCGGCCACAGCCGCAAAGTCTCCTGCAGGATCTGCGAGATGTAGGTGAGCTTGTTGACCTGCGCATAGGTCGGCTTGACCGAGAGGTCCGGGCCGAGCACGCGGTCGACCTCGGCATAGGCCTTCTCCAGCACGTCCGGATGGTTGAGCAGCGCGTAGGTCGCGAACGACAGCAGGCCGCTGGTGGTCTCGTGGCCGGCGATCAGGAAGATGATGGTCTCGTCGCGGATGTTGCGGTCGTCGAGTTTTTGGCCGGTCTTCTTGTCGACGCCGTTGAGCATGTAGTTGAGCAGGTCGTTCTTCTTGGCGTCGCCGCCGCCGTTCTGTCGCCGCTCCTTGATCACGTCCTCGACTAGGCCGTGCATGTATTTGATGTTGGCGCGGTGCTGCTGGTACTCCTTCTTGTTGATCAGCTGCTCGAACGGCAGCCCGCGGGTGTGCATCGTGGTCTCGAGCGAGCCGATCATGGCGTCGACGAACGGATGGTTGCCGTCGCGGTAGAACGAATTGAACCGGTAGTCGAAGCCGCACAGCCCGATGGTGTCGAGCGTGAGCCGCGTCATGTCGTCGGTGACGTCGATCTCGTCGTTCGGGTTGAGCCGCTCCCATTTGAGCATCAGCTGGTCGGCGATATCGAGCATGGCGGCGTGGTAGCCCTGCATCGCGCGCTGCGCGAAGGTCGGCAGCAGGATGTTGTGCGATTTCGACCAGTCGGGCTCCTGCGTGTCGGCGGTGAACAGGCCGTGCGCGAGCGGGCGCAGGCGGCGCAGGAAACCGCGCGTGCTCTTGTCGAAGCGCGTCTCGTCGCAGACCTCGTCGACCAGCGCGAAGCTCGACACCACGATCACCGGCCGGCCCATCATGTCGAGCCAGTAGATCGGGCCGAGCTCCTCTGCGAGCCGCATCAGGTCCTGCAGCGGCGCGTCGCCGGACAGGGTCAAGATGTTGCCGATGAACGGCTTGCGCGGCGGGTGCGGGATCGGATGCAGCGGATTCTTCGACGCCATGGGCGGGTTCCTGGTGCGTGTCTTGGGGTCGGCGGGCGCTGCCGGGATTGTGCAACGGCGGCACCCCGCTGTCATCATCCGCGAAACTTGCCCCCGTGAAGGCGGGGGCGGATGATCCCCTAAACACAGCCGGCCGCGTTATCAAAAAGGGGGGCGTCTATCGGATGCTCTGGCTTGGCAGGGCATGACACGCGTTTGCCCCCTCGGCGCTCGCCACTACCACGACTCATGATGTCCCGCTGTGCCAAGACCGCAGTGCATGCCCACCAGACGAGAGGGACCATGTCATGATCCACCGCATCAATGTGCCCGGCCTGAAGGATTGGGGACGTCACTGTTGCCACGTGGCGCGCGCGGGCCCGCACGTCTGGGTCTCCGGCATCGTCGGCATGACGGCCGACGGCGAGGTGCCGGCCGGTACCGCGGCGCAATTCGATGTTGCCCTCGGCGTGCTGGACCAGTGCCTCAAGGCGGCGGGTGCAGGCCCCGAGCACGTGACCAAGGTGCAAGTCTATCTGACCGACGTGAAGGAGCGGGACGTGCTCGGGGCGCCCCGGGTCGCGTATTTCGGCAGCAATCCCCCGGCCTCGACGCTGGTCGGGGTGGCGGCGCTGGTCGATCCGCGCTTCACCGTGGAGATCGATTGCGAGGCTTACGTTGGGTGACAGCTGCGCCGTGCCGACGTGGGCGCCGGACGTTTCCCCGGCGTGCCCCAGCTCTCCATCCAGGCCTTGAGCTCCGCGAACGGCACGCCCTCGCGCGTCCGTTGGAACTCGGCGAGCCGAAGTGCGTCCTCCGCCAAGACTTCGGGCGACCATGGCCCTTTGCCGGCGTCGCATAGGGCCTGCAGGTCGGGAGGCAGCGTGCGATCGACCCAGGCCAGGTCCGCAACGAGCTCGGCCACCGAAAGGCCACGCGCGGCCGCGCGGGCTTCCAGCACTTCCGCGGTCTCCTCGTCGATCTCGATTGTTCGAAGCTTGGTCATAGCCGCATCATAACGCGATCGCGGAGGGCCGAGAAGCGCGATGGATTTGCAAATGCGAATCATTCCGTAAACGCAAGCATTGCGAACGCCTCCGCCCCGTGGTTACTGGATGCCCGCCTTCGCGGGCATGACAAGCAAGAGCCTACGAGCCTCCGCCGAGCGCAGGGCCTTGGAAGGCTCGTTGCGACGATGCTGGCGGACTACCGGAGGCGAAAATGAGCAAGCGCGCGTTTGAAAAAATCAAGGCGGGCCTCGACGATGCGCGAGCTTATCTTGATGGCACAGCGGACGCGCGCCGTTTTCGTGTCCACGTTTCGGAGACCGTTGACGTGAAGAAGATTCGCACGCGCCTCGGCCTCTCGCAGGAGAGCTTCGCGCAAACCTACGGCTTCGCGTTGTCAGCGGTACGCGACTGGGAGCAGGGCCCGCCGCCGGCCGGAACGCTCTGCGCGCATCCTGCTCAAGATCGTGGAGAAAGAACCGGAGGCGGTGACGCGGGCGTTGACGCGGTGAACCGCGCCATTTCGTTTACGACCCCTCCGCGCCGCGCGCGGCCTCCGCGTCGAGCAGCGCCCGCACCCGGAGCGCCAGCTCGTCGAACGAGAACGGCTTGCCGATCATCTGCACGCCCGGGTCGAGGCGGCCGTGGTGAACGATGGCGTTGCGGGTGTAGCCGGTGGTGAACAAGACTTTGAGGCCCGGCCGGCGCCGTACCGCCTCGTCGGCGAGCTGCCGGCCGTTGAGACCGCCCGGCATCACGATGTCGGTGAACAGCAGATCGACCTCGCGCCCGCGCTCGAGCATGTCGAGGGCGGCGGCGCCGCTTGGCGCCTCCAGGACCCGATAGCCGAGCTCGTTCAGGCTCTCGACCGTGAAGGCGCGCAGGGCGGCGTCGTCTTCGACCACGAGGATGCGCTCGGCGCCGATCGCCCGCGGCGCATCGCCCGAGCGGTCGATGTCGTCCGGCTGGTCGTCGGCGCCGAGGTGGCGGGGAAGGTAGATTTTCGCGGTCGTGCCTTCGCCCGGCTCGCTGTAGAGCTTGAGGTGGCCGGCCGACTGGCGCACGAACCCGTAGACCTGACTTAAGCCCAGGCCGGTTCCCTTGCCGACCTCCTTGGTGGTGAAGAAGGGATCGAATCGCCCGCTCGAGCGTCGCCCGGTCCATTCCGTGGCCGGTATCCGCGACCGCGATCATGACGTACTGGCCGGGCCCGACCGGCTCGGCGAGGGCGGCCACGTAGGCTTCGTCGAGATGGCAATTCGCCGTCTCGATCGTCAGCTTGCCACCATCCGGCATGGCGTCGCGGGCGTTGAGCGCGAGGTTGAGCAGGGCGTTCTCCAGCTGGTTGCCGTCGGCACTGAGCCGCCAGAGCGCGCCGGCCAGCACGGTTTCCAACGAGATCGCTCCGCCGAGCGTGCGCCGCAGGAACTCGCCCAAGCCGGCCACCAGCTTGTTGGCGTCGATCGGTTTCGGCGCCAGCGGCTGCTGGCGCGAGAAGGCCAGCAGCCGGCCGGTCAGCGTGACCGCACGCTGGGCGCCCTCGAATGCCATCTCCCGCGCCCGCGCGATGCGCGCTGCCGCCGATGAGGTCCCGCAGCGCGGGGATCTGGCGGCCGATCACGTCGAGGCCGCCGAGGATGACGGTGAGCAGATTGTTGAAGTCGTGTGCGACCCCGCCGGTGAGCTGGCCGACCGCCTCCATCTTCTGCGCCTGCCGCAGCGATTCCTCCGCCTTGCGGCGGGCCTCGTTCTCGGCCTCCAGCTCGCGCGTGCGCTCCTTGACGGCTTCCTCCAGCGCCTCGGTGAACGCGCGCAGCTGCGCGAGCGCGCGCTTGCGCTCGGTCACGTCGACGGTGACGCCGACGACGCGGACCGGACGGCGATGCGGGTCGTAGAAAACGATGCTGCGCGCTTCCATCCATTTCAACGCGCCGTCGCTCGGCGCGACGATGCGGAACTCGGCCTGCCACTCGCGTGCCTGCGACGCGAAGGCGTTCTCGATCAGGTCGGCGATGCGCGGGCGATCCTCGCGCAGGATCGACCGCAGCCAGGTCTCGTAACGGCCGTCGAAATCCGTCAATCCGTAGAGTGAAAGGAATTTCGGCGATAGGCGCACCGTACCGGCCTGCACCTGCCACTCGAAGATGCCGACCCTTCCGGCTTCCTGGGCGAGGGCGAGCAGCTCTTCGCTCTCGCCGTGGCCGAGCGGTGTCGATGTGGGCACGACCTTGCTACCCACCGAGCAACCGTTTTGCCTCGACCATGGCCTTCAGCTTGCCGGCGGCCACGTGCCGGGGCAGGTGGTTGAACCCGCACGAACTGGTGACGATGGTCTGCTCCGGCGCGAGCCAGCCATACTGGCGGATGCGGGCCGCGACCGTCTCGCCGCTCTCGATCTTGGGATCCTGCACGTCGACGGCTCCGACACCAATCTGCCTGTCCCCCAGCAATCCCTCGTAATGATGCGTCATGTCGTGTTCGATCAGGTATGAGGAACACTCGATCCCGCACACGAGTTCCGCCTTGTAGCGGCCGGCGTCGAAATAGCGATGGCCGATCTGCGCGTCGTATTCCTTGCCGACCGCGTAGTTCCCCTGGCAGATGTGGGTGGAGACGTGAATGTCGCCGGGCAGGCCTTCGATCGCCAGGTTGATCGCGTCGACGGCTGAGCGCACCTCCTGGTCGTCGGACATGGTGAACAGCGGCTCGTCGATCTGAAGGTGCTTGCAACCGGCCGCCGCCAGC
>CAVTXS010000002.1:0-35615 GCA_963738705.1 uncultured Alphaproteobacteria bacterium
ACACTGTCTATATTGAGTGGTCTGTATCCGGGTGGCTGCTGTGGCTCATGCCCAGTGGCTGGGTAACCCCTGTATCTGCATGACGCATCCATTTTTGCTATGAACTACCAAATACCTTGGGTGTGTGTTTCCAATCCCATGTGTTGAGATCCATTCAGAGTGGCTAAGTTTATAATGGTTTTCAGGGTGCCCTGATGTTGTCACCCGGGTGTGGCTCACTCATGATGGTGTGGCGGGAGGAGGACTCTGGAATGCCTAGGGTGTCAGACTGTAGGTTTGGGTGTACCGGGAGGCAGAGACGTGCTCCAAAGCAGAGACGCATGCCAGCTTGTGGGCATCTTCACCCGGTTACCTCGGTCAACTGTCAGACTGATGTGAAATGATCCAGTGGTGGTTCCACTACCATCGCGCCACCCAACTGTGCTCTAGCTGCCCACATCATCCAGGTTTCCAGGGCACATGCACGGTGCGGCTGTGTGTATTGGCTCACTGATGTCAGTGCTGTGGAGGAGCTTGCAGGAAAGCGATTCAGGACCTCAGATCTGTCTCCTGCTGGGTGGGAGGCTTCTCCACAGAAGTTTATTGATAACCTGTTTATTGGCTAAACCACCATGTGTGCTAGCTCGGCTGTAACATTTACTGCTAAACCCCTCATTCTGCTGTTATCACCACTGGTTGACTTCGTTGCTGGCTCGCTGCGCATCATCGTGTGTGTTAATGGTGTTGTGATGCGGCTCAGGCATGGATGAAGCCCATATGCAGGGACGAGAGAACTACTCGGCTCCTCGCTTGTGGCCGCCCGCCGTGTACCTTCCAGTTCACATGGTACCAGATGAAACTGCTGTTCCCATAGCCATCTCCATCTTCTGAGGTGGTCAGGTGCGCCTGCTTCTGCTTGATCCAACGCGCTCAATGCTAGTGAGAGGCAGTGTGATGCTGAAGCCAGGGGCCACACTTTGTCCATAGCCCTGTGGCTTGGCATCCAAGGCCAAAGAATTGTTGTTGCTGGGGCTCCCAGTCAGTTCCGAATGGAGGAGCCATATGCAGGTCTCTAAGGGGCAACGCCACCATCTCCAATCACCAAGGATGAGGTCTTCCAACAGTCCAGGACCGGCCTCTGGCTTGTGGTTCATCCTTCCCATAAACCAGCTGCCATGCTCCCAGTGTGGTGAAGCCCTGCCCCACCACCTTTGCCAGGCCTGCCCCGTTGGGTGACAGGAGAGAGCACTTACCGGTCGTTCAGTGCATGTCCAGCCTCAATCAGCACGGTCGGTCACCCTCGGCTCGCTGCAAGGCGGTGGTGCAGTTTGCAAACCCTGCTGTGCATCCAACCCCAAGTCCCATGACTCAACCAGGCATGATGTCTGCTCCACCACTAGCTCAGCGCCTTGCTGCTGCTGCTGTAGAATTTATGCTGTAGCTGCTGTGCTTCCATGCTGCATAAAGATGCAGCTGCTGGGTGGCTGGGATTGTGCCATCATGGCTGTGACCATCCCCAGAGTTCATGACCTTTGCCAACATGGTGCTGTGGAGAGCAAGGGCCAGCACTGGCCATTTTGGCTCCTGCCCCACTGCCGCTGTGCACATTCCTTTGCTCACTGTGCCAGGATCGGCATATGGCTAGGATTGTGCTGGCGGTGGCTGGGATGGTGCTTCCTCAAATGACTTTTGGAAACCCATGACTTTGTGCTTGTGAACTAATGAGTTCTACTGGGCTTCGCTTGGTGTGCAGGGCTGCCATTGCCCCCTCTGTGTGCTTGCTGTTGGTGTGCACAGTTCCCTTTATTACCGCCAAGTTCCTACTTTGAGTGCTGAGAGCTGATTGTGTGTGCTTTGCCATGTGCTTGCTCTGTGTGCACGAGGGATCAGGCTGCCACTTTGTCGCCAGGCGCCGACCACCAGGCGGTTCGCCCTCGAATGGTCGGTGACCGAGCGGCGGAAAGGATTACAGTTCCCTGGCCTTCAACGCCGTCCACTTCCCAGGCGTCGACCAGGTGTACGTCGCCGTCCAGCACCACCCGGCGATCCTCCGACACGGCGACGCTCGCTTTGTGGAGGCGGGCTGCGCCTATGTGCTTGAGCCTGGCGGGTGTCAGCGATACATCAACCACCGACGAAGCCCGACGATCGACCGCAATATCGAGCTGGCGCCGATGGTGTCACGGCATCGACGTGATGGTGGCCGGCGGCGGCCACGAGCGGCTCGGCGACGCCAACGACACGCGCGGCCGCCTTCAACGGCCACGACGCCAACTTCGTTGAGACCTACCCGTCAGTCGGTGCGGCCTCGACGGCAACCCGACGCTGATCGTCACCACCGACACCGAGTTCACCTATCTCGGCCGGCTGGAGGTCGAGTTCGACCAGCGACCGTCGGTGCCAGCATCGAGCTACTGCGGGCTTGCTCGACGCCTCGACGGTCAACGGCGCCTATGCGTCCAACGAGGCGACGCTGCAGGCGGTCTACGGCACCACCGCAGACCGCCGCGGAGATCATCGCAGGCGAGCACGATCGGCTCGCAGGTCCAGGCGATCACCAACGCGATCAACGACGCGTGGTGCGACCAAGGACGCGAACCAAGTTCGGCTATCACCGACGTCTACCTGGAGGGCGACCGCGTGTTCGCGCCGCGCGCAGGAGACCAATCTCGGCGACCTGTCCGCCGACGCCAACAGCTTCGTCGCGCGGCCAGGCGCTCGGCGGACGCAGCCCGTTCCTGGTCTCGCTGAAGAACGGCGGCGGCATACGGGCCTCGATCGGGTACGATCGACGAGGACGGCGACAAGGTCGGCGACGAGCCGGGGCGGTGGCAACATCTCGCAGCTCGACGTCGAGAACGCGTTGCGCTTCGACAACAAGCTGATGGTGTTCGACACCACGCCGCAGGGCCTGCTGAACATCCTCAACTTGCGGCATCGGCCTGCCGCCCGGCAACGGCGGGTTCCCGCAGATCGGCGGCGTGCAGTTCTCCTACGATCCCGACCTCGGGACGCCGGACCACGCCGGCTCGGCCCCCGGCACGCGCGTACGCGACGTCGCGCTGTATCGACGAGGACGACAACGTCGATCGCGGCAAGGTCGTCGACGACGGCGTGGTGGTGCCGGGCGCGCCCGCGACGATCCAAGTCGTGATCGCTGAACTTCACCGCCAACGGCGGCGACGGCTATCCGATCAAGGCCAATGGCGAGAACTTCCGCTATCTGCTGAAGGACGGAACGCTGTCGGCATCCGGTCGACGAGGCGCTGGACTTCACCGCCGCGGCCAACGTGCCGGCCAACGCGCTCGGCGAGCAGGAGGCGTTCGAGGACTTCCTGGAGGCGTTCCACAGCACGCCGGCGACCGCCTACGACCAGGCCGACACGCCGCAGACTGAGGACCAGCGCATCCAGAACGTGAACGTGCGCGACGACACGGTATTCGATTCGCCCACCATCACCGGCACGCCCAACGTCGACGCGCTCACCGGCACGGTCGGCAACGACACCATCAACGCGCTGGCGAGCGGCGACTTCATCGTCGCGCGGGAGGGCGACGACTTCATCGACGGCGGTCCCGGCAACGATACGATTTCGACCGGTCCCGGCGACGACACAATCGTGGTCGGGCCCGGCAGCGGCGCCGATACGATCACGGATTTCGCTGCCGGCGCCGGCACCGACGATCGCATCGACGTGAGCGCGTTCACGAATCCTGCGCTCGCTTGCGGACGTGCGTAAGGCCGCGAAGAAGGACGGCGACGACACCGTCATCAACTTCGGGAACGGCGATTCGCTACGACTGAACGACGTGCAGCGCAACGACCTGGACGTGGACGACTTCATTTTCGCGGCGGGGCCACCGGCGGCCAAGTTGAACGCGGCGGGGCCACCCTCGCCGCCGCTGGCGGCCCAGCTGAACAATGATCTCAACGCCGACGGCAGGAGCGACATCTTCTGGCGGCACGACGCCGGCGCGCCGGCGAGCTGGGAGCTCGATAGCGGCGCCATCATCGGATATCACGCGTTCGCTGGGGTCGATCCGGCCTGGAAGGTCAACGAGATCGGCGACTTCGACGGCAATGGCACCGGCGACATCTTGTGGCGCCACGAGAACGGCGGCATCGTCATCTGGAACATCAGTGGCGGCGACATCACCGGCTATCACGCGATCGACCCGCAGGATCCGTCGTCGCAAATCGCCGGAAAGGGCGACTTCAACGGCGACGGCCGCATCGACATCCTGTGGCGGCATGCCGACGGCGAAGTGGTGAGCTGGCAGCTCAATGCCGGTACGTTCTTCGATACGGATCAGAACGGCGACGAGATCGACGGCATGCTGTCGTTCGGATCGGTCGGCAGCGACTGGAGCGTCGTCGGCACCGGCGACTTCAACGGCGACTCCACCAGCGACATCCTGTGGCGTCACAACTCCGGTCAATTGGTGAGCTGGGAGACCGACAACGGCCAGATCATCGGCTATCGCGACTTTGGGCACGTCGGAAACGAGTTGAAGGTCGAAGAGACCAGCGACTTCAACGGCGACGGCAACAGCGACATCCTGTGGCGCCGGGACAATGGGGAGGTAGTGACCTGGGAGCTCGATGGCGGCCAGGTCCTCAACGTCCGCAGTTTCGGCGTTGTCACCAACGACTACACGATCGAGGACACCGGCGACTACAACGGCGACGGCCGCTCCGACATCCTGTGGCGCCACGACAGCGGCCTCGTCATCACCTGGGAGCTCGACGGCGGCGCGATCAGCGGCTACCACAGCTTCGCAACCGTCGATCCGATCTGGCAGATCCAGCCGTAGGCGTACCTCTCCCCGGCTGTGGAAGAGATCGGGTCGTCGAAGCGTCAGCTTCGACGATGCCGGTGAGGGGGCGTTGCGGCAGAAAGCGCAGCCGCAATCGTTTCCAGCACGCCCTCCATGTTGCCGAGGACATCGTTGTTCCAAAAGCGCAGGCCACGAAAGCTGTGTGCCGTGAGCCACTGATCGCGAAGCGCGTCGCGGGGTCCGTTGCGTGTTGACCGCCGTCCAGCTCGTTCACAAGCTTGCGTTCGCGACAGACGAAATCGACCACGCAAGGCCCGATGGGCTCTTTGCTCTACCACCTGAGCTACGCGCTCGCCTCACCGTGGATCGCGAGTGTTTAGGAGGCCGCCTGGGCGGGGTCAATAGCGCGGCCCGCAAGGCCGATGCCGGGGCCGATGCGGCCTTCCTCGATCGCATGGCAGGCGACGAACGCCGGTCCCGATGCAGCGAGCACCGGCCGCTCGGCGCGGCAGCGCTCGAACGCATACGGGCAGCGCGGGTGGAACGGACAGCCTGAGGGCGGATTGATCGGGTTCGGGATCTCGCCCTCGACCGGCTTGCGCCGGCGCCCGGTCAGATCGAGGTCCGGCACCGCATCGAGCAGCATGCGGGTGTAGGGATGGCGCGGCGCCAGGAACAGCTCCCGCGCCGGCGCGACCTCGACCAGCCGCCCGAGATACATCACGCCGATGCGGTTCGCCATGTGGCGCACGACGGCGAGGTTGTGGCTGATGAACAGGTAGGTGAGGCCGAACTGCGCCTGCAGGTCGCGCATCAGGTTGAGGATCTGCGCCTGCACCGAAACGTCGAGCGCCGAGGTCGGCTCGTCGCAGACGATGAATTCCGGCTGCGACGAGAGCGCCCGCGCGATCGCGATGCGCTGGCGCTGCCCGCCGGAGAACTCGTGCGGATATTTGCGCCCGTCCGCGGGGTCGAGGCCGACGACGCGCAGCAGCTCGGCGACGCGCGCCTTCTGCTCGCGCCGGCCCTTGACCAGCCGGAAGGCGCGCAGCGGCTCGGCGATGATGTCGTCGACCCGCCAGCGCGGATTGAGGCTGGCGAACGGGTCCTGGAAGATCATCTGAATGCGACGGCGCAGCCGCTGGCGGGCCGCCTGCTGCCTGGGGTCCGTCATCGACACGCCGTCGATCACCACCTCGCCGGCGGTCGGCGCCACCAGGCCGACCACCATCTTGGCGACCGTCGACTTGCCGGAGCCGGACTCGCCGACCAGCGCCAGCGTCTCGTTGCGGTCGATCGCGAAGGTGACGTCGACCGCGGCGGCGAGCAGCGCCCGCGGCGTGCGCTCGATCACGCGGTTGAGCCACGGCTTCGATACGTCGTAGACGCGGCCGAGGCGCTCGACCTGCACCAGCGGCTCTGCGCTCACGACGCCGTCTCCATCGCTGCCGCGCCGGCCGCTTCCTCGTCGTAGAGCCAGCACGCCGCCTGCGAGCGCCCGAGCGGCAGGAGATAGGGCCGCTCGAGCACGCAGCGCGCAAAGGCGTGCGGGCAGCGCGGGTTGTACGCGCAGCCGGGCGGGATGGCGGTGAGCCGCGGCATCGATCCGGGAATCTGCACCAGCCGGTCGGCCTCCGAATCGAGGCTCGGGATCGATCCCAT
Organism: uncultured Alphaproteobacteria bacterium; assembly: GCA_963738705.1. GTDB lineage: Bacteria > Pseudomonadota > Alphaproteobacteria > Rhizobiales > Xanthobacteraceae > CAVTXS01. The sequence continues at coordinate 6,421 of CAVTXS010000002.1, forward strand.
CAGGCCGCGGGTGTAGGGGTGGAACGGCGACTTGATCACGTCGCGCACCGGTCCGATCTCGGCGATGCGGCCGGCATACATCACGGCGACGCGGTCGGCGGTCTCGGCGATCACGCCCATGTCGTGGGTGATCAGCATGACGGCGACGCCGTGCTGCGCGCACAGGCGCTTGATGCAGCGCGATGATCTGCGCCTGCACCGAGACGTCGAGGGCGGTGGTCGGCTCGTCGGCGATCACCAGTTCCGGCTCGGCCGCGAGCGCCAGCGCCAGCACGACGCGCTGGCGCATCCCGCCGGAAAACTGATGCGGATAGTTGTCGATACGCGATTCCGGCGCCGGGATGCCGACCTCCGCGAGCAGCGAGACCGCGCGGGCGCGCGCGACGCCGGTCGACACCCGCGCGTGCGTGGTGATGGTCTCGATGAGCTGATCGCCGATGCGGTAGAGCGGATCGAGGCTGGTGAGCGGGTCCTGGAACACCATGCCGATGCGCTTGCCGCGGATGCGCCGCATGGCGTCGGGCGGCAGGTTGTCGATGCGCTGGCCTTTGAGCAGGACCGAGCCGCCGGCGATCCGCCCCGGCGGCTCCAACAGGCCGATGACGGCATTGCCGGTCATCGACTTGCCGGCACCGGACTCGCCGACCACGCCCAAAACCTCGCCCGGCATGATGTCGAACGACACGTCGTCGACCGCGGTCAGCGTGCCGCGCCGGGTCGGAAACTCGACCCGCAGGTTGCGCACGCTGAGGACGGGGGAGGTCATCCTTCGAGACGCCGCCTTCGGCGGCTCCTCAGGATGAGGGCCACGTATGCGCGCCCATCCGCAGCCCTCATGGTGAGGAGCGTCGCGAAGCGACGCGTCTCGAACCATGGCCACGTGCGCAGCGCGTTGAATTTTCCGTTCATGATGCTCACCGCAGCTTCGGGTTGAGCGCGTCGCGCAGCCAGTCGCCGAGCAGGTTGATCGAGAGCGCGAGCAGGATGAGCGCGAGCGCCGGGAAGAACAGGATCCACCACTCGCCGGAGAACAGGAACTGCTGGCCGACGCGGATCAAGGTGCCGAGGCTCGGCTGCGTCGGCGGCACGCCGACGCCCAGGAAGGAGAGGGTGGCCTCCTCGATCACGGCGAGCGCGAGGTTGATGGTCGCGATGACCAGCACCGGCCCGGCGACGTTCGGCAGCACGTGCCGCGTCATGATGACGAACTGCGAGCGGCCCATGACGCGGGCGGACTGCACGTATTCCTTGTTCTTCTCGACCATGGTCGAGCCGCGCACCGTGCGCGCGTACTGCGCCCAGTTCGACAGGCCGATGGCGAGGATCAAGACCGCGACCGCAATCTGCTCGTGGTGCGCGGGCGGGATCAGGCCGCGCGCCACGCCGAACACCAGGAGCGCGATCAGGATCGCCGGAAAGGAGAGCTGGATGTCGGCGATGCGCATGATCAGCGCGTCGAGGCGGCCGCCGGCATAGCCGGACAGCAAGCCGAGGCCGACGCCGAGCACGACCGAGAACACCACCGAGGCGAAGCCGACCAGCAACGAGACGCGCGAGCCGTAGAGGATCGCCGAATAGACGTCGCGGCCGAAGCTGTCGGAGCCGAAGACGAAGGTGCGCCCGGTGACGGCGTTCGGCTCGCCCGGCCGCGAGAACCCTTCCATCAGGTCGAGGCTCGCCGGGTCGAACGGGTTCTGCGGCGCGATCCAGGGGGCGAGCACCGCGGCGAGGATCAGGACCAGCGCGACGATGCTGGCGCCGACCGCGACCGGCGAATGGCGGAAGCTCCAGGCGATGTCGGAATCCCAGGCGCGCGCCAACCGCGTACGTTTCTCGTCGGACAGCGGAACGAAGGCGGCCATCACGTCACCGCGCCGCGGCCAGGGCCGCGCCGCGCAGGCGCGGATCGAGCGCGAAGTACAGCATGTCGACCGTGAGGTTGACGACGACGAACACCAGCGCGACGAACATCAGGTACGCCGCCATCACCGGAATGTCGACGAACTGCACCGCCTGCACGAACAGCGAGCCCAGCCCCGGCCACTGGAACACGCTCTCGGTGACGATCGCGAACGCGATCACCGAGCCGAGCTGCAGCCCGGCGATGGTGGTGACCGGGATCATGGTGTTGCGCAGCGCGTGCCGGAACCAGACCGAGCGCTCGGGCAACCCGCGGGCGCGCGCGAACTTGACGTAGTCGGCGCGCAGCGCCTCGAGCATCTCGGCGCGCACCAGCCGCATGATCAGCGTGAGCTGGTAGAAGGCGAGCGTGACCATGGGCATGATCAGCGATTTGCGGCCGCTCTCGGTCAACAGGCCGGTCGACCACCAGCCGAGCTTGACCACCTCGCCGCGCCCGAACGAGGGCAGCCATCGCAGCTCGACCGCGAACAGGTAGATCAGGCCGATGCCGATCAGGAAGGTCGGCAGGCTCACCCCGATAAGCGAAAGCGACATCACCGCGTGGGCGAGGAATCCGATGCCGGCGCACCGCGGTGTAGACGCCGAACGCAATGCCGAGGACCAGCGCGAACAGCGCCGAGAGCACGGCGAGCTCGACCGTCGCCGGCAGCCGCTCGACCAAAAGGTCGGCGACCGGCCGGCCCTGGCGGTACGAGATGCCGAACTGTCCGCGCGCAGCGTCCTGGATGAAGTCGGCGAACTGCACGATTACCGGCTGGTTGAGCCCGAGTCGCTCGGCGAGCTCTTCGCGGTCGGCGACCGACGCCTCCTGGCCGACCATGTTGGCGACCGGATCGCCGACGAACCGGAACATGGTGAAGGCGATCAGCGCGACCGCCAGCATGACGACGACGGCCTGCGCGACGCTGCGGAGGAGGTAGGCGATCATGGCCTGCGCCGACTATGTCGCACTCGTTCCCCGGACAAGCTGCGCACCCGGATCGGCGCTTCGCGCCGTCCGGGCACAGGCTCCGCGCAGCGCAGATCCGGGGTCCAGGAGAACCTTGCGAAGCACAGTATTGTGCGGCCGCCACAGGCGGCCGCAACCTTCTCCTGGATCCCGGATCGGCGCTCCGGCTCCGCCGTCGCTTGTCCGGGACAGCGCCGCCATCCATCACGACTTCCGGAACGCCACCATCTTGAAGAACACCTGGTTCTCCGGGTGCACCGGGATGTCGAGGTCGCTCTTCATCGCGTGCGCGAGCACCTGGTGGTGGATCGCGACGTAGAGCGTCTCGGGGCCGAGCGTCTGCCAGAGCTTGGCGATCGCCGCGTTGCGCTTGGCAAGATCGGTCTCGCTCGACAACGCCTCGATCGCCTTGTCGGCATCCGGGTTCGAGTACCGGTCGCGTTCCAGCTGCCGAATTTGTCGGTGCGCGTGTGGTAGAGGAAGCTGAAGATGTATTCCGAATCGTAGGGCGGCACGCCCCAACCGAGCAGATAGAAGTCGATCTCGGCCTTCTGGATCAGCGGGAAGTGCAGCGACTTCGATTGCGACACCAGGTTGGCCTTGATGCCGATCTGCCCGAGCATCCCGACCGCCGCCTGGCAGATCGCCTCGTCGTTGAGGTAGCGGTCGTTCGGGCAGTGGAACGACACCGAGAAGCCGTTCGGATACCCGGCCTCGGCGAGCAGCGCCTTGGCCTTGGCGTTGTCGGGCTTCGGCGCCGTATCGAGCTCCTTGGTGTAGCCGTTGACGAACGGCGGCACGATGGCGCCGGCCGGAACCGACTGGGTGCGCATGACCACCCGCTGGATCGCGTCGCGGTTGACGCTCATGTTCATGGCCTGGCGCACGCGCCGATCGGCGAACGGGTTCTTGCCCTTCACGTCGGAGGAGCGCAGCTCGTTCGAGCCGACGTCCATGCCGAGGAAGATCGTGCGGTTCTCAGGTCCCACCGTGACGGCGACCTTGGGCGCGCTCTTGAGGCGCTCGACGTCCTGCACCGGCACGTCCTGCACGAAATCGACCTCGCCGGAGAGCAGCGCCGCCACCCGCGTCGCGTCGGCCTTGATCGGGGTGAGCGTGAGCTCGGTGATCTCGACCGGGAACTCGCCGCGGCCCCAATAGGCCTCGTGACGCTTGAACACCGTCTTCACGTCCGGCTCGCGCGAGACGAGCGCGAACGGTCCGGTGCCGTTGGCGTTGCGGACCGCGAAATTCTCTTCCTTGTTCTTGAAGTCCTGCACCTTTTGGGTGTTGTTCGCTTCCGACCACTCCTTGTCCATCATGAACAGATTGGTGAGGCTTTGGACCAGGATCGGGTTCGGTCCCTTGGTCTTGATGTGGACCGTATGGGCGTCGACCTTGCTCACCTTCTCGACCGAGGTGAGATAGCCCTTGTAGTCGGAGGTCGGCTGGCGCGCGCGATCGAGGGAGAACACCACGTCGTCGGCGTCGAACGCGTTGCCGTTATGGAACTTGACGCCCTGGCGCAGCTTGAATTCCCACACCGTCGGATCGTCGGTGATCTTCCAGGACACCGCCAGAGTCGGCAGCAACTTGCCGGAGCGGTCGCGCTCCACCAGCGGCTCATAGAGCTGGCGGTTGACGTTGGCGGTCGGCCCTTCGTTCTGGGCATGCGGATCGAGCGTCAGGGTATCGCCCGAGCGCGCCCATTTGATCGAGCGGGCATCGGCCGTCGCGACGCTCAGCGCGGTCGCGGCCATGACGGCAACAGCAAACAGCTTCAATCGTGAGGACATCGACCTCTCCTGTTGCGGGCGGCTTTTGCCGCCAGGATTGAACGTGGCGGCAATGTAAGGCCGCAAGCCACCCTTGTCACGGCGCGATTGGCCCGTGGCGCGCGTCACTTCGCCCGGCTGTGTAGGGTGGGCAAAGCGCCGCGAAGCGGCGCGTGCCGGGGCCGACGTCCGCGTGGGCATGGCGCGCAAGCGCGCGCCTTTGCCCACCCTACATCCATCATCGCAACTTCGGATTGAGCGCGTCGCGCAGCCAGTCGCCGAGCAGGTTCACCGCCAGGATCAATGCGGCAAGCGTTACGCCCGGGAAGATCACGATCCACCATTCGCCCGAGAACAGGAAGCGGTTGCCGATGTTGATCAACGTGCCGAGCGAGGGCTGGGACGGCGGCAGGCCGATGCCGAGGAACGAAAGGGTCGCCTCCAGCAGGATGGCGGTGGCGATGTTGATCGTGGCAATGACCAGCACCGGGCCGGTCACGTTCGGCAGCACGTGGCGGAACATGATCGAGCGCCGCGACAGCCCGATCAGCCGCGCCGCCTGCACGTACTCCTTGTTGCGCTCGACCAGCGTGGACGAGCGCACCGTGCGCGCGTACGGCACCCACAAGGACAGGCCGATCGACAGCACGAGAATCCAGAACTCGGCGCCGCCGCTGCCGTGCGTGCGGAGCACGATGCGCGCGACGCCGTCGACCAGCGAGCGCGGAGAGGATGGCCGGAAAGGTCAGCTGCACGTCGGCGATGCGCATGATCACCATGTCGACCCGGCCGCCGAAGTAGCCGGCCATCAGCCCGAGCGACACGCCGATGGCCAGCGCAAGCAGCGTCGCGAGCAGGCCGATCGTCAGCGATGCGCGGGTCCCGAGGAGCATGGTCGACAACAGGTCGCGGCCCTGGTCGTCGGTGCCGAGCAGGTAGCGGCGGTCGCCGCCCTGGCTCCAGGCCGGCGGGTTGTGCGCGTCGAGCAGGCTGAGGGTGGTCAGATCGTAGGGATTGTGCGGCGCGATCCACGGCGCGAGCGCCGCGGCGCCGACCATGACCAGGGTCACGAGGGCGGCCAGCACCACGATCTTCGAGCGCAGGAAGCTGTGCACGAGGTCGCTGTCGGCAAGGTGGGCGAACGTTCCCCGCGCGCCGATCGCGCGCCTCCGCCTCGTCCGGTTTGTTGGCGGCGTCCATGGAGCTCACGCCGGCCGGCCGATGATGCGGATGCGGGGATCGATCACGACATAGAGCACGTCGACGACGAAATTGATGAACACGAACAGGAACGCGACCAGCAAGAGATAGGCGGCCATCACCGGCACGTCGGCGTTGCTGCACCGATTGGATGAACAGGAGCCCCATGCCGGGCCATTGGAACACCTGTCTCGGTGACGATCGCGAAGGCGATCAATCCGCCGAGCTGCAGGCCGATGATGGTGATGACCGGCACCAGCGTGTTGCGCAGCGCATGTCCGAAGTTGATCGCGCGGTTGGTGAGGCCGCGGGCACGCGTAAATTTGATGTAGTCGGTGCGCAGGACTTCCAGCATCTCGGAGCGCACCAGCCGGGTGATCAGCGTCATCTGGAACAGGCCGAGCGTGATCGCCGGCAGGATGATCGAGCGCCAGCCCGACGCCGTAAGCAGGCCGCTGGTCCAGAAGCCGATCCGCGTGACCTCGCCGCGCCCGAACGACGGCAACAGGCCGAGGCCGACCGAAAAGATGTAGATCAGCAGGATGCCGATCAGGAAGGTCGGTAGCGAAATGCCGATGAGCGAGATGGTGAGAAACAGGTTGGCGAGCCACGAGTGGCGGCGAATTCCGGTATAGACCCCCATCGGCACCCCGACCGCGACGGCGAGCAGCGCTGCAACGATCGACAGCTCGAGCGTCGCCGGCACGCGCTCCGCGATCAGCCCGAGCACCGGCTGCTTGACCTGATAGGAAATGCCGAAATCGAGCTGCATCGCCTTCCAGACGAAGCGTCCGAACTGCACCGGAATCGGATCGTCGAGGCCGAGTTGGGCGCGCAGCTTGAGGCGATCCTCGAGGCTCGTGTCCTGTCCGACCAGCTGGTTGACCGGATCGCCGACGAAGCGGAACAGCACGAACGCCAGCGCCGCCACCGCCAGCATGACGAAGGCGGCCTCGATCAGCCGGCGGATCGTGAACGCGAGCATGTCATCTCATCGTGTCCCGGGCGCAGCGCAGCACACCCGAGGTCGGGTACACCCGACTTCGGGCACTCTCATAGGGTGTCGCAAGTCGGATAAATCCGACTTGCGATGTGGTGCGGCTCACAGACCCGGGACCCCGGTTACGGCCAAGTGCAGTAACCGGGATCCCGCATCTGCGGTGCAACGCTACGCGCTGCACCGCGTGCGGGACAGGGCTCACTGCTTCTTGGCCCAGTAGAACAGGATCTGGTTGTCCGCCCGCTGGACGATGTTCGACCTTCTTGGACACGCCCCACACCAGCGCCTGCTGGTGCAGCGGGATCAGCCCGGCATCCTCGTGCACGATCTTGAACGCCTGCGCGATCAGGTCGTCACGCGTCTTGGTGTCGTTCTCGACCAGGATCTCCTTGGCGAGCGCGTCCACCTTCGGATTGCAGTAGCCGCCGAAGTTGAACTGCGAACCGGTGCCGGCGGCGTCGCGGCAGCCGGCGATGTTGGCAAGCACGTTCCACGAGTCGAACGAGCCCGGGGTCCAGCCCAGAAGGTTGAACGAGGAGTCGTACTTGTCGGTCGGGCCGGCCTTCTGGAAATAGCGCGCCTTCGATATGGCATTGAGCGTCACCTTGACGCCGACGCGCGCCAGCATGGCGGTGACTGCCTGGCAGATCCCCTCGTCGTTGACGTAGCGGTCGTTGGGGCAATCCATGACGACCTCGAAGCCGTTCGGGTAGCCGGCGTCCGCCAACAGCTTCTTGGCCGCGTTCGGATCATACGGCATGCCGCTTGAACTCGCCCGCGCGCGCGAACAGCAGCGGCGAGATCAGGATCGCGGACGGCTCCGCCATGCCGCGCATGACCTTGCTCTTGATCGCCTCGATGTCGATCGCCTGATAGAAGGCGCGGCGCACGCGAGCGTCCTTGAACGGGTTCTTGCCCTTGACGTTGGAGTACTGGAGCTCATCGCGGAACGAATCCATGTTCAGGAAGATCGTGCGCAGCTCCGGGCCCGTCAGCACGTTGGTGGTGGCGTTGTTCTTCACCCGATCGACGTCCTGCACCGGGACCGGATCCATCATGTCGATCTCGCCGGAGAGCAGCGCCGCGACGCGTGTCGCGTCGGACTTGATGGTGGTGAAGATCACCTCGGTGAGATTGTGCTCGGGCTTGCCCCACCAATCCGCGTTCGGCTTGAAAACGGTCCGCACGCCCGGCTGATGGCTCTCGATCTTGAACGGCCCGGTGCCGTTCGCGGTCAGGGCCCAGGGGTTGAGCGAAGTGGCGGTCGCCGACTGCGGCGCGACCGCGCCGACCTTCTCGGCCCATTTCTTGGAGAAGATGTACCAGGTGTCCCACTCGTAGTGCAGGATCGGGTTCGGCGAGGCGAGCACGAAGTCGACGGTGTGGTCGTCGACCTTGACCGCCTTGGCGTCCGCCGGCAGCCGGCTCTTGACCTGCGAACCGTCGGCGCGGGCGCGGTCGGCGGAGAACACGACGTCGTCGGCGACGAAGGGCGTGCCGTCATGGAATTTCACGTTCTTGCGCAGATGGAAACGCCAGCGCAGCGGCTCTAGCGTTTCCCAACGCTCGGCCAGGCCGGGGATGATCTTGAGATCCTTGTCGCGCTTGGTCAGGCCCTCCATGACGTTGCCGAGCGCGCCGAGGGTGAAGGACTCATTGAGCGTGTAAGGGTCGAGGGCGTTGAGATCGCCCTGGAAAGCATAGCGGAACGTAGCCGCCTCCGCCGGCGACGCAACCGGCAAGGCCGCTACCGTAAGCGCAAGCAGTGCGAGCTTGAGTTTCCTCATGATGTCTCCTCGGTTTGACTTGGGCCGCCCTTGGCGTGCTTCCGTAGGTATCGGGCGGGCTTGCAAGAAGCTTACCCGCGATCCTGCCGGCGGGTCCAGCCGGCGAGACCCGTCAAGCGGCGGAACGACGGCCGGGCGGGTCCCGTCATGTTATCGAAGAGCGGCCTCGCATCGCGACCGGCGGCGAGAGCATCGCTCCGGCGGGGCGGGCCGTTGACCGTGGCCGCCGGGTCCGGTTTGTTAGCCGTTCCAGCCGGCCGGACCCACCCGCCGCCCGGCGATGCCCTTTGCGCACAGGAGTGAGACCCAATGCCGATCGTCAACCGCGTCGCCGACCTGCAGGAAGACGTCGCCGGCTGGCGCCGCGACCTGCATGCCCATCCGGAGCTCGGCTTCGACGTCCATCGGACCGCCGGCATCGTCGCCGACAAGCTTAAGGCGTTCGGGTGCGACGAGATCGTGTGCGGCATCGGCCGCACCGGCGTGGTCGGCGTCATTCGCGGCCGCAAGGCGCAGTCCGACAAGGTCATCGGCCTGCGCGCCGACATGGATGCCCTGCCGCTCGAGGAGATCACCGGTCTTCCGTATCGTTCGACCGTGCCCGGCAAGATGCACGCCTGCGGGCACGACGGCCACACGGCGATGCTGCTGGGGGCGGCCAAATACCTCGCGGAGACGCGCAATTTCGACGGCACCGCGGTCGTCATCTTTCAGCCCGCCGAGGAAGGCGGGGGTGGTGGCCGGGAGATGGTCAAGGACGGCCTGATGGAGCGGTTCGGCATCGGCGAAGTGTACGGCATGCACAACGTCCCCGACCTTCCGGTCGGCGCCTTCGCCACGCGGCCGGGTCCGATCCTGGCCGCGGCCGACATGCTCAGGATCGAGATCGAGGGCAAGGGCACGCACGCGGCGAAACCCCACCTCGGGGTCGATACCCTGCTGGTCGGCGCACAGATCGTCAACCAGCTGCAGTCGATCGTAGCGCGCAATATCGATCCGCTCGACAGCGCGGTGGTCTCGATCTGCTCATTCAAGGCAGGCGAGACCCACAATGTCGTGCCGCAGACCGCGCTGCTGCTCGGCACGGTGCGCACGATGCGCGCCGAGACCCGCGATCTGGTGGAACAGCGTGTCGCCGAGGTGGTCGAGGGCACGGCCAGGCTTTACGGTGCCCGGGCGAGCGTGGCCTATCAGCGCGGCTACCCCCTCACCATCAACCACGCCCGCGAGACCGACTTTGCCGTCTCCGTGGCGGCGGAGATCGCCGGGGCCGACCGGGTCGACGCCAATACGCCACCGATAATGGGCTCGGAGGATTTCTCCTTCATGCTCAACGAGCGGCCCGGGGCAATGATTTTCGTCGGCAACGGCGACACCGCCGGGCTGCACCACCCCGCCTACGACTTCAACGACGAGGCGATTCCGTTCGGCACCTCGTACTGGGTGCGCCTGGTCGAGAAGGCGATGCCGGCGTGAGGCCTACTGCGCCGTCTCGATGCGTTTCTCGGTCGGGGCGGGGGCCCGCGCGACTCGGGGTGTACGGCGCGTCCGAAGCTCCGCCAGCCGCAGACGCAGCTTCCCCCAGTAGGCGAAATCATTGAACGGCAGGCGTTCGAGCAGCGCCATCGCGACCGCCGAGACGAACGGCAGGCTCTGGATCAGCAGCACGGCCGCGAAGATGTTGATCTCGCGAACCTGCTGACGGTTGGTCGCGAGCACGATTACGGCGCCGAGGACCAAAAGCCCGCCGAGCAGCGCCTCCCAGAACGCCTGGAAGGACGGCCCGGCGCTGCGCGCGCCACCGCCCTTGGACGTGCGCGCGAACGGCAGGTTGTCTTTGATCAGGCCGTCGCCCATCGCCTTGGCCACGGTCCATTGCAGCGACATGGCGGCGAACGCCGCCACGACGGTCTGCCGGATCGGGATCGCGACGCGCAGCCGGTAGAGGCAGATGAAATGCGCGAGCGTAACCGTGAAGGCGGCGATGATCGGCAAGGTCAGAATCTTGTCGGGAATGGCGATGCCGGCGAAAGCGACGACCGGCACCCAGATCAGGTTCATGATCGCCACCACCACGCCGAGGCTCTCGGCGCCAAGCCAGTTGAGCCAGCCGAGCGCATACTCGCGCCGCTGGTCGCGCGTCAGCAGGCTGGCGCCGGGCAAGAAGCGGCGCCAGTGTTTCTTGATGATCTGAAAGCCGCCATAGGCCCAGCGGTGGCGTTGTTTCTTGTAGGCTTCGAAGGTATCGGGCAGCAGGCCGTAGCCGTAACGGCGGTTCGTATAGTAGGCGAGCCACCCGTGCTCGAGAATGGTCAGGCCGAGGTCGGTATCCTCGACGATGGTATCGCTTGGCCAGTTGCCGGCGGCTTCGAGCGCGGCGCGCCGGATCAGACACATGGTGCCGTGCACCACAATGGCGTTGACCTCGTTGCGCTCGATCATGCCGATATCGAAGAAGCCGGCATACTCGCCGTTCATGGCATGGTGCATCACGCTGCGTTCGCCGTCGCGGTGATCCTGCGGCGCCTGCACCAGCCCGGCGCGGGCATCCGCGAACGCCGGCGCGAGATCCTTCAGCCAGTCGGGATGCACGGCGTAGTCCGCGTCGATCACGCCGATGATCTGCGCCTCGGGATCGGCATGCGCGAGCGCGAGCCGCAGCGCGCCCGCCTTGAAGCCCTCCACCCGCTCGGCATTGACGAACTTGAAGCGCTCGCCGAGCAGCCGGCAATGCTCCTCGACCGGCCGCCACAACGCCGGGTCGGGTGTATTGTTGATGACCACGACCGCTTCCCAGTTCGGATAGTCGAGCCGCGCGAGCGCATCGAGCGTTTGCTTGAGCATCTCCGGCGGTTCGCGATAGGCCGGCACGTGGATCGATATTTTGGGCGCGAACCCTTCGGTCGCCGGCGTGCCGCCGAGCAGGCCGCGTTCTCTGCGTCCGAACGCGATCGCCGCGATGTCCTGCATCCGCGACATCGCGATCAGCACCAACGGAACCAGCAGGGTGAGGCCACCGACCAGCGCGACCGCGGCGCCGGGAACGAAATAGTGACCGGTCCAGAACGCCAGCACGGTCGCGAACCAGGCGCCCACCACATGCGCCGAGACGGCGAGCAACGCCGCCTGTTTGGCGGTGACGCCCGCCATCACCAACAGGGGCAGCGACAACAGGAAGCCGATCAGCACGGCGATGCCGGCGGACTTCCAGTGTTCCGGACTGGTGACCGCGCCCGCCCAAGCGAACTTCATCCGCCGGGAAGAATCGAAAATCCCCCAATAGGGCCCGACGCTGCCTTCAAAGATTTTCCAAGGCTGGTCGGTCGCCTCGACGATGTTGTAGTCGATCCCGAGCGCCTCGGCGCGGCCGACAAAGGACCGCAAGACCTCGGCCTGCTGCAGGCGTCCGGGATTGGCGCTTTTCAGATTGTACCCGGCGCTTGGCCAGCCGAATTCGGCGATCACGATGCGCTTGCCCGGAAAGGCCTGCCGGAGCCGATCGTAGATCAGGATCGCCTGGTCGACCGCCTGGCGTTCGGAGAAGCCTTCCCAATAGGGGAGGACGTGGGCCGCGATGAAGTCGACGGCCGAGGCCAGCTCCGGATGCTCGATCCAGACGTGCCAAATTTCACCGGTCGTGACAGGTACTTGCACCTCGCGCTTAACTTTATGAATTAGCTTGATCAGCTCGCCGATCGACTTTTCGTCGCGGAAGATCGTCTCGTTTCCGACCACCACGCCCTTGACGTTGCGATGCCGCTTGGCGAGGTCGACCGCGGCGCGGATCTCGCGCTCGTTGCGCTTGTCGTCCTTGTCGATCCACGCGCCGGCGGTCACGTTGAGCCCGAACTCGTTGGCGATCGCCGGCACCAGTTCGCCGCCGCCAGTGGACGAATAGGTGCGAATCGCGCGCGTGTGCGGCGCAATAATCCTGAGGTCCGACCGAATCTGCGCCTGTGTCGGCCTGTTGCCTTTGTCGGGGTGCAGCGCGCCGTGATAGGGCGCGAACGAGATGCTTGCGAGCGGCCCTTCCACATCGGGAGCCGAAACCTGCTCACGAGTCACGGCCCAAATGGCGGTGTGCGCGCACACAACGAGCGCAACGACGGCAGCAGCGACGCGCATGACGCGAAACCAAGTGGGGCAGGGTTAGCTCGTCCCGGATCCGTCCCCTGGATCCGACCGGATTTTCGCTGTCGTTGCCGACACGCCCCCGGAGCAAGCGACGCGTAGCTAGGTATGCGCGGTGGCGTTTTGAAGGCGCCGCACACACCCGGATCAAAAATCCAACGCGCTGGAAAGCGGTCGGGTTCCGCCGTCCGGAGATTACTGTGTCGAGCCGCTCGACTGCGCAGGCTGCGCCCCTTGCGATCCCGCCGGTGGTTGAGCCGCGGCCTGCGCCTGCAGGTTCGGGTTGATCCAGCAGGCATGCACGCGCTGGCCGAGGCTCTCCGGGCCCTTGGCATCGATGCTGCCCAGGCGGATCACGCAGCGGAACGTCATCTGCAGGTGGCCGGTCGGGCAGCCGAACCGGTCGTAGAGATCGAGATGGCGGAACGCCGTATCAAGGTCATCGCGCCAGAGGAGATTGACGGCCCGGCGTCCGAGCCAGACGCATTCCGGATTGGCGGCCGCGCCGCCCAGCGTCTTGGCGGCCTCGGCGAATTCGTCGGCCTTTTTGGCGGCGTCCTTGGCCGAATCCCCTGCTTGCTGCGCGCGCTGCTGGTCGCCGGCCTTGGGATCGCCGCTCTGCGCCGCCGCTACCTGAATGAACGCAAGCATGGCCGCGCACGAGGCGGCGATACGGAACGAACGACCGGCTGAACGCATGACGCCTGGCTCTTTGAGCTGTCTAACAGGTTTCAAGTGAGTTTCGCGGCGCAGCCGGCCAAACGGCTGCTGTTCCCCCCGAGCCGTGCTGATAATGATCTTAACGCAGATTTTGTCCAGCTTGCGACAATCGCATGAGTATCCGGCGGCTTGGCAGGCGGACAGCCCCACGTTAAGCCGGCCGTCCTGCGCGGGGTCGGGACTGGATGCATCTTCCTATCAGCTTGTTCGTCATGGCCGCGACCGCGATTGTAGGCGGCTGGGCATGGCTCGGCGCGCCGGTCCCGATGCCACCGTCGCCGCTCGGACCTGCCGAGAAGCTCTATTGCGTCTCCTATGCGCCGTTCCGTGGCGCGCAGAGCCCGCTCGACCCGGCGACGCGCGTCAGCGTCGAGCAGATCGATGACGATTTGGCGCGCCTGTCCCGGTCGACCGACTGCGTACGCACCTATTCGACCGGCAACGGACTCGATCAGATTCCCGCCATCGCGGCCCGGCACGGCCTGAAGGTGACGCTGGGCCTGTGGCTCTCCAGCCATCCGGACAAGAATGCGCGCGAGATCGAGACGGCCGTTGCGCTCGCCGATCGTCACCGCGACACCGTGCGGGCGGTCGTGGTCGGCAACGAGGTGCTGCTGCGCGGCGAGATGGCAGCCTCCGACCTTGCTGCCACGATCCGCCGGGTCAAGGCACAGGTGCCAGCTCCAGTCACCTACGCCGATGTCTGGGAGTTTTGGCTGCGCTACCGCGACGTCTACGAGGCCGTCGACTTCGTCACCATCCACATCCTGCCGTATTGGGAGGACTTTCCGGTATCCGCCGGCGAGGCCGCAGCGCATGTCGATTCCATCCGCAACCGACTGGTGGCGAGCTTCCCAGACAAGGAGGTCGTGATCGGCGAGACCGGCTGGCCTTCCGCCGGGCGCATGCGCGCGGGCGCGCTGCCATCGCCCTCCAACCAGGCTCGCGTGATCCACGAGGTGATGGCTGCGTCCAAGCGCGGAAGTTACAGCGTCAACCTCATCGAAGCGTTCGACCAGCCATGGAAACGTCGGCTGGAGGGGACCGTTGGGGGCCACTGGGGCTTGTTCGACGCGGAAAAACGGCAAGCCAAGTTCGGCTGGGGGCAGGCGCTGTCCAACCATCGGGGTTGGCGACTGCAAGCGGCGGCCGGCGTGGCGTTGGCGGCGGCGATTTTCGCGGCCGGGTGGCTCGGCCAGCGCCGGGAGGCGAGGCCAACCGCGCGTCGGTGGCTGGGCGTGGCAGGCGCAGCGACGGTCGCGGGTTTCTTGCTCGGCTGGACGCTGGAGAAGGGGGCGCTCGAGAGCCTTGGCATCGGGGGGTGGCTGCGGTCGCTTGCCCTGGTCTCCCTCGCGATCGTCGCTCCGGTCGTCGCGGCGGCGGCCTTGACGCAAGGCACCGCGCTCCCGCGTTTCGCGCAGGTCCTCGGCGGAGCCGGCGGCCGCAGGCCGGACCGGCTCCCCTTCGCGCTCGGGCTGGTTTTCGTGGTGCTGTGCGCGATGGCCCTGCAGCTGGGGCTCGGCCTCGTTTTCGACCCGCGCTATCGCGACTTTCCCTTCACCGCGCTGACCGGGGCCGCGTTGCCTTATCTGCTGCTGGCGTTTGCGAACCCGCGGGACCGGGGGCCGCGCGGAACGGCGGAGCGCATCACCGCCGCGGTTCTCGCCGTCTCCGCGGTCTATGTCGTCCTCAACGAAGGTTTTGCGAACTGGCAGGCGGTCTGGTTCTGCGCGACGCTTGCCGCGCTGGTCATTGCCCTTCTGCCGTCTGCGGTCGCGCGAAGCTCAGGATGAGCAGCGCGACCGCGAGCGAAGACGCCGCCACATTGTAGAGCACGATGCCGAAGGCGGCGGCCGCCAGGCCGAGCGCGAACAGCACCAGCGAAGGCCGGATGAAGTTGACGACCGCTGCGCCCAGCGCGAGCGCGCCGAAGACGTTGTAATTGAACAGCGCGATCGTCACCGTGCGCGCGAGGCAGAGCCAGGTGGGAAGCCCGGCCTCGCAGGGCAGCCCGACCGTCGATTGCTCGATCACCAGGTAGCGCAGATAGAGCGCATAGCCGAGCGTGAGGAAACCGATGGTCAGCAGCGCGTTGGTCTGCCGCGCGGTCGGAAGGAAGGGGCGCCGGGTCATTCGGCCAGGCTAGCACGGCGTAGCGTTGGCATCACCGCGATGCCAGCTGCTGGCCGTCGAAGGTTGCCGGGTGACAAGGCGCAAGCGCGTTTGTGAGGCTCGCGCATAGCCGCGCCGCCGCGCCGGCGTTTGCCAACGGGCCGGCGATCAGGCGTAGCTCGCGCCACGGCCGTCTGGCTCGGGCCACTGGCCGGCTGTGGCTCGGTGATCGCGGAGGCGTTCCGGGATTGGGTGAAACGCGGGCCGGCGGGTTGCGCCGGGACTGAGCCGGTCACGGCCGGGCTTCGTCCCAGGGCGTCCAACCGCGCGGCCAGCCGGTGCCGCTCCGCGGACAGAAGCCTGATCGTATCGGCGAGTCGGCGGGCTTCCGGTCCCGCCGCGACGGTTCGGACCGGCTGAGGCTCGCCGCCAGCGGGATTTTGGACCGCCGGCCGCCATGCCGTCGGCAAGCGGTTGAATGCCGCCGCCATCCGCCGCGCGACCGTCTCGGATTGCGCGGCCGCGCCGACGGTGATGACGGCCAGCGCCGCGCCCAAACCCCATGGCGCCGCCGGCGGACGTCGAAAACGGTCTTCCTCCTGCTCGAAAGGGTCGCTACGGCTTCCTTGTCTCCGCCGGCGAATCACTGCGCACTCACAATAGCAAAGCGCACCAAGCCCTGCTGCTGCCGACAGAATTTCCCGCCGCCCTTCCGTGCCGCGTTCCGCTCGGCTATGAGGGCGCAGATTTGGGCTCGGGTCCGCGGAGATTTCGTGAACGCAAGAACCTGCCTGACGATCGTGCTCGCGGCCGGCGAGGGCACCCGCATGCGCTCGCGGCACCCGAAGGTCATGCACGCGATCGGCGGCCGCTCGTTGTTGGCCCACGTGCTGGCGGCGGTCGCATCCGCCGGCACGACCGCCACTGCCGTGGTGATCGGCACGGGCCAGGAGGACGCGGCCGCTGAGGTGAAGCGGATCGTGCCGGACGCTGACGTGTTCATCCAGGCCGAGCGTCGCGGGACCGCGCATGCGGCGCTGTGCGCCCGCGAGGCATTGGGGCGCGGGGCCGATGAGGTCCTGGTCGTCTTCGGCGATACGCCCTTTGTGCCCGCCGCAACGCTTGCCAAGCTGCGGGACGCCATCGCGAACGGCGCCGCCGTCGCGGTGCTCGGCTTCCGGCCTGCCGATCCGACCGGCTATGGGCGGCTGATCATGCAGGATGACCGGCTCGCCGACATCCGCGAGCACAAGGATGCAAACGAAGCGGAGCGCGCCATCGGATTTTGCAACGGCGGCGTCATGGCCTTCGACGGCAGAACGGCGCTGCGCATTCTCGATCGGGTCGACGATCGCAATGCGCAGCGCGAGTTCTATCTGACGGACGCGGTCAAGATCGCCAATGCGTTGGGGCTTTCGGCGGCGGCACTGGAAACCGAGGAGGACGACGTGCGCGGAATCAACACGCGGGCGCAGCTCGCCGAGGCCGAAACTGTGCTGCAGAAGCGCTTGCGGGCCGCCGCGCTGGAAGCCGGCGTGACCATGGTCGCGCCCGACACCGTGTTCCTCTCGGCCGACACCAAGCTCGGCCGCGACGTGGTCATCGAGCCGCATGTGGTGTTCGGTCCCGGCGTGGTGGTGGAGGACGAGGCGGTCATCCATTCGTTCTCGCATCTCGAAGGCGCGCATGTCGGGACAGGGCGCCTCGGTCGGCCCGTTCGCGCGGCTGCGCCGCGGCACGCAGACTCGGGCCGAAGGTGCGCATCGGCAATTTCGTCGAGGTCAAGGAGGCCGCGATCGGGGCCGGCGCCAAGGCCAACCACCTCGCCTATATCGGCGACGCCCGGGTCGGCGAGGGCGCCAATATCGGGGCCGGCACCATCATCTGCAACTACGACGGCGTGCAGAAGCACCACACCGAGATCGGCAACGACGCCTTCATCGGCTCGAACAGCGCGCTGGTGGCGCCGGTCACGATCGGCGAGGGCGCCTACGTGGCGACCGGATCGGTCGTCACCAAGGACGTGCCTGCGGACGCGCTCGCCATTGCCCGCTCCCGGCAGGTCATTAAGGAAAACAGGGCGGCGCGCTTGCGCGCGCGCAAGAGCGTTGCCAAGAACAAGCAGCCGCACCTGTCGGACTGAGCGCGGCAGCGGCGGCGCGCGCTGTCACAGGCTGCAATTGTTTGTGATTCCTTAATTCTTTTCGCGCGGTCTAAACACCGGCGCGCGGCGAGCGTCGCCAGGACGCTTCCGAAGGGGGCACCAGGACATGTGCGGGATCGTCGGAATTCTGGGCCGCGAGGCGGTTGCGACGCCATTGGTCGAAGCGCTCAAGCGTCTCGAATACCGCGGCTATGATTCCGCCGGCGTCGCCACGCTCGAAGGCGGCCACCTGACTCGCCGCCGCGCCGAGGGCAAGCTCAAGAACCTGGAAGCGCGCCTGCGTCGCGAGCCGCTGAAGGGGACCATCGGCATCGGCCACACCCGCTGGGCGACGCACGGCCGCGCCGAACGAAACCAATGCCCACCCGCACGCCACCGATCGGCTCGCGGTCGTCCACAACGGCATCATCGAAAACTTCCGCGAGCTGCGCGACGAGCTCGAGAGCGATGGCGTCGAGTTCAAGACCGAGACCGACACCGAGGTCGTCGCCCATCTGGTGAGCGCGGAGATGCGCAGCGGCAAGGACCCGGTGCAGGCGGTGCAGGCGGCGCTGCCGCGGCTGCGCGGCGCGTTCGCGCTCGCCTTCCTGTTCGAGGGCGAGGACGACCTGCTGATCGGCGCGCGCAAGGGCACGCCGCTTGCGGTCGGCTACGGCGACGGCGAGATGTATCTCGGCTCCGACGCGATCGCGCTCGCGCCGTTCACCGACACGATCAGCTATCTCGAGGACGGCGATGTCGCGGTGGTCACCCGCAACCATGTCGAGATCCGCGACGGCGCGGGTCGGCGGGTCAAGCGACCAGGTGATCAAGACGACGGCGTCGGCGTTTCTCGTCGACAAGGGCAACCATCGCCATTTCATGGCCAAGGAAATCCACGAGCAGCCCGAAGTGGTCGGCCACACGCTCGCCCACTACATCGACATGGCGACCGAGCAGGTCGTGCTGCCCGGCAAGCTGCCGTTCGACTTCACCAAGCTCAGCCGCATGTCGATCTCGGCCTGCGGCACCGCGTTCTATGCCGGGCTGGTCGCCAAATACTGGTTCGAGCGCTTCGCGCGGCTGCCGGTCGAGATCGATATCGCGTCGGAGTTCCGCTATCGCGAGGCGCCGCTCGATCCCGGCGACCTGGCGATCTTCGTGTCGCAATCGGGCGAGACCGCCGACACGCTGGCGTCGCTGCGCTACGCCAAGGGCGCAGGGCCAGCACGTCGCTGTGCGGTCGTCAACGTCCCGACCTCGACGATCGCGCGCGAGAGCGACGTGGTGATGCCGACGCTCGCCGGCCCCGAGATCGGCGTCGCCTCGACCAAGGCGTTCACCTGCCAGCTCGCGGTGCTCGCCTGCCTTGCGATCGCGGCCGGCCGCGCGCGCGGCGTGCTGTCGGCGGACGACGAGCGCAAGCTCGTGCGCGCGCTGATCGAGGTGCCGCGCCACATGACCGCGGCGCTGGCGCTCGAACCGGAGATCGAGCGGCTGGCGCGCGACCTCGCCAAGAGCCAGCGACGTGCTCTATCTCGGCCGCGGCACCAGCTACCCGATCGCGCTCGAAGGCGCGCTGAAGCTCAAGGAAATCTCCTACATCCACGCCGAGGGCTACGCCGCCGGCGAGCTCAAGCACGGCCCGATCGCGCTGATCGACGAGACCATGCCGGTGATCGTGATCGCGCCCTACGACCGCGTGTTCGAGAAGACGGTGTCGAACATGCAGGAGGTCGCGGCGCGCGGCGGGCGCATCATCCTGGTCACCGATCCAAAGGGCGCGCGCGAAGCCACCGCCGAGCTCGGTGGTGACGCTGACGCTGCCGGAGATGCCCGCGACGGTGACGCCGCTCGTCTATGCGGTCCCGGTGCAGCTCATCGCCTACCACACGGCGGTGGTCATGGGCACCGACGTCGACCAGCCGCGCAATCTGGCGAAATCGGTGACGGTCGAGTAGAGCCGAACGCCGCGCCCTCAAGGACCGAACCGCAGTGGCGGACGGGCTCGTTGCACGCCATATAAGTCGATGCGCCGGCGACACTGCCCGAAAGTACATGATGCACAGCCACCGACAGGTCCGAGCGTTCCGGTTCAGCCGGCCGCGTCTCCCGAGATCGAGCCTGCAGCCGTGCCGCACTCCGGCATCGGCAGCCGCATCCGCAACTATTTCCTGACCGGCCTGATCGTCGCCGGGCCCGTCGCGATCACGCTCTGGCTGGTCTGGTCGTTCGTGACCTGGGTCGACGACCTGGTGCGGCCGTTCATTCCGATCGCGTACCGGCCGGAGACCTACCTGCCGATCAAGGTGCCGGGCTTCGGGCTGATCATCGCCTTCGTGGCGCTGACGCTGCTCGGCTTCCTCACCGCCAACCTGGTCGGCCGCACCCTGGTCGAGGTCGGCGAGACGCTGCTCGAGCGCATGCCGATCGTGCGGCCGCTCTATCGCGGCCTCAAGCAGGTGTTCGAGACGCTGTTCTCCAAATCCGGCTCGACGTTCCGCAAGGTGGCGCTGGTCGAGTTCCCGTCGCCCGGCATGTGGTCGCTGGTCTTCCTTTCGACGCCGCCGGGCTCGGACATCACCGACGCGGCTGCCAGCCGGAGGAGCACGTCTCGGTCTTCATGCCGTGCACGCCCAATCCGACCACCGGCTTCTTCTTCTACGTCGCCGCGCCGCGGCATCATCGAGCTCGACATCCCGGTCGAGGCGGCGGCGAAGCTGATCATGACCGCCGGCATGATCCAGCCGGGCGGCAATGGCGGCGACGAGCAGCGCACGCTCGCCGCGCTGGCGCACACCGCCCGCGCCGCGCAGGCCGCGCGCGCGACGGCGCCGGCGAAGTAGTACCAAGCGGATCCTCGCTCAGGTGTTGACTTCATCCACTCGTCATGGCCGGGCTTGACCCGGCCATCCACGTCGTGTGTGCGGTCGGCCGCGCGAGCGAAGCGAAGACGCGGATGCCGGGCGCAAGGGTTACAGCGTCGCCGGGCCATGGCCGAAAGGCCGGACCCGGGTTGCACGCTGGCGCATGCAATCCGACCGCTCCCCAATGGGGAGATCTAATGCGCGCGACTATGGCTACCCCGCCCTCAGCAACCGGATCGCCTCGTCGCGCTCGAACAGGTAGAGCAGGTGGCGCAGCGCCTCGCCGCGCGGCGTCGCGAGCGCGGGATCGCGCGCGAGGATGAGCGCGGCGTCGTCGCGCGCGGCCTCGATCAGCGGACCGTGCACTTCGATGCGCGCGACGCGGAAGCCCGGCATGCCGCTCTGGCGCGTGCCGAGCACCTCGCCCTCGCCGCGCAGCCGCAAATCCTCCTCGGCGATGCGGAAGCCGTCCTCGGTCTCGCGCATGATCGCCAAGCCGCGCCTTGGCGGTCTCGCCGAGCGGCGCCTTGTAGAGCAGCAGGCAGGTCGAGGGCGCGGTCGCCGCGCCCGACGCGGCCGCGCAGCTGATGCAGCTGCGCGAGGCCGAAGCGCTCGGCATGCTCGATCACCATGACGGTCGCTTCCGGCACGTCGACGCCGACCTCGATCACCGTGGTGGCGACCAGGACCTGAGCCTCGCCGGCGGCGAAGCGCGCCATGGCGGCGTCCTTCTCGGCTGCCGCTTCATGCGGCCGTGCACGAGATCGACGCCGTGGCCGAAGCGCGCCTTGAGCAGCGCCGAAGCGCTCCTCGGCGGCGGCCAGATCGAGCGTCTCGGATTCCTCGACCAGCGGGCAGACCCAGTAGACGCGCTTGGCCCTCGCGATGGCGCGCGCCGACCGCGTCGACCACCTCGTCGAGCCGCGACAAGCGGCAACCGTGCGCGTGTCGATCGGCTGGCGGCCGGCCGGCTTCTCGGGCAGCTGCGAGACGTCCATGTCGCCGAAATAGGTGAGCACCAGCGTGCGCGGGATCGGCGTCGCGGTCATCACCAGGACGTCGACGGCCTCGCCCTTGCGCGGCGAGCGCGAGGCGCTGGTGCACGCCGAAGCGGTGCTGCTCGTCGACCACCGCCAGCGCCGAGGTCGCGGAACGCGACGTCCTCCTGGAACAGCGCATGCGTGCCGACGACGAGGTCGATCGTCGCCGTCGGCCAGGCGCGGCGAGCGTCGCGGCGCGTTCGCGGCCGCGCTCGCGGCCGGTCAGCAGCGCGAACGGACGCCGGCCGCGTCGGCGAGCGGCGCGATGGTGCGCGAAGTGCTGGCGCGCGAGGAGCTCGGTCGGCGCCATCAGCGCGGCCTGGCGCGCCGCCTCGATCGACGGTCGCGGCGGCGAGCAGCGCGACCACGGTCTTGCCCGAGCCGACGTCGCCCTGCAGCAGCCGCAGCATGCGCTGCGGCTGTCGCGAGGTCGGCGACGATCTCGTCGATCGCCTGCCGCTGCGACGCCGTCAGCGCGTAGGGCAGGGCGGCGATGATGCGCTCGCGCAGCCGCCCGTCGCCGGTCACGCGGCCGGCCGGCCGGCCGGCGCACATGCGCGCGCACCAGCGCGAGCGCGAGCTGGCTCGCCAGCAGTTCGTCATAGGCGAGCCGCGACCACGCCGGGGTGTCGGGCTGCACGTCGGTGGGCTCGTTCGGCCGATGCAGCGCCTCGATCGCCGCGCCGAACGGCGGCCATTTCTGGCGCGCGAGCCACGCCGCGTCCTGCCATTCGGGCAGGTTCGGCACCTGCGCCAGCGCCGCGGCGAGCGACTTGCGCAGCTGCGTCACGGTCAGGCCCTCGGTCAGCGGGTAGACCGGCTCGACCAGCGGCAGCTTGCCGAAATCTTTCGGGTCGACGACGCGGTCGGGATGCACCATCTGCAGCATGCCGTCGTAGAGCGCGACGGTGCCGGACACGTAGCGCATCTCGCCGACCGGATAGAGCTTCTCCAGGTAGCTTCTCGGCAGGTTGAAATAGGTCAGGATCGATGTCGCCGGTCTCGTCGCTGGTGTAGATCAGATGCGGCGCGCGCGACGGCGGGGCGGCGGCGGCCGATGCGGTCGACCGTGACCGCGACGGTGACCACGGTGTCGAGCGGGCGCGTCGCGCAGTTTCGGCTGGTCGCGCCGGTCGATCGCACCGCTCGGCAGGTGGAACAGGAGATCGATGACGCGCGCCGCGCCGTCGCGCCCGAGCAGGCGGTGGTAGAGCTTCTCCATGCTTGGGCCCGATGCCCGGGAACCGGTCACCGACGCGAACAGCGGATCGAGCAGGGAAGGGCGCATTCCGTGAAACCGGTTGCAAATGCGAAGTCGGTTTGCGGATCGCTCGTGCGTCCTTCGAGACGCGGTCCTTCGGACCGCTCCTCAAAGTCTGGCCTAAAACTAACCCTCATCCTGAGGAGCGTCGCGTAGCGATGCGTCTCGAAGGATATTCCAGAAGTCTCCAACGGCGCCGCGGTGCGTGCTTCGAGGCTTTCCCCGACTTCGTCGGGGAAAGCATCTCGCATGAGGCGGTTGGAGGGCACTGAAACCATTGGCTTCCATTTCGGCCAGACTATCGGGATGAGGATGTGGTCGATGGCATAACGCAAACCTCCTCATGCTGAGAGCCTGCCCCGGACTTGATCCGGGGAGCGCGCCGAAGGCGCGTGTCACGACCCTTCTCATGCTGAGAGCCTGCCCCGGACTTGGTCCGGGGAGCGCGCCGAAGGCGCGCGTCTCGAAGCACGCCTCTCTTAACGACCGCGCTGACATTGGCGCGTCGGGTCGCTATATAGCCCCGCCCGGCCCGTCCGGGCTTTTGGCGTTGAGGCGGAGGAATCGATGACGGAACGGCGCGTTCGAGCGACGGGCTGGATAGCCGCCGCCGGCGGCTGCTGTTTCGCTCCTGGCATCGCGGCATCCGCGAGATGGATCTGATCATCGGCCGCTTCGCCGACGCCGTGATTGCCGAGCTCAGCGATGCCGAGCTCGACCGACTACGAGCGGCTGATGGAGAGGCCCGATCCCGATCTCTATGCCTGGATCACCGGCGAGCGCCCGGTGCCGCCGGACTACGACACGCGGCTGTTCCGGCGGCTGCGGCGTTTCACGCGGGCCGATCCGGCATGGCGAATCGCCCGCCAATCTTCTCGCTGCCCGGGCAAGCGGCTGACGCTCGCCGCGGGTCGCCGACGGCGCCGAGGGCATGGTCGTCGCCGATCTGGCGCGGGCGATTGCGGCGCGCGCCGATGCGCCGGCGATCAGCCTGCTCGTGGTCTGCCGCGACGGCCCGCGCATGGCGGCGCTGTCGCGCGCGCTTGCGCTTCTTCGCGCCCGATCTCGCGGTGCTCGAATTCCCCGCCTGGGACTGCCTGCCCTACGACCGGGTGTCGCCGCATGCGAGCGTGGTCGCCGCAGCGCATGATCACGCTGTCGCGGCTTGCCCGGCGTCAAGGGGCGCGAGCGTCCGTCCGTGCTGCTCACCACCGTCAACGCCGCTGCTGCAACGCGTGCCGCCGAGAGCTGGATGGCGCGGCCAGTCGCTGTCGGCCGCGCCCGGCAACATGCTCGACATGGACGGCGTGGTGAAGTGGCTCGAGCTCAACGGGCTTCTCCCGCGCCTCGACGGTGCGCGAGCCGGCGGACTACGCGGTGCGCGGCGGCATCATCGATCTCTATCCGCCCGGGCATCGGACCTGCCGATCCGGCTCGATTTCTTCGGCGACACGCTGGAATCGATCCGCAGCTTCGATCCCGAAAGCCAGCGCACGATCGGCCAGCTGCGCACGCTCGACCTCGTGCCGGCGGCCGAGTTCCAGCTCACCAGCGAGACCATCCGCCGCTTCCGGACCGGCTACGCCGCGGCGTTCGGCGCGCCTGCCCGCGACGACCTGCTGTACGAGGCGGTGAGCGAGGGCCGCCGCCATCAGGGCATGGAGCACTGGCTGCCGCTGTTCCACGACACGCATGGACACGTTGTTCGACTACCTGCCCGGCACCCCGGTGCGTGCTGGAGCCGCAGTCGGAGGACGTCGCGCGCGAGCGCCTGGCGCAGATCGCCGACTATTACGAGGCGCGCCGCAAGGCGCTGGAAGGCCCCACGTCCGGGCCGCCCTATCAGCCGCTGCCGCCCGACCGCCTCTACCTCGCCGAGGCCGAATGGCGCGACCGGCTGGACGCGGCGGCGCTGGCGGCGCTGACGCCCTTCTCGGTCCCGGAGGGCGGCGAGAACGTCGTCGAGATCGGCACGCGCCAGGGCCATAATTTCGCAGCCGAGCGCGCCGAAGCGAACGCCAATGTGTTCGAGGCGGTGAAGAAGCACGTGTTCGGGCTGCAAGCCGCCGGCAAGCGCGTTGCGATCGCGCTGTGGAGCGAAGGCTCGCGCGAACGCATGGGGCACGTGCTGGCCGAGCACGGGCTCGGCAATCTCGGCTACGTCGCCTCCTGGCCGGAGGTGCCGACGCGGCCGAAGCCGGAAATCGCGCTCGCGGTGCTCGGCCTCGAAGCCGGTTTCGAAACCGGCGATTTCGCCGTCATCAGCGAGCAGGACATCCTCGGCGACCGGCTGGTGCGTCCGCGCCGCGCCGCGCGCCGGGCGCAGGACTTCATCGCCGAGGTCACGAGCCTGAGCGAGGGCGACCTCGTCGTGCATGTCGACCACGGGATCGGACGCTTCGTCGGCCTGCAGGCGATCGAGGTCGGCGGCGCGCCGCATGACTGCCTGGAAATCCACTATGCGGGCGGCGACAAGCTGTTCCTGCCGGTCGAGAACATCGAGCTGCTGAGCCGCTACGGATCCGAAGAGGCGGGCGTCCAGCTCGACCGGCTCGGCGGCGGTGGGTGGCAGGCGCGCAAGGCGCGCATGAAGCGCCGCATCCGCGAGATGGCAGCCGAGCTGATCAAGGTCGCGGCCGAACGCCAGCTGCGCGAGGCTCCGCGGCTCGCGGTCGCGCCCGGCATGTACGACGAGTTCTGCGCCGGCTTTCCGTACGAGGAGACCGACGATCAGCGCGCCGCCATCGACGTCGGTGGTCGACGACCTCGCGTCGGGCCGGCCGATGGACCGGCTGGTGTGCGGCGACGTCGGCTTCGGCAAGACCGAAGTGGCGCTGCGCGCCGCCTTCATCGCGGCGATGAACGGCAAGCAGACGGCGGTGGTGGTGCCGACCACGCTGCTCGCGCGCCAACACACCAAAACCTTCATCGAGCGGTTCCGCGGCTTTCCCGTCAACATCGCCCAGGCCTCGCGGCTGGTCTCGGGTCCCGAGCTCAAGAAGGTGAAGGAAGGGCTTGCCTCCGGCGCGATCGACATCGCGATCGGCACCCACGCGCTGCTCGGCAAGACCATCCGCTTCAAGGATCTCGGCCTGCTGGTGATCGACGAGGAGCAGCATTTTGGCGTCGCCCACAAGGAGAAGCTCAAGCAGTTCCGCACCGAGGTGCACGTGCTCACGCTCACGGCGACGCCGATCCCGCGCACCATGCAGCTGGCGCTCTCGGGCGTGCGGGAGCTTTCCATCATCGCCTCGCCACCGGTCGATCGCCTCGCGGTGCGCACCTTCGTCTCGCCCTTCGACGAGCTCGTGGTGCGCGAAGCGCTGCTGCGCGAGCGCTACCGGGGCGGGCAGGGGTTCTATGTGGTCCCGCGGATCGAGGATCTGGCGGCGGCCAAGGATTTCCTCGACAAGCAGGTGCCGGAGGTCCGTGTTGCGGTCGCGCACGGGCAGATGCCGTCGGCGGTGCTCGAAGACATCATGGCGGCGTTCTACGACGGCAAGTACGACGTGCTGCTGTCGACCACGATCATCGAGTCCGGCCTCGACATCCCGACCGCCAACACTTTGATCGTGCACCGCGCCGACCGCTTCGGGCTTTCGCAGCTCTATCAGCTGCGCGGACGCGTCGGCCGCGCCAAGGTGCGCGCCTATTCGCTGTTCACGCTGCCGGTCGAGAAGCGGATCACGGCGCAGGCGGAGCGGCGGCTGAAGGTGCTGCAATCGCTCGACTCGCTCGGCGCCGGCTTCCAGCTCGCCTCGCACGACCTCGACATCCGCGGCGCCGGCAACCTGTTGGGCGAGGAGCAGTCCGGGCATATCAAGGAAGTCGGCTTCGAGCTCTACCAGCAGATGCTGGAAGAGGCGGTGATGAGCCTGAAGGCCGGCATCGCCGAGCCGGCCGCCGACAAGTGGTCGCCGCAGATCACCATCGGCACGCCGGTGCTGATCCCGGACGACTATGTCGCCGACCTGAGCGTGCGCCTGTCGCTCTACCGCCGGCTCGCCGAGATCGACGACGAGCGCGAGATCGAGGCATTCGGCGCCGAGCTGGTCGACCGTTTCGGCCCGATGCCGCAGGAGGCCGATCACCTGCTCAAGATCGTCGCCATCAAGTCGCTCTGCCGCCGCGCCAATGTGGAGAAGATCGAGGCCGGGCCGAAGGGCGCGGTGCTCTCGTTCCGCGAGGACACGTTCGCCGATCCGATGGGGCTCGTCGGCCTGATCCGCGAGCAGGGGCCGGCCGCGCGCGTGCGGCCGGACATGAAGGTGGTGTTCTTCGACGATTGGGAGCGGCCCGAGGACCGCCTCAAGGGCACGACCGGCATCCTGCGCCGGCTCGTCTCCTTGGCCGAGCGCGCCAAGGCGGCTTGATCGCATGGCCGATCCACACACTCAACGTCATCCCCCGCGAAGGCGCTAGGGCATGCACATATCTGAGTGAGGCAGAATGACTTAGGTTGCCGATTTGGGATTCCCCTCCCCCCAGGCTGTGTGATTCTGTTTTTGACACTTTGGACAGCCGGAGTGTCGACATGACGTGCGCAAGATGGTCGTTAGGCCGTTTCGGGGACCGACGCCTCGATAAAGGGGGGCGGCGCTGCTCGAAGCCATGGTATTGCGTTCGAGCGTGTGTATGCGCCGGCTTGGTGGCGGACAGCGGTCGCAAGAGGTTCGCTTCGGCCGGTACTTGGCGAATAGCAAGGTCACGATCAAACGCCTGATCGAGGGATGGAGCGAGCAGACTGCCCCGGCGGCGGCTGGCCGGCACGTGCTGGCAGTCCAGGATACTAGCGAGGTCAATTTCCGGACCACGGCCGCACGTCGGCGCGGCTTGGGGGAGATCGGCAAGGGCGTTGGCCGCGGTGTTCTGGTGCACGGCATGCTGGCATTGGACGCCGACAGCGGCAGCTGCCTTGGCTTGGTTGCGGGGCATGTCTGGACCCGCAAGGGCCGTATCGCCGTTCCACATGACAAGCGCCGGCTCGAAGAGCGGGAATCCGATCGCTGGGTGTGCACGGGCATCGAAGCCAAGAAGGTGTTGGCCGCAGCCGCGATGGTCACAGTCATCGGTGATCGCGAGAGCGACTTCTACGCCGCTTGGGCGGTGCTGCCGGGCCCCCACTTCCACCTGATCTCGCGCGCCATGCAGGATCGCTGCCTGGCAGACGGCAGCAAACTGTTCGCCGCGAGCGAAGGCTTCCCGCTCGCCGATACAAAAACCATCGAGCTGCGCGCGCGTGCTGGACGCCCCGCTCGCTCGGCCATGCTGGAGCTGCGGTTCGGACAAGTCGCGCTGCGGCGGCCGAGCGGCAGTGCACATCGCCATTTGCCTGCCAGCGTGACCGTCACTTTGGTCGAGCTCATCGAGCCTCATCCTCCCAAAGGTGTTGAGCCCCTGCACTGGCGACTGCTCACCACTCATGAAGTTCTCGACCCAGAGGGCGCTTGGCGCATCGCCCATTGGTACAAGCAGCGTTGGATCATCGAGCAGCTTTGGCGCCTGCTGAAGCTGCAAGGCCTCAGGCTGGAAGATAGTCAGCTCGCCACCGCCGATGGTCTGATCAAGCTCACTGCAGTCGCCGCCAAGGCAGCTGCCATTACGGTCCAGCTCCAGCAGGCGCGCGACGGCAAGGATGACGAACCCGCCAGTATAGCCTTTCCAGAACGCGAGATCGCAGTCCTCGATGCCACCAACACTCGCATCGAAGGCAAAACGGCCCTGCAGAAAAATCCCCACCGCAAGCAAAGCCTCGCCTGGGCCGCCTGGATCATCGCTCGTTTGGGCGGATGGGATGGATATCCTTCCTCCAGGCCGCCGGGACCCATCACCTACAGGCATGGCCTGGAGCACTTTCGTATTATCCTCCTCGGATGGGATACGAGAGATATGTGCATGCCCTAGCGCGAAGGCGGGGGACCCAGTAAACGCAGGTCTCGCAGCAAAACGGACGGTCGTGAGTACTGGGTCATCCGCCTTCGCGGATGATGACGGCCGAGTGATATGATACGTCAGGCAGCGGTCTCGCTGCGCTGCCGCTCCTTCGCCGCCCGTCCGATCGCGTCGGCCAAGTAAGCCGGGTCCTGCGCGCCCGACACGGCGAACTTGCCGCCAAGGATGAAGCACGGCACGCCGTCGATGCCGGCCTCCTTGGCCTGCTCGGATGCCTTCTCGACCCGCTCGACGTCGGCGTCGCCCGCCAGCAGCTGCCGGGTCAGCTCGGCGTCCATGCCGCAATCGACCGCGGCACCCAAGAGCACCTCCGGGTCGGACAAGTCCGCCCCCTC
>CAVTXS010000003.1:0-92476 GCA_963738705.1 uncultured Alphaproteobacteria bacterium
CTCAGTTACTGACGATACCCACGGCGCGGCACCATGCGCCGCTGGCCTTGCGCAACTTGACTGGAAACAGCGCGACCTTCGCCCCGGTCGCGGGAAGGCTGCTCCAGGTCGATGATTTTCAGCCCGCAGGCAAAGTCGCGACCATTTGCCCGCCTCGAACAGTTCGAACGCGTCGGCGCCGCGGCCAGCACTAAGCTTGGCAATTGAGGCGTCAAGCGGCTCGTCGAGCGTCGCGGCGTCGGTGCCGATAAGCTTTGTGCCACGTTCGATCAGCCAGTGTAGTCCCTCTCGCGATAGGGTCGCGCCGGATTGGAGGTAGGCCGACTGACCCCAAATAGCCCCGCTCCCGTTCGCAGCATTACTATGTCGCCGGGGCGCAATTCGTGACCGACTCGCGCAAGCGGCGGTCGGATGTCCGCGGTCGGACAGCTTGCCCGATGCGGGCGCGTGCCGAAAAATCGAGAACCACTGCGTTGCCGTAGCACCAGTCAAGCGGGACTTGATCGATCGTCTTAGCCTTGGCAGCGCCGCCGGCACCGAAATAAAATGGCGCGAGCATGTGGGTGCCAGCTTGGCTCGATGCCGGTCACGATGTCCATGGCTCCGGCGATGTACGGCTCGGGAAATGTCTTCGGATCGATGCCTTGGCCCTTTCCCAGACCGGCGCGCGAAGTCGTAGTGGTCCCAATAGCGTGATGCTGGCCGGCTCCGGATCGGCGGCGAAATTTTCCAGCGGCGCGCTGAGATCGATCGAGGCGCTGATGCTTGCCTTCAAGATCGTCGTCGAAGATTGCGACCGCGCGCATCCAGGCGCCGCTAGCGCGCCTTATCTTGATCGGGAACAGTGCGACCTTGAAGCCGCTGCGCCGGCAACGCCTTCAAGATTCACGACCTTCTCGGCGTGCGTGTATTCGACCTTGCGGCCGGCCCGGTGCACTGGGAAGTAGCCGGCCTTGTCGCCCGCCTTCATCTTCTCGACCATGCGCGGCACGGGAATGTCGAGCGTGTAGGCGTCGGTCGTCTGCACGCGCACGCCTTGACGGTAGAGCCAGAACACGACCTCGTCGGTCAGGCCCGACCCTCGCGCGCCGTAGTCCGGGGCTCCCCAATGCAGGCCGGCACCGGTATTGAACAACACGATGTCGCCCGGCTTCAGGACGTGTCCGACGCCGGCAAGCTGCGACTTCGACATCCGCAACGTGAATGTATTCGCCGTCCTTCTTGGTAGCTGAGAAATCCAGCACGACGCCGTCGCCGAAACACCAGTCGAGCGGCATCTCGTCGACGGTCTTGGCAGGCTTGCCTTCGCGAGAGCGGACCAAAATGCCACGGCGCGTCGAGGTGCGTCCCCGCATGGGTGAGCGCCGTCACCTCTTCCTTGGCGCCGGCGACGTAAGGGCGCGGCAGCTGCGCGGGATCGATGCCCCAGTCGCGCGCAAGCCGCCGCGCGCTGTCACGATGGTCCCAGTAGGTGATCAAGGAATCGTGATACTCGGAGGGAAAGCTCTCGAGGGGCACACTCAGATCGACGATCTTGGCGGCCATAGTCTCGTTCCTCAAAAGCCCAGCTCACCCATGATGCGGTGATCGGTGACGACATCGATGACGACCGGTCGCTGCGCCGCGAGCGCCCGTTCGAGCGCCGGCCCGATCTCGTCCGGCTCCTCGACACGGATGCCGAGACAGCCGAAGCCCTCGGCAATGCGCGCAAAGTCGACGCGCTCGAAGCCCCACAGTTCGCGGTCGCGAAGCCGCGGCAGTTGCCGGTAGCCGGCCTCGTAGAGCGGAATTTCCTGACTGAGCGCGCTGTTGTTGTTGATGACAACCACGAGATTGATGCCGTGGCGGGCGGCCGTCTCCAGTTCGACAAGGTGGTAGTAGAAGGCGCCGTCGCCGGCAAAGCAGATCACGGTCGTGTCGGGTGCGGCGCACTTGACGCCGAGCGCCGCTGGGAAGGCCCAGCCGAGCGAACCGGCGCTGCGAATGAGGCGCTGGCCGGCTTGTTGAAGTCGATCATCGTGCCGGCCCAGATGCCGGAGTGCCCGGTGTCGCACACCACGATGCCGCCTTCGGGCAAGTGGCGTCGAAATTTCGTGGCAGAGGCGCTCGGGGCGGATCGGCGCGTCGTCCGAAGTTCGTCTCGGCAGGACAGATTTGCGCCACTCTGAAACGAGGCCGCGACACAAGGTCGAGCCATGCCGCGCGTGGGCTTGCGGGAGCATCGACGTCGACCCGATCGAGCATCTGCTGCAGCACGGTCCGCACGTCCCCAAGCAGAGGGGAGCACGGATAGTTTCGCCCGATCTCGCGCGGCTCGATGTCGAGTTGGATAACCTTGGTGCCGGGCCTCGGATATTTCCAGTTGGCCGTGACCTGCCCGCCTGTGTGGCTGCCCACGAAGAAGACGAGATCGGCCTGGGCTACAGCGTCATTGGCGCAGGCCTGCGGATAACCGCCGACCACGTCCCACCGCCAGCGGATGGCTCGTCCGAGATGACGCCGCGGGCATTGAGCGACGTCGCAACCGGAATCGACATCGCTTCGGCGAATTTGACCAGCACCTCGGAGGCGTCCGACCAACGTCACACCGCCGCCCGCGACGATGATCGGCCGCTCGGCCTGCCGAAGCTGTTGCAGAGCCTTCTCGACCAGCGCCGGATCGGCCGGCGAGCGATAGGCCGGCGCCGCGCTGAACCGTCGCTCGATCGCGGGATCGAGATCCGCATCCTGTTCGGTGACTTGGGCGAAGTGACCCTGCATCTGCAGATGGACCGGCCCCGGCGAGCCAGTCGTCGCCTCGCGGAACGCTTGGCGCATCAGGTCCGGCAACCGGCGGATGTCGTCGACGCGGGCGTTGAACTTTGGTCGTGCGATCGAACTGGCTCATATCCTCCAGTTCTTGATACGCGTTCCGATAGCGAGACTGCGGCGTCCCGCCACCGGTGATCGCCAGGACGGGCGAGCAGGCGAGGAACGGGTCGCGCAGCCCGGCGGCGAGATTGGATGCGCCGATGTGTTGCGCCATGCACACGCCCGGACGGCGGCTTGCGCGCGCATACCCATCGGCCATATAGGCCGCCGCCTTCTCGCCGTGCGTGCACGATCCGGCGGATCGGCATGCTTTCCATTTCGGCGAGCGTCTCCATGCAGGATCGCCGGAACGAAGAAGACGTGCGTGACGCCGTAACCGTGCAGGAATTCGGCGAGGAAACGCGATCCGCGTGTCGGCTGCAAAGGCTCCTCCTGCTGGAACCGACATTAGCGCGGCACCTTGCTCCGCCGAGGCTAGCCCGGCCTGTGCATTATCAATAGGAATATGTTATTATGGCTCCATAATCGGAGCTTATGCGAATGAGGTTCGAGCAACTTCGCTTTCTGTGTGAGGTGAACGACCACGGCTTCAACATCTCGAAGGCCGCGCTGAGCTTGAACATTTCGCAGCCGGCGATCAGCACGCAGATCCGACTACTCGAAGACGAGCTTGGCGCGGAATTACTGCTGCGCCGAAGCGGCCGAGTGGTCGGCCTCACACCTTCGGCGCCGCCACTCTGAATATCGCCCGACGCATTACGAAGGAAGTCGACAATCTGCAGGCATGTCGGAGAAGAATTTGCCAACGAAACGACCGGTCGCGTGTGCATCGCAACGACGCACATCAACGCCCGCTATGTCCTGCTGGGCGTCATCGATCGCTTTCGTCGGAAGTATCCCGACGTTCAGTTGATCATCCGTCAAGGCGATCCGAGCGCGATCCGGGAGTTCGTCCTCTCGGGCGAGGCCGATATCGGGATAACGAGCGCTCCGACCGAAGGATTTCTGGGGCCTGAGCACATCGCCGTGCTCCACCCTCCATCGCGCGGTGATCGTGCCCGCCGGACACCCGCTGCTTGCCAGGAAGCGGCTCACGCTCAAGGACATCGCGGCCTATCCGATCATCACGATGGACACGTCGTTCGCGGGCGGTAGGGCGGTGTTGCGAGCTTTCGCCCGCAAGGGCATCAAGCCCAACGTGGTGATGACGGCCACCGACGCGGCGGTCATCAAGGCCTATGTGACGCTCGGCATAGGAATTACGGTCCTCCCCAGGGCGGCATTCGATCCCCAAAGCGATCGAACGCTTCTGGCGATTGAAGCCGCGCACTTGTTCGAACCGACAAAGACCTTCATCTGCCTTCACCCCGCGATGAAGCTGCGCCAATACATGCAGGACCTTATCGGGATGCTGAAGGGCACCGCCGAGCTCGAATAGACTGACCGTCGCAGGCCGGCGCGAGCAACTTTCCGCCGCGCTTGCCTCACCTCCCGTTGAAGCCGCGGCGCGGCGGTTTGGCAGCGTAGAGCTCGCCGCCCGCCGTCGTGACGTAGAACGTATCGCGTTCCCTTCCGCCGAAGCAGCAGCGGTTCGGCAAATCCGCCGGCAGCGGGTGGGTTTCCAGCACGGCGCCCTCGGCGGAGAAGACATAAACCAACGGGCCGGGACCGCACTTGCGCCATCCCCCGACGGCGACGATGTGGCCGTCGGCATCGAGGCACATGCCTTCGATCCCGCGCTGGGGGCCACGGTGATCGTCCCCGAACGTGTGCAACACCGCGCACGATGCAACTGAGCCGTCGTCGAGGACGGGGTAGGCCCGCAACTCGCGCACGAAGCCGGCGGCCGGTTCGCCCTCGGCGACGTAGAGCGTCTTCTCGTCGGCCGAAAGCAGCACCGCGCGCGGCGCCTTCGTATCGAAGGTGACGCGCTCGAGCACCCATTCGTTGCGAGCGTCCTTCTCGAGCCGCAGCACCGAAGCGTGCTCGAGCGGCGGGAAAAACTGCGGACCGAAGGCGAACGTCGCGCTGTGCGGATCGGCGAACCAGATGCGGCCCTTCCGGTCCACGGCGAGATCGCTCGGGTAATTGTGATACTTGGCCGTCGAGCCGTGCGTCGATCTTGAGCATGCGGCCGTCGCTTGCGAACTCCACCAGACGGCGGCCGCCCTCCTGGCAGCCCAGAAGCTCGCCGCGGCGGCCGAAAGCGAGGCCGTTCACGCGGTGCGTGTATTTGCGGAACTCGCTCGTGTCGCCCGACGACGGATCGAGGCGCATGAGGCGCTGTTCCTCCATCAGGCTGAACAGCACGGCAGCGCCGTCCCACACCACGCCGTTCGCGGGACCCTGGTAGGGGCCGGCAACGCGCTCGAATTTCCAGCTCATGCGTGTTGCCCTCTCACCAGACCGAGACGCCAGGAATGTTCAGCCGCGTTCGCACCACATCGTGGAACTTCGTGATGTAGAGCGTGCGCCAGTCGTCCCCGCCCCAGGCGAGGTTCGTGCAGTGGCCCGGCAGGCGCAGCCGCCCAAGCAACCGACCGGCTTTGTCGATGATGTGGATGCCCCCCGGGCCGGTGCAGTAGACGTTGTCCTTCACGTCCACCTTCATGCCGTCCGCGACGCCCGGTTCGGTGCCGGCAAGCGTGTGGAACAGCCGCCCGGGTCCGCAGCTGCCATCGGCCGAGACGTCGAAGGCGCGGATGATGCCGAGCCGGCTCTCGTTGACGTACAGGATCTTCTCGTCGGTCGAGAAAGCGAGCCCGTTGGGATAGTGGCAGTCGGCGATCGCGAGCTGCACCTCGCCCTGCGGCGTAAGGCAATAGACGCCCTGGACGTCGATATAGCGCTGCAGGTCTTCGCCCGGGCATCCCGGGAATCACCAGGCCGCCGGCGGGGATCGGTCCAGTAGATCGAGCCGTCCGAGCGCACCACGATGTCGTTCGGGCTGTTGAATTTCTTGCCGTCGTAGCGTGATGCGATGTCGACCATTGCGCCATCCGGCTCCACGCGCCAGATCGTACGCTTGGACCAGCCGGCGACCAGCAGCCGGCCCGCGCGGTCGAAGGTCATGCCGTTGGCGTGGCTCGACGGATGGATGATGCGCTTCACGCCGACGCCGGGCGTGTACTCCCAGATCGCGTCGCCGATAATCTCGGTGAACAGCAGGCGCCCCTTGCGCCGATCCCACACCGGGCCTTCGCCGAACACGATCCCGTGTGCGATGACGTCCAACGGAGGATCATCGCCCGCGATCTCGTCGATCCCGGGTGTTTTCATGTCAATGTCCACTTGAAACTCCTCGGGCAGCGCGGGTCTGGCGAGAGGATGGATTGGTCGCGGCGTCGATCGTCACCGACCGCTTCATGACAGACGTCTTGCCGACCGGCAGAACAGACGCCGCCGCTTGCGACGATCAGCGGCCGCTCTGCCGCTGGCCACGCCCAGCACGGCATCGCGGCGTGAGTTCTCAAGCATGAGGGGGCATTACTCCGATGACGGGCGCACTAGAACGTCCGTATTTCGCGAATTTGATGGACCGATGGCTATATCGTCAAGGGACGACGATGGCTGCCGGATTCCAGCGAGCGCTGGTCGCTTTCGTGGAGGTCTCGGGCAAACGATCGCTGCGCAACGACAACGGCTACCGCGCCCAAAACCTGACATCAGCTCCGTCGAAGCATTCGAGCGGGCGTTATTGAATGCTCGCGCCGGGAACAAAGCGGTCGCGAGCGCATATTACGATCATGGCCGCCCCTCGCGCATCCGCACCCCCTTATCAAGTCAAGGTACGGCGCTGCACAATCCATGTAGGCCGATTTCGTTGGGACATCCTCGAAAATGGCACGCCCGTGGAATCGTCTCCGGATTCCTACTTTTCTCGCCGGGAAGCAAAAGCCGATGGGCTCGCCAGGCTGAAAGAGCTAGTGACTGCGCATGGAGCCAGAAGCCCGAGGATGCCGACTTCCGCTTAAAGGGGTCATTCGCGTCGTTTCGAGCGCGCGGTGGGTACGTCTGCTCGACCCTCCGGGCCGCAGCGGTCGACGTGCCTGCTGTTTTGGATCAGCCAGGTATTGGGTGCGGCGCAGCCCTTACGTCTTCGATCTGGGTCGCAGATCCTTCACGCGCATACTCGATACGGTTGCGCCCATTTGCCTTGGCGCGATAGAGCGCCCGATCGGCTGCCATGATCAGAGCGGCAAGGTCTCGAGCCCGATCGCCTGCCATTGCCACCCCGACACTGACTGTCGCTGCCAATGTGCCTGCGCCGAAATCCAGCGTCATCGCTTCAAAGTTGGCCCGAATGCGCTCGGCGACAACGAGGCCGCCATCGAGCGAAGTGTGGGGAAGGAGGGCGGCAAATTCTTCCCCGCCGAGCCGACCGAACAAATCACCAGGCCTGAGTGCGACCGTCGCGACCCCGCAAAAGGCGGTCAGAACCCGGTCTCCAACGTGGTGACCAAAGGTATCGTTGACGGTCTTGAACTTGTCGAGATCGAACAACAGCAGCGCTGCAGGCTGGCGGTCAAAGACGATCCGATGCAGCAGCTTCTCGCCGCGTTCAAGAAAGGCACGGCGGTTGCCCACGCCGGTGAGCGGATCGATCAGCGAAGCGTGCTTGTACCAGAGCACGATCCGCTCCCGTGCCATTCCGCCGAGAAGATAGGCGACGCAAAATGAAAAGCACACTGCCTCGAAAATGACGAAGGTCCACCAACCAACATGGGTTTCCTCGGAAGCCATCGGCAGCGACAGCGAGCCGGCGAGCGGAATGCGAACGATGACCATTGCGGCGTGAGCAAGCAGAAGTACGACGATGGGCAAGCGCGACATCAGTCCTTCGTCGCGTCCCCGCCAGAACTCCCATGCGCTCAGCACCGAGTAGGCGACAACAATCGCAGACATTAACGCGACGCGAGCCTGCGCCATGGCGAAAAATGCCTCGACTTGACAGGCGAGGACCCAGACCACTGCGCCGGACAGCATGAGAGGTACTGACGTCGGACGACCATCGAAACTGCGTGCCCCGCCCCATATCATGCCATGGGCTGTGACGATGATTGCGTTTGCGATGGTAATCGACCAGATCTCCGGAATGTCGCCATGCGCGGCAATTAGCGCGACACCAACTGATCCGATCATGAAGGCTGCTGCCCACAGGGCCAGAGCCCGGACATTTCGGTTCTGCAACCAGGAAAGCAGCAACAAGAGGCCCGCAACCGCCGAGGCGAACACGGCGATGACAAAGAGCGTGGGAACGTCAAGCGCCATGAGAGCGGTTCGAATCCGCGCGGTCCCGCGGCAGAAAATTGACGCCCGTCGGCGCGCGCCCTTGCTTTTACCGCCGGTATCGTACCGGGGGCGTTGCGGTATTCCCTAAGAATTGAGCAATGGCAGGAACCTACATTTCTGGCAGTGATCGACTTGTCCGAGGTGGGCCGATCGCGTCATTTCAACCTGACCGTAGACCCATCCGCTTGACTCCCGAACAGCAGACGTCGCATCCGGCGATCGACTGGTCCGGGTGGTGCCAGCCTCATGCCGAAGTTTCTGCGTGCGGCAACACGCCTTGGCCGCGCGTCCAAAGAATGGTGGCGGGCTGCACGTTCCCCGCCAGCATCGCGATCCTGTGGCCCGCCTACTGGGCGACGAAGCAATAGAACAACCCATCGCCACCGGTCCCGCGCAGATCGGTCTGGCTGCAACCGCCGTCAGGACCACGCGAGGGATGCGAAGAGTTCCACGACCGCGATGCCGCATCGTCGCGCAACCCCTTTCGGTCGATATGGCCAACCATGGCGGCACCCTGAGTGCTGCTCGTCCAGTTGCGACAGGTGCGGTCTTCAGCGGGCGGGAAAGCGCTGCCTTCCGGGGTCGATCCGGTCAGGACGTCATGGCGGTTCGGTGCAAAGCCGACGCCAGGGATGATTTGGCCTCGCTCGCTCAACGACGTGTTGAAGCCAAGCTTGTTGTTGTCACTGTGCAGATCATCGACGTTTTGGGCGACGACTTCGCCTTTGAAATTCTGCCACGGACCTTTGCCGACCCGGTCGCGTGCATTGATGGCCGGCTTGGCATCGGATGCCTGAGTGCTGAGGTAGGCGCGCCAGGCTTTCGCTCCCGCGCCGTGGCGCTGCGCCAGCATCTGACAGTGCTGGTCGGCCCCTTCGAGGCCGCCGAGGTCGGCGCCCTTGCCGGGCCCTGCGCCGGTCACAAAGAACGTCATGTCCGGCGCTTGCGGCAGTTGCGGCGGCGCCGCCGGTTGCGCCGGCTGTTGCTGTGCTTGGACGCCCGACATCGCGAGCAGCGGCGCGAGCGCCAACGCGGCCATGATGGATGTTCTCGACTTCTTCATTGCGATCCTCCCGCTGGGTTATCTGCGATGTCTCAAGCCAACGTTGAGGCTAGCGATTTTCTCAAACGCCCGGAAGCCCCGCTTCGGCTGCCAACTTGATTGCAGCCAATGTCCGCCAAGGGTCGCGCCGTTTCAGGCTGACCCCAAGCAGGTTCGAGAGCGTCAAGCGGAAGGGAGTTTTTCATGGACGACTCCGCTGCTCTGGAAATCCAGGCGGGAGCGCCATTGGTCCCTCAGCCACCGGCGCCTGTGTTGTGGTTGCCAGTGGCCGACGATACTTGAGCCGTACGCCTTGGCTGGGCGAATAGCGAGGCAATTCCGCTCAAGAAGCGCAAGTGAAATAGGCCACCGTGGGAGCCAAAACAGGCCACCAGGGGTCAAAACCGCGGGAGCGCGACCGGCCTAATTGCCGGCCACAAGCCCGAGCCATGCGGTCGAAGGCTGTGGTAAGGCTGCGCCCGTTGGCGCGCAGGAACCTGTGTCCTAATCTTACTGAGTCAGAAGGTCGCGGTGCGACGGTTGTTAGAATCAAATATTGGCGAGATCCACTTTTCAGGATGAGGAGGCTGAGATGGGTCTCGGAAGCTCAGGTGACAGTGAATCGCGGTTTGCGGCCTATGTCGAGGGACTTGTGAGGGTGATCGGCCACAAGGACCGAGCCGGACCGCTGCGCGACTACTGCACCGGGCTGATGATGCCGTGTGAGCGCAAGAGTGTGGAGCCGATGGCGGCGGTCACGGCGCCAGCGCGGGTAGCGGCGCAGCACCAGTCGTTGCTGCATTTTGTCGGTGAGGGGCGCTGGTCGGACGAGAAGGTGTTGGCCCAGGTGCGCCAGATGGTGCTGCCGCAGATGCAGCGGCACGGGCCGATCGAGGCGTGGATCATCGACGACACCAGTTTCCCGAAGCAGGGGCGACACTCGGTCGGTGTTGCGCGACAATACTGCGGCCAGCTCGGCAAGGAAGATAACTGCCAAGTGGCTGTATCGCTGTCGATTGCCACTGGCGATGCCAGCCTGCCGGTGGCCTATCGGCTGTACCTGCCACAGGAGTGGGCGCAGGATGGCGACCGGCTGCGCAAGGCGGGCGTTCCGGCGGACATTGGCTTCAAGACCAAGCATGAGATCGCGCTCGAGCAGCTCCAGTGGGCGTGCGCGGCCGGGCTGCCGCGCGGCGTGGTGGTGACGGACGCCGGCTATGGCAATAACAGCGAATTGCGCGCGGACATCACGGCGCTGGAGTTGAGCTACGTAGCCGGCATTCTGTCGAACACCACGGTATGGGCGCCCGGCACCGGGCCGCTGCCACCGAAGACATGGTCTGGCCGTGGACGACCGCCAAAGCTCTTGCGGCGCGACACCCGGCATCGACCGGTCTCGGTCAAGGAACTGGCGCTCGGCTTGCCCAAGCGCGCCTGGCGCACGATCGAATGGCGAGAAGGCACGGCCGAGCGCCTGTCCTCGCGCTTTGCCCGTGTGCGGGTTCGCATTGCGCGACGTGACTTCAAGCGCAGCGAGAGCCGACCGGAAGAGTGGCTGTTGATCGAGTGGCCCGAAGGCGAGAAGGAGCCGACCAAGTATTGGCTCTCAACCCTTCCCGAGGGCATCACTCTGCATCGACTGGTCTACTTCGCCAAGCTGCGCTGGCGCATCGAGCGCGATTATCAAGAACTCAAGCAGGAGGTCGGGCTCGGGCATTTCGAAGGCCGCGGATGGCGCGGCTTCCATCACCACGCAACGCTGTGCATCGCAGCCTACGGATTCCTGATCTCCGAGAGGGAGACGATTCCCCCTCAGGAACTCGTTCCACCGCGCAGCTCCCGCAATCTGCCCTATCCAAGGGTTACCGACCCAAAGGCTCCGCCGCCGCGTCCCGAACGCCATGTCCCGAACTCGATCGCGACCATGCGCCGCAGACTGATCACCGCGCTCGTCAGAACCCTGCCGCGATGTCCATGTTGCGCCGCCCCGATCCGGCGGCCGCGGCGGTAGGAAAATTCATGACGCAGTAAGACTAAGGCGGTTGTTGCGACCATTGTGCCGCGGCTGCACGGGTTCGCGCGCCAGATATCCACGGTCAGCGGCATCTTCCCAAACAGTCAGCCGTGGGCATGAGGTTCGCCAAGCCTCGATCACTTCGGCATAGGGCCGGGGCTCCTTTGCGACCCATTCGAGACTGTCGACCACCGGCAACTCTTCTGCTGCTTGCCTGAGGCGAGTTCAAAGTGCGGGATGGATCAGAACGAACATGCCGTGGTCGCCAGCAGGGTGAACGGGTCGATTTCAAACTCGCTCTCAAGATCAAGCCCGAATAGACCGAGCCACTTTTCTTGCGCCTCATAGGCGAGTTTTTCGCCGGCCCCAGGGCACGGATAGATCAGGCCGGCCTCCTTCTGCAGATGGTGAACCATCTCGTGAACGAGCACCGATAGTTCCGCCTGTGTATGGCCGGTCCATCCGTCGGGCAGAAAGATTGTCCGGGTCACATCGTCATAGACCGCCACCGCCTTGCGGCCATTGCCCGGCGAAGCGGCGCTGCCATGGATGGCGTTGAGCACGTCCCGTTGCTTCTCGGCGGTGAGAGCCCGATAGCGCAGAAACAAGATCTCTGTCGCGGGGACGAGCTTGATGCTGGGGTGCTGGTAGCTGGGCGGAAGCGCGAAGTTCGCGGAGAGCCAAGGGACGATTGCCGTCAGCAGCGCTTGCGTGGGACCCGCGGCCACGGGCCGGAGCTCGGGCCCGCCAACGACGACCGCGTAGTTGGTTCCGGATACTTCGGTGGTTCGCTCCAGTGGCCACTCGATGACCGGCGGCATTGCCGGCCGATCTTGATCTGCCTTCTGGGCTGCGACTGGACCGATCATGCTTGAACTCAAAAGGACGGCGCAGATCAAAACTTGCTTGCATGCATCCATGTTGGCCTCCTCGGTATGATGCAATTCACCCGATTGGCGATGCTGGCGGACCGGCATCAGGGACCCACGTGTTTGATAGGCCTTGCGGGCGACGCGCCAAAGAGCGATAGAATGAAAGTCAGTATTCCTATTTCTGGAATAATTGGCGCAAGATGGATCGACTCGACGAACTGGCTGTGCTCACGACCATCCTGGATGCGGGTAGCTTGGCCGGTGCCGCTCGTCGGCTGCGCCGTTCACCGCCGGCGGTGACGCGCTCGCTCGCCACTCTGGAGGCGCGCGTCGGGGCGCGCCTCGTTCAACGAACAACGCGCCAGCTCACACCGACCGAATCGGGACGGCGCCTCGCTTCGTACGCGAGGCAGCTGCTGGCGGACTACGAGCAAGCCGTTGGCAGTGTGAAAGAGAACCGGGAAACGCCGCTACAGGGCCTGTTGCGGATCACTGCGCCATCTTTGTTCGGCCGGTGGCACATTGGTCCGCTGGTCTCCAGCTTTCTCGATGCCCATCCCGGCATCCGGATCGAGCTGGTGCTGACCAATCGCAATCTTGATCTGGTCGAAGAAGGCCTCGATGTCGCCATTCGGATCGGCCCGCTTGCCCGAGCAGGACTTATTGCGCGCCGGGTGGGTCACGTTCGCTTGGTGCTCTCGGCAAGTCCCGACTACATCGCGCGCCGTGGCCGGCCGCGCACGCCCAGGGACCTGATGAAGCATGACATTGTCCATAACCGGAATCGACCCTCCTCAGTGGAATGGCGCTTTCGCTCTTCCGGTCGCGATCAGGTCGTGCGCCCCATTCCAAGGCTCACGACCACCGAGGTGGAAGCTTTACTGGATGCCTTGCGGGCCGGACGCGGAATTGGTCGGACTCTCTCCTACCAGGTGGCAGAGGATTTCTCCTCGGGAGCGTTGGTGCGCCTCCTGCGAGACTACGAGCCCCCTGCGCTGCCGGTTCATCTCGTCGCTCCGACCGCAAGACATATGCCGCGAATTGTTCATGCATTTGTCGACCACGCGACCCCAGCCCTCGACGCTTTACGGGTGATCCATGAGTAGCATCGAGATCGCAAAATCGTTGTCAGTTAGTCGCCATCGACGTCAGTAAAGGGCTCATCCTGAGCCACGGCACCATCCTTCAGCCCACAAAGCGCTATCGCCTGGCCGCGCGGGTCGGGACCGGCAGGTTTGGGCTTCGGCTTGGCAACCAGGCCTTCACGCTGCGCCTGCTTGCGCGCGAGCTTGCGAACGCGACGCACCGCTCCGGCCCTCTCGCGCACTCGCTTTTCCGACGGCTTCTCGTACGCCTTTCGTCGCTTCATCTCGCGGAAAATGCCTTCGCGCTGCATCTTCTTTTTGAGGACCCGCATGGCTTGGTCGATGTTGTTGTCGCGGACCAGGACTTGCACGACGTGCTCCTTCTTGGGGTGTGAAAGCTTCGCCGCGATGCTTCCGACCAGGAAAGCCCGCAGCGGGCTGCCGGAGCCAGCAACTATCCGCTTGGCGTGATGCTGATGATGGCGCCCATGGGATAGATTCGGTCGTTCTGGTTTTCGTCCACGCCCGAGCGGCATTGGAAGAAATCCTTGCCGATCGTCACAGGTGCGTAGCCGCGCTCCTGCTTTCCGTCCGCGGTGACGACCGAGAACGCTTTCGTGCGATGCCCGGCCAGCAATTTGTCGACGGCGTCCGCAAATTGGTTGTCTTGTCGCGTGACCTGCATGGTGTGGCTCCTTTTTTGAGGCGGCTTGAAGCCGTGGCCTCGGTGGCGGTGAATTCGCTAAGGTTCCGGTCGCAAGGTTGGTCGCAGCCGGGTCAGGGCCTCGCGCAAACGAACAGGTCGCGTCCGCGGCGCCGCGCTTCCGCGTTAGGGCCGATGCGCCATGAGCGGCGGCGCCTCGCCCGCCCGTCGCATCACGTTCTCGGCAAGCGCCAAGCATGACGGCGTCATGCGCTGGAAACGCCGAGTCTTCAAGGATGCGCTGTGGCGCGCGCGACCGGCGCAATCCTCAGCCTTCGATCGATGGTCGCGAGCTGGCACTGGAACCGTGCTCCTGGTGCAGGCGGGAGCACGGACGGTCTCTCAGCCGCCGACGCCTGGTTTCTGGTGGCTGGTCGGCGATGACCGCTATATGGGCCTCGCCGGAGAAATTGGCCAGCACAATCGGCCAGGCGGCACCGGCGTGCTCGGGCGCGCGGCGGCGGCGAGGCCTATTGCGGGCGCGCAGGACGACCTCTAGCCTGATGCGGACCACATCAAGGCAGAGGCCACGCATGCGCAGTTATTTCGTCATGGCGGCGTTTTTCATCGCGGGGGCGACGGCCGCACTCGCCCAATCGTCCTCTCCCAATGGGGTCAAGACGCTGAAGCCCGAGGGCGCCATCAAGACCACCGGAACGTGGGATGTCGGCACGCGCGCCGGCGATTTCGTCTATGTCGCCGGCATGCGCGGCATCGATCCCAAGACCAATACGCTGGTCCAAGGCGACGAGGCGCGAATCCGGCAGGCGTTCCTCAACATGAAGCTGATCGCCGAATCGGAAGGCGCGAGCCTGCGCGATTGCGTCCGTATCGTCGTCTATGTGACCGACATGTTCCGGTTCCGGCCGATCGTGAACAAGGTGCAGGAAGAATTGTGGGGCAAGCCGCCCTATCCGCCGCGGACCATTGTCGAGGTTCACCGTCTCAATCAGGACGACATCATGGAGGTCGAAGGGACCTTTTACGCCCCGGCGAAGAAGTGACCGGCAGGC
The DNA here is from genome assembly GCA_963738705.1 of uncultured Alphaproteobacteria bacterium. Classification (GTDB taxonomy): domain Bacteria; phylum Pseudomonadota; class Alphaproteobacteria; order Rhizobiales; family Xanthobacteraceae; genus CAVTXS01. The sequence continues at coordinate 14,833 of CAVTXS010000003.1, forward strand.
CGGCGTCGGTGTCGGCCGCTCCCTAGCGAGGCGGGACGTGTCGTCTCGAACTGCGCCCGATGAGCGTCGGGGCGGCGCAAGAGATGCTGCGCATCCCGCGCGGCGAGCGCCCGCTCAATCTCGTCAATCCCGAATATCTTGCAGCTTGAGGCACCGCCCATGCGCATCCGTCGCATCAAGGCCGCTCCGATCTCGTATCGGGTGCCGGAAGGACACAATGTCACGCTCGGCATCGGCCGCGCCGTCAAACGCGACGCGGTGCTGGTGAAAGTCGAGACCGACGAGGGCATCACCGGCTGGGGTGAGGCGCACCACGGCCGCTGCCCGGGAGCCATCGCCAAGCTGATCGACACGACCTTGAGCGAGCTCGTGACCGGCATGGATGCGCTCGACGTGATCGGTGTTTGGAAGCGCGTCTACAAGATGCAACTCGGCAGTCACGGCATGGGCGCGGCGAGCGCGATGGCCCTGAGCGGCCTCGACCTTGCGCTGTGGGACATTCGCGGCAAGGCCGCGGGCTGGCCGCTTTATCGGATGCTGGGCGGCGCCTCGAAGCCGATTCCGGCCTACGCCGGCGGCATCTCGCTGGGATATCAGGACCCGAGATCGCTCGCCGATGAAGCTGCCGGCTATGTCGCGCAGGGCTATCGCGCGCTCAAGCTGCGCGTCGGCGACACCTGGCGCAAGGACATCGCGCGGGCACAAGCGGTGCGCGCCCGGGTTGGTGACGAGATCGAGAATTCTCTGCGACGCCAACACCGGCTACACGCTTGAAGACGTGCGCCGCGTCATGCCGGCCTTCGAGGAGCTGCGCATGGCCTGGCTCGAGGAGCCGTTCCCGCCGCACGATCACCGCAGCTACCAGGAAGCCGTCAAGCTCGGCCGCGTGCCGCTCGCCGCCGGCGAGAACCACTTCACGCGCTTCGAGTTCACGCGCCTGATCGAGGATCGCGCGGTGACGTTCCTGCAGCCGGATCTCTCGAAGGCCGGCGGGGTGACGGAGGCCCTGCGCATCGCCGCAATGGCTTCGGCCTACAAGCTCACGTGCAATCCGCACACGTCGGCGACCGGGATCAACATGGCCGCATCGATCAACTTGCTGGCGGCGGTCGAGAACCCCGGCTATTTCGAGGGCGATTGCGCCAAGCACAATCCGTTCCGCGATGACGTCGGCGGCGTCCCCTATCGGCTCGACGCAAACGGCTGCGTGACCCCGTCGGAATTGCCTGGGCTGGGCATCGAGGTCGACGAGGCGTTCGTGCAGCACAATCCGCTGATCGACGGGCCTTGTTACGTGTGAGCCGTTCGACCTCGTCGCCCCTGTCCGCACCGTTGACCGTCGGCTTTGCATTCGGCGAAGCGGACGAAGTTCCGGGGCCTTGGACTGGCTTGCCGATCGCGCATAATAGCCAACGACGGCGCCGCGACGCCCGGGTCAAGCGCGCGGCGTGCAGGCTTGGCCTCGAACGGTGATTGCCCATGATCAGGGTCGGCATAGGCGGATGGACGTTCGAGCCGTGGCGGGGCGCGTTCTATCCGCGCGGCCTGCCGCAGGCGCGCGAGCTCGAATATGCCAGCCGGCAGCTGACCTCGATCGAGATTAACGGCACGTTCTACGGCACCCAGAAGCCGGAAAGCTTTCGCCGCTGGGCGGCCGAGACGCCGGACGATTTCGTGTTCTCGCTCAAGGGGCCGCGCTACGCCGTCAACCGGCGCAAGCTCGGCGAGGCCGGGGACTCGGTCGAACGTTTCCTGGCGAGCGGCATCGCCGAGCTCGGACCGAAGCTCGGGCCGCTGCTGTGGCAGTTCGCGCCGACCAAGAAGCTCGACGAGGAGGATTTCGCCGCCTTCCTGGCATTGCTGCCCAAGACGCTGGACGGACGGGCGCTGCTGCATGCGGTCGAGGTGCGGCACGACAGTTTCCGCACGGCGGCTTTCATCGCGCTCGCCCGGCGTTTCGACGTCGCGGTCGTGTTCGCGGATTCCGACAAGTATCCGGTGATCGCCGACGTCACCGGGCCGTTCGCGTACGCGCGGCTGCAGCGCACGGTCGAGGCGCAAGCCACCGGCTATGCGCCCGCCGAGCTCGATGCCTGGGCGAAACGCTTGCGCGCCTGGGCGGGCGGCAAGGAGCCGGCCGACCTGCCGCGGGTCGGTACGGCCGCCCCCGCCGTCAAGCAGCGGCCGGTGTTCGCGTACATGATTTCGGGCGCCAAGGTGCGCGCGCCCGCCGCCGCCGTGGCGCTCATCGAGCGGCTACGCTGAGCATCCAGTAACCGCCGCTTTACGGTGCCGGACGGCTTTTTCCGCCGTCCCGACGTGATACGATTTGACGCGCGCAATCGCTGCAACGTTCGCGCGGAGGCCTCCGGTGAGCGCACCGCTTCGTCCCCCAGTCGCGTCGGAGACGGTTGCGGAATCCGTTCGCATCGAGGAGAGGATCGTTGCCGGCCGCGCCTGCGGCACCTGCACGCTCTGCTGCAAGGTCGCCGCCGTCGAGGAGCTCGCCAAGCCGATCGGCGCGTGGTGCCCGCACTGTCGGCAGAAGTCCGGCTGCACGATCTACTCGGCGCGCCCCGCGAGCTGCCGGACCTTCCACTGCCAGTGGCTGCTGGAGGACGGGCTGGGGCCGGATTGGAAGCCGGAGCGCGCCAAATTTGCGCTGGTCAAGTCGGCGGGCGGAACGCACCTCACCGCCCTGGTCGATCCGGGGTTTCCTTCCGCATGGCGGCGTTCCCCATACTACGAGAACCTGAAAACCTGGGCGCTCCAAGGGACGCAAAAGCTCCCCGACCTGTGGCTGGTGGACGTCATGATCGGGCCGCGCTGCATCGTCGTCCTGCCGGATCGCGACGTGGACATCGGCATCCTCGGCGCCGACGAAAAGATCCAGCTGGAGTACACGGGGAGGCCGGGCGCAATCGTCGAGGTGCGCAAGATCAAGACGACACCCGCGCCGGCGGTTACCTAGCGACCGCCGCGGCTCGGCGGTCAGGGCCGGCCCCCGGTTGCAGCCGGACAAGCCGGCCGGTATCTAGGGGCCCGCATCGTGCGCCGGAGCCTCTGGTCGGGAGCGCGCCGGATCGCATCTCACCGCAACATTGGACGGCTGCCGGAAATCCCATGGCCCGGCTGGTAATGAAATTCGGCGGGACTTCGGTCGCCGACATCGAGCGCATCCGCAACGTCGCGCGCCACGTCAAGCGCGAGGTCGATGCCGGGCACGACGTCGCGGTCGTGGTCTCCGCCATGGCGGGCACGACCAACGAACTGGTCGCCTGGTGCCGCGCCGCCGCTCCGCTGCATGACGCGCGCGAATACGACGCGGTGGTGGCTTCCGGCGAGCAGGTGACGTCCGGCCTGCTCGCCATGACGCTGGAGACCATGGGCGTCAACGCCCGCTCCTGGCAAGGCTGGCAGGTGCCGATCTTGACCTCCGACGCGCATGGGGCCGCCCGCATCCTGGACATCAACGGCGCCGAGCTGATCAAGCGCTTCAAGGAGCGCCGGCAGGTGGCGGTGATTTGCGGCTTCCAGGGCGTGCACAAGGAGACCGGCCGGATCACCACGCTCGGGCGCGGCGGGTCGGACACGTCGGCGGTCGCGGTTGCGGCCGCCATCCAGGCCGAGCGCTGCGACATCTATACCGACGTCGACGGCGTCTACACCACCGATCCACGCATCGTGCCGAGGGCCAAGCGACTCGACAAGATCGCGTTCGAGGAGATGCTCGAGCTCGCCTCGCTCGGCGCCAAGGTGCTGCAGGTGCGCTCGGTCGAGCTTGGCATGGTACACGGCGTGCGCATCTTCGTGCGCTCGAGCTTCGAGCGGCCGGAGGACATCGATCCGCGCGCGGCCCCGTCCGGGACGCTGATTTGCGACGAGGAGGAGATCGTGGAGCAGCAGGTGGTCACCGGCATCGCGTTCTCGAAGGACGAGGCGCAGATCTCAATCCGCCGCGTGCAGGACAAGCCCGGCGTCGCGGCGGCGATCTTCGGGCCGCTGGCGGAAGCCAGCATCAATGTCGACATGATCGTGCAGAACGTGTCCGCCGACAGCTTCACCGACCTCACCTTCACGGTGCCGGCCGCCGACTACGAGCGGGCGACCGACGTCCTGATGCGGGCCAAGGATGCCATCGGCTACGACCACCTCGACCGCTCGACCGACGTGGCCAAAGTCTCGGTGATCGGGATCGGCATGCGCAGCCACGCCGGCGTCGCCGCGCAGGCGTTCCGCGCGCTTGCCGACCGCGGCATCAACATCCGCGCGATCACCACCTCGGAGATCAAGTTCTCGCTGCTGATCGACGAGGCCTATACGGAGCTGGCGGTGCGCACGCTGCATTCGCTCTATGGGCTGGACAAGTAGGCGGACCAAACGTCATGCGGGAAATAGCGACCGATTCCGACGGCGTGTTCCTGTCGCCGGGCGAGTATGTCGACAGCGACCATCCCGCGGTTCGGGCGGCCGCCGCGCGGCTGGCGCCGTCCCGGGCGTCGCCGGTCGAGCAGGCACGCGCGCTCTATGTCGCGGTGCGCGACATCTACTACGACTACGTCGACCACAGCGATCTCGAGGTCTATCGCGCGAGCAGCGTGCTCGGCGCCGGGCGCGGCTATTGCGTCGGCAAGGCGTCGCTCTATGCGGCGCTCTGCCGCGCCCGCGGAATCCCGGCGCGGGTGGCCTTCGCGGACGTCAAGAACCATCTCGCCACCCCCCGCCTGCTCGAGCGGATCGGAACCGATCTGTTCGCTTGGCACGGCTTCACCGAGATCCTGCTCGACGGCCGCTGGGTCAAGGCGAGCCCGACGTTCAACGCCGGCCTATGCGAAAAGCTCGGCGTCAAGCCGCTCGAGTTCGACGGGAAGACCGATGCGATCCTGCAGCCGTTCGACGGCGCCGGACGCACGTTCATGCGCTACGTCAAGTTCCACGGCGCGTTCCACGACGTCCCGGCACGATTCCTCAAGGACGAGATGGCGCGGCTCTATCCCAAGCTCGACGGCATGACCGGCGACATGCAGCGGGAGGCTGCCGAGGCTCGCGCCTGACACTCACGCGGCCCGAGCACTGGCGCCGGCGAGCCTTCCGCCGTCATTGCGAGCCGAAGGCCATGCGGCCGGTTGCGTTGGGCATCAAGAATAAGCATCGCCCCGCCCGCCGCGGCCCGCGACCAGTTCGCCGAGCGCTATGATGGCGGAGCAGATCGCCGTCAGGATCAGGGCCAACGCCGCCGCGGCGGGGAAATCGGAGCCGGTCTCAGCGACGAGGCTGTAGAGCTGCAGCGGCAAGATGTTGACCTGGGTCCCGACGAGCGCGAGGGCCGTGCCGTAAGCGCCGAACACGACAGCGGCAACCAGGCAGAAGGCGCCCACCAGCGTCGGCAGGATCTGCGGCAGCAGAACGTCGAGCAGCGCCCGCAGCCGCGAGGCACCGAGCAACTCGGCCGCCTGAAGCTGGCGCGACGTCGAAGTTGACCAGCACCGGGAGCATCAGCATGACGATGCGCGGAATCAGGTAGTAGGACGATGCGAAGGCAAGGCCATAGGGCGAGAACAGAAATGCGGCGATATCGGCGGCCTCCCAGCCGCCCAAAGCCAAAAGCTGGGTCACAAAGCCGGCGCGGCCATAGGCAAGGATGAACCCATAGGCGACGATCAGGCCGGAAAATGTCAGCGGGAGGGAGATGACGAAGGCGAGTGCCGTGCACAGGACCACGTTGAGCCTCGACAAATGCAGCGCGACGCAAAAGCCGACGAAGGTCGACACCGAGGCCGCCGCCAAGGTGAGCTTGAGCGAGCCGACGAGCCCGTCCCAAAAGCGTTGCGATGCGAGGACGCGCACAAACGCGCCCTCGCCGGCAAGCGCGTCGCGCGCAATTGAGCCAAGCGGCAGCAGGAAAAATCCTGCGAAGACAAGCGCGCCGGGTAGCGCCAGCAGGAGCAGGATGAGGCCGCGGTGCCTCGTCGCGCCATTCACCGGTCGGCACTCAGTTCGCCGCGGCCTTGGTCCAACCGCTGTCGATCTCGGCCTTCTTGGCCGCGGCCTTGACCACGTCGAGCGGCCGGACCTGCCCTGCGGCCGGCAGCTTGTCGGCGACGCTTGCGGGCAGTGCAACGCCGGGCACGGAGGGACGTACGAAGCCCTGGGCGAAAATGCCCTGCCCCATCTCGGTCATGACGAAATTGAGCCACAGCTTTCCGGCGTTGGGGTTGGGACCATTTCTGACCAGGCTGATCGCATAAGGGGCTGCCGCCGAGGCTTCCTTCGGGATCACAACCGCCACCTGGTCGCCGAGACCGTCGGTATGCTTCGCCTTCAGTCCATCGTTCTCATAGGAAATCCAGATCGGGATCTCGCCTTTGACAAACTGGGCGTAAGGGGTTGTGCCGAGCACCCGGAGCACATTGCCAGCCTTGTGAAGCTGGCCGAGGTAGTCGATGCCGGGCTGCACATTGTCCATGTCGCCGCCGCTGCCGAAGGCAGCCGCGAAGGTCAACACCTGTCCGACGCCGGTCGAGCGCGGATCGAGATAGACGATCGAGGTCTTGTATTCGGGCTTGAGAAGATCGGCCCAGGATTGCGGGATGTTCTTCACCAGCTTGGTGTTGACGATGAAAGCGATGGTCAGCGAATGGATCGTGAACCACTCGCCTTCGGGATGACGGAATACCGCCGGCAGCTTGTCGAAGTTGACCGGCTTGAACGGCGCAACGACATTCTTTGCGCTCGCATCGACCGCCGACGCCGCGAAGTAGTAGGCGGTGTCGGCCTGCGGGCGATTTCTCGCCTTCTCCAGCGCCACCACCGTCGCGGCCGATCCGAGATCGTTGTAGGTCATCTCGACGCTCGGGTAGCGCTTCTTGAAGGCGGCGAATTGCGCCGCCCAGTTGGCCCAGGTCGGTCCGGTATCGAACGACACCACCATGCCTTCCTTGGTCGCGGCCTCATAGAGCGCCCTCTCGCCCGCGTACAGCTCCGGCGAATCGGTCACTGTCTGCGCGCCGGCTGCGAGCGGCAGCAGCGCCATGATCCCTCCCAGCATGCATCTGCGCATCGCGTTCATCACTCGCTCCTTCAGGCTTGAGTTGACATCGGCTCTGGATTGGCTGGCGGAAGCAGGCGCACCGCGACCGGCGGAATGTGCACCGCATCGAAGATGATCGACATCGGCGTCTCGCCGGCAATCGCGCCGCGATCGGTATCAAAGTCGTATCGGCGCAAAGACCCGAGGAATCGGTCGCGCAGCAGTCGGCCGGTGAACTGGTTGACGCCGTCGGGAGCGAGGCCAGGGACGACACCCTCCGGCCGGACCATCACGGTCGCCGCCGCGCCGGGCGAAAAGCCATGACCGGCCGCGACACGAAGCGGCCCGAGAGGCGTCTCCACCGTCGCGGCGTCGCGCACGCGTCCCTGCCAGAGATTTGCCTGTCCGACAAAACCGGCGACCGCCGCATCCACCGGGCGTTGGTAGACCTCCTTGGGAGTACCGACCTGCAACAGCCGGCCGTCACGCATCACGGCAATGCGGTCGGCCATCGAGAGCGCCTCTTCCTGGTCGTGCGTAATGTAGAGCGTGGCAATGGCGTGTTCGCGCTGCAAACGGCGGATCTCGTCGCGCATGCCGACGCGCAGAGCGGCGTCGAGCGCCGACAGCGGCTCATCGAGAAGGAGCGCGCGCGGCTTGAAGACCAGCGCGCGCGCCAGCGCGACGCGCTGCTGCTGGCCGCCGGAGAGCTGAGGCGGGCGCCGGTCGGATCGGTCGGCAAGGCCGACACGGTGCAGCATGTCGTCGACCACTTGCCGGCGCTCGGCGCGGGCGACACCGCGCACCCGCAAGGGATAAGCGATGTTGTCACGCGCGGTCATGTGCGGAAACAGCGCGTAGCTCTGGAACACGACGCCGATTTGGCGCTGCTGCGGCGCAAGACGCGCGGCGGGCATGCCGGCGATGAGAATTTCACCGGCGTCGGGCTGAAGGAAACCCGCGACCAGTTTGAGAAGGGTTGTCTTGCCGCACCCGCTCGGCCCCATCACCGCGACGAGCTCGCCCGGAATGATCGCGAGGTTTACGTCCGACACGCCGGAAGACGTATTGGGATAGCGGTAGCGGACGCCGCGAAGCTCGAGGGCGGCCGTCATGCCGAAATCCCCCGCGCGGCGTGCGCACTGCCGGCGGTGACGGCACCGGCGGCCGCAGCGATGAGGGCCAGCGCGAGCAGGATGACCGTCGCGGCGCAGGCAAAGCCGGTCGCGCCGTAGAAGGCCTGCAGCAGGACGACCGGATAGGGCCGAGAGAGAAACCCCGCGACCAGGTTGGAGAGTTGGAACTCTCCGATCGAGAGCGCCGCAACGATGATCAGTCCGGAGAGCAGGCTGTGGCGTAGCGACGGCAGGACGATGTGGAGGAAGCGTTGCGCGAAGTTGGCGCCCAGCGACGCTGCGGCCTGCTCGAGTTCGGCGAGATCAAGATGGCGCATATCGCCGACGAGCGCCGAGATCAGATAGGGAAGCGTCAACGCGAGATGTCCGCCGACCAACACCCAGGTGCTGCCGAGAAACGGCAGGACGTCGCTGGAGAAGACCAGCACGAAACCGAAACCGAGCACGAGCGGCGGCACCGCCACTGGGAGCAAGTAGGCGACGCGCGTCGCTACGCGCACACGAAGGTTTGCCGCGCTGTTCAAGGCGTAGGCCAACGGAACGCCGACAAGCGCTGCCAGCGCGCAGGTGAGCGTACAGACCTGCAGGCTCGTCCAAAAGGCCCGCCGGAAACTCCCGTCGGCGATCACCTGCAGATACCAGTCGCCGGTGAAGCCGTGCGGCAGCAAGGTATTGAACCAGATCGCCCCGACCGAGCCGATCAGCAAGAGCACGATGGGCACGCCGAGATAGAGCAGGTAGCACAGGGTAATGATCGCCAATGCGCCCTCCCCGAGGCAACATTGTTACCATGGATGTTGGTATCACGGTCGAGGCGGTCGCGCCGACCCTCATCAGCGCGGCGCCGCCATTGTGCAGCATGAGGCCTTTATGTAACTCGATCTCGTGTCAGCCTCCAACGCACGTCTGATGGCATGTCGGCGCCGGCCATGATTTCTTACGCGCAACGCTTCGAAGACCTCTACCTGCTGCGCTGCTTCGGGGCGCAGCCGGACGGCTTCTACATCGACATCGGCGCCGGCCATCCGGTCCACGACAACGTCTCGTTCGCGTTCTACCTGCGGGGCTGGCGCGGCATCACGGTCGAGCCGAACCCGGCGCTCGCGCGCTTGAGCAAGGCGGTGCGGCCACGCGACTTCGGCCATCAGGTGCTGGTCGGCGAGGCGCCGGGCGAAGCGACCTTCTACCTGGTCGAGGACTTCCACGGCTTCTCGACCATGATCGAAAGCCATGCGCGCGCCGCACGGACCGAGTTCGGGAAAGGCTCCGAGGCGCTTACGCTTCCGGTCACGACGCTGCGCGCGCTGTGCGAACAGCACGCGCCGGCTGCAATCGACTTCCTGAAGATCGACGTCGAAGGCGCCGAGAAAGAGGTTCTGTTCGGCGGCGATTGGCGAAGATTCCGGCCCAAAATCGTGGTGGTGGAGGCGCTCGCCCCCCACACGCTGGCGCCGGCCTGGGAGGCGTTCGAACCCTTCCTCTTCGGGCATGGCTACCGCTACGTCTGGTTCGACACCCTCAACCGCTACTATCTGGCCGAGGAGGCCGCCGGCCTGGCACCGCACTTCGAGAGCGCACCGGCCTCGTTCGAGGGCGCGGTGATGTTCGGCACCCTCCGACCGGCGCTGGCCGACGAAACGCACCCCGACCATGCCCTGGCCACGCGGCTTGCCGGCGCCGCCATGACGCGCCTGCCGCTGCTCGATCGCGGGCTGCTGGTCGAGCTGTTGATCGCCGACCTTGCGCCCGGCGACCTGGCAAGGCCGGCGCGCGAGGCCGACGTCGCATCCGCGTTCGCGCGGCTGTTCGGCAGCGCGCCTGGCGCGCATGACGTTGCGCAGCTGCGGCTGCCGGCCGGCGCGACGGTCCGGGATCTGTATGCCCGGCTCGTCGAGGGCGACGTCTTCCGCGCGGCCTGCGGCCGGATTTCGGCGAGCTACGCCTTTTGAGCGTCGGCAAGCCGCGACCTGCCTTCGACTTCGGCCGCAAGCCACAAGAGATTGTCGAACGATGCAGGTTTCAGACAGAATGCGGCAGCCCCTGGACGCCCAATGAGCAACGCCCCGCGTTTTGAGATCGACCTGCAGGAATTCTGGATCGACCCCTATCCGACGCTCGCGCGGATGCGCGCCGAAGCGCCGATTGCCTACGTGCCTCAGCTCGACAGCACGCTCTTTACGCGCCGCGACGACATCTTTGTCTACGAAAAGATGATCGACGTTTTCAGCTCGCATCAGCCGAATGGATTGATGAACAAGCTGATGGGCCACAACATGATGCGCAAAGACGGCGATGCGCACCTCGCCGAACGGAGCGTAGTCTTTCCATCGCTTTCGCCCCGAACCGTCAAGGAGCATTGGAGCGGGCAGTTCCAGGCTCATGCCGACCGGATATTGGATGAACTGGCCTCGATCGGACGCGCAGATTTGTGCAAGGAATTTGCGCTGCGGTTTTCAGCAGAATGCCTCAAGTCGATCACCGGGCTGACCAACATGCGGTTTGAGGACATGGATGCCTGGTCGCAAGCCATGATCGACGGGATCGCCAACTACTCCGGAAAGGCTGACATCGAAGCGCGGTGCCATGCTGCAACAGCCGGAATCGACGCCGCGATAGACGACATGGTTCCGGTCGTCACGAAGAACCCTGACCGCAGCCTCCTGGGCGTGACGCTCAAAGCCGGGATGCCCATGGAGAGCGTCCGGGCCAATATCAAGCTCGCCATCAGCGGGGGACAGAACGAGCCCCGCGATGCCATCACCGGTGCGATTTGGGCATTGCTGAACCACCCCGAGCAGCTTGAGCTGGTTCTTGCCGGCCGAGTGTCCTGGCTCCAGGTGTTCGAGGAGTATTCGAGGTGGATATCCCCGATCGGGATGTCGCCGCGACGGGTGGCCAAGTCCTGGTCGATCGGAGCCATCAATCTGGAACCTGAAGACCGGATCTTCTTCATGTTCGGGTCGGGGAACCGCGACGAGCTGCACTTCCGCAATGCCGCCGTGTTCGATGTGACGCGAGATACATCGAAAAGCGTCGCATTCGGCGCGGGGCCGCATTTTTGTGCCGGCGCGTGGGCGGCGCGGGCCATGGTCGCGGACGTCGCGCTGCCAAGCGTGTTCACGAAATTGCCGTTGCTGCGCTTGGATCAGACTGCCCCCGTTCGCATGGGCGGGTGGGCGTTCCGCGGGTTGTCGAATCTGCCGGCTGCTTGGCAAATCAAGTAGGCCCGTGTTCGGACGCCCCGGCCGCGCGTCCCGCCAGACCGACGGTCAGGCGCCGAACCTGGCGGCCAGCGCCGACCAAAGCTTGCGGTGCGCAGCTTGCATTCGCTATACGGCCGGCTAGAAGCCGCCGCGGGGGGCCGGAGCCTGCGGATTCCTGAAGCGATGCCGACGCCCGGATGCGGGCCCGGCCGGACTGCGGCCCGATGGCGATATCGCTGCGATCGCATCGATATCGCTCCGGTTCTTTGGATTTCGCATTTTCTACGGCGAACCGGTCATCCGGTTCGCCTGAGAATGCTTTGGTGGGACCTTGACCTCAATGCGTGGCGCGCTCGGCGGCCCGCGCGTGCTGTTGCGTCGGCTCCGCGAAGTGATGGCGGAGCCGGTCAGCCCGCAGGATCGCCTCGACAAGATCGTCGTGCTGATCGCCGCCAACATGGTGGCGGAGGTCTGTTCCGTTTACGTGCTGCGCGTGGACGGCACGCTCGAGCTCTATGCCACCGAGGGGTTGAAGCGCGAGGCGGTGCATCAAACCGTGCTGCGCTCCGACGAAGGCTTGGTCGGCCTGGTCGCGCGCGAGGCGAGCGCGGTCAATCTGTCGGAAGCTCAGGCCCACCCGGCCTTCTCCTACCGGCCGGAGACCGGGGAGGAAATCTACCACGCATTCCTCGGCGTGCCGGTTCTGCGCGCCGGCAATACGCTCGGCGTGCTGGTGGTGCAGAACCGCGCCCACCGCACCTATTCGGAGGAAGAGGTCGAGGCGCTGCAGACCACCGCCATGGTCTTGGCGGAGATGATCGCCTCGGGCGAACTTTCGGCCCTCGCCAAACCGGGCGCGGAGCCCGCCGTCCGCCGCCGGCTGCAGGCGACCGGCGTCGCACTCGCGGAGGGACTAGCACTCGGCCATGTCGTGCTGCACGAACCGCGCGTCGTGATCACCAACTTCATCGCCGACGACGTGCCGAAGGAGCTCAAGCGTCTCGATGCCGCGGTCGACACGATTCGCGCCGACATCGACAGCATGCTCACGCGCGGCGACGTGGCCGACGGCGGCGAGCATCGCGACGTGCTGGAAGCCTATCGCATGTTCGCCTACGACCGTGGCTGGCTGCATCGGATGCGCGAGGCGGTGGCGACCGGCCTGACCGCCGAGGCCGGGGTCGAGCGCGTACAGTCCGACACGCGCGCCCGCATGATGCGGCAAACCGATCCCTATTTGCGCGAGCGGCTGCACGATCTCGATGATCTCGCCAACCGGCTGATGCGCCAGCTCATGGGCCAGGACCATGCGCCCGCCAAGGAGCAGCTGCCGGAGAACGCCATTATCGTGGCGCGCAACATGGGACCGGCGGCGCTGCTCGACTACGACCGCTCGCGCCTGCGCGGCCTGGTGCTGGAGGAAGGCGGACCGACCTCGCACGTGACGATCGTGGCGCGCGCGCTCGGGATCGCGGCGGTCGGCCAGATCGACAATGCGGCCGGCCTGGTCGATCCCGGCGATCCGATCATCGTCGACGGCATTTCGGGCGAGGTGCAGGTGCGCCCGCCGCCGGACATCGAGCGGGCCTATGTCGAGAAGGTGCGCTTCCGGGCGCGGCGTCAGGCGCAGTATCGCGCGCTGCGCGACAAGCCTTGCGTCACGCGCGACGGCGAGGAGATCAAGCTGCTGCTCAACGCCGGGCTGCTGGTCGACCTGCCGCATATCGAGGAGACCGGCGCCGCCGGCATCGGCCTGTTTCGCACCGAGCTGCATTTCATGGTCGCGGCCGGGTTCCCGCGCACCAGCGCCCAGTTCGCGCTCTACCGTGCCGTGCTCGACGCCGCCGGCGACCGCCCGGTGACGTTCCGGACGCTCGACATCGGGGGCGACAAGGTTCTGCCCTATATGCGCGTCGTCGAGGAGGAGAATCCGGCGCTCGGCTGGCGGGCCATTCGGCTTGGCCTCGACCGGCCAGGCCTGCTGCGCAGCCAAATCCGTGCGCTGCTCCGCGCCGCGGCCGGGCGCGGACTCAAGATGATGTTCCCAATGATCTCCGCGGTCGACGAATTCGACCGCGCCAAAGCCTTGGTGGAGAAGGAGCTGACGCATCTCAGGCGCCATGGCCACACGCTGCCCGAACGTATCGAGGTCGGCGCGATGGTCGAGGTCCCTGCCCTCCTCTTCCAGCTCGATGAATTGCTCGCGCGCGTGGACTTCCTGTCGGTCGGCTCCAACGATCTCGTGCAGTTCATGTTCGCGGCCGATCGCGGCAACAGCTGGGTGGCGGACCGCTTCGACCCGATTTCGGTGCCCGTGCTGCGCGCGTTGCGCGACATCGTCGACAAGAGCCGGGCGCACGGAAAATCGGTAACCCTGTGCGGCGAGCTCGCCTCCAAGCCGCTCGGCGCGCTGGCGCTGGTCGCGCTCGGATACCGCTCCCTGTCGGTGACGCCGTCGGCGCTCGGACCGGTCAAGACGTTGCTGCTCGACGTCGATGCGGCGCGCGCGGGCGCGCTCGTTCGCAGCCTGATCGATGGGCAGGGATCCCGGGTGCCGTTGCGCGACAATCTGGTCGCGTTCGCGGTCGCCGAAGGCCTGCAGTTCTGAGGGCGCGATGCTGCAACCCGCCCGCCTCGATGCGCTGATTGCCCGCCGGCAGGCGGTGGAGACCGAGCTTGCCGGCCAAACCGATCGCGAGACCTACGTCAAGCTGTCGCGCGAATATGCGGAGCTCGGACCGCTGGTGGAGAAAGTGCAGGCGCTGCGCGATACGGCGGCCGAGCTCACGGACCTCGAGGCGCTGCTGTCCGACCCGGCGACCGAGCCGGACATGCGCGCGCTTGCCTTGAGCGAGAAGGCGGATCTGGAGGCGCGGCAAGCCGCGCTCGAGCAGGAGGTCCGGCTGGCACTGATCCCCAAGGACGCCGCCGACGAGCGCAACGTGATCCTCGAAATCCGCGCCGGCACCGGCGGCGACGAGGCGGCGCTGTTCGCCGGCAACCTGTTCCGCATGTACGAGCGTTACGCCACGCTCCGGCGCTGGAAGGTGGAGGTGATCTCGCTCAGCGAGGGCACCCATGGGCGGCTTCAAGGAGGTCGTGGCGGAAATTCGCGGCGCCGGCGCCTTCGCCAGGCTCAAGTTCGAGTCGGGCGTGCACCGCGTGCAACGCGTTCCCGACACGGAAGGCTCCGGCCGCATTCATACCTCGACCGCAACGGTCGCCGTGTTGCCGGAGGCGGAGGATGTCGACGTGGCGATCGCCGACGCCGACCTGCGGATCGACACCATGCGGGCGGGCGGCGCCGGCGGCCAGCATGTCAACAAGACCGAGTCCGCCATTCGCATCACCCATCTTCCGACCGGCATCGCGGTCGCGGTGCAGGAGGAGCGTTCGCAGCACCGCAATCGCGCCAAGGCGCTCGCGCTCTTGCGCGCCAAGCTCTACGACTTGGAGCGCGCCAAGCTCGACCGCGAGCGCGCGGCCGAACGGCGCGGCCAGGTGGGATCGGGGGACCGCTCCGAGCGCATCCGCACCTACAACTTCCCGCAAGGCCGCGTCACCGACCATCGCATCAACCTGACGCTCTACAAGCTGCCGCAGATTCTCGAAGGCGAGGCATTGGGCGAGATCATCGACGCCCTCGTCACCGAGCACCAGGCGGCGCTGCTGGCGGAGACCCCGACCGGATGACCGTCTCGGACGTGATGCAGGCGGAATCGATCGCGGATGCCCGGCGTGCGCTGGCGCGGGCGTTCCTGGCGGCCGGGCTCGAGCGGCCGGAGCTGGATGCGCGCGTGCTGATCGGCCACGCTCTCGGTCTTGACCGTACCGCGCTGGCGGCGAGCCGCGGACCGTCCGCTGGGCCGAGCCGAGCATCAACGGATTGCCGATCTGGCGGCGCGGCGCCTCGGCCGCGAACCGGTGGCGCGCATCGTCGGGGTGAAGGAGTTCTGGGGGCTTCCGTTCCGGCTGACACCCGCGACCCTGGTTCCGCGACCGGATAGTGAAACCGTCGTCGAAGCCGCGCTTGCCGCCATCGACGCAACGGTTCCGCGCACGCAGCGTCTGACGATCGCAGATCTCGGCACAGGATCCGGCGCGTTGCTGCTGGCGCTGCTGAGCGAGCTGCCGCACGCCGTCGGCGTCGGTACCGACGCAAGCCACGCCGCCCTGCTGACGGCAGCCGACAATGCGCGGCGGCTTTCGCTCGATCCGCGCGCCGCCTTCGTCGCCTGCGATTTCGGTGCGGCGCTCGCCGGCGGCTTCGACCTCGTGGTGTGCAATCCGCCCTATGTCGAGAGCGGCGCGATCGCGACCTTGGAGCCGGAGGTGCGCGATCATGATCCACGCATTGCGCTCGACGGCGGCCGCGACGGTCTTGCCGCCTACCGCAAGATCGGTGCCGACGCCTCCCGACTGCTCGCATCGCGCGGGCAACTGATCGTCGAAATCGGTGCCGCTCAGGCCCCGGCCGTTCGGCGGATCTTCGCCTCGCTCGGGCTCGAAGTCGCTGCTCCGGTTCCCGATCTGGAAGGCATTCCGCGGGCGGTTCGAGCCGGTAAGCATATTTCCTAACCCCCGGCAGGGTCGAAAAAAGCGCTTGGATTATCGCCGCGGAGCGACTAGGTTGGGTGTCAAGAGATGACCCGATACGGGATGGACGATCATCGACAGGCCCCCGAGCGCGGCTCGGCTGAGGGCCGCGGATCGAGCAAGGCGAACAATTAGGCTTTAGAGACCCGAGGCAAAGCGGTTCGCCGATTCGGGATATGAGATGCTCCAACGGTTGGCGCGTAGCTGTGCAATGCGACGCGCATGACGAGGGGTAGGCAACGCCGCGGCGGAGCCGCGGCCGGGGATTGCTACGGCCATCGTGACAGAAAGTCAGGTTGCTTGGCGCACAAGTGCCGCATTCGGCGATGCCGGGGCAGCGCGTAGGAAGCCGTTGTGACCTGGATGCAAGCTTCGGGAAGGCGAAAAACTCGCCGCTAATCGGAGGTCGACGAAACGAACGCCATGAGAAACGGTCAGAACAAGCGTATGCGGGGGCGCAACAATAACCGCAGGGGCCAGAATCCGCTGACGCGGGTTTACGAATCGAACGGCCCGGACGTGAAGATCCGCGGAACGGCATCGCATGTCGCCGACAAGTACATGCAGCTTGCACGCGACGCGCAGTCTTCGGGCGATCCGGTGGCGGCGGAAAATTATTATCAGCACGCCGAGCATTACTTGCGCTTGATCGCGGCCGCGCAGGAGCAATTCCGCCAGAGCAACCCCTACTATCGCGACAATGAGCCGCGCGATTCGAATTTCGACGACGGCGAGGACGACGGAAACGAGCAGCAGCCCGGCATGGTCGCGGGCGATGGCGGTTTCGGGCCGCGCGAGCAGCCGCAGCAGCAGCAGCCCTACCCTCCGCGGGAGCCCCAGCCGTTCATGCCGCGCGAGCAGCGGCCCTACGCGGGACGAGAGCGACCGCAACAACCCTACGGCGGGCGGCCACCGCAGCAAGGCGGCACCAACGAGGAGGCCGGCGAGGTCGACCGGCTGCCGGCCTTCGTAACGGGAGGATCGCCGCAACCCGGTCCGGTGCAGCCGGCCGGTTATGGGCAGAACGGGTTCGACGGGGGTTCGCCCGACCGATTCCCGCTGCACCGCCGCCGTCGCCGCCGTCATGGCGGGCCGCGGCCGGAAGGGTCCGGGCCATCGGGTGAAGCGGGCGACGTTCCGCCGACCCGGCCGGTCGGCGAGTAATCAAGGCGCAAAACTCCAAAGCGGTATCGCTTCAGATCGAATCGGCGGTGTCGCCATCTTTTGAAGAGCCGCATCGCTTTCCGAGGAGTTCTTTCGGGATCAGACTTCTAGGATTCCGCCGTACGCGCCGCGCCTCCCGGTGACGGGCGCAAGCACCGGCTCGAGCGCGGGCACCAGCCGCCGCTTTTCGCGCCGCGCCGGAAGCGCGCGGTAGACCTGCTTCGTCGCCTCGACGATATGCACCCCGGCGAACGGTGCGGAGAGCGCCGCGCCGGTGCGCTCCCACGCCCGTGCCGAGCGCAGGAACCAGTTGCGCGGGATCGGCGGTACGTACAGCGCCTCGCCCCAGCCGGTCGGCGTGAACCAGGTGTCGCGCAGCAGCGAGGTGATCTGCGAGCGCGAATAGGGGCGGCCATGGCCGAACGGCGTCGTGTCCATGCGCGCCCACAGGCCTCGCCGGTTTGGAACCACGGCCAGCAGCCGCCCGCCTGCGGCCAGTACCCGCCAGACTTCGCGCAGCACGCCAGCCGGATCATGCGCCATTTCGAGGCCGTGCACGAGCAGCACGCGATCGACCGCGGCGTCGGCAAGCGGCAGCTCGGTCTCGTCCACAAGGCGGTGAGCGTCGGGCGCGCCGACGGCCATTTGATGACGCCTTGCGCCGCGGGCATGAAGGCGAGACAGCGCTCGGCCTCCTCGCGGAACAGGCCGAGATAGGGCGGCGCATAGCCGATGCCAAGCACGCGCGTCCCGCGTACGTCGGGCCAGTTGCGCTTGATGCCGCGACCCGACAAGGCGGCGCGCCACCACGCCGAGCGGCTGTGCATAGAAGTGGCGCAGATCGACCACATCAATCGACATGGCGCCTGCCGCACCGGTGCCCGGGGGCCTGCCTGTCGGCTCGGTCCACGGACCCCGCCCACAGAATCATGCCTATGCCGGCTCGCGCCGCGCTTGGCGCCGCATTCCGGCATGGTAACGTCGGGGCCCTCAATCGAGGAACTGTCAGCATGCCCGCGAAAACCCACCTGTTCCCCTGTCTTCAGGACAACTACGGCGTTCTGCTGCACGACCCGGCGAGCGGGTCGACGGCCGCCATCGACGCGCCGGAGGCCGCGGCGGTCGAGGCGGCCCTGACGACGACCGGCTGGAAGCTCACCGACATCCTGGTCACCCACCACCATAACGATCATACCGCCGGTATCCCAGAGCTGAAACGGCGCTACGGTTGCCGGGTGGTCGCCCCGCGCCGGGAGGCGGCGCGTATCGCCGACGTCGACGTCACCGTCGGGGAAGGCGATACGGTGAGCGTCGGCCAGGTTGCCGGCCGGGTGCATCGACACGCCCGGGCACACCGCCGGCCACATCTCGTACTGGTTCAACTCGGAGAAGGTCGCCTTCGTCGGGGATACGCTGTTCTCGATCGGCTGCGGCCGCCTGCTGGAGGGCACGCCCGAGATGATGTGGCAGTCGCTGCTCAAGCTGCGCGATCTTCCGGACGAGACGCAGATCTATTGCGGACACGAATACACCGCCGCCAACGTCGCGTTTGCGCGTTCGGTCGACCCCGACAATCGCGCGCTGATCGCGCGCGCCGAGGAGGTCGCGGCGTTGCGCGCCGAGCGGCAAGCCGACCATCCCGGCCACGATCGCGGCCGAGAAGGCCGCCAATCCATTCCTGCGCGCCGACGTTCCGGACTTCGCCGCAGCGCTGGGCCTGAGCGGCAGTCCGCCCGCCAGCGTGTTTGCCAAGCTCCGGGCCGCCAAGGACAGTTTCAAGGGTTGATCCACACTTTGCGGGGAGGCCTGTGCTGCTCGCCACCCTCTCCCCGCAGCCGGAGAGGGAAGAAAGCGCGCCGGGAGTTCCTCATGAACGATCTGACCGCCGCCGAGGTGATCGCGCTGCTCGCGCTTACGCCGCATCCCGAGGGCGGGCATTTTCGCGAGACCTTTCGCGACCACCGTTCGGTCGACGGCGAGCGCGCCGCATCGACCGCGATCTACTATCTGCTCGCGCGCGGCGAGCGCTCGCGCTGGCACCGGGTCGACGCCGCCGAGGTCTGGCACTGGTATGCGGGCGCGCCGCTCGCGTTGGACGTCGTCGAGGGCCGGGGTGCAAACACAGTCCGCCTCGGCCCCGATCTGCGCGCCGGCGAACGACCGCAGGCCGTCGTCCCGGCGCGCGCCTGGCAGCAGGCGGCGAGCCTCGGAGACTGGACGCTCACCGGCTGCACGGTGGCCCCGGGCTTCGAGTTCGCCGGTTTCGAGCTTGCGCCGAACGGGTGGTCGCCCGTCCTCAATGCGCCATGAACACCGGCAGCGTGGTCTTGGCCAGAATATGGCTCGTCGCGCCGCCAAAAATCATCTGGCGCAGCCGGCTCTGGGTGTAGGCGCCCTTGATCAGCAGATCGCAGCCGAGTTCCGCGGCTTTTGCAGGATCATCTCGCCCGCGTTCTTGTTCGTCGCCTCAACCGTGATGGCGTCGGCCGCGATGCCGTTGCGCTGCAGGCGAGCGGGCCAACTCCTGCACCTTCCGGACCGGGCACCATGCCGCCGGTCACGGTGAGCACCGTCACCTTCTGCGCCTGGTGCAGCAGCGGCATCGCGAAGGCCGTGCAGCGCGCCGTCTCGGTGCTGCGGTTCCAGGCGATCACGATGTTGTCGCCGAGCTTGGCGCGGCGCCGTCGGCGGCGCGATCAGGATCGGGCGGCCGCTCTCGAACAACGCGGCCTCCACCGCCGCCATGCTGGAGCCGGCCGGATACGAGCCCGGGCGCCCGAACACGATGATGATCGAACACGCGGCCGTAGCTGCCGACGAAGGCATCGCGCGCGGCGTCCGCCTCGGTCCATCCGTAGGACACGCCGCCGCGACGTTGCTGCGCAGCGGCACGCCGTGGCGCCTGCATGAAGGTCTCGAACAGCGTGCGCGCTTCCTTGGCGAGTTCGGCGTCGCGCGTTTCCGCCACCGCCCAGGCGTCGGCCACGATCAGATCGGCGGCGACGAAATCGCTGATCGCGGCGCGCAGCGCGAACCCCTCGATGTAGCTGTCGAACCGCTTTGCGAACAGCAAGCGCGGTCTCGAGCGTCGCGCTCATCAGGTCGCTTTTCTCGGTCGGAACGAGAACGGTTTTCATGCTCACCATCGCCTCCCCGCTTTGGTGTTGCAGGTCGTGAAGACACCCGGCCGCGCGCCCAGGCGGCGTGGATAGCGGACGGGCGCCCGGACGGCGCGCTCGCGCAACACGCTGGAGCGCGTTCGGACGCCAACCCGGCACTCGCCCTTGCTGAGCGCCCTCAAACTTCCCCTCATAGCCTGCTTCTATTTGGCAGGAGGTTGAAGAAGCCGGCGGCACTTTGCAAGAGTGCATCCGCCGCTTTGCGGGAAAGTTGGCGGTTCAGGCGGGATCGGCCGGGCGTCGCAACATGTCCTTGGCGGCAAGCAGCCCGCCGGACGTGATCAAGGCGGCGGCAAGCGCCAGCGACCAGGTGGCCGCGGCGAAACCGGCCGCCACCAGAAAGGCGGTCGAGAGCACCGGCGCCAGGTAGGAGGCAGCGCCCGAGCACGCGGATATCGCCGCGCTTGACGCCGAAATCCCAGGCGTAGAAGGCCGCGCCGACCGGGCCGATACCGAGGGCCACGACGGCCAGCCACTCGCGGACAGTCGCCGGCCACACCGTGTCCTCGAACAGGAGATGGAAGATCGCCGATAGCACCGCCGTACGCCAGGCAAAACCCGACCACGGCGTCGGTCGGCACCGCGGCGAAGCGGCGCGACAGCACCGAGTAGATCGCCCAGACGAACGCCGCGACGAACGCCGCCGCGAAGCCCGGGACGTATTCGGCAGCCAGCGTGAGGGCGCGCCCGCCGGTGAACAGCACCACCGTGCCGACCAGTCCCAGCAGCGCGCCGACGACGTGGTGCAGCCGCAACCGCTCGTCCGGCAGCAGTGCCGAGAGCAGCACGATCAGCAACGGCCACAGGTAGTTGATCAGTCCGGCCTCGGCCGGCGGCGCCGTCTTGAGCGCGGTGAAATAGAGCGCGTGGTAGCCGAACAGGCCGCCGACGCCGAGCGCCCACACCTCCGGCGGCTGCCGCAAGGCCGCGCGCCGCAGCCGCGTCGTACGGCCCAGGTCGCCGCGCCCACGCCGCCGCCGATCGCGAAGGTCAGCGCCGCCAGTTGAAAGGCGGAAGGCTGCCGGACACCGCCGTGAACAGCGCCAGCAGCGACCACAGCAGGATCGCGCAACCGCCGATGAAAGTGGCCCTATGCATCTGGAGCGGAAGACAATCGATTTTGGCAGCGTCGGGCCCGCCCGCCGATGAAGCTGCACGGCCTTGTCGCAATTATGGGTGGCAACGAGGCCAACATGATCTACGCTCGGTGCCCGACGCCGGCACGGGGCCGGCGCTTTGTTCCAGGGAGTGACGATTGGCAAGCCAAGATGTGCCGAAGCCTTCCATTCAGCAGCCCGCGCTCCCTTCCCCCGTCATCATGCTGCAGCTCTGCCAGGCGAGTTACCTTCCGCCCGCCCAAATACCGGATGCCGTGACGACCGTACTGCCGGTGACGCCAGGAGGCCAATGGCAATGCGTCTGGGGCCCGGCGCAAGACGACGATCGATCGAATCTGGCCTTTGTCGCAGTCTATCGGGCCGAAGGCCATCAGCCGCCGCGCTATCTTTGCGTAGCGCTCCGCGGCACCGATTTCGCCATCAAGGACGACTGGGGCAAGGTCGCGCAAGTGTTCGAGGACGTGGACTTCACCACGCAGTCGCCGCCGTCGTGGGCGCCGAACACCTTGATCGCGCAGGGCACGCTTGACGCCCTGACGATCATCGAGAAGCTGACCGGCGACGGGCCGACCTTGCTCGAATACCTCAGGTCATTCTTCGCCGACCCCGCCAACAGCGACGTCGTGCTCCTGATCGACGGGCATAGTTTGGGCGGTTGTCTTGCCACCGTGGTCGCGCCCTGGCTGCGAAGCCGGCTCGGCGGCGGTGTCCCGATCGTGCCGTACACGTTCGCGGCGCCGAGCGCCGGCAACGCGGATTTCGTCAGCTATTACCAGAGTGCCTTTCCGGACGCGGTGCGCTACCACAACTCGCTCGACGTGGTGCCTTCGGCGTGGGCGGACTTCGCCGGCCTGGACGCCATTTACGCGCCGTGCGGCATCGAGACGCCCGATCTCATCTATGCGGCCGTGATCGGTTTCGAGATCGCAAAGTGGCTGGCGGAGGTGAGCTACGCCCAGCCCGCCAACAACAGCACCACGCTCACCGGCATATGCTGCCCGACCAGGGACTGGTATGCACAAGCCGGCTACCAGCACCACACCACGACCTACATGAGCCTGCTGCCGAACGGCGCGGACCTCCCCGGCGTGCCGGCGGCACCGTGCCCCACCGGCCGCATGACCCGCGCGACGCTGAGCAAGCGCCTCGGTCGGCTGCCAGCCATCGTGCAAAAACTCGAATGGCTGCGGAAGCTGCGTAGCGAGTTGTGATCGTTGCCGTTGCGTGCCGTAACGGCTCACGTCATGACTTGGCCGCCATTCGCCGACAGGGTCGAGCCGGTGATCAGGCCGGCGTCGTCGGAGGCCAGGAACACCACGCAGCGCGCGATCTCCTCCGGCTCGCCGAGGCGGCCGACCGGGATCAGCGGCAGGATGTTCTTCTCCAATACGTCCTTGGGCACGGCCTGCACCATCTCGGTGTTGATGTAGCCCGGACAGATGGCATTCACCGTGATGCCGGCGCGTGCACCCTCCAGCGCCAGGGCCTTGGTGAAGCCGAGATCGCCGGCCTTGGCGGCGGAGTAGTTCGATTGCCCGAACTGCCCTTTCTGGCCGTTGATCGAGGACAGGTTGATGATGCGGCCGAACTTGCGCGCACGCATGCCCTCGATCACCGGGCGGCACATGTTGAACAGCGAATTGAGGTTGGTGTTGATGACGGCGTTCCACTGCTCCGGCGTCATGCGGTGGAACGGCGCATCGCGGGTGATGCCGGCATTGTTGACCAGGATCTCGACCGGCCCGAGATCGGCCTCGACCTGCTTGAGGCCCTTCTCGCAACTCTCGTAGGAGGAGACGTCCCATTTGTAGACCGGGATGCCGGTCTCGGCCTTGAATTTCTCCGCCGCGGCATCGTTGCCGCCGTAATTGGCCGCAACCTTGTAGCCGGCCGCTTTCAGCGCCTTCGAGATCGCCGCGCCGATACCGCGCGTGCCGCCCGTGACCACCGCAACGCGTGCCATGTCTCCCCTCCTACCCGTCTAGCCTGGGTCGAGCGTGCGCCGACGACAGACGACAGACGACAGGATGAAAGATCTGTCCTCTGTCCTCTGTCCTCTGTCCTCCGTCCTCCGTCGTCCGTCTACCGTTCCACGCACAAGGCGATGCCCATGCCGCCGCCGATGCAAAGCGTCGCCAATCCCTTCTTGGAATTCCGCTTTTCCATCTCGTGCAGCAAGGTCACCAGCACGCGCGCGCCGGATGCGCCGATCGGATGACCGATTGCGATCGCGCCGCCGTTGACGTTCACCTTGGCGGGATTCCAGCCGAGATCCTTGTTCACCGCGCAGGCCTGCGCCGCAAAGGCTTCGTTGGCCTCGACCAAATCGAGATCGTCGACCGACCAGCCGGCCTTCTTCAGCGCCGCGCGCGAGGCCGGGATCGGGCCGGTGCCCATGATCGCCGGATCGACGCCGGCATGCGCCCACGACACGATGCGGGCGAGCACCTTCTTGCCGGCTTTGGCGGCCTCGCTCGCCTTCATCAGCACGACGGCCGCAGCGCCGTCATTGATGCCGGAGGCGTTGGCCGCCGTCACCGAGCCGTCCTTGGAAAAGGCGGGCCGCAGCTTGGCGATCGAATCGAGCGTGACGCCGTGCTTCGGATACTCGTCGGTGTCGACGACGATATCGCCTTTGCGCGACTTGACCGTAACGGGCGCGATCTCGTCCTTGAACTTGCCGGCCTTCTGGGCGGCCTCGGCCTTGTTCTGCGAGCCGACCGCGAATTCGTCCTGCTGCGCGCGCGTGATCTGATACTTCTGCGCGACGTTCTCGGCGGTCGTGCCCATGTGATAGCCGTTGAAGGCGTCCCACAGCCCGTCCTTGATCATGCTGTCGACGAATTCGAGGTTGCCCATCTTGGTGCCGTTGCGCAGGTGCGCGACGTGCGGGGCCATGCTCATCGATTCCTGACCGCCGGCGACCACGATGTCGGAATCGCCGTTGAGGATCGCCTGGTAGCCGAGCGCGACCGCGCGCAGGCCGGAGCCGCACAATTGATTGACCCCCCAGGCTGGCAACTCGACCGGAATGCCGGCCCCGATGGAAGCCTGGCGCGCCGGGTTCTGGCCCTGACCGGCGGTCAGGATCTGGCCCATGATCACCTCCGAAACGCTGCCGGGCTCGACGCCCGCGCGTTGCAGCGCCGCCTGGATCGCGACCTTGCCAAGATCATGCGCCGGCAAACCCGCCAACGCGCCGTTGAACGCGCCGACCGCGGTCCGCGCCGCCCCGACGATGACGATGTCGTCTCTCATCTCACTACTCCTCTGTCATGGGCGGAAACGAATCGCGCGGCAAGATTTTGCGTCATCTGAGCCGCCGCGTGCAAAGCCGCCGCTGTCCGTAAGTGATCGGCACCTCGATACAGGTTCCCGCCACCCATCTCAATAGAGGAACAAGTAGGGCTTCAGGCGCAGGAATGCCACCGAACGGCAAGAGGCGCGGCTCACGCGCACAAAGCCTTGGCGGGCCGCGATGAATATGCGTAACTTGGCCACGGCTCCCGTCCGCGCGTCCGCGGCCCCCAAACCGATGCCAAGCGCCATGGCCCAGTCGCACGACCCGGTCACCATCAAGGAGTACGACAACCGCCGTCTCTACCACGGCGGGATCGGCCGATATGTCACGTTGGCGGACCTCGCCGCCATGGTGGAGGATGAGCAGGATTTCGTCGTCCATGACGCCAAGACCGGCGACGACATCACCCGTTCGGTGCTCATGAAGATCATCCGCGAGCAGGCGAACCATGGCTAAATCCGACGAACCGGTCACGATCAAGAAGTACGCCAACCGCCGGCTCTACAACACCGGCACGAGCACCTACGTCACGCTCGAGGATCTCGCCGGGATGGTGAAAGGCGGCGAGGACTTCGTGGTCTATGATGCCAAGACCCAGGAGGACATCACTCGCTCGGTGCTCACCCAGATCATCTTCGAGCAGGAGAACAAGGAGGGCGGCCACAACCTCCTGCCGGTCAATTTCCTGCGCCAGCTGATCAGGTTCTATGGCGACGCCATGCAGATCATGGTGCCGCGCTACCTGGAAGTATCGATGGAATTGCTCACGCGCGAGCAGGAGAAGTTCCGCCAGCAACTCACCCAGACGTTCGGGATGGGGACCTTCGGCATGCTCGAGGAGCACGTGCGCCGGAACATGGAGATGTTCGAGCGCGCCTTCGCGATGTTTGCTCCATTCGCGCGGCGGGAAAACCAAGCCAACGGCGACGAAAAGGCGCCGCGGGGATCCGGCGAACTCGACGACCTCAAGCGCCAGCTCGCGGAAATGCAGAAGCGCCTCGACAAGCTGACCGAAGGCGAGAAGTAGCGCCTCTGCTGGTCATTCCGGGGCGCGGCCGAGGGCCGCTAACCCGCAATCCATCGCCTCAGGGCTGTGGATGGAATATGGTTGATTACGCCGCGCTGGCGCGGGTTTCCCCGGGCCGCGTTGCCGCCCACGGCGGCTCGATCGAGGCGCACCCGACAAGCTCGCCCTGCAGGGCGTCGCATCCCCAATCGCGCAGCATGGCGGCCAACTCCTCGTCCCGCACCCATTCGGCGACGGTTGCGAGCCCGAGCGGCCGCGCCAGATCCAGCATGGTACGCACGAACACGCGGTCGTCGGCGGAGCGCGGGAGATTCTGCACGAAGGCGCCATCGATCTTGATCACGTCGACGCCGAGCCGGCGCAGGTTGCGGAAGGACGTATAGCCGGCGCCGAAATCGTCGATCGCGATGCGGCAGCCGAGATCCTTCACCCGTGCAACGAAGCCGCGGGTTTCATCGATATCGCGGATTTCGGTCATCTCGGTGATTTCCACGATCAGGCGCTCGGCAACGCCGGGATGCGCGCGTAGACGTGCGGCGAGGCTTGCCCACCAGTCGGGATCGCCGGTCGAGGCCGGCGACACGTTCAGGCTCAGGCTGATCGCGGGGTTGGCGACGAGCTCGGCCGTCACCAATTCCAGCACGCGGTGATCCAATAGGCGTATCAGGCCCAGCCGCTCGGCGATCGGAATCACCGCATTGGCGGCCACCAGTGTCCCGTCGGCGCTCCGGATCCGCATCAGCGATTCGTAGAAGGCGGGGTTGCGCGAAACCGTCTCGACCACCGGCTCGAACGCGAGGAGAATGCGGCGGTCATTGAGCGCCGCGACGATCTCGTCGGTCGCCCGCACGTTTTCGCGGCGCAAAGCCTCGCGTTCGGGGCTCGGGCGATAGCCGAGGAACGAGCCGGATCGCTTGGCGCGCGCGTTGCTGAGCGTTTCCTGCGCCCGCTCCAGCGTCTCCTGCACGTCGCGCGCGTGCCGCGGAGCGACGACGCCCCCGGCCGACATCGTCACCGCAATCGGACCCGCGCCGGTTTGCACCACGTCGTCGCGCACGCCGGACAGCAAACGCTCCGCCGCGACCGCCATCTCTTCGAGGCTGCAGTTGCGCAGCACCACGCCGAACTTGTTGCCCGAGAAGCGGCCGAGCGTGTCGCCGGTGCGCAGCTTGGCGCGCAGCCGCTTGGCGACCGCGCCGATCACCTCATCGGCCACGGTGTAGCCGTAGGCCTCGTTGATGCGCGTGAGGTTGTCCACCGCAAGCAGCAGGAACCCGCATGCCGAACGGCACTTCACGGCCTCGTCCAACGTCGTTTCGAGCACCTCGGTCAGCCGCCACCGGTTCATCTCGCCGGTGAGGTCGTCGAAGCGTGAGAGATACGCAAGCCGCTCCTCATGCGCGTGACGTTCGTTGATGACGCGCACAACGCCGTGCGCGCGCGCCGGCCGTCCGTCGTCACCGGCAAACCAGCGGCCCACGTCCTCCACCCAGAGCCGGGCGCCCGGCTTTGGCTGCAGCGAATATTCCACCTGGTAGGGCACGCCGCGGCCGTCGTCCTGATGGCTCGATTGCGTGATCGCGTCGAAGCGCGTGATCAGGTTGTCCGGCTCGAGAAAGCGGGCGAACGAGCGGCCGGTGGCAATCGCGGCCGGCTCGCCCAGCATAAGGATCTGGCCGGCATTGCGGCCCCAGGCCAATGCATCGGTGGCGATGTCCCATTCGTATGGGACTTCGCCGATCGAGGTGAGGATGCCCGCCGGATCGAGCGTGCCGGGAGTGGGCGGTTCGAGTGCGGCGCCGCGGCTCTCACGGTCGGGCGACGGCGCCAGCGCGTCGGGCGCACCCCCAGCGCCATGATGATCGGGCTCCCCGCTTCTCATGATTGTCGTTCCGTTGCTGAACCAGCGCCGGCGCTGCCCATGCGTTTCGCGGGCTTGTCGTCAAATGTACGAACAAAACCTAAACAATTTGGAAAACAAACGTCGGGCGACATGGCCCGATTTGGGACAGGGGGCGCCGATGAGGACCGTCACTGGCGTTGCGGGAACGGTGAGCGGTGCGCGCGCCTGGGCGCATCGGGAGGAAGACGACGATGCCCGAAAGGTCGCGCCGATCCCACCCGCGCGCTCGCTCATTGCGATCGCGCCAACAAGGGCGTGCGCTCACCCGACTGGTCCGACCCTGCGTCCGCGCGCGGCGTTCCTGGCGCAGCTGATCGCCACCGCGCAGCAAGCCTCGCGGCTGCGGGGCGCGCAGCCCGGACCGGTCATGACGGCCTATGCGGCCGGGCTCCAGACGGGCCGGAGGAGTCCTGCCGGACGCATGCTGCGTGGCGTCGCATCGCCGGGATCGTCATGCCGGGGGGAGCCGCCGTCGCCCCCGGCGGGCGGGGGTTGACCCGGGCATTCATGGAGAAATGGATTGCCGGATCAAAAATCCGGCAATGACGAATTTGGGTTGACGGCGCAGTTCAATACCCGAGCGCGCCACCGTCCTTGCGGTGATCGGAGCCGCCGAGCAGGACGCCGCGCTCCCAGTCGATCCGAACGATCTGCCCGCCGCCCCAAGGGGAGGGCTGGAAGTCCACCGTGTGGTCGCGCGCTTTGAGGCCCTCCACCGTCGCAGCCGGCATCCCGCGCTCGACCAGCGTCTGGTCGCCCTCGAAGAAGGCGCGCGGCACGTCGATCGCGGCCTGCACGTCCATTCCGTAGTCGACCATGTTCAGCAGCACCTGGACGTGGCCCATCGGCTGGTAATGCGCGCCCATGACGCCGAATGACAGCTCGCAGCGCCCGTCGCGCATCGCGAGCGCCGGAATGATGGTGTGCATCGGACGCTTGCGCGGTCCGATCGCGTTCGGATGCCCGGGGTCGACCACGAAGCACGCGCCGCGGCTGTGCAGCATGATGCCGGTTTCCTCGGTCGCGACCGCCGAGCCGAACGGGTGGTAGAGCGAATTGATCAGCGAAACCGCCATCCGATCGCGATCGACGACGGTCAGATAGACCGTATCGCCGCCCCGCGTCGGCACCGCCGGCAGCGGAGTGCGGCGCGACGGGTTGATGCGCTCGGCGAGCCTGGCCGCGAACGCGCGGTCGAGCAGCGAGGGCGTAGGCGTGCGCATGTGATCCGGATCGGCGATGTGCGCGTCGCGCACCGCATAGGCGAGACGCGCGGCCTCGAGCGCCAGGTGGAAGCGGTCGGGCCCAACGGGGTCGAGCGTGCCGATATCGAATCGCTCAAGGATATTGAGCATGACGAGCGCGGTCAGCCCCTGCCCATTCGGCGGCAGCTCGACCACGTCGAGGCCGCGGTAGTTGGTCGAGATCGGCTCGGCCCGATCGCCGGTGTGCCCGGCAATGTCTTCGGCGGTCAGGAAGCCGCCGCGCGCGCTCACGGTCGCGGCGATGTCGCCGGCGACGGGACCTTCGTAGAACGCGCGCGCGCCTTGCGCCGCGATCGTCTTCAGGGTGGCGGCCAGCGCCGGGAGCCGCATGACATCGCCGGCCCGCGGCGGCTCCCCTCCGATCAGGTAGTGGCGGGCCGCGCCGGGATCGCGGCGAAGCCGAGGCGCGGCGTTGGCCCAGTCGTATGCGACACGCGGCGCGACCGGGAACCCTTGCTCGGCATAGCGGATGGCAGGCGCAAGCGCCCGATCGAGCCCGAAGCGCCCGTGCGCCGCCAGGATCGCTGTCCAGGCCTCGATCGCTCCCGGCGCGGTGACGGAATGAATGGAATCGGCGCTGATCGTCCGGACGCCCGAAGCGAGCAGATGCTCGATCCGCACGCCGGCGCCGCTGCGGCCCGATCCGTTGTATCCCCAAACTGGCGCGCCCGGACGCGCCACCAGGCAGAAGCAGTCGCCGCCGATCCCGGTCATTGCCGGCTCGACGACGCATTGGACGGCGACCGCCGCGATGGCGGCATCGGCCGCGCTTCCGCCGGCGCGCAGCGCCTCGACTGCCGCCAAAGTGGCCAGCGGGTGGGAGGTCGCAGCCATCCCGTCGCCGGCGATCACCGGCGAGCGTCCGGGCAGGTGAAAGTCGCGCGTCATGTCACGCTCTCGGCCCCGGGAAGGAAAGGGAGAGCAGTCGAAGGACTCGGCAGGACGGCAGGGGACGTCAGAGCGTCGTGTCCCGCTCGATGGAGTAGTCGCGCCGCGCAGTCCGGATCGACACCGTGTAACCGCCGATGACGTCGACCAAGCAGATCAGAACGAGCAGCGCGAACGGAGACGTCGCCGCCTGTCTGACCAGCAGGAATTCGACCAGGGCACCGACGAAGACCAGGGTCGACAGCATATGGTCGATGATGCTGCGTGAGCTGGTTCGCGTCGCTTTGACGGTTTCGAAGAACAGCATGACGACCGCGACCGCAAGCAGCACGTCGCTGAAGGTGATCTTCCACTCTCCCTCGGAGATCATCCTTATGGTGACGATGACCGTGTTCCAGTCGACTGGAATCAGGAAGGTCATGATGTTGTAGATGGCGAGCGGAATAAGCAGCAGTGGAAATCCGAGCAGCACGGCTCAAGCCTCCTCATGCCTGGACAGATCGGCCGATCGGCCGGACATACGGCGGCCGGGCCGCTCGCGCATCCGAAACAATGTACCGCGCCAGGCGGCCACGCTCCAGCCGTCGAGCAAGCGGTACTATCAGTTGGACCTCGCCCTTCGAGACGCGCGGCCACTGATCTCGGGCGAGCCCGAGATCAGTGCCCTTGCTCCTCAGGGTGAGGTCGCAACAATCTCGGCCCTCATCCTGAGGAGCCGCGCGAAGCGCGGCGTCTCGAAGGATGGCCGCGGGAGCAAACTGACCCGTTACGAAACGATCGGGGCCGGCGGGGGCCGGCCCCGGCTGCGTTCGGGTTCGCGCGGTCATCAGGTCTCGGTCTTCACCTTGAGCACCTGCCGGCCCTTGTACATCCCGGTCTTGAGGTCGATGTGGTGCGGCCGGCGCAGCTCGCCGGAATCCTTGTCCTCGACGTAGCTCGGCCGCTTCAGCGCGTCGGCCGAGCGCCGCATGCCGCGCCTCGACGGTGACGTTTTTCTTTTCGGGACGGCCATATAGTGGATCTCCTGAGGTGTCGTGGCAATCGTAGGGCGGGTCAGCCGCAGGCGCAACCCGCCGTCTGCACGACGGCGGATTACGCTCTCGCAAATCCGCGCTACGCGCATCCGTAGCAATCGTCTGCGCCAGGCGACGCGTGTCGGGGCGGGCTTATAGAGGAACGAGAATTGGAACGCCACCCCCGTCATTGCGAGCCGAAGGCGAAGCAATCCGGGAAGCCCGCGCCACATGCATTGCTTCGTCGCTTGCGCTCCTCGCGATAACGGCGCGGCCTAGGGTCTGCCGCGCAGCAGACATTGCGCCAGCGCGCGCGAGGCGCGTGCGCGGGCCTCGTAGAGTCCGGCGAGACGGCGCACGCCCGGGCCGGGATGCCGGGCGCTGCGCCTTTTCGGATTGGGCAAGACCGCGGTCATCAGGGCGGCCTCCCGCGGCGTCAGATTGGCGGCCGGCTTCCCGAATGCGTAGCGCGCGCCGGCCTCGGCCCCAAACTCCCCGTTCGGGCCCCACTCGGCGATGTTGAGGTAGATTTCCATGATCCGCCGCTTCGGCACGATCAGGTCGATCCAGTAGGCCAATGGAAACTCCAAAGCCTTGCGCACGAAGCTGCGGCCCTGCCACAGGAACAGGTTCTTGGCGACCTGTTGGGTGATGGTCGAGCCGCCGCGCGCCTCGCTGAGGTCGTCGGCGTCCCCGATCGCCTCGCGCACCTGCGTCCAGTCGATGCCGGAATGGCTGCAGAAGCGTGCGTCCTCGGCGACGATGACGGTGACCGGCAGGACCGGCGCGATCACCGAAAGGGGGACATAGCTCCGCTCGACACGGGCTCCGCTCAACCACCGCCATATCATGGGCGTCGAGACCGGATTCACCACCAGATAAAGGGGTGTCAGGGCATAAGGCAGAAGCAGTACCGCTGCGACCAGCAGGATGGCGGCGCGAAAAACTCGCCGGACGGCGTGCGGTTTCGGACGGGAGCCTGAGCTTGCGGACAATTCCATTGAGCCTCAGTAAGGCGCCTCTGCGGCGCCGGTGGGGTCGTCAACCATAATCGCGTGTTCTTGACGGGCCGAGGTTGCGTAGGGCATGCGGACAAGCCCAGCATCGCAACGCCCATGACCAAGCAGGATCGAAACGCCCCTTTGAACGCCCGGCTCTCGGCGGTCGCCGAGGAGATCGAGACGCTGCTCGATTCGTTGCTCGCCGCGCAGCCCGCCACCGGCGAAATCGGCCGTCCCGGGCGGCTGCTCGAAGCCATGCGCTATGCCTGCCTGGGCGGCGGCAAGCGCCTGCGGCCGTTTCTTGTCGTCGAAACTGCGGCCCTGTTCGACGTGGCGCGCCCGCATGCGCTGATGGCCGGTGCGGCGCTCGAATGCGTGCATTGCTATTCGCTGGTGCACGACGACCTGCCGGCGATGGACGACGACGCGCTGCGACGCGGCCGTCCCACCGTCCACAAGGCCTTTGACGACGCAACCGCCATTCTGGCCGGGGACGGCTTGCTGACGATCGCCTTCGACATCCTGGGGCGGCCGCAAGCGCATCCTGACGCCTCGGTGCGTGCCGCTCTGGTCCTGGCGCTGGCGCGCGCGGCGGGGCTCGGCGGCATGGCGGGCGGCCAGATGCTCGACCTCGCGGCCGAGGGGCGTTTTGGCGGCAAGACCGCGCTCCAGGAAGAGGACATCCGCACCCTGCAGGCGATGAAGACCGGCGCCTTGCTGCGCTTTGCGTGTACGGCGGGGGCCATTCTCGGGCGGGCGGCTGCCGAGCATCACGACGCGCTGGAGCGCTATGGCCGCGCGCTGGGCGAAGCGTTCCAGATCGCCGACGATCTGCTCGACGTCGAGGGCGACGCCACGACCGTCGGCAAAGCGACCGGCAAGGATGCCGCCGCCGGCAAGGCGACGTTCGTGAGCGCGCTCGGGATTCCAGGCGCGCGGGCACGGCTGAAGGCGCTGGTCACAGAGGCGGAGGAGGCGCTTGCCCCATTCGGCGCGCGCGCCGCCGTGCTGCAGGCGACCGCGCATTTTGTCGCCGACCGTCGCACGTGATTGGATTGTTGGCTGCGGTATGCCGATGGCCGCACAGCGTTCCTTGCGCCCTCTGCCTCGCGCCCTGCGCTTCGCGCATCTCCATGTGCGATTGCTGATATCGATCGCCCTGGGCGGCGTGCTGATCGCCGTCCTTCGCGATTGGTCGATCGCCACGCGTCTGCTGCTGGCCTGGGATACGACTGCGGGCCTGTATCTCCTGTTGACGTTTGCAATGATGATTTGCTCCAACGTCGACGTCATCCGTCGGCGCGCGGAAGCCCAGGACGAGGGGGCCGGAGTGCTCCTGGTGGCGACCGCACTGGCGGCGTTGGCCAGCGTCGCCGCCATCTTTGCCGAGCTCGCAGCCGCGAAAAATAGCGGCAACTACGGTCTGCGTGTCGGTTTGGCGGTGGGGACGATTCTGCTGTCCTGGCTGTTCACGCACACGATGTTCGCCTTGCACTATGCGTATGAGTACTACCGGCAAGGGGGTCGCAGCGGCGGCCTCAAATTCCCCGGCAACGGGTCTCCGGACTATGGGGACTTCATGTATTTCTCGCTGGTCATCGGCATGACCTCGCAGGTTTCCGATGTCGCCGTGACCAGCAAGCCGATCCGGCTGACCGTCACGGCGCACGGCGTGTTCTCGTTCTTGTTCAACACGACGATCATCGCGCTGACCGTGAACATTGCCGGGAGCGTGTTCTGATCGACACCGCGCCGCAGTCGCCAAGGTGTCCAAACCTTACCGCGACTCGGGCAATCCCCTGCCATTTCAGATGCTTAGCTGACCTCGCGGAAGCCCTGCAGGGTTTTCGAAATTCAGGTGTTTAAACCCTGGTGATTTCGGCGCCGAACCCGGCGCTGCTCTCGACAGGTGTCAATTGGGTCCCTTCACGCCAGTGAACAACGTCCTGTACCATCGAGGCATCACGGTTAGCCCCGTCGTGGTTTCTGGTGGCGCCTGGTCCCGGCCGCTGCCAGGCCTTCCGAATTGCGCGGCGCCGGGGTGCCGCGGTGAGGCGGGGCAGCGCGCGAACCGGAACCGTCCAGCATGCATGGGCCGAGCGATGAAGACCTCATGCTCAGGGTCGCGCGCGGCGACGAGGCGGCGTTTCGCCTGTTGGCGCAGCGTTACGCCGCACGCGCGGTCCGTCTCGCCCGCCGGACCACGGGAAGCGAGGCCGATGCCGAGGAGATCGTGCAGGAGGCGCTGCTGCAGGTCTGGATCAACGCGCCGCGCTGGCGGCCGGTGGCGGCGTTTCGCACCTGGTTCTATCGCGTGGTGCTCAACCTCAGTCTCAACCGGCGGCGTCGGGCACCATTCGTGCCGCTCGAACAAGCCGGCGATCCGCCTGATCCAGCGGCCGATCCGAGCACGCAGCTTGAGCGCGACGAGCTCGACCGGCGCGTGGCGTCCGCAGTCGCCGAGCTGCCGGCACAACAGCGCGCCGCCATTACGCTCACCTATGCGGAGGGACTCAGCAACGCGGAAACCGCCGCGGCCATCGGTACCTCGGTTTCCGCTGTGGAGACCCTGCTGGTCCGGGCCAGACGCAGCTTGCGAACGAGGCTCGGCCCCGTCCTGGGCCGCGACGCCTAGCCGAAAATTCAGGTTCGCCGAAGCGAGGGGTGCCCACCGTGGATGACGAGGAGCGCTCGATCATGAAGTCCGCGCAATCCGTTGAACGCCGGCTCGATGAGCTGATCGCGCGCGAGGCGTGCGCGATGCCGGAGCAATCGAAAGACGACGCGCTCGCCGCCCGCGTCCTTGCGACGCTCATGGCGCGGCCGCTGCCGCAGCAACGGCGTTCAATGCTGTCGCACTGGTGGCCGACCGCATTGCTCGACGTCGATCTGACGCCGGCATGGCCGCGCGTTGCGGCGTTGGCTTGCGCCGGCATCTTGGGAGTAGCGCTCGGGCTGTTCGGCGCGGACATCGGTTTGTTCGAGCAGAGCGGCGCGGCCGCTGCTTCGGCCGCCCTCGCTGAAACGGACGTTGCCGGGCTGGTTTTCGATCCCGAACCGGTGACCGGGGTACGGCCATGATGTCAGCTTTATCACCCTCCCTGACCGAGGATCGCGGCACGCGCTGGCTTCTTCTGGGCTCGCTGGCGCTGAACTTGTTCTTCGTCGGAGCCGCGGGCGCGCTTGCGGCACGGCACTACCTGGCGCCTCCGGCGGCGCCATCCGCGGCGCTCGACCGCAGCGTTGCGGCCCGCATCGAGCGCCTCGCCGTTACCTTGCCGGCGAACGATGCCGACATTCTGCGCGGCGAGTTCCGCGACCGCGCGGCTTCCGTGGAAGCGGTCCAGGGCACCTACCGGCAAGCACAGGACCGCATCCGTAAGGCCTTGCGCGCGCAACCGTTCGAGACCGAGCCCCTGCGCGCGACGATGGCCGAGACGCGCGCCGCCCGGCAGGACTTCGATCGGTCGCTGCAGGAGGTGATCGCGGCCGCCGCAGCCAAGATGTCGGTCGCGGGCCGCGACAGGCTCGCCGACTGGCCGCCGCGTCCACGCAGCGGCAGCGAAACGAGCCGATAGGATCGAGCGACCCGATGCTCTTCATACCCCAATCTCCGCCCAGCGAGCAGGCGGACGTGCCGGAGCGCATTCGCCCCCGGCGGTCCTGGCGCGGCCGGCTGTTTTCGCTGTTCATCGGCTGCGTCATCGTCGCCGGCGCGGTCGTGTGGGTCGCCGGACCGTGGCAGCCGCAGCAGCGCCAGCAGCAAGGCGGCCGGTCCCGCGGCGGCGAAGGTCCGGTTCCGGTGCTGGCGGCCGTCGCCAACCTGGCCGATGTCCCCGTCTTCCTCGACGGCGTCGGCACGATACGCGCGCTCAACACCGTAACGGTGCGGCCGCAGGTGGACGGCAAGCTGATCAAACTGTCGTTCAAGGAAGGCCAGGACGTCGTGCGCGGCGACGTGCTCGCCGAGATCGATCCGGTCACCTATCAGGCGCAGCTCGATCAGGCGAAGGCGAGGAAGGCGCAGGACGAGGCGCAGCTCGAGAATGCCCGGCGCGATCTCGATCGATACAACCGCATGTCGAGCAATAGCGTGGCCGAGAAACAGATCGATACCCAGCGTGCCCAGGTCGCGCAGCTGGAAGCGCAGGTGCGGCTCGATCAGGCGGCGATCGACAACGCGCAAGCCTATCTCGACTACACCAAGATCGTGGCGCCGATCTCAGGGCGCACCGGAATCCGCATGGTCGACGAGGGCAACATCGTGCGCGGAGGCGACGGCGGCGGCGGCGGCATCGTCGTCATCACGCAGATCAAGCCGATTTCGGTGTTCTTCAGCCTGCCGCAGCAGCAATTGCGGCGCGTCAATAAGGCGGCCGCGCAAGGGCCGCTGACGGTCGAGGCGCTCGGCAGCGACAACAAGACCGTGGTCGATCGCGGTGTGCTGCAGGTCGTCGACAACCAGGTCGATCAGACCACCGGGACCGTGAAGATGAAGGCCGAGTTCCCCAATCCCGAGCTGCAACTGTGGCCCGGCCAGTTCATCAATGTCCGGCTGCTGGTGGACACTTTGCGCCAAGTCGTCGTGGTGCCGACGGCGGCGGTGCAGCGCGGGCCGAACGGGGCCTTCGTTTATGTCGTCAAGGACGGCGATACCGTGGGCATGACGCCGATCGCGGTGACGCAGCAGGACGACGCCCAGGCCGTCGTGGCGAGCGGATTGCAGTCGGGCGAGCGCGTGGTCACCAGCGGATTCGTGCGTCTGTCGGATGGCGCCAAGATCGCGATCGGCAGCGGCGGCGACAGCCAGCCGTCGCCGGTGCGCGAGCGGCCGCGCGGAGGCGGCGAAAGGCAGCGCGACGGCGCGCCGTCGGCCGAGGGCGGCGGCCGCGATGGCGGCGGCCGCGACGGCAGCCGCCGGCGCCAGCGTTCCGAAGCGACGCCGGGCGCCACCCAATGAGCGTTTCGGCGCCCTTCATCCACCGGCCGATCGCCACCTCGCTGCTCGGTGTCGCGGTCCTGCTTTCCGGCGCGCTCGGCTATTGGTGGCTGCCGGTATCGGCGCTGCCGCAGGTCGATTTCCCGTCGATCCAAGTCACCACCCAGCTGCCGGGCGGCAGTCCCGACACGATCGCGTCGCTGGTCACCGCGCCGCTGGAACGGCAGTTCGGGCAGGTGCCGGCGCTCGTGACCATGACCTCGTCGAGCTCCTACGGGGTGAGCCAGATCACCCTGCAGTTCGATCTCAATCGCGACATCGATGGCGCTACGCAGGACGTGCAGGCGGCGATCAACGCCGCCGGATCGACCCTGCCGCGCAATCTCCCCTATCCGCCCACCTACTCGAAGGTAAACCCGGCGGATGCCCCGATCGTCACGCTGGCCTTGACGTCGGAGACCATCTCGTTGCGCGAAATGAGCGACCTTGCCGACACGTTGATCGCGCAGCGGCTCAGCCAGATCACCGGCGTCGGCCATGTCTCGGTGCAAGGCGGCATCCGTCCCGCGATCCGTATCCAGGCCGACCTGGCGCGGCTCGCCGCTTACGGGCTCGGACTGGAGGATCTGCGCACCGCCATCGTCAACGCCAATGTTGCCGGACCGAAGGGCGCACTCGACGGCTCGCAGCAGTCCTACACCATCGCCGCCAACGATCAGATTGCGGGTGCCGAGGCCTACAAGGCGGTCACCATCGCGTATCGCAACGGTGCCCCGGTGCTGCTCGGCGACGTCGCCGTCGTCGTCGATGGACTGGAAAACACCAAAGTCGGCGGCTGGTACAACGGGACGCCGGCGGCGATCATCGACGTTCAGCGCCAGCCCGGCGCCAACGTGATCGAGACGGTGCGGCGCGTGCTCGGCGAGCTTCCGCGCCTGCAGCGCGCGATGCCGGTCGGCATCAAGCTCACGGTCGTGCACGACCGCACGCACACGATCCGCGCCTCGGTGCGCGACGTGCAGTTCACCTTGGTGCTCGCGGTCGGTCTGGTCGTGCTGGTGGTCCTGATCTTCCTGCGCTCGATCCGCGCCACCATCATCGCCGGCGTCGCGTTGCCCTTGTCCCTGGTCGCAACGTTCGCGGTCATGTGGTTCTGCGGTTTCAGCCTCGACAACCTGTCGCTGATGGCGCTCACGATCGGCACCGGCTTCGTGGTCGACGACGCGATCGTCATGATGGAAAACATCGTCCGGCACATGGAGGATGGCGAGCCGCCGCTGGAAGCCGCGCTGCGCGGCGCGCGCGAGATCGGATTCACGGTGATCTCGCTCACCGTCTCGTTGATCGCCGTGTTCATTCCGCTGCTGTTCATGACCGGGCTCGTCGGGCGCATGTTCCGCGAGTTTGCGTTGACGCTGACGATCGCGGTCATCACCTCGGCGATCGTCTCGCTGACGCTCACGCCGATGATGTGCAGCCAGCTGCTGCGGCACGTCGAGGGCAACAAGCCCAACATCATGGCGCGCGCGTTCAACGGTGTGGTCGATTGGTCGGTGGAGGCCTATCGGCGCAGCCTGGAATGGGTGCTGCGGCACCAGACCTTGACGCTGCTCACCACGGCGGCGACGCTGATCGCGACGATCTGGCTCTACGTCGTTGCGCCCAAGGGTTTCCTCCCCGTGCAGGACACCGGACTGATCACCGCGGTCAGCGAGGCCGGCGTCACGGTTTCGTTCACCGAAATGCAGCGGCTGCAGACCGAGGCGGTCGCCGCCATCCGCCGGGACCCCAACGTCACCGGCGTCACCTCGGTGATCGGCGTGAGCCCGCTCAATCCCACGCCCAATGCCGGGCGCCTGGCGATCACGCTCAAGCCGCGCGATGCCCGCACCGCCACGGCCGCCGACATCGTCGAGAATCTGAAGGAGCTGGTGGCGCCAATTCCGGGACTGACGATCTACTTCCAGCCGGTGCAGGATATCCAGATCAGCACCCGTTCCAGCCGCGCCCAATACCAGTACACCCTCGCCGGCACCGATGCCCGCGAGGTCGTGGCGTGGTCGGAAAAGCTCGTGAACGAGCTGCGCCGCGCGGTCATTCTAAGCGATGTGTCCTCCGAGGCGCAGGAAGGGGGACTGCGCGTCGTGGTGGATGTCGATCGCGAGATTGCCGGACGCCTCGGCGTCTCGATGCAGGCCGTCAACGATACGCTCTACGATGCGTTCGGACAGCGGCAGATCTCGACCATCTACGGCCAGGCCAACCAGTATCGCGTGATCCTCGAGGCGATGCCGGAGTACCAGCGCAATCCGGCCGCGGCCCTCGCCAAGCTGTACGTGCCCGCCAATATCACGGTCCAGCCGGCTTCGACCTCCAGCGCGCAAACCTCCGGGACGCTGAGCACCTTTGTGCCCGGGAGCGCCAGCGCACAGGTGCCGTTGAGCGCGTTTGCGCAGGTGGCGCGCACCACCGCCCCGCTCGCCATCATGCATCAGGAGCAGTTCCCCGCGGTCACGCTGAGCTTCAACCTGGCGCCCGGCGCTTCCCTCGGCGATGCGGTCGCCGCCATCGGGGCTGCCGAGCAGACGATCGGGATGCCGTCATCGCTGGTCGGAAGCTATTCCGGCGACGCCGCAGAGTTTGCCAAGTCGCTCGCCGGCCAGCCCTGGCTCATCCTTGCCGCCGCGATCACCATCTACATCGTACTCGGCGTGCTCTACGAGAGCTTCATCCATCCGTTCACCATTCTGTCGACGCTGCCGTCGGCCGGCGTCGGCGCCCTGCTCGCGCTGATGGTCTGCGGACAGGATCTGTCGGTGATCGCCTTGATCGGCATCGTGCTGCTGATGGGCATCGTGAAGAAGAACGCCATCATGATGATCGACTTCGCGTTGGAAGCGGAGCGCCGCGATCGGCTCTCCCCGCGCGACGCGATCGTGCGCGCCTCGCTGCTGCGCTTCCGCCCCATCATGATGACGACCTTGGCGGCGCTGTTCGGCGCCTTGCCGCTCGCGCTCGAAAGCGGCACCGGATCGGAGCTGCGCTTCCCGCTCGGCGTCACCATCATCGGCGGGTTGCTGCTGAGCCAGCTGCTCACCCTCTATACGACGCCGGTGATCTATCTGGCGATGGAGCGGCTGAAGGTGCGCCTCACCGGCCGGCCGTCGGTCCGCCCGCTGCCGCCGTCCCCGCAACTCCGGTTGCCGTTCAGCCGGACCGCGGCCGAGTGAGGCGATGAATTTCGCCCGTCCCTTCATCCTGCGGCCGGTGGGAACCACGTTGCTCGCGATCGGCCTGTTTCTGGTCGGCCTGGTCGCCTATCGTTTCCTCCCGGTCGCGAGCTTGCCGAGTTTCGAATTTCCGACCATCCGGGTGTCGGCGAGCCGGCCGGGCGCCGACCCCACCATCATGGCGGCGACGGT
This sequence comes from uncultured Alphaproteobacteria bacterium, assembly GCA_963738705.1. Classification (GTDB taxonomy): domain Bacteria; phylum Pseudomonadota; class Alphaproteobacteria; order Rhizobiales; family Xanthobacteraceae; genus CAVTXS01. Next base: position 55,018 of record CAVTXS010000003.1, read on the forward strand.
GGCGGCGCCGCTCGAGCGCCGGCTGGGCGAGATCGCCGGCGTCACCGAGATGACCTCGACGAGCTCGCTCGGCTTCACCAGCATCGCGGTGCAGTTCGAGCTCGGCCGGAGCGTGGACCGTGCGGCCCGCGACGTGCAGGCGGCGCTCAACGCCGCGCTGAGCGATCTTCCCGGCGATCTGCCGACGCTGCCGAGCTTCCGCAAGGTGAACCCAGCGGCCTCGCCGATTCTGATCATTGCGCTGACATCGAGCACGCTGTCGCCGAGCGCGATCTATGACGCCGCCGACACCGTGGTGGCGCAGCGGATCTCCCAGGTGGACGGCGTTGCCGACGTCACCGTCAGCGGGGCCGAACAGCCGGCGATCCGCGTGCGGGTCAATCCGGCGGCGATCGCGGCCGCGGGCATTTCCTTCGAGCAGGTGCGCGCCGCGATCGTTGCCGCCAACAGCACCGGTCCGCTCGGCGTGTTCGACGGCGACGAGCGCGCCGAAACCATTGCCACCAACGATCAGTTGCGCACCGTTTCCGCCTACGATCCGCTCATCGTCAAGACCGCGAACGGCAATGTGGTGCGGCTGACCGACATCGCGTCGGTCGAGCAGGCGACACGCAATCGCCGCTCGGCCGCGTGGTTCAACCAGCAGCCGGCCGTGCTGCTGATCATCACCAAGCAGGGCGACGCCAACGTCATCGAGACGGTCGATCGCATCAAGCAGCTGCTGCCCGAGCTGAAGCGGTGGATTCCGGCCGGCATCGACATCTCGATCCTGTCGGATCGCACCGGCACGATCCGCGCAAGCGTGCAGGACATGCAGCTCACGCTCCTCGCCACCATCGTGCTCGTGATGCTGGTGGTGTTCGTGTTCCTGCGGCGGCTCGCCGCCACGGTCGCGGCCGGCGTCACCGTGCCGCTGTCGCTCGCCGGCACCTGCGCGGCCATGTGGGTCGCCGGCTTCTCGATCGACAATATCTCCCTGATGGCGCTCGCGGTCTCGGTCGGCTTCGTGGTCGACGACGCCATCGTCATGATCGAGAACACGTTCCGCAACCTGGAGAAGGGCATGCGGCCGATGCGCGCCGCGCTGCAGGGCGCGCGGCAGATCGGATTTACCGTTCTGTCCATCAGCGTATCGCTGGTGGCGGCCTTCATCCCGTTGCTGTTCATGGGCGGCATCGTCGGCCGCCTATTCCGCGAATTTTCGGTGACGCTCGCGTTTGCGATCGTGGTGTCGACGGTCGTGTCGTTGTCGGTCACGCCAATGATCTGCGCGCATTTCGTCAAACAGCCGCCGAGCCGCGATGCCACGCTGTTCGACCGGGTGGTGAACGGCATCCTGACGCGCATGCTGCGCGCCTACGCGGCGACGCTCGCTGTGGCGCTTCGTCACCGCATCCTCATGCTGGTGGTGATGGCGGCGACGGTCGCGCTCACGGTCGATCTCTACGTCAAGACGCCGAAGGGCTATTTCCCGCAGGACGACACCGGCCTGATCTTCGGATCGACGCAGGCTTCCCCCGATGTCTCCTATCAGACCATGGTGGATCTGCAGAAGCGGGTGCTCGATATCGTCGCGGCTGATCCGGCCATCGCCGGCGTCGGTTCCTCGGTCGGCGGCTCGAACTGGAGCGGCTCGGTCAATCAGGGGCGCATGTTCATCAGCCTCAAGCCGCTGGCGGAGCGCGACGGCCTGAGCACGGCGCGCGTGGTCGACCGTCTGCGCGGCAAGCTGCAAAACGTCGCCGGCATCCGCCTGTTCATGGTGCCGGCGCAGGACCTTCGGGTCGGCGCGCGTCAGGGGCGCGCGCAATATCAGTTCACGATGTGGAGCCCCGATGTCGAAGAGCTGCAGAAATGGCATCCGCGGGTGCAGGAGCGCATCAAGCAGATCCCCGGCATCATCGACGTTTCGACCGATCGCGAGCAGGGCGGGCTGCAGCTCAACGTCGCGATCGACCGGCCGGCCGCGGCCCGGCTCGGCGTGCGCATCCAGGACATCGACAACGCGCTCAACAACGCCTTCTCGCAGCGCCAGATCTCGACGATCTACACTCAGCGCAATCAGTACCGCGTGATCCTGGAGATCGATCCGCGGCTGCAACGCGATCCGGAGGATTTAAGCCAGGTCTATGTTTCGGGCAGCGGCGGAACGCAGGTGCCGCTCTCGGCCGTGGCGCGGTTCGAGCGCGCATTCGCTCCGCTCGTGGTCAATCACCAGGGGCAGTTCCCCTCGGTCACCGTCATGTTCAATCTGCGTCCCGACACGGTGCTGGAGACGGCCTCGGTGGCGGTGCAGAACGCCATCGCCGAGATGCGGCTCCCGGACGTGATCCATGCGGAATTTGCCGGCGAGGTGCGCGATCTCGCGCGCAACACCGGTACGCAGCCGCTGCTGATTCTCGCCGCCCTGGTCGCGGTCTACATCGTGCTCGGCGTGCTCTACGAGAGCCTTGCCCACCCGCTGACGATCATCTCCACGCTGCCCTCGGCGGGCCTGGGCGCGCTGCTCGCGTTGCGGCTGTTCGGCGCCGAGCTCACGGTGATCGCCTTCATCGGCATCATCCTCCTAATCGGCATCGTGAAGAAGAACGGCATCATGCTGGTCGATTTCGCGCTCGAGGCGCAACGCCAGCGCGGGCTTCCGCCCGAAAAGGCGATTTTCGAAGCTTGCATGGAACGCTTCCGGCCAATCCTGATGACCACCATGGCGGCGATGCTGGGAGCCGTGCCGCTGATGATCGCCTCCGGACCCGGATCGGAGCTGCGCCGGCCGCTCGGCATCACCATCGTGGGCGGGCTGCTGGTGTCCCAGATCCTCACCCTCTACACCACGCCGGTGATCTATTTGATGCTTGATCGATTGCACCAACGCTGGGGCGGCCGGAAGGCGCTGTCCGCCGGCATAGGCGGCATGCTGCTGACCAAGAGAATAAGCCCCGGTCGGACCTGACCGTGGCCGCCGGCCGGTCGGACCGGCTCGCGGGGTCGGCAGCGCCGGCCCACGGATGAGCCGCGCGCCTCAAGCGGCGCGCGGCAGCATGTCGACGCGGGCGTCGAAAGGAAAGACGAGTCTTGCCGTCGGCGGCGCTACGCCGCGAGCGCTTGGGCCTCGGCCTGCGCCACCACCGTCCAGCTGACGCCGAAGCGGTCGACCAGCATGCCGAAGCGCGGCGAGAAGAACGTCTTGCCGAGCGGCATCGTCACCTGGCCGCGGTCGGACAGCGCCGCGAAGGTGCGGTCGGCTTCGGCCTCGTTCGCGACCGAGAGCGACAGCGAAAAGCCGCTGAAGCCCGCTTCGTTGCCGGCACAGCCGTCCGACGCCATTACGAGCGTGTCGCCGATCTTGAGGCAGGCGTGCATGACCTTGTCGCCCCAATCGTCGGGGATCATGCCGGGCGGCGGCGGCTCCGGGCTCTCCTTGAAGCGGATCAGCATTTGCACCTCCGCGCCGAGCACATCACCATAGAACTCGACCGCTTCCTGGCAGCGGCCGCCGAAGAACAGGTAGGGCTGGACCAGCATCTTGCTCTCCTTTCGTCCAGTTCGAGATCTTCCGGCGCATGACCGCAGCCGGTTCGGTGCAGATGATTGTGTACACCGTCCACAAGTCATGGCATAAAAAATGGACGCTGTCCACATAGGACGACGATGACGGACCAAGACACGAAATCGGCGACGCGCAGCACGTATCGCCACGGCGATCTGCGCCGGGCGCTGCTGGAGGCCGGCATCGCTCTGGCACAGGCCGGCGGACCGGGCGCGGTCGTGCTGCGCGAGGCCACACGACGGGCAGGCGTCGTGCCGAATGCCGCCTACCGGCACTTCGCGAGCCGGCTGGAGCTGTTGCACGCCGTGCGCATGGCGGCGCTGTCGCGCCTCGCGCACACGATGGAGACCGAGCTCGGCGCCTTGAGCGCCGCGCTCGGCCCGGCCGAGCTGGCACGGGCGAGCCTGCGCGCCGTCGGCCTCGGCTATGTGTATTTCGCCCTGACCGAGACCGGGCTGTTCCGCACCATCTTCGCGGTTCCCTACGATTGGCCGGCGACGCCCGATCCGGCCAAGGCGGGGAGCACGGGTCTCAACCCGTTCCAGCTGCTGGGGATGGCGCTCGACCGCATGGTCGAGGCCGGCGTGCTGCCGACGGAACGCCGCACCGGCGCCGAGTTTCTCGCCTGGTCGACCGTCCATGGCTTCGCGATGTTGACCATCGACGGGCCGATGCGCGCCCTCCCCCGCGCGCAGACGGATGCGCTGGCGCGGCGGGTGGTGGATATGGTTGAGAAAGGTCTCTAGCCAGCAGACGCGCGGCGGCGGTCTCCTCATTTCATTGCCTCCATCTTTCGACCTCGCGTCAGAAATCGTCGAGCAACGCCTCTGGATGGGATGCCTGCGGAATGCAGCTGTGCTAAGAGGCGGAGCATGGTCAAGACACTAGAGCGCGCGCTCGCGGAGGTCGCAAAGCTGCCCGACCCGGCGCAGGAGAAGATCGGCCGCGAGCTCTTGGCACACGTCGAGAAGCTGCGCGCATTGCGGGCCGATCTGGAGCAGGGCATTCGCTCGCTTGACGCCGGCGAAGGACGGCCGCTTGACGTCGAGGACCTGCTCGCGCGAGCGCGTGCGAGGCATGGCAAGGCTTGACCGGCGTCTGATCTGGTCGCCAGAGGCCGACACGGACCTTCTCGACATATGGAGTTACCTGGCGGAGCAGGCCTCACCCAGTATTGCGGACCGAGAGCTCCGCAATATCGTCACCGCCTGCGACCGGCTTGTCACGCGGCCGTTCTCAAGGCGCACCAGCGCACCGAGCTAATCAAGGGAATGCGCTCGATTGTTGTGCATCCGTACCTCGTATTCTATCGACCCGGCGATGCGGTCGTTGAAATCGTCCGGGTACTGCATGGCCGGCGCGATTTGGATGCGATCTTTGCGGACGGATAGAATGCTATTGGAAGCCCGTCGATGACCATCCACCCGACCGATACGCACCCCACCTACCCGCCGCGGGTCGAGGATCACGCGCTGGTCACCGGCGCCGGCCGCTTCTCGATGACGTTGTGGTGCCGAACCAGGCCTATGCATACTTCGTGCGCTCGCCGCATGCGTTCGCGCGCATCGGCGCGATCGACGTCGAAGCCGCGCGGCGCGCCCCGGGCGTGGTCGCGGTGCTCACGGCCAAGGACATGGCGGCAGCCGGTGTCGGCAACGTGTCTCGCGCCATCCGCCGCAGGAAGGACGCAACGGCTCGAAGCTCGTCGATCCGTTCCGGCCGGTGCTGGCGATCGACCGCGTGATGCATGTCGGCGAGGCGGTCGCCGTGGTGGTCGCGGGATCGCGGCTCGCCGCCATGGACGCGGCCGAGCTGGTCGCGGTCGACTACGAGAAGCTGGCGCCGGTCGTCGACATCCGCGCAGCGGTCGAGCCGGGCGCGCCGCAGCTCTGGCCGGAGGCGCCGGGCAATGTCTGCCTCGACTGGATCATCCCGGACGACGAGGCGAAGCGTCAGCGAGGTCGAGCGGATCGTCGCCGGCGCGGCCCACGTCGCGCGCGTCACGGTCGTCAACCAGCGGCTGGTCGTCGCCACGATGGAAACGCGCGGCGCCACCGCGAGCTACGACGCGGCCAAGGACGCCTACACGCTGCGCGGCTGCACCCAAGGCGCCAATGCGGTTGCCGACCAGATCGTCGCCATCATGGGGATCAAGCGCGAGCAGCTGCGCGTCTTCAGCGAGGACGTCGGCGGCGCCTTCGGCATGAAGACGCCGGCCTATCCGGAATACGTCGCGCTGCTGGTCGCGGCGCGCGCTCACCGGGCGGCCGGTGCACTGGATGTCGACGCGCTCGGAAGTCGTTCGTGAGCGACAACCAGGCGCGCGACACCGTCACCGCGGCCGAGCTGGCGCTCGACCCGAACGGCAAGTTCCTGGCGCTGCAGATCCGCCACTCGCCGGCATGGGCGGCTACGTGACCTCGAACGGCGCCCTTCATCCAGACCAGCAATTTCGCGCGCTGCTTCCCGGCGATGTACGACATCCCGAAGGTCGCCATCGGAGGTGCGCTGCGCCTTCACCAACACGGTGCCGACCGGCCCCTATCGCGGCGCCGGCCGGCCGGAGGCGAACTACGTGATCGAGCGCGTGGTCGACGAGGCGGCGCGCGTCACCGGCATCGACCGGCGGAACTGCGCCGGCGCAACCTGATCGCGCCGTCCGCGATGCCCTACAAGACCGCCGGTCGGCACCACCTATGACAGCGGCGACTTCGCGCCGGTGCTCGAACAAGGCGCTGACGCTCGCGGACTACGACACGGCTTCGCAAGCGGCGCCGCGGAGGCGGCGAAGCGCGGCAAGCGGCGCGGGCTCGGCATCTCGTGCTTCCTGGAACATTCCGGCGGCATGCCGACCGAGGGCGCGTCCGTCACGTTCAACGGCAAGGATCCGCTGCACGCTCGGCCTCGGCCTGCATTCGACCGGCCAGGGGCACGCGACCGTGTTCAGCCGGCTGGCGGCCGAGCGGCTCGGCAGATCGACGCCGCAGCAGGTGCGCGTGCGCCAGGGCGACACCGCGCTCGGCGTCGCCGGCCTCGCCTCGGTCGCGTCGCGCGGCGCCATGACGGTCGAGCCACGCGGTGGTCACGCGTGGTCGAGCTGGTGCTCGAGAAGGGCAAGAAGGCCGCGTCCGCGCTGCTCGAAGCCGCCGAGACCGACATCGCCTACCGCGACGGCCATTTCGAGGTGGTCGGCACCGACCGCCGGCTGTCGCTGTTCGAGGTCGCCGAGCGCGCCAAGGACCTGGCGCAGCGCGGCGTTATCGCCGAGAGCCTCGACACCAACACCAAGGCCGACACGCCGCAGGCCTTTCCGAACGGCTGCCACATCGCCGAGGTCGAGATCGATCCCGGACACCGGCGTGGTGACGATCGTCGGCTACACGGCGGTCGACGACTGCGGCTACGTGCTCGACCACGTGATCGTCGAGGGCCAGGTGCACGGCGGCCTCGCGCAGGGGCTCGGACAGGTGCTGTTCGAGAACGCCGTCTACGATGCCGACAGCGGCCAGCTGGTCGCCGGCTCGTTCATGGACTACGCGCATGCCGCGCGCCCACCACATGCCGCCGATCCGGGACGGCCTGCACAACGTGCCGGCCACCACCAATCCGCTCGGCGTGAAGGGCGTGGGCGAAGGCGGCACCATCGGCTCGCTCGCCGCCCTCGATGAACGCGATCGCCGACGCGATCCCGGACGGCCGGCGGCCACGCATCGACATGCCGGCGACGCCCGAGAAGGTCTGGCGGGCGATGCAACCCGCTTAACGTTGGATGGCAATCGACATCGGGAAAAAAGCCAAAATCGCATGGCAACGACGGCGCCAAATGAGATGCCTGACGAAATCCATCATTGCGGTCGTTTTGTCGGCGGTGTTGTCCTCTTCGGTTCCAGCATCTGAACGTGGATCGCTTCCGGTTTCGCACCTTGCCTGTTCGGCATGACGGAAGACGAGATCCGACGCATTGCGAGTGTCGAAGAAGCCGGAGACCGCAAGTTCCTCGGACGGTTGACCGCGACCCACCCGATTGAAATCGACGGCATGCCTTTCGACTCACCTTTCGTTTCGATCTCGCCGGCCTCTCAGGAGATTGAGCTGCAAAACAGAATGCTACTAGCGAGCGATGCATGCTGCGAGCGAATGCGACTCATGCTTTAGATTTGGTCCGAGCCTGGTATGGCGAACCGGACGCGCCGCCGGCACGTGAGGCATTCAGCGGAATGGCCGCGGCACTGAACAGAGCCTCCACGCTTCAGTCAGCCTACTTCGCATTTCGCGACGGCGCTCGCATACGTGTGTTCGCCACATACTTCGAACGAATGTGCGAGCAATCGATTTCATTTGCGGGACGAGCCTACGTGGGGAACCTCATCGTCCGTGTCAGACCCAAATAGCGTGAACAGTGGCGCGATGTCCCCTCATCCGAGATCGCCATCGTCGGCGGCGGCATTTGCGGGCTCACGCTCGCGCTCGCCCTGCACGCGCGCGGCATCGCGTGCCGCGTCTACGAGCGCGCGCCGGAGGTGCAGGAGCTCGGCGTCGGCATCACGCTCCTGCCCCATGCCATGCGCGAGCTGGCGGCGCTCGGCCTGCAGGCGGAGATCGAGAAAGCCGGCATCGAGAACCGCGAGAGCTGCTTCTTCAACCGCTTCGGCCAGCTGATCTACCGGGAGCAGCGCGGACGATTCGCCGGCTATCAGCTGCCGGAGATCGGCATCCATCGCGGGCGGCTGCATTTGATCCTTTACGAGGCAGCGTGCGAACGGCTCGGCCGCGACCGCATCGTGACCGACCGCAATTGCGTCGGCGTCGAACAGGACGACGACGCGGCGACGCTTCACTTCACCGAGATGTCGTCCGGCCGCGCGCTCGAGCCCGTGCGCGCCGCCGCCGCGATCGCCTGCGACGGCGTCAACTCGGCGATCCGCCGGCACTTCTATCCGGACGAAGCAGGTCGCCTTCGTCGGCATCAACACCTGGCGCGGGGTGACGCGGCACCGGCCGATCCTCACCGGGCGCAGCTACCTGCGGGTCGGCTCGATCCTCACCGGCAAGATCGTGATCTATCCGATCATCGACGACGTCGACCGCGACGGCAACCAGCTGATCAACTGGACGACCGAGATCAAGCAGGCGACCTTCGAGCAGAACGACTGGAACCAGCCGGGCCGGCTCGACGATTTCTTCCACGCTCTACCGCGACTGGCGGTTCGACTGGCTCGACGTCGCCGCGCTGATCCGCACCTCCGAGCAGATCTTCGAGTATCCGATGGTCGACAAGGATCCGGTCGCGCGTGGACTTTCGGCCGCGTGACGTTCGCGGGCGACGCCGCGCATCCGATGTATCCACGCGGCTCGAACGGCGGCGCCCAGGCGGTGATCGACGCCCGCACGCTCGCCGACGCGCTGGCCGCGCATGCCGATCCGCGCGCCGCGCTGCGCGCCTACGAGGCGGCGCGGCGCGAGACGACCGCGCGGTCGTGCGCACCAACCGCGAGCATCCGCCGGACTTCATCAACATCAAGGTCGAGGAGCTGGTCGGCGACCGGCCGTTCGAGAACCTCGACGACTACATCACGCCAGGACGAGCTGCGCGCGCTGTCGGACCGCTACAAGCGCATCGCCGGCTTTGCGGTCAGCGATGTTGGGTGACGCCGGCGCATCTCGCATCCCGAATACCTACGGGCTCGGAAGCCGCTCTGGCCTTTGCGTAGTCAGCTACCTTTCGGCGGGCGGGACGCGCTCGGCGGCGGCACCGAACGAGAAAGCCGTAAGGTTCTCCGCTGGCGATCACAAAAATTCGACTCTTGCTTCATCGCACCGTCATCCTTTCCGAACAGGATGATCAGGCCAAGGCCGCTCGTCGGCGCGCCCACGGTTCGATGGCAACGCCGATTCCTGCCTGATTTGATCGTCGGCACCGGATTGGGTCCGCGCTCTGCTGCGCGGAAACAACGGGCTTGTGCGCCTTGGCTTTCGCACCCCGCAGGGAGACTTCATCATGAAGCCAAAGAAGAACGCCAAGCCCGCAGCGGTATTCGACGATACCGGACCGTCCTCGTCGCAGACGCCGTATGTGGTTCCGGTGGCCGACAACGTGCAGATCACTGCCGTGCTGTCGGTCGGCGACCAGGTCGGCGTAAAGGACGGCCCCGGCGGCCTCGCGGGCCAGCCCTGGCGCATGGTCGGTATTCCGGACGGACTCGGCGCTTATCGACAACGGCGACGGCACCATCACCGTGCTGATGAATCACGAGCTCGGGCAGACCTCTGGCGTGTCGCGCGAGCACGGCCAGACCGGCGCCTTCGTCAGCAAGCTGACGATCGACAAGGAGACGCTGGAGGTCGTCGAAGCGGAAGACCTGGTGCAGGACGTCTTCTTCTTCAATCGCACACCGACAGTCTACGTCGAGGACGTGCCGTTCCTCGGCACGGCGCAGTTCGGCCGGCTGTGCTCGGCCGACCTCGCGCCCGTGTCGGCCTTCTTCGACGCCAATACCGGCCTCGGCACCACGGAACGCATCTTCCTCAACGGCGAGGAGATCGGCGCCGAGGGCCGCGCCTTCGCACATATCGTGACCGGCGCCGAGGCCGGCGACAGCTACGAGCTGCCGCTGCTCGGCCGCTTCTCCTGGGAAAACGCGCTCGCCAATCCGGCGAGCGGCGCCAAGACCGTCGTCATCGGCACCGACGACTCCACGCCCGGCGAGGTCTATCTCTACGTCGGCGACAAGAAGGCCACCGGCAACACCATCGAGAAGGCCGGCCTGACCAACGGCGAGCTGTTCGGCATTGCCGCCTCGTTCGGCGACGACACCGGCGCGACCCCGCCGGCCGGCACGTTCACGCTCGTAGTCGCAGGGCAACGACGGCGACGTCAGCGACACCACCGGCGCACAACTGCAGGCGCAGAGCGGCGCGAGCTCACGCAGTTCGGCCGCCCGGAAGACGGCGCCTGGGATCCGAGCAATCCCAACCGAGTTCTACTTCGTCACCACCGGCGCGACCGTCGACGGCGTGCCGATTCCCACGCGGCTATGGGCGCATGGATTTCGTCGACGTCGAGCATCCGGAACTCGGCGGCACCATCAAGGTGGTGGTCGAAGGCGGGCTGACCAACAGCCCCGACCAGACCATTCCGGTGATGCTCGACAACATGACCGTCACCGAATCCGGCCTGGTCGTGATGCAGGAAGACCCGGGCAACAACGCCGCGCCTGGCCAAGCTGTGGATGTACGATCCGAACAAGGACACCCAGGACGTCGGCGGCACCAGCGGGCTCACCCTGATCGCGCAGCATGATCCCGCGCGCTTCACCAATCCGAGCGGACCGACCGCGACGCCCGCCCCGGGAAGCACGACCGGCTTCGGGCAGGACGAAGAATCGTCCGGCATCATCGATGTCACCGACCTGTTCGGCGGCGACAAGCTCACCTTCCTGCTCGACACGCAGGCGCACTACACCATCGGCGGCGAGCTGGTCGAAGGCGGCCAGCTGATGGCGATGACGATCGATCTGCCGAATGCCGGCGACAGCAAGTTCAAAGGCGGCAACGGCGCCGACGGCTATGACGGCGGCTTCGGCAATGATCACATCGACTGGCGGAAACGGCGACGATACGCTGTTCGGCAACTATGGCGACGATCGAGTCGACGGCGGCGACGGCGATGACAAGCTGGATGGCGGCGTCGGCAGGATCAGCGTCGACGGAGGCGAGGGCAATGATCAGATCGCCGGCGGCACCGGCGACGACCACCTGCGCGGCGGCAGCGGCGACGACCACATCGAGGGCGGCGTCGGCAATGACGCCCTCGATGGCGGCGGCGGCGGTGACACGCTGCTTGGCGGCTTCGGCAACGATGACCTGCGCGGGGGTAGCGGTCAGGACACCCTGGAAGGCAACCAGGGCCTAGACCATCTGGACGGCGGGGCCGACGATGACATCCTGAACGGCGGCAGCGCGGCCGATACGATCGCCGGCGGAGGCGGGAGCGACGATTTCGTTTTGCGGCACGTCGACGAAGGCGGCGATACGTTTGTGGACTTCGTGTCCGGCGCCGATCGGATCGTGCTGGACCTCGACGTCGCCGCCAATCAGGTTCGCTTCATCGGATTCGAAGGGCCCGACGACGCGCCTGGCCTGGCGCCCACTTTGACCTACTCGGATGCGACCGGGACGCTGTTGTGGGACCCGACCGGCGGCGACGCTTCCGATCAGGCCCTTTTGGCGACGCTCCTGGGTTCGCCGGCGCTCGACCGCGGCGATATCCTGTTTATCTGACGCGTTGAGCGGGAATGGCGGGTCTTTTCTGCCCGCCATTCCGTATCTCCGCGTTCGCGCCCGATTCGACAGGCTGGAATCGACGTGCCCCGCGCGCCTATAATGCGCGGCAAGCAAACAAGCGAACGGGTTGGAGACGCCATGAGCACGGCCTTGGGGACGCTGGAAGAACTGCCGCTCGACTACCGCCAGGACATGGAGGCCGCGCGCCTCTCGCCGCTGTGGCCGATGATGCGCAACGTGCTGCCCCACGATGCGCCCAATCCGGCGACCAAGCCGTGCCTGTGGGCGTTCGACCGCATCCGGCCGCTGCTCTTGCGCGCCGGCGCGCTTGCCCCGGTCGAGAAGGCCGAGCGGCGGGTGCTGGTGCTCAACGACCCGGGCCGCGGCAAGGGCGCGATGCAGGTCACCTCCTCGATCTTCTGCGGCATGCAGCTGCTGCTGCCGGGCGAGAAGGCGCCGGCGCACCGGCACACGCCGAGCGCGGCGCGCATCATCGTCGAAGGCGAAGGCGCCTACACCATCGTCAACGGCGAGAAATGCGTCATGGAGCACGGCGACCTGATCCTCACGCCGGGCGGCGCCTGGCACGACCACGGCCACGACGGAACCGGGCCGGTGATCTGGCTCGATGCCCTCGACCTGCCGCTGTTCGTCTTCCTCGAGGGCGCGTACTCGGTCGAAGGCGAGCTGCAGGCGCCCGCCAACCGTCCCGACGCCTCCGAGGTCGAGTACGCCGAAGCCGGGCTGGTGCCGTCGCGCTTCCCCGGCGCCGTCAAGCCGCGCTATCCGCTCAACCGCTACCCCTGGAAGCGCACGGAGAAGAGCCTGCGCGACCTCGCCGAGCACTCGCCGCGCGGCGAGCCGGTCGAGCTCGACTACATCAATCCGGAAACCGGCGAGTCCTGCCTGCCCACGATGGGCTTCACCGCCTGCATGCTGCGCGCAGGCGAGAGCATGCGCCCGCCGCTGCGCTCGTCGAGCGCGGTGTTCCATGTGGTGAAAGGCACCGGGACATCGAGCATCAACGGGGAAAGTTTTGCCTGGAAGCAGGGCGACACGTTCTCGGCTCCTGGATTCGCGCGGATCGAGCACAAGGTCGCGGGCGACGCGCCGGCGTTCCTGATCCGCGTGCACGACGCGCCGCTGCAGCAGAAGCTCGGCTACTACGAGGAGCGGGCAAGGGCCTGATCCCAGCGTCGTGTCCCGGGCGCAGCGCAGCGCGTAGCGGTGCGCTGCAGAACCGGGACCTTCACCAACGCATGCGTCTTTGAAGATCCCGCATCTGCGGTGCAACGCTTTCGCGCTGCACCGCGTGCGGGACACAGTGAGCTACGACCTACACACCACGTTGAGCAGCGCCTGCCGCCCCGACCGCACGATCGCGACCGCGCGGGCGAGCGCGTCGGGCAGCGCGCGCGGGTCGGTGACGCGTTCACCATGGCCACCGTGGGCCTCGATCACTTTCTCGAACGCCGGGCTGGGCGAGAGGTCGGCGAGCAGCCGGCCGCCGTCCTGTGCGGCGGCGCCCTGGCCGTACATCGACAGCGTGGCGTTGCGCACCGCCCCCCACATCTGGTTGTTGAACACGATCGTGAGGATCGGCAGGCCGTGCGCCTCCGCGACCCAGTGGCACGCGGTCGGGTTGGCGAAGATCAAGCCGCCGTCGCCGATCGCCGCGATCACCAGCCGGTCGGGCTCGGCGAGCTTGGCGCCGAGCGCCGCGCAGATCGACCAGCCGAGGCCGCCGGCCGGGCTCAGCGCGAAATAGCTGCCGGGGCGTTCGAACCGGCAGTGCTCGGGCCGCACGTGGTACTCGTTGAAGACGAGCGCGTCGTCGCCCTTCACCTCTCCCAGGCAGCGGCTGATCCAAGCCGGCGTGATCGCGTCCTCGCGGCCGGCGGCGTCCGCTTCGGCCGCCCAGGCGGCACGCTGCTTCGCGATCTGCGCGGCGAGGCGTGCGCGCCGCTCCGTCAGGCGGATGTCGTCGACCGCGAGGCGGCTTGCGAGCGCGGAATCGAGCGCCGCAAGGGTCAGGACCGGATCGGCGGGAATCGCGAGATCGTTCGGGTAGCTCCGCATCGGGTAGCGCGCGAACGTCGGGTCGTCGCCGAGGTGCGCCACGCGCGCGCCGGCCTTGAGCCGATCGGTCTTCGGGATCCACGGCACGTCGGAGTCGAGCACGATGACGAGGTCCGCCTCCGCGACCGCCGGCCCCGACGCATAGCCGTAGTGCATCGGGTGGCTGGCCGGCAGGCACATGTAGCGCGGCACCAGCGACACCACGGGGATCGCGAACCGCTCGGCAAGCGTGGCCAGCGCCGCGACCGCCGCCGGATCGCGCCCGACCCCGCCGGTGACGATGAGCGGCATGCGCGCGCCCGCGATCCAGTCGGCGAGCGTCTCGACCGCCTGCGGGTTGGGCGCGGCCGGCGCCGGCGCCGTCCAGCGGCGGGGCGGCCGGTCGGGCTCGGCTGCGGGCGCCGCCAGCACCTCGCGCGGCAGCGACAGGTAGACCGGCCCGCGCGGCGGCGTCATCGCGACTTCCAGCGCGCGCGCCACCACATCGTCGGGACGCTCTTGCGCGCGCAGCTCGTGGTCCCATTTGACGCTCTCGCGCACCATGCCGGCCTGGTCGAACATCTCCTGCGCCCAGTGGATGTAGCGCGAGCGCGCGCCGTGCGGCCCGTCCTCGGTGAGCGGCGTGCGCCCGGCCGTGAACAGGATCGGCACGTTGTCGCGATAGGCATTGATCAGCGCACAGATGCCGTTCGCGGTCCCGACGTTGACGTGGAACATCACCGCCTGCGGCCGGCCGGTGACCGCGTAGTAGCCGTGCGCCATGCCGGCCGCGACGTGCTCGTGCGGCACGACCAGCGGGCGCGGCAGCTCCGCGCTGCCTGGCCCGGCGCGCGCGAACGATTCGATGATGGATGGGAAGTCGGTGCCGGAATTGACGAACAGGTAGTCGATGCCGTGCGCTTTCAGCGCCTTGAGATAGGCGTGCGCAGTCAGCGGCTGCATTGCGGATGTTTGCTGCGGCGCGGGCGCGTGGCGCATTCGGGGTCTCCCCGTCATGCCCGCGCTTGTCGCGGGCATCCACGTCTTTCTTATACACCACCAGCAAGGAAGACGTGGATGGCCGGGACAACCCTCGCAATCGCTGTGGCGATTGCTCGCCCGGCCATGACGGTGAAGGTGGTCTGTCTCACCACGATGTCGCTAGCAATTGCTTGCGCGGCTGGGTAGCGCGCCGCAAGATGCCGGCCAAGCGGAATGAGAATCCGTGCAGGGAGAAGACGCATGACGCGCCTGCTGCAGAAACCGACGCGGGCCGGCCGGCTGGTCCTCGGGCTTGCCGCCGTCGCGTTCGCGACCCTCGGCAGCGCGGATGCGCAGGATGCAGCCGCGAATTATCCCAACCGTCCGATCCGCATCGTCGTCGGCTTCACGGCCGGCGGCGGCAACGACATTTTGGCGCGCCTGGTCGGCCAGAAGCTTTCCGAAAGCCTGGGCCAACCGGTGGTGATCGAGAACAAGCCGGGCGCGGGCGCGATCATCGGCACCGAGTACGTCAAGGGACAGGCGGCCGACGGCTACACGCTGCTGATGGGCGCGAGCGGCGCCATGACCATCAATCCGGCCGTGTACGCCAAGCTCCCCTATGCGACGCTGCGCGACTTCGTGCCGATCTCGATGGTGGCGTCCTTCCCGTTCCTGCTGCTGGTCAATCCCGCGACGCCGGTGAAGTCGGTGCCGGAGCTCGTCGCCTACGCCAAGGCCAATCCGGACAAGGCCAACTACGGCAGCTCGTCGCCGGCGTTCCAGCTCACCGCCGAGCTGTTCAAGCAGCGCACCGGGGCGCCGATGCAGCACATTCCCTACAAGGGGAGCAACGAGTCGCTCGGCGCCGTGATTGCAAACCAGGTGATGGTATCGGTCGTCGATGCGGCGCCGGCCGCGGGCCAGATCGCCGCCGGCCAGGTGCGCGCGCTCGCCGTCACCTCCGGCAAGCGCAGCCCGCAGTTCCCCGACGTGCCGACGCTGGCCGAAGCCGGCGTCCCCGACATGGACGTCACCTTCTGGAGCGGGCTGTTCGCGCCCGCCGGAACGCCGCCGGCGATCGTCAAGAAGCTGCAGGACGAGGTGCGGCGCATCGTGCGGCTGCCGGACATCCAGGAACGCATGCGGACGCTCGCGGTCGAGCCGGCCGGCAATACGTCGGAGGAATTCAGCCGCGCCATCGCGGCCGACATCGAGCGCTGGACCGCGGTCGCCAGGGCCGGCAACATCAAGATCGAGCAGTAGCCGGTTTTGCCCATCGTCTGTCATCCCGGACGGCGAGCGAAAGCGAGCCGATCCGGGATCCATATGTGGACGGCCCCCGGCTTGCAAGAGAGATGCGGCGCGTGAAGCGAAGCGATTGCGATCATATGTACGGTCTGTTGATGCGGCCGCACGCGACCGCTGCCAAGATGGGTTCCGCGACGCGAGGTCCAAACACGTAAGCGATGGTTGCCCACCAATGGATCCCGCGGAGTGTCTCGCGTCTTGGGATCGATCGATCACGCCATCTGCCTTTCTCGAGCAAGCTTCGGCTCCAGCGCAGGGAGAGAGGCCCCCCGCACTGAACTGGGGTTGGTCAGATTACTGGAAGGTCATGACCGGTATCCTCCTTCGTTCCGACGGCGGCTCTGGAAGCGCCGGGCGCAAGCCTGGTCAAGGCTGGCCGTCAGGCCACCGCCGAAGGCGGCACGCAGCGGCCTTGACGAGGCGAGCACGGCGCTATCCTGCCGCTCAGGGGAACGAAGCGGCTTGGCGCCCGCTGCGGGCTGTATCGTTGGCCGCTGACCATGAGCTTCCAGGCGATGCGGGCGGTCTTGTTGGCAAGCGCCACGGCGGCAAGCTTGGGCGGCTTGCGGTTGATGAGCGCGAGCAGCCAGGGCGAGGGTCGCCCGCGTCCGCGTCGGGCCTGCTGGATCACCGCGGTGGCGCCGACCACCAGCACCCGGCGCAAGGCCTCGTCGCCGGCGCGCGTGATCACGCCGAGCCGCAGCTTGCCGGCGGTGGAGTGATCCTTCGGGGTCAGCCCGAGCCAAGCCGCAAAATCCCGGCCACATCGGAACCCATGCGGATCGGGGGTCTTCATCGTCATGAGCGCGGCGCCGATCGGCCCGACGCTGGGTATCTCCGCCAGCCGCCGGCTCAGCTCGTTCGCTCGATGCCATGCCATCAGTTTGCCGTGCAGGCTGCGAAGCTCACCGGTGACCTGTGCATACTGCCCGCCAAGGCCGGCAAACAGCTCCCTGGCCAGCGCCGGCAGGCTCTCATCCGCCGCGATCCGCGCCAGCAGCGGCTCGATCTTGTCGTGCCCCTTGGCGGCAACCAGCCCGAACTCGGCCGCATAGCCGCGGATCGTGTTGCTCAGCTGCGTGCGCCGCCCCGTCAGCTGGTCGCGCAGCCCAGCCAGCATCAGCGCCGCCTGCTGCTCGGCGCTCTTTACCGGCACGAACCGCATCCGCGGCCGGCTCATCGCCTCGCAGATCGCTTCCGCGTCGGCGGCATCGTTCTTGTTGCGCCGAACGTAGGGCCTCACGTACTGCGGCGGCAACAGCAGCACCGTGTGCCCCAAGCCGGTCAGCTCGCGCGCCCAGTGATGCGCCGCACCGCAGGCTTCGATCCCGATCCGTGTCGGCGGCAACTGCGCAAACAGTCCCATCACTTGCCGACGTCGAAGCTTCTTGCGCAGTACCGGCTGTTCGGCCGCATTCACACCGTGCAGCACAAAAACACTCTTGGACGTGTCCACACCAATTCGGATAATCTCGTTCACGGACGGCTCCCTTTGTTTGAGATCTCAACACGACCTCATCCTGGCACATGCGATGCCGTCGGGGGCCGTCCACCCCAACATGTACCACGGTCTGAACGTTGATCCGAAGCGCCGGGATACATGGGTCCCGGCGCTCGCTTCGCTCGGCCGGGATGACAGCATCATGAATTTTTATTCCGGCAAGCAGCATTGCTAATGCGCCGGCGCGCAGCCAAACGGTTGCTTCGGTTGTGCGATGCTGATTAATCGTTGGGGCGGTTGGTTCGCGCACGAGAGAGCATATGCGATTGGGCTACTTCACGATGCCGGTGCATCCGCTGCAGCGCGACTGGAGCGAGACGCTGCGGGAGGATCGCGAGGCCATCATTCTCGCCGACAAGCTCGGCTTCCACGACGCCTTCATCGGCGAGCACCTGACCGACGACTGCGAGAACATCACCAACAGCATGCTGTTCCTCGCGTCGCTGATCTCCGACACGAAGCAGATCAAGCTCGCGACCGGCACCTCCAACCTCTCGCAGACGCATCCGGTGCTGATCGCGGCGCATGCCGCGATGCTCGACCATCTGGCGGACGGGCGCTTCATCTTCGGCATCAGCCCGGGCGCGCTGACCTCGGACGCCGAGGCGCTCGGCATCCTGGATCAGGACCGCAACAAGATGTTCGCCGAGGCGATCGACGTCATCCTGGAGATCTGGAAGCGCGATCCGCCCTACGACATCGATCTGCCCGACAACCGCTTCAAGGTCTCGATCGCGCAAGACGCAGGCGCTGCTATCTCGGCGTCGGCTATCTGACGAAGCCGTTCCAGAAGCCGCGTCCGGAGATCGTCGGCACGGTGCTGGCGCCCTTCTCGCAGGGCGTCGTCGCGCATGGGCGAGCGCGACTTCCACCCGCTGTCGGCGAATTTCCTGCTCTCCAAATGGCTCAAGACCCACTGGCAGAACTACGTCGAGGGCAAGGCGCAGGTCGGGCCAGCAGGCCGAAGCCGGCGGACTGGCGGGTCGCGCGCACCGATCTTCGTCGCCGACGACGACAAGATCGCGGCCGCCTACGGCCGCGATCGACGCGAACAGCCCGTATCGCCACTACTACAGCCAGATCCACGCCAAGATGACGCGCAGCAAGCGGCTGTTCGTGTTCAAGGACGCACCGGGAGCAGCCGGACGAGGAGATCACGCACGACTTCGTGCATGGACGAGCTGGTGATCCACGGCACGGTCAACAGGGTGGTCGACCAGATCCTGGCGCTGCGCGAAGAGATCGGCGATTTCGGCGAGATCGTCTATGCCGGCATGGATTGGGTCGATCCGACGCTCGCCAGGCGCTCGATGCAGCTGATGGCCGAAGAGGTGATGCCGCGCGTGAACGCGGCGATCGGCAAGTCGGCGGCGGCGTGACTCTCTCGCCTCCCCCGGCGGGCGGACGAGGCCGCCTGGCACGCATCGCCGCGCGAACCGAATGGAGGAAAGCATGGGAGCGAGGATTCTGGCCTGCGCCGCGGCGCTGTGCGCCACGCTGCACATCGGCATCGCACTCGCCGCCGAGCCCTATCCCACCCGGCCCATTCGCCTCCTCATCAGCTTCCCGCCTGGCGGCAGCTCCGACGTGGTCGCGCGCGCCATGCAGCCGCATATGGAGCGGCGCCTGGGACAGCCGGTCGTGATCGAGAATCGGCCGGGCGGCGGCGGGGTGATCGGGGTCGACGCGGTCGCCAAGGCCGCGCCCGACGGCTACGTGATCGGGCTCGGCGCGGCCGGCGCGCTCGCCGTCAACGTCAGCCTGCGCGAGAAGATGCCGTATGACCCGCTCACCGATCTCGCGCCCATCACCTTGCTGGCGCAGGTTCCTTTCATCCTGACGGCGCCGGTGTCGCTGCCGGAGAATTCGCTGCGCGAGGTGATCGCGCGCGCCAAGGCCAACCCGGAGGGGCTGTCGATCGGTCACGGCGGCAACGGCACCGCGATGCACCTGACGGCGCAGCTGCTCAACCAGATGGGCGGCGTGAACGTGACCCTCGTGCCCTATCGCGGCTCGGGACCGGTGGCGCAGGACGTGGTGGCGGGCCACGTGCCGCTCGGCGTCGTCGATATCCCGTCGTCGATCTCGCTGATCGAGGCCGGCCGGGTGAAGGCGCTCGGCGTGTCCACGTCTCGTCGGGTTGCCTCGCTGCCGGACGTCCCGACTTCGCGGAGGCCGGCCTGCCGGGATACGAGTCGATCGGCTGGTTCGGCCTGGTGGCGCCGGCCGGCACGCCGGACGAGATCATCGCCAAGCTCAACGCCGCCGTCGCCGCCGGGCTCACCGATCCGGCGACACAGGAGCAGATCCGCAAGGTCGGGGCGGAGCCGGCACCCGGCACGGCCAAGGAGTTTGCCGCCTTCATCAAGAGCGAGATCGCCAAATGGGCGCAGGTGGTGGCGCAGTCGGGGGCCAAACCGCAGTAAGCGGCGACGTCCGCCAACGTGACCTTCGGCCAATCGCGTGAGCACCGCATCCTTCGAGACGCGGCCCTACGGGCCGCTCCTCAGGATGAGGGTGTGGCGGATCGCATGGGCAGCTTCCTCATGCTGAGGAGCGCGCGGCACGTGCGCGTCTCGAAGCACGCAATATTCTTCCGAAGTATGATATCCGAATGCCTCCACGCCCGACGAGGAACGCCGTGCCGCGCCACATCGTCTGCCTGACCTTCGATTTCGACACCCAGTCGGGCTTCATCGCCCGCGGCATGACCACGCCGACGCCGCTGTCGCGCGGCGAGTTCGGCCTGATCGGCGCGCGCCGGATTCTTGCGTTGCTCAAATCGCGCGGCATCGCCGCTACCTGGTGCATCCCCGGCTTCACCATCGAGAGCCACCCGAAGGCGTGCGAGGCCGTGGTTGCGGACGGCCACGAGGTCGCCCACCACAGCTGGGCGCACGTTCCGCCGGCGACGCAAAGCCGCGACGAGGAGGAGGCCGATCTCGTGCGCGCCAACGCGGCGATCGAGCGGCTGACCGGCCGCAAGGCGCGCGGCTATCGCTCGCCGGCCTGGGACTTGAGCGAGAGCACCATCGACCTCCTGCTCGCGCACGGGTTCCGCTACGACAGCAGCCTGATGGGAGCCGACTATGAGCCGTACTTCGCCCGGCGCGGCGACCGCGCCGAGCTCGGCAAGCCCTACCACTTCGGCCAGACCACCTCGCTGATCGAAATGCCGGTCAGCTGGTCGCTCGACGACTATCCGCATTTCGAGTTCGTGCGCACGCCGTCGACGGTGCTCGCCAGCCTGCAACCCGCCCGTGCCGTGATGCAGAGCTGGCTCGACGAATTCCGCTACATGAAAAAGACCGTGGACTGGGGCGCGCTGACCTACACCATGCATCCATACGTGATCGGCCGCGGCCATCGCATGCTGGCGCTCGAAGGCCTGATCGACACGCTCGCCGCCGAAGGCGCGGTGTTTGCGACCATGGAAGCGGCGGCGGAGGAAGCCAGAGCGCGGCTGCGTAGGGTGGGCAAAGCGCCGCGGAGGCGGCGCGTGCCTCGCCGCCGTGGCGGCAGCCGCGTGGCCGTCATTGCGAGCCGAAGGCGACGCAATCCGGGCGGCCCCGTCGCATCTGGATTGCTCGTCGCCTCGCTCCTCGCAATGACGGGGAGATCAGGTCATCATACCTCCGGCACTCGACAAAGATGCCGCAATATTGCACACAAGGGCAGGGCGAAAGCCGGGACACACCGGACCGTACACGCCTTAAAGGGCAGTCGAAAGGGAGGATTTCATGCAAGCTAAAGCCAGACCGTTCCGCCTCGTGAAGAGCGCAATCGCCGCCGTGGCGGTCGCCGCGCTCGCGACCTTCGCGGCGCCCGCCGGCGCCCAGCAGGTGATCACGCTCAACGGCGCCGTGCAGTTCAACGACGACCACGCCTTCACCAAGGCGCTGGTGAAGTTCGAGGAGCTGGTGAAGCAGTACTACGGCAAGCCGATCAACTTCGTGCTGCACAAGAACTCCTCGCTCGGGCTGGAGAAGCAGTATTTCGAGTACATGGCGCAGGGCAAGGCCGTCGACTACGGCATCGTCTCGCCGGCGCACATGTCGACATTCTCGCGCGCGGCGCCGTTCATCGACGCGCCGTTCCTGTTCCGCGACCTCGACCACTGGAACAAGGTGCTCGACGCCGACCTCTTGAAGCCGGTCGCCGACGAGATCGCCCAGAAGGCCGACGTGATGCTGATCGGCTATGCGGGCGGCGGCATCCGCAACATCTTCATCAACAAGCCGATGGCCTCGCTCGCCGAGATCAAGGGCCTCAAGGTGCGCGTGCAGGGCGCGCCGATCTGGTCGCGCACCTTCCAGGCCGCCGGCATGGCGCCGACCGTCATCGCCTACAACGAGGTCTACAACGCCATCCAGAACAACGTCATCTCGGCCGGCGAGAACGAGGCCGCCGGCGTCGAGCAGATGAAGTTCTACGAAGTGGCGCCCAACCTCGCGATGACGCAGCACGCGATCACGATCCGGCCGATCTGCTTCTCCGGCAAGACCTTCAAGAGCCTGCCGCCGGACCTGCAGGCCGCGGTCCTGAAGGCCGGCAAGGAAGCCGGCGCCTACGGCCGCCAGATCGAGGCCTCGGAGGACACCCAGAAGCTCGACGCGCTGGAGAAGGCCGGCAAGCTCAAGCGCATCCCGTTCGCGGGCCGCGACGAGATGAAGAAGCTGATCGATCCGGTGATGGCAGCCTACGCCAAGGAGATCGGCGCCGAGAAGATCTTCGAGCAGATCGTCGGCCTCAAGTAAGGTAACCCTGGTAGCCGCGCCGCGGCGGAGAGGCCGGTCTCCGCCGCGGTTTTGTTTGTGCAGGATGATCCCATGCCCTTCCGCCGTGCCCGCGCGGCCGCCGCCTGGCGCAAGCTGACGGATTGGTACGCCCAACTGCTGTCGTGGATCTTGGTCTTCTCGGTCGGGATCCTGGTGATCCCGGTCTCGCTGCAGATCTTCTCCCGCTACACCGAGCTGATCCCGTCCTACATCTGGACCGAGGAGATGGCGCGCTTCCTGTTCGTCTGGACGATCATGATCGGCGCCATGATCGGGGTGCGCGAAGGCACGCATTTCGAGGTCGACGTCTGGCCGAGGGTCCCGGTGCGGATCGAGGCCGCGGTCAAGCTGCGTCTCACGCATCGGGATTTTGGTGATGGCCCTGGTGTTCGTCTGGGCCGGAATCGAGTTCACCAAGTTCGCCTGGAACCGCATCTCGGAGCTCGCCGAATTGCCGCTGTGGCTGATTCACGTCGCCTGGCCGGTGACGGGCGCGACCTGGCTGATCTTCCTCGGCGAACAGATGTACGCCGACCTGCGCACCATCGTCGAGGGCGAGCGCATGAGCGGCTCCGTGCTCTCGCCCGGAACCGCCGCGCTGATCCTGTTCGGCGGCTTTTTCCTGTTCCTGTTCTGGCGTATTCCCGTCGCCTTCGCGCTCGGGCTCGCCTGCCTGCCGATCCTCATCATCGAGCCGCGGCTCGACACCGGGTCGCTGATGCAGGAGACCTTCAACGCCTACAATTCCTTCATCCTGCTGGCGGTGCCGTTCTTCCTGCTCACCGCCAACCTGATGAACGTCGGCGGCACCACCGACCGGCTGATGAAGCTCTCGCGCGTGATGGTCGGCCACTTTCCGGGCGGGCTCGCGCAGATCAACGTCGTGCTGTCGATCTTCTTCGCCGGCATCTCGGGCTCCTCGACTGCGGATGCGGCGAGCCAGTCGAAGATCTTCATCGAGGCGCAGACCAAGGAGGGCTACGACCTCTCGTTCTCGGTCGCGATCACGGCGGTCTCGGCCGTGCTGGCCGTGATCATCCCGCCCTCGATCCTGATGATCGTGTGGGGCGGCATCCTGACCGTGTCGATCGGCGCGCTGTTCCTCGCCGGCATCATCCCGGGCCTGCTGATCGGGCTCGCCCAGATGGCGACCGTGCACGCCTATGCCAAGGCGCGCGGCTACCCGACCTATCCGCGCGCGACCTGGCGCGAGTTCTTCTGCGCCTCGTGGCTGGCGATTCCCGCGCTGATGACGCCCGGCATCATCATCGGCGGCAAGATCTTCGGCTGGTTCACGGCGACGGAATCGGCCTGCATCGCGGTGCTCTACGCGGCCTTTCTGTCGCTCCTGGTCTATCGCGAGATGGACCTCAAGGGCCTCCATTCGGCGCTGCTCGACACCGGCAAGCTCGCCGGCATCGCGCTGTTCTGCGTCGGCACCGCGAGCGCCTTCGGCTGGCTGCTGGCCTACTACAAGATCCCCGAGGCGATCCTGACCGGCGTGCAATCCTGGGGCATGGGGTTCGCGGCGACCGGGTTCTTCATCGCCGTGCGTGTTCCTGGTGGTCGGCTGCTTCCTCGACGCGATCCCGGCGATCATCATCTGCGCGCCGATCCTGGAGCCGCTCGCCAAGGCGGTGGGCATGGACCCGGTGCATTTCGCCATGATCGGGATCGTGTCGCTGGCGTTCGGCCTGGTGACGCCGCCCTATGGCCTGTGCCTGATGATCGCCTGCTCGGTCGCCGGCATACGCATCAGGGACGCGATCAAGGACACCGCGATCATGCTGATCCCGATGCTGATGGTGCTGGCGCTGGTGATCGTGTGGCCGAAGGTGTCGCTGTTCCTGCCGGGCCTGATCTCGCCGGAATTTTTGCAGTGACCCGCGTCATGCCCGCGCTTGTCGCGGGCATCCACGTCTTTCTTGTACGGCTGCAAAAAGACGTGGATGGCCGGGACAAGCCCGGCCATGACGACGCCCTCACGTCAATCGATACACCCGCTCCGCGGTGCCGCCGAAAATCGCCGCGCGCTCCGCGGCCGAAAGGCCGGACACCAGATCGGTGATGCCGCCCCAGACCTCTTGATACTCTCCGGCGATGAGGATCACCGGCCAGTTGCTCGCCGCCAGGATGCGCTCCGGGCCGAAGCAGGCGATCACGTGATCGACGTAGCGGCGCAGCGCCTCGCTCGACCAGCGCCAGTTGGCGATCATCGCGACGCCGGTCGAGAGCTTGATCGCGATGTTGGGGTGCGCGGCAGCTTCCCGAATGAACGAAGCCCACGGCTCCCAGCCCTGCTCCGGGACCGGGGGACGCCCGAGATGGTTGATGATGAGCCGCAGGTCCGGCAGCCGCGCCGCGATCGCCAGCATCTGCGCGTACTGCGCCGGATTGACCGGCACCAGCTCGAAAACCAGGCCAGCGCGCGCGATCAACGCCGAGCGAGGCCAACACGTCCGGCTGCTGCAGCCAATCTGGCGCGGCCTCGAAGCGCAGCAGATGCCGGAAGCCGACCAGCTTGCCGCGCGCGCACAATCGCTCGATCAACACTTCGGTCTCGGCCGCATGGTCGAGTGGAGTCCAGCCGACGACGCCGCGGACCCAATCGAGCCCGTTGGCGAGATCGAGGTATTCGAGCGTCTCCTCGGCATCGTTGAGCGATTGGATCAGCACGGTGCCGTCGACGCCGGCACGGCGCATTTCCGGCAGCAGATCGTGCGGGGTGAAGTCGCGGTCGAGCCTGGTTCCGGCCGCCGGCGGCCAGCTGTGCGCGCGCCGCGCGTGCGCCCAGAAATGCTGATGGGCGTCGATGACGCGTCATGCGTTGACGAACGCCTCATGCAGCTGCGGCAGGTTGACGGTGCCGGCTTTGTCGGTGCTGCCCACGCCGATGTAGCAGAAGACCAGCGAGGCCTCCTCGGTCTCCGACGCGTTCGAGATCACGTGCAGCGCGCCGCTCGGAATGTAGACGAAGTCGCCGCCCTCGAGGGTGAGCTCCTTGCGGTCGCTGCCGTCGTGGCGCGCCGTGATGCACCGGATCTTGCCGGCGAGGATGTACCAGCAGACGTCGTTCTCGGCGTGATAGTGCGTCATGTTCGGCTTCGCGCCCGGCACCAGGATGGTGCGGCCCATCACGGCGTTGGAGCCGTCGATGGTCTGGTCGTTGATCCCGAAGCCGATGCGCAGCGGCGGCTGATAGTCGGTGTCGGTGCCGATCTGCCGCTGTCCTCACCACGGCGACGTGCTGTTTGTCGAATGGGACCATATTCACTCTCCGCTATATGCCGAACTCTCACCCCGTCATGCCCGGCCTTGTGCCGGGCATCCACGTCTTACTTTCTGCTGCGCATGGAAGAAAGACGTGGATGGCCGGGACAACCCTCGCAATCGCTGTGGCGATTGCTCGCCCGGCCATGACGAGGTAGCCATCGTTCTCTTGCATCACTTCATCGGTTCGATGCGGGCGATCCATGGAATGGCGGCCAGCTGATTGAGCTTGTCCGGCGTGACGTTGCGCAGCCGCATGCGATTGAGCGCGCCGTCGCGGCCGGCGAACGCGCCATACTGCTGGACGCGTTCGTTGTGGAAGCGGTCGGGCATGAAGTCGAGCACCACGACGACGTTGCGCGGCGCCGTCGCGCCACGCAGGGCAGGATCGAGCCGGCCGGCCGCCGTCGCCATGCCGTAGAGCTGCTGGCCGAACAGCGTGAGCGCGATCAGTGCGATCCCGATGATGATCTTGCGGCCCTCGGGACCGGAGATCAGTCGCCGTGAGGCGGAGACGGGCCGCACGGAAGCATGGTCAGCGCCGCTCACGCTCAATCAATTCTCCTTGGCGGTGTCGATGATGAGGCCCCAGCGCTGGATCGTGCGCTGCTCGATCGGCGCCAGCAGCCAGCGGTCCATCGCGATCGCGATGGTACCGATGATCAGGCACCCCGCGATGATGATGTCGG
Organism: uncultured Alphaproteobacteria bacterium; assembly: GCA_963738705.1. Lineage (GTDB taxonomy): Bacteria > Pseudomonadota > Alphaproteobacteria > Rhizobiales > Xanthobacteraceae > CAVTXS01. The sequence goes on from CAVTXS010000003.1 coordinate 81,436, forward strand.
AGCGGTGATAGTCGGCGGCCGTGAAGATCATCTGCCCGAATCCGGACGGCGCGCCCACCAGTTCGGCCGCGATCAGCGCGCGCCAGCCGAAGCCGAGCCCCGAACGGATGCCGGTGAGGATGTAGGGCAGCGCGCCGGGCAGGATGACGCTGCGGATGGTCTCCAGGCGCCCGCCGCCGAGCGCCTGCACGCCCTGCTCGTACACTTCCGGCACCAGCTGCACGCCGAGCACGGTGTTCTGGAACACGATGAAGAACACCGTGTTCCAGATCACGAACACGGCGAGCGCGGTGCCGATGCCGAGCCAGCCGATCATCAGCGGCAGCCACACGATGCCGGAGATCGCGTTGAAGAACACCACCAGCGGATTGAGGAATTCGGACACGTTGCGATAGAGGCCGGCGATGAAGCCGCCGACGATGCCGGTGACGATCCCGACCGTTGCGCCGAGGAACAGGCGCCACAGGCTCGCCACGACGTTGCTGCCAAGCTGGCCGTCGGTCGCGAGCGCGGCGATCGTCGTCGAGCACGGCCGTGACCGACGGCAGCGTCGCCGGCGGCGGCCGGAAGACATTCCAGTAAGCGATCCAGGCCGACCAGCACGAGCACGAACGGCAGCGCCGGCAGCAGCCGCCAGGCGAGCTGGGCAGCGGGCTGCCCGCCATGCGGAGGGTTTTTGCGTGAGTGCTCATCGGGGGAACACTCGCGGCCGCGGCCATGGTTCGAGACGCGTCGCTTCGCGACGCTCCTCACCATGAGGGAGACGCGTCGCTTCGCGACGCTCCTCACCATGCCCGAGAATCGCAACCCTCACCCTGAGGAGCCCGCGAAGCGGGCGTCTCGAAGGATGGCGGAATGCTCCAACCAAGCTCATTTCCGCAACATCCCCCAGCGCGCGACGGTGAGGTTCTCGATCGGCTGCACGATCAGCCGGTCGACGATGATGTAGAGGCAGCCGATCATGATCATGCCGACGATGATGCGGTCGATCTGCCCGAAGGTGCGCGCGCCGAAGATCAGGTCGCCGAGGCCGCCCTTGCGCACCAGCATCTCGGCCGCGATCAGCGCGCGCCAGCCGTAGCCCATGCCGAGCCGCAATGCCGACCACGATGCTCGGCAGCGCGCCCGGCAGGTAGACGTCGGTGACCGAGCCGCAGCCGGCCCGCGCCGAGCGAGCGCAGCGCCAGCACGTAGTTCTCCGGGATCGCGCGCACGCCGATCATGGTGTTGAAGATGATCGGCACGATCAGCGTGTACATCACGATCACCAGCGTGGTGGTGTGGCTGAAGCCGAACCAGATGATGGCGAGCGGCAGCCAGGCGATGCCGGAAATGCCCTGCAGGAAGCGCAGGAAGCCTTCGAGCGCGTGCGCCGCATAGCGGTTGACGCCGACCGCGAAGCCGATCGGCACGCCGATCAGCATCGAGATCAGGGCCGCGATGCCGATCATGGCGCAGGCTGGTGCTGGCGTATTCCGCCAGCACGCCGTGGGTGACGAGATGGACGAAGGCGCGCCAGGCCGCGAGCGGCGAGACCAGCACGTTGTCGCGAAATCGCCGCTCGCGTGGATCGCCCACCAGATCGCGACCAGCAGCGCGAACGGCAGCAGGATCTTGAAGCCGGCCGAACGATGCGCCGCAGCGCCGTCCAGCGGAGACGCCCGGCAGCGTGCGGCCGCACCGCGGCCGCCGAGGCGGCCAGCGCTCGTCATGCCGGCGCCCCGGCGGGCTGCGGCGCCGCCTCCTCGGCGCAGCGCCGCGCCGCGCTCGGCGCGCACCAGCCGCAACACCTGCTCGGCGATGCCCTGCATCTCGGGATCGGCGGTGAACGATTCCCAGTCGCGCCCGCCCGGCGCGCGGCGCGGAATGTCGATGCGCGCCTTGATCTCGCCGGGCCGGCGCGTCATCACCAGCACGCGGTCGCCGAGGAACACCGCCTCGTCGACGCTGTGGGTGATGAAGAACACGGTCTTGTCGGTGGCGGCGCACAGCCGCGCCAGTTCCTCCTGCAGCGTCAGCCGCGTCATCGCGTCGACCGCCGCGAACGGCTCGTCCATCAGGATCACGTCCGGATCGGCCGCCCAGGTGCGCGCGACCGCCACGCGCTGCTTCATGCCGCCCGAGAGCTCGTGCGGATAGCGGTCCTCGAACCCGGAAAGGCCGGTGAGCTCGATCAGCCGCGCCACGGTCCCGCTCGCGCTCGGCGCGCGGCACCCGCGCGATCTCGAGGCCGTGGCCGATGTTCCGGCGCACCGTGCGCCACGGCAGGATCGCGAGCTCCTGGAACACCACGCCGCGGTCGCGGCCGGGGCCGCACGATCTTCTTGCCGTCGCAGATAGATCGTGCCCTCGGTCGGCTTGATGAAGCCGGCGATCGCCTTCAGCAGCGTGGTCTTGCCGCAGCCGCTCGGCCCCACCAGCGTGACGAACTCGCCCGCGCGGATCGTCAGGTCGACGTGGCCGGTCGCCTGCACCGGGCCCGTCGGCGGTGTCGAAGAAATGCCGGAAGCCGGAGACGACGATCTTGTCGTCGGCGTTCGTCGCGGAGTGAGCCATCGTGGCGCCGCTGGCCGCAGCGTATCATTCCGGGGCGCCGCGAAGCGGCGAGCCCGGAATCCATACTTCGCAGCAGCGGCTATGGATTCCGGGCTCGCGCCTTCGGCGCGCCCCGGAATGACAAACGGAGGATGCCGCGCTCCACTTCACCCGAGCTGGCCCTTGCACTCGGCCAGGGTCTTCGGCAGCGGCGGCAGGTCGGCGAAGAACTCGGGGTGCTTCTCGACGATGCGCTTGAACACCGTGTCGTCGTAGAAATCGGCCGGCTCGAACGGCTTGTCCTTCTTCAGCAGGCCACTCCTGATCATGTCGTTGCCGGTCCGCACCAAGCCCGTCGATGGTGCAGATCGAGATGCGCGGATCCCAGGTCAGCCATTTCAGGCCCTCGGTGCCGTCCGCGACGTTGAGTCCGTCGAGATAGCGGGTGGCGATCTCGGCCGATTCCTTCGGGTTCTTGCGCACGAACGCGGCGGCCTCCATCAGGCCGAGCGAGAATTTCTCGACGAAATCGTAGTTCTTCCTGATCCAGTCCTCGTGCGCCACCGCGCCGATCACGTCGGTGACGAGGCCTTCCTCGCCGCGGCTGACGACGACCGCGTTGGCGCCCAAGCGCGCTCACCGCCTGCGAGGTGTAGGGCTCCCACGGCGCCACCGCGTCCACCAGGCCCTGCGAGATCGTGATCGGCATGTTCTCGACCGGCACGCTGACGAGCTGCGATTTCGAGATGTCGAGCTTGTGCTTCTTGAACCACTCGCGCAGATACACCTCGTTGGTCGAGCCAGTCAGGTGGGCGATCTTCTTGCCCTCCATCGATTTCGGATTGGCGGCGTCGATGCCGCGGTCCTTGCGGCCGATGATGGCGCGGCCGCCCGCCTTCGCGAGGTAGTCGGCGGCGTTGTAGTAGGCGATCACGCCCTTGAGCATGTTGCCGCTGGCGCGCGCCGACGCCGTGGTGGTGCTCAAGCGCGGCGTGACCGAACTGCGCGTCGCCCGCCTGCACCGCCTGCACCACCGCGCGGCCGCTGCCCGTGAGCTTGACCGTGACGTTGAGGCCCTGCTTCGCCCAGTAGCCGTTCTCGGCCGCGACGTAGGCGGGCGTCGAGAACAGGTTGTTGACGACGATGAAGGTGACGTCGCGCATCTGCTGCGCGCAGGCGGGGCTGGCGGCCGCGGCGAGAAACGCGCCCGCCGCAACCGCAAAGGCTACCCGCCTTGCTGTGAGGTGCATCTGTTCCTCCCTGATGTCGTTGTTTTGTCGGCCGCATCGACCTTCGCCTGGGCGGCCGTTCCACGCATAAGAGTGGCTGATCCGAGGTCGGTCAAGCAACTCCGCCAGCAGACGGGTTGATGCCGCCGATCATATTCGTGAATGCGGCGCGGCGCCGCTCGCTTGCGGTCATACGCGCCGCCGGCGGATCTCCTCGATCACCGAGCTGTTGTCGAGCTCGCCCTGGCCGTGGCGGAGGCAGGCCTCGATCAGGCCACGATAGGTCTCGAGCAGCGGCAGCTCTTGGCCGATCTTTTGGCCCTGCTCGCGCGCCAAGGTCGCGTCCTTGTAGGTGACCTGCAGGGCGCCTTCGGGCTTGTAGTCGCGCCGCACCATCTTGGGTCCTTTGCCGTCCATGACGCGCGAGTAGGCGGCGGAGGCCTTGGCGACCTCGAGGAACGTCGCCGGGTCGAGCCCGAGGCGCTCGGCGAACACCAGGCCCTCGGCGAGCCCCGTGCGATTGATCCCGAGGATCAGGTTGATGGCGAGCTTGGCGCGGTTGCCGTCGCCATGGCCGCCGATGTGGAAGGTGCGCGGATAGAGCGCATCGAGGATCGGCTTGACCTGGCGCGCAAGCGCGGGGTCGCCGCCGATCAGGCCGGTGCCCAGCCCCTCGCGGCACTGCTGGCTGGTGCCGGAGACCGGCGTCTCCAGGAAGCGCAAGCCCCGCTCGGTGGCGCGGGCGCCGAGCGCCGCGATGCGGTCGGGATCGCAGGTCGAGGAGCACAGCACGATCTTGTTGGAGCGCGGACCGACCGCCTGCAGGATGTCGTTCTCGACCACGCCCTCGACCTGGGTCGTGTCGAACACCATGATGACGATGGCGTCGCAGCGCCGCGCGACCTCGGCGCCCGAGGCCGCGGCCTGCCCGCCGATCGCGGCGAGGTGCGCGTTCTTCTCCGGCACGATGTCGTAGCCCAGCACGTCGTGGCCGGCGGCAATCAAGCGCTCGGCGAACATGGTGCCCATCAGGCCGACGCCGATGAGGCCGACCGGCGACAAGGTGGTCATCTATGAGGTCTCCTCGGCTCGCGGATCGGTGTTGCGTCCTTCGAGACGCCGCCTTCGGCGGCTCCTAATAGAAACTGATCAAGGGGCGGCATGCATTGGAGTGATCTCGACGTTACAGCCAAGGTGTTGGAGACGTGTGAGGAGACGGCGGATTTGGGCGGTCTTGGAGCGGCGGTGGAAGTGATCGGAGCCGAGGTCGCGATAGAGCGTTCCGTCTTTGAGCATATGGTAGACGGCGGTGAGAATGGAGGCGGCGACCGCGCAGATCGCCTTTTGCGGGCCGCGGCGGCTTTTGAGACGCAGGTATTGCGCCTGCAGATAGCTGCCTTTCTTGCGAATGGCGGCCCAGGCGCACTGAACCAAAAGGGTCTTGAGCCATGGCGCGCCCTTGCGCAGGCGCGTGGAGCGGCGCTTGCCGGCACTCTCATCATTGCGCGGACACAAGCCAGCCCAGGACAGAAGATGCCCCGCCGTGGGGAAGCGGCTCATGTCGGTGCCGATCTCGCACACGATGCCCTGGGCGCCGAGCGCTTTCACGCCGTTCTTGACATGCGCGGCGTTGGCCAGAATGAGTTCAAGCTCGCCGTCCGCAAGCACATGCCAGACCGGCTTCCAGTACACGCCGGTGGCCTCCATCGCCACATGTGTGCAGTCGTTCTCCGAAAGCCAGTCGGCCAACTCCAGCAGACCCTGCGTGGTGGTCTTAAACGTCTTCACCTCGGTGACGACCTTGCCCTCGCTGGCCAGCCGCACACAGGCCACCACCGTCTGCTTGTGAACGTCGAGGCCGGCGCAACGTTGATGCAGAAGCTCCATCGCTTTCCTCCAGTTCGTCGCCGGCCAGGGACCTCGTCAGGGTACTCTAATAAGCGTGCTCCACGGCCCGGAAGGCCGATTGGCGACAGTCGGGGGTGCTCCAAGGTCCCACGGTCAAACTCAGGATCGGGCTCACATGCACCAAGGAAATTGCCGACCTCCACGCCGACGACCCGGCCAGTATGCCATCGTTTCATCCGCGGTGGGTCGGCCACGCCGGTTGGCAACTCAGGATGAGGAGGTGGTGTGCATGGCACAAACGACCTCATGCTGAGAGCGCGGACTTGATCGGGGAGCGCGCGAACACGCGCGTCTCGAAGCACGCGTTCCATCACAGCGGCGCGATGCCGAGGTCGCGCGCGACGGCGTCGAGGTTGTCGCGCAGCGGCTTCGGCATCGGGATGCCGTTTGACGCGCGCTCACGCGCCTTCTCGGCGCTCTGCTCGCCCGGCAGGAAGATGCGCTCGACACCCGGCAGCCGCGCCGAGCCGCGGATGTCGCGCACCACGGCGTCGACGCTGCGCTTGAACGTCTCGGCCGGCGCAAAGACGTCGATCGAGATCGCGACGATCGCATGCCCGGTATTGCTGGCCGCGCCGACGTCCTTGACCATCTCGACCACGTCGCGGCCGAACGCCGCGCGGTTGAGCGTGCCGGCGAGCAATCCGATCATCAGGGAGAGGCCGTAGCCCTTGTACTCGCCGATCGGCAGCAGGTAGCCCTCGTCGGCGCGCCTGGCGTCGGTGAGCGGCTTGCCCTCGCGGTCGATCATCCAGCCGACCGGCATCGGCTCGTTGCGCTGCGCCTTGAGCCGCACCTTGCCGAACGCCGCCACCGTCGGCGCCATGTCGAGTACGACCGGCGGTTCTTCCAAGGCGGGCACCGCGACGGCGACCGGGTTGGTGCCGAGCAGCATCTCGCTGCCGCCCCACGGCGGCAGGTGATTGGCGCCGCCGACCGCGAGGTAGAGCCCGATCATATCGTGCGCGAGCGGCATGGTGGCGTAGAGCGCAGCCGGTCCGGCGTGATTGCTCATGCGCGCGCCCACCCAGGCGACGCCCGCGGCCTTCGCCTTGGTAATCGCAGTCTCGGCCGCGAACCGCATCACCAAATGGCCCATGGCATTGTCGCCGTCGACTAGCGCGGCGGCCGGCCGTTCCGACACGACGCGGATGTTCGGGCGCGGGTTGATGCCGCCCGCCCGGATGCGCCGCACGTAGAGCGGCAGCCGGATCACCCCATGCGTGTCCGACCCGCGCGCGTCCGCCTGCACCATCAGCTCGGCCACCGCGCCGGCGTCGCGGGCCGGCAGGCCGGCCGCTTCGAACGCACGCGTCACGAAGGCCCGCAGCGGCTCGGCGGCGATCCGTGGCACATCCTCGCTCATCCGCCCTCCAAACCCCTCCTACCATGACGCGGGGGCACCATGTCGCCGCCTGTTCACCTCTCCCCGGCGGTTCTCGGTGTGCAGTTTCCTCATGATGGAAGTTCATTCCTGCAGATGTACAAGTCACTGATTTTGCTTGCTTGATCACGGATAAGCGATCACGCTTTTTCCTGACGTAGCCCGCAGAGCGCTACCTATTTGGACGTCAGGTAACCAACGACCATGCCCACCATCAAACTCACCAAGGCGGCCATCGATTCACTTCGGCCAATGTCCGCCGATGCCGTGTACTGGGATCCCACCCTTCCAGGTTTCGGCGTGAAGGTCACCCCGAAGGGGCGAAAGGTGTTCATTGCATTGTACCGGACGCAGGGCGGGAAGTCGCGACTGCGAAAGTACACGATAGGACCTCTCGGCCAAGTCACGCTCCATCAAGCCCGTAGCGCCGCGCAACGCATATTTGCGGCTCGGCTGGAGGGGCGCGATCCTGCCGCCGAGAAGCTTGAGCTGCGGCGCCGGCAAGTGGTCGATCGCGTCGACGATCTCGTCGAGGCTTTCATCATCGACCATCTGTCGAAACTTCGATCGGGTGGAGAGCTATCTCGACTGTTGCGGCGGGAACTCATCCTTCGGTGGGGAGCACGTAGCGTCCATGACATCAAGCGGCGAGACGTGAGCGACTTGGTGTTCGAAGCAGCGGTAGAACGAACTGATCATTCGGCTCACAAGTTGCTGAAGACGGTCAAACGTTTCTTCAGCTGGTGCGTCGGCCGTGCAATCCTGGAAACCTCTCCGGCAATCGGAATCAAATCGCCGCTCAAGGCAACCTCGCGAGATCGAGTGCTGACTGACGAAGAGTTGGGGGGGATCCTGCTTGGCGCCCGTAGGATTGGCGGCGCCTACGGAGCCATTATTGATGCTCCTTACGGGCCAGCGGCGTGAAGAGGTGGCGCGGATGACCTGGGACGAGCTCCATTTAGAACGGCGCATCTGGCGCCTACCTGCATCGCGCACCAAGAATGGTAAGGATCACGTGGTACAGCTTTCGCCGGAAATCGCTGAAGGTGTTGGGTCGGCTTGAACGACGCGAGGCATTTGTCTTCTGCTCAGGCAAGCGACCGTTCCAGGACTTTAGCCGACACAAGAAAGAGCTTGATGCGATCTGCGGCGTGAGCAATTGGCGGCTGCACGATCTGCGCCGAACCTGCGTGTCTGGCATGGCAGCTTTGGGTATCGCTCCTCACGTCGCCGACAAGATCCTTAATCACCAGTCGGGAACGATCTCCGGTGTGGCGGCCGTCTATCAGCGTCACGAATTCATGGCAGAGCGCAAGGAAGCGCTGGTGCTGTGGGGCTCTCATGTGAAATCAATTTTGGGACCTGCGTTAGTGGCCGCAGAGTAGTCCCCAATCACTCTGCACGCGGCAATGTCCGCCTCGCTCTGTCACGAAACCGACGTGCAGGCTCGCTGGCAATATCAGCTATGGAGCAAGAGCGGCCAGATTTGCTGGCGGACCTTCAGCTCTTGACCCATTAGCTGACCAGCGGCGCGGTGCCTCCGGGTTCTGGCTTGCTGCGCTTGGCACAGTTCACCTGGCAAATGTTAGGTAATTCACCTTCTGCCTGCCGAATGATCGCTATAGACTATGTCCTGCATCGGAGGTTGGCAAAATGGCGTTAACAACGCACTATGCGCCCAGTGGAGGAATGTGAAACATCGCCTACCGAGATGCTCGGCGAGGGGCCGCGAGATCTGGTCGTAGTTCGGCTTTGTCTCGAATGTCGAGGTGATGTGGGAAGAACCAATGCTTGCCCGGTTCCTTAACCGGCTCGCCAGCTGCGCTCGGGTCATAGTTTTTGACAAACGTGGCACCGGACTGTCCGCACCGGCTTGCCGAGATCCCGAGCCTGGAACTGCGCATGGACGATGTGCGTGCCGTAATGGACGCAGTGGGCTCAGAGCGGGCAGTGTTGTTCGAAAGTAGAGGGCGGCCCGATGTGCATGCTGTTCGCGGCCACCTATCCGGAGCGGTGTACAGGGCTGGTTATGGCTGGCTCCTATGCCCGGAAACTTTGGGCGGATGATCACCCCTGGGCATATCCAACGAGCAATTCTCAGCGTGGGCGGAAGCGACACGCCGAGATTGGGGCACCCCCGTCGGAATCGAGCAGCGCGCGCCCTCGATGGCTAGCGATCCTGCCTACCGCGAGTGGTGGGCGAGGTATCTTCGTTTGAGCGCCAGTCCTCGGGCAGCCGAGATGATTGTCAATATGCTGCGCGAGATAGACGTCCGACCCATCTTGCCGGCCATCCGCGTGTCGACGTTGATCCTGCATGCCACCAAGGATGCCCACGGTCGACGTACGTAATGCGCGATATATGGCTGAACACATACCTGGGTCAAAATTGGTGGAATTGCCTGGCGCCGACCATTTGCCCTGGCTTGCGAACGCTGATGATGCCTTTGAGGAAATCGCCAATTTCTGTACGGCATCCGTCCGACGGCCGAACCCGACCGCGTGCTCGCTACGGTGCTGTTCACGGATATTGTGGGCTCGACGCAAAAGGCAGCGTCCGCGGGCGATCGACGCTGGCGCGGATCCGTCGACAGCCACAACGCGGCTGTCCGCCTCGCAATTTCCCGCAGTCGAGGCCGCGAGATCGGTACTCAGGGTGATGGCTTCCTGGTCACCTTCGATGGGCCGGCCCGGGGAGTACAATGCGCTGGCGCCATTATTGACTGTACACGCTCGCTTCGAATGAGGTTGGTTGCGGTCTTCATACTGGCCAGTGCGAGAAAATGGGAACGACCTCGGCGGCATCGCCGTCCATATCGGCGCGCGTACTCGCGGCTCTCGCGGAAGCCAGCGAAATACTCGTGCTCAGCACCGTAAAAGATCTTGTGGCGGGGTCGGGTCTCCGCTTCTCCGATCTTGGTCCAAAGGCGCTCAAGGGTGTGCCGGGTACATGGAACGTATTCCGGGTCGAGCGATAGGTGATTGTGGCGTTCCCGCAGGTTCTACCTGCACTTCTGCTTATGGCACATCGCGTTATTTCGTTGCGTCGCGGCGATACGTTCCGGGAGTTCGGGGGTGAAGCCGACATGCCGAGGACCCTGCTCAATCGACGCGATTGACCCACAAGAGACATGCGCGGCTCTGAATTGCTGCCGCGCAAAATCACTAACCATTGAACCCTATTTCGCCGGTCGCATTTCCCTGCTGTAATCGGCGCAGTTGCAAGCCGACATTGGCGTGATACCGTGCCTTGGGGAAGGCAATGCGACGACGCGATTTCATCAAATCAATCGGCGGCGCGGCGGCTGCGTGGCCTCTCCCAGCGCACGCCCGGCGGTCCAAAAGAATTCCGCGGCTGTGTTGCTTACCTTACATTCGATCCCGGCACCTTGCACTCGCGGTCGCCACGGTTCGATCCGTTCTTTGACGGCCTGCGCGATCTCGATCGTGGATGGGCGGACCATCGCGATCGACTATCTTTCGGCGGACAGACAGGGCGAACGGTTTCCCACTCTTGCTGCCCAATGTGTTGGCCTCCACGCCGGACATCATAGCCGTCAGCACCACTCCGGCCGCTCAGGCCGCAGAAGAACGCAACCCGCACAATTCCAATTGTGATGATTGCCCTCGGCGACCCCGTGGGAACTGGTCTCGTAGACAGTCTCGCCCAACCCGGCGGGAATATCACCGGGCTGTCACTGATGGTCCCAGAGGCTGCGGCGAAGCGTCTTGCCTTGTTGAAGGAGGCGGTGCCCGGAATTGCGCGGGTGCTCGTGCTGTCCTACTCACGACCCAAATGGGCCGTTGCAGGTGAAGGCGTTGAGGGACGCGGCCGCTCGCTGGGGGTGACGCTGCAAATCGCCGAGACGTTCGGACTGGGGATGACCTGCCCGCTGCGTTCGAGGCTGCGGCCAGGAGCGTGCTGAAGGGGTCCTCGCCGGAGCGGGAGAGTCTGTTGCTGGTACCGGCGGGCGAGTTGCAGAAC
>CAVTXS010000004.1:0-74005 GCA_963738705.1 uncultured Alphaproteobacteria bacterium
GCTTTCGGGCGTCGGCATCACCCCCGATCCGGAGCGGGCGCTGACGGTGCAGGCAGGCGAGCGGGCGCAAGTCTTCATCAGGGAGGTCGGTTTCGTTTCGGGGAGAGTCGTGCGCCGAACCGGAGACTTTCTGGCGGTCGCGTTCGAACAGTCAAGATCGACGGAGCGCGATCTCTTGATCCGCAAGCTGTTCACGTCCGGGTACGACACCACCAGCGTGAGTGTCTCGACGTGGTCCGCAACCATGGCGATGCTGAAGAGCATCTGGTCGACCCGCGCCGAGCTCCCGGCGCACGTGCCCGCAGCGGCGACGCAGCCGACGATGGTTTCGATGCTGGCCGTGACGCCGGGCGATAAGCTGCCTCCGCGAAGTCTGATCGTTCTCCCGCGACGGCCCGCCGAAAACATCGCCGAGCTGGTCGAACGGCGCAGGGAGCTCGCCGCGTAGGCTCCGGAACACCGGCCCCGGCCAAGCTGGCCTCCGGATTTCGCCGGGCGCTTAATTCGGGCTACAAGCCTTTATGCCCGAGGTCCCCCGCATCCGGGTCGCCGACATCCACAAGCGTTTCGGGACGCTTGAGGTTCTGCGCGGCGTCTCCTTCGACGTCGAGCGCGGCAGCGTGGTGAGCGTGATCGGCGCGAGCGGTTCGGGCAAGAGCACGCTGCTGCGCTGCATCAACTACCTCGAGGCGCCGACGGCCGGCGAGATCTATATCGAGGGCGAGCCGCTCGGCGCGCGCGTCGACGAGCGCGGGCGGCGGCGGCCGCGCTCGCTCGCCGAGATCAACGCCATGCGGCGCGAGCTCGGCGTGGTGTTCCAGCAATTCAACCTGTGGCCCCACATGACCGTGCTCGGCAACGTCATCGAGGCGCCGATCCGCGTGCGCAAGGTTAAGCGCCGCGAGGCGCTTGCGCTCGGCGAAGAGTGCCTGCGCCGCGTGCGGCTGATCGACAAGATCGCCGAGTACCCGGCCCGCCTGTCGGGCGGCCAGCAGCAGCGCGCCGCGATCGCGCGGGCGCTCGCGATGCGGCCGAAGGCGCTGCTGTTCGACGAGCCGACGTCCTCGCTCGACCCCGAGCTCACCGACGAGGTGCTGACCGTCATGCGCGAGCTTGCTGCCGACGGCACCACCATGATCGTGGTCACGCACGAGATGAGTTTCGCGCGCGAGGTCTCGGACCGCGTCATCTTCCTGCACGACGGCCAAATCGAGGAGCAGGGGCCGCCGGGCGAGCTGTTCGGCGCACCGAAGTCCGAGCGCCTCCGCCAGTTCCTCTCGAAGTATCGCCGATAGAATGCGCTCAAGCCCGGAACGGCGTGCCGCATGCTTCGAGACGCGCGCGTTCCGCGCGCTCCTCAGCATGAGGAGCTCTGAGCATGCCAGCACCACATCCTCATCCCGAGGAGCGGTCCGCAGGACCGCGTCTCGAAGGATGCAGGCGCGACCTCGCAACTCCGAAGTGGCGCCTAGCCTATGTCGGAGGGCTTGCGGCAGGCGTTCGATCTCTCCCTGTTCTGGGAGTATCGCGCGATCCTGCTCCACGGGCTCGTCTTCAACGCCCTGGTGTTCGCCTGCGCCGCGGCGGTCGCGCTCTCGGTCGGGCTTGGCGCGGCGCTCATGCGCGTCAACCGCTTCCTGCCCGCGCGCCTGATCGGCACGCTGCACGTCGAAGTCTTCCGCAACGCGCCCGACTACATCATGCTGGTGTGGGTGCATTTCGTGCTGCCGCTCCTGATCGCCAAGCTGATCGGGCGGCGCGTCGAGTTCCATCCGTTCCTCTCGGCGGTGATCGCGCTCGGCTTCGTCTACTCGGGCTATTTCGCCGAGACGTTTCGCGCCGGCATCCAGGCGATCCCGCGCGGCAATCTCGACGCCGGCCGCGCCTTCGGCATGTCGGAATCGACGATCCTGTGGCGCATCACGCTGCCGCAGGTGGTGCGGCGCATGCTGCCCGAGGCGCTCAACCAGTTCGTCTCGCTGTTCAAGGCGACCACCATCGTGTCGCTGATCGCGGTTCCGGACCTGATGTACAACGTCTCGATGGTGACGCAACAGGAGATGCGGCCGCTGCCGCTCTACACCGGCGCGGCGCTCACCTATTTCCTCATCATATTTTTGCTGGCAAGCGGCGTTCGCGCCTTCAGCGAACGTTGGCGCCGCAAGATTTTGGCCTGAGCGCCCATGGGCAACTGGGAGCGCCTGGTCTGGAACCAACGCGACGTGCTGCTCGCCGGCCTCGCCGTCACGGTCGAGGTCTGCGTCATCGCCTTCGTGGCCGCGATCGCCGGTGGCCTCGTGCTTTGCCTCATCCGCCTCTACGTCAAGCCGCTGCGCCCGTTCGCGATCGTGCTGATCGAGTTCTTCCGCGACACCCCGATCTACGTGCAGCTGATATGGGTCGCCTATGTCTGGCCGGAGCTGTTCGGATTTCCCGACACCTTCTACACCGCCGGCTGGCTCGCGCTCGCGCTGCAATCGAGCGGGTACCTGGCCGAGACCTTCCGCACCGGCATCGAGGGCGTGCCGCGCGGCCAGCGCGAGGCGGCGTTCTCCGCCGGCATGTCGCCGCCGCAGACCTTCGCGCGCATCGTGATGCCGCAGGTCGTGCTCTCGACCGCGCCGTCGATCGTCAACCAGTTCACCGTGATCGTGAAGTCGTCGACCCTCATCTCGGTGATCACGGTACCGGACCTGATGTCGCAGTCGCAGCGGCTGGTCAACGTCTGGTACGAGCCGATCGAGATCCTGACCGCGACCGCGGCGCTCTACATTCTGTTCGTGTTTCTGATCTCGCTCACCGGCAAGCTCATCGCCGACGCCTTGCGCCGGCGCTATGGCCTCGCGGCGTCGTAGGGAAGCCCCTCGTGGGCGTCCCCGTCGAGGGGCAACCACGAGGGTTTACGTAACGCTGCGGCTCAATCCACGCTGCGCGCTTCGATTGAGGAGGTCGGTCGAGCGGTCGAACGGGCACCCCTCGTGCGCGCCCTTACGGCAATACAAAGGAGGGGCGACCACAAGGTCGCTCCCGCTGGCGCCCAATCCGGCTACGGGCTACTGACCCGGTCCGGCACGGCTGCGATGTCGGCACGTAGGGGCGCCCCTTCTGGGCTCCCCGTCCACGTTGCGAGCGCGGCGTCTGGAATGGGTTGCCACTACGGACGCGACCACGCGCCGGATGAGCGAGTGCGCAAACTCAATCGACGCCGAAAACGCCGCAGCGACCCAGCCCTCGCGCATGCCAAGGATCGTATCGCTCTTGGTCAAATCCCTGCCAGGTCAGGCAGAGGAATGGATTCGCCGGCCGATTGATGAGCTCGTCCTGGACGCGCGGCGCCGCGTAGGCGTCGCCGGCGAGGAGGCTTAGGGCCGCGGCAAGGAGCGCGGCGGCGAGCAGGTAATTCACGGTCTCGATCATCGCACGTTCTCCTGCGCACGTTTCTCGCGGACCACTTCGGTTTCGCTACGAGACGACGACAGTCCCGGTCGCCACCAGGTGCATGCCGCCCGCCCGCGCCGTCGGCTGAGCGGCCGGCTTGAGCCGGCCGCTTCGATGTCCTCAAACGTGCGTCGGGTTCGGCGCTTCAGTTACCGTCGACCGAGCCCGATGCACGATCCATCCAGATTTTCTCCGTCAGAGTCGGAGCCGGCAGCGGCCCCGCCAGGACGGTGGTGGCCATCGCGAGAGTCGCGCTGGTGGCGACGACGGCGGCGATCAACGTGTTCGTGATCTTGGCAAACATGGTGACGCTCCTTTGTTGCTTTCTGCGGACGAGGCCCTGCGCCTCAGCCCGTGGTGCGAACATAGGCGCGGCTCGAACCCCCCTAGGTGATCTGCGTCACAGAGTTGCTTGAGATTCTGGCCCGGCAACACCGCGACCTGGCACCCGCGACGGGCGCCGCTACGGACGGATCGCCTCGTAACGTAGGGCAACCCTTAAGGTGCCCCTTTTTCTGAAAGCCCGTTCACATCGTCGACGGGCGCCCTCCCAACTCATCGCTACCGGCTGCGCGTTGACCGCCTCACGCACGAGCGCAAATCCCTGCGCGAGCCTTACGGCATTGTATGGGACAAGCGGCGGGCGCTGCCGCCCTATGCGCAGGACTTTGCCAGTCGCTGGCAGCCCACCTGCGCGAGATTCTTCCGATGTCGCGGCCGCAGACGCGCCCCGCCGGACGGAAAGACAAGTCGCTTTAGGGTGCAAACGAGGGCCCGCGCTGCCCAGCGAGACTTCCATTGTCTGGGCATTGGCCGCCTTCGCCATCTCGCTCCTGCATTGCCGGAACAAATGCTGACCAAAGTCAGCTCAGGTCGAAAGCGGAGTCAGTCGGGCATCGGCGCTGCGCGGGAACATTACGACCATGCTCCGCGTTTGGCTGTGGGGAGCTTGGCCTCGGGTTCAAGCTGCTCGGCTTTTGGAGCCCGCTGGCCATGCGTTGGGATGATTTCCGCCGCAGCGAGAATGTAGAGGATCGCCGCGGGTCCGGTGGAGGTGGGTTTGGCTTGCCCGGGCGCGCCGGGGGGCTAGGGATCGGCACTGTGCTCGTGCTGGGCCTGCTCGGTTGGGCGCTGGGCATCGATCCGCGCATTCTGATTGGCGGCGCAGAGATCCTGACCGGCGGCGGTCCCGGATACCAAGCGCCAACCCAGCAGCCGAGCGCTCCGACCGGCGCCCCCTCCGACCAATTGGGCCAATTCGTCTCGGCGGTGCTGGGCGACACCGAGGATCGCTGGAAGGCCATCTTCCAAGCCTCTGGCAAGCGTTACGAAGAGCCGCGGCTGGTCATCTTCTCGGGCGTCGCCCGCTCGCAATGTGGCACGGCGCAGTCGGCCATGGGTCCGTTCTATTGCCCGCTCGATCGGCGCGTTTA
Source organism: uncultured Alphaproteobacteria bacterium (assembly GCA_963738705.1). Lineage (GTDB taxonomy): Bacteria > Pseudomonadota > Alphaproteobacteria > Rhizobiales > Xanthobacteraceae > CAVTXS01. The sequence goes on from CAVTXS010000004.1 coordinate 4,872, forward strand.
TCTCGACACGTCGTTCTTCCGCGAGTTGGAGCAGCGCTTTCAAGGATGCAGTGGCAAGGCGTGCCAATTCGCCCAGGCCTACGTGATCTCGCACGAAATTGGGCATCACGTGCAGAACGTGCTCGGCATCTTGCCCAAAGTGCAGGAGCTACAGCGGGGCATGGACCGGGTGGAGGCCAATCAGCTGCAGGTGAGGGTCGAATTGCAGGCCGACTGCTTCGCCGGCGTCTGGGCGCACCACGCGCAGCAGAAGTGGAACTTCATCGAGCCGGGTGACGTCGAGGCTGCAATGCAGACTGCCGCCGCAATCGGCGACGATAAGTTGCAAAAGCGCTCGCAAGGGCAGGTCGTGCCGGACGCCTTCACCCACGGCTCATCCGAGCAGCGGGTACGCTGGTTCAAGAAAGGGTTGCAGGAAGGCTCTGTGTCGGGTTGCAACACCTTTGAAGCACCGCACGTCTGACGCTTTCGTCGAGCAATTCGAAATCCCTTCAAGGCAACGGACCTCGGTCCAAAGCGCGCGGCACGCTTGCGTCCCGGCGAGCAAGCAGCCCAGATTGAGCGCTCGGCTCACGTCAGCACGCCGGCCTCCCGACACTCCGAAGGTTCTGCCTAGCGGGCAGTCCGGTGGCCGGCTTCGGATCCGTGCAATCTCTTCCATGCGCCGATGGATTGGGCGATGTTTTGCGGCCGGACCGTGGGTCGCTTTGCGGGCGTGAGGCGCAGCTCGGCCAACGTCCGATCCCCGCCGAAGTCGCGATAGAGCTCGACGAATTCCTGCGCCAATTCATAGCAGACGTGCAATGTGCGCGTCGGGATCGTCCAGCGGGCATTGGGCTGGCCGCAGCTTCGCATCTCGACCACGATCGGGGCCGGCCAGGCGAACCGGTCGGCAACCTGCTCCATGACGGTTTCCAGGAACCGGGTCGCTCTGAAGATGTTCGCGTAGAGCGCCAGCTTGCCCTTGGCCTCGCCGTAGATCACCTCGATCCGTGGCTTCGGCCGGCCGGCCGCGCGCTGATGCGGCGCGAGCGCCCGCTCCCAGGATCGTGATGCCGTGTCGTAGTCCCAGCCGCAGCTGCGGCGGCGCCCTTCGGGCAGCCCCGCCTCGTCGGCCAGATCCTTGAAGCGCACCGGATCGGACCCGACCATCAGGCAAACGATCTGGTAGGCGCGCTGCTCGTCGAGGCCGTGCCGCTCGTAGTATTGCGGCACCTCGCCGGTCTTTCGGTCGCGCTGCGCGGTCAGGAACCAGCCCTTGGTGGCTTCGACCAGCACGCGGCGGGAGAAGTCGGCACCGCACTTGAGCACGCCGACGGTGGCATAGGCATCGGCCACGTCCTCCTCCCGCCCCAGAACCATCAGATCCAGCTCCGAGACGAGCGCATGGCCGAGCTCGTGGACGGTCACGAACAGCATGTTGCCGAACACGAACTCGGCGCGCGCCTGCCGCTGTTGCGGCGTCAGGCGCCGTTCCTTCCCGAGCTCGCGCCCGGCCTCATCGATGCCGGCCTGGAATATGTCCGCGACGGTCAGGGAGGGCGCCGCCAACGTCGCCGGTTCGGCATGGCCGCTCGCAAAGCTCTCCCCCCGCCCCGCCTTGCCCGACCACTCGCCCGCTGCGCATTCGAACGGTGGGGGTGAAACGAGCCCAGGCTGCGCGAACGCGGCCGCCGATGACCCCGCAAAGCCGATGCAGGCCATCACGACCAACGGCAACAGACTCTTATGCCAGCCCATTCGGGGTGTGCAGGAGAATTTGAGCCAAGCCATGTCGCGCCTCGTAGGTCCAACGAGGCCAACATGGCGAGCTCAGCGCAAAACCCCTGTGATGTGGATTACAAACTGCGCGAACTTTTCCGCAAAACATGCCGCGCGAACGCTGTCCCGCCTTCCGGGTGTGAGATACGTCACTCAAATTCGTGCGGAGGGGTGCGGAAACCACGAAGCGGCCGGGGTGAGTGTCTCGACGCCGCGATTCGGTTTGCGTGCAGCCGGCCTAAAGAGACGCCCCGGAATGTGACGGCGGTCACATAAGGAATCGACCAAGTGGTGCGACGATGTCTTCAGGCAAAACCAAGCTGAAGAAAGGAGCAACCCATGACGATCCAAAAGACGCTCGGCCACCGGCGCGTTTCAGCCATCGTGGCGCTAAGCGCGATTGTGTTCGCATGGGCCTGGGCCACGGACCGACCTCTGCTATCCGACGAACTGGTCAATCGTCCTGACGGCCCGGTCCTGTGCGCGCGCAGCAGCGTTGCGGCGTGCGAGTATCGCATGTAGCGACAAGCGGACGCCTGGCTCCCAGGCGGCGCCGTCGCCTCTCAGTGGCGTGCGCCGCCCTGCGGGCAGCTTTGCTGCAAGCCGTGATGGTCGGTACGTCGAGGCAGATGAATTCCGAGCGCTTGCGTCGCCGCCTGTTGACCTCGACGGGTTTGCTCGCGCTCCCGCTCATCAGCAGACGGGCGGGACCTACGGTGCGATGCGCTTCGCGGCCTTGCGGAATAAGGCGGCACCCTCCGGCCCAAACTGCATCGCGGTGAGGAGATCGTCAACGCGGTAGCGCGGCCGCGTCTTGTGGATGGTCGCGAGGTAGCCGCGCGCTTCCTCAAGCCGGCCGGCGAGCGCCAGGCTGCAGGCGGCGATCGCCAGGATATGCGCATGCGCGTTCGGGCGGGCGGCAGCCCTGACGCCCCACTCCGCGGCCTCGTCGAACTGCTTGAGCCGCACCAGCGCCATCGCGCGGGCGCCGAGCATCCCGAACAACAGCGGATCGAACGGACTTAGGTTGCGCGAATGGTCGGAGGCCTTGATGGCGGCGTGCGCATCGCCGGCCTGCGAATGGACGAACGCCAGCGTGTAGTGGCCGAGCGCGAAATTCGGACTGAGCTCGATCGCCTGCTCCAATTCGACGACGGACTGATCCTGGCTGCCGCGCAGCCACAGCGCCCGGCCCATCGCCCAGTGCGCCGCGGGGTCGCGATCATCCGCCATCAGGCTTTGCCCGGCGGTCGCGAACGCCCGGTCGATTTCCGGAGCGCGCTTCGCCCAACCCTGGAAAGCATTCTGCCAATGCGTGAACGAGAGGCCCGCATAGGCGCGCGCGAAGGTGGGGTCGAGGCGGACCGCGGTCTCGAAGAAGTGCCGGGCGCGCTCGTTGTCGACCTTGCTGAACCGGTACATGTGCCACAGGCCGCGGTGATGCGCCTCCCATGCGTCGAGCGAGTTCGGCGGCCGCAGGATGGCGCGGTTGCGCTCCATGGTCTCGATCTCGCTGGCGATCGAGGCCACGATCCTGTTGCCGATCTCGTCAAGCACGAGGAAGGCGTCGTCCAGCTTTTGACTGAAGACTTCCCCCCAGACGATGCGGGCGGTACGCGTCTCGGCGAGCTCGACCGTGACGGTGATGCGCCTACCCTGACGGTGCAGGGAACCGCTGACGATGTAGTCGACGTTCAGCATCCGGCCGGCTGCTTCCGGGCCGATGTGCCGCTCGTGCAGGGCGAAGACGGTGCCCTGCGCGATGACGAAAAGGGTCCGCAGCTTGGCGAGCCTGGTAATCACGTCGTGAGCGAGGCCTTCGGCTGACCCGCCGCCGGCGTCCGCCGTGTCGTTGCGGTCGACGAATGGCATCACCGCAATGGAGGCGCGCCGCGGCCCAGCCATGACGATCTCGGCACGGCCACCCTGTGGTGCGGCCACCAAGGCGGCACCGGCTGCGGGGCGCGGCGAAACGTCGGCATGCGCCCGCGCGGCCCGCCACACCTCGCGGATGGCCGCGCAATCGAGGCCCTCGGCGTCGAACAGCCGGACCGCTGCCGCCAAATGCTCCTCGCCTTCGCGAATTCGGCCATGCCGGGCGAGCGCGTTCAGCAGAATCTCGTGCACACGCTGGTCGAACGGCGCAAGCTCGAGCCACTTCTCCAGATATCCGAGCGCCTCGTCGTCGGGAACGCTGCGCACGAGATGCTCCAGCACGGCAGCGTGGCAACCGCGGAACCGGCGGCGCTGCGCCACGAGCCAACCGTTGAAGGCCGGGTTGCGGTCGATCTCGACGCCTTCGAGAAACTCTCCGTTGAACAGCGCGGCCAGCGCGCGCAGCCGCTCCGGCGCCAGAGTGGCAATGCCCTCCTGGGTCGCTCGGCCGACCTCGATCGCGTCGACGAAGCAATCCGCCAAGCCGAGCCTGACGGTGTCGCCGCGGGTCTCGATCCGTTTCCGATCGGGCTCGTCGACGATGCTCCTGATCTTGCTCAAGCACCAGCGCAGTTCGCCGCGCGGATCGTTGGGAACGTCCCACAAGAGCTCGCACAGGTGGCTGCGCGCAATGGCGTGCGGGGCAATCGACAAATAGCCGAACAGCGCGCGCGCTTTGCGCGATGCCGGCAGCGCCAGCGCGGCCCCGTCGCGGCTGATCGTCAGCGGCCCGAGCAGGCACACCTGCAGGGAGGCGGCGCCGCCGGCCCGGTTCCGCCGATCCGATTCCACGGGCATTTCCACGCCGGTTCCCACGCTCGCCTCCACGAGTGGACGTTATGGTCCAAGGCGACATCAAGACCCGTCGCCAGACCAGACTGCCGCCCCTGCATAGCAGGATCAACCGCCCGAATGGAGAGCGAGCCATGACCGTAGCCGCCACCAACTTCCACACCTCGACACCCGCTCCGATCGATTTCAAGGCGATCAAGGCCCGCCAACAGGGCGCATGGGGCTCCGGCGACTATGCGGTGGTCGGCACCACGCTGCAGATCGTCGGCGAGGAACTTTGCGAAGCCCTCGACATCCGCGCGGGAGCGAAGGTGCTCGATGTCGCCGCCGGCAACGGCAACGTCGCCCTCGCCGCCGCCCGCCGCTGGTGCGAGGTGGTCGCCACCGACTACGTCCCGGCGTTGCTCGAGCGCGCGCGCGAACGCGCCGAGGCCGAACGGCTGCACGTCGAATTCCGCGAGGCCGACGCTGAAGCGCTGCCGTTCCAGAACGGCAGCTTCGACGTCGTAGTCTCGACCTTCGGGGTGATGTTCACGCCGGATCAGGACCGCGCCGCCGCCGAGCTCGTGCGCGTCTGCCGCCGCGGCGGCAAGATCGGCCTCGCCAACTGGACGCCCGAGGGCTTCATCGGCCAGCTGTTCAAGACCATCGGCAAGCACGTGGCTCCTCCGCCCGGCGCCAGGTCGCCGGCGCTCTGGGGCACGCGCGTGCGGATCGCCGAGCTGTTCGAGCCGCACGCCGCCTCGATCAGGTCGGCGCAACGAAACTTCGTATTCCGCTATCGCTCACCGCAGCATTGGCTGGAGGTGTTCCGGGACTATTACGGGCCTGTGCTCAAGACCTTCGCGGCGCTCGAACCGGCGGCGCAGGCGGCGCTCGAGCGCGATCTCATGGCGCTGATCGATCAGTTCAACCGCTCGGGCGACGCCTCGATGGTCGTGCCGAGCGAATACCTCGAAATCGTTGTCACGCTGCATTGAGCGAAACGAGGGGAGAGCACCCATCACGTTTCCCCGTGCGTACCCATGACTTCTGATGCAACAAGAAAGGACCGAGCCGTGAAACACGCGAACCACGCAATCGCCGCTGCCCTGTCGCTTGGCGCTGCCATCTTGGTCGCCGCCACGCAGGCGCAAGCCGTCGAAGGGCACCATACGGTCGTGCCCGCCGACGAGGTCAAATGGGGGCCGGCGCCCCCGTCGCTTCCGCCCGGCGCTCAGGCCGCCGTGCTGCTGGGCAGTCCCGCCAAGGAGGGACCGTTCGTGCTCCGCCTGAAGTTTCCCTCGGGCTTTGCTGTCCCGCCGCATCGTCATTCTAAGGACGAGTTCCTCACCGTGATCTCCGGAAGGCTCGGGATCGGGGCTGGCGAGAAACTGGATCGCGCGGCGGCGAAAGCGCTGCCTCCCGCGAGCTTCGTCCACTTGCCGGCCGGCATGCCGCACTACGCCTTGGCCGACGGCGAGACCGTGGTGCAGATCAATGGCATAGGTCCGTTCGATGTGACCTACATCGATCCCAAGGACGATCCGCGCAAGAAATAGCGGTAGGGGCAACCCTCGTGGTTGCCCGTCCGGACGCCTGGTTCGTATTGTCGGAGGGGCGCCCACGAGAGGCGCCCCTCCGCGCGCATCGCATTGGGGAACCGCATGGCAAAATTCCGCAGCATCTTGGAAACCGTCGGCAATACGCCGGTCGTGAGAATCAACAATTTGGCGCCTGCGGGCGTGAATCTCTTCGTCAAGATCGAGGCCTTCAATCCGCTGGGTTCGGTCAAAGATCGCCTGGCGCTGGGGGTGATCGAGGCTGCCGAGCGGGCGGGCCAACTCGCGCCGGGGCAGACCGTCATCGAGGCGACAAGCGGCAACACCGGCATCGGGCTCGCCATGGTGTGCGCCCAGAAGGGCTACCCCCTGGTGGTCACGATGGCGGAGCAGTTCAGCGTCGAGCGCCGCAAGCTCATGCGCTTCCTTGGCGCCAAGGTCGTGCTCACTCCGGCGGCCGGGCGCGCCGTGGCGATGGTGACCAAGGCCGTCGAGCTTGCGAGCACGCACGGCTGGTTCCTGACCCGCCAGTTTGAGAACGAGGCCAATGCCGACATTCATTCCCGCACGACCGCGCGCGAGATCGTCGACGACTTCAAGGGCGAGACCCTCGACTATTGGGTGACGGGATATGGCACCGGCGGGACGCTGAAGGGCGTATCGCGCGTGCTCGCCAAGGAGATGCCCGATACCAGGATCATCGTCTGCGAGCCCGAGGACGCGCCGCTACTGGCCAGCGGAATCGAGCAGACACGCAATGCCGACGGCTCTGCCGCCGCCCCTCACCCAGCCTTCAAGTCGCATCCGATGCAGGGCTGGACGCCGGATTTCATCCCGAAGCTGACGGCGGATGCGATGGCGACGGGTGTCATCGACCGCATCATCCCTATCCCTGGCGCCGAGGCGATCCGCTACGCCGAGGAGCTCGCCCGGAAGGAAGGGATCTTCGTCGGAATCACGGCCGGCGCGACGTTCGCCGGCGCGTTGCGCGTCTGTGCCGAGGCACGCAAGAATGCCAACATCCTGTGCATGCTGCCCGACACCGGCGAGCGCTATCTGAGCACGCCCTTGTTTGCCAACGTGCCGGCCGACATGACTGCGGAAGAGCTGGGCATCTCCCGCTCGACGCCGAGCGCGCAGTTGGCCGCGTGAGCGAACTCGCGCAAGGCGGTACAGCATCCAAGTCGGGGACACTCGAATTCGGGCACTTCCATAGAGGCGTCGCGCCGGCCTTTTTTGATACCGAGGAGCGAGGCCGTCACGTTTCACTTCTTGTGCGGTGGCGGTGGAACCCAGGGGCGCACCCGCATGAAGGCCGTGCGCCAAGTAGGACGCAAGTGTTCGTGCGGTTCAGATGCGGTGGCGTCCCGCTCCAACCGCGCGACGCGCAGATCGAGCCGCTCGAGCTCATCGGCCGCGCGCTCCATGAGCTTTGCGGTGCTATCCCAGCCCGCGTCGCGCAAGTAGCCAACGTTCTCCCGAAGCTCTCGGGCCAATCCTGACGCCATTTTCCCCTCTTTTGAGGGAGCTTAGCGATATAATCGATTAGCGCGCAAGATCTGTTGCGAAATAACTATAATGAGGATCAACAATTACTATTTTCCACTAACGATGTTTATTTTTATACTTTCTACCAGACGCGTATTGGCTCGCATCAAATCGTGGCCAATGGGCGACCATGTGCGCGGGCGACCGCCACATCCGTTTGATCGTGGAGACCCGCGAACACCAAGGTACCTCTCATGGCCGGTCCGATGATCCCGCGCGAACGTTGCGACTATTCGGCGATCGTCGATCGCGCGCCGCTCAAGCTGCCGGGCAATGCGCGGATCGTGTTCTGGACCATCGTCAACTACGAGGTCTGGGACATCGGCAAGCCGATGGCGCGTCAGCTGCTCCCGGCGCCGACCGGGGTCGCGCTGATGCCGGACGTCATGCACTGGGCCTGGCACGAATACGGCATGCGGGTCGGCTGCTGGCGGTTCTTCGAGCTCTACCGCAAGCTCGGCATCCGCCCGACGCTGGCCGCCAATGCTCGGATCTGTGAGGACTACCCACGCGTCGCGCAAGCCGCCAAGGACGCCGGCTGGGAATTCATGGGCCACGCCTACGAGCAGGGACCGATCCACAAGGAGACCGACCAGGCCGGCATGATCGAGCGCACGCTTGCCATCATGGCGCGCTTCACCGGCAAGCGGCCGGTCGGCTGGCTGGGACCGGGGCTGACGCAGACGCTCGACACGCCCGAGTATCTGGCGGCGGCCGGCGTCAAATATATCGGCGACTGGGTCTACGACGAGGAGCCGACCGTCATCCGCACCGCCCAGGGCCCGCTGGTGACGCTGCCTTACACGCTCGAGCTCAACGACATCCCGATGATGCTCGTCCAGCACCACGAGAGCGACTATCTCTACAAGCGCACGGTCGACCAGTTCGACCGGCTCTATGCCGAGAGCGAGACCCGCGCAAAATTCGTTTCGCTCGCGATCCACCCCTACATCAGCGGCCAGCCGCACCGGATCAAGTATCTCGAGGCGATCTACGATTACGTCAACCGCCACGACGGCGTGCTGCACTGGAACGGCGAACAAATCTACGGCTGGTACCAGCCGGTCGCGCACCAACGGATGGGCTCGTAGCCCGGCCCGTGTTTGCGAGCGAAGGCGGAGCAATCCAGGACGGCGGCGCCGGACGTGGATTGCTTCGTCGCTCCCGCTCTTCGCAATGACGGCGGGTGAAATCACCGCAGTTCATTTTTCGGCCATATTCCGAAGCCGGCGACCGTCTCTGCCAGAAGCCTTTTTAGTTTTCCGGCGGCGTTGCGAAAAAAAGTAAGTTGATTATTTACACGGTTTGTGGCACCAGAGCGCGACCTGCTTCGCTTCGCGTCCGCAGGGCCGAGAGGAACCGATGACTTCGATACGCTCATATTCGTTCGGACGAACCGCCGCCGCGCAGCCGTTGAACCGGCTGAGCGATTGGCGGCGCTCGTGCGTGGCGAAGGGCGGTTCCCGGCACCTCGCCGCGAAGCGACCCGAACCAGGGTTGAGAAAACCAAAGTAAGCGGCGGCGGGCCAACCGGACCCTCCGCCAAACGGCAGGAGGGCAAAATGGCCCGGATCTAACGCCAAAACAGACCGACCGCAGCGACTCGCGCGCTTTCGCGCGACCGCTTCCGTTTGTCCTTTTCCGTTTGTCTCCTGCCTATCGGGACGCGCCGCTCAGTGCGGCGCTGCTGACGGCGCGCGCCGAAAACGCGCGCGACGTGAAGACTTTTTGCGGCTTCGGCCGCGGGCTGTTTGAGATCGTGAACGTCCAGGATTGGACGGGTAGCTGTGCAACCGCCTCTCTTCGGAGAAGCTGAGCGGGCCGCCCGTCCGTTTGTGAATTTTGCCGGCATGGTTCAGTGACAGAACGCCCCCCTCGTAAGGATGAGACGGAGGTTTGATTCCTCCTGCTGGCACCATGCTCCAATAGCTCAGTGGCAGAGCAATCCCTTTGTAAGGGATAGGCCGCAGGTTCGATCCCGTGCTTGGAGCACCATTTCACGAGCCGCTGGTTCCCCGGCCGACCTGACACGGGAACATCTGGCCCGGCATTCTTGTGGCTGACGAAGCATCGGAAGATGCAGAAACCATCTCGACGGTCACGCGGAGTCTCCCCAGCCGGGGAATAAATGGAGACCTAGGGTCGGCATTTCATAAAGCTCTCTTAGCTCATTCGGCAGAGCACCGCCTTGGTACGGCGGCGAGCGCGGATCGAAGCCGCGAGAGAGCACCATGCGCCGGTAGCCCAACTGGTAGAGGCGATTGGCTTAGAACCAATGCGATGCGGGTTCGAATCCTGCTCGGCGCACCAATCGTTGCCCGTGTAGCCCAACGGCAGAGGCGAGAGGCTTAAACCCTCGACAGTGCGCGTTCGAGTCGCGCCACGGGTACGCGGCAGTAGCCCAATTGGCAGAGGCGGCGGCTTCAAACACCGCTCAGTGCAAGTTCAACTCTTGCCTGCCGCACCAAGTCACGCGCGCTTAGCTCAGAGGCAGAGCGTCCCGTTTACACCGGGAAGGCCGGGGTTTCGAAATCCTCAGCGCGTACCATCGTCGCGTCTTTAGTTCAGCGGCAGAACGTCTGCTCGACACGCAGAAGGCCCGTGGTTCGATTCCACGAAGACGCACCAACATTGGTCCCTTAGCTCAATAGCAGAGCGCGCGGCCGATAACCGCGATACGGCGGGGCGGAACCGTCAGGGACTACCAAACGAAGGAACATCGCTATGAGCGATCCACTCAAACGCTGCTCCGGACCGGGAGCCTTCAAGCCTAGGTCGGCAGGGCAGCGGACTTTTAATCCGTGGGCAAGGGGTTCGACTCCTCCCCGGTTCACCAACACGGGCCACTAGCATCAACGGCAGAGCGCGGGCCTCTTAAGCCCTGAGGTCGGGGTTCGAATCCCCGGTGGCCTTCCACTGTGCATGTACCCCAATCGGCAGAGGGATTGCGTTGAGAGCGCATTCAGTGGGCGTTCGACTCGCCCCATGCACACCAGGGCCTCATCGTTCAATGGTAGGACACCGCACTGTCGATGCGAGAACGGGAGTTCGATTTTCCCTGAGGTCGCCATTCCAGGGTGTAGCTTTCCGGCAAAAGCGCGTGCCTCGGGCGCACGAGAGCGGAGGTTCAAATCCTCCCACCCTGACCAATCACCGCGGCGTCAGCTCGGGTGAGCGGCTGGGCCTTATAAGCCTAGGCGGCAGATGACCGTAGACGGCTGGGTTCGAGCCCCAGGACGCCGACCAAAAGAGGAAAGGAGAGCGCCGCAATGCGCTGCATCGTCAAGTTCGATGAGCGCGTATACCCGCCGCTGCTCAGCCTGTTCATCCACGGCGCACCGCATCGTCGGCAGCATGTCGCCGTGATCCAGCAATACCGCGACTGCTTGCGTAACGTGTTTATGCAGGCCGGGATCATGACGCCGATAGGATTTCCCGGTTGATCTGTGCGTGCACTTCATCCGGCCATCGTCGCCGGATTTAGGCAACCTCTTGACGGCGCTCTATCAAGCGCTTGACGGCGGCACGCTGCGCAAGCCGGGAATACTCACCGACGACGGCCTTATTCAGTCGGTGAAGATGTCGAAGCTTTTTGTCCCTTAGCTCATTGGAGCAGAGCACCCGGCTCCGAACCGGGAGGTACGGGGTTCGAATCCCCGAGGGACAGCCAAATGAGGATGGTTCCGCTGGAGAGGCCGGCAACTGGTCTTGAAAACCAGGACGGGGACGCACGCGCGTCAGGGGTTCGAAACCTCAGCCATCCGCCAATTTTGATCGCGGGACAGAGCAGGGCCAGCTCGCAGGCTCATAACCAGCTGCGAGAGGCAGAGTCGGTTCGAATCCCCACCCCTGCTACCAACGTCGGGAAGTGCCAATAAGGACAGGCTGGTGCCGTCGCTGCGCTGTAAACGCAGTCCCTATGTGGCAGGAGGTTCGATTCCGTCCACTTCCCACCATGCGGACGCAGCTCTAAGGCAGAGCGCAAGAGCGCCACTCTTGAGGTCCGGGTTCGATTCCCGGCTTCCGCACCAATTCGCTCGGAAAGCTAATCTGGTGAAAGCGCTGCGCTGAAGACGCAGAGAGCTTGGTTCGAAACCAAGTCCGAGCACCACGGGCCGCTAGTGATAACGGGAGCACGTTAGTCTTGCAAACTAGCAGACGGGGTTCGATTCCCCGGCGGTCCACCAATCATTCCGGTCAGGCGAGCAAGGTGCACGCGGCTGCTTGTTAAGCAGAGTTTAGGCAGGTTCGATTCCTGCGACCGGAGCCAACTTGGGGCCGTCGTCTACTGGCTAGGATACTGGGTTCTCAACCCGGTGAAGCGGGATCGATACCCGCCGGCCCTGCCAATACGCGCACGTATCCCTCCTGACTACGAAATCAGGACAAAGGTAACTGGAAGGAAGATGCGGGTTCGAATCCTGCCGTGCGCTCCAAATCGGACGGTCCTACAGCGGACGAGGCTTTGGCCCGTAACCAGCCGGGATGGGAAGCGAGCGGCTGACCAGGGGCCGTCCGGCCAGTGCAACCAGGGTGTAGCTCAGTAGGCAGAGCGCCGCGCTTGGGACGCGGAGGCCGCTGGATCGTGACCAGCCACCCTGACCAATACGGGAGTAGCACAATCGGCGGTGCGTCCGGCTCTGACCCGGAAGGCTGCAGGTTCGATCCCTGCCTCCCGTGCCAATTCGATGCAGTGGCGAAGTGGGAACGCTGCGGTCTGCAAAACCGCCACGAGCGAGTTCGATCCTCGCCTGCATCTCCAAACAGGGACGCATCTGCCAACGGGAGAGGCTCCGGTCTTCTAAACCGGCAATCGAGGTTCGAGTCCTCGTGCGTTCGCCAATGGCCATGTAGCTCAACTGGACAGAGCCACGGTTTCCTAAACCGTCGCGTGGGGGTTCGAGTCCTCCCATGGTCGCCAATTCGGAGAGTCAAACCGGAAGGCCCGGTCGCCGCCTGCTAAGCGGTCGGTAGCGAAAGCTATGTGAATTATGCTCACGGCTCTCCGCCATGCGGGCGTGGCGTAACAGCAACGTATCTGGTTTCCACCCAGAGGTCCCGAGGGCAGCACTCGGCGCCCGCACCAATAACAGCCCCGTTCCGCTAGTGGCTAGGCGACTCGCCTTTCAAGCGAGCAAAGACGGGTCGGAACCGTCACGGGGCGCCATCATGGGCGAGTAGCGCAGTCGGTAGCGCGGCAGACTTTGAATCTGACGGTCGGTGGTTCGAACCCATCCTCGCCTGCCAATTTGCCCGGTGTAGCTCAGTTGGCGAGAGCGTCCGTCTCATACGCGGAAGGCCGCCTGTTCGATGCACGCCACCGGGACCATGCCGGCTTAGCTCAGTGGGAGAGCGGGAGGTTGTGGACCTCCGCGGGGAGTTCGATCCTCTCAGCCGGTGCCAATTTGCGGGTGTAGTTCAACGGCAGAATGCCGGTCTCCAAAACCGTGCGATCAGGGTTCGAATCCTTGCACCCGTGCCAGTCCTCCTGGACGTTCGCGTTTTCAAAGTAGCCATTGAAACCGCCGCGCAAATGCACGGGTAAGGAATCCGCCTGCGCTGAAGGTCACGGCTACTTCTCTGTGAAAAGGCGAATGCCGTGACCGGTGCTTGCCAGGCACGACGGAGCCGACGCTGTAGAGGGGCGAGCTGCTTTCGGTCTACTGGCGCAACGGCCGCAAGATGATCGGCTGATCGTGATCACGGACGAGCAGTCGCACGATGCTGTGCCGCAACCGGTCGCGAAAGCCGCGTACATGATCAACGTGGCATCGAACCGCAACGGCGTCGGCTACGGGCGCTGGACCCATATCGACGGGTTCAGCGAGGGCGTGTTGCGGTTCATCCACGAGGTCGAAAGCGACCGCTCGGCGGCGGACTGAAACCGGCTCGTCCTCTAGGGTACCGAAGGGGGGCAGCCTGCAAACGGCTGCCCTTTGACGTGATGCCTCGACGATCGGGCGATGGCAAGACATCCTTGCGGTTACAGCCCCGGATTTCGCTTGCGCTCAATCCGGGCTACGACTTTCGCCCGGCGCGTCATTGCGAGCCGAAGGCGAAGCAATCCAGGACAACGACGTCGCATCTGGATTGCTTCGCGGCTCACGCTTCTCGCACTGACGCCTGGGTGAGAGGGTGCGCACGCAATCTAAACAGATGAGGGTGGCCCGAATGAACGTCCCGAAACCCGCCGTCGGCATGCTGCCGAACGACCGGCTCGACTATTCCGCGATTCCTTCCCGCAAGCCGCTCAAGCTGCCGAACGGCGCGCGCATGGTGGTGTGGACCATCACCAATGTCGAGGAATGGGACCCGACGCAGCCGATGCCGCGCACGGTGCTCACCCCGCCGGCCGGCGGCTCGCCGATGCCGGACATCCCCAACTGGTGCTGGCACGAATACGGCAACCGCGTCGGCTTCTGGCGGCTGTTGGCGGTGTACGACGAGTTCAAGATTCCAGGCGTGATGAACATCAACGGCGTCGCGCTCGAGGCCTTTCCGGACATCGTCAAGGCGGCGCGCGAGCGCAACTGGGAATTCGTCGGCCACGGCTTGACCCAGCGCAGCATGCAGAAGGTCGAGAACGAGCGCGCCGACATCCGCAAGGTGCGTCGAGGTGGTGGCCAGGGCAACCGGCACGCGGCCGCGCGGATGGCTCGGACCGGGCCTCACCGAGACCTGGGAGACCCCCGACATTCTGGCCGAGGAAGGCTACGACTACGTCGCCGACTGGGTGCTCGACGATCAGCCGGTCTGGCTCAGGACGCGCGGCAAGCCGATCCTGAACATCCCCTACACGCAGGAGTGCAACGACGTCGCGATGATGCTGATCCAGCATCACAAGGCGTCGGAGTTCTACGAGCGCGCCATCGACCAGTTCGAGCAAATCTATGCCGACGCCAAGGGCTCGGCGCGGGTCATGGCCATTTCGGTGCATCCCTACATCATGGGCGCGCCGCATCGGGCAAAATATTTCCGCCGCATCTTCGAGAAGATCCGCAAGAAGCGCGACGTGCTTGTTCTGGACCGGCGCGCAGATCTGCGACTGGTACCGCAAGGCCGGCCCGAAGCCGCCGTAGCGTGATTGCTGCGCGCGGGTCCGGACGCAGCAAAGCGGTAACGTCAAGACGCCCGCCGCGCGCGCTATGCGCGATAGGGTGTCTACAAGGAGCGCTCCCGCGATCGGCTAATCGTGTGATGTGATGTCGAGCCGGTCGAACCGCGTCACGCTATCGGCCTTGGTCCAGAACCCGACCTTGCCGGCTTTGCCGAAGGTCCGGTCGGTGACGGTGTAGAGCGGCTTGCCGTCGAACGAGATCGTGAAGCGATCGGCCTCGGCCTTGATGGCGAGCGTATGGCAGACATTTGCCGCCACCCCGGCATTGGCCGACTTGAGCTGGATGCGACGGCCGCTCACCACCCGGTAGAAGCGCACGTTGTTCTCAAGCGCATTGGCGCGCGCGACGTAATAGTCGTCTGGGTCGGCGAAGCGCAGCACGATCCCGCCCGTCCGGTCGACCTCGCCCTTGATCGGCTTGAAGCGGGCGCTCACGTCAACATTGCTTTGCGGTCAGCGGCTTATAGATCGCGAGCGGAAACCGGTAATCGGTCTTGTCGGCGCTCGATTGCTCCAGCGCGCGACCGCCTTCGGCGGTCGCGTCGCCAACTGCGGCCCACCGCCCGCTTGCGCCGCCGCCGGTGCGCCAGAAGTCGAAGTTTTCGGGCGGCGCGCCCTCGGCCGTGTTCTCGAAGGTGATCGTCTCGGCGACGGCGGCGAACGACCCGATGATCAATGCCATAAGAACCCCTACCAGGATGCGGTTCATCGTTGGCCTCCTGCTCTCCGCGTCTCGAACCCAAGACAGATTGCAAGCCGGAGCGGGCCCGCACCAGCCGGCTCGCGATGAGGCCTCGGCTCACTGTTCAGCGCTGGGCGCAAGCTCGCGGCCAACAACCGGCCGGCGCGTCACGCCTGCTCGAACAGCTTGACCGGACCCTTGAGGGCTTTCCAAGCGTAATGTCCGCCCGCCATGTATCTGGCGTCGAATCCGGCTTTTCGCAGCGTGGCAGCCGTTTCGCATCCGATGTGGAAGCCATAGACGCAGAACGTCACGACCGGCTCGGTCTTGGAGAGCGCGCCGATCCAATCGTCGACACGCTCGGGATCGCGCCAGATGGCGCCCTCCATCATGTCCTGCGCCCTGGTGGTGTAGTGCCTTGGCCGCGTATCGATGATCTGCACCGGTACGCCCGCATCCAGCATGCCCTTGACCTCTTCGGCCGTGATCGAGGGCAGGTCGGCGAACTGCTGCTGCTCGAGCCCGATCGGCGGCGACGCCTTGACGGCATTCTCGTAGCGCATTTGCACCGCGTTCCACTCGATATTGCGCATGAAGGCGGCGATGTAGGCCGTCGCATTGGCGCCGAACTCGAGTTGATAGGCGTGCTCGTACATGTCGAGGGCAAGGATTGGGATTCCGCCGGTTATGTTTTCACCGTGGTCCGAAGCGGTCTGATTGATGAGCCGGCCGTCGCGCGGTACGTAGGTGAGCAGCACCCAGCCGGAGCTTCCCGCCAGGGCGGTGGCGAGGGCGACGAATTCCTGGCGCCAGCGTTCGACCGAGCCGAGATCGCGCGCAATCGCACTCGCCATCACCTCGGGCAGCTTTCTCCCATCTCCGCCGAGGCTCGCGAAGTACAGCTCATGCAGGAGCGTGGAATTGAGCGCCGTCAGCTCGTCGCGCTTGAGGCGGTTGATGGCTTCAACAGGCGTCGTGCTCGGATCGAGCGACGCGAGCTCGCTGGTGATCGCGTTGAGCGCATTGAGCGCGCCGCCGTAGTTGTGCTCGTAATGGCTCTCGATCAGACGCGGCGAGATCCCATTCAAGGTCCAAGGCCGGCAGAACAAAGGAGCAATCTGGTATTTCGCGTGCGGGCTTGAGGTTCTCATTTGGCTTTCCTTTTCATGGCGCGGGCGGGCGGCGGGCGCTAGCGCGCTTTGTTGGTCTGAAAACGACACCAAGTGTAGAGCGCGTCGTAGACGCCCATCCCGTGTCTGAGCATCTCGTGGTCGTCCGGGAAATTTGCCGAGAGACCATACGAGATCGCGAGCAGGCCTTCGCATTGCGGCGTAAGATCGGGTCGCGACGTATCCGCGCCTCTGACGATCGTCGCCAGATGATCGAGCGCCGGATCGTGGATGTCGTAGATGCGCACGATCGCATCGAACGAACAGCGGTCGCCGACATGCCCGAACTCGGCGCCCTTGATGTCGTACGGCGTCGCCCCGGTCTGCTTGGCCACCGCGAGCACGTCGTTCGGCGGAACGTAGAGGAATTGGGCGCGCGGCTCGATGAACCGGCTGATCAGCCAGGGACAGGCAATGCGGTCGATCTTCGGATGCTCGCGCGTCACCCATTTGTCCGACGCGCCGGCAACCTTCCGACGCGTGGGCAGACCTTTTTCGTTCCAGCCGGCGATTCCGGCCTCGAGGTAGGCGGCCTCGATGCCGGCCGCCTGCAGGGCTTTAGCCGCGCCCTGACTGACTTCGTGGCCGGCCTTGCAATAGGCGACCACCTGGACGCCGGACGGCAGGTGCTTCGACCAGCGCTCGACGTCGTCAGGGGAGACATGGAACGCACCGACGATCAATCGGTCGTCGGCAGCGAAAGCGTCGGCGCGACGAACGTCCACCAGCACGGGCGCCGATGCCGTGCCGAGCCGCGCATAGAGGTCATGAGGAGAGATGGAGGCTGAGCTTCCAGTCATGCGCAATCACCTCGAAGGATCGAGCGTTGCGCAGAGCTTGGAAGGATGCCGGGCCCTGCAATCGCTTCACCGAGTTAGAGCGTTACAGCGGACCAGAAAGCCTTCTGACGGGGAGTTCTGCGTGTCCCCGCAACAGCAGATTAGTCCCGTTTCCGACGGCGTGCAAACACACCGGCGTGATTGGCTCCGCGCCGAACGGGCAACGCGATGCAGGATCGATCAGCGGCGCTCGTTGAGCAGGTCGCGGCGCACCTGGCGACCGATCTCGCTGAGCTCGCTGAGATGATCGTCGTCCACCTGCGCCAGCGCCCGCCGGCCCTCGTCGCGGTTCATCCGCCGGCGCGCGCCGGCGAGCCAGTCAAGCGGCCGTGTCAGCCACGCCGGTCGTTCCCCGGCAACACGACCTGGCGATAGCAAGGCCCGTAGCATCTTCCACGCTCCATGATCAGAGAGTGCCGTTGAGCTCGGCCAGTCCACCGCGCCTCTAGGCCACGTATGCAAGGTTCCCGATGCGCGTCGGACCCGGCCGCGCAGCCGTCGCATCGCGGGGACCGGCAACGTCCTGCCCGCCGCGCACGACGGTTTCGCCGCTGCGCGGACCGCCCGTGCGCGGGCAATGTCGCCGCGTGGGGGAACGAGCGTCGCCGGCCGGACGCCGAATGCCCAATGCCGCTCGAAGCGCGGGGTCGTGAGGGAGGCCTCCCGACCTCAGACGCTCGTACTCCCGATAGGCCGAAAGACCTTCACGCAACGCGTCCCAAACGGATGCGAGCGTTGTTGCAATTCGCCGGGGCGAGGAGGCGCTTCGCTGCGCGCAAAAACGTGCGAGATCCGCTTCGCGATCGAGTTCGTCGAAACCTGGCGTGACGCAAGAGTTCCGCAACATTTTTCATACTCCTGAAATGCCGGCAAAAGGCGGTGCCCCTGTCGGTGCCACGCAGGTAGGCCCACCCTTGCGAAGGCGCAAAGCATCGTTTCTCTGGCCAGCCATAGAATTTTTCATGGTTCAAAGCCCGGCAACCGGGAGGGTGCGCAAAGCGCAGCGACAGCGGCGCGTGCGCGTGCTAGCCTCGAGATACGGGGACACGCAGGCTCCCCGTCAGACGGCCATACCGTCCAAGCGCTGCGCAGCACTCGGCCTTCCGAGGAGATTGCGCATGGACGAAGCGACCTTTCCACTCTCGCCATCTCTCGCCGCGCGGCCGCTTGATCGAGAAGGCGGCGTCGCATGAGCGAGATCGTCGTCCTTTCACGCACCGACCTGCAGTCGCTGATGCGGTTCGCGGACTACGTCGAGGTGGTCACGCAAGGCTTTCGCATGCACGCGGAAGGACGCGCCGCCTCGCCGCCGCCGCTGCATATTCCGGCGCAGGACGGAGGCTTTCACGTCAAGGCCGCGACCCTTGTCCTCGCGCGGAGCTACGCGGCGATCAAGACCAATGCGAACTTTCCTCACAACCGGCGGCGCGCGGGATTGCCGACCATCCAGGGGGCGATCCTGCTGTTCGACTGCACGAACGGGACGCCGTTGGCGTTGCTCGACTCGATGGAAATCACGATCAAGCGCACCGGAGCCGCGACCGCGATCGCGGCGCGCTACCTGGCGCGTCCCGATTCCCGGGTGGCGACGATATGCGGCTGCGGCGAGCAGGGACGGATCCAGCTTGCCGCCTTGCGACATGTGCTACCGATCGAGCGCGCCTTCGCCTGGGACATCGATCACGCCGCGGCGGAGGCCTTTGCGCGCGAGGCGTCGGATCAACCGGGCCTTGAAGTTACGGTTGCCCGGGACCTCCGAGACGCCACGCTGCAGAGCGACGCGATCGCGACATGCACGACATCGGCAACGCCGTACCTGGGACGGGATCACGTGCGGCCCGGCACGTTCATTGCCGCGATCGGTGCCGACAACCCCGAGAAGAGCGAAATTCAGCCCGAACTGATGGCCAGGGCAACGATCGTCACCGACATCGCGGCCCAGGCCATCACCATGGGCGACCTGCATCACGCGATCCGCAACGGAGCTCTGACGACCGATGCGATTCACGCCGACCTGGGCGAGCTGATCGCCGGCCGCAAGCCCGGCCGGACGAGCCCGGAGGAGATCACGATATTTGACAGCACCGGGACCGGTATCCAGGATGTCGCCGCCGCGGCGCGCGCCTTCGAGCGCGCACGCGAGCGTGGAGCCGGTTCGCGCATTTCGTTGTCGTAGACCGAGGGGGGCGATCGCGCACGCGGGCGAGACGGTAACCCCCCTCACCTGCTGGCGCGGCGTGGGCGCGCATAGGCGCACGTCGCGCACGGCGTGCAGGCCGCCGAAGCTCTTCGAGAGGCCCTTGAGCTCGAGAACCGGCCGGCCGCCGTTCGTCGGCGCGGCGCTGCTCACGCTCGGATTCCGCCTGCGTTGATTCAGCCACAGCGCGGAAAGACGTGGATGCCCGGCACAAGGTTTCACGCCCGGGCCGGCCGAAAAACCGGACGGGCATGACGAGTTAGAATCCGTACCTTCGGGTTATTACGCGCGGCGCACCATTGCGGGGTTAAGATCCTTGATCGACGGCGCTCCGCACTGCTGCATGGCGACCCGCAGCTCGGCACGCAGGAGCTCCAGCACCCGCTCGACCCCCGGCTGGCCGAACGCGCCCAAACCCCACAGGCAGGGCCGTCCGACGCCGACGGCTTTCGCGCCGAGCGCGAGCGCCTTGACGATGTCGGTGCCGCGGCGGAAGCCGAGTCGACCAGCACCGGCATCGTGCCGCCGCCGCCGCGACGATCTCCGGCAAGGCGTCGATGGTCGAGCGGCCGCTGTCCTCGGCGCGCCCGCCATGGTTCGAGACGATGATGGCGTCGACGCCGGCCTCGGCGGCAAGCCGCGCGTCCTCGTGCGCCATGATGCCCTTGAGCACGATCTTGATCCGCGACCGCGTCGCGCAGCCGCTTGATGAAGTCCCAGGTCATGTGGGGGGCGAGTATGGTCGCCATCCCGGCGAGGTCGAGCCCGTCGTAGTTGGGCTTGCGGGCGACATAGCCGCGCCAGCCCGGCGCGTGACAGCCGGAGCAGTCGGCCGTGTCGGTGCGCCGCAGCCGGCGCATGGTCTCCTGGTTCCTGCCGCCGAGGTCGTCGACGGTGACCGCGATCGCCAGGCAGCCAGCCCGTTCGGCCCGTTTGACCAGGGCCTCGGCGATCTCCCATTTCGACGACGCATAGAGCTGGAACCAGATCGACGCGCCGCGCGCGGCCGTCGCCGCCTCGATCGAGGTCGTCGCGACGGTGGAGAGCATCTGCAGATGGTTGCCGATCCGTGCCGCCTTGGCGACCGCCACTTCGCCGTCCGGATGAAAGGCGCGGTTGCTGGCGGTCGGGCAGATGAAGATCGGCGTATCGTAGGTCACGCCCAGAATGTCGGCGCGCGTGTCGATCTTCGAGACGTCGACGAGGCGGCGCGGGCGGAGCTGGAATTTCAGGAAGCCCTCGCGGTTTGCGCGCAACGTCGCTTCATCGTCGACGCCGGCGACCAGATATCCAAAGTGCGCCGGGGCCACGTTCTTGCGCGCCACCGGCTCGAAATCGAAGACGTTGATCGCTTCCCTCGGGCTCGCGATCAGATTCTCCAAATCGCGCGGCGCCCAGATCATCGGGTCGGGCAGCTTTGGCGGGATCGACGGGCTCTGCGCCCAGGCCGAAGCGCCGCCGCACGCGAGCAGCGGGCTGCCGGCCAGGAACCGCAGGAACTGACGGCGGCTGCCGAGCCGGTCGGCGGGCGATGCCATGGCGCGCTTCCACTTGCCCGAGGCTGCGCGATTGTAGCCCGGATTGAGCGAAAGCCAGCGCGAAATCCGGGTGTCAGGCAATCGCATTCCTGCAAGGTCGTAGCTTCCCGCTCCCCAAGGTCGTCGCCCCCTACGCCGCCTGCCGGCGCGACGGCGCAATGCCGTCCAGCAATCGGGCAAGCGTCTCGGGCGCGGTGATGTGGGGGTTGTGGCTGGCGTCGATCTCGTAGGTTGTCGTAAGCACACGAGTTGTCCGGGTTAGGTAGCACACGAGTTGTCCGGTTTTGTTCCCTGCGCAGGAGCAGGGACGATGAACCGGACGGCGTGGCTACAGGACCGCAGGATGCAGAAGTTTCGGGATGTTTTGAGCCGCTGGGAGCGGCGTGAGCTGTCGATGCTGGAGGCAGGCGAACTCTTGGGGATGTCGGAGCGGCAATTCCGGCGCTACCGCGAGCGCTACGATGAGGATGGGCTCGAGGGGCTGGTCGACCGGCGGCTCGGCAAGCCGTCGCCGAAGCGGGTTCCGGGGCGGGAGGTGCGGCTGATGCTGGAGCTATACCGGGATTGCTACCGGGGCTGGAACGTGAAGCATTTTCACGAGCATCTGGTGCGCGACCATAACTTCCAGTGGGGCTACACGTGGGTGAAGACGCAGCTGCAGGCGGCCGGGTTGGTCGATCGGGCCAAGCGGCGCGGCGCGCACCGGCGCAAGCGCGAACGCAAGCCCTGCGCGGGCATGATGCTGCACCAGGACGGCTCGCGCGCGGCCTGGTTGGACGGGGAGCCGATGCTCGACCTGATCGTGACCATGGACGACGCGACGAGTACGATCTATTCGGCATTTCTGGTCGAGGAGGAAGGCACCGCCTCGACGTTGCGGGCGCTGCTGGACGTGTTCAGCGCGCACGGCCTGCCGTCGAGCCTCTATACCGATCGCGGCAGCCATTACTTCCACACGCCGAAGGCGGGCGAGGCGGTGGATAAGGACCGGCTCACCCAGGTCGGCCGGGCGCTTGATCGGCTGGGGATCGAGCACATCCCGGCCTATTCGCCTGAAGCGCGCGGACGCTCAGAGCGCATGTTCGGCACGCTGCAGGACCGCTTGCCGAAGGAGCTCAAGCTTGCGGGCATCAGCGACATCGCAGCCGCCAATCGGTTCATTCGCGAGGTCTATCTGCCGGCGCACAATGCCCGTTTCGCCAAGCCGCCGACGATCGCGGAGAGCGCCTTTGTGTCGGTCGCCGATCCGGCCGGCCTTGCCGAGATCCTGTGCGTCGAGGAGGAGCGGGTCGTCGCCCGCGACAACACCGTCGCCTATGCGGGCATGCGGCTGCAGTTGCCGCAAAGCCGGGCGCGAGCCCATTACGTCAAGGCCCGCGTCAAGGTGCATGAATACCCGGACGGCGCACTCGCCGTGTTCCATGGGCCACGCTTGTTGGCGCGCTACGACGCCGCCGGCCAACCGCTTGCAGCAGGAGACTTGAAGGCCGCCGCGTGACCCGCTTCGACGCGCAACTTCAATGGCTTGTGGGTTTGTGGACGACGCAAGCGGCGTCGCCCACAAGCCCCACAAGCCAGCAGCAGAAACAAACAGAAGCGGACAAATGATGTGCTACCAAAACCGGACAACTCGATTAGCTACCGACAGCGTCGATCTCGTAGGTTTGCCAGCTCTCGCGCCGGGCGCGATCATAGAACCGGCGGAACACGTCGCCCGGGGCGCTTCGCGTGCAATAGATGTAGTGCCGCGGCAGCGTAGGCTCGCCGTTTTGCAGCCGCAGCCGCTGCTCGAAGGTCTTGATCGGCTGCGGGACGCGGCGCGGCTCCGCCCATGCCCGATCGGCCTCAGAGGTGTCGGGCGGCATGGGATTGGGAGAGATACGCCAGCCGTCGCCGTGCGCGCGGGCGCGTTCGCGCACCTCGTTACGGCGCTCCGCCGGCTGCAGATCGAAGGCGCTCTCGCCATCCTGCGGCGCAAAGGCGTCGAGGTAGACGAGCTCTGCGATGCGCTCCCGTGCACGATCGGCGATGCCGGTCGCCACCATGCCGCCGTACGAGTGCCCGACCAGGATCACGCCTTGCAGATCCTCGCAGCGCAGCACGCCTAAGAGGTCGAGAATGTGCGTCTCCAGGTCGACGTCCGGATGCGCGAGGTGCGCGCGCTCTCCGAGCCCGGTGTAGGTCGGCGTCACCAGCCGGTGCCCGGCCTGGCCCATGAGCGGGTGCATCTTTTTCCACGCCCAGCCCGCCGACCAGGCGCCATGCGCAACCACAAACGTCGCCATCGCAAGATCCTTTGCGGCCAGTAGCCGGATTGAGCGGGATGCGAAATCCGGGAATTGTTACGGCCAGCTTGCCCGGATTTCGCATCCCGCTCAATCCGGCCCGCGCGCTCTACGCTTGTGTCCCAATGCGGCTCACAGGACCGGCTCTTCAAGACGCCTGCGTGTTCGAAGGTTCCGCATTAGTTCAGCCGCAGCTCGGTGATGTGCCGCGGATCGGGCGCAATCTCGCCGTGCTCGACGCGCTTGACGATATCGGTGAGCACCGCGTTGGCGCGGCACGCGATCCCGACCTTCTCGCCCTCGCGCGCCACGAAGCCGTTGAGGAACTCGATCTCCGTGCGCCGGCCCTTCTGCATGTCCTGGCCCATGGAGGGGCGCTGCTCGGCGGCGGTGCGTTTGCCGTCCTTGAAGCGCTGCTCGTCGCAGGCGCGCATCGCCGCCTCGTCGCCCTCGCCCGCGCGCGCGATCGTCTCGGGCTCAAGGTGCAGGATCTCCTCCAGCTGATAGCCGAGCGCCTGCCCGACGCGGATCGCCTCGCTGCCGAGCCGGACCGCGAAGCGGCGGATCGGCTCGCTCGCCAGCATCTCGCTGCCCGGCAAGCCGGTGCAGGCGGACAGCCCGTTGCCCATGGCGTTGGCGACCAGCTTCGACCAGCGCTCGCCCCACAGGTTGCCGGTCACCTTGGCGCTGTCCGCATAGCCGACCAGACGACGGATCTCTTCGGCGCGCTCGGTGATCCGGCCGTGCACCTCGCCGGCGCGGAACACGGTATGCGCCGCTCCGCCCTTGCCGGCGCCGCGGTGGATGTGGCCGGGCTCGGGCAGGTTGACCGTGATGGAGCTCGCGATGCAGCCGAGCGTCTTGCCCCAACCGACGATGCCGGCAATCGTTTCCTCGTTCATGCAATTCTGCAGCGAGACGACGTAGCCGTCGGGCGCGAGATATTGCCGGATCAGCATCGTCGCCCAGGCCGTGTCGTACGACTTCATGCACACGAAGGCGATGTCGACCGGCTGTTGCTTGGCGAGTTGCTGCGCGTCGGTGACATGCAGCGCGCGCACCGGCACGGAGAACTCCGCCACGTCCCTGGCATGCGTCACGCGCAAGCCGTGCGCTCGCATATGCGCGACGTGCTCTGGCCAGGGGTCGATGAACGTCACGTCCTCGCCGGCCTGCACCATATGGGCGCCGGCATACCCGCCGACCGCACCCGCTCCGACAATGGCGATCTTTTGGCCCATGCTCTCCTCCGGCATCTCTGGCGGCCAAGGGTAACGTGCACACGCGACCGACCACAACGGCTGAATACCGTTGGCATGGAGGGCGGCTCAAGGGGCCGCTCTATGACATCCGGCGCGGCGTTCGGGCCAACGCTCGCGGTTGCCCTTCCGGATGCCCGCTCATATGGTCGCCGGCGGCGACCCAGGCGTCGCCCTATGATGCGCGGGCGGGAACCAATGAACAAAACGACGTTTGAAGCGGCGCTGATGGGCCGGGTCGAGGGCATGCTCGATGCCTGCACGCGCTGCGGCAAGTGCGTCGAGGTCTGCCCGACCCTGAATCCCGCCGGCATCGCCGAGGCGGACCCGACGGACGTCATCGGCGGCGTGCTCGATATCGTTCGCACCGGCGCCGGGCCGGACGCGTCGCGCATATGGGCGACCTCGTGCATGCTCAGCGGCGAGTGCATCAAGGCCTGCGACTATGGCGTCAATCCGCGCTTTCTGCTGGCGATGGCGCGCGTCGCCATGGTCAAGGCCGCGAGCGGGCACGGCGAGCGGCGCCGCCAGGGCGTGCAAAACTTCCGCAACCTGAGCCAGGACGTCATCACCTTGTCGCGCCTGCAGCTCGACGGTGCGGTGCTCGAACGTCTCGGGCAGGGGTCGGCGGCGGTGGCCGAGCCGGGAGAGGCACCGGACTTCGTGTTCTACACCGGCTGCAACGTGCTCAAGACTCCCCACATCGCCTTGCTCGCCCTCGACGTCATGGATGCGCTCGGCGTGTCCTATCGCGTGATGGGCGGACCGAGCCATTGCTGCGGCGTGCTGCAGTTGCGCGCCGGCGACGTCGAAGTATCCGGCCGCGTCGGCTCGAGCTCTATCGAGAAGCTGTCGCGCACGAAGTCGGGCCAGGTGATCTCGTGGTGCCCGAGCTGCTACGTTCAGTTCACCGAGACGACGCTGCCGACGATCGAGAAAGCGCGTGGCGCGCGGCCGTTCGAAATCACGCCGTTCATTCGCTTCCTGCATGGCCGGCTCGACGAGCTCAAGCCGCTGCTGCGCAGGCCGGTCGAGATGCGTGTGGCGTTGCACCGGCATCCGGGCGTCGCCGGCGTGGTGGAAGCCGCCGAAGCGCTTCTGCGGGCGATCCCCGGAGTCATGCTCGTCGATCTGCACCAGCCCGCCGTCGGTTTGCAGAGCGTCAACCTCGGCACGCTCCCCGCCTACAAGCGCGAGCTGCAGCTCAACGAGCTCAACGCCGCGCGCGACGCCGGGATCGATGCGCTGGTCGCAGTCTATCACTCGGATCACCGCGAGCTGTGCGCGCACGAGCGCGATTGGCCGTTCCGCATCGTCAACATCCTGGAGGTCGTCGGCGCGAGCATGGGATTGCACCGGGAGGACCGGTTCAAGCAATTGAAGATCATGCAGGATGCCGACGCGATCGTGGCCGAGTGCCGTGATCTGATGGCACGGCACGCGCTCGACCCCGAGACCGCGCGCAACGTCGTGGTCAAAGCGATGCTCGGCGACCAGCCGCTCCCCTTGATGGGACGCGATCGCGCGCCGGGGGCACCGTGCGAGGCTCCGCCGTCTGGCGAGCCGGTACAGCCCTCGTAACGCTCACAGCCGGAGCGTAGGGGCGCCCTTGCTCGAGACCATCAGCGTGGCAGCCCATGAGGGTTGCTCTATGGAACGTGGCCGAGCGATCGGAAGAACTCCCGTACTTCGCGCGCGAGCGCATCCGGCTGCTCGAGGGCGGCGAAATGTCCGCCTTTGTCCATGACGCTCCAGCGCCGGATATCGCCGTAGGTCCGCTCGGCAAGCGATCGCGGCGGGCGCAGGATCTCCTTCGGAAATTGCGCGTAGCCCACCGGTACGTCGACGGTCTTGCCGGCAGGAACCGGCCACGGACCGTGCATGCGCGCATAGTAGGGCCAGAACGAGGATCCGATCGCGCCGGTGAACCAGTAGAGCGAAATGTCGGCCAGCATCTCGTCGCGGCTCACGGCATTCTCCGGGTCCTCGCCGCAATCGGTCCAGCTGCGGAACTTCTCGACGATCCAGGCCGCAAGGCCGGCAGGCAAATCGGCCAGGCCGAAAGCCAGCGTCTGCGGCTTGGTCCCCTGGATCCACTGATAGCCGGTTTCCTCCTTGAGGAAGTGCTCGAGCTCGGCGAGGAACGTCCGCTCTTCCGGCGTCGGGTTCGCGATCATCTTCGGATCGCGGCGCACGGCGAGCAGGTTGAGGTGGATACCGGCCAGGCGCTCGGGATAGCGGAGCCCCAGCACGGAGGCGACAAAGGCGCCCCAGTCGCCGCCCTGCGCGCCGAAGCGCCGGTAGCCGAGCACGCCGGTCATTAGCTCCGCATAGAGATCGGCGATGTCCTCGACGCCGAAGCGCTTCTGTCCGGGCGCGTACGACAGCGGGTAGCCCGGAAGCGATGGCGCGACCACGGTGAAATGCTCGGTCAAGAGCGGGATCAACTTGTGGAACTCGAACACGGAGCCCGGCCAGCCGTGCGAGATCAGCAGCGGCATCGGGTCTCGGCCGCGGCCCGGCTCGTGAATGAAATGCAGATCGATGCCGCCGATCGGGACCGTGAACTGGCGGAAACCGTTGAGCTTCGCCTCCCACGCCCGCCAGTCGAAACGCGCACGCCAATACTCGACCAGCGTTTGCATGTACGACAGGCTGGCGCCCGTGGACCAGGGTCTGGCCGGCGGCTCATCGGGCCAGCGCGTGCGCGCCAGCCGCTCGTTGAGCTCCGCGATCGCCGCGTCGGGGATGTGCAGGGTGAACGGCTTCGGTGCGCTCATCGGAGACTTTCCTCGAGTGACAGTATATCCCGGGCGCGGCGCAGCGCAGAAAGCCCATCGCGCCCACGCGATGGGCGCCCGGAGCGGTGCGCGGCACACCCGGGATCGTCACCACCACCGGCGCTTTTGGAGGTCCCGGTTCTGCGGCGCATCACTGCGCTCCGCTTGTGCTGCGCCACGGCCGGACACAAGGACCGGGCACAATGATTTCCACCGCGGATGACTATGCACTAATTTAGTGTCCCGAGGCGTTGTACAGGAGCAGCCCATGGTGGCGACCGACAAGCTGTTCGCCGGGTCGATCCCTGAAATCTACGATCGGCTGCTTGTTCCCCTCATCTTCGAGCCCTACGCGCGCGACCTCGCGGCGCGGTTGGCCACGGTCGAGCCGCGCGATGTCCTGGAAACGGCCGCCGGGACCGGAGTGCTGACGCGCGCGATCGCGTCGCGGCTTCCCGCGCAGGCGCGCATTGATCGCGACCGATCTCAACCAGCCGATGCTCGATCATGCGACGGCGAAGACAGCCCGATGATGATCGGATCGCGTGGCGGCAGGCCGATGCGCTCGCCCTGCCGTTCGAGGATCAAACGTTTGACGTCGTGGCGTGCCAGTTCGCCGTGATGTTCTTTCCCGACAAAGTCAAGGGTTACAGCGAGGCACGCCGCGTCCTCAAACCGGGTGGCCATTTCTTCTTCAACGTCTGGGACGAAATCTCCGCCAACGAAATCGCCGACGTGGTCACCGAAGCCCTGGCAGGGCTGTTTCCGCTCGATCCGCCCCGCTTCCTGGCCCGCATCCCGCATGGCTACCACGACCTGGATCGGATTCGCGCGCAGTTGGGCACGGCGGACTTTGTGTCGATCGAGGTCGAGACGGTGGATGATGTCAGCCGCGCCGCCTCGGCGCGCGACGCCGCGATGGCCTATTGTCAGGGAACGCCCCTCCGCAATGAGATCGAGGCGCGCGACGCGTCGCGCCTGGAAGAGGCGACGCTAGTTGCGACCGAGGCCGTGGCGCGACGATTTGGCAGCGGTCCAGTCGAAGGCCGCATCCGGGCGCACGTCATTACCGCTATGCGCTGATCGGTTGCAGGGGCGACCCCCGTACGCGCCCGAGCCGCGCGTCCGCGCACGGCTGGCGCTCCATCAGCGCCGCGCACGCCTCCCTCACCCTCCCCTTCCCAGATACGCCTCGACCACTTCCGGGCGGCGAAGCACGTCGTCCGGCAGGCCGGCCGCCAGCGTGCGCCCGTAGTCGAGCACATGGATGCGGTCGGCGAGGTCGGCGACCATCTGCATGTCGTGCTCGATCCAGATCATGGCAATGCCGAGCTGGTGCTTGATGCGCAGGATGAAGCGCGCGAGGTCCTCGCGCTCCTCGCGGTTGAGCCCGGCGGAGGGCTCGTCGAGCAGCAGCAGCGCCGGCTCGAGCGCGAGCGCGCGGGCAAAGCCGACGATCTTCTGGGTGCCGAACGGCAGGCCGCCGACCGGCGCGTGGCGATAGCGCTCGAGCTCGACGAATTCGATGATCTTCTCGACCGCCTCGCGCTGGCGCATTTCCTCGCGCGCGCACGCTCGGCAGGAACAGCATCTCGGCGAGCGGATTGCGTGCGGATGCGCGCGTGGCGGCCGGTCGAGCAGGTTGTCGACCACGGTCATCTGCGGGAACAGCTCGCCGTGCTGGAAGGTGCGCGCGATGCCGAGCCGCGCGATGTCGTGCGGCGCCGTCGCCGAGATGTCCTCGCCGCGGAAGCGGATCGCGCCCTCGCCGCGATAGATGCCGCTGATGCAGTTGAACACGCTGGTCTTGCCGGCGCCGTTCGGGCCGATCAGCGCCAGCAGTTCGCCGCGCTCGACCGAGAGCGACACGCCGTCGAGCACGACAAGGCCGCCGAAGCGCAAGCTCAGCGCGTCGATCTCCAGCTCAGCCATACCACCTCCGGGTCCGGCGATATTGCTTGACGTCGCGATAGCTGCGGCGCGCGCGTCCTGCGGCTTGGCCGAGATAGAATTCCTGGATGTCGCCGTGGGCGCGCAGGCGCGTCGGCCGTCGCCGTCGAGCACCACGCGGCCGTTCTCCAGCACGTAGCCGTAGTCGGCGATCTCGAGCGCCACCGCGGCGCTCTGCTCGACCATGACGATGGTGATGCCGAGCTCGCGCCGGATCTCGCACGAGCGCGCGCCATCAGGTCCTCGACCACGACCGGCGCGAGGCCGAGCGACAGTTCGTCGACCAGCAGCAGCTCCGGCCGGCAGACCAGCGCGCTCGCCGAGCGCCAGCATCTGCCGCTCGCCGCCCGAGAGCAGTCCGCCGATGCGGCTGCGCAGGTCGGCGAGCCGCGGGAAGAACTGATAGACGCAGTCTCCTCGCGGCTCGCGCCGCTCGCGCAGCGACGGCGCAAACGGCGCCGCGAGATTCTCGGCGACGGTCAGGTTGGGAAACACCTTGTCGCGCTCGGGCACGAGCACGATGCCGAGCCGCGTCAGTCTCGTTCGGCGGCCGGTTCTCGATGCGCCGGCCCTTGAAGGTCACGCTGCCTTCGGTGACGCGCGCATCGTCGATGCCGAGAAAGCCGGAGATCGCGCGCAGCGTGGTGGACTTGCCGGCGCCGTTGGTGCCGAGGATCGGCGACGATCTGGCCGCGCGCGACCGTACAGGCTGACGCCCTGCACGGCGGTGATGGCGCGGTGATAGACGACTTCGAGCTTTTCGACGGTGAGCAGCGGCTCGCTCATTTGCGCGCCCCCGCGAGCGGCCGGTGCTTGAACGGCCACAGCAGGAAATAGGTCTGGATGCGGCGCCAGATGCCGACGAGGCCCGAGCGGCTCGAACACCAGGAACAGGATCATCACCACGCCGAACGCCGCGTAGTTCACCGCGAACAGCATGCCGGCATAGGCTCTGCGCGTTCGGCAGCTTCAGCAGCGCCGCCTCGATCACGTAGGGAAACAGCGTGACGAAGACCGCGCCCGAGAAGCGCGCCGAGCAGCGAGCCCATGCCGCCGATGATGATCATCGCGACATACTGGATCGACAGGAACAGCGAGAACGCCTCGACCGAGACGAAGCTGCGGTAATAGGCGAACAGCGCGCCCGGCGACCGCCGCGATCGCCGACGAGATCACGAAGGCGAGCAGCTTGTAGCGGCGCGACGTCGATGCCGAGCGCTTCGGCCACCGTCTCGTGCGCGCGGATGGCGCGCCAGGCGCGGCCGGTGCGGCTGCGCAGCAGGTTGAGCGCAGATCAGCAGCGTGCGCCGCGGCAACGCCAGCAGGACGAAATACCAGACGCGCGCCGCCGTAGATCGCGATAGCCGCCGATGCTGCGGCGGATCGATCGTGATGCCGGTGGAGAAGCCGCGCTTGGTCTCGTATTCGCCGCCGAGATAGACGACGACGAAATGCAGCGCGAGCGTCGAGACCGCGAGATAGAGCCCGCGCAGCCGCAGCGACGGCAGTCCGAAGATGACGCCGAGCAGCGGCGCCGACGAGCGCGGCGGCGGGCAGCGTGATCCAGAACGGCGCGTTGAATTCCTTGAACAGGATGCCGGCGGTGAAGGCGCCGGCCGCAAGCAGGCCGGCATGGCCGAGCGAGATCTGGCCGGCATAGCCGGTGAGCAGCATCAGCGACAGCGCGCCGATCGAGGCGAGGAACACCTGGCAGGCGAGGTCGAGATAGAACGCGAGGCGATGAACGGAAAGACCGCGAGCAGCAGCGAGCGAAGCCAACAGGCTGACGCGCTCGCAGCCGCGTCTGGGTCAGCGCGAGATCCTGCGCATAGCCGGTGCGGAAATAGCCGCTCGCGCGCGGCTGCCTAGACACGGTCGAGCTCCTCGCGGGTGCCGAACAGGCCCCACGGCCGCACGACCAGCATGGCGATCAGCACCAGGAACGGCACCACGTCGGACAGCAGCGGATCGATGTACTGGATCGACAGCACCTCGGCGGCGCCGATGATCAGCGCGCCGATGAGCGCGCCGGCGAGGCTGTCGAGCCCGCCGACCAGCGCGGCCGGAAACGCCTTCAGCCCGATGATCACCATCGAGTTGGGTCAGGCCGGAATCGAGCGCGATCAGCATGCCGGCGAGCGAGCCGGTGAGCGTCGAGAGGCCCCAGGCCAGCGCGTAGACCGCGTGCAGGTTGATGCCGCGCTGCGCGGCGAGCAGCGGGTTCTGCCCGGCCGCGCGCATGCGCACGCCCCAGCGGCCGAAACGCAGGAACGCGAACAGGCCGCCGTAGACGAGCGCGGTCGTCACCACGAGGATGGCGGCGAAGGTCGAGATGCGCGCCGCCGCCCGGCAGCGCCAGCGCCGGATTGGAAAGCCCGAGCGCCTGCCCCGGATATTGCTGCTGCGCCGACCAGATCAGCACCATGAGCCCGCGCAGCAGGATGCCGAGCGCGACGGTGGTGAGCACCGCGGCGAGCACCATCTCGCCGGTCATCTTGCGCATCAGGAAGAGGTAGACCAGCACGCCGACGAGGAGGCTCAGCACGATCGCGACGGCGATGGCGACGCAGCGGACTTGCGCCGAACGAGGTCCAGGCGGTCGCCAGCAGCAGATAGGCGCCGAGCATCATCAGCTCGCCATGCGCGAGGTTGAGCACGCGGCTGACGCGATAGATCAGCACGTAGCCGCAGGCGATCAGGGCATAGATCGCCGCCAGCACGACGATGTTGACGGCGAGCTGCACGCGGCCTCAGAGGGACTGCGTGTCCCGGGCGCAGCGCAGCGCGAAGCGGTGCGCTGCAGGCCCGGGACCTTCATAGACACCGGCGTCTTCGAAGGTGCCGCTTCTGCGCAGCAGCTCTAGGCGCTGCGGCGCGTGCGGGACACGAGGCTGCCGCATCACTTCACGTCGTAGGCGAACCAGTCCTTCACCACCGCGATCTTGGCCGCCGTCCCAGCGGTAGACGCGATAGTACTGCTGGGTGCGGAAGTGATTGTCCTTGGTCCACTCGATCGGCCCGCCGCGCAGGCCCTTGAGGTCGACCTTGAGGTTCTGCATCGAGGCGTGCGATCTTCGCGGGCGTCGCCGGCCAGCCGGCGCCCTTGAGCGCCGCCTCGATCACCATGCCGGCGATCCAGCCCTCGGTCATCTGCTCGGGCGGATATTTGCTGCCGGCCTGCTTGACCGCCTCGGCGATCTCCTTCTGGATCGGCAGATCGTCCTCGAACAGCGCGTTCGCGCCGATGACGTAGACAGCTTCGGATCCTTGATGCGCTTGAGTTCGCCTTCGGCTTCGAGATGCGACCAGGTGATGTAGTCGCCGTCCCAGCCGAGCCGGCGCAGCGCCTCGAACGTGCGCACCTGCGTCACCCACGGCGCCCACGAGAACACCCAGTTGGCGCCGGCGTCCTTGAGCTTGGTGGCGAACGGCGTGTAGTCGGCGGTCGGCGGCGGGATGATCTCCTTGCCGACCGCGGTCATGCCGAGCGCGCCGGTCTGGCTCTCGGCGAAGTCGATCTCGCCGCGCGAGATCGGGATCGCCATGGCGGAGAAGCCGATCTTCACCGGCTCCTTCGCGGTCTCCTTGACGAACGCGAGCGCGGCGCGGCTGTCGATAGTTGGACGCGAAGGCGGTGGTGCAGAACTGCCCGCTCGGCGGCCGGCGGATAGACGTCCTTCGGGCAGACCGAGCTTGCGAACAGCAGCGGCACGCCGGCGTTTCGCGCCTCGTTCACCACCGGCGCGTAGGTCGAGGACAGGCTGGCGTTGATCATCAGCACCGCGTTGTCCTGCGTGAGCAGCTTCTTGGCGTTGGCGGCGGCCTTGGAGGGCTCGGCCGAGTCGTCCTGGATGACCAGCTTGACCTTGCGGCCGTTGACGCCGCCGGCCGCATTGACGCGGTCGAGATAGATGCGCAGCGCCTCGACCGCCGGCGCGTAGGTCGAGGCGGGCGGCCCGGTCAGCGCGGCGGTGATGCCGACCACGTAGCCGTCCTGCGCCGCGGCCTGGCCCGACAATACGGCCGCCACCACGCCTGCGACAATCAACGTTACCCGCATTGCTTTCGTCCTCCCGTTTGCAACAGGCTATTATGACCGTTGAGCCGGGTCACCTCCCCTGAAAAGGGGGAGTCGGCGAGCGAGGGTGCCCTGCGGGCAGCCTCACGTGGACAGCGCGTCGCCAACCTC
Organism: uncultured Alphaproteobacteria bacterium; assembly: GCA_963738705.1. Lineage (GTDB taxonomy): Bacteria > Pseudomonadota > Alphaproteobacteria > Rhizobiales > Xanthobacteraceae > CAVTXS01. Next base: position 38,454 of record CAVTXS010000004.1, read on the forward strand.
GCCCGCAAGCAGGGCGCTTTCGCCGTCGTCATACATCGCCTCGACCAAGCCCTTGAACCGCTCGTACATCAGCGCACGCTTGACCTTGCGGGTCGGCGTCACCGGCTCGTTCTCCTCCTCGGGGTCGAGCGCCTTCGGCAGGATGCGGAACGCCTTGATCTGCTCGACGCGCGCCAAGTCGGCGTTGGCCTTGTCGATCTCGGCGGCGATCAGGTCGCGCACCTGCGAGTTTTGGGCCAGGCTGGTGAAGCCGGTATAGGGGACGTTGCGGCTGCGCGCCCAGTCCGCCACGGTATCGAGATCGATCTCTATCAGCGCGGTGAGGTATTTGCGGCCGTGGCCGAACACGACCGCTTCGGCAATGTAGGGCGACGCGCGCAGCAGGTTCTCGATACCGGCGGGCGCGATCGTCTTGCCGCCGGCCGTGACGAGGAAATCGCGCGCGCGGTCGACCAGCCTGAGCGCGCCGTCGTGCCATTCGCCGACGTCGCCGGTATGCCAGTATCCGTCGGGAGCACGCAAAGACTCCGTCGCGGCGGCATCGTTCCAATAGCCTTCGAACAGGTCGGCGCTTTGCACCAGAACTTCCCCGTCGCCGGCGAGCTTGACGTCCCAGCCGGCCGGGACGGTGCCGACCGTGCCGGGCCGCGGAAAGGGTCCGCGTTGGCCCGCGATGATGCCGCCGGCACCCTCGGTCTGCCCGTAGATTTCCACGACGTTGACGCCGTACATGTGCCAGAGCGCCATGGTCTCGGGCGGCAGCGGTGCGCCGCCGCACACGACGAGCTCCAGCCGGTCGAAGCCGAGCTTGTTGAGGATCGGCCGGAACACGGCCGCATGCCAGGCGCGGGCCGCGGCCGCATGGACGAAGCCCGCCTCCCCGTCCCAGCGCCGGCGCACATGGGGGCGCGCAAACCGCATCGCGAGCGCATACGCCCCACGCTTGGCCGGTGAAGAATTCGTGATGCCGACGAGGATCTGCGAGGCGAACTTCTGCAGATAGCGCGGCACCGTGAACAGCACGGTCGGCGCGACCTCGAACAGCGTGGCCGCGAGGTCCTCCGGATCTTCGCCGAAATGCGGCACCAGCCGCGTGAACAGCGGCAAGGTGACGGCGACGTCGCGGCCGAGGACATGACAGAGCGGCAGGTAGACGACGGTGCGATGCTCGCGCACGTAGAGCGTCGGATAATGATCGGCGACCGTCGCGGCAGCGGCCAGATGCCTGCCGTGGGCGACCAGGGCGCCCTTCGGATTGCCGGTCGTGCCAGAGGTGTAGACGATGAAGGCCGGATCCTGCGGGGCGATCTGCGCCGCCTGCGCTTCGAGCCAGTCGAGGTCCGGCTCCTGGCGGCCGACCAGCGACTCGTAGCTCGCAAGCAGCGGGTGGTCGTACGCGAACATGGCCGAGGCATCGATCACCACGATCGCCCGCACCGCAGGAAGCCGGTCGAGCAGCGGCAGCAACTTGTCGACGTGCTCCTGGTCCTCCGCGATGAAGATCGACGCGCCGCCGTCGTGCATCTGGTACTCGACTTCAGCGGGCGATGCGGTCGGATAGATGCCGTAGACGACGGCACCGAGCGATTGTGCGGCTAGATCGCAGATCAGCCATTCCTCGCAGACGTCGCCCATGATCGCGACCCGCTCACCCTTGCGCAAACCGAGCGCGGCCAGCGCCTTAGCGGCGCGCGACACCAGCATGGCGTAGTCGCGGAATGTCCGCTCGCGATAGATACCGAGATGTTTTGAGCGAAAGGCGATCTCGGCCGGCGCGCCGCGCGCCCGCGCGCACAAGCGGGCCGGCGCCGTTGTCCGACGCAGCGCATCCCTGCTGAGCGGTTTCGCTCCGGCCATCGAGCCTCCCTTCGGGCGTTGACGTCACCGTCTGGACTGCATCTATAGAGGATCGTAGGGGCAACCCTCGCGGTTGCCCAGCGGATGCCCCGCTCGCATTGTCGAGGGGCGACTCCACGGTTCGCCCCTACGCGCCGCCTCAAACTGGAATCGCTATGGCTCATCCCACCGGCCGCCCACCGTTTCGCGCCGACCACGTCGGCAGCCTGTTGCGCCCGCCGGTGCTGCGCCAGGCCTTTCGCGAACATCTTAGCGGAACGATCGATGACGCGCGCTTCGCCGCGATCCAGGATGCGTGCATTCGCGACGCCGTCGCGATGCAGGAAAGCGTTGGCCTTGAGGTCGTGACCGACGGGGAATTCCGCCGCGGTTCCTACTGGGGACGGTTCGTCGAACGCATCGACGGCTTTGCGATCAGGCCGGCCGTGTTCACCTTCCGAGACGACCACGGGCACGAGATCGCATTCACCGCTCCGTATGCGGCGCGCAAGCTCGCCCGTACGCAACCGTTGGCGCTCGACGAATTCGCGTTCCTGCGCGCCGCGACGACGGCCACGCCCAAGATCACGCTGCCGGCGCCCTCGACGATGCACTTCTATCGCTGCACCGACTTCGCCGACAAAGCCGCCTATCCGGACGCGGAGTTGTTCTTCGCCGATCTCGCCGGCATTTTCCGCGCCGAGATCGCCGCGCTCACCGCTGCCGGCGCCCGCTACATCCAGTTCGACGAGGTCGCGGTCGCGCTGCTTTGCGACCCAGCCATCCGGCAGAAGGTGGAGGCCGCCGGCCAGGCGCCCGACCGGCTGGTCGACCTCTACATCCGCAGCCTGAACGAGGCCGTGGCGGGCGCGCCGCCGGAGGTCGTATTCGCCGTTCACATGTGCCGCGGCAATTTCAAGGGGCACTATCTGGCGGCCGGCGGCTACGAGTCGGTGGCGGAGCGCTTCTTTTCCCAGACGCGCGTCAATCACTTCCTGCTGGAATACGACACCGAGCGCGCCGGCGACTTTACGCCGCTGCGGTTCGTCAAGGACAAGGGCGTCGTACTGGGCCTGGTCAGTAGCAAAGTGCCGGCGCTCGAGAGCCTCGATGCGCTCAAGCGCCGGACCGAGGACGCCGCCCGTTTCATCGATCCGGAGCGGCTCGCGGTGAGCCCGCAATGCGGCTTCGCCTCGACGGTCGCCGGCAATCCTCTCACCGAGGCCGAGCAGCGCGCCAAGCTCGCCCTCGTGGTTGAGGCGGCGCAGGTCCTGTGGCGCTAGCCCGGGCCTTGCTTGCTGCGGTGCACGACGGCGGCGCCCCTTTCACCCCTTTGAACCTTTTGCCCCGCTCGCACGACAAATGAATGCTTGAGTGTGTGATCCATCACACAGGCAAATCGGCACGGCTGTGCTTTGCTGCGGCCGTATCCGCTCTTGTCGTGCCACCCAGGAGGGGCATCATGGGCAAGGTCATTAGGTTTCCGATTGAACGTCGGCTGGCTTCGACCCAGTCCGAGCCCCGTGCGCACGAGGGGTCCGCGTCCATTCTCATTCTTCCGGTGATCCGCATCGAGCGCCACGCGGCAACCGGGGAAGCGCCGAAGCTGGGCGCCAAGTCGTCCCCCCTCCGGCACCTCGCGGACTGAGGCCCCCACAAGTGCGCAAAGGGACGCAAGGCGTGCCGTACGCGCCTGGAGCCTCGCGGCGGAACGTGCTCACGCGATGCTTTGCGCATCTTATACGTTATTGTCGGACGTCGTATCCGGCGTCGACGCACGAAGCGAAGACTTCCGCGCATCTCAGCTGCGGGTCGCCGCGGTCGTCCATGTGCCAGCTCGCGGCCAGCCCTGCATGGGCGAACGCAAAGGCGATGATCCGGCGAGCGTCGAGCCGCAGTCGCGCCGCGTAGAGCGCGGCCAGCCGCCGCAGCCGGTCGGCGTCGTGAACGATCTCGCCATGCGGCCAGGGGTTGCCGAGCAGGTTGGCAACCTCATAGGCACGCTCGCCGACCACGCCCTTCGGATCGACCGCAAGCCAGCCGCGCTCGCCGCCGTCGAGGACGTTGTCGTGATGTAGATCGCCGTGCAGCGGGAGAACATCGCGCTCGGCTCCGAGCAGCGCCCGCGCGACGGCCGCGCAGCGCCCGAGCAGCGGGAGCTCCAATTCGCGCACAAACAGCGATGCAAACCACTCGCGCAGCGGATGCAGCCCGTCGGGAGGCGGCGAAGCGCGCGGCGCGTGGAGCTTCGCAACGGTCTCGGCGAGGATCTCGGCGGCACCGACATCCCCGCCGGACGTGGCCATGGCCTTGAGCGACCTGAGTCCGGCCGCCCGCTCGATGAGCAGCGCATGGTCATCCGCCGCAATGAGACGGACGGCGCCGCTGCCCGCCAGGTAGCGGAGAAATGCCGCCGCGTTGCCTTCGTCGCTCGCTGGCTTCATCACCTTCAAAATGGCTGCACCGCCGTTGTTTCGAACCGGCAACAGCCAGCTTGAAGGTGTCTCGACTTCCGCGCCGTCGGGCTTCGAGGTTCCAAACGCGCAGATGGTGCTCGATCGGTGAGGGCGTCATCATCCGGGCCTGTTCGACGTTGGGGGCAACCCTTGTGGTTGCCCTCACAAGATACGAAAAGGGCGCCCACAAGGGGCGCCCCTACGACGTTCGAACCTTCGTTGGTCACCCCATCCGCTCGGTCGAATGGATGCGCCGCTCCGGCGCGGCGAGCGCCTCGGGCATGCCTTTCTGCCGCTTGATCATCAGCCGGTTGAGCGCGCCGAGATAGGCCTTGGCGGAGGCGACCAGGGTGTCGGGGTCGGCGCCCTTGGCGGTCACCGTGCGGCCGTTCTCGGCGAGCCGCACCGACACCTCGGCCTGCGCGTCGGTGCCCTCGGTCACCGCATGCACCTGGTAGAGCTCGAGCACGACCTCGTGCGGCACCAGGGCCTTGATGGCGTTGAAGGTGGCGTCGACCGGGCCGTTGCCCTCCGCCTCCTCGGTCACCGTGCGGCCCTCGATGTCGAGCTTCATCGTCGCGCGCTGCGGACCGTGGGTGCCGGCGATGACGGTGAGCGAGACGAGCTTGATGCGGTCCTGCGCGGTCGCGATCTCCTCGTCGACCAGCGCCTCGATGTCCTCGTCGTAGACGTGCTTCTTGCGGTCGGCCAGCGCCTTGAAGCGCACGAAGGCGTCCTCAAGCTGATTGCCGGCGAGCTTGTAGCCCAGCTCCTCGAGCTTGTGCACGAAGGCGTGGCGGCCGGAATGCTTGCCCATCACCAGCGAGGTCTGCTTCACGCCCACGGTCTCGGGAGTCATGATCTCGTAGGTCTGGTTGTTCTTGAGCATGCCGTCCTGGTGGATGCCGGACTCGTGCGCGAACGCGTTGCGGCCGACGATCGCCTTGTTGTACTGCACCGGGAACGAGGTCACCGCCGACACCAGCTTGGAGGCGCGGGTGAGCATGGTGGCGTCGATCTTCGTCCAGTACGGCAGCACGTCGTTGCGCACCCGCATCGCCATCACGACCTCTTCGAGCGAGGCGTTGCCGGCGCGCTCGCCGATGCCGTTGACGGCGCACTCGATCTGGCGCGCGCCGGCATGGATGCCGGCGAGCGAGTTCGCCACCGCCATGCCGAGGTCGTTGTGGCAGTGCACCGAGAAGCGCGCCTTGTCGGAATTCGGCACCCGCTCCATCACCATGCGGAACAGCGCGGCGTATTCCTCCGGCACCGTGTAGCCGACGGTGTCCGGGATGTTGATGGTGGTGGCGCCGGCGTTGATCGCAGCCTCGACGCAGCGGCAGAGGTAGTCGTGGTCGGTGCGGGTGCCGTCCTCCGACGACCACTCGACGTCGTCGGTGTGGTTGCGCGCGCGGGTGACCTGCTGGATGACGAGCTCGTAGACCTGCTCGGGCGTCATCTGCAGCTTCCACTTCATATGCACAGGCGACGTGGAGATGAAGGTGTGGATGCGCTTGCGCTTCGCGGGCTTGATCGCCTCGGCGCAGCGGTCGATGTCCTTCGGCGACGCGCGAGAGAGGCCGCAGATCACCGCGTTCTTGTTGCGCTTGGCGATCTCGTGGACGGCGTGGAAGTCGCCCTCCGAGGCGATCGGGAAACCGGCCTCGATGACGTCGACGCCCATGTCGTCGAGCAATTCTGCGACCTCGAGCTTTTCCTCGTGGGTCATGGTGGCGCCGGGCGACTGCTCGCCGTCGCGCAAGGTGGTGTCGAAGATGATGACGCGGTCCTGCTCGGACCCTTGTGACGTGCTCATGGAAATAGTCCTTCTGATCCTGACGCGCCCTCGGGGCGCTCGCGGGGTTCCGTCTCGGTCAACCCCCTGAGTGCCCAGGCGCGCAAAACGCCCAGCCGGCCCTCAGGGGCTGATAAGGAGCAGGAGCCCGCCGATCCGGCGCGCGGATATGAGGGCGGCAGCCGGCCGGGCCGTGGCGGCCCCCGGGACGATCGCGCGGATATCGCGGCGCGTCGACATGCCAAACCCTCGTTGCGCGCGGCCCAAGGTCACGGATCGTGGTAAACGATGCGCTAACGGGTGGCCGCCGGAACGCCCCCCTTGTAGCGGAAGCCCCTATGGTTGCGCAAGCGTCGATTGCTGTCGCGCCGCGCAGGGTGGCGATCGTAGGGGGCGACCCTTGTGGTTCGCCCTTCGCGGACGGTGCAGATGGGGCAGCCCAAGGGCCGTCCCTGCGGCTTCTACGCCGTTTGGAGTGGAAGATGCTCAAAATCCTCGCCTGCCTGCTCGCACCGATGGCCGCGGCGGCAGCGCCCGCCCGAGCGCAGCAAAACTGCGCCGGCGCGCTCGTCGAGTTCCGCGGAATCATCGAGACCGAGTCGCAGATGGGCCACGTCGCCGCCGGGGCCAAGCGCCGCTTACAGGCGGAGCTGGCCGGCATCGAGGCGACCTGCCGCGCCGGCCGCGACGCCGATGCGCTGCGGGCCATTGCGGCGCTGCGCATCCGGTATGGGTATCGGTAAGGATTCGTCGCGGGCGGCCCCATGGGTTCCCTCGTCTTGCTCGTCGCAACGGCGGTCCCCGCTGCGGCGCAACGGCTGCGGCACGGAGTCACGCGGTTCCGCCGCATCATCGAGGCTTGCCGTGCGGCGAGATCCGCAGCGTACGCCGCACACGCTGAAGCGCGGGCACGGACGCTCCTGATTTAGCTCGCGCGCGCCTTCGTGGACGCCTCCCGCTGCAGCGCGGTGCGAAGGGTGCGCATTTCGCGCAAAGCAGCGGCACCCATCTTCGGAAATTGCAGATCGAGCTTTTCCATCCGCTCGCCGACCACAGCCGCCACGACGAGCCGCGTGAACCACTTATTGTCGGCCGGCACCACGTACCAAGGCGCCTCGCGCGTCGCGGTATGGCGGATCATATCCTGGTAGGCGTCCACGTAGCGGTCCCAGAGCTTGCGCTCCGCAACGTCGCTTGCGGAGAATTTCCAACGCTTGGCCGGTTCCTCGATCCGCTCCAAAAAGCGCTTGCGCTGCTCCTCCTTTGAGACGTTCAGAAAGAATTTCAGCAGCACGATGCCGTTGCGGGCCAAGTAGCGCTCGAAGGCGCGAATGTCCTCGAAGCGCTCCTTCCAGATCTTCTTGGTCACCAGCTCCGACGGCAACTTTTGGCGCGCCAGGATCTCCGGATGGACGCGCACCACCAGAGTCTCCTCGTAGTACGACCGGTTGAAGAGGCCGATGTGCCCGCGCTCGGGCAGCGCAATGGTCGTGCGCCACATGAAATCGTGATCAAGCTCCCGCGTGCTGGGCGCTTTGAATGCGTGCACCTGACAGCCCTGCGGGTTGATGCCTGACATCACGTGCTTGATGGCGCCGTCCTTGCCCGCCGCGTCCATCGCCTGGACGATGGCCAGCACGGCCCAGCGGTCTTGCGCATAGAGACGTTCCTGCAACTCGGACAAGCGCTCGACGCCGTTGGCCAGCATCGTCTTGGCCTCCTCCTTGCCGATATCGAGACCGCAGGTGTCGGCGGGATCGTGGTCGCCGATGTTGAACTTGCTGCCTTTGCGGACGCGGAAGCGCTTGACGATCGCGGACGGAAGCATGATGGCACCTGGTCAACGGTTTTCAGGGTCGCCAAACATAGTCGAAAAAGGCTTTGACATGACTTGGAAAGCTCGCGTCGATATCCGCGTGGCTGCGCACGAGGCGCACGCCCGCGAGTTCCGGTTGGGCCTGACGGCCGAGATGGCGAAGCACGCGCGCGCGTAGCGGCTCGGCCTCCTCGCGGGCGCGAAGCACCTTCATCATCGCGATGCGGGGACCGGCGAATATCGCATGCCACCCGGGCTCGGCTTCCATCGCGTCCGCGTCGAGCCCAGTCTCCTCGGCGAGCTCGCGCCGCACGCTGCCGTTAAGGTCGACGGTGCCGTCGACGACGTCGTCCGGGTCCGCGGTCCCGGCCGCAAAATAGGTCTGCCCGGCATTGGCGGTGTGTGCGCCCATGACGCCAAGCAGGAACGCGCCGTCGCGCGCACGCACCGCCGCCATGCCGAAGCAGTTCCATATCGCGCGGTCGGGGAAGCCCCAGTCGCGCCAGGCCAGGAAGCTCGCATAGTCGGTTTCCAGGTAGGCGCCCCGAAAGAAGTCGCCGTCGAGCGCCTGGCTGTGTATCAGCAGCACGCGGCCGTTCCAGAGTTCAGGCTTCTCGCGGCGGAGCGCAGCGAAATGCGCATCGATCTCGGCGCGCCGCGCCTCGGCGAACGGCCACGGCCGCGGCGCGAACGCAAGCTCGAGCCGTGCGATCGGGGTGACGGCGAGATCGCGCGGCGCCGCCATCACGCCTCGATCGTCCCCTCCGTGACCACGATCGCGTCGCCGCCGATCGAGGCCGCTGCGAGCGTGCCGTTGCGGAGCGTGAGCGCAAGGTGGATCAGGCTCGGCCTGCCCATCTCGAATCCCTGCTCGATGACGAACGCGTGCTCGCCCGCGCCAAGGCCCGCCTGCGCCGCCACCACGCCCGCGAATGCCGCCGCCGCCGAACCGGTGGCCGGATCCTCCGGGATGCCCATGTGCGGCGCGAACATGCGGGCATGAAAGGCGCGGCCGGGCACGACGGTCTCGGTGCAGAACAGGAACGGCGCCGGCAGCCACGCGCCGGTCGCGGCGTGCGGCGCGAACGCGTCCCAATGCGCAATATTCGCTCGGGCGCGCTTCATCGCATCGAGCCCGCGCACCGGAATCATCGAAAACGCATTGCCGGCAGACCAGATGCCGGGCGCGAAGTCGTCGCAGCCGAGATCGTCGGGCTCAAGACCGACCGCGGCCGCGACGCGGGCGCCGTCCGTGGTCTCGCCGACTTGCTTCGGCAGCCGCGCGAGATCGAAGCGCGCGGTGCCGACGTCGCCCCCCTTCGACGCGACGCGGCAGCGAACCGGACCGATCCCCTCCTCCAAAACCAGGTCGCGCGGGCCCGATGCGCCGGCGAGCCGCCCGAGAAGCACCGCGGTCCCGACGGTAGGATGCCCGGCGAATGGCAGCTCTGCCGCGGGAGTGAAGATGCGCAGCTTGGCGCGATGCGCCGCATCCTCGGGTGGGAGAACGAAAACTGTCTCAGGTAGGCTGAACTCACGCGCGATCGCCTGCATCGCCTCGCCGCTCAACCCTTCGGGCTCGAGCACGACGGCGAGCGGATTGCCGGCAAAGCGCGTATCGGTGAACACGTCGAGTGTGTGGAAGCGGCGCTGCACGATGCGGACCTCCGAGGGCTGCGAACGCGCGGCAGCTTATACCAGTGGCGGCAATTGTCGCCCCGGCGTGCGCGGACTTGCATCCGCGCATCCATGAAAAATTCTGCACCACAGTTTCGTTTGAGAGATGGATTGGCTTGACAAGGCCTACGGCGGCGTCGATGGCCGGAGCGCCGCCATGGCGACGACGTGGCTCCTGACCGGCTCGCCGTTCATGCCGCGCACCGACAGCGTGACCTTGCCTTCCCGCCAGTCGATGTCGACGGTGCCGAAATTGGCGGCGCCGTAGACCCCGCCCAGGCGATTGGGGCCTGTTCGTCCACGGCCATGCGCCAGGACAATGTGAACGATCCGAACTATCGCAAGAACTTCTGGGACGACACCGTCCCGTTCGTGTTCGCGCAGCTGACGTCGTTCAAGATCGCGCTCGGCCACAATCCCGATCTCGACATCGAGCCGTACTATATCCGCTTCGCCGACCATGCCGTCTCGATCGAGGACGATGCGCGTGAGATCGCCGCAGCGGTCGACTTGATCATCGCGCGCCACAATCCCGCTTACGCCACGGCCAACCCGAACCTTGCGACCACCGATCCGGCCGGGCCGCCGCCGGTCCAGCTCGTCATCATCGGCTACAGCAAGGGCACGATCAGCACGCGCCTCTACCTCAAGGCCTTGCTGCAAGGAGACCCGACCGCGCCGCAGCCGCGGCCGGCACGACCGAACTTCCGGCCGGTGTCGGAGTTCATCGCGATCTCGCCGCCTAATCATGGAATCGCGCTCGCGCCATTGCTCGGCGACCCATTCGAGAATCTCAGCCTTCTGCCGGTGCAGCAGCTCTACAACGGCGTCCAACCGATCGGTTCGTCGTGCGGGCTACAGTTCGATCCCACGACGCTCGCCGGTGCCGAGAATTTCATCGAGCGCCTCAACGGCGAGACTGGCCATGGCCCTCAACGGCGTGGTCATCGACGGCCCTGACGAGGCGCCGGGTTCGCGGACGGCCGCCCAACGACCGCATCAGGGCACGCTCTACGTCACGCTGTTCGACACCCGAGACATGGTCAATGACAACGACAACGGCAATGACTGCGCCGGCCGAGGACGGGCAGCAAACAGCGCAACCGCGGCCGTGAACGTGGTGGTGAGCGGCGTGCCGGGTTCCGGCCCTCGCACCATCCACGCCGCGACGGTTCACTTTTTCGATGTGGTCTGCAAGGCGCTGTTCGCCGCCGTTCACCACGCGTCGCCTGCCCAGGAAACCTGCGCGCCGAACCCGGCGGACAGCGCCACACCGCTCGTCCGCCTGCCGGCGCCCGCGTCGGCGATGCTCGCGCTCGACATCTCCGGCAGCATGGGCGCGTCAGCCTGCCCGGGCTGCACAACAAGCCGCCTCGACGTGCTCAAGCAGTCGGTGGTGCTCTTCGCCGAGCTGTGGCTGATGATGGGGCGGGCGAACGACCGCCTGGGCGTCGTGTATTTCAACACCACGGTCACGCCGTTCGAGATTGCCAACGCAACGCTGCATCCCCTCAACCGCGCCAATGTCGATACCCTCCTGATGGATCTGCAGACCCGATCGGCATCCAATCTCACCGCGATGGGCGGCGCGCTGCAAAGCTCGATCGAGGCGCTCAACCCGCCGACGAACCCGCCAGGCCCACGGCACGTGATCCTGTTTACTGACGGGATGCAGAATGTCAGCCCCAAGGTGCATGAGTTCGCGCCCGGGCGGCACGACATCCGCGACGAGCCAAGCTGGCCGCAGTCCGGCGTAACCGCAACAGGCCTCCAACTCGACATGCTGGGCGGCATTATCATCGATACCATCGGCATCGGCACGGCCCAGTCCTTCCTCGACCTGCTTGCTGCCATCTCCGCGCAGACGCCCAACCCGACCGAACCCCTCGGGCTCACCCGATCGACCGCCGATGCCGAAGACCTCCGGCAGTTCTTCGTGGAGGCCTTGATCGACACCCTGCGCGGATCGAGCCCGCAACTCATCGCCTACCGCCGGGGCGGCTTGGGCAGTACGGGCGCAGCCAGCGAGGTGTTCACTGCCAACAGGGGTGGGCGCAAGCTCCTGTTCAAGGTGAGCTGGCCGCCCGGACAGCGGCTCGAGGTGCGCGCGTTCAAGGGGAGCACCGACGTCACGGCAACTGCCAGGACGGCGTCCGGTAATTTCTACCGCATTCTCGCCTTCGACGCGGCGACGGGCGGACGCGCCGACACGTTGTCCGGCGCCTGGCGGCTGTCGATCACCGGGCCACGGGGCGCGACCTATCAGGCCGCCGCAATCATGGACGAGCCGGAGCTGAGCTATCGCGTGCGCCTGGCCCAGCCGCGCCTGCGCGTTGGATCGCCGCTGAACGTCGTCGTCGACGTTGAACGCGCGCAAGCAGGCGATCGAGGGCCGCGTCAGCGTGACAGCCACCGTCGCGCAGCCGCGCGTCGGCCGTCGGCACTCTCGTCGGCGATGCCCGTCCACCAGACCCGCAGGGGCGCGGATTCGAGCCAGGCATGACGGCGGCCGAACGGCAGTTCGTCGCGCTCGCGACCGACGCCAAACGATGGAAGGCATTGACGACCCCGCGCCTGGCGACGATCCGGCTAGCGAGCGACGGCAAGGCGGCTTCCGCGGCACGCTTCGCCAACGTCACCGTACCGGGGCGTTTACCGCGCGACCGTGCGCATCAGCGGCGAAGATCGCCGGCTTGGTCGGTTCGAGCGCACTCAAAGCTCGACGGCGATCGTGCGCTTTGGCGCCGCCGATCGCCGCAGGAGCGCGCTGGCCTTGTCCCGCAGGGACGGTTCGTTCGAGCTCACGCTGCGGCCACGCGATCGTTACGGCAACATGCTGGGCCCAGGTCTGGCCGGCGAGATCCGGCTGGACGACCCCGCCGGCCGCATTGCGGGGGCACCGGAGGACGTCGGCAACGGTCGCTACCGATTTGTCGTGGCTCCCCCCAACCTGGACCGGTCGCTCACCCTCACTGTTGCGGAGCATCCTCTGTTCCGCGGCGCGCTGAAGGATCTGCTCCCCGCGCCGCGCCGACGCTGACAAAACCAGCTTACCCGCCGATGCGTTCGGCGCCGAACATCTGCGTCGGGGTGGCGAGCTCGTCCTGCGCGGCGATGAGCGCGAGCTCGCGCGACGCCGGCCTCGAGCGTCGCGCGGAGCACGCCGAACACCGAGGAGGCGGCAGCCGATAGCGCCTGCGCGGCCGAGCCGGTGCGCAGCGCATGGGCGAAGAACAGCGCCGCGATCGCGTCGCCTGCGCCGTTGACCACGAGTGGCAGCTTCGGCGTGCGCACACGGAAGCGCGCGCGGCCGTCCGAGGCGACAAGATCGATCGCATCCGCCGGCGTCTCGTCGGTGTGCAGCGAGGTGACCAGCACGACGCGCGGCCCAAGCGCGTGCACGGCGTCAAGGGCAGCAAGAGCATCGTGCAGGGTCGCGCTCGTGCGCTGCGCCAGGTAATCGAGCTCGAACTGGTTGGGCGTCACGATATCGGCCGCCGGGACTGCGCATTCGCGCATGAATTCCGCGATTCCTTCGCGCACGAACACCCCGCGGCCGACGTCGCCGATCACCGGATCGCAGCAGTAGCGGGCCGCCGGGTTCGCGTCTCTGACCCGCGCGACCGCGTCGAGGATCGCGTGGCCGATTTCGGCGTCGCCCATGTAGCCTGAGATGACGCCGTCGCATTCGCCGAGCACGCCACGCTCGGCGATACCCTCGACCACGTCGCGGATCGCCTCGCCGTCGAACACGCGGCCGCGCCATTGGCCGTAGCCGGTGTGGTTGGAGAACTGCACGGTGTGCACCGGCCAGACCTCGACCCCGATCCGCTGCAGCGCAAAGACCGCCGCCGCGTTGCCGACATGGCCGTAGGCGACGTGCGACTGGATGGAGAGGAGGTTCATCGCACCTCGTGTCCCGGACGAGCGAAGGCGAAGCCGGAGCGAAGATGCGAGACGCAGGGCAAATCAACGCGCGACGCGCGTTGCAATGTGCTTCGCGACTCTTGTGCTGGGTCCCGGATCTCGTTCCGCTCGCCTTCGGCCTCGCTTCACTCGCCCGGGACGCCGAGCCTCACATCCCCGCCGACGCCTTCTGCACGAAGCGGCCGTCGAACGTCTTGGCGAGGTCGACCTTGGCGCCTTTGAGCTCCTCGTCGAATTGGACCAGCATGTCGTAGGCGTTCTTCATGCCGGCGGCTGAGACGATGCCGTCCTTGGAGTACATCGGCCGCGAGGCCTGCAGCGCCCGCATGTAAAGCGCCTTGTCCCCGAGCAGATATTCCGGCGGCACCGTTTCGGCGACCTGCTCCGGGGTCGCCTTTTCCAGCCACTTCAGCGCCTTGTGGAAGGCGTTGACGACCCGCTGCACGGTCACCGGATTCTTCTCGATAAAGTCGGTCTTCAGATACACAACTGCCGCCGGGTTGTTGCCGCCGAACAGCTTCATGTTGCCTTCCTCGGTGCGGCTGTCGGCCAGGATGACGATGTCGCCGTCCTGCTCCAGCTTGGAGATCACCGGGTCGAGGTTCACCAGCGCGTCGAGCTCGCCCTTCTTCATTGCGGCCACTGCGCCGGCGCCGCCGCCGACGCCGATGATCGAGACGTCGGTCGGCTTGAGACCTTCCTTGCCGATCAGCGCGTTGACGAAGAAATTGGTGGACGAGCCGGGCGCAGTGACGCCGACCTTCATGCCCTTGAGGTCCTTGAACGACTTCACCTGGGCGGCCTTGTCCTTCTTGACCGCCAACACCATGCCGGGGAAGCGGCCGAGCTCGATCACCGCCTTGATGTCCTGGCCCTTCGACTGCATGCGGATGGTGTGCTCGTAGGCGCCGGTCACGAGGTCGGCGGAGCCGCCGATCAGCGACTGCAGCGATTTGGCGCCGCCGCCGAAGTCGGTGATGGTGACGTCGAGTCCCTGCTCCTTGAAATAGCCGAGCCGCTCGGCCAGCGTCAGCGGCAGATAGTACAAGAGGCCCTTGCCGCCGACGCCGAGGGTGAGCGACGGCTTCTCGGGCGTCTGCGCGACGGCGGTCCCGGCCAGGGCCGCGGCGACGACGAAGGCGATCGTCGCGATCAGGAAGCGCAATCTCGCTTGCATCAATCAAACTCCAAAGGTGTTGGATTATTGGGATGCGAATGCTCTATCACGCTGCACGCGTGGGCACTCGTGTGCACGCCCCCTCACCGCGTAGCGCGGATCTCGCGGAGAGAGCGCGTTGATCTCGCGCGAAGCCAAAAGCGCGCCGGGGTCAAAACTACGAGGTGCGCTCTGGCGCCCTACGTCGTGGTGCTGGCCGCGACCGGGCGCCAAACCAGCAGGCGTTTCTCGATCACGGTCACCAGCGTGTCGATGGCGATCACAAAGGCGGCGAGCACCAGCATGCCGGCGAATACGCCGGCGACATCGAACACGCCTTCCGCCTGCTGGATGATGTAGCCGAGGCCGGCGGCCGAGCCGAGGTATTCGCCGACCACCGCGCCGACCACTGCGAAGCCGACCGCGGTGTGCAGCGAGGAGAACATCCATGACAGCGCCGACGGCCAGTAGACGTGGCGCATCAGCTGGCGCTCGTTCATCCCGAGCATGCGGGCGTTGGCGAGCACGGTCAGGCTCACCTCCTTGACGCCCTGGTAGACGTTGAAGAACACGATGAAGAACACCAGCGTCACCCCGAGCGCGACCTTCGACCAGATGCCGAGCCCGAGCCAGAGCGCGAAGATCGGCGCCAGCACGACGCGGGGGAGCGCGTTGATCATCTTCACGTACGGATCGAACACGGCCGCGACCAGCGGCTTGCGCGCGAACCAGAAGCCGACCAGGACGCCGGCGACCGAGCCGATCACGAAGGCGAGAATGGCCTCTACCAGCGTGATCCACAGGTGCCGCCAGATCGAGCCCTCGACGAACCATTTGATCACCCGCGCGATCACGTCGTAGGGGGTGGAGAAGAAGAACGGCGGCAGCACGATTACGCCGAAGATCGGAATGGTGGTGAATATGTGCCACAACCCGATCGCCGCCACCGCAACCAAGAGCTGCAGGACGAGGAGCTTGCTGCGCGACGGCATCACCCGCCCCCCGTCAGCGCGTAGCCCTTGAGCACCTCGTCCTTGAGCATCTGCCAGATCTCGCGATGGAGCTCATGGAAAGCGCGCTCGAGCTTCACTTCCGCGATGTCGCGCGGGCGCCTAAGCGGCACGCGCCAGTCGCCGATGATGCGGGCGGCCGGTCCCGCCGACATGATCACGACGCGGTCGGAGAGCGCGATCGCCTCCTCCAGGTCGTGGGTGACGAACAGTACTGCCTTGCGGTCGGCGCTCCACAGGTCGAGCAGCAGGTTGCCCATGATTTGCCGGGTCTGCGCATCGAGCGGGCCGAATGGTTCGTCCATCAGCAGGATCTTTGGATCGCGGATCAAAACCTGCGCCAAGCCGACCCGCTTGCGCTGGCCGCCGGAAAGCATGTGCGGATAGCGCTCGCCGAAGCCGGCAAGGCCGACGCGGGTGAGCCAGGCGTCGGCGCGCGCGTGCGCCTCGCTGCGCGCGACGCCGGCGACCTCGAGGCCGATGGCGACGTTGTCGCGCGCGGTCTTCCACGGGAACAGTGCCTCGGCCTGGAACAGGTAACCGGCCGCCTTGTTGAGCCCGGCGAGCGGCGCGTCGAAGATAGCGACGGTTCCCGACGACGGCGCCAGCAGGCCGGCCGCGACGTTGAGCAGGGTGGATTTGCCGCAGCCGGTCGGCCCGACGATGGCGACGAACTCGCCGTCGGCCACGCTGAGCGTCGCGCGCTCGACCGCCGTGTAGGCGACGGTGTCGGCGAGATGAAACGAGACGTCGACGCCGGTGAGCGCGATTGCCGCCTTGGCATTCGCGCCAAGTCCGGCTTGCGCGCCGGCGGCATGGCCTGCGGCCATCAAGTCCCCTCTGCTGCCGGCAGGTTCGGCCCCGCCGCTCAGGTCGCAAACTACCGGCCCGTCAGGCGCTTGCAAAGCGCGGCGGCGCGGATTCGCCCTGATACAGGCGGGGCAAAGGCGCGCGCTTGCGCGCCGTCCCTCGCCGCTGTTGCGGCTCGCCCACGCGGTCCGCGCGATGGGGTGCTCCGGCACGCGCCACTTCGCGGCGCTTTACCCACCTACAATCCCTTGATCAGGCCGGCGTCGATCAGCAGCCGGTTGAAGCGGCGCGCTTCGGCGCCGCCGGCGCAACGGTAGAACAGCCCGTGGCAGCGCCCAAGGATCGCCTTCTGCTCGGCGAACGAGGGGTCGAGCGGCAGGCCGGCTGCTTCCAGCACGACCAACGGCAGGTACGGCGCGTCGAGCACTTCGATCGCGGATGAGGTGTCGGCCGGACGGAAATTGACCGCATCGAGGGCGTAGTAGGTAGTGAGGAAGCGCGGATTATGCTGCGCGACCTGCCGCGCCATGAAGGAATCATCGAGCGCCGGGTCGATGAGCGAGCGCGCGAAGCTCGGCTGATGATCGCCGTACCGCACGATCAGGAACGGCTCGCCCGGATACTTGCGCGCAAGCTCGGCCTTGAACGCCGCGTAGTCGTGCGCGCTCATCGCCTGCCGGCGCAGGTACTCGTCGGTCTCGAGCCCGTTGCCGAGGTCGCGCCAGCCGGGCGTGAGCTCCGGGCGGAAGCGGACATCCCATGGGAAATGATTGGCCAGCGTATAGACGAGCAGGAATAGCGGCTTCTCCCCGCGCTCGCGCGCGATCGTGCGCAGCGCCGCGTCGTAGTAGAAGCCGTCGGGCTCGACCGTACGGGCACCCAGGTCCCTGGCGTCGAGGAATTTCTCGATGCCCGCGCTCGCCTGGAACCGGCGCGCGCTCAGGAACGCGCCGTGGAACGGGTAGTGGCTGATGGTCTTGTAGCCGCAGCGCGCGAGCGCGTGCGGGAGGCCGCGCTCGACGCGGCCGGCCGCGATCCGGGTAACGAAGTCGGCGAAGCGCCCGTAGGAGCGCACCGAGAGCCCAGTCAAAGCATTGTATTCGGTGAACCAGCTGGGACCGCTCACGCCTTCGACCACTAACGAGCGCGTCCTGCCGTCGAAGGAGGCGAAGTGCGCCCGGTAGTCGGGAGGAAGCTTGAGGCCCGGCACCACGCTGATGTCGAAGCTCGACTCGTCGAACACCATCACGATGTGCGGCGGTTTCCCTGTCGGCCGGCAGGCGTCGAGCGCCGCGGGCTTGAGCGCGTCGGTGACGCTGGCGTCGGCATCGAACAGGCCGCGGGTCAAATATTCCTCGACTGCGGCGACGCCCGAGCGGGCAAATTTCGAGAGGTACTGCCCGCTGTAGAACTCGTTGTAGGGATCGCTCGGCGACGACCACACGATCGCGGTCAGCCCCGCGAGGCAGATCAGGCCTCCGGCGAGCGCGCTCCGCGCGCGCAGCCGCAAGGGATCGACCCACCAGGCGAGCGCCAACAGCGCGACCGCGATCACGATCGCGACCGCAACCGCTGAGCCCAGGCCGGGATAGATCGTGAGCAGGAACGCGAACGTGTCGGTGTCGATGATCAAGAGGTCGACGAAGTTCACGGTCATGAACAGGATGCTGTGCTTGAGCCGCGACAGCAGGATGAGGACGACGACCATCGCGAGCGACAGCGCCGCGGCCGCCGCCGGCCGGCGCAGCAGCGCGAGCCAGAGGAAGTTCAGGAGACCCCAGGCGAGCAGAAAGACAAGCCCGGAAACGAGGTCGCCCTCGGTCGCCGCCATGATCGCGAGGGCGACTGCGTGGAGGGCCAACAGGAGAGCGATCCGCCACGAGCCGTAGCGGGCGGCGGCCTCGGCGAACGGCAAGCGGTTGGCAAGATACGCAACGGCGGGTGGCATGACTTAACGCGTGAGCCGCACCCGGAGAGGACCATTCCCCGCCAAACAGCGGGCGCGAGCGCCGTCATAAAACTGTAACCCGGCCGTCATGACAAGAGCGGGCGCGGCGTGTCCCGGGTCTGCGGTGCGGCATTGAACGCCGCATGGCGCCCCCGGACACGAGCCTGTAAGTCGCGTGCGACCTCGGGCGCGCCGGAGGCCGGGCCCGCGGCGTCACCATGGCGGAGCGCGGCGTCTCGCAGCTAGTCTCGGTCGACCTCGAAGCCGCGGTGAAAGATCCGCGAGGCGCGGCCAAGCCTTGACAGCCTGACCGTGACGGCGCCCCTGAGCCGCGTCGCCGTACCGCCGGCCTCGGGCGTCAAGCAAAGGCCGATCAGACCGGCGATGACGGAAATCGAAAAAACAAATTCCCTACAAATTCCCTGCAAGCCACACCCTTCAAACCAGAGCCCAAACGCCGGGCGATCGGGTCACACCACTAACCGAGTTCGTTTTGCGAAACGCAACCCCGGGTTGGCGCTCCTCTCCGCAATTTACAACCATAGAGAGCATGAAGGGAATCCGGATTGCTTCGGTGCTGAACAACTGCGGTTGAGGCCGCGTCGTAAGCCGCCCTCTTTCTTCAGGCAGTGTAGCGAACAAAACAAGAACGCGCAACCCACAAGCCCGATACTGTTACTGGACGATCCCTACTGCTACGCGCCGCGCGCCTACTATGCGGACCAGTATCCGCACAGTCACGGCGGATGCGAAGGTTGCGGACCGGCGATGCAGCGCTACCTGCTGCATCGCCTCCGGACAGGCGTGGGCGGCCGCGCCTCAATTCCGGCTCTTGTCGACCAGCGCGCGCTGCTTGATCCACGGCATCATATCGCGCAGCTTCGCGCCGATGTCCTCGATCGGATGCGCCGCCATCTTGGCGCGCATGGCCTTGAACGAGGTCTGGTTGACCCGGTTCTCCAGCATCCAGTCCTTGGCGAACTTGCCGGACTGGATGTCGGCGAGGATGCGCTTCATCTCGGCCTTGGTCTCGGCGTGTGACCACGCGCGGTCCGGAGACATACTCGCCGTACTCGGCGGTGTTGGAGACCGAGTAGTTCATGGTCGCGATGCCGCCCTCGTAGATCAGGTCGACGATCAGCTTCACCTCGTGCACGCACTCGAAATACGCCATCTCGGGCGCATAGCCGGCCTCCACCAGCGTCTCGTAGCCGGCCTTCATCAGCTCGACGAGGCCGCCGCACAGCACCGTCTGCTCGCCGAACAGGTCGGTCTCGCACTCCTCGCGGAAGCTCGTCTCGATGATGCCGGCACGGCCGCCGCCGATCGCCGGCGCCGTACGAGAGGCCGAGGTCGTGCGCATTGCCGGAGGCGTCGCGGTGGATCGCCAGCAGGCACGGCACGCCGCCGCCGCGCTCGTACTCGGAGCGCACGGTGTGGCCGGGCCCCTTGGGGGCGATCATCAAGACGTCGAGGTCGGCGCGCGGCTCGATCAGGTTGAAGTGCACGTTGAGGCCGTGCGCGAACATCAGCGCCGCGCCCTGCTTCATGTTGGCGGCGAGCTGGTCGCGATAGATCTCGGCCTGCAACTCGTCGGGCGTGAGCATCATCATCACGTCCGCCCACTTGGCGGCTTCCGCCACCTCCATCACGCGCAGCTTCTCGGCTTCTGCCTTCGCCACGCCGGCCGACGTCTTGCGCAGCGCGACCGCCACCTCCTTGACGCCGGAATCGCGCAGGTTGAGCGCGTGGGCGTGGCCCTGGCTGCCGTAGCCGATGATGGCGACCTTCTTGCCCTTGATCAGGTTCAGGTCGGCGTCGCGGTCGTAGTAAACGCGCATGGTACCCCTCGAGCTATGGACGTGAGATGACGGACGGATGAGCGCAACAACGGCAATCAGCGAAGAAAATCAAGCTTGAATACCCGTAACTGGGGTGAAGAGGCGGCCCGTCATTGGCGAAGCAATCCAGGACAGCAGCGCCGCATCTGGATTGCTTCGTCGCTTTCGCTCCTCGCAATGACGAACGCAGTTGCCTCTCCAAGTCACATCCCCTCGGGCCCGCGCGCGATCGCCACGACGCCGGTGCGCGAGACCTCGACCAGGCCGAGCGGGACGCATCAGGTCGATGAAGCGCGTCGATCTTGTCGGTCGCGCCGGTGATCTCGAAGACGAAGCTCTCGGTCGTGGCGTCGATCACGCGGGCGCGGAAGACGTCGGCGAGGCGCAGCGCCTCGACCCGCTGCTCGCCGTTGCCGCGCACCTTGACCAGCGCCAGCTCGCGCTCGATCGCGGGGCCCTCGACGGTCAGGTCGACGACCTGGTGCACCGGCACCAGCCGCTCGAGCTGGCTCTTGATCTGCTCGATCACCATCGGGGTGCCGGTGGTCACGATGGTGATGCGCGACAGGTGGCTCTCGTGGTCGGTCTCGGCGACGGTCAGGCTCTCGATGTTGTAGCCGCGCCCCGAGAACAGCCCGATGACGCGCGCCAGCACGCCCGGCTCGTTGTCGACCAGGACGGCCAGCGTGTGGCGCTCGCTCGTTCTGCGAAACGGGCGCGGCCGGGTAGTGGGTCGTGTTCACGCAGAGTCTTCCCTGCGGGGCGTGCGCTCACACCAGCACCTCGCCCTTGTCGTCGATCGCGGTCGCGACGTCCTCGGGCACGTCGCCCAGCAGCATCTCGTTGTGCGCCTTGCCGGACGGGATCATCGGGAAGCAGTTCTCGTGCTTCTCGACGACGCAGTCGAAGATCACCGGCCCGGCGACGTCGATCATCTCGCGGATGGCGTCGTCGAGGTCGCCGGGCTTCTCGCAGCGGATGCCGACGCCGAAGGCCTCGGCGAGCTTGACGAAGTCGGGCAGCGCGGCCGAGTAGCTCTACGAGTAGCGCTCGCCGTGCAGCAGCTCCTGCCACTGCCGCACCATGCCCATGCACTCGTTGTTGAGGATGAACAGCTTGACCGGCAGCCGGTACTGCACCGCGGTCGACATCTCCTGCATGTTCATCAGCACCGAGGCCTCGCCGGCGATGTCGATGACGAGCGCGTCGCGGATGCGCGATCTGCACGCCGATCGAGGCCGGCAGGCCGTAGCCCATGGTGCCGAGGCCGCCCGAGGTCATCCAGCGGTTCGGCTCCTCGAAGTTGAAGTACTGCGCCGCCCACATCTGGTGCTGGCCGACCTCGGTGGTGATGTAGACGTCGCGGTCCTTGGTCAGCGCGTAGAGCCGCTCGATGGCGTATTGCGGCTTGATCACCTCGTCCGAGTTGCGATAGGCGAGGCAGTTGCGCGCGCGCCACAGGTCGATCTGCTTCCACCAGTTGGCGAGCGCCTTCTTGTCGGGCTTGGCGCGGACTGGCCTTCCAGGCCGCGAGCATGTCGGCGAGCACGTGGGCGCAATCGCCGATGACGCCGACGTCGACCTTGACGTTCTTGTTGATCGAGGACGGGTCGATGTCGATGTGGATCTTGCTGCGAGCCGGGCGAGAAGGCGTCGAGCCGGCCGGTGATGCGGTCGTCGAAGCGCGCGCCGATGCAGATCATCACGTCGCAGTCGTGCATCGCCCAGTTGGCCTCGTAGGTGCCGTGCATGCCGAGCATGCCGAGCCATTGCGGGTCGGACGCCGGGTAGGCGCCGAGGCCCATCAGCGTCGAGGTGATCGGGAAGCCGGTGGCGCGACCAGCTCGCGCAGCAGGCGGCTCGCCTCGGGGCCGGAGTTGATGACGCCGCCGCCGGAGTAGAAGAGCGGCCGCTCGGCCTCGTCATCAGCGTCGACCGCCGCCTGGATCTCGTCGGCGTCGCCCTTGAGCTGCGGCCGGTAGTGCGGTGCTGGCACTCGGTCGGCGCGCGATGTAGGCGCCGGTGGCGAACTGGACGTCCTTGGGGATGTCGACGAGCACCGGGCCGGGCCGGCCGCTGCGTCGCGACGTGGAACGCCTCGTGCAGCACGCGCGGCAGGTCGGCGATGTCCTTGACCAGCCAGTTGTGCTTGGTGCAGGGCCGGGTGATGCCGACGGTGTCGCACTCCTGGAAGGCGTCGTTGCCGATCAGAAGGTCGGCACCTGGCCGGTGAGCACGACGATCGGGATCGAGTCCATCAGCGCGTCGGTCAGGCCGGTGACCGCGTTGGTCGCGCCGGGCCCGGAGGTGACCAGCACGCACGCCGACCTTGCCGGTCGAGCGCGCGTAGCCTTCGGCCGCGTGCACGGCGCCCTGCTCGTGGCGCACGAGGATGTGGCGGATGTCGTTCTGCTGGAACATCGCGTCGTAGATCGGCAGCACCGCGCCGCCCGGATAGCCGAAAACGTGCTCGACGCCCTGATCGCTCAGGGCCTGGACCACCATCTCGGCGCCGGTCATCTCTCGGGTCATCGTCGACTCCTTAGAAACTCGTCGTTCGGCCAATAAAAAAGGCCCCGCTCGGGCCTGGTCACGCGCCACCTTTGCCTCCGGTCTCACGGCCGGCGGGGGGGTGGCGCGCAGCTTACGATAAGGATGGTTCGCATGGCGGGGACCATAGTCTTCGCCACCGGACCCGGTCAAGCGCAAAGGCGAAGGGCTGCGTGCCGTGCCCGGGCTGTGCCGGGCCCGGGTCTTGCAGCGCCGTATTTAGGGGATAGACTAGTCGTCGACTAGTCTATCCTGGAGTCAGCGGATGGATGATCGCAACGAGAAGCCGGCGGCCGGCGAAACGACGGTCGGCGCCTACGAGGCCAAGACCAAGTTCTCCGAGCTGATCGCGCGCGCCGAGAAGGGCGAGAGCTTCACGGTCACGAAGAACGGCAGGCCGGTGGCTCGCATCCTCCCGACCGCCGACTTCGACCGCGAGCAGGCGCGCCGCGCGGCCGAAGAGCTGCGCGAGTTTCGAGCCAAGCAGGGTCCGCCCGTGTCCGAGGAGCAAGCCCAGCGCAATTGGGAGCAGCTGAAAGCCGAGCTCGACGCCGAGGACGATGAGCAGGATGAGGCCCGATGGCGGTCGTCGTCGACGCCTCGGTAGCGATGGGCTGGCTCGTTCAAAGCCAAGCCACGCCGCTGACCGAAGCCGCCAACGAGAGAGATCGTCGAACGACCCGGATTGGTGCCGGCTCACTTCGGCCTCGAGATCTTGCGCGCGTTGCGCCACCGTGAGCGCCGTAATGTGTTGAGCCGCCGAGCGAGGTCGACTTCGGGTTACGGCACTTGCAAGCACTCGGCTTGCGGCAGGACGATTCGCACGTTCTCGATCTGGCCGAACGGATCGTCGGCGTTGGCGCGAAGCCAAAAATTGCGCGTATCCGATGCCGCCTATCTGGAGCTGGCGCTGCGCACCGGTCACGCGCTCGCCACGCAGGACGTGGCGCTGGCGCGCGCTGCGATCGCGACCGGGGCGCGCCTTTTCACGGGGTGACCGACAGCGCTTGTCGTATCGCGCGTTCGGTCTCGTCCGGCGCCCCCCACTCCCAGTCCGGCAACTGGTTGCGGAACCAGGTGAACTGCCGCTTGGTGTAGCGGCGGGTGTCGGCTTTCGCCTGCTTCGCGGCTTCGTCCAAGCCGATCTCGCCCTGCAGATGGCGGATGAGCCACGGCACGCCGTGCGCCTTCATCGCCGGCAACAGCGGATCGAGTCCGCGCGCCGCGAGCGCGCGGACTTCCTCGAGCGCGCCGGCCGCCAGCATGGCGTCGAAGCGCGCCTCGATGCGCCGGCGAAGCTCGTCGCGCTCGGGCGCAAGGAAGCGCTTGACGCAATCGGCCGGATTAAGGATCGGCGGCATGTTGCCCTGATGCCACTCGGTGAGCGAGCGGCCGGTCGCCTCCAGGACTTCAAGCGCGCGCACGATGCGGGTGCGATCGCCGGGATCGAGGCGCGCCGCCGACGCCGGATCGCGCCACGTAAGGTCCGCATGCAGCGCCGGCGCGCCTTCGGCGGCGACGCGCGCGCGCAAGCGCTCGCGAATATCGTGCGGAATGGACGGTATCTCGGCGAGGCCCTCGGTGAGCAGCTTGAAGTAAAGCCCGGTGCCGCCGACGAGGATCGGCACGCGATCTATCGCGGCCGCCTCCGCCAGGGCGGCGCGCGCATCGGCGAGCCAGCGCCCGGCCGAGTAGGGCTCGGCTGCGTCGACGTGGCCGTAGAGCCGGTGCGGCACGCGCGCCTCCTCGCCCGGCGTCGGCCGCGCCGTGAGGATCCGCAGGTCACGATAGACCTGCATCGAATCCGCGTTGATGATGACGCCGCCGACCCGCTCGGCGAGCGCGAGCGCGAGCGCCGACTTGCCCGACGCGGTCGGGCCGGCGATCAGGACGGCCTTGGATGTGCTCACGGCGCGGGCTAGACCACGGCCATGCTAGGAAATCAATGGCGAGGGTGCCGTATGAAGGCACAGGCTGCCTGTCGCGATCTCATCCGGCTTGAACCCGCCCGCTCCGTTGCACCAAGCGCAACTTCACCCCAATGATCCACGGAGCGAGATGCCAGGGCCTAGCACGCGTTGCGCGGACAAAGAGGGAATGTCTTTCCACCCCTTGCCGGAATACGTTTTTGGCATCGCCACAATCTTTTCGGACTTGCATTTCGGACATCTGTACAGGCTGTAAGTGATTGTTGCGTTTGGCGGGTCTAGCTTGCGACGCTGCGGCGCCCAAGAAATAACTTGTTCCAATGTTGCGAGGTCGCTCTCCTTGAAAAACTCCAAAAGCTGCTCGGCCTCACTGAAAGTCAGCGCTTGTGTGGTCTTGGATTTGAGCTTGCGCAAATAGAACCCGCAGTCACTACAGCGCTCGAGGCCTTGAATGAGTGCGAATGTGGCTGCCCCCCCGGCGAGAAAGCCGGCGAACTGCGCGAGTGCCAGCCAATATCCCAGAGCGCCTGCCTCGCCCAGGTCTCGCTCTCCTCCTAGGCCAAACCGAATATACGACTTGGTAAGGACGAGATTGACGTAGTCGAAAAACCCGATCAGCGTACTTACTTTGGATCCATCGTCGAGAAGCAGAGTGATGTAGCCGAGATAGTGGATGGACATCATGGTGGCCGCGGCCAAAACGACCATGAGAAGCAGATCGAAAAGATTCGGACGAATGTTGAAATATTTCGCAGCTAGGATGGCGCCGCTAGTGCCGAGCATCCCGAACATGATGCCTCCAGCGGGAAAGATGAACCAGATCGTGAGCGTGAACAGGTTCACGCCGACCACCCGAGCAATGACGACGTTGGCGACCGCGGCCAGAACGCAAGTAAGCGCCATCCCCACAATAAGCAGCACGTGCTTCACGGTTCGTCCTCGTGGCCGAGTTCGGCAATCGGTCGGTATCCAGCCCGAATTTCCTTCCGCGCAGCGCCGGACACAATACCAATGATGAATCCTGCAAAATAAGTTCGCGTAAGTGACATTTCCAGCGCTGTCGCCTGACGCCAAGGCGGCATTGAACCGGCACCCAAGGCCAACTAGCCAAGGGCTTTGCCCTTGATATCCCTTTCACCGTGGGGCGACCAGACGCGGACAAATGACCGGGATTACCCTGGTGCAATGTATCACCGGGGGCTGGTCATGAACTCCTTCTATGAGCATCACAAGGATAGCATCCGCTGGCATTACCGCTGCTTTGATCGCATCCTGCTGAACGGATTGATTCAGCCGTTCCAGCAGCCGGAGCGCGTCGTCGGCTTCTTCAACACGTACCGGCAGCTTTACCCGGTGAGCCGGTACACGCTGCGGGACATTGCCGAGCAGTTCCAACGCTGGCTGAAGGGGTGGTCAGAGAAGCGGAACATTCCGATTGCGGAGGCCCCGAAGGGCCGCCGCGATGACTTCGTCGATCCTTATTTCAAAGGGGCAAGCCCGGACCAAGTCGTGGTCATCCTCAAAGCGCGCGAACCGGCACGCATCATGACGGCGATCGGCGACAGCAAAACGAACCGGTGGCATCTTCAAATCGCCAACCGCTGGGTCGTGCAGTACAATTTCTATATCAACGACCGGCAGTGGGGACGGATGTTTGTCCGCATCTGCCCCTACCTTCCGTTCTCCGCCCGCATCTGCCTCAATCAGCATCACTGGCTCGCGAACCGCATGCGCGAGCAGGGAATTGACTTCAAACAATGTGCCAATGCCTTCATGCGATGCGCCAAGCCCGAACGCCTCCAGCACCTCGCCGAAGAGCTCGCCCCCTCCGACCTGTTGAGCTGCGGGCAGAAATGGCTGGCGCGCCTCACCCCGTTCTTCACCGCAAAGGAGCGCGAGCAGGCCGGCTGCCAGCATCGGCTGTTCTTCTCGCAGGTTGAGTTCTGCGATAACCTCATCTTCCAACGCCGCGCCGCACTGGACAAACTCGGTGAGCGCCTGCTCGACGCCAATCGCACGATCGGACAGCCCAACAAGATCACCATTATCTTCGGGCGCAGGATCAGCAAACATCATCGGGGCAAGCTGCAAACCGAGATCGAAGACATGAACCTGCCCAACCCGGTGATTCGTAGTCACTATGGCAACGGCTTCGTCAAGCAGTACGTGCGCGATCACCTTATTCTGCGCACCGAGGCGGCGAGCAACAACGTCAACGATTACGGCGTCAACAAATCGGTGCAAAATCTCCCGGCTCTCCGCAATGCGCTCTCGGCGATCAACGATAACTACCTGAGCGTACAGCAAGACATTCTGGAAACCTTCATCGATCGCGGCCAGCTACGAAAACTCGCGGAACCGACCATCACCCCGACGGGAAAGCGCATCCCCGGCCTCAAGCTCGACCACCCGCGACAACTCGCCCTGATGCACGCCCTCGTGCGGTTCGCCCACATCGCCGGCGGCAACACCTTCACCACTGCGGAACTCCACCCGCGCGTCCTCGCCGCGCTCGGCTGCCCCGCCGAACGCTACACCCTCGCTTCGCTGCGTTATGACCTTGCAAAACTCCGGGCCAAAGGGCTCGTCGCCAAGCTTCCACGCTCGCGCCGCTATCAACTCCTCCCGCACGGCTACTCAATCTGTCTGGTCTTCCTGAAGCTCTTCGAACGCGTCTATGCACCGCTGACGGCCGGCCTGCTCAGCCCCGTCCGTGCAGATACCCGAGTCCAACATGAAAGGCGATCTCAACTCGATCGCCTCTACCAGCGCGTCGTCGATGACCTCGACGCCCTCGTCGGCGCTCTCGGCCTCAAAGCCGCATGACACTGCCGCCCAACGAGAACAAAATCCCCGTTACAGCTACTATAACGGTCTAAACGACCCCTCCGACAAGTCACCATGGAAAAAACGCCTTGACGCTGATCCGACCTTTCCGCGCACTGCGTCCAGCGCCCGGACGCGCCGCCGAGGTATTGGCCCCGCCCTACGACGTGCTCTCAAGCGCGGAGGCGCGCACGCGCGCCGCCGGCAGGCCGTGGAGCTTCCTGCATGTCTCCAAGCCCGAGATCGACCTCGATGAGAGCACCGACCCGTACGGTCCCGCGGTCTACGCCAAGGCGGCCGAGAACCTCGATCGCATGACCGCGGCCGGCGTTTTCACCGCGACGCCAAGCCTTGCTACTACGTCTACCGGCTGACTTGGCGCGATCGCGCGCAGACCGGTCTCGCCGCCATCGCGTCGCTCGCCGATTACGCCAGCAACCGCATACGCCGGCACGAGCTCACGACCCCGGTCAAGGAAGACGACCGCGTGCGTCAGATCGAGGCGGTCAACGCCCAGACCGGCCCGGTGATGATGGGCTATCCGAGCGCGCCCGAGATCGACGCCATGCTGGCGCGTGCAGCGGAGCGCGCGCGCCGACGTCGACGTCGCGGCGGACGACAGTGTCCGCCATCAGCTCTGGATCGTCGGCGACGACGAGACGATTGCGGCGCTCACCGGCGCGGTCGACGCGTTGCCGGCGCTCTACATCGCGGACGGGCACCACCGCTCGGCCGCCGCCGCGCGGGTCGCGCAGGCGCGCCGCAGTCGTGCGGGCGCGCACGACTATTTCCTCGCGGTGATCTTTCCGCATCACGCGATGACGATCCTCGACTACAACCGCGTGCTGCGCGATCTGAACGGCCACAGCCCCGAGGATCTGCTCGCCGAGTTGCGCCAACGTTTCGCGGTGGCGCCGTCCGATGCGCCGGTCCGTCCGGCCGCGGCTGGGGAATACGGCATGTATCTGGCCGGCCGATGGCACCGGCTGACGATCCGCCCCGACCTCGTGCCGACGGGCGATCCGATCGGGCGTCTGCCGATCACGCTGCTCACCCGCCATGCGATCGAGCCGCTGTTCGGCATCACCGATCCGCGCACCGACAAACGCATCGACTTCATCGGCGGCGCGCGCGGCCTCGACGAGCTCGAGCGCCGGGTTGCGTCGGGCGACATGGCGGTCGCCTTCGCGC
Source organism: uncultured Alphaproteobacteria bacterium (assembly GCA_963738705.1). Taxonomy (GTDB): domain Bacteria; phylum Pseudomonadota; class Alphaproteobacteria; order Rhizobiales; family Xanthobacteraceae; genus CAVTXS01. The sequence continues at coordinate 67,224 of CAVTXS010000004.1, forward strand.
TCTACCCGACACAAATGGTCGACCTGATGGCGGTCGCCGACGCCGGCGCGATCATGCCGCCGAAATCCACCTGGTTCGAGCCCAAGCTCGCCGACGGCATGGTCAGCCACGTGCTGGATTGACCTGGCGCGCCGTGTCCCGATCGTAGGGGCGACCCTTGGGTCGCCCCGTCGAGTGGCCGCTTCCGCAAGGGCGCCCACGAGGGGCGCCCCTACGACCTCGCGCCAGATTTCACCCTCACAGCCGCTTGCGGAAGAAGAAGCGCTGCGAGCCGCGCGGATGGTCGTCGAGCGTGCCGAAGATCTCGTAGCCGAGCTTCTCGTAGAAGCCGCGCGCCTGGAACCCGTAGGTATCAAGCCAGATGCCCGCCAAGCCGCGCTCGACCGCGGCAGCCTCGGCCCGGCGCATCAGCTGCGAGCCGACGCCCTGACGGCGCAGCGGCTCCGGCACGGCCAGGAAGTCGATGTAGAGCCAGTCGTACACCGAGCGACCCCACAGACCGCCGATGGTCAAGCCCGCCGCATCGCGCAGCAGCACGGCCAGCGGCTGGTAGCCGGACGGACCGGCCTGACTGTCGTTGTAGGCGATGAGCAACGCCAGCACGGCCTCACGGTCGGCCGCGGTCGGCGTCTCGGTCGCCACGATGTCGTAGTGCATGGCGAAGGCCCGTCAGCGATCCTACGTGCTCCCGGCAGCGCGAAGCGGTGACGCTGCAGAACCGGGACCGTCAGCAAAGCGCGGGCGGTTGTGAGGGGTTCCGCTGTCGCGGTGCAGCACGGCGTTCTGCACCGCAGCGCGGGACACAAGGCCTGCGCAGGCGCCCCGGATCCTGGCTCCGCTCAATCAGGGCTACGAGGCTGCAACCTACTGCAGGCTCAGCGCGACGAAGCGCAGCTCGCCCTCGGCATTGGCGACCAAGAGGAGCGCCGACTTGCGGCCCTCCTTCTTGAGCGCATCGACGCGCTTCTGCACGGCTTCGGCGCTGGCGACCGGCTCCTGCGCGACCTCGACGATCACGTCGCCGGCGCTCAGGCGCTTGTCTGCCGCCGCCGAGCCGGCCTCGACCGCGGTGATGAGGACACCCTTGACGCTGTCCTTGATCTTGTGACGGCGGCGCAGCTCATCGGAGAGGTTCGCAAGGTCGAGGCCGAGCGCCTTCTTGACGGCCGACTTGTCCTCCGGAGGGTCGCTCTTGGTCGCTGCGGCGGGCTGCGGCTTCTCGCCGTCCTCGAGCCGGCCGAGCTTCACCGTCTTGGTCTCCTCCTTGCCCTTGCGCACGATGACGACTTCGACATTCGTGCCCACCGGCGTGTCGGCGACGATGCGCGGCAGGTCGCGCATTTCCTTGATGTCGCGGCTGTTGAACTTGACGATGACGTCGCCCGGCTCGATGCCGGCGGGCTTGGCCGGCCCCTTGTCGTCGACGCCGGCGACCAGCGCGCCGCGCGCCTGCTTCAGGCCGAGGCTCTCAGCGATGTCGTCGGTGACTTGCTGGATGCGCACGCCCAGCCAGCCGCGCCGCGTCTCGCCGAAATTCCGCAGCTGCTCGATGACGGCGACCGCTGTCTTGGCCGGCACCGCGAAGCCGATGCCGATCGAGCCGCCGGTGGGGGAAATGATGGCGGTGTTCACTCCCACCACCTCGCCATCCATGTTGAACAACGGCCCGCCGGAATTGCCGCGATTGATTGAGGCGTCGGTCTGCAGGTAATCGTCGTAGGGGCCCGAATTGATGTTGCGGTTGCGCGCCGAGATGATGCCGGCGGTCACGGTGCCGCCGAGGCCGAACGGATTGCCGATGGCGATCACCCATTCGCCGAGGCGGAGCTTTTCCGAATCCCCGAACTTGACTGCTTTGATCTGTCTCCCGGCCGGGTCGACCTTGAGGAGCGCCATGTCGGTCTTCTGGTCGCGTCCGACGATCTCGGCCTTGAGCTTGGTGCCGTCGTTGAGCACCACGTTGATTTCGTCGGCGTCCGAGATGACGTGATTATTGGTGACCACGAGGCCGCCGGCATCGATGAAGAAGCCCGAGCCGAGCGAGTTGACGCGCCGCGGCGTGCGCTCGCGGTTCTGGTTGTCACCCTGGCCGCCGCGGCGGTTCTTGAAGAACTCCTCGAAGAATTCCTCGAACGGCGAGCCTGGCGGGAGCTGCGGCATCGCGCCGCCGCCCTGGCCGCCCTGGGGACCCTGACGCCCAGCCACCTTTTGCGAGGTGGAGATGTTCACGACCGCGTCGATGACCGCCTCGGCGGTTTCGGTGATCCGCTCCGGCCCGCCGCGCGCGAGTGCTGCGGTGGCCAAGAGCGGCAGCATGACCGCAGCCGCCGCCAAGGCAGCGCGGAGCGGTCGGCGGGGGTGGGTTGCCACCGGAGCGGTAAGACCGGCCATGAGCGTCAGTTCTCCTGCGAAGAGATTCGGCCTGCGACACTGCGCCCGTCAGGGGATGGGCGCAAGGGAAGTCCGTCTCACAAAGCCGGTACCGTCGATTTGGGGCGGAATGGCGACATGAACCACGTCCCGCCCTCACCTGCGAACCAGCCAGATCACCACGACACCCAGCACCGCCGAGGCAATGCCGATCACCCGCAGCGTCCCGTCCGGGGTCTCGAGCGCACTCGCCATCGCCCGCTTCGCCATCCCGGGGAAACCGGCGAACACGAGCCCCTCGAACACGAACACCAAGCCGACCGCAACGAGAAAATCCGACATGCGTCCTGCCGGCTGCTTACTGTCCCGGGCGAGGTCCTGGTGTCGCGGCATTGTTCTTGGTGGGCTCGCGCGGCGCACTGCCGGGGTTGGTGAAATAGCGGAAGAACTCGGAGTCCGGCTTCAACACCATGCGGGTATCGTTGTGCCCGAGCCCAGCCTCGTACGCCTGCATCGAGCGGTAGAAGCCGAAGAAGTCCGGATCCCGACCGAACGCTTCCGCAAAGATGCGGTTGCGCTCCCCGTCGCCCTCGCCGCGGATCTGCTCGGACCGCGACGTGGCGTCGGCGATCAGAACGGTGACATCGCGGTCGGCGCGCGCGCGGATCTCCTGCGCCCGCTGCGAGCCCTGAGCACGGAACTCCGCCGCCTCGCGCTGGCGTTCGGTCTGCATCCGCTGATAGACCGCCTGGCTGTTCTGCTCCGGCAAATCGGCGCGGCGAATGCGCACGTCGACGACCGTGATGCCGAAAGCCTTGGCCTCGCGGTCGAGCAGCTCGCGGATGCGTGCCATCAGCGCCGCACGCTCGTCGCGCACCACATGGGTGAAGGTGGTTTCGCCCAGCACCCGGCGCAGCGACGAGTTCATCATGGTCGAGAGCTGTGAGTTGGCGCGCTCGACCGAACCAAGCGTCTGATAGAAGCGCAGCGCATCGTGGATGCGGTAGCGCGAGAAGGCATCGACCACGAGGCGCTTCTGATCCGAGGCGATGACCTCCTGGGCCGGATTCTCCAGGTCGAGAATGCGCTTGTCGATGCGGATGACGTTGTCGATCAGCGGCAGTTTGAAATTAAGCCCGGGCTCGGTGACGACCCGCACCGGCTGGCCGAGGCGGACCACCAGCGCCTGGTGGGTCTGATAGAGGGTGAACAGCGATCCGTAGCCGACGATGACGGCGATCAGGACCACAACGGCGGCTACGCCGCCGGCGACGCCGAGCTTCATCGGGAGGCTCCCGTCGTTTGCGAGCGCTGCTGCGGCGGTTGCCCCTGCGGCGGCCTGCGAGTGAGCTCGTTGAGCGGCAGATAGGGCACGACGCCGGTGCCTCCGTTGCTGTTCGAGTCGAGAATGATCTTGTCGGTGCCGCCGAACAGCCGCTCCATGGTCTCCAGATAGATGCGCTGGCGCGTCACCTCCGGCGCCTTCTTGTACTCGTCGAGCACCTTGACGAAGCGCGCGGTCTGGCCGGTGGCTTCAGCGACCGTCTGCTCGCGATAGGCTTCGGCGCCCTGGATGATCTGCGCCACCTTTCCGCGCGCCTCCGGCACCACCCGGTTGGCGTAGGTCTGCGCCTCGTTCTGCGCCCGTTCGAGGTCGGCGCGGGCGGCCTGCACGTCGCGGAAGGCATCGATCACCTGCGCCGGCGGATCGACCTTCTGCATCTGAATCTGGGTCACCTGGATGCCGGAATCGTAGTCGTCGAGCGTCTTCTGCATCAGGTCGTGCACCGCCGTCTCGATGTTCTGCCGTGCGCCGGTCAGGATCGGCTGGATGTTGGAGCGTCCGACCACTTCGCGCATCGCGCTTTCGGCCACCGCCTTCACGGTGCCTTCCGGGTTCTGGATGTTGAACAGATAGTCGCCGGCGCCGCTCGGTTTGCCGGCGCTGCCAGGTTTGATCAGCCAGAACACCGAGAAGTCGACGTCGACGATATTCTCGTCGCCGGTCAGCATCAGGCTCTCTTCCGGCACGTCGCGCATCGTGTTGCCGCCTCGGCGGCTGTCCTCGACCAGGCGCATGCCGACGTCGATGCGGTTGACGCGGGTGATCTTCGGGGTGAGCACCAACTCGACCGGATAGGGCAGGTGATAGTTGAGGCCCGGATACGCGTCGCGGACATATTTGCCGAACCGCATGACGACGCCGATCTCGTCGGTTTCGACCCGGAAGAAGCCGGAGAAGCCCCAGATCGCCAACACGGCGAGGCCGATCAGGGCGAACCCCTTGCCGCCGAGATTGCCGCCGGGCAGCACGCTCTTGAGTTTGTCCTGGCTGCGGCGCAGCAGGTCCTCGAGGTCGGGCGGCGTCGGGCCGGAAGATTGCGGGCCCGAGCCCCACGGCCCTTTCGGGCCTGAGCCCCAGGGACCCCCGCCTTGATTGCTCCACGGCATCGATCTCTCCTCGGTCCCTAACGGCGCGCGACCCGCTGCGCCGGGCGTCCGCCCCGTCTCGGGCGCGCTTATACGTGAGGCCCCTCCCCCTTTCAATGAAGGGGGGTGCGGCGAATAAGCGTGGCGGGCGAGCGGCTCAATGATTGCCCGCCGACGCCCCCCTCCGCCGGTAGGTGACGCAGGTGAACGGGTCGGAGTCCTCGGGCATCCGAGCAGAATCGGTGCGATCGACCTCGACCCAGACGCCCGGATCGATGGCGGGAAAGCAAACATCGCCGGCGGGGCTGGCGTGCACGTGAGTGATGTCCAGTTCGGTCGCAATCGGCATCAATGCCGCATAGATGTCGCCGCCGCCCAGAACCATGATCTCGTCGACGCCGCGGCGCAACGCGTCGCCGCGCGCGACGTCGAGCGCGCTCTCGACGCTGGGCGCGACGATGAGACCGGGCGCGCCGAAGCCGGCATCGCGGCTGACCACGACGTTGCTCCGCCCGGGGAGCGGCTTGCCGATCGATAGGTAGGTCTTGCGGCCCATGATCACCGGCTTGCCGGTCGTGCGCGCGCGCAGGCGCTTAAGGTCCGACTTCAGCCGCCACGGCATGGCGTTGCCGCGACCGATGACGCCGTTGTCGGCGACGGCGGCGATCAGCACGATCCTCATCGCGCGCCCTCCGCGCCCGCGAGCCGCGCAAGCGCCCGGCCGGTGACGCGGCAGATCGTCCATTCGTCCATCAGCACTGCGCCCTGCGCCTTGTAGAATTCGATCGACGGCGTGTTCCAGTCGAGCACCGCCCATTCGAACCGGGTCCAGCCTTCGGCGACGCAGCGCGCGGCGAGATGGCGCAACATTGCCTTGCCGATCCCCTTGCCGCGGTGGGCGGGGCGCACGAACACGTCCTCGAGATAGATGCCGTGGCGCCCGCGGAACGAGGAGAAGTTGAGGAACCAGAGCGCAAAGCCGACCGGCTCGCCGTCCCATTCGGCGAAGTCGCAGAACGCGCGCGGATTGGGCCCAAACAGCGCGGCGTCGATCATCGCCTCGGTGGCGTCGACCTCGTGCGTGAGCTTCTCGTATTCGGCAAGCTCGCGCACGAAGCCGAGCACGAGCCCGGCTTCGCCAGGGCGCGCGGGACGGATCGAGATACTCACTTCAGGAACCTGACACGTCTACACCGCCACCGCCGCCTTGATGTGCGGGTGCGGCGCGTAGCCTTCGAGCGCGAAGTCCTCGAAGCGGAAGGCGAACAGGTCGGTGACCGCAGGGTTGAGCCGCAGGCGCGGCAGCGCGCGCGGCGGACGCGAAAGCTGCATCCGCGCCTGCTCCAGGTGATTGAGATAGAGGTGCGCGTCGCCGAACGTGTGGACGAACTCCCCGGGCTCGTGGCCGGTCACCTGCGCGACCATCAGCGTCAACAGCGCGTAGGACGCGATGTTGAACGGCACGCCGAGGAAGACGTCGCCCGAGCGCTGGTAGAGCTGGCAAGACAGCTTCCCGCGCGCGACATAGAACTGAAAAAGGCAATGGCAGGGCGGCAGCGCCATGCGCTCGACCTCCGCCGGGTTCCAGGCGGACACGATCAGGCGGCGTGAATCCGGATTGCGCCGGATCGCCTCGACTACGCCGGCGATCTGATCGATGGCGCCGCCGTCGGGCGCCGGCCAGGAGCGCCACTGCCGGCCGTAGACTGGACCGAGCTCGCCCTGCGCATCGGCCCATTCGTCCCAGATCGTGACGCCGTGGTCGTTGAGGTACTTGACGTTGGTGTCGCCGCGCAGGAACCACAGCAGCTCGTGCACGATCGCCTTCACGAACAGCTTCTTGGTGGTGACGAGCGGGAAGCCGGCGCCCAAGTCGAAGCGCATCTGGTGGCCGAACACCGAGAGCGTGCCGGTGCCGGTGCGGTCGCGCTTCTCGGCGCCGTCGGCGAGCACGCGCTCCATCAGATCGAGGTATTGGCGCA
>CAVTXS010000005.1:0-53339 GCA_963738705.1 uncultured Alphaproteobacteria bacterium
GCAGCGAAACCCATCTTCCATCGCGGCCTCAGGATGGGTTTCGCGCTCCGCTCAACCTATCCTGAGGGCTCTAAGAGGCCGTTTGAGAAAGCCTTCGAGCTTGGGAAAACGTTCCGCGTGCTTCGAGACGCGCGCGTTCCGCGCGCTCCTCAGCACGAGCGGTTTGGGTGTGCCGCGCACCCTCCTCATCCTGAGGAGCGGTCCGAAGGACCGCGTCTCGAAGGACGCAAAAGAGCCGATCCCGCGTTCTCAAACAGGCTCTAAGGTGTGATTTCATGTTGAGTGGTCATGCGCGGGCTTGACCCGCGCATCCATTTGCTTTTGCAAGACCTCTTGCGAAGATGAATTGCTTGCTCCCCTCACCCGGCTCGCTTCGCTCGCCGACCTCTCCCCAACGGGGAGAGGTGACAAGCGGCCCACTTCTTCACCTCTCCCCAGCGGGGAGAGGTCGGCTTTCTCGCGGCAGCGAGAAGGCCGGGTGAGGGGGTCTTGCAACGTCCCATTCGAGTCGAGCGCAGAGAGACGGACTTGAGTACCGACGTGCGCATCGGGGTCGACATCGGCGGCACGTTCACCGACGTCGTGCTGCGCCGAGCGGGCGCGCCGACGCGCATCCTGAAGATCCCGACCACGCGCCACGATCCGAGCCTCGCCGTCATCGAGGCGCTCGCCCACATGCAACGCGAGTGGGGCATCGTCCCGGCCGAGGTCGGGCGCTTCGTGCACGGCACCACCGTCGCCACCAACGCGGTGCTCGAGCGCAAGGGCGCGCGCGTCGGCTTGATCACCACCGCGGGCTTCCGCGACGTGCTCGAGATCGGCCGCCAGATGCGCCACCAGATGTACGAGCTGGCGCTCGACCCCGAGACCCCGGTTTTTCTCGCGCCCGGCCGCTTCCGCCGCGAGGTGCCGGAGCGCGTGGGCGCGGCCGGCGAGGTGCTTAAAAACCTCGACGAGGCGGCGGTCGCCGCCGCCGCCGACGAGCTGGTCGCCGCCGGCGCGCAGGCGATCGCGGTCGTGTTCCTGTTCTCGTTCCTCAACGACGCCCACGAGACGCGCGCGCGCGAGATCATCACGGCGCGACACCCGGACGTGTTCGTGTCGCTCTCGTGCGAGGTCGATCCGGCATTCCGGGAATACGAGCGCACCGTGGTCACGGCGTTCGACGCCTATGTCAAACCGGTCGTCGACCGCTATCTCGCCAACCTCGACGACGGCCTCGCGCGCGCCGCCGTGCCGGCGCCGCTGCAAATCATGCAGTCGCGCGGCGGCATTTCCGGCTCGGCGACCGCGCGGCTCCGCCCGGTGCGGCTGTTTCTGTCAGGGCCGGCGGCCGGCGTGATCGGCGCCAGAGCCGCGGGCGAGGCCGCCGGCTTGCGCGACCTGATCACCATCGACGTCGGCGGCACCTCATGCGACATCGCCCTGATCGAGGACGGCACGCCGGCCTTGCGCTCCGAAGGCGTGATCGACGGCTATCCGGTGCGGGTCGGCATGGTCGACGTCAATTCGATCGGCGCCGGCGGCGGATCGATCGCCTGGCTCGACGCCGGCGGGGGCTTAAGGGTCGGGCCGCATTCGGCGGGCTCGGAGCCCGGACCCGCCTGCTACGGCCTGGGCGGCCGCGAGCCGACCGTGACCGATGCCTCGGTCGTGCTCGGCTATCTGCACCCCGACCATTTCGCCGGCGGCCGGCTCAAGCTCGCGCCGGACCTGGCGCGCGAAGCGATCGAGCGCGTGGTGGCGCGGCCGCTCGGTCTCACGGTCGAGCAGGCGGCGCTCGGCATCCACCGCATCCTCAACGCCCAGATGGCGGAAGGCATCCGTCTCGTCTCCATTCGCCAGGGCCACGATCCGCGCAAGTTCGCCCTGCTGGCGCTTGGCGGCGGCGGCGCGCTGCACGCCTGCGCGCTCGCCGAGGAGCTGGGCGTCACGCGCATCCTGGTGCCGCGCCATCCCGGCGTGCTCTCCGCCGCCGGTTTGCTGGCGGCGCCGGTCGAGCACGAGGTCTCGACCGCCTTGCCGCGCCTCGTCGATGATCTCGACCTCGCCGAGGTGCGCCGCGCGCTGGCGGCGCTCGACGCGCGCTGCGCCGCGCTGATGGCGCAGGAGTGGGTCGCGCCCGGCGCGGTCGCGCGGCGGCATTTCGCGGACATCTGCTACGTGGGACAGGCCTATCACCTGGAAGTCCCGTTCGAGCCGGATGGAGGCGATCCGTTCAGCGCGCTGACGGCCGCCTTCTATGCGGCGCACGACCGCACCTACGGCTACGCCCCGCATGCGCCGATCCGGCTGGTCAACCTGCGCGCGGTGCATGCGGCGGCGGGGTTGCAGGGGCCGCAGCAGGACGAGCCATGGCAGCCGGCCGCGCGCGAAGCGCTGGTCCGTCGCGCGCGGATCCTTCTCCCCGAGCGCCAGACTGCCGTCGATGCCGCGGTCTACGATCGCCTCGCGCTCACGACCGGGGACACCCTCGAAGGCCCGGCGATCGTCGAGCAGGACGACACCACCACCTTGCTCGCCCCCGGCTGGCGCGCCCGCGTCGACGCCCTCGGCAACCTCCTGCTCGACCGGAGCCCGAATTGATGGCTTCTCGCTACTATGCCAACAGCGTTGAATAATCCCCGTCATCCTGAAGTGCTCGGCGCGGAACGCGCCGAGCCTCGAAGGACGACGGCCCGTGCGTGCCAGCATCCTTCGAGGCTCGCGCACTTGCGTGCGCTCGCACCTCAGGATGACGGAGTTGCGATAAAGCTCGCGCCCGAAATGAGAGAGTAGGACCGCATGACACGCCAGCCCTCGACCCTCGACCCCATCACCGTCGAGGTGGTGCGCAACAAGCTCGACGGCATCGCCAACGAGATGGAGGCGACGCTGCTCAAGAGCTCGTTCTCGCCGATCGTCAAGGAGGGGCTCGACGCCTCCGCCAGCCTGTTCACCCTGCAGGGCGAGACGCTGGCGCAGGCGATCGCCATCCCGATTCATCTGGCGACGCTCATCCCCTGCGTTGCGCGCATCCTCTCCGAGTTCCCGCCCGAGACCATGCGCGACGGCGACATCTATTGCATGAACGATCCGTATCTCGGCGGCACCCATCTGCCCGACATCGCGGTCGTCATGCCGGTGATGCATCGCGGCCGGCCGCTCGCGTTCGCGGCCGCTATGACCCATCACCAGGACGTCGGCGGCATGACGCCGGGCTCGGTCCCGACCAACGCCACCGAGATTTTCCAGGAGGGCATCCGCCTGCCGCCGCTCAAGCTGCGCGACGGCGACCGCTTCAACGACACGCTGCTCAAGATCCTGCGGCGCAACGTGCGCATCCCGGAGACGTTCGAGGGCGACCTGATGGCGCAGGTCGCGGCCTGCACGGTCGGCGTCCGCCGCCTCGGGGCATTGGCGGCGACCTACGGCGACAATCACTTGACCGCGATCTTCGCCGAGCTGCTCGAGCGCTCCGAGGCGATGACGCGCGACGCGCTCTCCGCGATCCCGCCCGGCACCTACCGCGCCGTCGATTTCCTCGACAACGACGGCATCGACCTCGACCGTCGCATCCGCATCGAGGTCGCGGTGACGTTGCGCGACGGCGCCATCACGGTCGATTTCGCCGGCTCCTCGCCGCAGGTGCGCGGGCCGTTCAACGTGGTGCCGTCGGGGAGCCTGGCGGCGAGCTGCTATGCGGTGCGCGCGATCACCGACTCGACCATTCCGACCAACGGCGGCTGCTTCCGGCCGATCGCGCTCAAGCTGCCCGAGGGCTCGATCGTCAATCCGCGCGAGCCCGCGCCGGTCAACTCCCGCACCGCCACCATCAAGCGCATCACCGGCACGATTTTGGCGGCGCTCGCCGAGGCGGTGCCTGGCCGCGTCCCCGCCGACAATGCCGGCGAGCTCTTGGTGCTCGCCTTCGGCGGCACCCGGCCCGACGGCACCCGCTTCGTCACCGGCGAGCTGGTGGCGGGCGGCGCCGGTGCGAGCGCCACGAAGGACGGCGTCGACGTGATCGAGACCGACGCCACCAACTGCATGAACCTCCCCGCCGAGGCGCTCGAGCTCGATGCGCCGATCCGGGTGCATCAGACCGCGCTGCGCCGCGATTCCGGCGGCGCCGGCACGCACCGCGGCGGCCTCGGCCTCACGCGCGAATACGAGATCTTGCACGGCGAGGTGTGCTTCACCCATCGCGGCGAGCGCCACTTCATCGCGCCCAAGGGCCGCGCCGGCGGCCGCGACGGCGCCATGGCGCGCACCGTCATCCACCGCGCCGACGGCAGCGAAGAGGTGGTGCCGTCTAAGATCGTCACCACGCTGCACGCCGGCGAGCGCGTGGTGTTCGAGACCGCGGGCGGCGGCGGCTATGGCGATCCGGCGCGGCGCGACCCGGCGGCGGTTGCGGCGGATGTGGCGGATGGGAAGATAAGTGCGGAGGGGGCGAAGGCTTACGGCGCAGACCGCTCACGGTGAGAGCCCGGCGCCTCGGTATCGATTTAACAAGCGTCAGCGCAGGTTTCTCGAAGCGAGGCGACGACGAGCCAAGAGGCGGCGCCAAACGCCGCCGTCACATCCTCCGCACGTTCTCCCCGATCCAGCCGATGATCAGGTCGGCGATCGCCAGGTTGTTCTTGTCCAGCATCAGCATGTGGCTGTTGCCCTTCTGGCCCGCCTCGGGGAGCAGCAGGTACTTGGCGGCGCCGCCCGCCGCTTGCAGCGCCTTGATTGTGCCGACGCATCCGTTGCGCCGTGTGTCGCCGTTGGGGCCGGGGGCGCCTTCGCTGAAGTCGCCCCACACCGCCAGCATCGGGACCTTCTTGAAGGTGTTCGCGATCTCGTCCGGCGTGGCCGGCACGCAGTTGCCTTCGACGTTGACGAAGGCGCGCACGTTGGCGGCGTGATTGCGAACGAGATCCATGCCGTAGGCGCCCGACTGCGAATGCACCAGCACGACCGCCGGGCCGATCTTGTCGAGCAGCGCCGCCAGCGCCGCGACCGTGTTGGCGCCGGCGCCGGGCAGCGTGCTCTCGGTGTTCGGCACGAGCTGCGAGACGTACTGGTCGAGCGCATCGAGCGGGGAACTGCGTGCCGGGATGCGGCGTCGGATGCGACGGCCCGACGCGGAAGAACACCCAGGCGAGCTCGCGCGTGGCGATCAGGAACTGCGGCAGCGCGGCGGCGTTCCCCTCGGCCTTGGCGCGGTTGACCGGCGTCGGGTCGAAGCCGGAGCGCGCGCGGCCGGCGTGATCGACCACGTAGACCGGGAAGCCCTTGCGCGCAAAGTAGGTCGCCCAGCCCTCGCGCCCGTCAGGCGTCGTCTCGTAGGCGGCCCCGGTGTGGACGGCGCCCGGCACCAGGACGATCGCCGGCCCGCTCACGGTCTTGGGGATGAGATACTGGACGTACATCTGGCCGGTCCTGATCTGCCCGGCCGGAATCGGGCCCGTGCCGGACCGGGCCGGGATGGGTCGACTCGAGCGGCCGCCCGCCGACGAAGAAGCTGCCGAAGTCCTGCAGCTCCAGCGGGCCGCCAAGCGAGCCGGCGGTCGCGGTGGAGACGGTCGCCAGCAGTAGCATGAGCGAAAGCGATAGCCTGCACGCGTCCTTCGATTCCCTGACGATGATCGTCATGGCGTTCTCCCGCATCGTGAGGACACTGTCGTCCGTTGCGCCTGGACAGCGAGCGAGAATTGTAACTCCGTCCCGCGCGGCGGGGAAAACTATTTTCAACATCGAGGCAATCGTGGGCATAGCGCCGATGTCCGGGCCACATCGCGTTCTGGACGCAAGGACAGAGCTGACGCTCGCGCGTCCTGACCGATCTCCGATTCTGTGAAGGGTTTCGGACGCCGGCCGCTCGCAAGCGATGCCGCGCACCGTGGCGGCCGGCGTCCGAAAACCTCCAAGGGAGGAAACAATATCTCCTGCGCCGAGCTGGCCTAGGGTTAGCATCTGAGGCCCGACGGCGGCTCGCCCTTGTGCACGCCGCATGTGTGTCGGAAGGGGTTTCGCGGCGGCGAAGGATTTTGTGCAATGGTTGCCTTGAAGGCTGAATCTTCTATGTTGCCTTGAGCATTTCGAGGGCGACGTCCTGATAGATCAAGCTTGCAGCGATGAATTCGTCGACTGGGACGAATTCATCCGGCTTGTGCGCGACGGCGAGTGAACCCGGACCGATTACCGTTCCCTGCGCGCCGACTGAACGAAAGTGAACAAGATCGCAGGCGCCTTGAAAACCCTGCGGCGTGGTGACCTTGGCGCCATGCCGACGGCTTGCCGCAAGGCTTGCGATGACGATGGGATGATTGAGGGCGGTCTCGGTCGCACCCCCCGTCGTCGCTATGTATTCCAGGATCTCTGCTCGCACGCCGAACTTTTTGGCGGCCACATTCGACAGATCTGAGAATTCGCGCCTCACCGCATCTTCGTCCTCGCCCGGCACCGTGCGTCGATCGAGCAGCAGATCGCAATGGTCGGGGACCACGTTATCCGCGATGCCGGCATTGGCGCGCGTGACGGTCAGGCTTGCCTGCCCGACGATCGGATGGGTGCGATGGCGCACGATCGATGTGTGATGCTCTTCAACCAGCGCAAGAAAGCGCGCCGCCTGATAGATGGCGTTCTCGCCGAGATCGGGCGTACCTGAATGCGCCGATACGCCGTGTATTCGAATGCGGGGCCGCAAGCTGCCCTTGTGCGCTACCACAGTGCTATTCGAGGTGGGTTCGCCGATCACGACAAAATCGATTTGGGGCGACGTGGACGCATAGCGCTTCGCGCCTTCGCTCGCGACCTCCTCGTCCGCCACAAAAACGCCGAGCACAGTTCCGTGCCAGGAAGCGCGTGCCGCTTTCAGCAGGCGCATGGCCTCGACCATGGCAATCAACGGGCCCTTGGCGTCGCAAGAGCCGCGGCCGTAAAGATTGCCCCTACTTTCGCGCAGGCGGAACGGGTCGCCGGACCACCCCTCGCCGGCCGGGACGACATCCATATGCGTGTTGAAGGCGAAAACGGGGCCCGTACCATTCTCCAATCGCGCGACGAGATTGACCCGACCAGGCTTGTATTCGTCAAGGGAGACGGCAAAGCCGTCCGACTGAAGGAGACTCGCCAGGAAGAGCGCGGCCTCGTTTTCCCGGCCCGGCGGATTTTCAGTATTGAAAGCAACCAGCCGCTCGAGGTTGGCTTTCATTCGCGGACCATCGGCGCTGGTGCTCATTGCGGACCCGGTTGGCATGAAACGAAGCGACGCGCGAGACGTCGGGCCTCAAGTTGCCCTTCCTTCTGCCAAGAGCGCAAGCGGTTCAGCCGACGGCAATGGGCGGATTGCACGATCAGGCGGATCGGATTCATAGCGGCCGCGTCAGCTATCAAAACGCTCGACCCACACGGTTCGACACCGCGTCGCGTCGAACACGACACCGAGCCCGGGACCGCATGGAACTGAAATGGTTCCGTTCGCGTAGGTCACTCCCCGCGTGGGGTCGTCGATGAGGCCATAGCAGCCGTAAAGCTCCGCGTAGCTGGGTTTCAACGCCATGACGCAATGCGCCGTGATGGCGGTTGCCATGGCGCCTTCGTTCATTTGGCCGATCATGACACCAACGCCGGCATTGCTGAGGCGCTTCATCGCCCTGACGACCGCACTTGGGCCGCCAAGTTTGACAATCTTCAAGTGGGCGAGCGCCGGCGCGCCAATCGCCGCTAGACGATCGATATCGCCGTCGTCCGCCAAGCCTTCGTCGAGCATCAGCGGAATTGATGTGCTTGCTTGCGCACGTTTGAATGCGTTCCAGTTGCCGGGCTGCGTCGGCTGCTCGACATAGGAAAGCTGGAACCGCTCGAGCGCCCGCAGTCGCTCGAGCGCTTCGTCGGCGTTCCACGCGCCGTTGGCGTCGACGGCAATCGATACCGACGGACCTGCGCGGGCGCGCAATCTTTCCAACCGCGCCAAGTCAATTTCAAACGCACCGACCGCGATCCGCACCTTGATCTGGCGGAATCCTTCGGAAAGGAAACGCCTGGTCAGACGGTCGAAAGTCTCATCGGGTCCCCAGAATAGGCATTGATTGGTTTCGACCGCCGGGCGCCACGCGCCGCCCAGCAACTCGGCGACGGGAACTCCTTCGCCGCGCGCAATGCCCTCGAACAGGGCATTCTCGACTGCGGCGCTGGCGACATGCGGCACGTGCCGGGCAAGCTGCTGTGAAGCGGCAAGGATCTCCGCGGGGTCAGCCGTCCAGGGTAGCCGGCAGCAGAGATCGTGAATCGCCGGATCGACTTCGGCCTCGGGCAAATTCGACAGGTAGGTGATGTTGGCGCGAACCTCGCCCACACCGCGAAATCCGTCGGATCGCTCGATCTCCAGATAGCGGGCTGCAAGCGAGGCTACCGGCCCGGACAGCGCCGTGTGGATCTGCAGTTCCTTCGGATAGTGCAGATCGGCCGCGTAAAGGCGGATGGTTGCTTGCACGCTACGGCCGTCTTCGGCGCAGCGCGGCGGGGGGTGGCATCGGGCTAGAACAGTCCACGGGCTCCTCCTCCGTCGATCTCAATCGTGCTGCCCATCATGAAGCCCGCCTTCCGGCTCACGACGAAAGCGACCAGCTCCGCGAGTTCCTCGGGGGCGCCGATGCGGCCGGCGGGAAGATCGCCAGCAATACGCAGAGCGGCCTCGCCGTGCGAAAGGCCTTCCACCTGCATGAGCGCGCGGACGCGCGCGTTGACGCGGCCGGAATCAAAATAGCCCGGCGCAACGAGATTGACCCTGATGTTGTCGGGCGCCACGGCGCGCGCCAGAATTCTGGTCAGTCCCACCACCCCGAGCCGCAACGCGGTCGAAAGCAAAAGGTGCGGCGGCGGCTCGCGTTGGGTCGACGAGCCAAGGAAGACGATGTCCCCGCCCTTGTTCGCCCGCATGGTGGGAATGACAAGCCTGGCAAGCCGCACTGCACTCATCAATAGCAACTCGAAGGCGTCGTGCCACTGCTGCTCCGTCAGCTCTTCGAGATTGCCATAGGCGACGTGGCCGGAATTGACGACCAGAATATCCAGCCGCCCGAAGTGCTGCAGCACCTGCGCGACAAGCTGCTCGACCGATTTCAGGTCGGCAATATCGGCTTGCAAAGCGAGCACGTCGTGCGCCGCATCCTGCTTGAGCCGTTCGCGGGCGGCCGACAATTTGCCTGCGCGCCGGCCGCAGATCGCAACCGCACAGCCAGCTTTGACGAGCCGGGCAGCGCAGGCAAATCCAAGGCCTTCGCTTGCTGCCGTGACCAGCGCCGTCTTCCCGGCGAGGCCGAGGTCCATGGATTCGATCATCAGGGCACCGAGTGTCGCAACGACCGCGGTCACGTCATGCCTGGACAAGATCACGGCCGATGGTGCTCAACGTCCGCGCCTCCTTCGCCGTCACAAGCACGGTTTCGCTGACGGCCACCGTGAATTTGTTGTAGTCGCGCAGCGTGATCGGCACGTGAAAGGCCATGCCGGGCTCAAGCGGCACATCGACTCCCCGAAACAGGCTGAGAATGTTGCCCTCACCCCAATCCGGTGCAAACGAGATGCCTATGCTGTAGCCCGTCCGCTTGCGATAGCCGGCGGTGTAGCCATGGCGATCGATTACGGCTTGAACGGCGTCGTGGACATCGGCGCAAGTGTTGCCGGGACGCAGCTTCTCGAGCGCAACATCGAGAGCTTCGGCACACACCTTGTACATGTCCGTCGCAAGCTGTGGAATCTTGCCTACAGCGACAGTACGAAACAACGCGGCGTGATAGCGGTTGTAGCAAGCGGCCGTTTCCAAGATCGTCACATCTCCCGGCTGGAGTTGTCTGCGTCGCCAGGTTGTGTGCGGAATGCCGGATCGCGGGCCCGATGTCACGAATGGCTCCATCCCCACATATTCGCCGCCTGCTTTGATGGACGCAGCCATGACGGCGGACGCGATGTCGTTTTCGCTGGCACCAGCGCGTGCTACGGAAAGCCCCGCCCGCATGCCCATGTCATTTGCGCGGCCGGCATTCTCCAACTGCTCGATTTCGAGCTTCGACTTGACCCGCCGCAGCGGCTCGACAAGCCCGGTGGCATCGAGCAGCGGACCAAATTCGGCGACCAACCGGTTGTAGAGATTGATCGTCAGGAACCAGCCGCTTTGATCGATGGCGACGCGCTTTCCCTTCCAGCCGCCGGCCTGCAAGACTGCCGCCAGAGCCGCCGCCGGATGCTCGTCGTCGGCGTAACCGGTGACGTTGCTCAGGTACGTGTTGAGTCGCGCGTTCATCGCTTCAAGTCCGCGCAGCACGTGGAACGGCTCTCCCCGAGCCGGCACGCACAGGCACTGAAAAGTGTAGTAGCCTGGCGTCTGCTGGCCGGTGAGATAAAAAATGTTTTCCGGCCCTGACAACAGGACGAGATCGAAGCCCTTTTCCGCGATTCGGCGCCTTAACTGATCGAGGCGAAGATCGTACTCGGCCTTCGGAAAGACGGACTCGGCGCCCTGCGGGATGGTCTTCAGGATTTCTGCAAGACCGGAATCGGAATTCGCCATAGCGATAGATCCTTCTTATTCAAGCGCCAACAACGCGCCAAGCGCCGCGAGAATTGTATTTTGGATTTGAGATTATGCAATTAGGCGACCCGACGTCCGAGACACGCAACAATCGTACGCAGCAAATTCACACGGACAGAGTGAGATTGACGCAAACGGCTTCACGGCCGCGGCACGATCATTCTCGACCGGCAAGATAGCGGTAGACGCCGATCGTACGATCCAGGATTACAAAAAGCATCACACCCACCAATGCAAGGATGAAAGAAATCGCGGGAATGACCGGCGTCATCCCGGCGACGTTCATCCTGGTAAACATTTCAACGGGCAAGGTTCGTTGGCCAATGCCGGAGAGGAACAGCGCCAAGGTCACGTTATTGAACGACAAGACGAACGTGAAGATGAAGGAGGCGATCAAGCCGGTTTTGAGTTGCGGCGCCATGATCCGAACGAAGGTCTGCAGCGGCGTGGCCCCGAGCACGGCGCTGCTCCATTCCAGTCGCCGATCCATCGTCGCCACGCTGACGAGAAGGGTGCGAAACGCGAAGGGAATCGTGATCACCAGATGAGCAAGTACAAGCCCGACAAATGTTTCCGCCAGTCCTAGCGACTCAAAATAGACCAACAAAGCAAGCACCAGCACGATTTGCGGTATCATCCGCGGACTTGTAATCAGCATTTCCAGAAACTCTCGACCGCGAAACTTTCCGCGTTGAATCGCAAACGCGCATGGAAGGGATATAGCGATCGCGACGATCGCAGCCGCCAACGCCAGCCAGAAGCTTCGCACGATCGAACCGAGAAGAACTTGGTCGCTGAGGATCGCCACGAACCAGCGCATGCTGAGCCCGACCGGCGGGAAGGAAATCCTCGGCACCGCAGCCAACGCAACGGGGAAAGTGATCAAGAGCGGCAGCAGCATCAGGGCAACCACCAGATAGACAAAGATCCGCAGCCCCAGCATCGTCAA
Source organism: uncultured Alphaproteobacteria bacterium (assembly GCA_963738705.1). Taxonomy (GTDB): domain Bacteria; phylum Pseudomonadota; class Alphaproteobacteria; order Rhizobiales; family Xanthobacteraceae; genus CAVTXS01. The sequence continues at coordinate 11,514 of CAVTXS010000005.1, forward strand.
ACCATCTCCCATTTGCCGCGCCTGGAAATGCGATTCATGGCAAGCGAAAAGGTGTAGGAGATCACCACCACGAGGACCAGCAGCACGAACGCAAGAGCCGCGGCCAGCGGCCAGTTTTGAAGTTCCGTCCCGTAGCTGAAGATCGCCAGCGGTAGGACCGGGATACGCTGAGCGCCGATCAGGATCGGCGCCAAATACGATGAGGTGCTGAGTGAAAAAACCAGGATCACGCTCGCGACCAAGCCAGGCATCGTCAGCGGGATGATGATGCTATAGACGATCCTGGGAACGCTGGCGCCGAGAAGCCGTGCCGCATTGATCTTATCGGTCGGAATGGCCTGGAGGCTTGAGACAAGGATGAGCACGGCGAAGGGCAGATGCTCGTACGTCAACACGGCGACCAGCGCCGGGAAGGTGCGCAACAATTGGACTGGCCCGCTGACGATTCCGAGCGCCGAGAGTGCTTGCTGTATGACGCCGAACGGCAAAAGGAGAATGTACCAACCAAGGATGCTGACGATGACGTTGACGAAGATCGGCAGAAGGCACGCCACCGAAATGAGCGTGCGCTCCCAGCCGCTGATCCTCGTAATGTAGTAGGCGACTGGATAGGCGATAGCCACGGTCGCCAGCGTGGTGCAAACGCCCAGCATGATTGAGGTCGCGGTCATCTGGAGATAGAAAGAATCCTGGACGATGCGGGCGTAATTCGCGATCGAATATCCCGGTGCCGGTTGTTGCAGGGTCGGCTGCTGCGCCAGCATGCTTAGCTGCAGCAATTGCGTCAGCGGCAGAATGAAGAAGAACACAAGCAGTAACAGCACTGGCACCAATGCAGCCAATGCTAGCCTCGGATTTCGGTACGCAACGTCGGCGATGAATCGCGCCGTCGCGGCGAGCCTTTGGCCAAACATCCGCGTCATTCCCCCGCTCCCAGCAGGATAATTCTGCTTTTTGGCAGAGTGACGCGAACGTGGTCGCCCGGCGCGAAGGCTTGACCCTCCAGGGGCGGCAGCGTGAGGACGTGAAGCCTCTCTTCGCCAACCGAAGCCCAGTAGGAGATATTGCTTCCTTTGAAGACTGCATCGAGAACCACCGCCGCGGTGCCGGCCGCATCGGTCGCATGCGACGGCGCAATGACGACGTTCTCCGGTCTGATCGCGACCGCCAGTTGCTGACCAACGGACACGTCGGGCGGCGCATCGATCGCGAACTGAAGGGCGCCGCGCCGGAGCGTAGCCTCGCCTTGGGCAACCGCCTCAACTCGGCATTCCAAAATATTGGCCTCTCCGACGAAGGTGCACACGAAGCGTGTGGGCGGCCGGTTGTAAACAAAGTGGGGAGTATCGATGCACTCGATCCGACCGCTGCGCATCACGGCAATTCGATCGGACATCACTAGGGCTTCCTCCTGGCTGTGCGTCACCAGCAGCGTGCTGACGTGGAGCTCAGAGTGAATGCGTCTGAGCTCGATCTGCATTTCCTTTCGCAACGCCGCGTCCAGGTTGGAGAGCGGCTCGTCCAGAAGAAGCAGGTCAGGGCGCGTGACCAGGGCGCGCGCCAAAGCCACGCGTTGCTGCATGCCACCGGAGAGCTGGGACGGGAACATCTCTGCGACGCCAGGGAGGCGGACGACGTCCAGCATGTCTCCGACGCGCCGGCCGATTTCACTTGCCGTGATGGACCTGACCTTGAGCCCGTACGCGATGTTGTCGAAAACATTCAAATGCGGGAAAAGTGCCCAGGATTGGAACACCAACCCCAATCCGCGTCGCCGTGGAGGCAATTCGTTGGCCGGTTCGCCGCGCAGAAAGATGGTGCCTGAGTTCGGGCTGAATCAGACCGGCGACAAGGTTGAGGGAGGTTGTCTTCCCGCACCCGGATGGCCCAAGGAGAGTCAAAAACTCTCCGTGCCGCATCTCCAAGATCAGATCGCTCAGCACGATCTTGTCTTGAAAGGCTTTTGATACGTTCTCGAACCGAAGAATCGGGTTCGATGTCGCCTGCACGGTCAGTAGCTCGATCGATAGCGACTGCACCTACCGGCAAACATTCCTGCTCACCTCACGGCTCGAGCATCATCCATCAACGTCTCGCCACGACCATAAGTCGTCAGCGCATTTCGCGAGTCCACCGCTCGATCCATCCGGGACGAGCCGAATTGATGGCCCTCCAGTCGAGGGAAATGAATTTGCCGAGGTCGTCAGGACCAATTCCAAGCTCGGTCTTTTGCTGCGGGGTCAGCAGGTTGTAGGCCGATCGAAGCGGACTCGCCGTGCCCGCAACCATTCTCTTGGCCTGGAATTCGTCGCTGAAATAGAGATTGAGGTATTCATAGGCCGCTGCCTGACAAGGCGCTCCTTTGATCAACGAAATGCCGGTATTGACGGTCGGTGACCCCTCTGTCGGCAAGACGAATTGTATTGGCAAGCCTTTGGCACGCAGGGCCGGGGCAAGATTGTTGCTGTTGACCGCAAGCCAAAGATCCCCCAGCTGGAAGAGATTGGACATCTCCGATGACCAGGTAAAGATCGTGTTCTTCGGCAGGATTGTCTTGGTCGCGTCGAAGCCAGGATCGATCTTCGTCTCCCCTCCACCGTTGATCCGAGCCAGCATAACCAGCGCGGCGGTGCCCATGGAGCTCTGCGGTGCAGTGATTCCGAGCCGGCCGGCATAATCCGGCTTTTTGAGGTCGTTCCAGGATTTCGGCGGCGCGATATTGCGTTGCTTCAGCTCCGCTTCATTATAAAGAATGCCCACACCGACAACGCCGGCAGTGAGAACGACGTTCTGCCCCGTCGCGTCCTTCGAGTAGGCCCAATCCGGCAGTGTCTGCAGGTTTGGCGCTTTGCTGAAATCGATGGGAGCGCAGCCGCCCTTGTCGCATACGTCGATGCCGACCGGCACGTCCCAATGCGCGATGGTAATGCGCGGGCTGTTGCCTTGGGCCGAGATACGGTCGCGCATCATGACCGACCCGATCGCTTCCGTGATGAGCTCGACGCCGAGCTTTTGCTTGAGACGAGGCGCGATGTAAGCCATCACGTCTTCTCGATGATCGGGCGCAATGGCAAGGAAGACTTGCATTTGCGTGCACAACTCCTGGGCGACGAGAGGCGCGCTTCCCGCGAACGCAGCCACCACCCATGCCGCACCCAGGACAATCGACCGCAAGCTGATCGCACGTCGGTTGGATACGTTGGCAGAGCGGCTGCGCCGCCGGAACAGGGCGGACATCATCTGTAGATTAATCATAACGGGATCCCTCAACTTATGATGAGAGCAGCGAATTTTCCGCACCCCAATCGCTGCTCTTTGCATGCACGTACGGTATGAGCCGTAGAACTCGCTAGTCAAGTGCAGCAAACCCATCGCACGCCGCATATTCATGCGCCGGCACGGCCCCCAAGGTCGCGCATGTCAATCCCTTGGCCGCAGTCGGGGCACTGAATGAAATGCTCGCGCTCGTCAGAATCGGTGCGCCGAAAAAGCCCGGTCGAACATTGAGCATGATCCCGAAAAGTGGTTCCCGGTTTTCGGAAAAGATCATGCTCTACCAACAATCTAGAGTGGGATGACGAATCGAAGAAAAGTCATCCCGCTCTAGACGCTTCCAACGAACGCCCGGCCGTGAGACGTTGTGCAGGTGGGATTCGCGGCAATCCGTACATAAATCGCCGGCAGTTCTTGCTTTCAGGTATGCCACTCGGAGCAGCGCTCACCGCGCGGCCGACTGGCTGCGCAGCGGCTCGGGCAGACCAATCGTTGCGCGATTTCGAGCAAGGCCACGCACAAGGCGATGGCGTGCGGTTGTTCTTCGTTCGGGCAGGCGATGGGCCACTGATGCTGTTTCTGCACGGCGCGCCGGATAGTTCGGCGCTCTACGATGCGCAGGTTCGTGAATTCCGCGGCGATCATCTGGCGGTGGCGCCAAATCTGCGCGGTTTTCCGCCGTCCGACGCCCCGGACGCGGTCGACGCCTACCGCATGCCCCGTTTGCTCGGCGACGTGCACGGCCTGCTCGACCATTTCGAACGCGAGCGCTGCATTCTGGTGGGCAACGATTGGGGCGGCTACGTTGCCTGGGTGTTCGCCTCGGCTTATCCGACGCGGGTCGAGCGTTTGGTCATTCTCAACGCGCCGCATCCTGCCGTCCATCTACGCGAGGTGCGCGACAGCCCGGCGCAGAACCGCGCATCGCAATACGAGCGCGATTTCCACACTGCCGCAGCGCCCTACCCGAGCTGGTACAACTACTATCGTGCAGACCCAATCAAGGTGCCGGCCTCGGTCGCAGAGAGTGCCGCCATTCCAGTGCCGGATCTCGCCGCCCACTTCTTCGCCGGCGCTGCCAAGCGGCCCGAGACCACATCGCTGCGCGTAGCCGTGCCGACAATGGTGATCTGGGGAATGCGCGATCGTGTAATGCTGCCGGGGCAGCTGGACGGTCTTGAAGCCTACGTGACGGACCTGACCGTGCTGCGGATCGCGGATGCCGGCCATTACCCGATGCGCTCCCACCCCGAGTTGGTGAATAAGGCGATCGGACATTTTCTGCGCCACGCGAAGTGAGCCTTGGCTGCGCGACGCTCAAGAACGCAGAAATCGAGAAGTGGTGGCCGATCACCAAGGCGGCAGGTGTCAAGGGCGAATAGAGCGAGGGGCCGTCGCGGGCCGCGCGGACGCGTGCGCTTGGCACGACGAACGGGCAAGAAGTGCGGATGTTCACGTTGCCGTGAGCGTTCGAACCGCTTCTTCCGCGCTCCTGTCCAATGGTCGATCGGACTCCCACGGGCAGGGAGGGACAGGGTGTGCCGCGCGCGATTTGGCGGCAAGGGCCGGGATTGCTAGCTCCGGCTCTGGGCGTCATCGGATCACCGCGAGATGGTCGGGACGGGGGAAAAAGATGGCAGTGACACCCTGGTTCAAGAGATTTCAGAAGGGCGGCACGCTCGAGGTCTTTGCCGGCGCGAACTTCACGGGCAGTCTGTGGACGACGGCGCTCGCTGAGGCGATCAAGGAATTCAACCGGCTCATGTCGAGCAATGGTGTGAAGTTGACGCTGACCACGGGAACCAAGGACGCGACCGAAATCAACTCCCAGGTCATCGTGCAGACGGCGAACGGCAAGGCGACACCCAACTACGGCTCGCAACCGAAGCCGAGGCCGTTCGATGGCAACGGACTGCACGGGCTCACCGTCCCTTTCGCCGATCACAATGGCGTTCTTGAGAAGGCTTACGTGTTCGTGCCAACGACCCCACGCGTCGACCCGAGAAACAAGAAGTCCCGTGAAGTCGGGCAGGCCGTACGCAGCTTCATCCTCGTGCACGAATTCATCCACGCAGCCGGACTGAGCAACGACGAGCACACGAATGACGACTGCATGTGTTATCCGGGCGAGATCGTGAAGGGTGCGACGGCCGCCGACGATCGGGTCCAGCCGTGGGGCGGTCTCGGCAAGCCGATGCCGCCATGCACTCTGATCGGGGCGACAGTTGCCAATCTGAAAAAAGCGTGGCCGTGAACCGCAGCCGGCGCGCGCTGGTGGCGGGCGGCGCCGGGGCGAGCGCGGTCAAGGACGGCGTCGACGTGATCGAGACCGACGCCACCAACTGCATGAACCTCCCCGCCGAGGCGCTCGAGCTCGATGCGCCGATCCGGGTGCATCGCACCGCGCTGCGCCGCGATTGCGGCGGTGCCGGCACGCATCGCGGCGGGCTCGGCCTCACGCGCGAATACGAGATCCTGCACGCCGAGGTGCGCTTCACCCATCGCGGCGAGCGCCACTTCATCGCGCCCAAGGGCCGCGCCGGCGGGCGCGCCGGCGCCATGGCGCGCACCGTCATCCACCGCGCCGACGGCCGCAAGGAGGTGGTGCCGTCGAAGCTCGTGACGACGCTGCAACGCCGGCGAGCGCGTCGTGTTCGAGACCGCCGGCGGCGGCTATGGCGATCCGGCCCGGCGCGATCCGGCGCTGGTCGCGGCCGACCTCGCAGACGGGAAGGTCAGCGCGGAGGACGCGAAGGCATACAGGGCGGAAGCGGCGGAAGGCGCTGATTGAATATCGTCATCCTGAGAGCCTGCGCCGGACTTGATCCGGGGTGGCCGCGTAGCGGCCCTCGAAGGATGACGGCCCGTGCATGCCGGCATCCTTCGAGGCTCGCGCACTAGCGTGCGCTCGCGCCTTAGGCAGCCGGCTGAGACATGCTGACGAGATTACCGCGAATTAATTTGGTCCTTCAATTGCCTGCAACTACGCTTCCTGGTGAGACGCGCGATGGAGGAGTCGAAAATGTTGAAGACCCCCGTGGTGTCGCGCCGCGCAGCGTTTGCGGCACTTTCAATACCTGCGGCGAATGCATTGACCAGCGCGGCGCGCGCGGCACCGCTCGCGGATACCGGCGCATTTCGCGATGTCTGTTTCCTGACGCCGCAGTCGATCGAAGGGCCTTACTATCTCGATCCCCGGCTCGTCCGCGCGCAGATCGCCGAGGGCCGGACGGGCGTCCCTCTACGGGTCGATTTGCGCGTCATCGACGGCGCCACCTGCAAGCCGAGCGAGCGCGCCCGCGTCGACATCTGGCATGCCGATGCGCAGGGTATCTATTCGGGTTACGAGGGCCAGGGCGACAAGCAGGACCTCTCGACCGTCGGGCAAAAATTCCTCCGCGGCACGCAATTCACCGACAGCGAAGGCGCGGTCAGTTTCGAAACGATCTATCCGGGCTGGTACGCGGGCCGCGCCACGCACATTCACTTCAAGGTGCTTCTCGATGACCGCAACGTGCTCACCGGACAAATGTATTTTCCCGACGCGGTGAACGAATTCATCTATGCGAACATTCCCGCCTATGCAGACCGCCTGAGCCCGCGCGCGGTCGTCAATGCCAACGATCGGTTCGCGAATTTCCACGATCCAAATCGGTTGAGCTTCTGCGCCATCAAGGAGGAGCGCGACTGCTATGCCGTGTCGCTCGTTCTAGGCGTTGATCGTTTCGCCGTTGCACAGGCGGACCGGCCGCCGCGCGCAGGCGGCGCCCCAGAGCAGCCGGCCGTTGAACGCGTGCGGCTGCTGATACCCGGCTTCAGCGTCAAATGAGCAGCGGCGGGAGCGCGTCATCGCGCGCCGCCGACACGGGACAAAACCAAACGCTCAGGCGGCCTTCTTCCCAGGATGGATGTCGAATCCAGCGCGCGGAAAATGAAGGTTGACGCGGCCGACCGATGGGTCCTCGTGACGGATTACGACCTCGTCGGCCTTCCAGGCTAGGAGGAGCCCGTGCACCGGATTTCCATAGTCGTCCGGCGTGACGCTGACCCAATCGCCAGGCTCGAGGCCGACGTCCTCACCGTCTGGCGACCAATCCTTCGGCTCGCTCGGCTGCGCTGTCTTCGCGATCTCGACTGCCTCGTCGGGCGTCATCTCAGTTGCGTTGCCATGACCGATCGCGGTTACCCTGTCGTACCAGGGCCCTATCGCAGTCTTGTCAGATCAGTGTGTCGGGTTCGCCTTGGCCTCAACTGTCCCGGCGCGCTGTCGGCCGCAGGATCACGCAATCATCCGGTTCGCAGCGCGATCTGTTCGCGCCGTCTCCGCTACGCCGGCGGCGGGGCCGCACGGTCGCGCCACGTCGCCAGCGCGGGGGCCGCGACGTTGAGCAGATACGCGTACATCGCGACCGCCGGCGCAACCAGGCTTAACGCCGCCGACAGCAGCGCCGAGCCAATCAGCATGCCGAGCCGGATGCGCGTGCCGCGCAGCAGATGCGGCTCGTCCGGCGCGATCTCGGCCATCGCCCAGCCGGTCGCCGCGATCAGGATCATGTTGGCGGCGTAAAGCCAGACCGCCGGCGCGAGGTTGCCGTAGTTGCCGACGACGCCGGTCGAGATCGGAATGCAGGTGATGAAGAACAGCCGCAGGATCCACCAGCCGGCGTCGCCGCGCGAGGCGTCCTCAGGTGCGCCGCGCGCCGACGCCTCGCCGCGCCAGAACGCGGCGAGCACGAAGAAGCTGATGGCATAGGCGAGAAACTCGTGGCCGAGCCTGGCGAGCGCCGCCACGAGCTCGGTGGCGGTGGTGTAGTGCGCTTGCGCGGGCAACTTGATCTCGAGCACGAGGATCGTCATCACGATGGCGTAGATGCCGTCGGTGAGCGCGTCGATGCGGTGCTTGGGAATCGCCTTCATGGCGCCAGCCTAGCAGAGGCGCCGGGGCTCTGCCGGTTTGCCACAGCAACCTGTGGTTTACGCGCGCGCAAGAATCGGGTATGATCCGGTCATCTGGCCGCCGAAGCAGGGCGCACGCGGCGACACCGATTGTGAGTCGTGGGTGCCAAAGCGAGCCCTGCGGCGAGGAGCGAGTCAGGGAGGCTGTGTCCGGAATCACACATTTCGCAAAACGAACTTCCGGCATGGAGCAGGGGGTGGGCTGAATCTGTATCTGGAAAGGCACATTTCGAAAAACGAACTCCCGCGTCATTGCGAGCCGAAGGCGAAGCACTCCAGGACGGCGGGTACCCGTCCGTATGAGAGCCGCTCGCGCTGATTCACCTCTCCCGGAGGGAGAGGTCGCTTGCGGCTGAGCGTAGCGAAGCGCAGGCGGGTGAGGGGTTACGACCTCCCGGCGTCGGCAATGCCCCCTCACCCGGATTCCGCGCTCCCGCGCGGGTTCCCACCTCTCCCCAATGGGGAGAGGTGAAGAGGCGCCGCCGCCGTGCGTCGATTGCCTGGAAAACGCTCTAGAGATCTCGCAAGCTAGGCGCGTGGCGGGTTTCGCCGTGGTCCACACGCGCACGCGTCCAAACGGACCGTAAGCGACGACGACGCGACATCATGGCGACGGAGAGACCGATGCTCAGGAAGCTGACGCGGCGCGATCTTGCGAAGGCCGCAGGATCCGCGGCCTTGGCGATGTCCGCAGCGACGCCGGAAGCCGGGGCGCAGTCGCGGCCGCAGAAGGTGAGCCGCGCCGCGCCGGCGCGCCGCTTTCCGAATGGGTTCCTGTGGGGCGTGGCGACCGCGTCCTATCAGATCGAGGGCGCGTGGAAAGAAGACGGCAAGGGCGAATTGATCTGGGACCGGTTTGCGCACACGCCCGGCAAAATCAAGAACGACGACACCGGGGACGTCGCGTTGGACCACTACCATCGCTACCAGCAAGACGTTGCGTCGATGAAGGCGCTCGGCGCCAAGGCGTATCGTTTCTCGATCGCATGGCCGCGCATTTTTCCGGACGGAACCGGCGCGCCGAATCCCAAGGGACTGGATTTTTACAGCCGCCTGGTGGACGAGCTCATGGCCAACGGCATCCAGCCATTCGCCACGCTCTACCACTGGGACCTGCCGCAGGCGCTGCAGGACCGGTGGGGCGGGTGGGAGTCGCGCGACACCGCCAAGGCGTTTGCCGACTATGCGGGTCACGTCGCGGACAGGCTGAGCGACCGCGTGAGGCATTTCTTCACCATCAACGAGCTCACCACCTTCGTGGAATGGGGGTACGGCAACGGCTTGCACGCGCCGGGCCTTAAGCTGCCGCCGGCCCGTCTCAATCAAGCCCGCCATCATGCGGTGCTCGCGCACGGCCTCGCCGTCCAGGCCATCCGGGCAAGGGCAAAGCGAGGAGCGAAGGTCGGACCTGCGGAAAACATCATCGTGGGCGTCCCCGCGATCGAGACCCCGGAGCATATCGCGGCGGCGCAACGTTACACCCGCGAAGCCAACGCCGGATATCTGACCGTCATGCTGGAAGGCCGCTACACCGACGCGTTCCTGTCATACGCCGGTGCGGATGCCCCCAAATTTACGCCCGACGACTTGAAGGCGATCGGCAGTCCGCTCGATTTCGTCGGGATCAACGTCTACATGCCGAATTACGTCCGTGCGATCGATCGCGCGCCCGGATATGAGCCCTTGGCGTTCTCCAAGTCGCATCCGCGCATGGCGTCGTCCTGGCATGTCATGGGACCGGAGGCGCTCTATTGGGCTCCCCATCACGTTGCGAAGCTGTGGAACGTCAAGGACATCTATATCACCGAGAATGGCTGCGGCGCCGCCGACGAGCCGGCGGCCGACGGTGTCGTCTACGACACCGATCGCATCATGTTCTTGCGCAATTACCTGACGCAGTTGCAGCGCGCAACCTCCGACGGCGTGCCGGTGCGAGGCTATTTCCAATGGAGCTCGATGGACAATTTCGAATGGGTGGACGGCTACGGCATTCGATTCGGATTGATCCACGTCGATTACGCGACATTGAAACGAACACCGAAGCTGAGTGCATCCTTCTTTCGCACCGTCGCTCAGAAAAACCAGGTGGCGTGACCGGCGACGGGGCCGTCATTGCGAGCCGAAGGCGAAGCAATCCAGGAGGGCGCATCGGCTCTGGATTGCTTCGTCGCTACGCTCCTCGCAATGACGGGCGGCGCCGTTGCCGTCATTGCGAGCGAAGCGAAGCAATCCAGGAACGGCGGCGGGCTTCTGGATTGCTTCGTCGCTGACGCTCCTCGCAATGACGGGGCCGTCATCGCGACTGCTGAATGCGCGAGGAATACCGCAGCGTCTCCTCCGGCGATAGAGTCATACTGAAGGCCCCTGCGCGGTGCCGGGCGTCCGCACCCGCAGCCGGTAGACCGACTTCGACGCCGTCACGTAGAGGCTTCGCAGATCATCGTCGCCGAAACAGAAGTTCGCGGTGTACTCCGGCACCTTGATCACGCCGAGGCAGGTGCCGCCGGACGCAAAGACGTGGATGCCGCCGGGCCCGCAGCAATAGAGGTTGCCGGCGCCGTCGATCTTCATCCCGTCGGGCGCGCCCGCGCCCTTGCCTTTGGTCTCGGCCCACACCCGGCTGTTCGACAGCGTGCCATCTTGCTTCACGTCGAAAACACGGATGTGCTGGCGATCGGTGTCGTTGACGAAAAGCCGGCGCTCGTCGAGCGAGAAGCAGAGCCCGTTGGGTTGGCCGAAGTCTGCCGCCAGCAGGGTCAGCCGGCCGCCGTCCGGCTCGGCGCGATAGACGCCGCGGAAATCGAGCGCCAGCGGACGCGGAGTGCCGTAGTACTCGTTGCGCCCATAGGTCGGGTCGGTGAAATAGATGCCGCCGTCGGATTTCACCACCACGTCGTTGGGGCTGTTGAGCTCCTTGCCGTCGTGATGGCTGGCGATGACGGTGCTGCCCCCGTCCGGCTCTGTGCGGGTGACTTGGCTGGTCGCATGCTCGCAGACGATCAGCCGGCCCTGGCGGTCCCACGCCAGCCCGTTCGACTGCGCGCAGGGTTTGCGGAACGTGGTGACGCCGCCCTGTGCCGTCCACTTGCGCAGGTGGTCGCCCGGCATGTCGCTGAACAGCAGATATTTGTCCGCCGCATGCCACAGCGGCCCCTCGGTGAAAAGGAAGCCGGTGGCGATCTGCTCGAAGGTGACGGACTCGCCGACGACGGACGAGAATTTCGGGTCGCGGACTTCGACGTTCGTTTCCCGTGCGTTGCTGTCGTTCATTTGCTTGCCGCCCGCTTCTTCAGCTCGCTGACGCGCGTCGAGCCGACATACCAGTCCTCCGCCGCCACTTCGTCGAACACGACCCAGATCGCCTCGGGCGGCAGTTGTGCGAGCTCGCTGATCGCCCCGGTGACGCGGCGCGCCATCTCGTCCTTTCGCTCCTGCGGATGACCTTTGAGGATTTGGATGTTCACGAACGGCATGGGCTTCCTCCCTTCAGTGTTGACCGCAAGTTCCGTCTATGCGGGTGCCGACAAGGCCAGCAGCTGGTCGCGCAGCCGCACATTGTCGCGCAGTTCCGCGGCGGGACCGGAGAAGCGCACGGCGCCCTTCTCCAGCAGGTAGACGCGATCGGCGAGGGCGAGCGAGAACTCGACGTTCTGCTCGGCAAGCAGGATGGTGAGGCCATCGCGCTTGAGGCCGCTCACCCGTTCGAGCAGGTTTCCGACCACGAGCGGCGCGAGACCTTCGGAGGGCTCATCGAGCAGCAGCAGCTCGGGATTGCCCATCAGGGTGCGGCCGATGGTCAGCATCTGCTGCTCGCCGCCGGAGAGCAGCCCACCCTGCCGGTCCGCGAGGTCGGCAAGCTGGGGAAACAGCGCGAACACCGCGCCGGTCGTCCAGCGGCCGGGCCTGCCGGCGGCACGTCCCGCGACCTCGAGATTCTCCCGCACCGTGAGCTCGGCGAAGATCCGCCGATCCTCCGGCACGAAGCCGATGCCCGCGCGGGCAACGCGGAACGGCGGCCAGCAGGCGATGTCCTGCCCTTTCCAGACGACGCGCCCCGCGCTCGGCGGCGTCAGCCCCATGATGGCGCGCATCGTCGTCGTCTTGCCGACACCGTTGCGGCCGAGCAGGCAGACGCACTCGCCCCGCGCCACGTCAAGCGAGATGCCGAACAGCACGCGCGACGAGCCATAGGCGGCGTGGACGTCGTTGACGGACAAGAGGCTCAATGCCGGCCTCCCAGATAGACGCGCCGCACCTCGGCGTCGTTGCGCACCTCGGCGGGGGCGCCTTCGGCGATCAGCTTTCCCTGGTGCAGCACCGCGATCTTCTGCGCGATCGAGAACACCACCTCCATGTCGTGCTCGGTGAAGAGCAGCGTGAGCTTGCGGTCCGAGACGATGCGTTCGAGCAGCCGGATCGCGTCGCGCGTCTCGGCGGCCGACATCCCGGCAGTCGGCTCGTCGAGCAACAGCAGCTTCGGATTGCTCGCGAGCGCGATGCCGAGCTCGAGCTGCTTCTGGTTGCCGTGCGACAGCTCGTCGGCGACGGCATCGGCCTGATCGGCGAGACCGAGCGAACCGAGGATCTGCCGCGTCTCGTCGCGATAGAGCGCCTGCGCCTGGCTCCAGAAGTTGCGCGCCTGCCCGCCATGCGCGATCAGCGCCGCCTGCACGTTCTCGAACACGGTCAGCCGGCGGAAGACATTGGTGTGCTGGAACGAGCGGCCGACGCCCATGCGGCAGATCGCGTGCGGCGCCGCGCCGGTGATGTCGCGCCCCTCGAGCGAGACGCTTCCGCCGTCGGCATGCAAGTGGCCCGTCAGCAGATTGAACAGGGTCGACTTGCCGGCGCCGTTCGGACCGATCACGGCGGTGATCCCCTGCGCCGGCACGTCAAGCGACACGCCGCCGACCGCCGCAAAGCCGCTGAAGGATTTGTGGATGTTGCGCACCTCAAGCATCGCGCCCTCGTCGCAGACGCACGAAGACGGACTGCAACGCGCCGACGATGCCGCCGGGAAACGCGAACAGGAGCGCGATCAGGATCGAGCCGAGGATGAACGGCCAATACTGCGTATACGCGGTGATCTGCTGGTTGAGCAGAACGAGCACGGCCGCGCCGACGGCCGGGCCCCAGAAACTGCCGAAGCCCCCGAGTATGGTCATGATCAGGACTTCGGCCGATTTGGACCAGTGCGCGAAGTCCGGAAAGACCCCGCGGTTGAAGATACCGAACATCGCGCCCGCGAACCCGGCGAACGCGCCGGCGACGGCGAACGCCGCCAGCTGATAGCGCCGCACGTTCACGCCGACGAATTCCGCACGTTCGGGGTTCTCGCGGATCGCGGTGAGGATACGCCCGAACGGCGAGGCGACGATGCGCTTGAGGCAGAAGAAGGCGATTGCCGTGAGCGCAAGCACCAGGAGGTAGTACCTGTCGCCGGTGCGCAGATCGCCGAGCGCGGGGACGACCGCCATCCAGTCGAGGTCCGGATAGGGTACGTTGCTCAGTCCCTGTTCGCCGCCGGTCACCGAGTTCCATTTGAAGCAGACCGCCCAGACGATCTGCGCGAAAGCCAGGGTGAGCATCGAGAAATAGATGCGCGTCGAGCGCACGCAGAACGCACCGAACAGCAACGCCCACGCCGCCGCATTGACGACGCTCGCCAGGAGGCCGAGCGCGAACGCAACCCCATAGGTCTTCATCAGGATGGCGCAGGTATAGGCGCCGATGCCGAAATAGGCGGCATGACCGAACGACACCAGGCCGGTGTAGCCGAGCAGCAGGTTCAGGCTGGCGGCGAACAGGGCGAGGATCGCGATGTCGGTCGCGAGGAAGGTATAGAAGCGCGACCCGAGCCATGGCACGAACGCCGCCGCCAGGAAGACGAGCGCCGCCCAGGGAATGCGCCCAAGCCACGGCATCGGCCTCATCCTTTCACCGGACGGCCGAGCAGCCCCGAGGGGCGGACCACCAGCACCAGCGCCATCAGCATGAACACCGCGAAAATCGAAAACCCGGGCAGGATCAGGATCCCGAACGCCAGCACCTGGCCGAACACGACCGCGCCGAGAAACGTGCCCCAGAACGAGCCGAGCCCGCCGATCACGACCACGATGAAGGCTTCGACAATGATGTCGACATCCATGCCCGGCACGATGCTGCGCACGGGCGTGACCAGCGCGCCGCCGAGCCCGGCAAGGAACGAGCCGGCCATGAACATCAGCGTGTAGAGCTTGCCGACATCGGCGCCGAGCGCGCCGAGCATCTCGCGGTCGTAGGCCGCCGCGCGGATCATGCGGCCGGTGCCGGTGCGGCTCAGCAGCAGCCAGCATGCGAGCGCGACCGCCGGCCCGAGCAGGATGATGAACAGGTTGTAGTGCGGGACCACGATGCCGAAGAGCTCGAGGCCGCCGGCGAGCAGCGGCGGCCGCGGCACCGTCAGTTGCTGCGTGCCCCACAGCACCTTCGCGGCGTCGCCGAGAATCAGCACCAGCGCATAGGTGAAGAGCAGCTGGTAGAGCTCCTCGCGGCCATAGAGATGGCGAAGCAGCAACCGTTCGACCACCCCGCCGAGCAGCGCCACCGCGGCCGCCGCGCCGAGCACGGCGATCCAGAAGCTCGCCGCGACACCGCTCAGCCAATAGGTGAGCTGCCAGGCCATATAGGCGCCGAGCATGTAGAAGCTGCCGTGGGCGAAATTGAGCACGCGGAGGACGCCGAAGATGAGCGACAACCCGCTCGCGACGATGAACAGGAACATCGCGGCGGTGAGGCCGCTCAAGAACTGGGCCAGCAGGAACGAGGGGGCGAGCACCTCAGCATGACGGTGTTGTTGGGAGGACACGGAAACCATTGGATTCCCTTTTCGGCTGGACTTCAGGGCTCGATCAGGCGGAGCTGCTGCGTGATGAGGGTCGCCTTTTCGCTCATCAGGTCACACCAGCCCGGAACGAAGGTTCGCTTGAAGCGCATCTTCGGCATCGCAATGCTGATCGCCGCGATCGATGTGCCGCGGTCGCGGCCCGAAACCGGCACGCTGACGCAACACAGGTTCGGCACGAACTCCTCGATGTCGAGCGCGAAGCCGCTTGCCCGCACCTTTGCGATCTCACGCCGCAGCGCCGCCTTGGTGGTCACTGTCTGCGGCGTGAACGATTTGAGCTCGACCTCCCCGACGTACTTGTCGAAATCCCCTGCCGACAGGCCGGCAAGCAGCACCTTGCCGGTCGCCGTGCAGTAGGCCGGCTCGCGCACCATCGAGCGGATCGCTGCGCTGACCGGTTGCTTGCCGTCGGCCTTGCACAGTTGCACGATCTCGCCCTGGCTGAAGACGACCAGGTAGGCGGTTTCGCCGACCTCGTCGCGCAGCGCCTCCAGATGCGGCCGCGCGATCGCCGCAAGATCGCTGCCTTGCAGGTAGGCGCTCCCCATCTGGAAGATCCGGGGGCCGAGCACGTACCCCCGGTTGCTTCGTTCCTGTTCGACGTAGCCGCGTCCCATGAGCGTCTGGAGCAGGCGGAAGGCCGTGCTCACGTTCAATCCGGTGGCGCGCGAGAGATCGGACACGCTTACTGTGCGCTGGGAGGCGCCAAGGTGCTCCAGGATATCGAGCACCTTGACCACGCTCTTGACCGAATCCGCCTGGGTTTTGGCCCTGGGCCGTCCGCCGGGCATGCGCTGGCATCAATCCATGAACGGGAGTGGATCGATATAGACCGGCGGGCTCATGACCGCGAACGGGTATTTCGGATCCTTGGTCATTTTTCTCCAGAACTGCGCCCGGTTGGCCTGATGATCCTTGGCGCGGATCGTCTGCTTGCCGATCGGCGTGTCGACCGTGATGTCGCGCATGGCCTGGGAGACCTTGTCGGAATCGGTGTTGCCGGCCTTGGCGATCGCGGCGGTGAGGATTTGCATCCCGATATAGCCGGTGATCGGCCACGACGAGGGATGCTCCTCTTTGGTGAAGGCGCGCAGCCGCGCGATGTAATCCTTGTGCGCCTGCGGGCCCTCCGCCCAATTGAAGGCGTCGTAGGAATTCGCCCACACCCCGAAGGGGTAGTCGTCGCCCATCGCCTTGGCGGTCTCGATCGCGCCGGCTTCGCCGGCACCGAGGAAGTTGTGGCCGAAGGACTCGAAGTAGCGCAGCGCCTTGGCCTGCTTGGCGAAGGTGACGAAATGCCCGCCCCAAAGGCTCGAGAACACGGCGTCGGGCTTCTTGGCCATTTGCGCGTTGATGAACGGGCTGTAGTCGGTTTCACCGAGCTTCGGCCACTGCTGATCGACGATCTCGATATCGGGACGGACCTTCTTCAGGTGCGTCACGAACGCCCGCGTCACGTCCTGGCCGAAGGCGTAGTCGGGACTCATCGTTCCGACGCGCTTGATGTTGTTCCATTTCGCCATGATCTCGGCGCCGGTGCGCCCCTCGATCGTGGTGTTGGTGGTCGTGCGGAACACGTACGGGTGAAGGTTCTGCGGCGAGGTCAGCTGGTCGGTCTTCACGACCGGGACGACGAAGACGATTTTGTTTTCCTTGGCGATCGGCGAGACCGCGGGACCTTCGGCCGAGGTCAGCGTGCCGAACAGGAAGTCGACGTTTTCGCGCAGAATCAGGTCGCGCGCGACGCGCACCGCCTCGTCCGCGTTGCCTTTGGTGTCGCGGATGACGAGTTCGATCTTGCGGCCGAGAACGCCGCCCTTCGCGTTGATCTCCTCGACGAACATCTGCGCGCCCTTGAGCGAGGGCTCGCCGATGAGTGCTCCCGGCCCCGACAGGATCACCGGGTACCCGATGCGGATGGGCTTCTGCGCTTGCGCCGGCCCCACACTAAGGGCGACTACGCCGGCCGCGAGCAACGCGATGCCACGCTGTGACCAGTTCATGTTTCCTCTCCTCTCTCTGAGGCGACTGAGGGTCGCTCCTGTTTTTCAGGATACGAAAAACATTTTTGTATTTTGGAAAACGTAGTAGCCATCGCAAGACCTGTCAATAATCGGCGGCGGCGGCGGGTGGTGGCGTCCTCGACGCTCGCGACCGTAGCGCGCGAATACGCACCAACGAAGGGCGACTGATGCGGTCCGCACGCTCTCCCTCGTCATGGCCGGGCGAGCAATCGCTACAGCGATTGCGAGGGTTGTCCCGGCCATCCACGTCTTTCTTACCGCTTGCAAAGCAAGACGTGGATGCCCGCGACAAGCGCGGGCATGACGGGTAGGGGAAGCCCGCGCCTAGCGACTCACAAGAAACGGTCGCGCTCTTAAGGGCGGATCTCGCGCGAATGAGTTCTCTCGCGCACCCGAGCCTGTCCGCTAGGCGCGGTCAGCAGCGAGGATACCGCTCTTGTCGACCTCGTAACGCGCAATCTCGTGGCGGAGCCTGTTGGTCACGCATATAGTTTGTCCGGACAATCAGGCGCCGCCAGCACAGCAGTACATGGGAGGGCCTAAGCCCGATGAGCGTCATGCGCACGAAGCGGACCTGGGAGGAGGCGGATCAGGCTCACCTCCTGGCGACGATCGCTCGCTGGCTTGCGCGCGACGTCAAGCCGGTCGTGAAGGAGCACGATCACGCCGACCGCTGGCCCGCCAAGATCGTCGCGCAGATGCAGGAGCTCGGCCTGTTCGGCGCGACCGTCGGCGTCGAATACGGCGGCCTCGGCCTGCCGGCCACGACCTACGCCGAGATCGTCATGCGTATCTCCGCGGTGTGGATGGCGATCACCGGTATCTTCAACTCGCACCTGATGCTGGCGCTCGCGATCGAAAAGTTCGGCACCGCGGCGCAGAAGCGGCGCTGGCTGCCGCCTCTTGCGAGCGGGGAGATCCGCGGCGGGCTTGCGCTGACCGAGCCCGACGCCGGGACCGATCTGCAGGCCATCCGCATGACGGCGCGGCGCGAGGGCGACGCCTACGTCATCAACGGCACCAAGACCTGGATCTCCAACGGTATCGAAGGCTCCTGCTTCGCGCTGCTGGTGAAGACCAATCCGCGCGCGGAGCCGCGGCACAAAGGCATGAGCCTCTTCATCGCTCCCAAGCAGCCGGGCTTGCGGGTGGGGCGCAAGCTGGAGAAGCTCGGCTACAAGGCGATCGATTCCGCCGAGCTGATCTTCGAGGACTATCGCATCCCGGCCGACCACCTGATCGGCGAGGCCGAGGGCCAGGGCTTCTATCAGGCGACCGGGGGGCTCGAGCTCGGGCGCATCAATGTCGCGGCGCGCGGCGTCGGCATCGCGGAAGGGGCGCTGCGGCTCGCGACCGAATACGCGCAAGTCCGCCACACCTTCGGCAAGCCGATCGCAGAGCATCAGGCGATCGCGCTCAAGCTCGGCGAGATGGCAACGCGCGCCCGCGCCGCACGGCTGCTCACGCTCGACGCGGCCGGCGCCTTCGACCGCGGCGAGCGCTGCGACATGGAAGCCGGCATGGCAAAATATTTCGCCTCCGAGGCCGCGCTCGAGAACGCAACCGAGTCGCTGCGCATCCACGGCGCCTACGGCTATTCGAAGGAATACGACATCGAGCGGCTGTACCGCGACGCCCCGCTGACCTGCATCGGCGAAGGCACCAACGAGATGCAGCGCCTGATCATCGCCAAGCAGTGGCTGAAGCGGAGCGCGGGCGCATGAAGCCGCTGGAGGGACTGCGCGTCCTGACCTTCGAGCAGTTCGGCGCCGGCCCCTACGGATCGATGCTGCTGGCCGATCTCGGCGCCGAGGTGATCAAGGTCGAGAATGCTCTAACCGGCGGCGACGCCGCGCGGCATGTCGGCCCGATGCTGGCCAACGGCGACAGCCAGTATTTCCAGACCTGGAACATGAACAAGAAGAGCGTCACGCTCGACCTCAAGACCGCGCAGGGGCGCGCCGGCTTCGAGCAGCTGGTCGGGACCGCCGACGCGGTGATGAACAATCTGCGCGGCGACCAGCCGGAAAAGCTCGGGCTCGATTATTCCAGCCTCAAGCACCTCAATCCGCGCATCGTTTGCCTGCACATTTCGGCCTACGGGCGCGACAACGAACGCAAGAGTTGGCCGGGCTACGATTTCCTGATGCAGGCGGAAGCCGGCGTCATGGGCTTGACCGGAGAGCCCGACGGACCGCCGACGCGCGTCGGCGCCTCGATGGTCGACTTCATGACCGGGGCGACCGGTGCGACCGGCCTGCTCGCGTGCCTCCTGCGCGCGCACAAGACCGGCACCGGCTGCGACGTCGACATCTGCCTGTTCGACGTCGCCATGCACCAGCTGAGCTATGCGGCCATCTGGTACTTGAACGCGGGACAGGTCTCCCGCCGTCAGCCGCGCAGCGCGCATCTCGCGGTCGCGCCCGTGCAGACCTTCCCGACGGCGGATGGCTGGATCTTCGTCATGTGCATGACCGACAAGTTCTGGAGCAACCTGGTGGGCGCGCTCGGCCGGCCGGACCTCAAGGAGCCGCGATTTGCGACGCAGGCGTTGCGCCGGCAGAACCGCGATGCGCTCACGGAGATCCTGGACGACGAATTGCGCAAGCGCCCGACGCGCGAATGGATAGAGGCGCTTGCAGGCCTGCTCCCCGTCGCGCCGGTGCTCGAGATGGACGAGGCGCTCGATGCCGAGTTTCCGCGGCGGACCGGCATGGTGCGCAACGTGCCGACGGCCGACCGCGCGGATTTTCGCGTGCTCGGCAACCCGCTCAAGATCGACGGCAGGCGGCCGGATCAGGTCGCCGCTCCGGTGCTGGGGGCCGACAACGACGCGCTGCTCGGGAGCGCGCGACCGGCGCGTGTTCCAGCGATGACGCGGGAGGCGATATGAAGCTCGAAGGCTTGCGCGTCATCGACCTTTCGTCGTTCCTGCCGGGCCCGTACCTGACGATGACGCTCGCCGACCACGGCGCCGAGGTGATCAAGGTCGAGCAGCCGGGCGAAGGCGATCCCGGCCGCCACATCGGTCTCGCCGACGGCCCGACCACCGTGTTCTTCCGCAACTTCAATCGCGGCAAGAAGAGCGTCGTGCTCGACCTCAAAGCCACGGAGCAGCGCGAGCTCCTGCTCAAGCTCTGCGAATCCGCCGATGTGTTCGTGGAGACGTTTCGCCCCGGCGTCGCCGACCGGCTTGGCGTCGGCTATGCGGCGTTGAGCGCGCGCAATCCCCGCATCGTCTATTGTTCGATCAGCGCCTTCGGCCAGCACGGGCCGTATCGCGACCGGCCGGCGCATGATCTTGCGCTCGAGGCGATGAGCGGGGCGCTCGGCATGACGCTCGGCAATGACGACAAGCCGGTGATCCCCGCCATCCCGATGGCCGACCAGTTGAGCGCGCTGCAGGGGCTCGCCGGCATCCTGATGGCACTGTTGCGCCGCGAGCGGACGGGGCGCGGCGACTACATCGATATCGCGATGCACGACGCGACGCTCGCGGCCTGCGCCAACATCGTCGGGCCGGTGATGGCGGAAGGGCGGCAACCGATCGCCAAGCACGAGCGCACCACCGGCGGCGCGGCGTTCTATCAAATCTATGAAACGCGCGACGGCCGCCACATCGTGCTTGCCGGGCAGGAGCCGAAATTCATCCGCAATCTGTTGAATGCGCTCGCGCGTCCCGACCTCGTTGCGCCATGCCTGCGCGGTCCCGGCCCGCATCAGGGGCCGGTGATCGCGTTCCTGCAAGCCACATTCGGCAAGATGTCCGCCGACCAGGCTTTGACGTTCCTTGCGGGATTGGACGTGTGCTTCGGGCCGGTGAATACGCTGCCGGAGGCTTTCGAGGACGCGAACGTTAAGGCGCGCGGCATGGTGCTGCGCGACGACCTCGGCCGCCGCCACATCGCGCCGGTCATCCGCTTCCGCGACGAGCCGCCCGCGCCCGACCTGCGCGCGCCCGCGCTCGGCGAGCATACCGATGACGTGCTCGCCCCGGTGCGGCGCGCGAAGCCCGACGCCGCTTAGGGGTGCGGCATCTGGTTGCTTCACGACTTCATTGTCGGCTTCGAGCACGAGGACGACGCCCGGCGCTTCCTGGATGCACTGCGCGAACGGCTTAAGGAGTTCGCACTGTCACTGCACCCGGAGAAGACCCGGCTGATCGAGTTCGGACGCTTTGCGGCGGAGAACCGCAAGCGGCGCTCACTCGGCAAGCCGGAGACCTTCAACTTCCTGGGCTTCACCTTCATCTGCGGCAAGTCGCGACGCGGCAAGTTCCTGGTCAAGCGCAGGTCGCGCCGCGACCGCATGCGAGCGAAGTTGCAAGCCATCAAGCAGGAGCTGCGACGGTGCATGCATCAGCCGATCCCCCAACAGGGAAGATGGCTGAGACAGGTCGTCACCGGATACTTCAACTACCACGCGGTGCCGATGAACAGCCAGGCGCTCGCAGCCTTCCGCTACCACGTCATCGACCTCTGGAGGCGGACGCTCCAGCGCCGCAGCCAGACGGCCGGTACGACCTGGCAGCAGATCACGCGACTCGCCAACGACTGGCTCCCCAGGCCGCACATCCTCCATCTTTGGCCGCACGAACGCTTCGCCGTCACCCGCCCGAGGTAGGAGCCGTATGCGGGAAAGCCGCACGTACGGATCTGTGCGGGGGGCGCTCAGCAATGAGCGTCCCTACCGCGACCATCGCTTGCGCTCCTCGCAATGACGGGCAGGCGTCAGAAAGACCCGAGGAAATACCGCAGCGTCTCCTCGGGCGCCTCTTCCGGGACATGGTGGCCGCAGTCGATCGGGCCGCGGGTCGTACTAATCGTCCTCGTGTTGCTCCGCCGTTCCGCGGACCAGTTCGACCAACTCCGGCGCGGAGACTAACCGGCCACCTGCCCATACGATCAACCGGTGGGTGATACCGGGCAGGTCTTTCAAATAGTTCGGAATAAACTGCGTGAAGAGAAGAAGATCGTCGTGACGCCACCAGCCCCCGAACGTGGGCGTATCGTCCGCCAGATTGGCGCACAGGTTCATGGCGTTTACGTCGATCTCTGGGCCGTCCGGCGCCAATGTTCTTTCGAGAATGTGGCCCTGGCACAGGAGTGCGCCACCCCAATAGGGGTGATCGTCGACCGGGGTCAGCGAGACTACGCCATAGGGGTGAAGAGGTATCGCCCATCCTCGAACGTTCATCCGACCTATCCCCAATTCGGGACAGTCGTGTTGGATCTGCTCAAAATCGGGATCGGTCCACGCGCTCGGCTGCTCGACGACGGGAGGCCGCTCCTCGCCGAGCACGCGAAGAAGAGAGACGAGCATGGACGGCCGCGCCTGGACCGCAGCCGCCGCAAACACACCGGCAAGCGTGTCTTGCGAGCCAGGCTGGATGAGACACTGGCAGGCAACGCTCGTGTTCGCTTCGGTAGCAATCAGAGAGCCGAGCGTCGCGAAACGGTTCATCTGACCTTCCCTGCCCCGCAAGAGAGCGGCAAATTCCGGCCTGATGACGGCGTACATGCGGGCGCGATATTCGCCGACTGGTTGCTTGGACGACCCACTCGTTCTGTGAACGAAGACCTCGACCGGTTCATCTCCATGAGCCGAGATCCGATAGCGACGTGCTTCGCTCTGCTGGGATTGGGCAATTTCCTCCAGTTCGATGTCGTAGGAGTCCAGATGGCGAATGGTCGCTTCGATGAATGTCTCGACATGCTCCGGAAAGGTGACATGAGCCATCGACCCGCTCCCTCGTGAGCCCGGCCCGGGCTGGCCGCAGCCGTCAAAAATGGCCGAGGAAATACCGCAGCGTCTCCTCGGGCGCCTCTTCCGGCACGTAGTGGCCGCAGTCGATCGGGCCGCCGGTCGCGTTCGCGGCGTAGTCGCGCCAGACCGCGAGCACGTCGCCGTGCACGGTGCCGGTGTGGCTCCGCGCGCCCCACACCACCAGCAGCGGGCATTGCACCTTGCGCCCGGCGCGGAAGTCGGCGTCGTCCATGTCGAAGTCGCAGGTCGGGCAGGCGCGGTAGTCCTCGCATGAGCCGCGGATGGTCTTCCAGGTGAAGCAGCGCACGTATTCGGCGAACGCTGCCGGGTCCATGAAGGAAAGCCCGATGCCGGGCTTCGACAGCTTCTGCTCCATGAACCAGGCGGCCGGCACCGACGCCATCATCCGTTCCGGGAAGTCGTAGGGCTGCGCCATGAACAGCCAGTGCCACGACTTCATCGCCCAGTCCTTCGACGCGTGCGTCCAGATGTGATGGCTCGGCAGGATGTCGACCACCGCGCCCTTGAGCACGCGCTCGGGGTGGTCGAGGCACATGCGGTGCACGGTGCGCGCGCCGCGGTCGTGACCGGCGGCGAAGAATTTTTCGTAGCCGAGGTGGCGCATCACCTCGATCTGGTCCTGCGCCATGGCGCGGAACGAATAGTTGATGTGGTTCTCGCCGCCGTCCTCGGGGCCGACGCTGTCGCCGTAGCCGCGCAGATCCGCCGCCACGACGTGGAAGCGCTCGGCGAGGCGGCCCACCATCTTGTGCCACGATACGTGCGTCATCGGATTGCCGTGCAGCAGCAGCAGCGGGGGCCCGCTGCCGCCGTGGCGCAGGTGGATGCGCGCGCCGCCGGTATCGAGGTCGAGGGTCTCGAATCCTTCGAACATCTGGTGCCTCCGCCCCAAACAGAGCCTCCGCCCCAACAGAATCGTCATGCCCGGGCTTGACCCGGGCATCCATCTTTCTTCGCAAAGTCTTTTTTGAAGAGATGGATTGCCGGGTCAAGCCCGGCAATGACGAGTGGGCGGAGCCAATCCTGCGCTACGGCTTTTTCGCGCTGGCTTCCTCGATCGCCAGCACGCGGTCGATCATCTCGCCGGCAAGCCCGACATAGTTGGCCGGGTCGGTGAGCCTGGCTAGCTCGGCGCGCGAGGCGTGCCGCGTGATCTCCGGGTCCTCCGCCAGGACATCGAGCAGCATCCGGCCGCTGCGCAGCGCCTCGCGGCACTTGTCGTAGACGAGGTCGTGCGCGCGCTGCCGCCCGAGCTTGGGCCCGAGTCCCATCATCACCGCCTCCGACACGACGAGGCCGTTGGTGAGGTCGAGGTTGGCGCGCATGCGCGCGCCGTCGACCTCGAGGCCGGCGACCATGCTGCGGCTGTGCGCCAGGCAGCCGGCGGCGAGCAGGAAAATTTCCGGCAGCGCGATCCACTCGATCTCCCACGGACCGGTCGAGCGCTCGTGATCGGCCACGGCCGCTTCCAGCAGCGCCGCCGCGTTGGCGCGCACCAGCGCGGCGGTCGAATGGATGTAGAGCGACGACACCGGATTGCGCTTCTGCGGCATGGTGCTCGACGAGCCGCGCCCTTCATGGAACGGCTCGAGCACTTCCGCCACCTCGGTCTGCATCAACAGCTTCACGTCCATCGAGATCTTCCCGAGCGTGCCGGTGACCAGCGCCAGGAAGCAGCCGACCTCGGCGATGCGGTCGCGCACGGTGTGCCAGGCGATCTCGGGCTGGCCGAGGCCGAGCTCGCGCATCAGCGCGGCTTGCACCTTCAGGCCGTCGGCGCCGAGCGAGGAGAGCGTGCCGGCGGCGCCGGCGAACTCGCCGACCAGCACGCGCGGGCGCAGCTCCTTGAGCCGCGCGCGGTGCCGCTGCATGGCGGCGAGCAGCGTCGCCGCCTTGAAGCCGAAGGTGATGGGAACCGCCTGCTGCAGGTTGCTCCGCCCGGCCATCGGCGTGTCGCGATGGCGCCGCGCGAGATCCGCGAGCGCCGCGGCGATCGCCTCGATGTCGCGCTCGACCAGGTCGAGAGCTGCGCGAATCTGCATCACGGTCGCGGTGTCGGTGATGTCCTGCGTGGTCGCGCCCCAGTGCGCCCACTCGCCGAGACCGTCGCGGCACAGCGCGACGATCTGCTGCACGACGCCGAGGATGGGGTAGCCGATACGCTCCGTCGCCTGCTTGAGCTTGGCGAAATCGATCGCCTCGATCCGGCATTGCCGCTCGATCTCGGCCGCGGCTTGCGCCGGGATGATGCCGAGACGCGCCTGCACCCGCGCGAGCGCCGCCTCGATGTCGAGATAGCATTTGGTCCGGTTCTCGTCGGAGAACACGGCGCGCATCTCCGCGGTCGTGAAGATGTCCTTGAAGATCGCGGAATCGAGGGCCGTCGCGGTCATTGGGTCTTTCTCCAGGCGGATGATGAACACTCGCACGATATCAGCGGCACCACCAATGCCCGTCATCCTGAGGTGCTCGGCCGCGGAACGCGGCCGAGCCTCGAAGGATGATCCAGAAGTCGCTTACGGTGCCGCTGCGCGTGCTTCGAGGCTTTCCCGGACTTCGTCCGGGAAAGCACCTCAGCATGACGGTGTTAGAGGGCGCTGATAACAGGCAGCTCTTTTCCAGCCGGACTCTCAGGGTGACGGGAAGAGTCAGTGGGGTGCCAGGGACGATCAACCCGCGACCTTGCTCTTCCACAAGTCCCAGGAACGGTTGATCTGGCCCCCGACCGAGCGCGCGGCGGCATCCGCCTCTTGCGCCGTCAGGTAGGTGACAGTGCCGAGCGCCATCGCCTGCATCTGCAGCCGGGCATTGACCTCGGTGTAGACCGCACGGAACACCGCCTGCCGGACACTCGCGCCCGCGATGGTCGCGCCATGGCCGCGCATCAGCACTACCGAGGCCGAGCCGAGCGAGGCCGCGAGCGCCGCGCCGAGGGCGTTGTCGCGGATCAAGAGGTCGCTGCCGTTGCCGGCCACGTCGCGGATCTCGAACACCGGCGCGGCCTCGCCGATGAAGCCGCTCATGTGCCAGATCGGCTTGAGCGGCGCCTGCGCCACCGTGCCGAACGGCACCACCGCCGGCGAGTGGCTGTGCACCACCGCCTGCACGTCGGGGCGCGCCCGGTAGATCTCGCCGTGGATGAAGCGCTCCAGGTAGACGGCGCGGCCGGCGGCCGCGATCGGATTTGCGTCGAGGTCGAACTCAAGCAGGTCGGCGGCGGTGACCAGCGCCGGCGCCATGTTGCGGGCGAGCAGGAAGCGGTCCGGCGCTTTGTCGTGGCGCGCGCTGACATGGCCGAAGGCGTCGACCACGCCTTGGTCGAACAGGATGCGGTTGGCGACGACCAGCTCCTCGAGCAGCGTCGGATCGGGCGTGCCGATCGTCATGTTCGGATACCTCAAAGGTCGGACTAAAAAAAGAAAGCTATGCTTCAGCGCTCTCCAACCGCCTCATGCTGAGGTGCTTTCCCGGACGAAGTCCGGGAAAGCCTCGAAGCACGCACCGCGGCCCCGTTGCGGATTTCTGGATCATTCCTCGGATCAAGTCTGAGGACAGGCTCTTCGAGACGCGTCGCTCCGCGACGCTCCTCAGGATGAGGCTGTAATTGTCGGCAGGCTGTGAGGCTGCACACATCGTTCCCTCGTATCAAACCCTTGCGGTCTCGTGCGTCGCCGGGTGAAATAGCTCCTCGACCGAGACCAGCCGCGACGACAGGCCTTGGCTGTGGTGATGGCGCAGGAACGTCTCCAGCGTGGCGCGGTTGGCCGCGATCCCGTAGGACCAGAAATCGCTTCCCATCAGACTCTTGCGCGGCCTTCAGTTGCTCCTCGACGAACGGCAGGGTCACCTTGGTCGCCGAGGTATCGGCAAGCTTCGCCAACCCAACCGCCTTCGCTTGCCCGAACGCCTTGAGCACCGCGGCCGGCAGCCACGGATGCTGCTCGGCCAGCGTGCGGCGCACGCCGACCGCGTGCATGATCGGGAAAATGCCGGTGCGCCTGAAGTAGTCCTTGGCGGCGGCCGCGGGGTCGGGGAACAGCCAGCCGACGTTGCGGTTGGTGCCGGCACAGGAGGGCGGCCGCGGCGCCATGAAGCCGTCGATCTCGCCTCTGTCGAGCAGGCCGGAGATCGTTTCACCCTCGGGCGCGTTCGTGAGCCGGATGGCGGGCGGCAGCGCGATTGCGATCTTCTCCGGCCGGCCCGGCTGGTCGATGCCGCCGCGCACCCAGGTCACGTCCGATGGCTTGACGCCGTGGTCGTCCTCCAGAATCGCGCGCGCCCAGACGTTGGCGGTGAGCTGATACTCGGGTAGGCCGATCGTGCGGCCCTCGAGGTCCGCAGGGCGCTTGATCCGGTCGGTGCGCACGTAGATCGAATTATGACGGAAGGCGCGCGAGAGGAACGCCGGCACGCCGACATACGGACACTCGCCCTGCGCGGTCTTCACCGTCAGGCTCGACAGCGACAGCTCGCAGATGTCGAACTCGGCATGGCGGAAGGCGCGAAAGAAGATCTCCTCCGGCGACAGTGGCATGACGACGGGCGCGACGCCGTCGATCTGCACCGATCCGTCGATCAGCGCGCGCGTGCGGTCGTAATCGCCGATCGCGACCGACAGGTTGAGCTTGGCCATGCGGGCTCCAGATTTCCGTAGGGTGGGCAAAGCACCGCGCAGCGGTGCGTGCCCACCATGTCCTTCGCGTGGGCACGGCGCGCAAGTGCGCGCCTTTGCCCACCCTACAAGTTAGCGGCGGGTCTCGCCAAGCCGGCCGACCAGGGCATTGGCGCCGATCGCCAGGACGAACAAGGTGATCAGCAGCGCATACATGCGCGGCATGTCGAAGGTCGCGTAGGCCTGGATGATCAGATAGCCGAGCCCGCGATTGGAGAGCTTCGTTTCGGCGAGCAGGGTACCGATGATGGCGAGACCGAGACCGAGGCGCAGGCCGTTGACGACCGGCGGGCGCATGGCCGGCAGGTAGATCTTGGTCGCCATCTGCCAGGTGCTGGCGCGGAAGCTTTTGCCCACCCGGATCAAAACCTTGTCGATCTCGCGCATGCCGCCGGCGGCGCTGATCGCAACCGGGAAGAACGACGACAGCGCGCCGAGCGCGACCTTCGATCCGGGGCCGACGCCGAACCACATGATCATGATCGGGAAGAAGATGATCTTCGGGGTGGGGCCGAGATAGTAGAGGAACGACTCGTAGGCGCGCGCGAGAAACCGGTTGGCGCCGAGCGCGATGCCGACAACGAGGCCGGCGAGCCCGCCGATCGTGATCGCGCCGGCGATCTCCGCCAGCGTCACGCCGAGGTGCCGGTAGTAGCTCGGATCGGCCAGCAGCCTCGCGACGGCGCGGCCGATGGTCACGAGCGAGGGGACCACGTCGCGGAACAACAGCCCCGACGCCGCAACGGCTTCCCAGACCAGGAGCAGCGCGAGCACAAAGGCGACGCGCAGCCCCAGGACCAGGCGCGCGGTCGGCGGCGCGCCCGCGACGCTTACAAATCGACCGGCCTCAGCCATCGCTCGATTCTCTCGGTGACGTCGAAGAACAGCACGCTGACCAGCACGACGAAGCAGATCGCCGCATAGGTGCCGGGCAGATCGTAGCGCTCGGCCAGATCGTTGATCAGCTGCCCGAGGCCGCCGAAATTGATCAGGAACTCGACCGCCACGATGTTGATGAGGGCGAAGATCAGCCCGAGCCGCAAGCCGACGAAAACGGTCGGCAAAGCGGCCGGAAACAGGATCTTCCAGAACAGCTGGGTCTCGCTCAGATTGAAGCTGCGGCCGACATCGATGAGGACGCGGCGGGTGCCGGCGAGCCCCTCGACGGTCTTGAGGATCACCGGCGCGAGCCCGGCGACGAAGCCCATCATGATCAGGGTGGTTTCGCTGCGCCCGAAGATGACGAGGAACAGCGGATACAACAGCACGATCGGCGCCGACGCCATCCCGGCCACCCAGGTCTCGCAGGCGAGCCGCAGTATCTGAAACCGATGTAGCAGCACGCCGAGCGACACGCCGACCGCGGTGACGAGCACGCTCGCCCACAGGCACTCGCGCGTCGTCTGCACGAAGCGGTGCAGGACGTCCTCTTCGAGGATGATGCGCGGAACGGCCGCGCCGACCTGCGACGGCAGTGGGACGATGAAGCGGTTGATCAGGCCGACGCGGATCAAAATCTCGACCAGGCCGATGAACAGCGCGAGCGAGCCGAGGCCCACCGCCATGGGGCCATAGCGCGACTTCAAGAGCCGCGTCATCGCTTGCTTCCCGCCTGTAGTGTGCGCGCCTCCTCGTCGCGGATGCCGAGGCTTGCCTCCTCGCGCAGGTCGCTCCAGATCTGCGCGACATAGCGCCCGAAGGCCTCGCTGCCGACGACTTCGGAGTTGCGCGGCCGCGGCAGCGCGATCTCGACCGTGCGCTTGAGCTTGCCGGGCCTATAGGTCATCACCAGGACACGATCCGACAGTTGCACCGCCTCGGTGATGTTGTGGGTGATCAGGAGCGTGGTCTGGCGGAGCTGCTGCTGGATCTGCAAAACCTTGTCGCCGAGCAAGAGGCGCGTCTGCTCGTCGAGCGAGGCGAACGGCTCGTCCATCAGCAGGATCTTGGGCTCCGACGCCAGCGTACGCGCGATCGCCACGCGCTGGCGCATGCCGCCGGAGAGCTCCGCCGGATAGCGCCGCTCGAAGCCGTCTAGGCCGACCAGCGCGATGAAGTGCCGCGCGCGTTCGACCCGGGCCGTCTTGGCGATGCCGGCGATCTCCAGCGGGAACGCCACATTGTCGATGACGGTGCGCCACGGGAAGGTGGACTCCTCCTGGAACACCATGCCGATCGAGGGATGCGGACCGGAGATCGTTTCTCCCGCCATGGTGACGCGGCCCTCGTAGTCGCCGGTGAGGCCGCCGATGATGTTGAACAGCGTCGACTTCCCGCAGCCGGACGGGCCGATCACGGCGACGAACTCGCCGGGCGCGACCGAAAGCGACATGCGCTCGATGGCGGTGAGGACGCCGTCCGGCGTGTGGAACCGCTTGACGATATCGTCGACCGCGAGGAATCGTTGTGCGTTTGCCGGAGGCATGGTGATCGAGGCGTCAGCGGGCGCGGCGGCGAGCATAGACGGCCCCGAATTACTCTGTCATCCCGGCAAGCGACCCCGGCCTTGAGCCGGGGGAGCGCGAAGTCGGGACCCATGTACCCCGGCGCGCGAGACCGGGGTACATGTTGGGGTGGACGGCCCCCGACGGCATCGTATGTGCCAGGATGAGGTTGTTGAAGATCTCAAACAAGGGAGCCGTCCATGAACGAGATTATCCGAATTGGAGTGGACACGTCCAAGAGTGTTTTTCAGCTGCATGGCGTGGATGCGGCGGAACGTGCGGTTTTGCGCAAGAAGCTGCGGCGCCGAGATTTGCTGGCTTTTCTAGCGAAGATGCCTGCGACCAGGATCGGCATTGAGGCCTGCGGCGGATCGCATCATTGGGCCCGTGAGTTCCGGGCCTTGGGGCATGAGGTGATGCTGCTGCCGCCGCAATATGCCAAGCAGTATGTGATGCGAGGCAAGAACGATGCGGCCGATGCCGAGGCGATCTGCGAGGCGATGAGCCGGCCGCGGATGCGGTTTGTGCCGATCAAGAGCGCCGAGCAGCAGGCGGCGCTGATGCTGGCTGGGCTGCGCGACCAGCTGACGGGGCGGCGCACGCAACTGAGCAACACGATCCGCGGCTATGCGGCCGAGTTCGGGCTGGTTGCCGCCAAGGGGCACGACAAGATCGAGCCGCTGCTGGCGCGGATCGCGGCGGATGAGAGCCTGCCGGCGCTGGCCAGGGAGCTGTTTGCCGGCCTTGGCGGGCAGTATGCACAGGTCACCGGTGAGCTTCGCAGCCTGCACGGCAAGCTGATGGCGTGGCACCGGGGGAACGATCTGAGCCGGCGGCTGGCGGAGATTCCCAGCGTCGGGCCGATCGGGGCTGCGGTGATGACGATGAAAGCACCTGATCCGCACGCCTTCCGATCGGGCCGGGACTTTGCGGCTTGGCTCGGGCTGACCCCGAAGGATCACTCCACGGCCGGCAAGCTGCGGCTCGGCGTGATCACCCGCGCCGGCGATGAAGCGTTGCGCCGGGTGCTGGTGGTCGGCGCCACCGCGGTGATCCAGCAGGCCCGCAGGGGGCGCGGGCGACCCTCGCCCTGGCTGCTCGCGCTCATCAACCGCAAGCCGCCCAAGCTCGCCGCCGTGGCGCTTGCCAACAAGACCGCCCGCATCGCCTGGAAGCTCATGGTCAGCGGCCAACGATACAGCCCGCAGCGGGCGCCAAGCCGCTTCGTTCCCCCGGCCGGCAGGATAGCGCCCTGCTCGCCTCGTCAAGGCCGCTGCGCGCCGCCTCCGGCGGTGGCCTGACGGCCAGCCTTGACCAGGCTTGCGCAGGGCGCTTCCAGAGCCGCCGTCGGAACGAAGGAGGATACCGGTCATGACCTTCCAGTGATCTGACCAACCCCAGTTCAGTGCGGGGGGCCTCTCTCCCTGCGCTGGAGCCGAAGCTTGCTCGAGAAAGGCAGATGGCGTGATCGATCGATCCCAAGACGCGAGACACTCCGCGGGACCCATTGGTGGGCAACCATCGCTTACGTGTTTGGACCTCGCGTCGCGGAACCCATCTTGGCAGCGGTCGCGTGCGGCCGCATCAACAGACCGTACATATGATCGCAATCGCTTCGCTTCACACTGCTGCTTTACCTCTTGCGAGCAGGGGGCCGTCCACATATGGGTCCCGGGTCGCGGCGCGTTGCGCCTCGCCCGGGATGACACCGCATGATTGTTGTTGGCATCATTCCGCGCTGCGCGTCAGTGCCGCAGTCATGGCCGGCGTGTAGCCGGGCTCGACGCGGACGTCGACGACTGCGACCTCGCCGCGTTCGACCGCGGCGATCGCCTCGGCAAGCGCGGGCGCAAGGTCGGCGCCGCGGGTGACCGGGCCGATGCCGGCCGCGCCCTGCGCACGCGCGAGCGCCGCGATGTCGATGTCGGGATCGGCGATGCGCTGGCCGATCCACTTGTTCTCGACCGGACGGTTGCGCATGCGCGCGACGCGCTCCTGATGGACCTCGTCGTTGTAGAACGAGCGGTTGTTGGCGATCACGATGAGCAGCGGGACGCGGTAGTGCACCGCGGTCCACAGCGCGGTCGCGCCCATGAGAAAATCGCCGTCGCCGCAGACCGCGACCGGCAGCCGGCCGGATGCCTTTCAGCGCGAGCGCGGCGCCGACGGCGATGACCGGGGCCGGCGCCGATGCCGCCGCCGCCGTCGCAGCCGATGATAGTCGAGCGGATGGCGGAACGGCCAGGTCGCGCCGTTCCAGGACAACGGCAGATGCAACAGCGAGGTCGGCCGCTCGCCGACCGCTTGCCGCAGGGCGAGCGCGAGGTCGTCGACCTGGATCGGGGCGTCCACCGCCGCGCTCCGGCGGGCGGGCAGCGCCGGCGCCAGCCGGCGCGGGGCCGTCGCCTGCGCGGGCCCGAGCGCCGCAAGGAGGGCGGGCACGACCGCGTCGGGCTCGGCGGCCAGGAACAGGTCGACCGGCGGCAGGCCCTGGTAGTCCATGCTCCAGCCGTTGTGCGCCACGTGATCGAGCGACACCTGGATGACCGTCGGCGAACGGCGCGCCGCCGAAGGCGGTCTTGAGCGTGCCGGCGAGGTCGACCCAGTCGAGGCTCAGGATCGACGTCGGCCTCGCGCAAGGCCTCCGCCGCGTCGGGCGAGAGCAGAAGGCTCGGGGCGCCGACATGCAGCGGATGGTCGGTCGGGAAGGCGGCGCCGACCTTGAGGTCGGTCAGCACGCGGGCGCCGAGCGTCTCGGCCAGCCCGACCCGGCGCGCCCCAAGCCTCGACGCTACGCGAGACGCGCCCGACCAGCAGCAGCGGGCGCTTTGCTGTCTTGAGAAGATCGGCCGCCTTGGCGACAAGCTCGGGCGGCGACGCCGCCATGACCGGCGGCGTGAAGCGCGCGGCGTCAAGCGGCGGCAGCGGCTCGGCGAGCCGCGCCTCCTGCATGCCGGCATCGAGGTTGACGTAGACCGGGCCCATCGGCGCGGTGGCCGCCAGCCAGGCGGCGCGCAGCAGCGCCTCGCGCGCCGCCTCCGGCGAGGCCGGCTGGTCGTCCCATTTGACGTAGCCGCGCACGAGCGCGCCCTGGTCGCGCGCGGTGTGGATCCAGTCGATCCACGGCCGGCGCTTCTGCGCATCGACCGGTCCGGTTGCGCCCAGCACAATCACCGGCATGCGGTCGCACCAGGCGTTGAAGATCGCCATGGTGGCGTGGAACAGCCCGACATTGGCGTGCACGGCCGCAGCCATCGCCCGGCCGGTCACCTTGGCGTAGCCGTGCGCGATCGCGACCGCGTGCTCCTCGTGCAGGCAGAGCAGCATCTGCGGCCGCTCGTTGCCGAGGAAATTGACCAGGCTGTCGTGCAGGCCGCGGAAGCTGGCGCCGGGGTTGAGCGCGATGAAAGGAATGTCGAGTGCGCGCAACGTCTCGCGCCACCACGTCGCTGCCGAACTCGACCGCGTTGGCAGGCGCGGAGGCGGGGCGCTCGATCGCGCCGGTGGGCGCAGGAGCGCTCGTAGCTGCTGGGGACGCAAGGCGGGCGGTGTCGGATTTCATTGTGCCGGGACTATAACGCTTAGCCCGGATGAGCGAAGCTAAATATTTTCTCTGAACCGTGCTGAACCGTCCTGACACGTCCTGGCGCGTCCTGACACATGGAAATGCCTGCGACTGTAGGCGAACCATGCGTGTCTCGCTCTTGTCAGGACGTGTCAGGGCGTGCCCTACTAGTCCAACCATTTTGTTAGCACGAGCTAACAGCAACCCTGAAAGACGAACACCCCATGCGAGTGAAACTTACCGACGTCGGCGTCCGGTCTTACAAGCCGCGCGCCGCGCAATACGCGGTCGGCGATGCCGCCTGTTCCGGCCTGTGCCTCCGGATCACGCCGAAAGACGTCAAGACGTTCGCGTTCGCGTACCGCGACAGGACTACCGGCAAAGTCGTGTGGCTGACCATCGGCCGCTACCCCGACGTGCCGTTAACGAAAGCGCGCGAGATCGCGAACGACGCGCGCAAGACCGTCGCCAATGGCGGCACGCCGCTCGCGCCCAAGATCCAGCGCGCCGAGGCTGAAAAAAAGACTAAGACCTACGCCGAGGTGGTCGAGCTTTACTTCGACGCCAAGCTGACCACGCACCGCACCGGGCACAAGTCGCGTCTGACGCTGCAGCGCATCGGGCGCGTCTACGGCTGGAACGAACGGCCGCTCGTCTCGATCACCGACGACGATGCGGCCGCCATGCTGCACGACATCGCGGACCGGCGCGGCAAGAAGTCGATGGCGAACCAGACCAAGCACATCATTCACGCCATGTTCAAATGGGCCAAGCAGCCCGGGCGCAAGTTCGTGACCGTCAATCCGTTCGCCGACCTTCCGGCGCCCGGTGGTGCCAAAGTCACCCGCGATCGCTTCCTGTCCGCCGCCGAAATCCGGCAGGTCTGGCACGCCCTCGACGCGCCGGAACGGTTCAACGTGTCGCCAGACGTCGCGACCGCGCTGCGCCTGATCCTCGTGACGGCGGCGCGGCCCGGCATGGTGGGCGGCATGGTCGGCAGCGAGCTTCGCGATTTGCGCGGGCCGAGCGAACACGGTCCGCACTGGTCGCTACCCGCCGAGCGCATGAAGGCCGGTAGCGCCTTCATCACCCCGCTGTCCGGCTTGGCGCTCGAACTGCTGCGGCCGCATCTCAAGGCCGATCCGGCCGCGCCGATCTTCGCGTTCCACCGCGATCATCTCCACGAGGCCGCTCAGCGCATCGTTGCCGGGCTCGAAATGGAACGGTGGACACCGCACGACTTGCGGCGCACTGCCGCGACGATCCTCGACCGGGCGGGCTATTCGCTTGAGCAGATCGGCGCGCTGCTCGCGCATACGCGCAAGGGCGTGACGGCGGTCTACGCAAGGTGGGACAAGTTCGATCTTCGGCGCGAGATGGCGACGGTCGTCGAGCGGTCGCTACGCGAAACATTGGACGGCGAACCGACAGCGGCGATCAAGACCGCCGCATAGACGGCAATCGCCGAAACAGCACGACGAGAGGGCGGCCATTGCGCCGCCCTTTTCTTTTGACCGCCCATGCGGCCAATAGCCTGATTTTACTTCCGCTTTCGGAGGCACAGCCGACATGACGGGAGTTGCTGCTGGCCTCGTCCCTGTCGAGAATGACCCAAACCGGAAGTCCGTCTTTGGGCGGATTATTGGGATCGTGCCAGGCGGAGATTTGCACGCCATAAGAGCCGCGCGCGAGCGATCCGTTGATCCCCGGATTTGCTTTAGCGCCCAATCTGGCGACGGTATTGGCTATTTGGTGAACTTCGGCGGCGACGGAGGCGCGAAGACGTGCAGCGGCATGCTCAGCGTTGCGAACACTGCGTTGCCCCTCATCCGGTTTTGCGTGTCGAACTCGGCGAACCAGCGGGCGTTGAGATTGATCGGTAGGACGCCTGCCTTGAGCACATAGCCGAGCACCGGTCCGACCGCCGTCACGCGCCCCTCGAACGATCCCAGCCGCGCGCCCGAGCCGCTGTCGCCGGTGATCTGGCGGTAGTGATAGCCGCCCGCACCGAACGAAAAGCCCGACGGGAGATGCTGGATCACCGCGCCTTCCGAGGTGGAACTCGGTGCCGGTTAGGTAGTCGGTCGCCGTGTTGATGAAGTTGAAGGTGAACCCGGCCGCGCCCGACACCTCCGTCCCGGTTTGCGTGTTGAGGTAGGTGTAGGCGCCTTTGACATCCACTCCGGGCCGGTTCAGGCCCATGAAGGCGAGCGGTCGGGCGCCGGTCGGGATGACGCCGGTCGCGCTCACGTTCCAGTGGTGGAACCCAGCATGCCAGCCGAGCAGCGCGGTGATCGCGGAGTCGCCGAGCCCGGTGACCGAGTCGGAGCGGCCGATCGTCCCCAAGGGCCCGAGCAACGACAGGTCGGCCGAGACGCTGGCGCGACCGAACGGGACCGTTCCGGCCAGGCCGAACGTGCCGCCCAGGAAGCTGGCGTCGGTGAACACGCTGAGTGTCGCGACATTGACCAGAAACTGCTCCTTGACTTCGAGGACGATGGCGCGGCCGAACGGCAGGCTCCGATTGCCGCCGGCGCGTCCCTCGTAGAAATACATCGTGTCGGAGAAGTAGACCCCCGGCGGCGGCGTCAAACCCGCCTGCGGGATCGTCAGACCGAGCAGATAGCTCCCGAGGCCGTACTCGGCCGCCTGCGATGGGTGAGCGGCGAAAATTCCGACGAGACAGAGCGCTGCGGAAGCTGCGTGGCACTTGATGCGAGATGCTGGTCGGTGAGCACGCATGGCGTCCTCCTCTTCCGACCATGCAGTTCTACAACGGCGTGCAGCTGCCGACTAAGCAAAATTGCACACCTCGGTCCCCAGCAGCGCATTTGCACAAAGCGTGTGTGTCGGCGCTGCTACACCTTTTGACCGGTTGGCACGTCAGCCGCCGCAAATCCTTGGTCAAAGGCTGTCCGTCGTGGTCTCGGGATTCCCCGACGACAGCGTTGCACGCTCGGGGGTAGCGTTTCAAACATCCCCCCGGCGTGCTAGCGTAGCGCTCGCAAGGGAGGCGGGCATCGACAACATTGCAGGCTGCCGTCCCGTGAAACTGCTGAAAGAACCGCTACTTCATTTCGTGCTGGCGGGCGCCGCCCTGTTCGGCGCCTATACGTGGATCAACCGAGCTGGGGAAAACCCAAATCCCGGCAAGGCCGCGCAAATCCACATCGGTGCTGGTGACGTCCAGTGGATCGCCGAGAACTGGACGACGCAATGGCGGCGCTCACCGACACGTGAGGAGCTTCGTGGGCTGATCTCGGGCTACCTGAACGAACAGTTGCTCGCGCGCGAGGCCCGCGCCTTGGGCCTCGAAGACAATGACGTCATCGTCCGACGGCGCCTGGCGCAGAAAATGACCTTCCTGATCGACGACACGTTGCGTCGAACGGAGCCGTCGGAAACCGAGCTGCAGCAGTTCTACGCAGCCAATGCCGACCGTTTTCGCAGCGATGCGCGCGTCTCGTTCACCCAGATCTATTTCAGCCCCGAGCGGCGTGCCGACGCGCGGTCGGACGCGACAAACACGTTGAGAGTCCTGCATCACGCTGGCTCACCGCTGGCGACGGGCCAACAAGGCGACCGCTTGCTGCTCGAGAGCGAGTTCCAAGACGAAACCGAGCAGTCGATATCCGGTGCTTTCGGTCCCGGCTTTGCGCGCGCCGTGTTCTCGCTCCATCCGGGGACCTGGAGCGGCCCGATCGAATCCGGATACGGGCTGCACCTGGTGCGCACGTCCACGCTCCGGGAAGGGCGGCTGCCGCCGCTTTCCGACGTGCGAGCGCGCGTGGTCGAAGAGTGGCGGAACGCGCAAGAGAAATCCGCAAAGGACCGCTATCTCGATGAGCTGCGCAAGAAATACAAGATCGTCGCCGACGAAGCGGTAGAGGCGCTCATCGCGCCCAACCCGGCGGCCGGGACGGCGGACCGATGAGCCCGCGCCGGCGGCTCAATCTTGGTGCTTGGGTGCTCCATGCCTTTGCCTTGAGCATCGCGGGAGCCTTCGGGCTGTCCGTGCCGTTGTGGCAATTCGCGGCCGCCATCGCTCACGAGGTCCGGCCGGCCTATCTGGAAGTGCGCGAAGACCGCGCCGGCGAATTCGACGCGCTGCTGAAGACGCCGATGCGCGGCGAGCTTCGCCTCGCGCTCGCGGCGACCTTCTCCGGCCGCGCCGACGCCGTCGTGCCGATGACCACTCGAGCCACGGGCGACGCGGCGGTACAGCTGGCGCTTCAAAGCCGTCGACCCGCTGCGCGGCCAGACCGTCGGGATTGCCGGCCTCGAAAGCACCGTGACGGACGCCCTGGTGCGCGTCGTATTCCTGGACGGCAGCTCCTGGGTGCGCCGCCTCACGCCTCAGCAACCGGCGGCGACAATTCCCCCGCTGCAGAGCGGTTGGTCGGTGGCCGCGCTTTATCTCAACCTCGGCGTCGAGCACATTCTGCTCGGTATCGATCATCTGCTTTTCGTGCTCGGTCTCATCATCATTACGGGCGGGACGTGGCTCTTGGTGAAAACCGTGACCGCGTTCACGGTCGCGCACAGCATCACGCTGGCGCTCGCGACGCTGGGATACGTGCACGTCCCGCCCGCGCCGGTCGAGGCGCTGATCGCATTGAGCATTGTGTTCGTCGCCGTCGAGATCGTGCGCCTGCACCAGGGCCAGGAAGGCCTGACGGCCAGGGCGCCGTGGCTGGTGGCATTCGGGTTCGGCCTTCTGCACGGGCTCGGCTTTGCCGGCGCGTTGAGCGAGGTCGGTTTGCCCGCGCGGCACATCCCCGTGGCGCTCTTGTTCTTCAACGTCGGGGTCGAGGTCGGCCAGCTCGCCTTCATTGCCGCCGTGCTGGGCTTGATGGCGCTCGCCCGATGGATCCGGTTTGCGCGGCCACGCTGGGCGGACATGGCGATCCCCTACGCGGTCGGCAGCATCGCCATGTTCTGGGTGATTGAGCGTGTGGCTGCGTTTTGACGCTTGGTCCCCTTGGGAGGCTTGCACATGAAATGTTTGAGAGTCGGTTTCCTCGTGCTCGGCGTGACCGTGAATATGAGCTGTTGGCTATCCGCGCAGGGGATGGACCCAGGTACTCTTGATCCCGCGACCGTCGAAAAGGTGCTTCCGAAAGCCGGATACTCTCCCTATGCGGGGCGGACTTATCCGACCCGGCCGCTATTCGGCGATACGCATTTGCACACCTCGCAATCCTTCGATGCCATTGCGTTCGGGACCCTTGTCGGGCCTGAGGAGGCTTATCGATTTGCGCGTGGTGAAGAGGTCACTTCATCGACCGGGCAACGCGCCCGGTTGAGCCGTCCGCTGGATTTTTTAGTGGTGGCCGACCATGCCGAGAACATGGGCACGCTGGGCGAGATAAAGGGGGGCAACCCAATCTTAATGAGCGATCCCGATCTGAAGCGCTGGCACCAAATGCTCCAAGGCGGTGGCGAGCAGGCGATGCGAGTCTACTATGAAATCATGTCGGCCATCGGGACAGGCAAGCCGCTGCCGCCCGCAGTCACATCGGTGGAAATCACTCGGTCAATCTGGGAAAAGAACGTCAAGGCCGCCGAGAAATACAACGACCCCGGAAAGTTCACCGCTCTCATCGGCTACGAGTGGTCGTCGAACACCAAAGGCAACAACCTCCACCGCGTGGTGGTGTTCCGCGACAGCGGCGAGCGTGTATCGCAGATATTGCCGTTTTCCAGCCTTGTCAGCGACAATCCCGAGGACCTCTGGAAGGCCCTCCAGGCTTACCAGGACAAGACCGGTGGCCGCGTTCTTGCGATTCCGCATAACGGCAATCTGTCCAACGGCCGCATGTTCCCGCTCGTCAATCCGGTCGGCGGCAATCCCCTGACGCGGCAATACGCCGAAACGCGCGCGAAGCTTGAACCCCTGATTGAAGCCACGCAAACGAAAGGTGACGGCGAGGCGCACCCGTTCCTCTCGCCCAATGACGAATTCGCCAATTACGAGCGGTGGGACAGAGGCAATCTCGATTTGAGCGAGGATAAAAAGCCGGAAATGCTGCAATTCGAATATGCCCGCTCCGCGCTCAAGAACGGCCTCAAGCTTGAGCAACAGCTCGGCGTCAATCCTTACAAGTTCGGCATGATCGGCAGTACCGATGCGCACACCGGTCTCCCGGCCGTCGAGGAAGAGAATTTCTTCGGGAAGTTACCCCACCACGAGCCGAGCCCTGACCGCGCCGCCCACCCTTTGGCCAAGTTCGGTGGCAAGGCCGTGATGGGCTGGGAGGTGGTTTCGGGCGGCTATGCAGCTGTGTGGGCCGCGGAAAACTCGCGCGAATCGATCTGGGACGCGATGATGCGCAAGGAGACTTACGCCACCACCGGCTCGCGCATGCTCGTACGGTTTTTCGGCAGCTTCGACTTCGACGCGAAGGACGCCGAAACACGCAGCCCCGCACTAGCCGGCTATGCGAAAGGCGTGCCCATGGGCGGCGACCTGCGTGCGGCGCCGCAGGGCAAAGCGCCGACGTTCCTGGTGGCGGCGCTGAAGGACTCGATCGGCGCCAATCTCGACCGCTACCAGATCATTAAGGGCTGGCTCGACAAGGACGGCAAGCTGCAGGAGAAGGTCTACGACGTTGCCTGGTCGGGCGATCGCAAGCCGGGCAGCGATGGCAAGCTGCCATCGGTCGGCGACACCGTGGATGTGGCGAACGCCACATGGACCAATACGATTGGCGCGCCCGAGCTCATCACGGTGTGGAAGGACCCGGAGTTCGACCCGAGCCAACCCGCCTTCTACTACGGCCGGGTGATCGAGATTCCGACCCCGCGTTGGACTGCCTACGATGCGAAACGCTACGGGGTCAGTCCGGTGCCAGGCACCCCGATGAAGGTTACGGAGCGTGCCTACACGTCGCCCATCTGGTACACGCCGGCGAAATAGTGCTCGAAAGCGAGTTCCGTGGAGATTGTCATGAGTCTCCGAGCGGCAATTATGAAGTCGAGCTTGGTCCGAACCTTGATGTTCGGAGTCGTGATGTGCTGGTTGCCGCCGGGAGCGCTCGCCTGCGGCTATCACGATGACGTATCGCGCGCACGCGGCGTCTTGAACTGGGTCTACCCCAACTCGCTGCACGTCATCGGTGCGATATCGACGGCAGTCGCCGAGAGGCGGCTGCCGGCAAGAGGTCCCGAGCCCGGCGCGTTCGGTCTTCTCGGCTATCACGGCGCTGCGCGATCGCTCGACCAGCATGCGCAGCAGCTGCGGATGGTCGCAGGCGAGTCGCCGCCGCGGGCATTTTCGATGCTGCTGATCGGGTCGATGTTGTGGACGCGTTTCGTACCGGATGGCGATGATTTGCGAGCACAGGTTCACGTTTCGGGCCCGGAACCCGGGGACCTAGTGCTGATCTCGGGAGAAGAGGTGATCCGGGAAATCACCCGCAACCATCTGACCATCGGTGACGCCTTTCGGCGCGGCCTGATCCGGCTGTACGGAACGGAAGAGCAGGTGGCGCTCTTTCTGACTTTGTACGATCAGATTGGAGCCGCAGGTCACGACTAGTGATCAGGGCACTAACCGTTGTTTCGAGAGTTTGATGCAGAGAACCGCGTCGAAGGCACGACCGCGTTCGTCCGGGCCTACTGTCGCACAAGAGGTAAAGGTAGAACGCCCGACCTGTCCCGCAAATGCGGGACGGATGCGAGACGCGATTTGAAGGAGTGGAGCAATGGAATTTGTTCCAGACATTGACAGGCTTACGCAGATTTTTTCAAACGCCATCGCGCCCGCGTTCTTTCTTGGTGCCGTTGCTGCTTTCGTGTCCCTGATGATGTCGCGGCTCGCCATCGTCAACGAACGCGTCAAAGCAGCCAGAGCACTGCCAGATCAAGATCGGCGCTGCGGTTGGAAGCAGCATGGCACTTGGTCCGCTTACGCGCCGCGCGCGCTTGCTGAGTGACGGCATCATATTGGCGCTGGCCGCTGGCATGTGCGCGACGCTCCTGCTTGCGATACTTTTTGCGAGTCAGTTCTTTGGTTTGCGTCATGCCTATGGTGCGGCTATTCTCTTTGTAGTTGCTACTTTGCTGCTGGGGGTTGCGCTGTTTCGGTTTGCCCAGGAAGCCTGGCATGCACGCCGCGGATTGGGGGAATAGCGACCAAGGACCGCCGTGATTAAGAAACATCGCGGCGCGGCGGCTCAATAAAGGAGCACTCGCATTAGCAGCGAATGACTGCTTTT
>CAVTXS010000006.1:0-19448 GCA_963738705.1 uncultured Alphaproteobacteria bacterium
TGACCTTCGGCGAGAGCCTGCGGGACATCGAGGCGTGCCTGCGCGCGCAACGCGGCCAAGCTGTACCACCTGGGTTTCCGCGGCGGCGTCGCGCGCAGCACGCTGGCCGATGCCAACGCGACCGGGACTGGCGCATCTACTGCGACTTCGCGCCAGGCGCTGATCGGCATCGCCCGGCGGCTGTACGCCGACGAGGCGTCCTGGGCGTCGATCTGAAGGAGACCGTCTACGCGCTGGATTCGACGACGATCGATCTCTGCCTGTCGCTGTCTTTCCGTGGGCGCCGTTTCGCTCCACCAAGGCGGCCGTAAAGCTGCACACGCTGCTCGACTTGCGCGGCACATCCCGCCTTCATCTTCATTTCGCGACGGCAAGATGCACGACGTCAACGTGCTGGACCTCCTGCGTGCCCGAGCCGGGCGCCTTCTACGTGATGGATCGCGGCTACGTCGACTTCGAGCGCCTGCACGTTTGCACAGGCCGGCGCCTTCTTCGTGATCCGTGCCAAGACGAACCTGCAAGTGCAGAGCGCCTCTACTCGCGCCGGTGGACAGGAGCACGCGGCCTGATCTGCGATCAGACCAGTCGACGCTGACCGGCTTCTATTCGTCAACAGGGCTATCCCGAGCCGCTGCGCCGCGTTCGGTTCAACGATACGCGAGACCGGCAAGACGCTCGTCTTCCTCACCAACAACTTCGTGCTGCCGGCGCTCACCATCGCGCTCTCTGCAAGTCCCGCTGGCAGGTGGAGCTGTTCTTCAAGTGGATCAAGCAGCATCTGCGGATCAAGCTTTCTACGGCAGAGCCGAGAACGCGGTGAAGACGCAAATCTGGATCGCGGTCTCCGTCTACGTGCTGGTCGCCATCATCAGGAAGCGCTTGGGCTGATCAGCTCTCGCTCTACACAATCCTACAGATTCTGAGCGTCACACTTTTTGAAGAAAATGCGGTCCGAAGGACCGCGTCACGCGCGCTTTGCGCGCTCCTCAGCATGAGGGGGTTTTGCCTATGCCACGCACCACATCCTCATCCTGAGGAGCGGTCCGAAGGACCGCGTCTCGAAGGACGCAACGAGCGATCTGCAAGCCGATTCTCACATTCTCGAACGGACTCTAACGTGATCCCGACCGGTCCGGTCTCCGAGGATCGATGCCGGCCGGTATTGGGCGCCGGCCCGTTGCATTTGGAGGTCGGCGAGGATGAGGGCGCCTGCGAGCGCCGCGTCCAAGCGGTCAGGTCCGGTCCGAACTCTGCTTCGGCAGCATCTTCGTTCTGCAGGGCAGCCGGCACGTGCGCACCCCGCAGTCGAATCACGATAGCGATCACATCGACGTCAACCTTGAGAAGGTCGAGCTCGTGGGTCATCTCCCGCAACTCTTGGCCTTTGCGGGCGAGCTCCTCGGAGACGTCGACCGCCATCCTGCGCTCAGTCACCCCGCCCGTGCTGGTGACGAATGTTTTCGCCTTCATCCACTCGAGGCGCGCCCGCTGCGTGTCTCGGGCGAGCTTCTTTTCCAGGAATTGCCGCCGGGCGTCGGCGTATACGCCGACGAGCGCCTGTTCCGACATGCTCCACAGCTCTTCGACCGCGAGACCCATCCGACTCAAACCCCAGACATGCGAAAGGTCGATCATTATACCAGTCGAGGATAAGCTTGGCGTAATACCAACGGCGCTAGATGTTGACCCATCCACCGTCATGGCCGGGCGAGCAATCGCCACAGCGATTGCGAGGGTTGTCCCGGCCATCCACGTCTTGCATGCGGCGTCGCCACAGAAGAAAGACGTGGATGCCCGGCACAAAGGCCAGGCATGACAAGTCGGAACCCAGAGCTTGATGATTTCAGATCGATGCATCTCGTCGTCATTGCCGGGCTTGACCCGGCAATCCATCATCTTCGCAAGAGTCTACCAAAGCGGATGGATGCGCGGGTCAAGCCCGCGCATGGCGACGCAACCTGCAACCATCACGCTGTAGTGCCGCTGGTATAAACTGGCAGCTCGATTTGAACTGCGGGCACGGTTCCGAGGCGTTGCGGCAGGAGCTTGAATGACGGTCTATATTGCCCTGTTGCGCGCCGTGAACGTGGGCGGCACCGGAAAGCTGCCCATGGCCGAGCTCAAGGCGATGTGCGCCGCCGAGGGCTTCACCAAGGTCGCGACCTATATCGCCAGCGGCAATGTGGTCTTCGCCGCCGGAGCGTCCGCGCCGAAGGTCAAGGCGGCGCTCGAGAGGCGCCTGCGCGCCTACGCCGGAAAGCCGATCGGCGTCGTGGTCCGCACGGCGCAGGACATGGCGGCCATTCTCAAATCCAATCCATTTCCCAAGTCTGCCCCGAACCGGACCGTCGTCATCTTCCTGG
Source organism: uncultured Alphaproteobacteria bacterium (assembly GCA_963738705.1). GTDB lineage: Bacteria > Pseudomonadota > Alphaproteobacteria > Rhizobiales > Xanthobacteraceae > CAVTXS01. Next base: position 2,364 of record CAVTXS010000006.1, read on the forward strand.
ACGATCCGCCGCCGTCCGACGCGCTTGATGATATCCGAGGCCGAAAGGATGAGCAGGTGCGCCTGGGCAAGCGGGAGATTTATGTCGCCTATGGGGCCGCCGGGATAGGACGCTCGAAGCTGAAAATCCCCGCAGCCGGAAACGGGACGGCGCGGAACATCAACACCGTTGCAAAGCTCGTCGAGCTCGCCGCCGCCATCTAGCGCCGATCCCGCTCACGCTGATCTAACCTCTTCCGAAGGGAGAGAGGTGAAGAGGCGGCGCTGCCGTCGCCAAACGAGCGCCGAAGCTCAGCTCTGGCGCGCCCTGCCGCGTCACGTCGGAACTTCGCGGGCGCCGCCGCAGTCACCCAGCGTCCCGTTCCGGATTGCTTCGCCTTCGGCCAGCGATGACAGGGGCACTTGCCCGAATTGGATATCCTGGCGGAAACTGCCGCGTCCGACATCCGCGCCATGAGGAGCGCTCGATGGCAAGCAACATCGCATTGCGTCGTTTCAAGAAGGCGGTTCGCCGCAAGTCGCAGGTCGCAGAAAGGCTTAAGCTCGAGAAACTCGAAAGGTCGCTGCCCGCACAGATCAGTCGGGCCCTGGCAGCGCCGATCCAGCAATGCCTCCTCCAGGATAACGTTCTCGAAGGGGGCCTCGGAATGCTGTTCGTCGCGCGCGGGGTCACGACGCATCAATTCGCATTGGCCAGCTTCCTGCTCGACTTCATACTGTCTCGGAATCAAGGACGTCATGTTCCGATCGGTCGAGGCGGAGGAGTTCGCGCTCTTTCTCGACACCATGGCGATCAGCTCGCCGTTGACGCCCGTCGATCCCGCTTATGCACGAAAGCTGCTGCGCGACCTGGCCGCCTGGGCGAAGACGATCGGGTTCGAGCCGCACCCGGACTTTGCGACCGTCGAGCACGTGCTCGGCGACGTGAATTCGGATGATAGCGATGTCGTCTTCCAGTTCGGACGCGACGGAAAGCCTTTCTACATACCCGGCCCATTTGACTCCCCGTCGCTCACTCGCTTGCGGCTTGAGCACCTGCGGAAGCGGTTCGGCGACCAGGGTTTCGACTTCGTGGTCGCGGCGTAGGACGCTGACGGGCAGGAGCCGTCGTTTCCGAAAATGGCCGTCCGCGCCGAGAGTTCTGGAGTTTGCGCTCATAAGAGCCTGTTTGAGAATGTGAGAATTGGCTTGCGGATCGCTCGTTGCATCCTGCGAGACGCGGTCCTCGCATGCGCCTCCTCATCCTCGGCGACGAGGATGCGCGCCAGCGCGACTTACGCCTGCCGGGAAAGCGGCGCGGCGTCGATCAGCAGCAGCATCAGCCGCAGGTTTCGCCGGCGCGCCTGCCGGCTCACGCTCCAGCCCCGCCAGCGGGCGGCGGTGGAAGCGTGGAGGGTGCGCGGCGTGCGCGGCAGCGCGTCTCTTGATGTGGGATCGCCCGCAGAAGAATTGTCATGCCAGGGCTGGACCCGGGCATCCATCTTTCTTCGCAAATTTTCTGAAGGATGGATTGCCGGGTCAAGCCCGGCAATGACGAGTTGGTGCTCGGAGGGCAAATCGACAGGCGTTCGTGTCAGGTCGCGCATCAGCGTTCGGTCTCCAGGTCGCGACGGTTGAAGAAACGCACCTGCACGTCGCGGGCGTCGGCCGGCGGCGAAGCAAGGCGCGTGCGGAACGGCAGGCTCTCGCCCTCGTTCAGGAACGGGCGCGTCGGCAGCGCGGTCCAGGCATAGACTTCGACGCCGGCCTGATTGCGCACCGCCAAGCGCATGCGCGGCACCTCGACCGGCGCCTTGGCGGCGTTGACGATCACGCCGTCGATCACCATCACGGGCACGCCTTCGTGCGTCTCGGCGCGTAACTTGACCGCGTCGAAGGCGAGCCCGCGCAGGTTCACCGGCAATCCCACATGCGCAAACAGCGAGGCGGTCTGCGGAGCGAAGCGCACCACCTCGACGCGCCAGGCGGCGAGCGCCGCCAGAACCGCGGCCAGACCCAGGATCACGAGCGGGACGCTCGGCCGGAAGCGGAAGGACCGGCGGCGCCGCTTAACCGGTGGCGACGTACGGCGCGCCGCAACCTTCTCGACGTCCTCGTGCGGCGCGTCGGCCGGGGATGCGTCGGCCGCCGGCTCCCACTCCGTCGCCGGCACCAACGGCGGCCCCAATGCGGCGAAATCGATGGTTTCCCGGTGCTCGCGCGGCGCAGCGTCGGCCGGACTTGCCAGCGCGAGAGCGGTCGAATGACCGCTCGGCTCGACCGTCCGCGTGGCCAGGTCGACGTCGTCGCCTTGCGCACCCGGGGCATCGTCCCATGCCGCCGTCAGGGTGAGCTCCGGGGCTGGGGCGGCGGCGAACCAGGCGGCCTGGCAGCGGGCGCAGCGCACCGGCCGCCCAAACTTGCCAAGGGCGCCGATCGTGACCTCGTAGGAGGTGTCGCAACTCCAGCAGACGATGCGCATGCGGTGTCGAGGGGGTCCAGGTCGTCGCCCAAGGCTAGCCGGTTTTCGTTAACGGATCGGAAACCATGAAAATTAACCGCCAGCCCGCCCTCTGTACCCGCAGAGGTATCGCACCACCAACCCCGTCATGCTGAGGTGCTTTTCCGGACGAAGTCCGGGAAAGCCTCGAAGCACGCGCGGTGGCGCCGACTGACGACTTCTGGAGCATCCTTCGAGGCTCGGCGCGTTCCGCGCCGAGCGCCTCTGGATGACGGATTAATTTCTGGCCAGACGCTCGGGGCGACGGAGTTTCCCTGCGGCCGGGCTCCAATAGGATGGGCGGCCGCGCTGCCACGCCCAACGCGACGGAGCAAAACCATGACCGCACCGGCAACCATCGGCTTCATCGGGCTCGGCACCATGGGCGAGCCGATGTGCGGCAATCTGGTGCGAAAAAGCGGGGCGCACGTCATTGCGTTCGATGTCGCGCCCGACCCGCTCGCGCGCCTGCGCGCCCAAGGGGCGGCGATCGCCGCATCGGTGCGGGAGGTGGCGGCGGCGAGCGACGTGGTGTTCGTCTGCCTGCCGAGCGGCCGGCATGTCCGCGACGTGTTCGAGGCGCCGGATGGGATCCTGGCTGGCGTCCGTGCCGGCGCGGGCCAAACATTTGTCGACCTCGGAACCTCGCCAGTCGGCCTGGCGCGCGAGCTCGCGCACCGGCTCGGCGCGCTCGGCGCGGCGTTCGCGGACGCCCCGATCGCGCGCACGCGCCAGGCCGCGCAGGACGGAACGCTCAGCGTCATGGTCGGCGCGGACCATGCGGTGTTCGCCCGCATCGAGCCGCTGCTGCGCTGCTGCGCCAGCGAGGTGACCCATTGCGGCCCGGTCGGCGCCGGCCAGGTCGTGAAGATCCTCAACAACATGGTTTTGTTCGCGACCGTCAATGCGCTCGCCGAAGCGATCGCCATCGGACGGCGGGCGGGCGTCGAGCCGGCGCTGCTGTTCGCAACGTTCGCGAAAGGGTCGGCCGACAGTTTTGCGCTGCGCAATCACGGCATCAAGGCGATGCTGCCGCGGACCTTTCCGGAGCGGGCGTTCTCGACCGAATACGCATGGAAGGACCTCGGCTACGCGCTCGACCTCGCGCGCGAGGTCGGGGTGACGGCGCGGGGCGCCGAGGTCGTGGCTGCCGTGCTGCGCGAGACGATCGAAAACGGCCTCGGTCGCGCCTACTGGCCGGCTCTGCTGGAAGTCGTGGATCGTGCAGGCGAATAAGGCTCGGCGACCAGATTTAGGCGTTTCGGCGCGAGTGCGGCTTGCCGCGGACCAAACCAAGTTGCGGTTAATGCGTTCTTAATGGCAGCGGGGCCAATACTGGCCCCGGGGGCCGATGGAGGACGAAGCGTGGTCCGATTCGAAAATGTCGGCTTGCGCTATGGGGTCGGGCAGGAGGTCCTGCGCGACTGCACCTTCCGCATCACGCCGGCCTCTTTCCAGTTCCTCACCGGCCCGTCCGGCGCCGGAAAGACCTCCCTGCTGCGCCTGCTCTTCATGTCGCTCAAGCCGACGCGCGGCCTGATCACGCTGTTCGGCCATGACGTCGCGGTTCTGACCAAGGATGCGCTCGCCACCCTGCGGCGCCGGGTCGGGCTGGTGTTCCAGGACTTCCGCCTGCTCGATCACCTGACAACCTATGAGAACGTGGCGCTGCCGCTGCGGGTGCTCGGCCGCAGCGAAGCGAGCTATCGCGCCGAGGTGATCGAGCTCCTGCGCTGGGTCGGCCTCGGCGAGCACCTGTGGGCCCTGCCGCCGGTGTTGTCGGGCGGAGAGAAGCAGCGGGCGGCGATCGCGCGCGCCGTGATCGCACGGCCCGAGCTCCTGCTCGCCGACGAGCCGACCGGCAACGTCGATCCCAATCTGGCGCAACGGCTGCTGCGCCTGTTCGTCGAGCTCAACAAGTCCGGCACCTCGGTGGTGATCGCGACCCACGACATCGCGCTGATGAACCAGTACGACGCGCGCCGCCTGGTGCTGCACGACGGACGGCTGCATGTCTATGATTGAGGCGCGCCTGCCGCTCGGCGGCCATCAGCTCGTGCTGGAGCCCGCCGAAGCGGTGGGCACGGCGCCCGCCATGGCGCGCGCGCCGATGCCGAATACGTTGACGCCGATCGTGCCGCCGAACTCGATTTCCGGCCGCGCGCTGGTCGCGGTGATCGCCATCATGAGCTTCCTTGCCGCTCTCACGCTCGGGGGCGTGGTGCTGGTGCGCGGCGCGGCGGGCGAATGGCAATCGCAAGTCGCGCGCGAGATGACCATCCAGATCCGCCCTGCCGAGGGCCGCGACGTCGACGCCGAAGTCGGCCGCGCGCTCGATCTCATGCGCGAAACACCGGGTCTCGCGGGCGCGAAAGCGCTCTCGAAGGAGGAGTCCGCCCGGTTGCTTGAGCCGTGGCTCGGCACCGGCCTCTCGCTCGACGACCTGCCGATTCCCCGCATGATCGTGGTCACGATCGCGCCGGGCGGCGCGCCCGATCTCGACCGCTTGCGCAAGACGCTCGCCGAGCGGGTCACCGGCGCGAGCCTCGACGATCACCGCGCCTGGGTCGAACGCATGCGCACGATGACGCGGGCGGCGGTCGTCGTCGGCATCGGCGTGCTGGGCCTGGTCTTGGCCGCGACCGTCCTCTTGGTCGCGTTCGCGACCCGGGGCGCGATGGCGGCGAACCGGGCGATCGTCGAGGTGCTGCATTTCGTCGGCGCCAAGAATCGCTATATCGCCGGCCAGTTCCAGCGCCATTTCCTCTGGCTCGGCCTCAAGGGGGCGAGCATCGGCGGTGGCGCCGCGGTCGCGCTCTTTCTCGCCGCCGGCGTGTTCGCCGGCCGCCACGAGACCGCCAACGAGGATCAGGTGCAGGCGCTGTTCGGCAGTCTCGTGCTGGGACCGCAGGGTTACGCCGGCATCGTCGGCGTGATCGTGCTGGTGGCGGCCGTGACCGCCATCACCTCGCGCTTCACCGTGCACGCCACGCTGAGCGCGCTCGAGTGAGCGTAAGGCGCTGCCCAAGCATCGAAATTTGCGATAAGGTGGCGCGGCGGACGAAAAACGATGGCGCTCGACGTTCGGACCAGCCAACAAGCCTCTGCCGGCGACGGGCCGGACCGGCGCGCGCGCTCGAAAGGCGGTATCCGCGTCATCGGCGTGGCGGTCGTGGTGACGGCGGTCCTGGCGATGACCGCGGCGCTGGTTTTCGTCGGCGGCTTCCTGTGGTTCGTGCGCACGGTCCCGACCGAGGAGGTCGCGTTGCAGCGCGACGCCGACGGGATCGTCGTGCTCACCGGCGGCGCGTCGCGTATCACGGACGCGGTCGAGCTCTTGGCCGCCGGCCACGGCAAGCGTCTGCTGATCACCGGGGTGCACCGCGCCACGTCCTCGGACGAGATCGCGCGCGTGATGCCGCGGCATGAGCGGCTGCTCAAGTGCTGCGTCGACCTCGACCATTCTGCGGTCAACACCGTCGGCAACGCAGCCGGGACCCGGCGCTGGGCAAGAAATCTCCGGTTCGGGTCGCTGATCGTGGTCACGTCGAGCTATCACATGCCGCGCACCATGGCGGAGCTCGGCCGCCAGCTGCCGGACGTGACGCTGATCCCGTTCCCGGTCGTGAGCGACACGCTGCGCGCGGGACCCTGGTGGGACAGCTTGCCGACCGCCAAGCTGCTGTTCTCCGAATATCTGAAGTATATGCTCGCCCAGGTCCGAATGCGGCTTGAGCCGACTTCCGACACGACCGACGTGGCGGGCGCGCGCGGGAAAATCGGCAGCTAGACCGGGATGATTTATGTTGAGTTGTCATGCGCGGGCTTGACCCGCGCATCCATCTACTTCGCACGACTCTTGCGAAGATGATGGATTGCCGGGTCAAGCCCGGCAATGACGAGGAGGTGCTTCTAGCGGCTCTGCTGCGCCGGCGATGGACGTCCCGTGATCTTCATCCGCTCCGCTCTGTTCAATCTGGTGTTCTACCTCAACCTCGCCACCCTGCTGCTGGCGGCGTCGGTGACGTTCTTCATGCCGCGCTGGGGCATTCTCGGAATGGCGAAGACCTGGGGCCGCACCAGCCTCTGGCTGTTGCGCGTGATCTGCGGAATCCGCTACGAGATCCGCGGGATCGAAAAGCTTCCGGCCGGCGGCTGCCTGGTCGCCGCCAAGCACCAATCGACCTGGGACACCTTTGCGCTGCTGCCGCTGCTCGGCGATTTCACCTTCATCATCAAGCGCGAGCTGATGTGGATCCCGTTCTTCGGCTGGTTCACCATCAAGGGCCGCCAGATCCCGGTCGACCGCGGCGCGGGCGCGCAGGCGACCCAACAGATGCTGGCGCATGCGCGCCGAGCGCTCGACGAGGGCCGGCAGATCATCATTTTCCCGGAAGGCACCCGGCGCGCGGCCGGCGCCGAACCTGCGTACAAGTTCGGCATCGCGCGACTCTATGCCGAGCTGGACGTGCCGTGCGTGCCGATCGCGCTCAATTCCGGGCTGTTCTGGCCGCGGCGCAAGTTCCTGCGCTACCCCGGCGCCATCGTGGCCGAGATCCTCGACCCCATCCCGCCCGGCCTGGAGCCGAAGGCGTTCTTCCAGCGGCTTCAGGACGATATCGAGGGCGCGACCGCACGGCTGATCGAGGAAGGCAAGCGGGAGTTCGGGCGAGGCGACTGCGCGGGCGTCGGCGGTGGCGTAACGTTGCATCGGCATTCGTCATTCCTCGTCATTGCCGGGCTTGACCCGGCAATCCATCCCTGAAAAAGACCCTTGCGAAGAGAGATGGATGCCCGGGTCAAGCCCGGGCATGACGATTCTGAAGCGGAAGTCTCGCGCTACCGCGCCGGCGAATAGTCGGTGCGCACCAGAATACGATCCTCGATCTCGCCCACCAGCCGGCCGTGCGCGGCGCCGGTGACGCGCTTGATCTCCTTCCACTCCTCGTCGGCCATGAAGGCGTCCCAAGCCTTGGTCTTGGTCGCAACGTCCGGCCATTCGAGCAGGTAGACGAACTAGGTCCGCTTCGCGGTCTGCGCCTCCCACATCGATACGATCTGGAAGCCGTATTTGCGCATGATGCGCTCGGCGTGGTCCGGCGAACCGCCGGTGGAACGCCGCCTTGGTGGCCTCGAAGATCTCGTAGATGCGCAGCTGATGGATCATGGCAGGAACTTTCATGGAGTATTCGCGCGGGCCTCATCTGCGGGCGGCCGGCAACCCTGCTAGCTGCCGCTCCAACGCGGGAACGGCAAGGAGGGCTGCACGTGCCGAGCGCCCTGGTGGTCATCGATGTGCAGCAGGGCCTGTTCGCCGGCAAGGCACCGCTTTATCGGGGCGACGAGCTCCTGCGAAACATCGCCGGCCTGCTCGCGCGCGCCCGCGCCGACGGGGTGCCGGTCTTCCACGTGCGCCACGACGGCGGTCCGGGCCACCTGCTCGCCAAGGGATCGGACGGCTGGCCGCACCATCCCGCTGTCGCGCCACGGGCCGGCGAGGCGATCGTCGACAAGCGCCAGAGCAGCGCGTTTCACGACACCGATTTTCACACGCGGCTGCGGGTATCCGGGATCGACCGGCTGGTCGTCGCCGGCATCCAGACCGAAATGTGCGTCGAATTCGACCTGCCGCGCTGCCGTGGCGCACGGCTACCGGGTAGTTCTGGTGTCGGACGCCCATACGACGTTCGACACCGAAGCGCTGCCGGCCGAACGGATCATCGCGCACCACAACCATACGCTCGGCAAGGGGTTTGCGAAACTTGCTCGCGCCGGCGAAGTTCAATTCTAGCGAATGGCGAATGGCGAATAGTGAGTAGTGAGTAGTGAGACAGTCTGTGACGTAGCGCTTTTCTCTATTCGCCATTCGCCATTCACTATTCGCTTCGCTGAAGCGCCGCCGCGGGCTAGTGCCCGTTTGCATCAGCCCGGCTGCGCCGCGCTCTCGTGCACGCCATGCAGCCGCTCGGCGAGCAGATGCAGGTCGCGATCGTAATAGCCGAGCGCTTCGAGCTGCTGCACCGCCGCAAGGACGTAATCGCGGTTGGCGCCGGAGCGGCCGTGGCCCTGCCGGACGTGATGCAGCTGCGCGTCGAGCGAGAGCCGCCCGGCATATTGGGCGTGGCCGCGGTCGACCACGTAGCACAGCGCCGAGACCCGCCGCCGCGGCCCTTCGAGCCACACCGCGCGCGTGCGCTCGAGATAAACCATGGTGACCTGCTCGCGCGCGCGCAGATAGGCAATGGTCTGCGCCCGCTTGGCGGCGGCGACCCGGTAGGCGAGGCCGCGGCAGGCTCCGCCGTGATCGAGCCCGAGCACCAGGCCCGGCCGCTCCGGCGTGCCGCGGTGCACGTGGGAGAGCACGCACAGCGCCCGGTGCGCCCCGATCAACCGCGCCGGCGTGCGCTCGAGGAAATCGAAGCCCGGCCGCCACATCAGCGAACCGTAGGCGAACACCCACAGGTCTTCCTTGGCTTGGTCGAAACGCGCGTCCATTGGTGAGATGGCTTGAGAGCCGCGTTGACAGCGGCGTGAGGTTCCGCTCGCCTAACAAGCCGAGGGGTGGCGCGCAAGCGGCCACCCGGTGCCGGAGTTCGAAACGCATGCCTGAGACGTCCCGCCGCTCGCGCTGGATCGTTGCCCCGCTGCTGCTGGTGCTGGCGCTCGCGGCGGCATGGACCGGCTTCTGGTTCTACGCGGCGCGCGCCGCCGACGGCATGATGGCCGCCTGGATCGAGCGCGAGGCAAAAGTCGGGCGCGTCTACACCTGCGCGTCGCGCACGATCGGCGGATACCCATTCCGTATCGAGGCGCGCTGCGCCGACCCGATCGTGGAGCTGCGCGGGGGCACCGCGCCGATCGTCATCAAGGCGCGGCAAATCCTTGCGGTTGCGCAGGTCTACCAGCCCGATCTGGTGATCGCCGAAGTGACCGGCCCGATGACGGTCACGGAGCCGGGCGCAGCGGCGCCGCTCGCCGGCGACTGGTCTTTGCTGCAGGCGAGCGTGCGGGGCCTGCCGTCGGCGGTCGAGCGCGTCTCACTGGTGGTGCAGGGCCCGAAGCTGGAACGGTCGGGCACGGCGAATGCCGAGCCGATCATGCGTGCGGAACGCATCGAATTCCATGTGCGGCGAAGCTCCAATCCGGACAGCGGCAAGCCCGCCTACGATCTCGCGGCGCGCGCCGCGGCGGCCGTCGTTCCCGCTTGGCCGGCGCTTGCGGCGCGACCGCTCAACGCCGAGGCGACGGCCGTGCTGCAGCGGCGTGTCCGACCTCTCGCCCATGCCGGTCGCGGTCCGTTTGCGAGAATGGCAGAGCGCCGGAGGGCGCCTCGCCATCACGGCCATCCGGCTGCAGCAGGGCGACGCGGTCGCGGTCGCCAAGGGCGACCTGGGCTTGAGCGCGCGCGGCCGGCTGGACGGCGCATTGACCATCACGGCGGCGGGATTCGACGAGCTCGCCCGGATGCTCGGCTTGCCGACCGTCACGCAAGGGGGGCGTCAGGCCGGCATACTGGCGGGGTTGTCCATTCTCGGCGGCCAGACCGAGCTGGAGGGCAAGCGCGCGATCACGATGCCGCTGCGCTTCAGCGATGGCACCGTATTCCTGGGGCCAATTCCGCTGGGGCAAATGGGGCCGCTGTATTGAGGCGCGCTCCGTCGGTCGACACCGGAGCGCAAATGCCTATATGCACACGCTTGGAGACATCCGAACAGGAGGCTGCATGACTGCCGCGTCCGGCCCGCGCCTGGTCCACGCGTCCACCGAGGTTCGTCCAGGCCGCGGCCGCGTGTTCGATTTCATCACCGATACGATCGGCGACACGCCGCTCGTTCGGCTCAACCGATTGCCGCAGATCAAGGGCCTCAAGGCGACGATCCTCGCCAAGCTCGAATTCTTCAACCCGCTCGGCAGCGTCAAGGACCGCATCGGCGTCGCCATGATCGATGCCCTCGAAGCCGACGGCACGCTGACCCAGGACACCGTCCTGATCGAGCCGACCTCGGGCAACACCGGGATTGCGCTGGCCTTCGTGGCGGCGGCGCGCGGCTACCGGCTCATCCTGGTCATGCCCGACTCGATGTCGCTGGAGCGGCGCCGGATGCTCTCGCTGCTCGGTGCCGAGGTCGTGCTGACCCCGGCCGCCGACGGCATGCGCGGCGCGATCGCCCGCGCCGAGGAGCTCGCGCGCGATATCGGCACCGCCGTTATCCCGCAGCAGTTCAGGCACCCGGCCAATCCCGCGATTTACCGGCGCACGACCGCGGAGGAGATCTGGAATGACACCGCAGGCGCCGTGGACGTGTTCGTCGCGGGCGTGGGCACCGGCGGCACCATTACGGGCGTCGGCCAAGTGCTCAAACCGCGCAAACCTTCGTTGCGCATCGTCGCGGTCGAGCCGGAGGACAGCGCGGTGCTGTCGGGCCGTGCGCCCGGCTCGCACAAGATTTAGGGATCGGAGCAGGCTTCATCCCGGAGATTCTCGATCGATCGGTGATCGATGAGGTGGTGACGGTCGCAAACCAGACCGCGTTCGACATGGCCCGGGCTCTCGCCCGCTACGAAGGCATTCCGGCCGGGATCTCGTCCGGCGCAGCCGTCGCCGCCGCGCTCGAGGTGGGCGCCCGGTCCGGCATGGCGAACAAGACGGTGGTCGTGGTGCTGCCCTCGTTTGCCGAGCGGTATCTCTCGACCGCGTTGTTCGAGGACCTGCAGACCGGCACCGCCATGCGCACGGAGCGAGATTTGGCCGCGCGCTAGCTCCCGTTCACGATCTGGACTTTTACCCCGCGATTCGCCTCCCGCTAGAGTGGCTTGATTCGAACGGCATGGCGGATGCCGTTCGGCTGAAGGCGCGGACGGGTCATCCCGCGTGTCGTGACCGTCCGAGCCGGCGGGGGCCAGAGGCATGGAGAGGAGCGGGAGCACGCGTGCTCGTCCCCGCCGAGGCGGCGGATTCCTCGGCCTCCTCGCGGCGCTCTTTCCGTTCAGCCCGCCGGCCGCTTCGGCGCAGGAGGGCGGCCGCACGGCCGCGCTCGATCTCTACCTCACGGCACTCGCGGCGCTCAGCCGTCACGAGCTCGCCGCCCTCGCGCTCACGCTCGGGATTTTGGCGTTTGCGGTGCTGACCGCGATCATGCTCGTGCGATCGCGCGCGCGGGCGGAACATGCCGAGGCGGCGGCGCGCGCCGAGATCACCACGCTCAAGACCGGGCTCGATCGCGCCGTCACCATGCTGTTGTCCGAGCCGCAGGTGCTGGTGGTTTGGGGTCCCATCGACGATGAGCCGGAAATCCTGGGCGACACGACAATCGTCACGCCGGTCCCGATTGCGCGGCGCGTGCTCGCATTCGCCACCTGGCTTGTCGGAGACAAGGCGCGCGAACTGGATGACGCCGTCGCCGCCCTGCGTGCCCGCGGTCAAGGCTTCTCGATGGAACTGAGCACGCTGGCCGGCCGGCACATCGAAGCCGAAGGCCGCGCCATCGGCGGCCGGGCGGTTGTGCGGCTCAAGGAGGTCACCGGGTCGCGGCGCGCGTTGGCGGAGCTTACGCTCGCGCACCAGCGGCTGCTCGCCGATGTCGATACCCTGCGCACCCTGCTGGAAACCGTGCCGCTGCCGATCTGGGCGCGCGATGCGGGCGGAAAACTGGTGTGGGTCAATCCCGCCTATGCGCGGGCCGTGGAGGCGAAAGATGCTTCCGACGCGATCGACCGGGGGCAGGAGCTGCTCGAGCGTTCGGCGCGCGACGATCTCCTGCGCGCGCGCGAGGACGGGAAATCCTACAAGGCGCGCGTCCCGGTGATCGTCGCCGGCGAGCGCCGGGTCTTCGACGTGCTGGATCTTCCGGCGCGCGAAGGAAGCGCCGGCATCGGCATCGACGCCACCGAAGTGGAGATGGCGCAAGCCAAGCTCGCGCACATGATCGATGCGCACCGGCGCACGCTCGATCAGTTGCCGACGGCAGTGGCGATCTTCGCCGCGGACCAGCGCCTGACGTTCTGCAACGCCGCCTACCGCACGCTGTGGGACATCGATTTCGGCCTTCCTCGACCAGGAGCCTTCCGACGCCGCCGTGCTCGACCAGCTGCGCGCGGCCCGCAAGCTGCCGGAGCAGGCCGATTTCCGCCAATGGCGAAACCAGTTGCATGAGGCTTATCGGGCGCTGGAGCCAAAGGAGCATTGGTGGCACCTGCCGGACGGACGAACCCTGCGGGTGGTTGCCGCGCCCAATCCGGAAGGCGGCGTGACCTATGTGTTCGATGACGTCACCGAGCGGCTCGATCTGGAGCGCCGGCACGACGCCTTGATCCGCGTGCAAGGCGAGACGCTCGACCATCTGGCCGAAGGCGTCGCCGTGTTCGCGAGCGATGGCCGGCTGCGGTTGCACAATCCGGCGTTCGCGCGCATGTGGAAATTGTCGCAAACCGTCCTTTCCGATCGCCCGCACATCGAGACCATCATCGACTGGTGCCGGCTGCAGGGCGATAGCGAGTTGTGGCAGGCGCTGCGCAGCGCGGTGACGGGACTTCGACCGGCGCGAAACGGTGACCGGCCGCATCGAGCGCAACGACGGCAGCGTGCTCGACTGCGCCACCGTTCCGCTGCCGGATGGGGGGACGTTGGTCACCTTCCAGGACCTGACCGATACCGTGAACGTCGAACGGGCGCTGCGCGAGCGCAACGATGCGCTGGAGGCCGCCGACCATCTCAAGAACGATTTCGTCCACCATGTTTCCTACGAGCTGCGCACGCCGCTGACCAACATCATCGGTTTCACGCATCTGCTGCACGATGATGCGACCGGGCCGCTTTCCGACAAGCAGCGCGAGTATCTGGGCTACATCTCCTCGTCGAGTGCCGCCTTGCTGGCCATCATCAACGACATCCTCGACCTCGCTTCGATCGACGCCGGCGCGATGAAGCTCGACCTCGGCTCGGTCGACATCCGCGGCACCATCGAGGCGGCCGCCGAAGGCGTGCAGGATCGGCTCAAGGAACACGCGCTCACGCTCGATATCCGCGCCGCCAAGGAGATCGGAAGCTTCACGGCCGACGAGCGGCGCATTCGCCAGATCTTGTTCAACCTGTTATCGAACGCGATTGTCTTTTCCTCGTCCGGAGGGACCATTACGCTGACGGCGGAACGCACGCCCGACGCCATCCTGTTTTCGGTCGTCGACCGCGGACGGGGCATCCCGCATGACATTCTCGATCGGGTGTTCAACCGCTTTGAAAGCCACGCGCTCGGGTCGCAGCATCGCGGGACAGGTCTCGGGCTATCGATCGTGCGCTCCTTCGTCGAGCTTCACGGCGGGGTCGTGAAGCTCGAATCCGTCGAGGGGCGCGGCACGACGGTGACCTGCGTGTTCCCGCTCGAACAGGCGGCGAGGCGGGTGGCGGCCTAAAGCGTGATGGTTTCATGTTGAGTTCGTCATGCGCGGGCTTGACCCGCGCATCCATCTGCTTTGCAAGACTGTTGCAGAAGAGGATGGATTGCCGGGTCAAGCCCGGCAATGACGACGAGGTGCTTTCGACCTGAAATCATCACGCGCTAGTGTCCGATTCGGAAGCTCGCCCACCGCCGCGGCACGTTCTTCCGCGACCTTCGGAATCAAGGGACACTGGCAACTCAATTAGCTTTAGTGTGGTTTCGGGCGTGAAGTTGCTCTACGAGATCGCCGTGACGATTGCAGGAACTTCAAATCCACCACACTCGTAACGGGACAGCGTGAGGCCGATGCCGGACACGATCGGCGTCTCCATGGAATTGGAGCGAATGTTGTCGGGCGAGCGGGAGACCCGCGGGCTGGCGGCCGACCTTGCCGACACCCTGGCGCCGGGCGACGTGGTGGCGCTTTCGGGTGATCTCGGCGTCGGCAAGACCACGTTTGCGCGCGCCGTGATCCGTCAACTGGCGGGCGATGAGCGCCTGGAGGTGCCGAGCCCGACCTTTACGTTCGTCCAGGCCTACGACCTGCCGCGGTTTCCGGTCGTCCACGTCGACCTCTATCGTATCAACGAGCCGTCGGAACTGCTGGAGATCGGTTTCGCCGACGTCGCCAACGGCGCCGCCCTGCTGATCGAGTGGCCGGAGCGCGCCGGTGTCCTGCTGCCGCAGGATCGCCTCGAGATCGCGCTTGCGCTTGCGCCCGAGGCAGGTCCGGAACACCGGCGTCTGGTCATCCGCGGTCACGGCGCCCTGGCATCGCGGGCGCACCGCCTCGTCGGCTTCTATCGCTTTCTCGAAGAGGCCGGTTTCGGAACGGCCGAGCGCGTTCGGCTGCAGGGGGATGCCTCCACCCGCATCTACGAGCGCGTGGTGCAGGAGGACCGGCAGGCGATCCTGATGATCGCGCCGCGCCGGCCGGACGGGCCGCCGATCAGGAACGGACGGTCCTACAGCGCGATCGCCCACCTCGCCGAAGATGTCGTGCCCTTCGTTGCGCTGGCGCGGGCCTTGCGCGAGCGGGGGATATCCGCCCCGGAAATCCACGGCGCCGATCTGACCGAGGGCTTGCTCGTGCTCGAGGACCTCGGCGCCGAGCCGATGGTGGCGGGCAATCCGCCGACCGCGCTCGACGACCGCTATGCGGCGGCGCTCGAGGTTTTGGTCGCGCTGCATCGCGTGACCCTGCCGGACAAGCTGCCGGTCGCGCCCAGCGTCAGCTATCAGCTCCCGCGCTATGATCTCGACGCCCTGATGATCGAGGTGGAACTGCTGCGCGACTGGTACCTTCCGCAGCAAGCGGTCACCCTGTCGGACGAAGCGCGGACGGAATTCGGCGTCCTGTGGCGCGACGCGCTCGCGGCGGCCGTGGCCGCGCCCGCGACATGGGTGCTGCGCGACTACCATTCGCCCAATCTGCTATGGCTGCCGAAGCGGAAGGGGATTGCGCGCGTCGGCGTCCTCGATTTCCAGGACGCGCTGCTCGGGCCGGCGGCCTACGACGTCGTCTCGCTCCTGCAGGATGCCCGCGTCGACGTGCCGGAGACGCTCGAGGACGCGCTGGTCAGCCGCTACATGAAGGGACGCAAGGCGGCCTGATCGCGACTTCGATCTGGGCCAGTTCGTCGAGCTTTACTCGCTGATGGGCGCCCAGCGGGCGACCAAGGTTCTCGGCATCTTTGCCAGGCTCGCCCGGCGCGACGGCAAGCCGCAGTATATCCGGCATCAGCCGCGGGTATGGCGGAACCTGCGCCGATCGCTGTCGCACCCGACGCTGAGGCGGCTCAAAACCTGGTACGAGGCGCACGTTCCGGCCCCGCGCGCCGGTCTAGTGTGGCGGACAGCTCGTCGCGATCTTAGCGGCGATGCGGGAGTGCTAGCGCGCCAACTCGGAGTTGGCCTCGAATTGTAATGCCCATGCTGGCGCCTACTCTGGACCGTGGAAGGCGGAGAGCCTCGAACGGCCTCATCCTGAGGAGCCGCGCGAAGCGCGGCGTCTCGAAGGATGATCCAGAAGTCTGCAGCGCGCTGCCGCCGTGCGTGCTTCGAGGCGGGTGTTCCCCCTCCCTTGGAGGGCAAGGGAGGGGAAAAGCACCTCAGCATGAGGGCTTTGGAGATCGCCCTCACGCCAGTTGGCCTCTCTTTTTTGGCAGACCCTCAAGTTGGCCGAAGGCATCGTCGTTAGGTTACACGCCGTTCAAGCGCCGCCAACCTCGACTTAATCCTCGGACAAGGTCGCTCTTCGTTTACGGCGCCTGACTTTTCGAGATAGTCGTTCAACGGCTTCATTTCAGAGGTCTGTTCTTCAATCACTTCCCGGTACTTTGCCTCCCTTGCCGCTGAAGCGGGCGGCCTGCTTCTGGCAAAGCTCAGCAACAGCAGGGATGCAATGATGGCGACCGCGAACATCACGCCCCAGTTCAAGAATCATTCTGACTCCCGTTTCATTCATCCGGCTCCCCCGAGTGCGTAGATTCGTTCAGGCAGTGGAGCTTCCAATAGCCGCCCGCAAGCGCCAACAAGATATCGTGAACCGCCGCCGAAGGTTGGCCGCAGGAAGAGGTGCACGCGGCCGCAGCGACCGCGGGCGTTTGTGAAGGTCCCGGGCCTCCCGCTCTTCGGCTAGACTATGCGGGCGAATCACGCAGGGTTTTCGATGACCGAGCCGACTTTCATCGTCGCCAAGCCGCGCGCCGCCATGGTGCTTGCCGCCGGCCTCGGCACGCGCATGCACCCGTTGACCGATCACACGCCGAAACCCCTCGTCCCGGTCGGAGGCAAGCGGTTGCTCGACCACGTGCTCGACCGGCTGGCCGATGCCGGCGTCGAGCGCGCGGTGGTCAATGTTCACCACATGGCCGACCAGATCGAGGCGCACGTGCGCGGACGCCGCCGGCCCGAGATCGTCATTTCCGATGAGCGCCAACGCCTGCTGGGCACCGGCGGCGGCGTCGTCAAGGCGCTGCCGGCGCTCGGTGAGGCGCCGTTCTTTCACCTCAACGCGGACACCATCTGGATCGAAGGGCCGCGACCCAATCTGGCGCGGCTCGCCGGCGCGTTCGATCCGGCCCGCATGGACGCGTTGCTCTTGCTGGCGCCAAAGGCGAGCAGCATCGGCTATGACGGCCGCGGCGATTTCTCGATTGAGCCGGACGGC
>CAVTXS010000007.1:0-22154 GCA_963738705.1 uncultured Alphaproteobacteria bacterium
TGAGGGGGTTTTGCCTATGCCACGCACCACATCCTCATCCTGAGGAGCGGTCCGAAGGACCGCGTCTCGAAGGACGCAACGAGCGATCTGCAAGCCAATTCTCACATTCTCAAACAAACTCTAACGTGATCCCGACCGGTCCCGTCTCCGAGGATCGATGCCGGCCGGTATTGGGCGCCGGCCCGTTGCATTCGGAGGTCGGCGAGGATGAGGGCGCCTGCGAGCGCCGCGTGCAAGCGGTCAGGTTCGGTCCAACTCTGCTTCCGCAGCATCTTCGATCTGCAGGGCAGCCGGCAGGTGCGCACCCCGCAGCCAAATCACGATAGCGATCACATCGACGTCAACCTTGAGAAGGTCGAGGTCGTGGGTCATCTCCCGCAACTCTTGGCCTTTGCGGGCGAGCTCCTCGGAGACGTCGACCGCCATCCTGCGCTCGGTCACCCCGCCCATGCTGTTGACGAATGTTTTCGCCTTCATCCACTCGAGGCGCGCCCTGTGCGTGCTGCTCGGGCGAGCTTCTTTTCCAGAAATCGCCGCCGGGCGTCGGCGTATACGCCGACGAGCGCCTGTTCCGACATGCTCCACAGCTCTTCGACCGCGAGACCCATCCAACTCAAACCCCAGACATGCGAAAGGTCGATCATTATACTGAGTCGAGGATAAGCTTGGCGTAATACCAACGGCGCTAGATGTTGACCCATCCACCGTCATGGCCGGGCGAGCAATCGCCACAGCGATTGCGAGGGTTGTCCCGGCCATCCACGTCTTGCATGCGGCGTCGCCACAGAAGAAAGACGTGGATGCCCGGCACAAAGGCCAGGCATGACAAGTCGGAACCCAGAGCTTGATGATTTCAGATCGATGCATCTCGTCGTCATTGCCGGGCTTGACCCGGCAATCCATCATCTTCGCAGAACATCTACCAAAGCGGATGCGCGGGTCAAGCCCGCGCATGGCGACGCAACCTGCAACCATCACGCTGTAGTGCCGCTGGTATAAACTGGCAGGTCGATTTGAACTGCGGGCACGGTTCCGAGGCGTTGCGGCAGGAGCTTGAATGACGGTCTATATTGCCCTGTTACGCGCCGTGAACGTGGGCGCGGCACCGGAAAGCTGCCCATGGCCGAGCTCAAGGCGATGTGCGCCGCCGAGGGCTTCACCAAGGTCGCGACCTATATCGCCAGCGGCAATGTGGTCTTCGCCGCCAGCGCGTCCGCGCCGAAGGTCAAGGCGGCGCTCGAGAGGCGCCTGCGCGCCTACGCCGGAAAGCCGATCGGCGTCGTGGTCCGCACGGCGCAGGACATGGCGGCCATTCTCAAATCCAATCCATTTCCCAAGTCTGCGCCGAACCGGACCGCCGTCATCTTCCTGGACGATCCGCCGCCGTCCGACGCGCTTGATGATATCCGAGGCCGAAAGGATGAGCAGGTGCGCCTGGGCAAGCGGGAGATTTATGTCGCCTATGGGGCCGCCGGGATAGGACGCTCGAAGCTGAAAATCCCCGCAGCCGGAAACGGGACGGCGCGGAACATCAACACCGTTGCAAAGCTCGTCGAGCTCGCCGCCGCCATCTAGCGCCGATCCCGCTCACGCTGATCTAACCTCTTCCGAAGGGAGAGAGGTGAAGAGGCGGCGCTGCCGTCGCCAAACGAGCGCCGAAGCTCAGCTCTGGCCGCCCTGCCGCGTCACGTCGGAACTTCGCGGCGCCGCCGCAGTCACCCAGCGTCCCGTTCCCGGATTGCTTCGCCTTCGGCCAGCGATGACAGGGGCACCTGCCCGAATCGGATATCCTGGCGGAAACTGCCGCGTCCGACATCCGCGCCATGAGGAGCGCTCGATGGCGAGCAACATCGCATTGCGTCGTTTCAAGAAGGCGGTTCGCCGCAAGTCGCAGGTCGCAGAAAGGCTTAAGCCGAGAAACTCGAAAGGTCGCTGCCCGCACAGATCAGTCGGGCCCTGGCAGCGCCGATCCAGCAATGCCTCCTCCAGGATAACGTTCTCGAAGGGGGGCCTCGGAATGCTGCTCGTGGCGCGCGGGGTCACGACGCATCAATTCGCATTGGCCAGCTTCCTGCTGAACTCATACTGTCTCGGAATCAAGGACGTCATGTTCCGATCGGTCGAGGCGGAGGAGTTCGCGCTCTTTCTCGACACCATGGCGATCAGCTCGCCGTTGACGCCCGTCGATCCCGCTTATGCACAAAGCTGCTGCGCGACCTGGCCGCCTGGGCGAAGACGATCGGGTTCGAGCCGCACCCGGACTTTGCGACCGTCGAGCACGTGCTCGGCGACGTGAATTCGGATGATAGCGATGTCGTCTTCCAGTTCGGACGCGACGGAAAGCCTTTCTACATACCCGGCCCATTTCAACTCCCGTCGCTCACTCGCTTGCGGCTTGAGCACCTGCGGAAGGGCGGTTCGGCGACCAGGGTTCCGACTTCGTGGTCGCGGCGTAGGACGCTGACGGGCAGGAGCCGTCGTTTGAAAATGGCCGTCCCGCGCCGAGAGTCTGGAGTTTGCGCTCATAAGAGCCTGTTTGAGAATGTGCAAATCGGCTTGCGGATCGCTCGTTGCATCCTGCGAGACGCGGTCCTCGCATGCGCCTCCTCATCCTCGGCGACGAGGATGCGCGCCAGCGCGAGAACTCACGCCTGCCGGGAAAGCGGCGCGGCGTCGATCAGCAGCAGCATCGGCCGAGGTTTCGCCGGCGCGCCTGCCGGCTCACGCTCCAGCCCGCCAGCGGGCGGCGGTGGAAGCGCTGAAGGTGCGCGGCTTGCGCGGCAGCGCGTCTCTTGATGTGGGATCGCCACGAGAAGAATCGTCATGCCCGGGCTGGACCGGCTGGACCCGGGCATCCATCTTTCTTCGCAAATTTTCTGAAGGATGGATTGCCGGGTCAAGCCCGGCGATCGACAAGTCGGTGCTCGGGGGGCAAATCGAGCGGCGTTCGTGTCAGGTCGCGCATCAGCGTTCGGTCTCCAGGTCGCGACGGTTGAAGAAACGCACCTGCACGTTGCGGGCGTCGGCCGGCGGCGAAGCAAGGCGCGTGCGGAACGGCAGGCTCTCGCCCTCGTTCAGGACCGGGCGCGTCGGCAGCGCGGTCCAGGCATAGACTTCGACGCCGGCCTGATTGCGCACCGCCAAGCGCATGCGCGGCACCTCGACCGGCGCCTTGGCGGCGTTGACGATCACGCCGTCGATCACCATCACGGGCACGCCTTCGTGCGTCTCGCCGCGTAGCTTGACCGCGTCGAAGGCGAGCCCGCGCAGGTTCACCGGCAATCCCACATGCGCAAACAGCGAGGCGGTCTGCGGGGCGAAGCGCACCGCCTCGACACGCCAGGCGGCGAGCGCCGCCAGAACTGCGGCCAGACCCAGGATCACGAGCGGGACGCTCACGGCCGGAAGCGGAAGGACCGGCGGCGCCGCTTGGGCCGGCGGCGGCGCACGGCGCGCCGCAACCGTTTCGACGTCCTCGTGCGGCACGTCGGTCGGGAATGCGTCGGCCGCCAACTCCCACTCCGTCGCCGGCACCAACGGCGGGCCCAATGCGGCGAAATCGATGGTTTCCCGGTGCTCGCGCGGCGCAGCGTCGGCCGGACTTGCCAGCGCGAGAGCGTTCGAATGACCGCCCGGCTCGACCGTCCGCGTGACTAGGTCGACGTCGTCGCCCTGCGCACCCGGGGCATCGTCCCATGTCGCCGTCGGGCGAGCCCGGGGCTGGGGCGGCGGCGAACCACGCGGCCTGGCAGCGGGCGCAGCGCACCGGCCGCCCAAACTTGCCAAGGGCGCCGATCGTGACCTCGTGGGGTGCGCGACTCCAGCGGACGATGCGCATGCGATGTCGAGGGGTCCAGGTCGTCGCCCAAGGCTAGCCGGGTTTCGTTAACGGATCGGAAACCATGAAAATTAACCGCCGCCCGCCCTCTGTACCCGCAGAGGTATCGCACCCACCAACCCCGTCATGCTGAGAGCCTGCCCCGGACTTGATCCGGGGTGCTTTCCGACGAAGTCCGGGAAAGCCTCGAAGCACGCGCGGTGGCGCCGACTGACGACTTCTGGAGCATCCTTCGAGGCTCGGCGCGTTCCGCGCCGAGCGCCTGTGGATGACGGATTAATTTCTGGCCAGACGCTCGGGGCGACGGAGTTTCCCTGCGGCCGGGCTCCGATCGGATGGCCGCCACGCTGCCACGCCCAACGCGACGGAGCGAAACCATCACCGCACCGGCAACCATCGGCTTCGAACTCGGCACCATGGGCGAGCCGATGTGCGGCAATCTGGTGCGAAAAAGCGGTGCCCACGTCATTGCGTTCGATGTCGCGCCCGACCCGCTCGCGCGCCTGCGCGCCCAAGGGGCGGCGATCGCCGCATCGGTGCGGGAGGTGGCGGCGGCGAGCGACGTGGTGTTCGTCTGCCTTCCGAGCGGCCGGCATGTCCGCGACGTGTTCGAGGCGCCGGATGGGCTTCTGGCTAACGTCCGGGTCGGCACAGACCAAACGTTCGTCGACCTCGGAACCTCGCCGGTCGGCCTGGCGCGCGAGCTCGCGGACCGGCTCGGCGCGCGCGGCGCGGCGTTCGCCGACGCCCCGATCTCGCGCACGCGCCAGGCCGCGCAGGACGGAACGCTCAGCGTCATGGTCGGCGCGGACCACGCGGTGTTCGCCCGCATCGAGCCGCTGCTGCGCTGCTGCGCCAGCGAGGTGTTCCATTGCGGCCCGGTCGGCGCCGGCCAGGTCGTGAAGATCCTCAACGACATGGTTTTGTTCGCGACCGTCAATGCGCTCGCCGAAGCGCTCGCCATCGGACGGCGGGCGGGCGTCGAGCCGGCGCTGCTGTTCGCAACGTTCGCCAAAGGGTCGGCCGACAGTTTTGCGCTGCGCGATCACGGCATCGAGGCGATACTGCCGCGGACCTTTCCGGAGCGGGCGCTCTCGACCGAATACGCATGGAAGGACCTCGGCTACGCGCTCGACCTCGGCGCGAGGTCGGGGTGACGGCGCGCGGGCGCCGAGGTCGTGGCTGCCGTGCTGCGCGAGACGATCGAAAACGGCCTCGGGGTTCGCCTACTGGCCGGCTATGCTGGAAGCCGTGGATCGTGCAGGCGAATAAGGCTCGGCGACCCGATTTAGGCGTTTCGGCGCGAGTGCGGCTTGCCGCGGACCAAACGAAGTTGCGGTTAATGCGTTCTTAATGGCAGCGGGGCCAATACTGGCTCCGGGGGCCGATGGAGGACGAAGCGTGGTCCAATTCGAAAATGTCGGCTTGCGCTATGGGGTCGGGCAGGAGGTCCTGCGCGACTGCACCTTCGCGCATCGACGCCGGCCTCGTTCCAGTTCCTGACCGGGCCGTCCGGCGCCGGCAAGACCTCGCCTGCTGCGCCTGCTCTTCATGTCGCTCAAGCCGACGCGCGGCCTGATCACGCTGTTCGGCCACGACGTCGCGGTTCTGACCAAGGATGCGCTGCCGACTCTGCGGCGCCGGGTCGGGCTGGTGTTCCAGGATTTCCGCCTGCTCGATCACCTGACGACCTATGAGAACGTGGCGCTGCCGCTGCGCGTGCTCGGCCAGCAGCGAAGCGAGCTACCGCGCCGAGGTGGTCGAACTGCTGCACTGGGTCGGCCTCGGCGAGCACCTGTGGGCGCTGCCGCCGGTGCTCTCGGGCGGCGAGAAGCAGCGCGCGGCGATCGCGCGCGCCGTGATCGCGCGGCCCGAACTGCTGCTCGCCGACGAGCCGACCGGCAATGTCGACCCCAAGCTGGCGCAACGGCTGCTGCGCCTGTTCGTCGAGCTCAACCGCTCCGGCACCTCGGTGGTGATCGCCACCCACGACATCGCGCTGATGAACCAGTTCGACGCCCGCCGCCTGGTGCTGCACGATGGCCGGCTGCATGTCTATGACTGAGGCGAGCGACCTGCCGCTCGGCGGGTATCGAGCCGCGCTGCGGCAGCCCCGCCGAAGCCGCGGCGCACGGCGCCTTCAATGGCGCGCGCGCCGATGCCGCAATCACGGTTGACGCCGATCGTCCCGGCGAGCTCGATCTCCGGCCGCGCGCTGCGCGGTGATCGCCATCATGAGCTTCCTCGCCGCCCTCACGCTCGGCGGGCGTGGTGCTGGTGCGCGGCGCGGCAGGCGAATGGCAGCGCAAGTCGCGCGCGAGGTGACCATCCAGATCCGCCCGCCGAGGGCGCGACATCGACGCCGAGGTCGCGCCGCGCCCTCGATCTCGCCGCGCCGACACCGGGCCTCGCGGGCGCGACACGCTCTCGGGCGGAGTCCGACGCGGTTGCTCGAGCCGTGGCTCGGCACCGGCCTCTCGCTCGACGACCTGCCGATTCCGCGCCTGATCGTGGTCACGATCGCAGCCGGCGGCGCGCCCGATCTCGACCGCCTGCGCAAGCGGCTGCCGAGCAGGTCGCCGGCGCCAGCCTCGACGACCACCGCGCCTGGGTCGACCGCATGCGCACGATGACGCGGGCGACGGTCGTGGTCGGCATCGGCGTGCTGGGCCTGGTGTTGGCCGCGACCGTCCTCTTGGTCGTCGTTCGCGACCCGCGGCGCGATGGCGGGCAACCGGGCGATCGTCGAGGTGCTGCATTTCGTCGGCGCCGAAGATCGCTACATCGCCGGCCAGTTCCAGCGCCATTTCCTCTGGCTCGGCCTCAAGGGGGCGAGCATCGGCGGTGGCGCCGCGGTCGCGCCTGTTTCTCGCCGCCGGCGTGTTCGCCGGCCGCCACGAGGCCGCCAACGAGGATCAGGTGCAGGCGCTGTTCGGCGGTTTCGTGCTGGGACCGCAGGGCTACGCCGGCATGGTCGGCGTGATCGTGCTGGTGGCGGCCGTGACCGCCATCACCTCGCGCTGCACCGTGCACGCCACGCTGAGCGCGCTCGAGTGAGCGTAAGGCGCTGCCCAAGCGTTCGAAATTTGCGATAAGGTAGCGCGGCGGACGAAACCGATGGCACTCAACGTTCGAGACCGGCCGACGAGCCTCTGCCGGCGGCGGGCCGGACCGGCGCGCGCCACGCAAGGCGGTATCCGCGTCATCGGCGTGGCGGTCGTGGTGACGGCGGTCCTGGCGATGACCGCGGCGCTGGTTTTCGTCGGCGGCTTCCTGTGGTTCGTCAGCACGCGTGCCGACCGAGGAGGTCGCGTTGCAGCGCGACGCCGACGGGATCGTCGTGCTCACCGGTGGCGCGTCGCGCATCGCGGACGCGGTCGCGCTCTGGCCGCCGGCCACGGCAAGCGCCTGCTGATCACCGGGGTGCACCGCGCCACGTCCTCGGACGAGATCGCGCGCGTGATGCCGCGGCATGAGCGGCTGCTCAAGTGCTGCGTCGACCTCGACCATTCTGCGGTCAACACCGTCGGCAACGCAGCCGGGACCCGACGCTGGGCAAGAAATCTCCGGTTCGGGTCGCTGATCGTGGTCACGTCGAGCTATCACATGCCGCGCACCATGGCGGAGCTCGGCCGTCAGCTGCCGGACGTGACGCTGATCCCGTTCCCGGTCGTGAGCGACACGCTGCGCGCCGGACCCTGGTGGGACAGCTTGCCGACCGCCAAGCTGCTGTTCTCCGAATATCTGAAGTATATGCTCGCCCAGGTCCGAATGCGGCTCGAGCCGACTTCCGATACGACCGACGTGGCGGGCGCGCGCGGGAGGATCGGCAGCTAGACCGGGATGATTTATGTTGAGTCGTCATGCGCGGGCTTGACCCGCGCATCCATCTACTTCGCACGAACTCTCGCGAAGATGATGGATTGCCGGGTCAAGCCCGGCAATGACGAGGAGGTGCTTCTAGCGGCTCAGCTGCGCTGGCGATGGACGTCCCGTGATCTTCATCCGCTCCGCTCTGTTCAATCTGTTGTTCTACCTCAACCTCGCCACTCTGCTGCTGGCGGCGTCGGTGACGTTCTTCATGCCGCGCTGGGGCATTCTCGGAATGGCGAAGACCTGGGGCCGCACCAGCCTCTGGCTGTTGCGCGTGATCTGCGGAATTCGCTACGAGATCCGCGGGATCGAAAAGCTTCCGGCCGGCGGCTGCCTGGTCGCCGCCAAGCACCAATCGACCTGGGACACCTTTGCGCTGCTGCCGCTGCTCGGCGATTTCACCTTCATCATCAAGCGCGAGCTGATGTGGATCCCGTTCTTCGGGTGGTTCACCATCAAGGGGCGCCAGATCCCGGTCGACCGCGGCGCAGGCGCGCAGGCGACCCAACAGATGCTGGCGCATGCGCGCCGAGCGCTCGACGAGGGCCGGCAGATCATCATTTTCCCGGAAGGCACCCGGCGCGCGGCCGGTGCGGAGCCGGCATACAAGTTCGGCATCGCGCGACTGTACGCCGAGCTGGACGTGCCGTGCGTGCCGATCGCGCTCAATTCCGGGCTGTTCTGGCCGCGGCGCAAGTTCCTGCGCTACCCCGGCACCATCGTGGCGGAGATCCTAGACCCGATCCCGCCCGGCCTGGAGCCGAAGGCGTTCTTCCAGCGGCTGCAGGACGATATCGAGGGCGCGACCGCACGGCTGATCGAGGAAGGCAAGCGGGAGTCGGGCGAGGCGACTGCGCGGGCGTCGGCGGTGGCGTAACGTTGCATCGGCATTCGTCATTCATCGTCATTGCCGGGCTTGACCCGGCAATCCATCCCTGAAAAAGACCCTTGCGAAGACAGATGGATGCCCGGGACAAGCCCGGGCATGACGAATTCTGAAGCGGAAGTCTCGCGCTATGGCGCCGGCGAATAGTCGGTGCGCACCAGAATACGATCCTCGATCTCGCCCACCAGCCGGCCGTGCGCGGCGCCGGTGACCCGCTTGATCTCCTTCCACTCCTCGTCGGCCATGAACGCGTCCCAAGCCTTGGTCTTGGTCGCAACGTCCGGCCATTCGAGCAGGTAGACGAACTCGGTCCGCTTCGCGGTCTGCGCCTCCCACATCGATACGATCTGGAAGCCGTATTTGCGCATGATGCGCTCGGCGTGGTCCGCGAAGCGCCGGTGGAACGCCGCCTTGGTGTCCTCGAAGATCTCGTAGATGCGCAGCTGATGGATCATGGGACCAACTTTCATGGCTGTGCGCGCGGGCATCATCTGCGGGCCGCCGGCATTCCTGCTAAGCTGCCGCTCCAACGCGGGAACGGCAAGGAGGGCCGCACGTGCCGAGCGCCTTGGTGGTCATCGATGTGCAGCAGGGCCTGTTTGCCGGCAAGGCGCCGCCTTACCGGGGCGATGAGCTGCTGCAGAACATCGCCGGCCTGCTCGAGCGCGCCCGTGCCGCCGGGGCGCCGGTCTTCCACGTGCGCCATGACGGCGGGCCGGGCCACCCGCTCGCGAGGGGCTCGGCCGGCTGGCCGCATCACTCCGCCGTCGCGCCGCAGGCCGGCGAGGCGATCGTCGACAAGCGGCAGAGCAGCGCGTTTCACGACACCGACTTTCACGCCCGGTTGCAGGCAGCCGGGATCGACCGGCTCGTCGTCGCCGGCATCCAGACCGAAATGTGCGTCGAATTGACTTGCCGCGCTGCCGTCACGCACGGCTACCGGGTGGTTCTGGTGTCGGACGCCCATACGACTTTCGACACCGCCGTGCTGCCGGCCGAACGGATCATCGCGCATCACAACCATACGCTCGGCAAGGGTTTTGCGAGGCTTGCCCGCGCCGGCGAGGTTGAATTCCACTCCTAGCGTGGTGGATTTGAAGTTCCTCCAATCCTCGCGGTGATCGCGTTGAGGAACGTCAAATCCAAACCACACTCAACTCGCTCACGAAGCTGCAATTCGAGACCCGGTGATTTGCGCAACGGCTTGGCCCGAATTGACCTGCATTTGACCTTTCTGCCATGCGCGACCGGGTGTAGTGATTGCCAAATGGCCACCCCGCACAACATCCTGTTGCTTGCCGTACCGCAGGGCCAGCTGCTCGACGTGACCGGCCCTCTCCAGATGTTCGCCGGCGCCAACGACGAGTTGGGGCGCAAGGCCTACCGCATCGAAATCGCCGCAGCGGACGCCGGCCCGTTCGTGACATCCGCGGGTGTTCGCCTGGTCGCAGATCTGTCGCTCGCGCAAGTGACAAACCGGCGGCTTGCGCGCACGCACACTTTGCTCACGGTCGGCGGCGAACCCGGCATGCGCAGAGAGCTCGCGCGTGGCACCATTACGAGCATCGTTTCGCGGGCAATCGGACGCGTGCCTCGCATCGGTTCGATCTGCAGCGGCACGTTCTTTCTGGCGGCGGCAGGTGCGCTCGACGGCAGACGCGCGGCGACGCATTGGAGCGAGATCGAAGCCCTGAAATGCTTTCGTCCCGCGGTCACCGTGGACGGCGATGCCATCCATGTCGAGGACGGCGGGATCTGGACCTCGGCCGGTGTCACTGCCGGAATGGACCTTGCGCTCGCAATGATCGAAGCCGACCACGGCCGCGCCATTTCCCTTGCGATTGCGCGGAGACATGTCGTGTTCCGCATCAGGCCGGGCGGTCAAAGCCAGTTCTCCGCAGAGCTTGCAGCGCAGTCGGCCGGCAATGCCAAGCTTCGTAAACTCGCTGAGCAAATTGCCCGGCGGCCGAACGCGGACTGGAAAACCGATGCTTTGGCGGAAGAGGCGGGTGTGTCGCTGCGCTCGCTAAGCCGCCTGTTCCGATCCGGTCTGAACGTCAGCCCGGCGGACTTTGTCGAGCGAGTGCGCACCGATCTCGCACGCCGCCGGTTGCTTGATACGGATGAAAACGTCGAAACCATTGCGGTTGGCTGTGGCTTTGGCTCGCTGCGGCGCATGGACCGCGCATTCGCGCGTACCATCGCAGTATCGCCGACCGAATTTCGCGCACGATTTAAGACCAACGGAGCACAGTCATGCCGCAGTTCAATGTCGGCTTCGTCCTCTTCCCGGATGTAACGCAGCTCGATTTCACCGGGCCGCTACAGGTGCTTTCCGGCCTTCCGGACTCGGAAATTCATATCGTCGCGAAATCCCCAGCGGTCGTGCCGAGCGATTGCGGCCTCGGTCTTGTGCCGACCCACACTTTCGCGAACTGCCCGCGGCTCGACCTGATTTGCATCCCGGGCGGAAGCCAGGGCGTGGCGGGGGCCATCATCGATCGCGAGATCATCGAGTTTGTCCGCCGGCAAGCACCGGGCGCGAAATACGTGACCTCCGTTTGTACCGGCGCATTCGTTCTGGGCGTTTGCGGACTGCTCAGAGGGCGGCGAGCAACGACGCATTGGGCCTATGCTGATCTGTTACCGCTCGTCGGCGCCACGCACGAGAAGGCAAGAATCGTCAAGGACGGTAACGTGATCACTGCGGGTGGGGTCACGGCGGGAATCGACTTTGGGCTAAGTGTCGTGGCCGAAATCGCAGGCGAGGCAACCGCCCGGCAAATCCAACTCGGCATGGAATACGACCCGGCGCCGCCGTTCGACTCCGGACATCCGGATCGTGCTCCGGGAATCAAGTCGGCGCTGATGTCCGATCGCTACGAGAAATTCAGAACTGTCTACCGAGCCAGCATCGAACAAGCCGCCTAGCTGTCGCGGGGGTCCGGTTGCTATCGATGGCGTCGCCCTAGCCACGCTAATTGGTCCACGCCTAAGCGAAGTTCGGTATCGGGACACTGGCGCCGAAGCGCATCAGCCCGGCTGCGCCGCGCTCTCATGCACGCCATGCAGCCGCTCGGCGAGCAGATGCAGGTCGCGATCGTGATAGCCGAGCGCTTCGAGCTGTTGCACGGCCGCCAGAACGTAGTCGCGGTTGGCGCCGGAGCGACCGTGGCCCTGCCGGACGTGATGCAGCTGCGCGTCGAGCGAGAGCCGCCCGGCATATTGGGCGTGGCCGCGATCGACGACGTAGCACAGGGCCGAGACCCGCCGCCGCGATCCTTCGAGCCCCACGGCGCGCATGCGCTCGAGATAGACCATGGTGACCTGCTCGCGCGCGCGCAGATAGGCGATGGTCTGCGCCCGCTTGGCGGCGGCGACCCGATAGGCGAGGCCGCGGCAGGCTCCGCCGTGATCGAGCCCGAGCACCAGGCCCGGCCGCTCCGGCGTGCCGCGGTGCACATGGGAAAGCACGCACAGCGCCCGATGCGCGCCGATCAACCGCGCCGGCACGCGCTCGAGGAAATCGAAGCCCGGCCGCCACATCAGCGAACCGTAGGCGAACACCCAAAGGTCTTCCCTGGCTTGGTCGAAACGCGCGTCCATTCGTGAGATGACTTGAGAGCCGCGTTGACAGCGGCGTGAGGTTCGGCTCGCCTAACAAGCCGACGGGTGCCGCGCAAGCGTCGACCCGGTGCCGGAGCTCGAAACGCATGCCCGAGACGTTCCGCCGCTCGCGCTGGATTGTTGCCCCGCTGCTGCTTGTCCTTGCCCTTGCGGCGGCATGGACCGGCTTCTGGTTCTACGCGGCGCGCGCCGCCGACGGCATGATGGCGGCCTGGATCGAGCGCGAGGCAAAAGTCGGGCGCGTCTACACCTGCGCGTCGCGCACGATCGGCGGATACCCGTTCCGGATCGAGGCGCGCTGTGCCGACCCGGTCGTTGAGTTGCGCGGGGGCACCGCGCCGGTCGTCATCAAGGCGCGGGAAATCCTTGCGGTTGCGCAGGTCTACCAGCCCGACCTGGTGATCGCCGAAGTGACCGGCCCGATGACGGTCACGGAGCCGGGCGCAACGGCGCCGCTCGCCGGCGACTGGTCTTTGTTGCAGGCGAGCGTGCGGGGCCTGCCGTCGGCGGTCGAGCGCGTCTCACTGGTAGTGCAGGGCCCGAAGCTGGAACGGTCGGGGACGGCGAATGCCGAGCCGATCATGCGTGCGGAACGCATCGAATTTCACGTGCGGCGAAGCTCCAATTCGGAGAGCGGCAAGCCCGCCTACGATCTCGCGGCGCGCGCCGCGGCGGCCGTCGTTCCCGCTTGGCCGGCGCTTGCGGCGCGACCGCTCAACGCCGAGGCGACGGCCGTGCTCAGCGGCGTGTCCGACCTCTCGCCCATGCCGGTCGCGGTCCGTTTGCGAGAATGGCAGAGCGCAGGAGGGCGCCTGGGCATCACGGCCATCCGGCTACAGCAGGGCGACGCGGTCGCGGTCGCCAAGGGCGACCTGGGCTTGAGCGCGCGCGGCCGGCTGGACGGCCCATTGACCATCACGGCCGCCGGATTCGACGAGCTCGCCCGGATGCTCGGCTTGCCGACGGTCACGCAAGGGGGGCGTCAGGCCGGCATACTGGCGGGGTTGTCCATTCTCGGCGGCCAGGCTGAGCTCGAAGGCAAGCGCGCGATCACCATGCCGCTGCGCTTCAACGATGGCGTCGTATTCCTGGGGCCCATTCCGCTGGGGCAAACGGGGCCGCTGTATTGAGGCGCGGTGCGTCAGTCGACACCGGAGCGCAAATGCCTATATGCACACGCTTGGAGACATCCGAACAGGAGGCTGCATGACTGCCGCGTCCGGCCCGCGCCTGGTCCACCCGTCCACCGAGGTTCGTCCAGGCCGCGGCCGCGTGTTCAATTCGATCACCGATACGATCGGCGACACGCCGCTCGTTCGGCTCAACCGATTGCCGCAGATCAAGGGCCTCAAGGCGACGATCCTCGCCAAGCTCGAATTCTTCAACCCGCTCGGCAGCGTCAAGGACCGCATCGGCGTCTCCATGATCGATGCCCTCGAAGCCGCCGGCACGCTGACCCAGGACACCGTCCTGATCGAGCCGACCTCGGGCAATACCGGGATTGCGCTGGCCTTCGTGGCGGCGGCGCGCGGCTACCGGCTCATCCTGGTCATGCCCAACTCGATGTCGCTGGAGCGGCGCCGGATGCTCTCGCTGCTCGGTGCCGAGGTCGTGCTGACCCCGGCCGCCGACGGCATGCGCGGCGCGATCGCCCGCGCCGAGGAGCTCGCGCGCGATATCGGCACCGCCGTTATCCCGCAGCAGTTCAGGCACCCGGCCAATCCCGCGATTCACCGGCGCACGACCGCGGAGGAGATCTGGAATGACACCGCAGGCGCCGTGGACGTGTTCGTCGCCGGCGTGGGCACCGGCGGCACCATTACGGGCGTCGGCCAAGTGCTGAAACCGCGCAAACCTTCGTTGCGCATCGTCGCGGTCGAGCCGGAGGACAGCGCGGTGCTGTCGGGCCGTGCGCCCGGCTCGCACAAGATTCAAGGGATCGGAGCAGGCTTCATCCCGGAGATTCTCGATCGATCGGTGATCGATGAGGTGGTGACGGTCGCAAACCAGACCGCGTTCGACATGGCCCGGGCTCTCGCCCGCTACGAAGGCATTCCGGCCGGGATCTCGTCCGGCGCAGCCGTCGCCGCCGCGCTCGAGGTGGGCGCCCGGTCCGGCATGGCGAACAAGACGGTGGTCGTGGTGCTGCCCTCGTTTGCCGAGCGGTATCTGTCGACCGCGTTGTTCGAGGACCTGCAGACCGGCACCGCCATGCGCACGGAGCGAGATTTGGCCGCGCGGTAGAGTAGGTATCGCTCGCGCTGATTCACCTCTCCCAAAGGGAGAGGTCGACCGCGCTGAGCGCAGCGAAGCGCGGGCGGGTGAGGGGTTGCGACCTGGCCGGCCAGCGCTACGCCCCCTCACCCGGATTGCGCGCTGGACGCGCGCAATCCGACCTCTCCCCACCGGGGAGAGGTGAAGAGGCGGCGCCGCAGCGCATCAACATCGCCGGAACCCACGCCATCGATCTTTCGCGGTTGCGCGGACCCCCGTTCACGATCTGAACTCTACCGCGCGATTCGCCTCCCGCTAGAGTGGCTTGATTCGAACGGCATGGCGGATGCCGTTCGGCTGAAGGCGCGGACGGGTCATCCCGCGTGTCGTGACCGTCCGAGCCGGCGGGGGCCAGAGGCATGGAGAGGAGCGGGAGCACGCGTGCTCGTCCCCGCCGAGGCGGCGGATTCCTCGGCCTCCTCGCGGCGCTCTTTCCGTTCAGCCCGCCGGCCGCTTCGGCGCAGGAGGGCGGCCGCACGGCCGCGCTCGATCTCTACCTCACGGCACTCGCGGCGCTCAGCCGTCACGAGCTCGCCGCCCTCGCGCTCACGCTCGGGATTCTGGCGTTTGCGGTGCTGACCGCGATCATGCTCGTGCGATCGCGCGCGCGGGCGGAACATGCCGAGGCGGCGGCGCGCGCCGAGATCACCACGCTCAAGACCGGGCTCGATCGCGCCGTCACCATGCTGTTGTCCGAGCCGCAGGTGCTGGTGGTTTGGGGTCCCGTCGACGATGAGCCGGAAATCCTGGGCGACACGACAATCGTCACGCCGGTCCCGATTGCGCGACGCGTGCTCGCATTCGCCACCTGGCTAGTCGGAGACAAGGCGCGCGAACTGGATGACGCCGTCGCCGCCCTGCGTGCCCGCGGTCAAGGCTTCTCGATGGAACTGAGCACGCTGGCCGGCCGGCACATCGAAGCCGAAGGCCGCGCCATCGGCGGCCGGGCGGTTGTGCGGCTCAAGGAGGTCACCGGGTCGCGGCGCGCGTTGGCCGAGCTGACGCTCGCGCACCAGCGGCTGCTCGCCGATGTCGATACCCTGCGCACCCTGCTGGAAACCGTGCCGCTGCCGATCTGGGCGCGCGATGCCGGCGGAAAACTGGTGTGGGTCAATCCCGCCTATGCGCGGGCCGTGGAGGCGAAAGATGCTTCCGACGCGATCGGCCGGGGACAGGAGCTGCTCGAGCGTTCGGCGCGCGACGATCTCCTGCGCGCGCGCGAGGACGGGAAATCCTACAAGGCCCGCGTCCCGGTGATCGTCGCCGGCGAGCGCCGGGTATTCGACGTGCTGGATCTTCCGGCGCGCGAAGGAAGCGCCGGCATCGGCATCGACGCCACCGAAGTGGAGATGGCGCAAGCCAAGCTCGCGCACATGATCGATGCGCACCGGCGCACGCTCGATCAGTTGCCGACGGCAGTGGCGATCTTCGCCGCGGACCAGCGCCTGACGTTCTGCAATGCCGCCTACCGCACGCTGTGGGACATCAATTCGGCCTTCCTCGACCAGGAGCCTTCCGACGCCGCCGTGCTCGACCAGCTGCGCGCGGCGCGCAAGCTGCCGGAGCAGGCCGATTTCCGCCAATGGCGAAACCAGCTGCATGAGGCTTATCGGGCGCTGGAGCCAAAGGAACATTGGTGGCACCTGCCGGACGGACGAACCCTGCGGGTGGTTGCCGCGCCCAATCCGGAAGGCGGCGTGACCTATGTGTTCGATGACGTCACCGAGCGGCTCGATCTGGAGCGCCGGCACGACGCCTTGATCCGCGTGCAAGGCGAGACGCTCGACCATCTGGCCGAAGGCGTCGCCGTGTTCGCGAGCGATGGCCGGCTGCGGTTGCACAATCCGGCGTTCGCGCGCATGTGGAAATTGTCGCAGACCATCCTTTCCGATCGCCCGCACATCGAGACCATCATCGGCTGGTGCCGGCTGCAGGGCGATAGCGAGTTGTGGCAGGCGCTGCGCAGCGCGGTGACGGGACTCGACCGGCGCGAAACGGTGACCGGCCGCATCGAGCGCAACGACGGCAGCGTGCTCGACTGCGCCACCGTTCCGCTGCCGGATGGGGGGACGTTGGTCACCTTCCAGGACCTGACCGATACCGTGAACGTCGAACGGGCGCTG
This sequence comes from uncultured Alphaproteobacteria bacterium, assembly GCA_963738705.1. Taxonomy (GTDB): domain Bacteria; phylum Pseudomonadota; class Alphaproteobacteria; order Rhizobiales; family Xanthobacteraceae; genus CAVTXS01. The sequence goes on from CAVTXS010000007.1 coordinate 16,622, forward strand.
CGCGAGCGCAACGACGCGCTGGAGGCCGCCGACCATCTCAAGAACGATTTCGTCCACCACGTTTCCTACGAGCTGCGCACGCCGCTGACCAACATCATCGGTTTCACGCATCTGCTGCACGATGATGCGACCGGGCCGCTTTCCGACAAGCAGCGCGAGTACCTGGGCTACATCTCCTCGTCGAGTGCGGCCTTGCTGGCCATCATCAACGACATCCTCGACCTCGCTTCGATCGACGCCGGTGCGATGAAGCTCGACCTCGGCTCGGTCGACATCCGCGGCACCATCGAGGCGGCCGCCGAAGGCGTGCAGGATCGGCTCAAGGAACACGCGCTCACCCTCGATATCCGCGCCGCAAAGGAGATCGGAAGCTTCACTGCCGACGAGCGGCGCATTCGTCAGATCTTGTTCAACCTGTTATCGAACGCGATTGTCTTTTCCTCGTCCGGAGGGACTATTACGCTGACGGCGGAACGCGCGCCCGACGCCATCCTGTTTTCGGTCGTCGACCGCGGACGGGGCATCCCGCATGATATTCTCGATCGGGTGTTCAACCGCTTTGAAAGCCACGCGCTCGGGTCGCAGCATCGCGGGACAGGTCTCGGGCTATCGATCGTGCGCTCCTTCGTCGAGCTTCACGGCGGGGTCGTGAAGCTCGAATCCGTCGAGGGGCGCGGCACGACGGTGACCTGCGTGTTCCCGCTCGAACAGGCGGCGAGGCGGGCGGCGGCCTAAAGCGTGATGGTTTCATGTTAAGTCGTCATGCGCGGGCGAGCAATCGCCACAGCGATTGCGAGGGTTGACCCGCGCATCCATCTGCTTTGCAAGACTGTTGCGAAGAGGATGGATTGCCGGGTCAAGCCCGGCAATGACGACGAGGTGCTTTCGACCTGAAATCATCACGCGCTAGGTCCTGTTGACGGTCAGGGGATTCACGCCGGATTCGAGTTGTGATTCAAGACTGCAAATTCGGAGGAGGCAGTCTTGCAGCAAGAAATTCGGCGGGTTCTGAGCGAGGGGCAGTGGAAGCGCATCGAGAAGCTGTGTGTTGGCAAGCCGGAAGACCCGGGCGGCACCGGCGCGGACAATCGGATGTTCGTGGAGGCGGTGCTATGGATCGCCCGCACGGGTTCGCCGTGGCGCGATCTGCCGGGCGTTTTCGGCAAGTGGAACAGCGTGTTCGTGCGCTTCAACCGTTGGAGCGAAGGGGGCGTCTGGCAGCGCATCCTCACCGCGCTCGCGGACGACCCGGACTTCGAATATCTGATCCTCAACTCCACCATCGTGCGGGCACACCAGCATACAGCTGGCGCAAAAGGGGGACTCAAAATCAGGCCATCGGCCGTTCTCGCGGCGGCCTGACCAGCAAAATCCACCTGGCCGTGCGCGGTCTCGGCCTGCCGGTGCGATGCCTGCTCACGGCAGGTCAGCGCCACGATATCACCCAAGCCAAGGCTTTGATCGATGGGTTGCCGGCCGATTGGGTGTTGGGCGACACCGCCTTTGACGCCGATCACTTCCGCGCCGACATCGACGCGATCAGCGCTCAGGCGGTCATTCCATCGCACCCGTCGCGAGCAAAGAAACTTCCTATCGACACGCATATTTACAAGGAAAGACATCTGGTCGAATGCTGCATCAACAAGCTCAAGCACTTTCGGCGCATCGCAACCCGCTACGAGAAGACGGCCAGGAACTTCCTCGCCATGATCACCGTCGCAGCCATCGCATTGTGGCTGCGATGACCGTCAACAGGACCTAGTGTCCCAATTCGGAAGCTCGCCCACCGCCGCGGCACGTTCTTACGCGACCTTCGGAATCAAGGGACACTGGCAACTCAATTAGCTTTAGTGTGGTTTCGGACGGGAAGTTGCTCTACGAGATCGCCGTGACGATTGCAGGAACTTCAAATCCACCACACTCGTAACGGGACAGCGTGAGGCCGATGCCGGACACGATCGGCGTCTCCATGGAATCGGAACGAATGTTGTCGGGCGAGCGGGAGACCCGCGGGCTGGCGGCCGACCTTGCCGACACCCTGGCGCCGGGCGACGTGGTTGCGCTTTCGGGTGATCTCGGCGTCGGCAAGACCACGTTTGCGCGTGCCGTGATCCGTCAACTGGCGGGCGATGAGCGCCTGGAGGTGCCGAGCCCGACCTTTACGTTCGTCCAGGCCTACGACCTGCCCCGGTTTCCGGTCGTCCACGTCGACCTCTATCGTATCAACGAGCCGTCGGAACTGCTGGAAATCGGTTTCGCCGACGTCGCCAACGGCGCCGCGCTGCTGATCGAGTGGCCGGAGCGCGCCGGTGTCCTGCTGCCGCGGGATCGCCTCGAGATCGCGCTTGCGCTTGCGCCCGAGGCAGGTCCGGAACACCGGCGTCTGGTTATCCGCGGTCACGGCGCCCTGGCATCGCGGGCGCACCGCCTCGTCGGCTTCTATCGCTTTCTCGAAGAGGCCGGTTTCGGAACGGCCGAGCGCGTTCGGCTGCAGGGGGATGCCTCCACCCGCATCTACGAGCGCGTGGTGCAGGAGGACCGGCAGGCGATCCTGATGATCGCGCCGCGCCGGCCGGACGGGCCGCCGATCAGGAACGGACGGTCCTACAGCGCGATCGCCCACCTCGCCGAAGATGTCGTGCCCTTCGTTGCCCTGGCGCGGGGCTTGCGCGAGCGGGGGATATCCGCCCCGGAAATCCACGGCGCCGATCTGACCGAGGGCTTGCTCGTGCTCGAGGACCTCGGCGCCGAGCCGATGGTGGCGGGCAATCCGCCGACCGCGCTCGACGACCGCTATGCGGCGGCGCTCGAGGTTTTGGTCGCGCTGCATCGCGTGACCCTGCCGGACAAGCTGCCGGTCGCGCCCAGCGTCAGCTATCAGCTCCCGCGCTATGATCTCGACGCTCTGATGATCGAGGTGGAACTGCTGCGCGACTGGTACCTTCCGCAGCAAGGGGTCACGCTGTCGGACGAAGCGCGGACGGAATTCGGCGTCCTGTGGCGCGACGCGCTCGCGGCGGCCATGGCCGCGCCGGCAACATGGGTGTTGCGCGACTACCATTCGCCCAATCTGCTGTGGCTGCCGAAGCGGAAGGGGATTGCGCGCGTCGGCGTCCTCGATTTCCAGGACGCGCTGCTCGGGCCGGCGGCCTACGACGTCGTCTCGCTCCTGCAGGATGCCCGCGTCGACGTGCCGGAGACGCTCGAGGACGCGCTGGTCAGCCGCTACATGAAGGGACGCAAGGCGGCCGATCGCGACTTCGATCTGGGCCAGTTCGTCGAGCTTTACTCGCTCATGGGCGCCCAGCGGGCGACCAAGGTTCTCGGCATCTTTGCCAGGCTCGCCCGGCGCGACGGCAAGCCGCAGTATATCCGTCATCAGCCGCGGGTATGGCGGAACCTGCGCCGATCGCTGTCGCACCCGACGCTGAGGCGGCTCAAAGCCTGGTACGAGGCGCACGTTCCGGCCCCGCGCGCCGGCTAGTTTGGCGGATTGAAATTCCTCCAATGGCAATGCCGGCCGGCTACCGGGCGTCATGGCCGAGCGTAAGCCCCGGCGCGTGAGGTAGGCGCGGCATGGCATCCGATTCCTGCCCGTGCAGGAGCGCCCGACATGCTATAATGGCCCCCATGATCAGCAAGCTCAAAGAAGTGCTGGAGCGCGCGCAGGCTTGGCCCGAGGCTGATCAGGCAGAGCTTGCCGAGTATGCACAACAGATCGAGCGCCGGCACGGTACCGACTACCAACGCCACGGCCGAGGAGTTGCAGGCGATCGACGGGGCGGATCGCAGCGGGGTGGCCAGCGAAGAAGAGGTCGAGGCGGCGTCGGACATTCCGCCCCGCATGAGGGTCGAGTACTCGAAGCGGGCAACGGCGGATCTCGCAAAGCCGCGGCCGACAGTCGACCGTTTGGAGAAGCCGTAACCGCGGCCCTCGAAGCACGCATCCGCGAAGTTGTTGCCCACGTCGCGGCCCATCCGGAGAGCGCGCAGCGCGTCGCCGGACGGCCGGGGGTGGGTCGTGCCGCTCATCCGCTATCCTTATCGACTTCTACCGGGTGCTCCCAGACCGCGTGCGAATACTGCACATCCGCCACACGTCGCGACGGCAATGGTCGCCGGGCCGTTGAACACCGTGAGTGGGCGCCGACGACGGGGGAGGGCTCAACAGAGCCATTTTCTAGCGTCGCACATTTTACGGTCAAAGCGCTGGCGCTTCGACATCGGCCGTTTCAAACGGCCACGTTCCGGCCCCGTGCGGCGGCTAGGCGGCGCGGCCGGCGCCGCTGTACTAGACTGTGCGGGGCGAATCGCAGGATTTTCGATGACCGAGCCGACTTTCATCGTCGCCAGGCCGCGCGCCGCCATGGTGCTTGCCGCCGGCCTCGGCACGCGCATGCACCCGTTGACCGATCACATGCCGAAGCCTCTCGTCCCGGTCGGAGGCAAGCGGTTGCTCGACCACGTGCTCGACCGGCTGGCCGATGCCGGCGTCGAGCGCGCGGTGGTCAATGTTCACCACATGGCCGACCAGATCGAGGCGCACGTGCGCGGACGTCGCCGGCCCGAGATCGTCATTTCCGATGAGCGCCAACGCCTGCTGGGCACCGGCGGCGGTGTCGCCAAGGCGCTGCCGGCGCTTGGCGAGGCGCCGTTCTTTCACCTCAACGCGGACACCATCTGGATCGAAGGGCCGCGGCCCAATCTGGCGCGGCTCGCCGGCGCGTTCGATCCGGCCCGCATGGACGCGTTGCTGCTGCTGGCGCCAAAGGCGAGCAGCATCGGCTATGACGGCCGCGGCGATTTCTCGATTGAGCCAGACGGCAGGCTCGTCAGGCGCGGAGAGCGCGAAGGGGCACCGTTCGTCTACGCGGGTGTCGCCGTGCTCAGTTGCGGCATGTTTGCCGATGCTCCGGCGGGCGCGTTCGGTCTCACGCAACTGTTCGACCGCGCCGAAGCGGCCGGACGCCTGAGCGGATTGCCGCTCGACGGCACTTGGATGCATGTCGGCACGCCGGGCGCGATCCGTGAGGCCGAGGCGGCGATCCTGGAAAGCACCGCTTGACCGCGATGGCTGTGCCGCGGCCGCGCCTCTTCACCATACCGCCATCGGCGCCGTTCCTGCCGACGCTCATTGGTGCCCTGATTGACGGTCGGCTGATCCCCGGATTTCCCGCCGCGGGCGATCCGCTCGCGCTGGCGACGGCGACGATCTATCTGCCGACGCAGCGCGCCTGCCGGCTCGCGCGCGATCTCTTTCTCGATGTGCTGAGACGCGACGCGGCGATATTGCCGCGGCTTGCCCCGCTCGGCGGGATCGATGAGGACGAGCTTGCTTTTGCGCACGCGTCGGGGAGCCCGTCGACCGATGCCGCCCTCGATCTTCCGGCCGCGCTTGAAAACCTCGAACGCCGGCTGCTGCTGGCGCAGCTGATCCTGCAATGGGCGCAGTCGCAAGACGTGCGGACCGAGGCGGATGCTCCGCTGGTCGCCAGCGGGCCGGCGGCCGCGCTGGCGCTTGCCGACAACCTCG
>CAVTXS010000008.1:0-45054 GCA_963738705.1 uncultured Alphaproteobacteria bacterium
GTATCGACGGCGGCCAGGCGTAAAACGCCGCGCGGCTAACGCCCTCTTAACCGTGCGTGCCTAGGCTGGCCGCGCCCGCTAGAGGTTGCGCAAGGCCAGCCGCGCATGTCGCTACCCCAGAAGACTGTCGGCGCGATGCCGCTTGCCGAAGAGCGGCGGCGCTTCCAGCGCGTCCGCGTCAATCTGCTTGGTCGCTACATGCTGGCCGACCGGCGCGAATTCCCGTGCCAGGTCGTTGATATGTCGCCCGGCGGCATGGCCCTGGTGGCGCCGGTGAGCGGCAAGCCGAGCGAGCGGGTGATCGCCTATATCGATCACGTCGGCCGGCTCGAGGGCACGATCGTACGCGCACTTCCGAACGGCTTTGCGATGACGATCGCCGCGACGCCGCGCAAGCGCGACAAGCTGGCCGCACAGCTCACCTGGCTCGCCAACCGGCACATCCTCAACCTGCCCGAGGATCGCCGCCACGGGCGCCTGGTCCCCCGCAATCCGCGCACCACGATGATCATGCCGAACGGAACGAGCGTCCCTTGCACGATCATCGACATGTCGCTGTCGGGCGCCGCGGTCGCGACCGAGACGAAGCCCGCGGTCGGCGCGCTGATTACCCTCGGGCGAACGCAGGCACGCGTCATCCGGGTCCGCGACGACGGCATCGCGGTCGAGTTCACGCGCCTGCAAAATCCCGACTTCCTCGAAGAGAACATCACCGGGTTGTAAGGCGCCCGCGGACGGCCTTGCCGGCGAAAAGCCGGCATCCAGCTTGCAGATCGTTCGTTGCGTCCTTCGCGACGCGGTCCTTTCGGACCGCTCCTCGAGGATGAGGATGTGGCGCGGCGCATCGGCACACCCCCTCATGCCGAGAGCCTGCCCCGGACTTGATCCGGGGAGCGCGCGGCGCCGGCGCCGGCGCCTTTGCGATGGTTGCCAAATTCTCTCCAATTTTAGACAAATCAAGCGAAAGTATTCAACGTAGTAATTACAAACAATTGTAATCAAATTGACTTTCGTTACTTAGCGAGCATTCAAATGATTTGTGCGAAACGTGGCCTCCTGGGATGGGGGGCTACAAATGAAAAGGTCTATCGCTGGAATACTGGGGGTTTGTTGCGTCATTGCGCTCGGGTGGCCGGCGGAAGCGGCCGGTGCCGGCCCGTACGCGCTGACGGTGTCGGTGGGTGGTTCGACGCGCGCGCCGATCGGATGGCTCGAGTTCTGCGCCGAGAATGCGAGCGAGTGCGTTTCGCATGCCGGTGCGCCGCGCGACGCCGTGCTGACGCCGAAGACCTGGAAGGAGCTCGTGCGCATCAACGATCGCGTCAACGAGAGCATCGCGCCGATGACCGACCTCGAGCACCACGGCGTGGTCGAGAAATGGAGCTATCCCGACGACGGCTACGGCGACTGCGAGGACTACGTGCTTCTGAAGCAGCGCCTGCTGGCGCAGGCCGGCTGGCCGCGGCAGGCGCTCCTGATCACGGTCGTGCGCGACACCAAGGGCGAGGGCCACGCGGTGCTGACCGTCAAGACCGACAAGGGCGAGTTCATCCTCGACAACCAGCAGCCCGAGGTCCTGCTGTGGTCGGAGACGAGCTATCGCTACGTCAAGCGCCAATCGCAGCACGACCCGAACGTTTGGGTCTCGCTCGGCGACCCGCGCCCCGCCATCGCGACCGCGTCGTCGCGTTGAGTTGACCCCGACACGAAGGAGTTTGCGTACCCGGTCACGTCCCTGCCCCTCCCCGTCCCCGACCGGGTCCGCGCGGCCGGCCTCCCCCAGGGCCGGCCGCACCTTTTTTTGCGGTGTAGGGTGGGCAAAGTGCCGCGAAGCGGCGCGTGCCCACGTTTGCACAGAACGCGTGGGCACGGCGCGCAAGTGCGCGCCTTTGCCCACCCTACCGCAGCGTCAGTCGATCCGCCGCAAGCCCCTGGCGTATTGCTGCCAGCGCGCCACGTACCAGTCGGACGCGCCGGTGACGCCGGCGATCGCCTTCTCGTCAAGCGTGCGCAGCGCGCGCGCCGGCGAGCCGACGATCAACGAATTGTCGGGGAACGCTTTGCCTTCGGTGACCAGCGCGCCGGCGCCGACCAGCGAGTTGCGGCCGATCTTGGCGCCGTTGAGCACGATCGCCCCCATGCCGACGAGGCTGCTCGCGCCGATCGTGCACCCGTGCAGCACGACGTTGTGGCCGATCGTGCATTGCGGCCCGATCGTCAGCGGAAAGCCCATGTCGGTGTGGAAGGTGCAGCTTTCCTGCACGTTGGAGCGCTCGCCCACCTCGATCCATTCGTTGTCGCCGCGCAGCACGCTGCCGAACCAGATGCTGGCCTCGGCAAGGAGGCGCACACGGCCGATCACCACCGCGGTATCCGCAATGTAGTAGCGTCCGTCCGCCGGCAGTTCCGGCGCCTGGCCGTCGAGTTCGTAGATCGGCATTCCCGCGCTCCCTTGGCTCGCGGGCGGACCTTGCCACGATGCCATGCCAATGGCGAGGCGCGTCGAGCTAACGGTACGGCTGCAGAATCAGATTAGCCGACGCTCGCTATCTTTTTGAAGAGTCGCATGATTTCTTCCGAAAGATCTGCAGCCTTTCGGACCCTGCCTAGGCGAGCAGGAGGCCGAGCGCCTGCAGGACCGTGATCACCGCGGTTCCCGACATCAGGCTCCAGAAGCCGGCGAGCGCCGTCGCGAGCGCCACGAATTCGGCGCGCCGTTGCTCGAGCTGCCGGCCACGGATCGTGTTGCGCATGATGATGAACGGCGCGGCCAGCACCAGCATGGGGACGGCCGCGGCCGCCGTGGTGCGCTCGGGATGGCTGAAAAGCTGGAAGCTCAAGGGACGCGTGGTGGCGAGCTGATAGCTGCTCGCGATCAGGCCGGCGACCGCAAAGCCGATCGCCAGCGACAGCAGCGACTGCACGCATTCAGGCGACATGGGACCTCGCAAGCGCCGGCCTCGCATCATGGGCCAGGTCGCGCGCCGGCGGCCAGCAAATCCTTAAGAGAGGGTAAACGCCCGGGCTCGTGGCCGTTCGGTCCGTGGCGCGTCTTCGCGTGGCATACTCGCGGTGATTCGCGGCGGCGTCTTGTTGGCAGTGATGAGGCCAGTGGCTTCGCGACGGCGTGGGCGCGCTCCGCGCGCCGGCAGAGGTTTGTCGTATTTTGTTGCCGCCGGAGCCTGCTTCGGGGTGGTGGCGCTTGGCTATGTCGCGTTCGCGCTATGGCCGCGCTGGCCGGAACCGCCGAGCGCCCCCGATGCGCCGTCGCTGCCGATCACCGTTGCCGGCGTGTCTTTCAACGTCCCTCCGGCGGCGATCCGCATGCCGGTGCAGCGCCGCCCCGGCGCACAGGTGCGCCTGGACCTGGCGTTCTTGTGGCCCGACTTGACGCCGCCCAAGCCCGACGCCAAGCCTGCGGTGTCGGCGGACCCGCGATCGATCGACCAGATCTTCGTCAGCATCGCCGGTGCCGAGGGGGCGCTCTCGGTCGCGGAGCGCCTCAAGTCGATCTACCCGCGCTACGTCGAGCCTGATGCCTTTCGCGGACCCGAGGGATTGATCGGCGTCGCATTCCGCGACGGCACGCCGTACCAGGGCGAGGATCTGTTCTTTGTCGCCGACCGGCCGGAGAGCTTCATCGTGCGATGCACGCGCGAAGCCGGCACCACCCGCGGAAGCTGCCTGCACGAGCGGCGCATCGGGGTGGCGGACCTGACCATGCGCTTCCCGCGCGACTGGCTGAAAGACTGGCAGGCGCTGGCCGACGGCATGGACCAGCTGGTCGCCATGATGCGGGCCGGAGGGAGCTGACAGGCAGGAGACGGAGGGTGCGCCAAGCGCCGCGGGAGCCGCGCTTGGCTACGCGCGCGCGCTTGCTTGCGCATCTTATGCCAACGGCATCAAACTCTGACTCGTCATGCCCGGCACCCGGGTCCGGCACTTTTGCCGGCCCGGGCGTGAACCTTGTGCCGGGCATCCACGTCTTCTTTCGGCGCTACGACAAGGAAGACGTGGATGGCCCGGACAACCCTCGCAATCGCTGTAGCGATTGCTCGCCCGCCCATGACGGGTGGACCGGTCAAAACCTGACGCCATTAAAAGCGTGACGATTTCAGGTCGAAGCACCTCGTCGTCATTGCCAGGCTTGCGAGCTTTGGATTCCTAGAACACAAACGAACCACACGAAACGATGATACGCACCACACGGCCTTCTTTCTCATAAACATCAATCGACGAAGTCTCTCCTGCATACTCAGACCTATCGTCCTTTACGGATCGGGGTTCACCGAGCAGATTTCGCAGTGAATCCATCGTCACTGTTCCTATTGTGCCAACGATCGGAACCGCACTTCGAGAATTAAAAATAGAGCCCAAAACGAAGAAGCGCTTCTCTGCATGTGGCGCAAATACAACCTCGCGATCGATTGTTTTGATTCGGGTAAATTCTACGTCTCGATACTTGCCGAACGGAGACAACACGCCTCCTTGCGCTTTTGCCTCGTCTACTCGAGCTTCATCGCATGCAAATGCGATTAATGTTTCTGCGTTGGCCAAATAGGTATTTTGACCTTGTGCCGTAGAGGTCGGGCGTAGGAAAATTGAGCAAAATATGACCGCGACAACGAACCAAAGGCGCAATTGGCCGGCAAAGATGCTGTAGCCCGGCTGGTTAGTCGTGCCGTAAGACGGCGTATCATCGCGCGCCGAAGGCAGGCCGGCGGTACCCATCGCGTCACCGTCGCGTTGTCGTGGGCGTTCGCTAGGCCAGCGACGATTTCCACTACTCGAATGAAGTTCTGGAAGTTGCATCTATTGCTGGTCACGCGCATGACCACCGCGCAGGCGAGACGGAGCGCGCACGTCCTTCGCCGGCGCGGAACCTACGCCGGGCGCCACCGGGCGCCGAACCGATCAGAGCGATGACACCTCGTCCTGCTCCAGATCGACATCCAAAATGGCCATTTCCAGGATGGCCGAGCGGGCGTTCTTCTTATCGTCGATGAACAGCACGCCCACGAACTCGTCGCCGACATAGACTTCGAGCGAATCGCTCTTGCGGGCGCGCGGCATCACCCGGATCTTGTCGCTCCCGAGCGTCCGGCGCAGATGGGCGACAAGGTGCGGGATGTCCTCCTTCGGCGACGGGCTGAGACCCATCTCCATGCGGAAATTGTAGGACCGGTCCCCGTCCTCGTCGTCGACCGTGAGCGCGCCCACCGGCTCCTCGCCGATATGAACGTCGGCCGAATCCTTCTGGCCGCGCGGCACGACGCGAATCTTCGGATTGTCGAACAGCCGCTTGAGATAAGCGTCCACCTTCTTGGTCTCGTTTACGTCCACGCTCATCTCCCTGGATGCCGTCCGGCCGCATCGCCCGCGCGAGCGCGGGATCCGTCTGCCTCTTAGTTCACAGACCGACGTCGTGCAGCATCTGGTCCATGGTGCGCGACGGCTCGGCGCAGCCGGCCTCGCCGACCACCCTCGCCGGCACGCCCGCAACCGTCGAGTTGGGCGGCACGGCCTTGAGCACGACCGAGCCTGCCGCGATGCGCGCGCACTGGCCGACCTCGATATTGCCGAGGATCTTGGCCCCTGCTCCGATCATGACGCCGCGGCGGATCTTCGGATGGCGGTCGCCGTCTTCCTTGCCGGTGCCCCCGAGCGTCACGTCCTGCAGGATCGAGACGTCGTCGTCGATCGCCGCGGTCTGGCCGACCACCAGCCCGGTCGCGTGGTCGAGGAAAATGCCGCGACCGATGCGCACGGCCGGATTGATGTCGGTCTGGAACACGCCGGACGAGCGGCTCTGCAGATAGTAGGCGAAGTCCTTGCGCCCTTTCTTCCAGAGCCAATGCGCCAGGCGATGCGTCTGGATGGCATGGAAGCCTTTGAAATAAAGCACCGGCTCGAGATAGCGATCGGCCGCGGGGTCGCGGTCGACGGTCGCCACGATGTCGGCGCGGAACGCGGCGCCGATGGTCTCGTCATCCTCGAGCGCATCGGCATAGGCCTGCCGGATCGCCTCGCCGGACACGTCGGCGTGGTTGAGCCGTTCCGCGAGCCGGTGCACGACCGCGCCTTCCAGCGTGTCGTGGTGCAGAATCGAGGTGTAGATGAAGCTGGCGAGCTCGGGCTCGCGCCGCACCACGTCCTCGGCCTCCTGCCGGATCCGCGTCCAGGCCGGATCGATCGCGTCGAGCGCATTCTTCAACTTGGCTTGATGCTGGGCCATGACAACCTCCGGGCACCCAAGTCACATAGGTCGTCGCCTCATGTACCACAATCCGCTGCAAAAGGAGACAACGACGCCGGTGTCCCGGGCGCAACGCAGCGCGCCGGAAGTCGGGTGGCGGATTTCGGGCCCTTCGTATGGAGTCGGGATTTGCACGATCGGGCGCCTCAAGGTGTGGATGCCGGGCTAGTGACGCGATTGCCGCGCGACGTGGGCACGGTCGATGCGCGAGATCCGGTCTGCTGAGATCGCAGGTCGACGCCCTTCATCGTCATGGCCGGGCTTGTCCCGGCCATCCACGTCTTTCTTGGCTCACGCAGTCGTGAGCAAGACGTGGATGCCCGGTCACCCAAGGCTCGGGCATGACGTCGGCGAGCCGAGCTGAACGTGAGCATCCGCCCTAGCGTTTGGCGGGCGGCGACGAGCCGGCCCAAGTCTCCAAAACCGCGGGATCCATCGGAGCCAAGAATTCGATCCCGATCTGCTGCCCCGATCGCCAGGCCACCCGACATGGGATGCCCGGACGCTCGTCGCGCGCAATCAGCAGCGCAAATCGATCCGACAGCGCATTGCAATCGGCAACGGTCAATCGCGCACCGAGAAGCGATATATCCCACAGCACGGCTACGATCGGAAGCGCGCTGTGCTGCGAAAGCACCCAGGCGGTGGCGACCACTCGCTTGCGCTTGCTCCTGCGCCTTTCGGGCCCGGTGTACCTTGCGCCGTATCGGTGCAGAACGCTTTGAAGGATCCGCATGGTACGCAGATGTAGCAGACCCCGCGGCGGCCCGCTCGGGTGCTCATGCGAAACGCTTAGCAACACCCAAAGGCGAAATCTCAAACTCGAACGAACTGGCGGCGACTAGAGCGGGATGACGTTTCTTCGAATCGTCATCCCACTCCAGCTTATTGGTGGAGCATGATCTTTTCCGAAAACCGGTGCCCACCCCGGATCAAGTCCGGGGCAGGCTTTCTCGGGATCATGCTCTGGTCAACGCACGTCGGTTTCTCGGGCGCCATCCGCCTCTGCGGCCGGTCGCTCGGCTTTGAACCGCGCCAGGAACGCCAGCATCGCGGCGGCGAAACGGTCGTTGCGGTCGCCGGCCACCATGTGCCGGGCGCCTGCCACGTCCGCATATTGCGCATGCGGCACCACGGTCAGAAACTCCCGCAGATGCTCCTCCCCAACGACCTCGGATGAACCGCCGCGCACCAGCAGCACCGGGGTCTTCAGCCCGCGCGCCGCCTGCGTCAGCAATTCTTCCCGCTGCGCGACCTCCTTTGGGTCCGTGCGCGTGCCGTCGAGGAGGCGCGGATCCCAGTGCCACCGCCAGCGCCCGTCGGGATGCAGGCGCAGGTTCTTGCGCAAGCCGTCGTGCGACCGCGGACGCGGACGGTGCGGCAGATAGGCGGCGACCGCTTCGGCCGCCTCCGCGACGGTGGCAAAGCCCTCGCGTGCGCGCGCACCCATGAAGCCGCGGATCTTGGCGACACCGTCGCCGTCGACGCGCGGCGTGACGTCGACCAGAACCAGGATCGCGAAAACGGGCTCGCGGCCTTCACGCTGGGCCGTGCCTTCGGCCATCAACGAGGCGATGCCGCCGAGCGACGCTCCGATCGACACCGGCCGCGTCCCGTCCCGCGCGGCGAGCTCGTCCGCCACGGCGGCCGCATCCGCGGCAAAATCGCCGAACGTGTAGGCCCCGCTCTCGACCCAGTCGGAATCGCCGTGGCCGCGCTGGTCGAGCGCGTAGGCGACCCAGCCGGCGCGCGCGAGCTGCCCGGCGGTGTTGCGCCAGGCATGCCGGGTCTGGCCGCCGCCGTGCAGCAGCAGCACCGGCCGGCCGTGCTCGCCGAATACGTCGGCGCGCAACCGGTTACCCTCGGCGCCGGTGAAGATCACCGCGCGCGGCGCGTGCGACCGGGTCATGGCCGCTCCTGCAGAAACGACAGGACGCCGGCCTTGAACACCTTGTCGCCGACCGCCAGCATGTGGTCGCGGCCCGGGATGTCGAGCACCCGGGCGCCAGGCATGAGCGCGGCAAGCTCGTGCGCCGAGCCCGCGACCGTGTCCTTGGTGCCGACCGCGATCAGGACCGGTGGCTTGATCGACGCGACCTGCTCGCGCGCGAGCGTCTGGCGCGAGCCGCGGATGCAGGCGGCGAGCGCCTTGAGGTCCGACCTGGTCTGCTCCGCAAAGGCGCGGAACGTGCGGCCGACCGGATCCGTCACGTCGGCGAGCGACGGCGCCTCGAGCGCATCGGCGATCTCCATCGGCAGGCCGACCCCGTCCACCAGATGGATCCCAAGCCCGGCGAGGATCGCCGATCGCACCCGCGCCGGATAGGTCAGCGCAAGGAATGCCGTGATGCGCGCGCCCATCGAGTAGCCCATGACGTCGGCGCGCTCGATTGCGAGATGATCGAGCAGCGCGCGCACGTCGTCCGCCATCAGGCGCGTGTCGTATTCGGCCGGGTCGTAGAGCTTGGTCGACTCGCCATGGCCGCGATTGTCGAGCGCGATCGCGCGCCGGCCTGCCCTGGTCAAGGTTTTGGTCCAGCTCGGATGCACCCAGTTGATCTCCTTGGTGGAGGCGAATCCATGGACCAGGACGATGGGTTCGCCCTCGCCTTCATCCCGATAGGCGATCTCGACGGGTCCGTTTCGGAAACGGGGCATGGAACCGATGGGGGTGAGCGGGAAGCGCGAACGTTTAGCGGCGCCCGGCGGGATTGCCAAGTAGGTGTCCGGGCGGAAGTGGGTCACTCAGAATTCGCGGCCATCCTTCGAGACGCCGCGCGTTCCGCGCGGCTCCTCAGGATGAGGGTTTGAGCAAGCCGCTCCCTGTGACCTCATCCTGAGGAGCGTCGCGTCAGCGACGCGTCTCGAAGGATGGCGGCGTTCGGCGGATCCGGGGGATCGCGTGCCCACGCTGCTCGCAATGACGGAGGCTACGCGGCGGCGAGGCGGCGCCGCACCTTGCGGCGATGGATGACGCTCAGCGTCGCGCGCTCGGCGCTGCGCTTGAGCGCCGCGGCGAGGCCGGCGAGAGTGACCAGCGCCCAGAACATCCAGGATGCGAGATTGAAGACGCCGACGCCGAGCGCGATGGCGCCGCGACCCAGAACCTTCAACACAGCGCGCGTCCGGCTGCCCTTGGCCTCGGCAAGGCGCGCGAGCTGCGCGACATCCTTCGGCCCTTGCGCGATGCGCAGCCCGTCGAGGGTCGCCCGCGTGCCGGCCTTGGCCTGGATGCGGCCGAGGTCGCCGGCGGCCCGGACCAGGCCGTCCATTTTTTCGATCTTCACCGCCTCGCGCACCGCCCGTATCGCAACCGCGGGCTCAAGCCGGGCGCCTGCGCCGAGAGCGCGCGCGAGGGCCGGACCGTCGATCGCTTCGCGCAACGGCCGTGCCAACGCCTGACCCATCTCAGGCGTGATGCGGCCGGCCTTGCCGGCGGCCTTGAGCACCGAAACGCCCGCCCGCGCCGGGGTGCCGGCGCCGACTGTCGCATAGGTTCCGGCCGTGATCGCCAAGCCGACGCAGGCGAGGCCGAGAACCAGCTGGTCGACGGTCGCGCCGCGCGCAAGCCGTGCGGTTTCGCGCACCGCATCGCGGATATCGCCGAACACAAACAGGTCGCCGGTCACCGTGCCGGCAAGGCTTGCGAGATCGTCGGGCTCGCCGCCGACGAAGCCGTTGACGAAGCGGGATGTGACACGCGCCGCCGTTGCCCATGCGGTCGCTTCCGCGGCGACGCGGTTGCGAAGATCCTCCGCGATCGCGACGCCGCGGTCATCGGCGAGGTCGACGAAGCTTTGCGCTAGCTCGATGTCGCCGGTGGCCAGCGCCGCGTCGATCTCGCGGACGGCCACTTTCCGATCGAAATCTCGCTCGAGCGCCAGATCCGTCAGCCGCACCGGATCGTCTTCGGCGGCCAGCATGCGGGCTGCGAAAAAGCCCTCCGGCACTACCACCCACGCCCCGAGCGACAGCAGCGCCGCGACCGCAAGCGTAAGCCGGAGTTTGATCGCGTGCATCCAGAAAAGCTCTGATGTTTCAATGCCCGAGTTGTCGTGGGGCAATTCCCTACGGATGAATTACGGCGGCATGGCGTCGGCTCGTCCGTCATTGCGAGGAGCGCAAGCGACGAAGCAATCCAGCTGCAGCGGCACTTGCCCTGGATTGCTTCGCCTTCGGCTCGCAATGACGAGCCGCCTATTCCGGCCGGTTGATCGGCCGATCGGCCGTCCAGTCGTAGGTGCCGAGGTCGCGCTCGCGCACCGCCTGCGCCCAGCCGACGCTCTCGGCGCGGCGCTTGAACGCGGCGCCCTCCGGGGTATGCCGCGCGATGCCGTCGAGCAGCGTGGCGAGCATCTGCGTGCTGCGCAGCCCCATGTTCTCCAGCGCCTGGTTGATCATCAGCTTCTGCATCATCAACTGATTGCGCGGCACCGACGCGAGCCGCGCCGCCAGCGCCTCGACCTCGGCGTCGAGCGTGTCCGCCGGCACCGCCTTGAGCACGAGCCCGATGCGCTCGGCCTCGCGGCCGTCGACGGTGTCGCCGGTGAGCAGCATGCGTTTCGCCCGCTCGGGACCGAGCCGGTAGACCCACATCGCCGTGGTCGGGCAGCCCCACACGCGCGCCGGCATGTAGCCGATGCGCGCGTCCTCGGCCATCACGATCAGGTCGCAGCAGAGCGCGATGTCGGAGCCGCCGGCGACCGCGAAGCCCTGCACCTTGCAGATCACCGGGGCGTGCGAGCGGAACAGGCTCATGAACGCCTCGGTGTTGCGCATCATGGCGGCGAAGTCGGCCATGGGATCCCACGGCTGGTCCTGCGTCCACGCGCCCGGATCGCGCGCCTCGGCGTAGAGGCGGAGATCATAGCCGGCGCAGAACGCACGGCCCGCGCCGGCGAGCACGATCACATGCACGGCCGGATCGCGGTTCGCCTCGGTCACCGCGGCCTCCAGCTCCGACGGCAAGGCGCCGTCGATCGCGTTCAAGACGTCCGGGCGATTGAGCGTGATGCGGGCGATGCGCCCGTCGCGCTGGTACAGCACACGCGGCATGGGAACCCCCTTGCGGTTTCGGCCTGGAGCATTTTCCGGCGAAATGGACGCCGGTTCGCCGCAGAAAATGCGACGAGGTTGCGCAATCTACGATATCGCAGTGCATCATCACATCGAGGACGGGAATCTGGAACCGATCTTGAACCGACGTGGTCGTCCCGCCGCCAACCCGTCTACGCCTCCGCTGACATTGCTTGCTTGGCGATGGCGCTTGATGCCAATATGCTGTCAACGTCACCGCCGGTCAGATGGTCCCGCAAGATGCACGAGTGATATGAGGTTCTCAGCTCTTGGGTGGATGCATGAGTCTTTCAGACTGGACCATTGCCAACCCAGAGAGCGCCGGCCTGCGCAGCGAGCCGCTTCGCGATATGATCCAGTGGCTGGACGGGTTGGGCCATGCCAACATCCACAGCGTTCTTGTCGTGCGGCACGGCAGGTTGTTATTCGAGCACTATCGCCCTGGCGAAGACGAGTGTTGGGGAGAGCCGCTCGGGAACGTGGCTCACGGACCCAACAGCAAGCATGATCTTCGGTCGGTAACGAAGAGCGTAGCTTCATTGCTGTTAGGCATCGCGCTGGACCGCAAGCTGATCAACGGTATTGACGAATTTATTATCAATTGGTTTCCGCAATACCCAGACCTGCGCATTCCTGAGAAAGAGCGCATTACGTTGCGCCATCTGTTGACGATGTCCGCGGGCCTGGAATGGAATGAAAATGTTCCTTTCACCGATCCAAAGAATAGCGAAATTCGCATGCTTCGCTCTGCCGATCAATATCGGTACGTGCTTGAGCAACCCGTTGTAGCGCCTGGGGGAAAAATCTGGAACTACAACAGTGGTGGTACCTTGCTTCTTGAGGCTGTCATTGCCAAGGCGGCTGACGGAGCACTCGATGATGTTGCGAGCGAATTCCTCTTTAAGCCTCTCGGTATAACCGACTACGCATGGACGAGGAATTTGAAAAGCGGGATCCTTGAAGTGGGCGGCCTGCGACTGCGCTCGCGAGACCTCGCAAAGATTGGTCAGCTCGTTGTGAATGGCGGAAATTGGAATGGCCGCCAGATCGTTTCGCAGAAATGGGTGAAGGAATTGACAGCAGCACATTTGGGTCCTGCAGACCTAACATATTTCTACGGATATCAATGGTGGCTTGGGCGTTCCCTGGTCGAGGGACGCGAGGTGCCGTGGGTTTGTGCAATGGGACATGGGGGGCAGCGCATCTTCGCAGTACCATCGCTCGATCTTGTAACTGTGGTGACGGCAGGGCTGTACACTGACGCAATTAATGGGAGGCTTCCGTTGGTCATTTTCAATCGCTACGTGCTGAGAGCAGTAGCAAGCAGAGACTAGGGCAGCCGCTACACTCTCATGTAAACCGTCGCGTTCATCGCACTAACATGCATGGCCCCTTGCAAATTGCTCAGGGCGAGTTTTTGACCCGCTCTCCTCCTTCTTCGCCAGCATCGAACGGCAGCGGACATCGGCAGCCAACGCCGCGCGCGGTGTTCTGATGGCAGACACGGGTCAAAACCGGTAAACCTCAGATCGAGCATATGTTTTGCAGCGCTTGGACCTCGGCAGCGCATGGAGGCGCACCCAATGCGTGCGGGCTTCGCGAAGCAAGAACCCAGCGGGTGGCAGTACGGATAAAACCGCTTCCAAGCACATTCAAACGGATGAAGCATATAAGAAGGAGCTGATGTCGCCTTCCGGCACCAAGCGAACCTGAAAATGATGTCCGCTTCTCTGCCGGTGTTGGGGGAATAGCGGACTTTGCTCGACGAGCTGGTCTAACCCGATTTATCAGTACACGGCCTAGGCATCCGCCGGACAGGCCGCTATGGTCGCCGCGATTGCATCAGCGGCCGAGGACAAGGGCACCATGGCGGATCACGTCGTCCCGCATTTCCACAATGATCCGGGCGTGCCGGTGATCGAGATCGGCGCCAAGGAATTCAAGTGCGTCGGCGCGACGCCGCCGTTCGATCACCCGCACATCTTCTGCGACATGGGCGACGAGAACGAGATCATCTGCGCCTATTGCTCGACGCTGTTCCGCTTCGATCCGACGCTCGATCCGCACGCGGCCCGTCCGCCCGAATGCGCACTGCACGAAAGCGCCGGCGTGCTGGCCCCGGCCGGCCCGTGAGGCTGCCGGCAACGGCCGGCACGCCACGGCCGTGGCAGGCGCCCACACCGTCATCGTCGCCGGCGCCGGGATCGCCGGCCTGACCACGGCGCTGGCGCTGGCGCACGCCGGCTTCCGCGTCGTCGTGCTGGAGCGGCGCCGCAACTGGACGAGGTCGGCGCCGGCATCCAGCTCTCGCCCAATGCCACGCGGGTGCTGCGCGCGCTCGGCCTCGAGCCGGCCTTGGCGCGGCATGTCACCCCGCTCGAGACGCCTGCGGGTGATGAACGGGCGCTCGGGGTCCGAGATCGCCTCGATGCCGCTCGGTCCCGACGCGGCCGCGCGCTACGGCGCGCCGTTCTGGTCGATCCATCGCGGCGACCTGCAGCGCGTCCTGCTCGATGCGGCCAGCGCCGCCCCCGGCATCGTCTTGCGCCTCGCGGTCAGCGTCGCCGGCCACAGGGTCGACGCGACAGGCGTCACGGTGGCCGGGCAAGGCCGGCCAGATCATGGTCCAAGAGCGCGGCATCGCGCTCGTCGGCGCGGATGGCCTCTGGTCGGCCGTGCGCGAGAGCCTCGGCCATCGGGAGATGCCGCGCTTCCGCCGCCGCACCGCGTGGCGAGCTATCTGCCGCGCCAGACGCCCTTGCGGCCGAGTGGCGCCGGCCCGCGACGACGCTCTGGCTCGGGCCGGACGCGCATCTCGTGCACTATCCGGTCAAGGGTGGCCGCGCGGTGAACATCGTGGCGATCGTCCGCGACAGCGCGGAGATCCAAGGATGGAGCGCGCCCGGCTCGCGCGAGGCGCTGCTCGCGCGCTTCGCCCGCTTCGCGCCGGCCGTCCGGGCGATGCTCGAGGTCCCGCGGAGCTGGCAGACCTGGTCGCTGTTCGACCTCCCGCCGCTGCCGCGATGGGGGACGAGGGCCGGTGACGCTCGTGGGCGATGCGGCGCACCCGATGCTGCCGTTCGTGGCGCAAGGCGGCGCCATGGCGATCGAGGACGGCTGGGTGCTCGCCGACGAGCTGGCGAAAGCTCCCGAGCGGCCGGCAGCGGCTTTTCGCGCCTACGAGGCGCGTCGGCAGGCGCGCACCGCAAGGGCGGCGCGCGAGGCGGCGCGCACCGGGCGCATCTATCACCTCAAGGGGCCGCTCGCGGCCGCGCGCGATCTGACAATGCGCCTGATGGGCGGCGCACGACTGCAGCGACGCTACGATTGGCTCTATGATTGGAAGGGCGCCTGACCGCTGCGCCGACCCTTAACGAGGAATCGCATGTTCGAGACCACCGTCGCCGGAAGCCTGCCAAAACCCGCGTGGCTCGCGGAGCCGAACAAGCTGTGGCCGCAGTGGCGATTGGCCGGCGCCGAGCTCGCCGCCGGCAAGGCCGATGCGACGCTGCTCGCGATCAAAGCCCAGGAGGACGCCGGCATCGACATCGTCAGCGACGGCGAGCAGTCGCGACAGCATTTCGTGCACGGCTTCCTCGAGCAGGTCGAGGGCATCGACTTCGCCCACAAGGTCGAGATGGGCATCCGCAAGGACCGCTACAAAGCCATGGTGCCGACCGTTACCGGCGAGCTTCGCCTGAAGGGACGCGTGCATGCGACGGAGGCGCGGCTCGCGCGCGCGCATACCCGGCGCAAGCTCAAGTTCACCCTGCCCGGCCCGATGACGATCGCCGACACGATCGCGGACCGCCACTACGGCGATCGCACCCGGATGGCGATGGCGTTCGCGGCGCTGCTCAACGAGGAGGCGCGCGGGCTCGAGGCCGACGGCGTCGACGTGATCCAGTTCGACGAGCCCGCCTTCAACGTCTTCATGGACGAGGTCAAGGAGTGGGGCATCGCGGCGCTGCACTGCGCCGCCGAGGGCCTCATCTGCACGACCGCCGTGCACATCTGCTACGGCTACGGCATCCAGGCCAACGTCGACTGGAAGGCGACGCTCGGCGGCGAGTGGCGGCAGTACGAGGAGATCTTTCCGGCGCTGGCGCAAAGCCGCATCCGGCAGGTCTCGATCGAATGCCGCAACGCGCGGGTGCCGATGAGCCTGTTGTCGTTGCTTGCGGGCAAGGACGTGCTGGTGGGCGTCATCGACGTCGCGACCGACGTGGTGGAGACGCCGGAGGATGTCGCCGCCACCATCGCGGAGGCGATGCGGCACGTGCCGAAGGAGCGCATCTTCCCCTGCACCAACTGCGGCATGGCGCCGATGCGGCGCGACATCGCCATGGCGAAGCTCAAGGCGCTCGGCGAGGGCGCGAAGCTGGCGCGAGCGCGATTCGCATGAACGTGCGCGCACGCCGCAGTCGAACGCCGACGCCCTGCCCCTCCGCCCTATTTCGGCGAGGAGCACGAGCTGCTGCGCGCGCAGGTGCGGCGCTTCGTCGAGAGCGAGGTCAAGCCGCACGCGCTCCACCTGGGAGGAGCAGGGCTTCGTGCCGCGCGAGGTGCTGCGCCGCATGGGCGAGCTCGGCTTCCTCGGCATCCGCTACCCGGCCGAATACGGCGGCAGCGAGATGGACGCGCTCGGCTCGGTCGTGCTCGCCGAGGAGCTCGGCCGCTCGACCTTCGGCGGCTTCGCCATCACGGTGCTGGTCCACACCGACATGGCCTCGGTGCACATCGCTCAATGCCGGCACGCCGGCGCAGCGGGCGACAGCTACATGCCGGACATCATCGCCGGCAGGAGGATCGTCGCCGTGGCGGTGACCGAGCCGGACGCCGGCTCGGACGTGAAGGGCATCCGCACCACGGCGCGCCGCGACGGCGAGACCTACGTGCTCAACGGCGCCAAGATGTTCATCACCAACGGCGTGCACGCCGATCTCTATTGCGTCGCCGCCAAGACCGGGCGCGACGCGCGGCCGTCGCAGTCGGTCTCG
This sequence comes from uncultured Alphaproteobacteria bacterium, assembly GCA_963738705.1. Lineage (GTDB taxonomy): Bacteria > Pseudomonadota > Alphaproteobacteria > Rhizobiales > Xanthobacteraceae > CAVTXS01. The sequence continues at coordinate 16,333 of CAVTXS010000008.1, forward strand.
ATGTTCCTGGTCGAGAAGGGCACGCCCGGCTTCACGGTGTCGCGCGCGCTCGACAAGCACGGCTGGCGCTCCTCCGACACGGCCGAACTGGTGTTCGAGGATTGCCGCGTGCCGGCCGAGAACCTGCTCGGGCCCGAGGGGCGCGGCTTCTACGCCATCATGCGCAACTTCCAGAACGAGCGGCTGGTGATCGGCGCGATGGCGATGGGCGAGGCGCAGGCCGCGCTCGAGCTGACGCTCGACTACGTCACGCAGCGCAAGGCGTTCGGCGCGCCGCTGTGCGAGAAGCAGGCGATCCGCCAGCGGCTGGCCATGCTCGCCGCCAAGGTCGAGGCCGGGCGGCAGCTCGTCTATCACGCCGCCTGGCTCGACACGCAGGCGCATCGATGCGACGCGCGAGGTCTCGATGGTCAAGGCCTATTGCGGCGAGCTGGTCAACGAGGTGATGTACGCCTGCCTGCAGTTCCATGGCGGCATGGGCTACATGCGCGAGTCGACGATCGAGCGCATGACGCGCGACGCCCGCGTGCAGTCGATCGGCGGCGGCGCGACCGAGGTGATGCTGGAGGAGGTGGCGAAGCGGCTGCGGCGCTAGAGCGGGATGACTTTTCTTCGAATCGTCATCCCGCTCCAGCTTATTGGTGGAGCATGATCTTTTCCGAAAACCGGTGCCCACTTTTCGGGATCATGCTGTAGATCAGATTCCGCTGAGATCGGGTCGCCCTTCACCGTCATGGCCGGGCGAGCAATCGCCACAGCGATTGCGAGGGTTGTCCCGGCCATCCACGTCTTGCTTGGCTCACGCATCGTGAAGCAAGGACGTCAATAGACGCGCTGGAAGACGCCCTCGTAGTCGAGCACGATATCGTCCGCGTCGACGCCAAGTTGGGCCTGGAAGCCGCTGCCGTCCAAGCTCTGGTAGAGATAGCGCCGCTCGGCTAACCGCGTCTATGCCTGACGCATCGGGCGCACGGTCAGTTCCGGCGCGGAGGCCCAGGCCATCACGAACTCTCGCCGCTCGCCGACGGCCATGGGCTCCCGGCGGATCGGAAAGGTGTTGGTGAACGGGGTCGGCCAGATATCGATGTCGAGGCAGCCCGCAAGATCGGGCCGCGCCCGCCCGGCTCCGTCACGCCAGTTGCCCTCGCCGTCGGCATCGAGGGCCATGGACCGCGAGAAAGCGCCGGTGGTCACGTCGAGCCGGGCCGTGCGGAGGCGCCATCCGACATCCCACACGAGCCGGTAGACCAGGCGAAAGGGGCGCCCTGCCTCATCGAACGCGAGGATCGTGCTCGCGGCCTCGCGGTCCACGAGCACCAACTGCTCCAGCCCGACGCCCTTCCGGTGCTTGTCCCAGACCGGCGCCCAGCAGACGACCCGACACGATGACTCGTCCATGCTCTGTCTCGCACGCTACGCTGCCCACGGAGTGCATTCGGGGGCACGCCGCACGCGCAGGCGTTCGCCCTGCATGCGCCGAACGGTACCACCCTTAACCGGAACGGACGAATTTCCTCGGGCGACCGACGGCATAGCTTGGTGTGCCGGGGCGGCCCGCTCCAACCTCTGAGCTATGAAGTGACGGGCGCCCCAGCGCATGACGCGGCGCGCTCGAGCAGCAGCGTGCGCTCGCGCGCGTTGCGCGTGAGCGCGGCCGCGCGTTCGAACTCGACCCGCGCCTCGTCGAAGCGGCCGAGCTTCTGGAGGAAGTCGCCGCGCACGCTCGGCAGCAGGTGGTATGCCTTGAGCGACGGCTCCGAGGTCAGGGCGTCGACGAGCGCCAGGCCGGCGGCCGGCCCATACGCCATCGCCACCGCGACCGCGCGATTGAGCTCCACGACCGGGGACGGCGTGAGCGCGGCGAGTGCCTCGTAGAGCGCGGCGATGCGCGCCCAGTCGGTCTGCGATGCGCTCCGCGCGCGCGCATGACAGGCGGCGATTGCGGCCTGCAGCGCGTAAGGGCCAGGCGCGCCGGCGAGGCCTTCGGCGCGCGCAAGCGCCGCGAGCCCGCGCCGGATCAGGAGTTGGTCCCAGCGCGCGCGGTCTTGATCGAGCAGCAACACGGGCTTTCCCGCCGGGTCGACGCGCGCTGCGAATCGCGAAGCCTGGATTTCCATGAGCGCAACGAGGCCGTGAACTTCGGCCTCCGCCGGCGCGAGCGCCGCCAGGGTGCGCCCGAGACGAAGCGCTTCGTCGCAAAGCGCGGGCCGCATCCAGTCTTCGCCCGCGGTCGCCGCATAGCCTTCGTTGAAGATCAGGTAGATGACTTCGAGCACCGATCCGAGGCGAGCGCCGAGCTCGCGGCCGTGGGGGACCTCGAATGGAACGCGGGCCTCCGCCAGCGTCCGCTTGGCGCGAACGATGCGCTGGGCGACGGCCGTCTCCGTGACGAGGAACGCTCGCGCAATCTCGTCGGTGGTCAAGCCTCCGAGCAGGCGGAGCGTCAGCGCGGTGCGCGCCTCGGTGGACAGGATCGGATGACAGGCGGTGAAGATGAGGCGCAGGAGGTCGTCGCCGATGTCGTCATCGAGCGCGGCGTCGGCGTCCGGCACGGCGGTCTCGCGGTCGACCTCGATGTCGCGACCGAGCTCCTCGGCCTTGCGTTCAAGCCGCTTGCTTCGGCGCAAGAGGTCGATGGCGCGATGCTTGGCGGTGGCCATGAGCCACGCGCCCGGATTGTCGGGAATGCCGGACGTCGGCCAGCGCTCGAGCGCGGCGACGAGCGCGTCCTGCGCCAGATCTTCGGCGAGGCCGACGTCGCGCACCATCCGCGCGAGGCCGGCGATGAGCTTCGCCCGCTCGATCTTCCAAACCGCGTGGACCGCGCGATGGATATCGGAAGCCGTCACGGCCGCCGATTAGACCATCGTCACCGCGCGGGCAAGGCTGCTGACGTGTCATCGCCGCGGGCGGCATCTTCTCATGGAGCCGCCAAAGTGTGAGCCCGTCATTGCGAGCCGAAGGCGAAGCAATCCAGAACAGTCGCGGATCTCGCTCTCGCCGTCTCCGGCGATCCTGAGGAACCGCTTGGGACTGATCGCCTCCGCCTTCGACTTCGCCCGCACGATGGCAAAGCCCGCGATCAGCTCCTTCGTTTCCGTGAAGGGGCCGTCGGTACGGTGACTTTCCCGCAGATTGCCGACCCGCGCGCCTCTGGAGCCGGCGCAGCCGTCGGTGAACAAGAGCACCCCGGCTTTCGCCATCTCCTCGATGAATTTTCCCATCTCGGCCATGGCTGCGGACTGGGCGGGACGCCCGCTTCCATGTCCTTAGTGTCGGCAGGCTTGTAGATCATCATGAAACGCATCGTGGCTTGTCCTTTGGTTTTGGATTGTGGTCGTTGATAGTGATTGGGCGCAGCCCCAAATGTTGACGTGCGTCCGGGGCGCAGCGTCGCGTCTGCGGTGCAATGCTTGGCGCTGCATCGCGTGCGGGACGCGAGTTCTACTTCTTCCCTCCGACCTCCATCTTGCGGAAGTGGTCGATCCCCTCGCTCGGGGGAAGTCCTCAAGCTCGTACAGCTGGCGGATTTCGATCTCGCCGTCGGCACCCTCCCCCATGGGATTGGGGAATTGCCTGGCCCATTCCATCGCCTCTTCCCGCGACTTCACCTGAATGATCGTGTAGCCGGCGATCAGCTCCTTGGCCTCGGCGAACGGCCCGTCGATGACGGTGCGCTTGCCGCCCGAGTATCTGATGCGCGCGCCCTTCGAGCTCGGTTGCAGGCCGGACGCGTCGAGCAGCACGCCGGCCTTCATCAGCTCCTCATGGTATGCGGCCATATCGGCAACAAGCTTGTCCTCCGGCATCATACCGGCCTCGGTATCCTTGTTGGCCCGCACGATAATCATGAATTGCATCGTCGTTTCTCCTTCTGGTTCGACATCGATTTGGATGGTGAGCTTCTACGCGGCCGGGTTCGCGCGATCAGCGAACGGCCGACGGCATGACGTTGCGATGGACGGCGCAGATCTTGTCGGCGGCCGCCGACTGGCGGCGCCGGAACTGCTCGAAGCTGCCGCGGATGCCCGCACGATCGGTGGCGCCGCTCAGTGCGGGCCCGCACGCGGCATCGCGCCGAGCGCCGCTGCCGGCGGGCGCGGGAAGCGAGCCGATCACCACGAGCGCGATCAGCGGGAGGATGAAATAGCGCGCGGCGAACTTGATCATCGCGACGGTCCTTCTTGCCTTGCATCGTCTTTTTGGGTTCCGTCCGTTCTCGACCGAAACCCTGGCTCTACCGTCACGACGAACGGGGCTCGGGCAGATCGACTGGCCCCGCGAATTTTTTTCTGGGCCGGGCGTCATTCGAGGTTTTTCGGATAAGACATTGATGTATTGGGCTATATAGGCCCAGAGTGAGTTGGGCCCGAATGCGGAGTCCCTGGCGATGATCGACCGCCTGATGTTGGTCCTGACGTTTCTAGCCGCGCTCGGCTGCGGGTCGATGGCCGGATTCTTTTTTGCCTTTTCGGCCTGCGTGATGGGCGCCCTCGCCCGCCTTCCGGCCGCGCAGGGCATTGCGGCCATGCAGTCGATCAACGTCGTGGTGATCAATCGCCTATTCCTGGGGACGTTCTTCGGAACGGCCGTGTTCTGCCTCCTGGTGGCGATCGCTGCGCTTTTGATGTGGGGCAGGCCGGGCACAATTCCTGTCCTTGCCGGCAGCGTGCTCTACCTCATTGGGACGATTCTGGTCACGGTCCGGTTCAACGTGCCGCTGAACGACGAACTGGCGGCCGCAGACGCGAACAGCGCCGAGGCGGCCAGCCTGTGGAGCCCGCTACCTCACCGTCTGGACGGCGTGGAACCACGTCCGCACCGTGGCAGCCGTCGCGGCGGCGGCATTGCTCACCGTCGCCGTCTCTGTGCAGGCTCGCGGCGCCGTCATCTAGTGAGATTTTTCGCGAGCGCTCGCCGGCATGAAAAATGCAAAGCTCAAATTAGCGTGACGTCGCTCGCGGTTTCGTGTCTGGCGCGTGAGCACGGAAGGCGGCAACGCTTCCGGCGCAGAACGGAGAGCGCATCATGCCGAGCTACAGTCCAGAACTCGTCCAGACTATGAGGGCGGCCCTCGACGAAGTCATGACGCAGATTCCCGCGGAGCAGGCAACGCCCGGGGTCAAAGCGTACATGGCCGAATTCATCTTGAAAGCCGCCGCGCAGGGCCAGACAACCTACGACGGATTGCTGGCCGCGGCGTCGGAGCAAATTCAGACCGTCCTGACGCAGCTGATGTGAGTGCAGCACGCCGCCACAACTAGTTCTTCAGCCGATACCCGGTCTTGAAAATCCACCACACGGTTGCAAGGCAAATGCCGAGGAACAGCGCCGTGACGGCGACGCTCACCTCCACGGCCACATCGGCGACCTCGAAAAAGCTCCAGCGGAAGGCGCTGACCAAATAGACCACGGGGTTGAACAGCGTGATCGTCTGCCACATCGGCGGCAGTATGCTCACGGGGTAGAAGCTGCCGCCGAGGAAGGTCAGCGGGGTGATGACGAGCAGCGGCACGATCTGCAGCTTCTCGAACCCGTCCGCCCAGATGCCGATGATGAAGCCGAGGAGGCTGAAGGTCACGGCCGTCAGCACAAGGAAGGCGAGCATCCAAACCGGGTGCGCGATCCTGAGCGGCACGAACAGCGCCGCCGTCGCCAGGATCAGAAGGCCGAGGATGATCGATTTGGTCGCGGCCGCACCGACGTAGCCGAGCACGATCTCGAAGAACGACACCGGCGCCGACAAGAGCTCGTAGATCGTGCCGACGAAGCGCGGAAAGTAGATGCCAAACGAGGCGTTGGCGGTGCTCTGGGTCAACAGCATCATCATGATCAGGCCCGGCACGATGAACGTGCCGTAGGCGACTCCCTCGATCTCGGTGATGCGCGAGCCGATCGCCGCGCCGAAGACCACGAAATACAGCGACGTCGAGAGCACCGGCGAGATGATGCTTTGCATCAGCGTGCGCCCGGTGCGAGCCATCTCGAACAGGTAGATCGCGCGAACGGCCCTGAGATTCATGGTCCCCGCTTCACCAAGCCGACGAAAATGTCTTCCAGCGAGCTCTGCGTCGTGCGCAGGTCGCGGAACCGGATGCCCGCGAGGTTGAGGTCCTTCAACAGCGCGGTGATGCCGGTGCGCTCGCCCCGCGTGTCATAAGTGTAGACGAGCTCCGCGCCGTCGGCCGCCAAGGTCAGGCGATGCGCCGCGAGCTCGTCGGGAACGGCGGCGAGCTTGCTATGCAGCTGCAGGGTCAATTGCTTCTTGCCGAGCTTGCGCATGAGCTCGGCCTTGTCCTCGACCAGGATGATCTCGCCGTGGTTGATCACGCCGACCCGGTCCGCCATCTCTTCGGCTTCCTCTATATAGTGCGTGGTCAGGATGATGGTCACGCCCGAGGCGCGCAACGCGCGCACCAGCTGCCACATGTCCTTGCGCAGCTCGACGTCGACGCCGGCGGTCGGCTCGTCGAGGAACAGGATCTGCGGCTCGTGCGACAGCGCCTTGGCGATCATGACCCGGCGCTTCATGCCCCCGGACAGCGTCATGATCTTGCTGTCCTTCCTGTCCCAAAGCGAAAGGTCCTTGAGCACCTTGGCGATATGCGCGGGGTTGGCCGGCTTGCCGAACAGGCCGCGGCTGAACGACACCGTCGCCCAGACGGTCTCGAATGCGTCGGTGGTGAGTTCCTGCGGCACCAGGCCGATCAGGGAGCGCGCCGCGCGGTAGTCCGTGATGATGTCGTGACCGTCGACCACGACGTTGCCCGCGGACCGGTTCACGATCCCGCAAATGATGTTGATCAGCGTGGTCTTGCCGGCGCCGTTCGGACCCAGCAGCGCAAAGATCTCGCCGCGGCGAATATCGAGGTCGACGTCCTTGAGGGCGTGGAGCCCTGAAGCGTAAGTCTTGGAGAGATGCGATACGGAGATGATCGGCTGCATGGCTCGCTGATTCGAAGCCCACGAGGCGCGCACACCTTCGGCCCACGTGGATGCGCGATCCGGTTTGCCCTTCGGGCGGCGGAGGAGAATTTCGGGCCTAGATATGAATGCGTGCGTCGTCTGCAAGGCCACAAACCTGTCGGGGCCGGCGCCGAGAAGCGTGAAGGAACCCTGCCATGACGGACGTTGCCGAGCGCGCGCCGCTCAAACTCTACTTCCACCCTTTTGCGTCGTTTTGCCAGAAGGCGCTCATCGCGTTCTATGAGAATCATGTGCCGTTCGAGCCCATCATCGTGGATTTGGGCGACGACGCCTCGCGCACGGCGTTCGAGGCGATCTGGCCGATCGCGCGCTTCCCGGTGCTGCGTGACGACGCGCGCGACCGGTTGGTCCCGGAGTTGAGCGTGATCATCGAGTACCTGGATCTGCACTATCCGGGACCTGTGCGGCTGGTGCCCGGCGATGCCGATGCGGCGCTGACGACGCGGATGCGCGATCGCTTCTTCGATTTCTACATTGCGGAGCCGATGCAGAAGATCGTGACCGACCGGATTGGCCGGCCGGGAAAGCGGACCCGCACGGCGTCGAGGCGGCGAAAGGGCTGCTGCGAACCGCATACGGCATGCTCGATCGGGAGATGGCAACGCGGACATGGGCGGTGAGAGACGCCTTCTCGCTGGCGGACTGCGCGGCCGCGCCCGCGCTGTTCTACGCCAACTGGGTCATGCCCTTCGAAGCGCACAGGAACGTCGCGGCCTACTTCAGCCGCCTGTCGGCGCGCCCGTCGTTCGCGCGCGTGGTGGAGGAGGCGAGACCCTATCGCGACCTGTTCCCGCAATGAGAGCTTTCTAGACCCTATCGACCGGCGGTCGCGCGCCGGCGAATGCTGAATTGGACAGACGGAGTACAAGGTGCCGGTCCAACCCTATCTGCTGTTCGGCGGCCGCTGCCAGGACGCGGCCGCACGCAAGGCGTGGCTGGCCTGGGGCGCAGAAAAACAGCCGACCTTGCCCAGCCCGGGATTTTCGTGGAGCCGCCGCCTGTTCACGCGATCGTGTGCAGCCCTGCGCAGAGGCGCACGGCGGGGCCCTTGACCTGGGCGCGCTGACGAGTTACGATTTTCGTCACTTCTCATAGTGTAGGCCGTACGAACACGCCCATGAACACCCAGGTCAAGACCAAGCCCGACGATACGCGCGCGCGCATCATGGAGACCGCGGAGGCGCTGTTTCGCCGATTGGGCTTTGCCAAGACGGCGGTCGCCGACATCGCCAACGAGCTCGGCATGTCGCCTGCCAACGTCTACCGTTTCTTCCCGTCGAAGAACGCCATCGTCGAGGCGATCTGCCAGCGCTGCCTCAGCGAGCTGGAGGAGAAGGCGTGGGTGGTCGCGCGCTCGCCCGGCGCCGCGAGCCTGCGTCTGGAACGGCTGATCCTGGAGATCCTCGGCTTATCACAAGGAAAATCTCCTTGTGGAACAGCGCGTTCACGACATGGTTTTGGTGGCGATCGAGGACAATTGGGGCGCCATTCGCGCCCACAAGGACGTGATCCGTACAGTAATGGAATTGATCGTGCGAGACGGCATTGCGGCCGGCGAGTTCGAGCCGGTCGACGCGCGGGAAACCGCGCAGCTCATGATGCGCTCGCTCATCGTCTTCCAGCACCCGGTATTGATCGCCCAGTGCCTGCAGGATGGCGAAGGCCTGGAGGCCGAGGCCCGCGCCTCGGTGCGCTTCCTGCTTCGCGCCATCACCCCTAGAGGCTGAAATCCATGCGAACGCGACGGCGATACGCGCGTGCTTGCGACCAGAATGTGACGATCGACGAATTTCGTCAGTCATCACATGATAGTGATTGAGGAGGGCTCGATGTCTCTCTGGATCCTGAAGCCGCTCGGCCTGCTCGCCACCGGGCTCTTGCTCGCCGGGTGCGAAGCCAATACCGCCCCTGCCCCCAAGGCCGAACGTCCGGTCCAGGTGCAGCGCGTCGCCTTCGAGAGCCGAGGGGTCGCGCGCGAGTTCGTCGGCGTGGTGCGCGCGCGCTACGAAACCGATCTCGGCTTCCGGGTCGCCGGCAAGATCGTCGCCCGTGTCGTCAATGTCGGCGATGCCGTGCGCGCCGGCGATGTCGTCGCTCACCTCGATCCGCGCGATCTCAAGCTGCAGCTGGAAAGCGCACAGGCCGAGCTCGGCGCGGCGACCTCCAATCTTGCGCAGGCCGCCGCGGATCTCGCGCGCTACACGACGCTGCGGGAGCGCGGCTATGCCTCGGTTGCGGATTTCGACCGCAAGACCGCGACCAAGGACGAGGCCGAAGGCCGCCTCGAGCGCGCCAGGCGCTCGCTCGAGCTCGCGCGCAATCAACTCGGCTATGCGGACCTGAAGGCCGACGCCGACGGCGTCATCACCGCGACGCTCGCCGAGCCCGGTCAGGTCGTCGCCATCGGCCAGGCCGTGGCGCGGCTCGCCCATCGCGGCGAGAAGGAGGCCGTGGTCGCGTTGCCGGAGATGTGGCTCGGCGAGGCGCGCAAGTCGAGCGCGACGGTGCGGCTATGGTCCGATCGCGACCGCAGCTTCGCTGCGCACCTGCGCGAGCTTTCGCCGCAGGCCGATCCCGCCACGCGCACCTACGCGGCCCGCTTCACCATCGATCGCGCCGACGAAACCGTCGCCTTCGGCATGACCGCGACTGTCACGCTGTCGCACGCCGCCGATCATCGCGTGGCGCGGCTGCCGCTCTCCGCCATCCTCAACCGCGGCACGGGGCCGTCGGTCTACCTGGTCGACGAGGCGAGCGCATTGCAGCTCCGCCCGGTGACGGTTGCGTCGTTCACCGAGGACGCGGCGCTCGTCACCTCGGGCCTGCGCGACGGCGACAAGGTCGTGACCCTCGGGGTGCAGAAGCTCGAAGCGGGTCTCACGGTTCGGACTTTGGGCGTGCAGTAGGTCCGTCACTGCGAGGAACGCTAAGCGACGAAGCAATCCAGATGCGACGCTGCTGTCCTGGATTGCTTCGCCTTCGGCTCGCAATGACAGAATAAGGAGGAGGGCGGCATGCAGCGCTTCAACCTTTCGGCCTGGGCGATCACGCATCGGCCGCTCGTCCTGTTCATGATCCTGCTGCTTGGGCGTGGCCGGCGCCTACTCCTACCTCAACCTCGGCCGCGCCGAGGATCCCTCCTTCACGATCAAGACCATGGTCATCAACGTCGCCTGGCCGGGCGCGACCGCGACCGAGATGCAGGCGCAAGTCGCCGACAAGATCGAGAAGAAACTGCAGGAGCTTCCCTATCTCGACCGCGTCGAGAGCTTTTCGCAGCCCGGCGTGTCCTTCATCCGCGTCTTCCTCAAGGACACGACGCCGCCCGCCAAGGTGAAGGAGCTGTGGTACCAGGTCCGCAAGAAGGTCGGGCGACATCCGCGGGCAACTGCCGGCCGGGATCGTCGGCCCGAACTTCAACGACGAATACGGCGACGTCTATTCGGCGCTCTACATGCTCACTTCCGACGGCTTGAGCCTCGCCGAGCTCAAGGCGCGCGCCGAAGATATCCGCCAGCGCCTGCTGCGCGTTCCGGACGTCAACAAGGTCGACATCATCGGCGAGCGGCCGGAGCGGATCTTCGTCGAATTCAGCCACGGCCGGCTCGCCAACCTCGGCGTCACGCCGCAGCAGATCTTCGACAGCGTCGCGCGGCAGAACGCCGTGGTCTCCGGCGGCTCGGTCGACACCTCGGCCGATCGCATCAACTTGCGCGTGACCGGCGCGTTTGCCGGGGTCGACGCCATCGCCGCCGTTCCGGTCCAGGCGGACGGACGGGTGTTCCGCCTCGGCGACATCGCGACGGTGAAGCGCGGCTACGAGGATCCGCCGAGCTTCATCGTGCGCACGGGCGGCAAGCCGGCGCTCGGCCTCGGCGTCTCCATGCAGGACGGCGCCAACATCATCACGCTCGGCCGGAACCTGAAGGAGACGATGACCGTCGATCATGGTCACGCTTCCGGTCGGCATCGAGGTCACGCAGATCGCCGACCAGCCGCACATCGTCGACGAATCGGTCTCGGAATTCTTCAAGACCTTCCTCGAGGCGCTCGTCATCGTGCTGGTGGTGAGCTTCCTGTCGCTCGGCTGGCGCACCGGCATCGTGGTCGCGCTGTCGGTGCCGCTGGTGCTGGCGATCGTGTTCGTCGTGATGAGCGCGACCGGCATCGATCTCCACCGCATCACGCTCGGCGCGCTCATCATCGCGCTCGGACTGCTGGTCGACGACGCCATCATCGCCATCGAGATGATGGTGGTGAAGATGGAACAGGGCTGGGACCGGGCGCGCGCCGCGACCTTCGCGTGGACCTCGACCGCGTTTCCGATGCTCACCGGCACGCTGGTGACCGCCGCAGGCTTCCTGCCGGTCGGTTTCGCCAAGTCGAGCGCCGGCGAATACGCCGGCGGCATCTTTTGGATCGTCGGCCTCGCGCTGATCGCGTCGTGGCTCGTCGCGGTGGTGTTCACCCCCTATCTCGGGCTGAAGCTGTTGCCGGACTTCGCCAAGCACGGGACGCAGCAGGAGCCCGAGGCGATCTACGACACCCGGATCTACCGGGCGCTGCGGCGCGCCATCGAGTTTGCCTTGCGCTGGCGCGGGACCGTCGTTGCGGCCACCGTATTGATGTTCGTCGCCGCGGTCGCAGGTTTCGGGCTTCGTCCAGCAGCAGTTCTTTCCGACCTCGACGCGCTCGGAGCTGTTCTTCGAGATGCGGCTGCCGGAAGGGACCGCGATCGGCGTCACCGACGCGACCGCGAAGAAGGCCGAGCAGCTGGTCGCCGGCGATCCCGACGTTGCGACCTACACGACCTACGTGGGCCAGGGCTCGCCGCGGTTCTGGCTCGGGCTCAACCCGGTCCTGCCGAACCCGAACTTCGCCCAGATCGTCATCGTCACCAAGGACCTTGCGGCGCGCGAGCGCGTCAAGGCGCGGCTCGAGGCCGCGATCGCCGACGGCGCCCTCCCGGAGGCGCGCGCGCGCGTCGACCGCTTCGTGTTCGGGCCGCCGGTCGGCTTCCCGGTGCAGTTCCGCGTGGTCGGTCCCGATCCGATGAAGGTGCGCACGATCGCCGAGGAGGTCCGCCAGGTCATGGCGGCCAATCCGCAAGATCGTCGACCCTCACCTCGATTGGAGCGAGCAGGTCAAGTCGATCCGCCTCGAGGTCGACCAGGACCGCGCCCGCGCGCTTGGCCTGACGCCGCAGGACGTCGCGCAGACGCTGCAGACGCTGCTCTCAGGCCTCACCATCACGCAGTATCGCGAGGGCATCGAGCAGATCAACGTGGTGGCGCGCGCCGTTGCGGCCGAGCGTCTCGAGCTCGACCGCCTGCCGGGGCTCACGATCGCCACCCGCAACGGCATCGCCGTACCGCTCTCGCAGATCGCGCGCCTCAACTACGAGTACGAGGAGCCGATCCTGTGGCGGCGCAACCGCGACATCGTGCTCACCGCGCGCGGCGACATCGTCGATCGCGTGCAGGCGCCGGATGTGAGCAACGCGGTGGCGCCGAAGCTCAAGGGCATCAAGGACGCCCTGCCCCACGGCTACCGCATCGAGACCGGCGGGTCGATCGAGGAGAGCGTCAAGGCCAACGCCGCGCTCGTGGCGGTGTTCCCGGTGATGGCGATCGCGATGCTGGGCCTGTTGATGATCCAGCTGCAGAGCTTCTCGCGGCTTGCGCTGGTGTTCGTGACCGCGCCGCTCGGCTTGATCGGGGCGACCGGCGCGCTGCTGATCTCGAACCGGCCGTTCGGCTTTGTGGCGTTGCTCGGGCTGATCGCGCTCGCCGGCATGATCATGCGCAACACCGTCATCCTGGTCGACCAGATCGACCGCGACATCGCGGCCGGGCATGCGCGCCACCAGGCGATCATCGACGCGACCGTGCGGCGCGCGCGGCCGGTGGTGCTCACCGCGCTCGCGGCCATTCTGGGCATGATCCCGCTCGCCCGCAGCATCTTCTGGGGCCCGATGGCGATCACCATCATGGGCGGCCTGTTCGTCGCCACCATCCTGACGCTGCTGGTCGTGCCGGCGCTCTATTCGCTCTGGTTCCGGGTGCGGCGCGACGAGCCGATCGAGGCCTCGCTGGTGCCGCTCGAGCCGGAAGCCCTGGCCGAGAGCGAGGCGGTTCCGATGCGGATCGCCGCAGAATAGCCCAACGTTTGGTGCAGACACGGCGGCAATGGAATTGTCGTGCAGTGAGAATTGGGTGTCCCGCACGCGCTGCAGCGCATCCGGGACACACCTGATCATTGGGAGCGTTGACGCATGAAGGACCTGCCCGACCAGTGCCGGGAGCCGACGCTCAAGGAAATCCTGTCCGAGGAGATTACCGAGGCCATGATGCAAGCCGATGGCGTCGATCGGTACGAGCTCGAGACCATGCTGACCCAGGTGGCACGGACCCCTGCGCGCGGCGCCGGTCGTCGCCTGAAAGCGCAACAAAAAGGTTGCATTTGATCGCCGGCCGGTCTATGGCAATGGGCAACCAGGAGGTTGCGCGTGAGCGATCGCATCGAAAAGACCGTGGAGCTCAAGGCTCCCCTCTCGCGCGTCTGGCGGGCGCTGACCGATCACCACGAGTTCGGCGCGTGGTTCCGCGTGCGTCTGGACGGGCCATTCGTGCCCGGGGAGGTCTCGCGCGGGCAGATCACCTATCCCGGCTATGAGCATCTGCGGTGGGAGGCCGTGGTGCAGACCATCGAGCCCGAGCGGCGTTTCGCATTCACCTGGCACCCTTACGCGGTCGATGCGGGCGAGGACTATTCCGGCGAACCGCCGACGCTGGTCGAGTTCACGTTGCAGGAAACCGCGACCGGGACCTTGCTGCGCGTCGTCGAATTGGGTTTCGACAAGCTCCCGAGCAAGCGCCGCCTCGAAGCGTTCCGCAGTAATGATGGCGGTTGGAGCGAGCAGATCCAGAACATCGCCCGGCATGTCGAGCAAGCGCCATAGCCAGCGCGCGGCGCTGAAAACGCGCGCGTCGGTGTTCGCCGCGCTTGGCGACGAGACCCGCCTGTCGGTGCTTGCCAAGCTCGGCAGCGGCCGGCCGCAGTCGATCTCCCGGCTGACCGCGGGCACCAACCTGTCGCGGCAGGCGGTGACCAAGCACCTGCGCGTGCTGGCGGATGCGGGCGTGGTGCGCAGCGCCCGGCGCGGGCGCGAGAGCCTGTTCGAGCTCGAACCGCAGCCGATCGAGGAGGTTCGGGACTATCTCGACCAGGTCTCCAGGCAGTGGGACGATGCCTTGGCGCGGCTGAAGTCGCACGTGGAGGAGTAATGTCATCGGGCGCAATGAATCGTCATGCCCGGGCTTGACCCGGGCATCAATCATTCTTGGCGAGAATCTTTCTTAAGAGATGGATTGCCGGGTCAAGCCCAGCAATGACGAATGAGTGTTCAGCCGCGCTGCCTATGCTTGCCCTACGTCGTCAGCAATTCCTGCAGCACGGCGGCGTGGCTCTTGTCGGGAGTTCTTGCTGGCGGTGAGCAAGGTCGCCGGGCCGCGGCCGACCACGGCGCGCAATTCGTTGAGCGCCGCCCCTTGCCCTTCGATCTCCTTGAGATAGCGCTTGCGGAACTCCGGGTATTGCGTGAGGTTGCGGTGATACCATTGGCGCAGCGCGTTGCTCGGCGCCACCTCCTTGGCCCAAAGGTCGAGCCTGAGCGTCTCCTTCGAGCATCCGCGCGGCCACAGCCGGTCGACCAGGATCCACGCGCCGTCGCCGGCGCTCGGTGCGTCATAGACGCGCTTGATGTGGATGGTCGGGACGGGCATCGGGACTCGATCGGCTCACGCGCGCCCCAGTCTCGCCATGCGCTTGCCGAGCGGTCAAGCGCAGCGCACTTTGTTCCGGAGAGGGCGGGCGGACCGTCATTGCGAGCCGAAGGCGAAGCAATCCAGGACCGCGGCGCCGCATCTGGATTGCTTCGTCGCTGCGCTCCTCGCAATGACGGCGCAGTCACGCTTCATCTGCGCGCCGCTGTGCGCTAAAGGCACTAGGGACGGTATCGGAGGCGAGACGATGCACATCTTCATGACCGGCGCGACCGGCTACATCGGCGGCTCGGTGGCGGCGAAGCTGATCGCCGGCGGCCACCGCGTGCGCGGCCTCACCCGCACGCCGGAGGGTGCCGCCAAGCTCAAGGCCGCCGGCATCGAGCCGGTGATCGGATCGCTGGTCGACGGCGGCGTGCTGGCGCAAGCCGCGCGCGCGGCGGACGCGGTGATGCATACCGCCAATTCCGACGACGCCAGCTCGGTCGAGGCGCTGCTGCCGGCGCTCGCCGGATCGGGCAAGCGCCTGATCCAGACCAGCGGATCGAGCATCATCGCCGACCGGGCGGCGGGCGAGCCGAGCGAGCGCGTGTTCCACGAGGATTTCGGTCTACGAGCCGCTGCCGGAACGCGCCGGCCGCCTGGCGATCGACCGCAAGGTGCTGGCCGCCGCGCAGGACGGCGTGCACAGCATCGTCATCCGTCCGACGCTGATCTACGGGCGCGGCCACGGCGCGCACAAGGACAGCGTCCAGGTCCCGAAGATGATCGCGGTCGCCAAGAAGCACGGCACGCCGCGCCACGTCGGGCGCGGCCTCAACATCTGGTCGCACGTGCATATCGACGACGTCGTCGATCTCTACCTGCTGGCGCTCGAACGGGCGCCCGCCGGCTCGCTGTTCTACGTCGAGAACGGCGAGTGCGCGATGCGCACCATCACCGAGGCGATCGGACGGGTGCAGGGCAACCGGCCGCCGGAGGACTGGCCGGTCAACGAAGCCTTCGCCGAGCTCGGCGCCGCGGCCTATACCAGCTACGGGTCGAACAGCCGCGTGCGCGCCGCCAAGGCGCGCGCCATGCTCGGGTGGCAGCCCAAGGGTCCGCCGCTGATCGAGGAGATCGAGCGCGGCTGCTACCGCGACGAGATCCGCGCCGCCGCTCCGACCTCCTGAATCCCCTGACTCGTCATCCTGAGGTGCGAGCCCGACGAAGTCGGGCGAGCCTCGAAGGACGCACGGCAGAGCGGCTGCACAGCAGAGCGGCATCCTTCGAGGCCCTCGCTTCGCTCGGGCACCTCAGGATGACGGTGTCGAGGCAAACAATCTCCTGACCTCGTCATCCTGAGGTGCGAGCCCGACGAAGTCGGGCGAGCCTCGAAGGACGCACGGCAGAGCAGCTGCACAGCAGAGCAGCATCCTTCGAGGCCCTCGCTTCGCTCGGGCACCTCAGAGTTTGAGAAGCCAGTAGATTCAGTGCCCTCCAAACCCCTCATGCTGAGAGCCTGTCCCGGACTTGATCCGGGATGCTTTCCCCGACGAAGTCGGGGAAAGCCTCGAAGCACGCACCGCGGCGCCGTTGGAGACTTCTGGAACATCCTTCGAGACGCGTCGCTACGCGACGCTCCTCAGGATGAGGGTTAGTTTTCGGTCAGACTTTCAGGATGACGGTGTGGTTTTGGCTCTCGGGATCACGGAGCTCACCGCTTGGCGCGGCCGAGCACGTCCATCAGCTCGGCGACCTTGCGGCGCTGCTCGCCCTTGTCGCCCGACGCGATCGCGTGCTCGACGCAGTGCGCGACATGGTCGCGCAGCACCTCCTCCTCGACGCGGCG
Organism: uncultured Alphaproteobacteria bacterium; assembly: GCA_963738705.1. Classification (GTDB taxonomy): domain Bacteria; phylum Pseudomonadota; class Alphaproteobacteria; order Rhizobiales; family Xanthobacteraceae; genus CAVTXS01. The sequence goes on from CAVTXS010000008.1 coordinate 32,935, forward strand.
GAGCGCGGCGCTCACCGCGGAGAGCTGGGTGACCACGTCGATGCAGTAGCGGTCGTCCTCGACCATGCGGGCAAGCCCGCGCACCTGGCCCTCGATGCGGCTCAGCCGTTTGAGACAAGCGCTCTTGGCTTCCTTCTTCATGCGGGTTATATACCCCTACCGGGTATGGGTGTAAAGGGGCAGCCGTCATTGCGAGCCGAAGGCGAAGCAATCCAGAACGGCGGTGCCGCATCTGGTTTGCTTCGTCGCTTGCGCTCCTCGCAATGACGGACGCAGTGCGCTTGCAAGGTCGAACTGAGAAGGGAAAGATCGTGACGGACAGCCGGCCCCGCGACCACCACGGCGATAGGAAGCCGCCGCCGACGCCAGAAGGGCGCGCGATCGATCCGGTCTGCGGCATGACGGTCGACCCGCACGCGACGCCGCATCGGGCCGAGCATCAAGGCCGCCCCTACTATTTCTGCTCCGCCGGATGTCGCGGAAAATTCGCCGCGGATCCGAACCGCTATCTCGGCGACGCGCCCGAACGGCAGGAGATGGTGCCGGAAGGCACGATCTACACCTGCCCGATGCATCCCGAGGTCCGGCAGGTCGGGCCCGGTGCCTGTCCGATCTGCGGCATGGCGCTGGAACCGGAGCTCGCCGGCGCCGAGGCCGGCCCCAATCCCGAGCTCGCCGACATGTCGCGGCGGTTCTGGATCGCGCTTGCGCTGACGATCCCGATCGTCGCGCTCGACATGGCGGCGCACCTCGCCGGCGGCCATGGTTTCGTGCGACCTGCGACCGCCAATTGGATCCAGCTCGCGCTCGCGACCCCGGCGGTGCTGTGGGGCGGATGGCCGTTCTTCGTGCGTGGCTGGCAGTCGGTCGTCACCCGCAATCTCAACATGTTCACGCTGATTGCGCTCGGCACCGGCGTCGCGTTCGCCACCAGCGTCGTGGCGACGCTCGCGCCCGGCGCCTTTCCGGCGCAATTCCGCGGCCATGACGGCTCGGTCCCGGTCTATTTCGAGCCCGCGGCCGTGATCACCGTGCTGGTCCTGCTCGGGCAGGTGCTCGAGCTACGCGCGCGGGAGAAAACCTCCGGCGCCATCCGCGCCTTGCTCGGTCTCGCGCCGACGACCGCGCGGCGCGTCAAGGACGACGGCAACGACGAGGAGGTCGCGCTCGACTCGATCGCCGCCGGCGACATCTTGCGGGTGCGGCCGGGCGAAAAGGTGCCGGTCGACGGCGTGGTCGTCGAAGGGCGCTCGCTCGTCGACGAATCGATGGTGACCGGCGAGCCGGTGCCGGTCACGAAGGCGCCGGACGCAAAGGCGATCGCCGGCACGCTCAACCAGAGCGGCTCGTTCCTGATGCGGGCTGAGAAGGTCGGGCGCGACACCATGCTGGCGCAGATCGTGGCGATGGTGGCGGCGGCGCAGCGCTCGCGCGCGCCGATCCAGCGTCTGGCCGACCGGGTGTCGGCCTGGTTCGTCCCGGCGGTGGTTGCGGTCGCGGTCATCGCTTTTGCGTCGTGGGCGACGCTCGGCCCGGAGCCGCGCTTCGCCCACGGCCTCGTCGCCGCCGTTTCGGTGCTGATCATCGCCTGTCCCTGCGCGCTCGGCCTCGCCACGCCGATGTCGATCATGGTCGGCGTCGGCCGCGGCGCGCAGGCCGGCGTGCTGATCCGGAATGCCGAGGCGCTCGAGCGCATGGAACGCGTCGACACGCTGGTGGTCGACAAGACCGGCACGCTGACCGAAGGCAAGCCGAAGGTGACCGGCGTGGTCACCGCGCTCGGGTTCGACGAGGCCGACGTCCTTCGGCTGGCGGCAAGCGTCGAGCGCGCGAGCGAGCATCCGCTGGGCGCCGCGATCGTGGCGGCCGCCGCGGAGCGCGGACTGGCGCTCGCGCCGGTGGAGAGCTTCGACGCGCCCGCCGGCAAGGGCGCAACCGGCGTGGTCGAAGGCCGCCGCGTCGTGCTCGGCAACGCGCCGTTCCTGAGCAGTCACGGCATCGCGACCGAGACGTTCGCCGCACGCGCCGAGGAGGCACGGCGCGAGGCCGCGACGGCGATCTTCGTGGCAATCGACGGCAAGGCCGCCGGCCTCCTGGCGATCGCCGACCCGATCAAGGCTGAGGCAGCCGCTGCGCTGCAGGCTTTGCGGCAGGCGGGCCTGCGCATCGTCATGCTCACGGGCGACAACCGGACCACCGCCGAGGCGGTGGCGCGCCGGCTCGCAATAACCGAAGTCGAGGCCGAGGTTTTGCCCGCGCGCAAGGCCGAGGTGGTGGCGCGGCTGCGGCGCGAGGGCCGCGTCGTCGCGATGGCGGGCGACGGCGTCAACGACGCGCCCGCCCTTGCCGCCGCCGACGTCGGCATCGCCATGGGCACCGGAACCGACGTGGCGATCGAGAGCGCCGGCATCACGCTCCTGCGCGGCGAGCTCGCCGGTATCGTGCGCGCCCGCCGCCTCTCGGTCGCGACCATGCGCAACATCCGGCAGAACCTGTTTTTCGCCTTCGTCTACAATGCGGCCGGCGTGCCGATCGCGGCCGGCGCGCTCTATCCGGTGTTCGGCATCCTGCTCTCGCCGGTGTTCGCCGCCGCCGCGATGGCGCTGTCCTCGGTGAGCGTCGTCGGCAACGCGCTGCGTCTGCGGTGGGTAAGGCTGTAGGCTCGGGACCGTGTGCGCTCGCACACTCATCCGTCATGCCCGCGAAGGCGGGCACCCAGTAACCACAGAGGTTGGTGGTTACTGGGTCGTCCGCTTTCGCGGACGATGACGGCGGAGGGCAAACATGCGCTATCTGCCCCTCGCCGGCGTGCTGCCCTTGTTCGCCATCGCATTCTGCCGGCGGCCGTCGTTGCACCGCGCACGAACACGAACGAGAAAAAGCCCGGCGTAGTGCCGGGCTTTCGTGTTCGTTTCGTCGAGGTGCGGCGTTACCAGCGCTGCGTGCCGTACCAGTCGTCGACGTCCTTGCGGACCTGGTCCTTGGCCCAACCGTAGCGCTCCTGCAGCTTGCCTTCCAGCTGGTCGCGCTTGCCGCTGATGACGTCGAGGTCGTCGTCGGTGAGCTTGCCCCACTTCTCCTTGACCTTGCCCTTGACCTGTTTCCAGTTCCCTTCCACGCGATCCCAATCCATTTTCTTCTCCTCTTCGGAAATCCGTTCGCTCGGCAGGACAACGCGTGGAGATGGTCGAGGGTTCCGCAATCTGTCATGCCCGCGAAGGCGGGCATCCAGTAGCCACGGCAGCGAGGATTTGCGAGGCCAGTGATGACTGGGTCCCCGCTGGAGCCTGTACTCGGGCCGGCCGAAGGCCGGACCCGAGTGCGGGGACGACACTCATGCGACCTTGTCGCGGGCGGCTTCGCGGCGCGTCAAGACGATCGCACCGTCGCGTTCGAGCGCGTCGATCTCGGCATCGGTAAAACCGTATTCGCGGAGCACGCCGCGGGTGTGCTCGCCGTAGAGCGGCGCGCCGGTGCGCACCTTGCCGGGGGTCGCCGAGAACTTCACCGGCAGGCCGACGGTCTTGACCGGCCCGAGCGTCGAATGCTCGACCTCGACCACCATCTCGCGCGCGATCGTCTGCGGATCGGCGAGCGCCTGCAGCATGTCGAGCACCGGGCCGCACGGCACGCCCTTCTCTTCCAGCGCCGCCAGCCAATGGGCGGCCGGCCTGGTGCGGAAGCGCCGCGAGAGCTCGGCTCTCCAGCTCCTTCAGATGCGCCATGCGGTCGAGCCGGTGGCGAAGCGCGGATCGCTCGGCGAGCTCCGGCGCGCCCAGCGCCTCGAGCGTGCGCAGCCAGTTGCGCTGGTTGGCGCCGCCGACCACGATCCAGCCGTCGGAGGCCTCGAACGCCTGGTAGGGCGCGTTGAGCGGATGCGCCGAGCCCATCGCGCGGGGGGCGACGCCGGTCGCGAGCGCGATCGCCGACTGCCAATAGGTCTGCACCAACGCGGCCTCGAACAGCGAGGTCTCGACCCATTGCCCCTCGCCGGTCTTCAGCCGATGCGCGTAGGCGGCGCAGATGCCCATGGCGGCGAGGATGCCGGCGGTGATGTCGGAGAGCGGCGCGCCGCATTTCACCGGCGGCCCGTCCGGGCCCTCGCCGGTGAAGCTCATGATGCCGCTCATCGCCTGCGCGACGAGATCGAAGCCGCGCCGGTGCCGGTACGGCCCGGTGCGCCCGAAGCCCGACAGCGAGCAGTAGATCAGGCCGGGATGATCCTTGCGCAGCGCTTCGTAGCCGAAGCCGAGCCGCTCCATCACGCCGGGCCGAAGTTCTCGACCAGCACGTCGGCGCTCTCGATCAGCCGGCGCAGCACCTTGGCGCCGCCCGGGGTCTTGAGGTCGAGCACGATGCCGCGCTTGTTGCGGTTCATCATCAGGAACGAGGCCGCCTCGTCGCCGATCTGCGGCGGGATGGTGTGGCGGCTGTCGTCGCCGTCGGGCGTCTTCTCGATCTTGATCACGTCGGCGCCCATGTCGGCGAGCATCAGCGTGCAGGTCGGGCCCGCCATGACGTGGGTGAGATCGACGACCTTCAGTCCGGCCAACGGGCCCATGTGGTCTCCCTTCTCCGCGCGGCCGTCGCTGAGCGAACCGCGGCTATTCGCCCGCCCATTGCGGCGTGCGCTTGTTGAGGAAGGCGTCCATGCCCTCGCGGAAGTCGCGGCTCATGTAGCACATCAGGATCAGGTCCTCGCCCTCCTCGCTGGAAAGCCGCGGGAGCAGGCGGCGCAGCGCCTCCTTGGTGGCGCGCATGGTCAGCGGCGCGTGGCCGGCGATCTGGCGCGCGAGCTCGTCGGCCCGGCGCTGCAGGGCCGCCGCGTCGTCGACCACCTCGTTGAGCAGCCCGATGCGAGCCGCCTCCTGCGGCCTCGATCAGGCGCGCCGTGAAGATGATGTCCTTCACGCGCGCCGGACCGATCAGCGCCGCGAAGCGGCTGAGGTTCGACATCGACAGGCAGTTGCCGAGCGTGCGCGCGATCGGGAAGCCGAATTTCGACGTCGTGGTGCCGATGCGCAGGTCGCAGCACGCCGCGATGCCGGCGCCGCCGCCGGTGCAGGCGCCGGCTGATCGCCGCGATGGTCGGCACGCGGCAGCCTCGAGCGTGCCGAGCACGCGGTCCATCCGCGACTCGTACTCGATCGCGTCCTGCGGCGTCTTGAAGGCGCGGAACTGGTTGATGTCGGTGCCGGCCGCGAACGCCTTGTCGCCCGCGCCGGTCAGGATCAACACCTTGAGGGCGCGGTCCGTATTGGCGGCCTCGCAGATCTCGGCGAGCCGCTCGTACATCGCGAAGGTGAGCGCATTGCGCGCCTGCGGCCGGTTGAAGGTGATGCGCCCGACGCCGCCCTGCACCTCGTAGAGCAGGTCGTCGGCGGCGGTGGTGGTGGTGGTGGTGGTCGGCGCGGTCATGGCGGTCATGCGGGGCCTATGGTGTCTAGGTGCGGTGGCTCTCAAGCGGATCGAATTTGCTGCCAGCTATGGACGCGGCCGTCAATGATGGTAGTTTGGGGCTTGGCTGCGGCCCTTAGCGCCCGCCCGGAAAACTTACCGTCATCCTGAGTTGCCCACCGGCGCTGGGACTGCTGGGTCAGGGCGTGTCAGCCCGTTGCGCCGGCGCATGATCGAAGGCATGACGCTAGGCAAGGTGCACGAGCTGGCAGCTCAGCCACGATGAACCTCCCAAGGCGGCTGGGCTGGGGCCGCCGCGGCCGGCATGGTAGTGTTGCGCAGACGACGTGAAGGCTCAGCACAAAAAACGGCTGACGAAAATCCCCCGCGAGCTGCGGACCACATCGAAGGAAGGTCAACCATGACGACTGGAGTGGTGAAGTTTTTCAACCAGGGCCGCGGCTATGGATTCATCCAACCCGACGATGGCGGTCCCGACGTGTTCATCCACATTTCGGCGCTCGAGCAGGCCGGCATCAGCTCCGTTACGGAAGGGTCGAAGGTGTCCTTCGAGGCCGTGATGGACCCGCGCAAGGGCAAGACCAATGCGCAGAACGTCAAGCTGCTGGGATGAGGGAATCAACATTTGAACAGCTCAAAAGAACATCATCGAAAACGGGCCGAAGCCAGTTTCAAGCAACCGGCGGCGCCAACTACGCAAGCAGAGCGCGCCAAAGCTGATGATGAAGCGGGAGCTCAAGCCACGCGCGACAAGACGGCCCGGTTGAGATCGCAGCGGCTCGCCAAGGAGGCTGCGGACGAACAGACCCCGGCTAAAGGCGACCAGCGTAACCGGTAGCACTCGCGCGCGCCCGGCCTCACTATTGGAGTCCGCGGTATTGCTGCGCTTCAAGGCCGGGCCATAGGTAAAATTCCAATGGGCCAGTCACGACCGCTAATCAAGCGCCCGTCCTTCCCGTCGTCTCTCACGCCTTGGGCTGCTCAATGTCGACGCCCCAGGTGCGCAACAGCATACAGGCGAGCACGTAGCATCCGACCAGCATGATGATCTCGTTGAGACCGCTCTCACCGAACACCTTGATTGCCTGGGCCAGATTGGTGTCGCTGGCCCTGCGGTCCTTCACGAGGTCGTCGGTGAGGGAAATCGCTAGCCGCTGGGTCGCGTCGAGGCCGGGCGCACCCGCGCCCACCTTCGGCGCGGCGATCAGCTCTTCGCTCATGCCGATCTCGCGCGAGATGCGGTTGTGATGGTGGATCTCGTAGGGCGCTTCGCACAGATGGCCGACGCGCAGGATGATCAGCTCGCGCAAGGAATCCGGCAGCGAGATATTGTAGCGCACGGCATCGTTGAAATCGATGAAGGGTTCCGCCATGCGCGGCGACCACATCAGCATCTTCCATACATTGCCACGGTCGGGTGCGACGCGTTTGCGCATCTCCTCGGCGAGGCGGGGCGAAAGATTGTCGAGCACCGGGTAGGCGTGGCGGGCCACGGGCGTTCTCCATGCTCTGCCGCTGTTCGCGCGGCTGCTTTGGGTTGGTCTCTCTTGTTGGAGCGCCGCAGCGTATTCACCTGGGCGCATGCGAGCAGCTGTTAACGGAATTCGGTCCGCCGCGCGGTTCCTCGGATCTTGATGCTGCCTTGCGGCTCGCCGCTCAGGACGACCACGAACTCCGTGTCGTTGCCGGTCTCCGAGCTCAACGCCTCGTCGGAGACGATCAGGGAAGATCGCGGCGACACCATCTCGGCGATGCGATCCAAAGCGTCTTGCGGAATGACGATCCGGTCGAGCGCGGCCTTGGCGCCGCCCGGGTCCGCCGACCTCGGCCTGACGTCGCGACCAGGTGTCCCCGCGCGCGCGGCCCTGCGGGTCGACGCTGACGCCGTGCGGGCGTCCGCCGTCCAACGAGACGACGGTCCATCGCATGTCGGCGTCGAGGCTGGTCCGCTCCATGGCGGTGAAGACATGCGTGCCGATCGGACGATCGGCATCCAGGATCGTGACCGGACTCTCCAGGACGACGGGCTGAAAGGCCCGCCGAACATACAGGCGCTGGGTCTTGCGGCTGATGAACACCGACACCGGCTCGAGTTCGCGCGCGGCCTCGCGCGCCGCCTCCGCTGCAGCGACCCGCGCGCTTTCGGCGGCGACGGCGGCTTCGCGCGCAGGCCCGACGGCATCGAGCTTCGGTTGCAGCTCGGCCTTGGCGGAGGCCCACTGCGCCTGCAACTCGACGATCCTGCCGACTGCCTTGGCCTTGGCGTCCTCGGCTTGCTCCCTTGCCTCGACCGAGATCGCGGAGTCGATCGCGGTCTCGGCCGCCGCCAATTGCGCCTCGGCTCGGAGCTGCAGATTTTCTGCCACGCGCACCGCGCATCATCGCGCGCGCGACCTCCCGGGAGGCCGTCACGGCGGCAAGTCTCGCCTGATCCGCCTTTCGGGCCGCGACCCACGCCTCTGCGGCACGGGCGGCGGCCAAGGCGCCGGCACCCGGCTTCGACAACGACAACGCCGGGTGGGCGATCTCGACGGGCGCCGCATCGCCTGGCGCCACGATCACCCGCATGCCCATCCGGGTCGCGTCGAACAGGCGCGCGGCGAAGTCGAACGGCAGCCGGACGCAGCCATGGGACGCCGGATATCCCGGCAGGAGGCCGCCGTGCAGCGCGATGCCCGACCAGGTGATGCGCTGCATGTGGGGCATGTAGCCATCGTCATACAGGTTCGAGTAGTGCTCCGCGTTTTTCTGGAGGACGCTGAAGATGCCGGCCGGCGTCTCGCGTCCCTTCTGGCCGCTCGACACCGGCGCCCGCAGGATCCAGCCCTTGGCGTCGTAGACGGTGATCCGCTGGTTGCGCAGCGAAACGATGGCCATGATCGGCTCGCCGGCGGCGCGCGATTCGATCGACTGCGATCGCGCGTTCGCCCCGACCGCTGGTGGCGCCCGCATGATCTGCCGCCGCGATCAGCGCGGCGAGCCCCGCAATGGCAAGACGCACCGGCCGCAGCCGTGTCTGCTTGCGCTGCGGGTTCGCGAAACGAGACGTCATGCGCGTCCCATCCGATCGGGCAAAGCCGGCTTGCACTTGCGGAGACTCATAACGTCATTCGGCCGAACCTGCCAACTCGGAGCTCCCGGATGGTGCGGAGCGCTGCCCATCTGTTTTGGCCGGAGGGCCAGGAGGCGACGCATGGGGAATGTCCCGATTTGGGCTAGCGTGTCATCATGCACGCCGTACACGGATGGGCCACGCTCGGCGATGCAAGCCGGCTGGTTGCGAGAGGAGGCTCACTTGGGCGCGCAGGAAAACAAGAAACTGATGCAGGAGCTTTTCGCCGGCGTGGCGGCCGGTGATCGCAACCGGTTCGTCGACAGCCTGGCGGACGACGTGACCATGCACGTGACCGGGCAATACTCCTGGTCTCGAACGTTCAAGGGCAAGGCGTCGCTGATCAACGACCTTTACGGTCACCTGCGCACGGTGCTGGCGGAAGGACGGCGAACAATCCCGTTTCGCTTTATTGCGGATGAGGACTACGTCGCGGTGCAAGCGCGCGGCGACATGGTGACCAAGACCGGCGTTCGTTACGATAACGACTATTGCCTGGTCTACCGGCTGGCGGACGGCAAGATCGTCGAGATCTGGGAGTATTGCAACTCGGCGCTGACCGAAGCCGTGCTGGGAAAGTTTCCGGCGGCTCGGGGCGAAGCGTAGCGTTCACAACGGAGCAGACGGCGTGTTCGGGACCGACGTTAGTGCCACGATCCGTTAGCAGCGGAGCCTGGTGCGGACGGAGGGGCTCGAACCCTCACGGGGTTACCCCAAAAGGGATGTAAGTCCGTTGCGTGCACCATTCCGCCACGCCCCCCTTCGAGATCACTCCTCCACGCTGGCGGCGATCACCTCGACCGCCGCTTTAAGAAGCGGCAAATCAGCCTGGATCACGTCCCAGATCACCTTGTCGGATATCGTGTGGTACTCATGTCGTAGCACGTTGCCTATCCCCGCAATGCTGCGCCACTCGATTTCAGGCCTCGTTGCCTTGAGTTCATCAGGCAATCGTCGTGTCGCTTCCGAGATGATTTCGATTGCGCGCTGAATGATGAAACGCAATTCCCAATCGGTCTCGAATTCTGCAAATGATTTGCTGGCAGTCTTTAGTTGGACCCGCTCGATGGTTTCCAGAATGTCGTGGATCGTATGACCGACCTTCCGCTCCATCAGAACACACGTAATGCGGATTGCTCGATGTCCTTTCGCAGCATCGGGTGCAGGCTATCGCGAGTCGTTACATCAACTTCCACGCCGAGGACATCTTCAAGCAGCAGCTTGATACCCACCAGATCGACCAGCGAGAATTTCTTGTCCGGATCATAGTCGACGAACAAGTCGAGATCGCTTTCAGCTGTTGCCTCACCCCGGGCGGCAGAGCCGAACAGGTAAAGCGAGGTTGCGCCGCGCGCCTTGACCGCGTCGGCGCAGCCCTTGAGCGTGGCGATGGCTTCGTTCCTGTTCATTGCGTTGTGTATACTCGACCTCTGCCAGTCTGACCACGGCCAGGGTCTGGTGCGGACGGAGGGACTCGAACCCTCACGAGGTTACCCCCAAGGGATTTTAAGTTGGTTTTCCTACGTCCCCAGCTGTTACCGGTTGATACCGAAAACAGCTTGTATTTCATGGCACTTACGGCCAAAATCCCCTGGTGACTGGGTACATCCACCCGGTCACCGGATACCGCAAAAGCATACCCTGAGGCGTACCCTGGAAGCCCAAAAAATCCCTTTGGGGTCCAGGCATCGGAAAGCGCTCCGGGCCGCAAGGGATCGGAAATCCCTTGGGGGTACGCGCCAGGGTACCACAAAGGAGAAACCAGAGGTGCCCTATCTCTCCGAAGACTTCGTCGCCAACAAAGTCGCCAAGCTCGTTGCCGGCAAAGCCGAGCGCACCTTTCGCGACTCGAAACTGACCGGCTTCGTGCTGCGCGTGCGGCGGCTCGCCGATGGCCGGCTGGCGAAGACGTTTTTCGCGCTTCAGCCGATGCCGGGTCAGAAGAACCCGCGCAAGATCGTCATCGGCGACCACGCAACATTCCCTGCCGACAAGGCACGCGAGGAGGCGCAGCGCATGCTGCAGGCCGCCAAGCGCGGCGACGATCCGGCAGCCGAGCGCGCGGCCAAGAAGGCGCTGCCGAAATGGGAAGATCTGGTCGCCGCCTTCCGCGCCAAACATTTGCCGAAGAAAAAGCCGGGCACCGCTAAGCGCTACAACGGCGTCATCGATCGCGTGCTGACGCCGGCGCTCAAGGGCAAGCGGGTGGCCGACATCTCCACCGGCATGGTCGCGGCTTTCTATGCCAAGCGTGCAAGCACGCCGGCCGATGCCAACAATGCGATGCGCGTGCTCTCAAAGATGATGACCTTTGGCATTGGCGAGGGCATGCGCAGCACCAATCCATGCAAGGGTATCGAGCGCTATGCGAACCGCACCCGCGACCGCTGGCTCGACGAGACCGAGCTGCCGAAATTTCTGGACGCGCTGGCAAAGGAACAAGGACCGGTCGGCGATCTGATCCGGTTTCTTACGGTCACCGGCTGGCGGGTTTCCGACGCGCGGCTGCTCGACTGGAGTGAGGTCAACCTCAAGACCCTCGAGGTCCACCTCGACGACAGTGCGACCAAAAAGCGCGCCCGGGTGCTCAGCGCCGACGCCGCCATGCTTATCGACCGTCAGGAGGGCCGCGTCGGTGCGGTTTTTTCGCGCCGCGGCGGAAACCCGATCAGCTACGAATATCTGCGCGAGCGACTGACGGCAGTCTGCCTCGCGGCAGAAATCGAGCCGATCACGCCACACACGCTAAGGCACTCAGCGGCGACTTGGGGCGCTATCCACGGCGCGGACCTCATCGAGTTGCGCGACGCGTTCGCCTGGAAGTCGCTCGCCATGCCGAATCGCTACGTCAAGACGGCGCAGACGGTCGCCCGGCGCGGCGCCGAGCGCGTGGCGGGCGCCATCAATGTCTTCGGTAAGCCGAGCGCGGAGATCGTCGAGGCCAAGCGCTGATGGTCGGGCGGCGCAATCCGCGCAAGGCGGAGGCGGTCACGGTCGTGACCGATTGGCGGCCGCCGCGGCCGCGGCCGAAGCCATTTCCGCGCGACGTCAATCTGCGGGCGTGGCTGATCTGGTGGCTGATCGGGGTTAAATTACCGCCGACAGTTCAGCGGGCGATCAATCATCGCTTGCTCGATCTGCTGCAGAAGAAACATCGGCCGCTGTCGCCGCTGCAGGAGGCGCTGGAAGAGGTGCGCTTGCTGGAGCGCCTGCCCGGATGGAACCCAACGCACGCCTGCAACGAGGTGGCACGGATCCGCGGATTGAACGCCGACACGTTGAGGCGATCCCGCTTTCGCCAAAAGGCCAAGGCCAAACCAGTGACAAAAGCACCCTGAATTTGTCACCTAGTTGAGGCGGCGCTTTAGTCTAATTGGGTTGGCACCTCAAACCAGGGGGTGCCGAATGCCCACCCAAGCTGAAGTCGACCGCATCGTTCAGCTGTTCAACGAGCGCGCAGCGCACTGGACCAGTGAGGGGTTTCACGGCGCTACGCTGTACGAGCAGCTCGCGTCGGATCCACTCCTGCCGCCGAATTTCCAGCCACGTGTCGTTGCTGCTCTGCTCCATGTCGACCCGCCCGCACTGGG
>CAVTXS010000009.1:0-24725 GCA_963738705.1 uncultured Alphaproteobacteria bacterium
ACTCCACCACGAGCTATTGTGCAATGACTGCACATTTTTCTATTGCTATGATGCAACTATTGCACTATCTTGCGGTTCAAGGGCATGCCCCGGATCGCGTGCCTAAGTAATTGTAAGCTTTACGTTTATGCGCGGGGCGAGCACCCGCCGCCGCATTTCCACGTGCGCGGACCGAACTCCAGGTGCTCAATCGACTTGGCGACGCTGGAGATCATTAAGGGACACGGCGCCCGAAAAGACCTGAAGGAAGCCCGCGAATGGGCGGCGGCACCAGCGAACTGTGCGGTCCTGCTAGCCGAGTGGAGAAGGCTCAATGAGCGCGGATGATATCGAGCACTCCGGGATTCCACTTCCTCGGATTGCGCGTCTCAGCGTTCGGGAGGGCCGCGCCCTGCAGATTGAATGGGCCGAGGGCGAGCGCGCCGGAATCGTCGAGGACGTTGACCTCACGCCCGCAATCAGCAGCTTCAAGATTTACCGCCCCCTGCGGAACAGTGCTGCGCTTTTTGCGACCGCCAAGCTTATCGAGGACGGTGACGTTATCGCTTGGGACGGGCCTGATCTGGAAATGACAGCTGAGATGGTCGAAGACCTTGCGACTTAGATGATGACGCCCCAGGGCCTCGCTAATTTCCTCAAACGTAACAATCTCACGCAAGAGGGGCTTGCTGGCGTCCTTGGATACAGTCGACGGCAAATTGGCTACTATCTCAGCACGGGACCCATCCCGCGCTCTTTTTTCTATGCCTGCTACGGCTATGAGGCACGAGAACGAGACCGGCGCATCGCCCAAATCCTAGCGCAAACGAAAGTGAACTACGCACAACAGGATCCGTCGAGCCGAGGGGTCTTAACGGCTAGAGTCCGCGCAGCGAGCAGCGCGTAGCCCGAATTGAGCGCCAAGCGAAATCCGGGCTACTTGCTCGAAGCGGCTGAAGGCGCCGGTCGCGGGCGACAGCCGCGGAGTGACGTTTGGGCGCGTTGCGGAAGCGGTGCTTTGCCTCTCCCCGCTTGCGGGGTGAGAGCCTGCCCTCGGGCTCCGACCCGAGGGTCGGCGAGGCGCGGCACGCGCCGAGCCGGGTGAGGGGGATTCGCGGAAATGCCTAAGCTTGCGAGGACGCCCCCTCACCCGACTTCCTCGCTGCGCGCGGAAGTCGACCCCGGATCTAGTCCGGGGCAGGCTCTCTCCCCGCAAGCGGGGAGAGGTAAAGGACGCAAGGGCATCTCGCCGATCGCCTGGGCGATCGCGCCGGCCGCGCTGTTGTTCGTGCTGTTCTTCATCCTGCCGTTCGCCGTCATGGCGACGTTGAGCCTGTTGTCCGGCAACCCGGTGAGCAATCCCAACGTCACCTTCACGCTGCGTCACTACAACCGGCTGTTCGACAGCGACCTGTATTTCGACGCGCTGGTCGCGACCTTGCGCATCGGCCTCGTCACCACCGGCATCGCGCTCGTGATCGGCTACCCGCTCGCCCATTGCATGGCACGGATGCGCTCGCGCCTGGGCCACGCGCTGCTGCTGATGGCCGTCATCGCTCCGCTGCTCACCGGTATCGTCGTGCGCACCTTCGCATGGATGACGATTCTGGCCGATCGCGGCGTGATCAACACCACGCTCGCCTGGCTCGGCCTCGCCGACAAACCCCTGCCGCTCATGTACAACGAGTTCGGCGTGGTGGTCGGCCTCGTCCACATCTACGTGCCGTTCATGGTGCTGACCCTCGTCGGCGTGATCGGCCGCATCGACCGCACGCTCGAAGAGGCGGCCCGAGGGCTGGGCGCAAACCGGGCGCGCACCTTTCTGGAAGTGACCCTGCCGTTGAGCTTTCCCGGCATCCTGGCGGGATCGCTGCTGGTGTTCGCGCTCGCCATCAGCGCCTACGTGACCCCGGTCCTGCTCGGCGGCAACAACGTGCTCACCCTGCCGATGCTGATCTACCAGCAGGTGAGCGCGAGCTTCAATCTCGGCTTCGCCGGCGCGCTCGGCGTCGTGCTGCTGGCGGTCTCCCTGGTGCTGGTGTTCGCCTATAATGCCATCCTGGGCCGGGTCACCGGCGAGAGGGAGCTGGCATGACCGGGCGGCCATTCGATCCCGCGCGCGCCGCCTACCTGACGATAAACGGCGCGATCGTCGCATTCCTGTTGACGCCGATCGCCATCGTCATCGTCTTTGCGCTCAACCCGACGCCGTATATCGCGTTCCCGCCGGTCGGGGTGACGCTGCGCTGGTTCGTGAAGTTCTTCACCAGCTCCGATTTCATGAACGCGTTATGGCTCAGCCTTCGGGTCGCGGCCGCGGTGGTGGTGCTGTCGACCACCATCGGGGCGATGTGTGCGCTCGCGATCGCGCGCGGCAACCTGCCGGGCGCGCGGCTGCTCACCACGCTGTTCCTCTCGCCGCTGATGCTTCCGGCAATCCTGACCGGCCTCTCGCTGTTTCAAGTGCTGATGCTCTCCGGCATCGGCCGTCCGGTCTGGGGACTGGTCGTCGGCCATACGCTGGTTGCGGTACCGTACGTGCTGCGCACGACGCTTGCGGTGCTGCAGAATTTCGATCGCCGCATCGAGGAAGCGGCTGCCGCGCTCGGGGCCAATCCAGCGCGCGTATTCTTCGAAGTGACGCTGCCCTTGATCCGCCCGGGCGTCATCGCAGGGGCAATCTTCGCCTTCATCGTCTCGTTCGACCAGCTTCCGATCTCGCTGTTCCTGGTCGTGCCCGGCGGCGAGACCTTGCCGGTCGTGCTGCTCAACTACATTCGCTTCGACCTCGACGGCGCCATCGCGGCGGCGTCGATGGTATCGATCGTGCTGGCGCTCACGGCCGTCGTGCTGCTCGAACGCATCATCGGCTTGCGCGCCTATGTCAGGCTCTGACCCGCAAAGGAGGTCCCCATGACGGCAGAACGGACTCTTTCCCGACGCAGCTTCATCAAGGCAACCGGCGGCGCGGCCGCGGTCGCCGCGGTCGGTGCGCCGGCGGTCCTGCGCGCGCAGACCGCGACCTTGAAGACGACCGCATGGGGCGGGAAATGGGGCGAGGTGATGAAGGCGCAGGTTATCCCCGTCTTCGAGAAGGAATTCAAATGCAAGGTCGAGACGGACGCGGCGTTTCCCTACTATCCGAAACTGCAGGCGACGCCGAAGAACGCGCCGCTCTATGACGTTTTGCACAGCAACACCAGCGAGCAATGGCAGGCCGTGGTGGAAGGCCTGGTCGAGCCCAAGCTCGACGCCAAGCACGTGCCGAACATCGCCGATGTGTTTCCCTACGCGGTCAGCGACAAGATGGTCGGGGTCTCGATGTTCACCAGCGCGATCGGCTTCGGCTATCGCACCGACAAGGGATTGTCCGCGCCGAAATCCTGGAAGGATCTCGCCGATCCGAAGTTTGCCGGCCAACGCGGCGGTTACATCATTCCGATCAACAGCCTCGGCCAGATGCATCTGATGATGCTGGGCAAGGTGTACGGCAAGGGACTGAACGACCTCGACGCCGCCTACAAGGCGCTCGAGCAGCTCAAGCCGATCAAGACGTTCGATTTCACGGGCCAGATGGAAAAGGCGCTGTTGTCCGGCGAGGTGACGATCGGCGTGCTGCACGACAGCGGCGTGTACCGCTACGACGGCCAGAACCAGCCGATCGAGTTCGCCGCGCCACAGGAGGGTGTGCTCGCGCTGGAGCAGGTGCTGGCCGTCACGCCCGGCTCGAAGGTCAAGGAGCTGGCCTACGCCTGGATCAATTTCATGCTGCGGCCGGATATTCAGAAGCCGCTGGCCGAGGCGGTCTGGTACTCGCCCTCGAACCGCAAGGTGAAGCTCGACCCGCGGTATGACGCCAAGCTCTACAACACCGAGACCAAGGTGGCGCAGCTGATCCAGGTCGATTGGAAGTGGTACAACGAGCGCAAGGACGACATCGACGCGCGCGTCGCCCGCATTTTGCGGGGCTGATTCTCGTGTCCCGGGCGCAGCGCGACGCCTGTAGGGTGGGCAAAGGCGCGCTGAAAGCGCGCCGTGCCCACGTCTTTCCCTGGCTCGACACGTGGACGGGGTCCCCATCGCGCGTAGCGCGATGGGGTGCCCCCGCACGCGCCGCTTCGCGTCGCTTTGCCCAGCCTACGTCGACGCCGCGATGAAAGACGTCGTCAACGGTCGCGCGGCCGCGACCGTCCGGCTCGAAGGCGTGAGCAAGAGCTTCGACGGCAGGACGCGCGCCGTCGACGACGTCGATCTCGCGATCGCCGCCGGAGAGTTCTTCGCGCTGCTTGGTCCGTCGGGCTGCGGCAAGACCACGACGCTGCGCATGATTGCCGGCTTCGAGGTGCCGGACGCCGGCCGCATCCTGGTCGGCGGGACCGACATCACCGACATGCCGGTGCACAAGCGCGACATGGGCATGATCTTCCAGTCCTACGCGCTGTTTCCGCACCGCACCGTCGCCGAGAACGTGGCGTTCGGCTTGCGCATGCGCGGGCTTCCCCGGCGCGAGGTCGCCGACCGCGTCGCGCAGGCCCTGCGGCAGGTGGCGCTCGAAGGGCTGGAGCACCGGCGGCCGGGAGAGCTCTCGGGCGGCCAGCAGCAGCGCGTGGCGCTGGCGCGCGCGATCGTGGTTCGCCCGCCGGTGCTGTTGTGCGACGAGCCGCTCGCCGCCCTCGACCGCAAGCTGCGGCAGTCGATGCAATTGGAGCTGAAGCAATTGCAGAAGCAGCTCGGCGTCACGCTGATCTTCGTCACCCATGACCAGGAAGAGGCGATGACCATGTCCGACCGCATCGCGGTTATGAACGCGGGGCGCATCGAGCAACTCGGGACGCCCACGGAGATCTATAGCCGGCCGCGCACGCGCTTCGTTGCGGACTTCATCGGCGAGATCAATCTGTTCGAGGGCGAGTGGCGCGATGGCGCTTTTCGCATCGCCGAGGGCCTTGCCCTGCCGACCGACCGCCAGGGACAGCCGGGACGAGGCACCATCGCGGTCCGCCCCGAGCGCATGGGCTTTGCGCAAGCCAACGAGGCGCCGTTGGCGGGCCGTATCGAGTCGACGAGTTTCGTCGGCGGCCAAACGATCTACCGGATCGTCACGGACGCCGGCCGGAAACTGTTGGTGAAGGAGATCAGCGCAGGGAATTCGGATCGCCGGGTCGGGGCGACCGTCGGCGTCACATGGAGCGCGCAGGACTCCATCGCGCTCGAGGACTGAGTCGTAGCTCGATCAAAGAACGGCCAGACTTTCCCACTACGGCGCGGCGCTTCAACGCCGGTGCAGGCGCGTTACGCCACCACCGCGGTCGCCTCGATCTCGAGCCGTGCCTCCGGCTCGACCAGCCGGTTGACCGCAACCAGCGCCATTGCCGGATAGTGCCCGCCCATCAGCTCGCGATAGACGCGGCCGAGCTCGCGCCGGCAGCGGAGATATTCGTCCATGTCGACGACATACCAGGTGAGGCGGACGACATGCTCGGGGCCGGCCTCGCCCTCGGCAAGGATTGCCAGGATATTGGCGAGGGCCTGGCGCGCCTGCGCGAGAAAACCGGCCGGAAACCGGCCCATCAGATCCCAGCCGACGACCCCGCCGGTGACCAGGATGCGGCCCTTGGCGATCATGCCGTTGGCGTAGCCCTGCGGCCGCGGCCACGTTCGCGGATTGAGCGGTCGCGGCGCCTCGTCGTCGAGCGTATCGGGCATCAGGGGCGGCTTGGTGCGCGGCATTCCCGTTTTCCTCCCTCTACTCCAATCGCGTCGTGTCGAGGTTCACGCGACTATCCCGTCATTGCGAGGAGCGCAGCGACGAAGTCGTAGGGTGGGCAAAGCGCCGCGGCGCGGCGCGTGCCCACGTTGTGCAGACCGCGTGGGCACGGCGCGCAAGCGCACGCCTTTGCCCACCCTACGTTCTGGATTGCTTCGCCTTCGGCTCGCAATGACGGTGCCCTTCGTTAGGACGCCAGCCGCCGGCCCGCAGCTTGCGCGGTGCGCCGCAGCTCGAAGCGCTGCAGCTTGCCGGTCTGGGTCTTCGGCAGCGCCGTGACGTATTCGATCGCGCGCGGATACTTGTAGGGCGCGATCGTCGCCTTGACGTGATCCTGCAACTGCTTGGACATCGCGCCGTCGCCGACATGGTCGTCGCGCAGCACCACATAGGCCTTCACGATATGGCCACGCTCCTCGTCGGGAGCGGCGACCACGCCGCATTCGGCGACCGCCGGATGGGTCAGCAACGCGGCTTCGACCTCAGGGCCGGCGATGTTGTAGCCGGCCGAGATGATCATGTCGTCGGAGCGCGCCTGGTACCAATAGTACCGGTCCTTATCCATCACGTAGGTGTCGCCGGTCACGTTCCATCCGCTTTGCACATAGACGGCATTGCCGCGTATCGGCGAGGTAGCGGCAGCCGGTCGGCCCGCGCACCGCCAACCGTCCCGGAATGCCCGGCGGCATTTCGTGCCCGGCATCGTCGATCACCATGGCCTCGTAGCCCGGCACCACCTTGCCGGTCGAGCCGGCGCGGATCTCATCGTCCGGCGAGCCGATGAAGATGTGCAGCATCTCGGTCGCGCCGATGCCGTCCATCAGGCTGATGCCGGTGGCATCGCGCCAGGCCTCGAAAGTCGCCTTCGGCAATGTTTCTCCGGCGGACACGCATTTACGCAATGACGCGACGTCGTACCCGGACAGCTTCGGCAGCATGGCGCGGTAGGCTGTGGGAGCGGTGAAGCAGACGGTGGCGCGATGCTCGGCGATTGCAGGCAGCAGGTCCTCCGGGGCCGCTTTCTCCAACAGAACGGTCGATCCCCCGACCCGCAACGGGAACAAGACGATGCCGAAACCGAAGGTGAAGGCGAGCGGCGGCGAGCCGATGAAACGATCCTTGGCGCTCGCGCGCAGCACGTGGCGGCCGTAGCTGTCGCAGGTCGCCAGGAAGTCGCGGTGGAAATGCATCGTGCCCTTCGGCTCGCCGGTCGTGCCGGAGGTGAAGGCGATCAGGCAAACGTCGTCGCCTGAGGTGTCGCGCGCCGTGAACCGGTCGTAGCCCGGCTTCGCCATCAGGGTCTCGAGCGAATCCGGCGCGCCGGCGCCCCAGTAGACGATCCGCTTCAGCTCGGGCGCCTGCTCTTGCGCCTTCTCCAATTCGTCGGCGAGCCGCGCATCGCAGAGCGCCAGCGCGACCTTCGCCTTGCCGATCGGGTAGATCAGCTCCTTGGCGCGCAACAGCGGCATGGTCGGGACCGCGACGCCGCCGGCCTTGATGACCGCCAGGTAGGCGGCGACCAGCATCGGATTGTTGGCCGCACGCAGCAGCACGCGATTGCCGGGGACCATGCCGAGGTCGCGCGTCAACGCGTTGGCGATGCGATTCACCCGTTCGGCAAGCTCGCCGTAGCTCAGCTGCTCCGTCGGGGAGATCAAGCAGGGTTGGGCCGCGTGACCGGCGGCGATCCAACGATCGAGCAACTCGACGACGCAATTGAGCCGCTCCGGATAGCGGAGCTCGGGCAGGTCGAACCGGAACTGCGGCCATTGCGCGCGCGGCGGCAGGTTGTCGCGCGCAAAGGTGTCGACGTGGCCGCTGCCGGTCGCCTCGGTCGTCGCCATGTCAGTTGCCCTCGAACACGGGTTTCTGCTTGGCCGCAAAGGCCCGGAACGCGCGGGCGAAGTCCTCGGTTCCCATGCACAGCGCCTGCGCGACTGTTTGAGCATGCCTTCGAGCTCGGGGAAAATGTTCCGCGTGCTTCGAGACGCGCGCGTTCGCGCGCTCCTCAGCATGAGGAGGTTTGTGTATGCCACACACCACATTCCTCATCCTGAGGAGCGGTCCGAAGGACCGCGTCTCGAAGGACGCAAACGCGATCTGCAGACCGGTGCCCGCATTTTCAAAGGGTCTCTGCGCGGTCGCTTCGGCCTCGATCGCGGTCTCCGACAACGGCAAGGGGACCTGCCTGGCGGCGCTCATGGCGCTTGCTCGCGGCCGACCGCCTTGCGCGCCGACGCCTTGGTCTTCGCCAACAGCCGCATCAGCGCCTCGACGTCGCCGGGCGCGAGATCGGCGAACATGTCCGCGATCCAGTCCTCGTGCGCGCGTGCCATTGTACGGAAGGCGCGGCGGCCATCCGCCGTGAGGCTGACGAGCTGCGCGCGGCGGTCGTTCGGGGAGGGGCGGCGATCGAGCAGCCCCTGCGCGACCAGCCGCTCGGCAAGACCGGTGACGTTGCCGTTCGACACCATCATGCGCCCGGAAAGCTCGCCGAGCGTCATTCCCGCCGGGGTCCGGTCGAGCTGCGCCATCAGGTCGAAGCGCGGCAACGTGACGCCGAACTGGGCGCGCAGCCGCCGGCGGATCTCGCCTTCGATCAGGGTCGCGCAGGTTAGCAGCCGCAGCCACAGGCGCAGCTCCGCCTCGTGATCGGCCGGCCGCTCCGCCACCTTGGTCTCGGCATCGAGCGGGATCGCGGCGGTCTCGTCCATGGCGCTCATAGCTCCCCGCCCGAAATCGCCAGCGTGGTGCCGGTGATGGCGCCGGCCTCCCGCGAGCACAGGAACACCACCGCGGCCGCGACCTCGTCGGGCGAGATCAGCCGGCCGAGCGGCTCGTCCTTGAGCAGGTCGGCGAGCGCCGCCTCCTGCGATCGCCCGGTCTTGGCGGCGATGTTGGCAAGGCCGTCGCGGACAAGATCGGTGTCGGTGTAGCCCGGGCAGACGGCGTTGACGGTGACGCCGGTCTTCGCCGTCTCCTGCGCCAGCGCGCGCACCAGACCGACTGCCGCGTGCTTGGCGGCGCAATAGGCCGAGACGTAAGCGTAGCCCTTGAGCCCGGCGACGGAGGCCACCACGACGATGCGACCGAAGCCGCGCGCCACCATGTCGCCGAGCACGGCATGGGTCGCATGCACGACGCCGATGACGTTGAGCTCGAACATGCGACGAAACTGGTCGGCGTCCGTTTTCGCGAACGGCGCGCTTTCGGCGCCGCCGGCATTGGCGACCAGGATGTCGATGACGCCGCGGTCGGCGGTCGCCCGCTTGAGCACGCTTTCGACCGCGCGCTGATCGGTCACGTCCGCGATCACGTAACCGGTCGCGTCGCCCTGGGCGACGGCGTCCGCCAGCGCCGCTTCGCCGCGTCCGAGCACGGTGACCGCGGCTCCGGCCGCCGTCAGCGAGGCGGCGACCGCGCGGCCGATGCCGCGTCCGCCGCCGGTCACGACCGCATGATGCCCGTCGAGCGATGCCATGTATCGACGTCCAACCGGTGCGGAATCCCGCTGCTAAATTTATTTTAAGCTTCAAATTTCTAGGCTTCAAGCAGTGCCGGGGCGGGTCGTGGATCAATTTGCGAGCTCTCGCTTCGAGACGCTCGGCCGCCGCAGGCGGCCATCCTTCGAGACGCGTCGCTGACGCGACGCTCCTCAGGATGAGGGATAATTTTCGGCCAGGCTTTCAGGATGAGGGTTAGTTTTCGGCCAGACTGTCAGGATGAGGTCGGAGGGCGCGGGCTTGCTCCAGCCCTCATCCTGAGGAGCCGCGCAGAACGCGCGGCGTCTCGAAGGATGGCCGCGGATTCAAACTGGCCGGGCGTTGCCCGATAAATATTTGAAGCTTAAAATATCGACTCGCGATCGAGCACGATCGCCGGCTGCCCGACGCCCGTGGAGGCGCGCATGAAGGTTCACGTCATCGGTGGGGGCCCGGCGGGCCTGTACTTCGCGCTGTTGACGAAAAAGGCGTGGCCGGAGGCGCGCATCACCGTGTTCGAGCGCAATCGGCCCGACGATACGTTCGGCTTCGGCGTCGTGTTCTCGGACGAGACGCTCGACACCTTCGAGCGCTACGACCGCGACAGCTACCGCGCGATCACCGACAATTTCGCCTATTGGGACGATATCGAGATCCACTTCAAGGGAACGGTGCATCGCGTCGGCGGCAACGGTTTCTGCGGCTGCGCCCGCACCACCCTGCTGACGCTGTTGCACGAGCGCGCTCGCGCGCTCGGCGTTGAGCTTCGGTTCCAGGCCGAGGTCGCCGACGTCGAGGCATCGATGCGCGACGCCGACCTCGTGGTCGCGGCCGACGGCATCAATTCGCGCGTGCGCGAGACTTTCGCCGGCGCGTTCGAGCCGGCCGTCGACCTGCGACCCAACAAATTCTCCTGGATGGGTTCGACGCGGCCGTTCGACGCCTTCACGTTCTTCTTCCGCGAGACCGCGCACGGCATCTTCATCGCCCACTGCTACCAGTACGAGGTCGGCCGCTCGACCTGGGTGATGGAAACCGATCCCGAGACGTTCGCCCGCGCCGGGCTCGACGAGTTGGACGAGCACGCTTCAGCCCGTTTTCTCGAAGGCGTATTCGCCGACGAGCTCAAGGGGCATCGGCTGACCGTCAACCGCTCGCTGTGGCGCAGCTTCCCGACCATTCGCTGCACGCGCTGGACGCACGAGAACGTGGTGCTGATCGGCGATGCCAAGGCGACGGCGCACTTTTCCATCGGCTCGGGCACCAAGCTGGCGATGGAGGACGCGATCGCGCTCTACGAGGCGCTGCGCGCGGCCGGCGGCCGCGATGTCGCGGCCGCGCTGAGGCATTTCGAGACCCAACGCCGCGACGAGGTCGAAAAGACCCAGCACTCCGCCGACGTGTCGCTGGTCTGGTTCGAGCACGTCAGGCGCTTCTGGGCGATGCATCCGACGCGCTTCGCATTCGGTCTGATGACGCGCGCCAAGGCCATCACCTATGACAACCTCGCGCTTCGGGCCCCCGAGTTCGTCGCCGAAGTGGACAGGGTGGTGGCGCGCGAGGTGCGCGATCGGGGTTTCGACGTCGACGTCGCGGCGCCGACCGTGCCGATGCTGCAGCCGTTCCGGCTGCGCGGCATGACGCTTGCCAACCGCGTCGTGGTCTCGCCGATGGACCAGTACTCGGCCGAGGATGGTCTGCCGACCGACTGGCATCTCGTCCATCTCGGCAGCCGCGCGGTCGGCGGCGCGGGATTGATTTTCACCGAGATGGCTTGCGTGTCGGCGGACGCGCGCATCACCCGGGGCTGCGCCGGCATGTATAGCGATGCGCAGGAGGCGGCCTGGAAGCGCATCGTCGACTTCGTGCACACCCACGCGGCGGCGAAATTCTGCATGCAGCTCGGCCATGCCGGCCGCAAGGGCGGCACCGAGCTGATGTGGGATGGCATGGATGAGCCGCTCGAGGATGGCGGCTGGCCGATCATCTCGGCCTCCGCGCTGCCGTACCTGCCGCACAGCCGCGTCCCGCGCGCGATGACCGGCGCCGATATGCTTGCGGTCGTGGCGGATTTCGTCGCGGCCACGCGACGCGCGGAGCGCGCCGGCTTCGACATGGTCGAGCTGCACTGCGCTCACGGCTATCTGCTGGCAAGCTTCATCTCGCCGCTCACCAATCGGCGCACCGACGAGTACGGCGGCTCGATCGAGAACCGCATGCGCTTCCCGCTCGAAGTCTTCCGCGCCATGCGCGCCGCCTGGCCGGACGAGAAGCCAATGTCGGTGCGCATCTCGGCGACCGATTGGGCCTACGGCGGGCTGCAGGGTGACGACGCTGTGGTGGTGGCGAGGCTGTTTGCCGACGCCGGCTGCGACCTGATCGATGTTTCGACCGGGCAGACCGTTGTGGACGCCGAGCCGGTGTATGGACGGATGTACCAGACACCGTTCTCCGACCAGATCCGCAACGAGGCGGGACTGGCGACCATGTGCGTCGGGGCCATCACCACGGCGGATCAGGTCAACACCATCCTCGCCGCCGGCCGCGCCGACCTTGTCGCGCTGGCGCGGCCGCATCTCGTCGATCCGTTCTTCGCGATGCGGGCGGCAGCCTGGTACGGCGCCGCCGGCATTCACTGCCCGCCGCAATACCTCGCCGGCCGTGACCAGATCTTCCGCAACTTCGCACGTGATCGCGAGGAGCTCACCGAGCTGCGCCGCAAGGCAAAGCCGAAGGCGCACGCGACGACCTGGAAGCAAGCGGCGGAGTGATCACTCCAGCGGAAGCACCAGGCGTTCCCAATCGCGGGCGCCATGGATGATGCGGAGTATTCGGACCGCGCCCCCGACGATGTCATAGAAGATGAGATAGCTGTCGTGAACTACTCGTCGAATCTCGCGTCCACCCTGAGGCGCGACGACGGGATACGCATGCGGCGCGAAGCCGATCCTCAAGCAATGCTGTTCCAACTCGTCGACGAAGGTAACGGCTCGTGGCGGATTGTCTTCTGCAATGAAGTCGCCGATCTGCGATAGGTCGCGACGCGCCGCTAGCGTGAAGGCGACTTTCATCTTTTGCGGTCGGCCATCGCCTTGTATTTGGCGCGAAGCTCCGCTGCAACTTCTTCGAGCGGCACTGTGCGCCCAGCATCGGCATCAGCTATGCCTTCGGCCAACATCGCGCCTAGTTCGGCGAGTTTGCGTTTCCGCGCCTCGTCCGGCGAGCCGAATTCCGCTCGCAAGTGAGCCCGCACTTCGTCGATGGCGTGCGTCCGACCGGCTGCTATATCCGCCAATCCACGATCGATCGCGGCATCAAGCTCGGCCATGTTGCGTTTCCGTAACTCCTCCTCGGACTCGAGCAGCCTGAGGCCGGCGCGGACGACCTCGCTTGCATTGTTGTAGCGGCCGCTCGCGACCTGCTCGCGAACGAAATTCTCAAACCGTTTGCCAAGCGCATAGCTGGAAGGCATGATTTCCTCGGATGATATCTAATGCTATCTGATGATATCTAATGCTATCTGATGATAATCTCTGGCGTCCGGCCTTTCAACAGCGGTGGAGGGCAAGTCGCCCCTGACAGGACCGACGCTTGGCTACACCTGCAAATAGCGCCGGCGCACCGACGGGTCTGCGGCAAGGTCGCGCGAGCTGCCCGACCACACCACGTGGCCCTTCTCGATCACCACATGCCGGTCGGCGAGCCTGGTCAGGGCATCGAGATGCTTGTCGACCAGCAGGATCGCCTGGCCTTCGCCCTTCAGTCTCGCGAGGCAGCTCCAGATTTCCCTGCGGACGAGCGGGGCGAGGCCCTCGGTCGCCTCGTCCAGGATGAGCAGCTTCGGATTGGTCATCAGCGCCCGGCCGATCGCCAGCATCTGCTGCTCGCCCCCAGAGAGTTGACTGCCGATCTGAGCGCGCCGTTCGGCGAGCTTCGGCAGCAGGGCGTATACCGTCTCGCGCGTCCAGCGCGGCGGGCCGAAGCGTGCCGCGGCGGTCGCGATCAAATTCTCTTCGACCGTAAGCGTCGGGAAAACCTGCCGACCTTCCGGCACCAGGCCGAGTCCGGCCTGCGCGATCCGGTAGGACGGCAGGCCGACGAGCGCCAGTCCTTGGAAGCTGGCAGCTCCGCCGGAAGGGCGCAGCAGGCCCATGATCGCGCGGATCGTCGTCGTCTTGCCCATGCCGTTGCGGCCGAGCAGCGTCACGACTTCTCCGGCATCGACGCGGAAGCTGACGTCGAACAGCACCTTGGCGGGTCCATAGGCGGCCTGCAGCCCGTCGACGGTCAGCATCCCGCTCACTCCAACTCGTCGCCCAGATAGGCGGCGACAACCTGCGGATCGGCGCGTACCTCGGCCGGCGCGCCGCTCGCCAGGATACGCCCGTAGATCAGCACCGAGATGCGATCCGCGAGTGCGAACACCGCGCGTCATGTCGTGCTCGACCAGCAGAATCGGGAAGCGGCCCTTGAGACGCCGCAGCACGGCGACAAGCCGTTCGGTTTCCTCGCGCCCCGTGCCCGCCATCGGCTCGTCCAGCAGCAGCAGCTTCGGCTCCATGGCGAGCGCGATCGCGAGCTCGAGCGCGCGCTTCTCGCCATGCGAGAGGTGTCCGGCCAGAGAATGCTCACGATCGGCGAGTCCGACGTCGGTGAGCGCCGCGCGCGCCGGTTCGTTCAACGCCGGCTCCTCGGCCGCGCGTCCGAAGACGCGGAAGCTCGATCCGGCCCGCGCCTGCACCGCGAGCGCCACGTTTTCAAGCACGGAGAAGCCGGGCAGCACGGATGTGATCTGGAACGAGCGGGCGAGCCCGAGCGCCGCGCGTGCATGCGGCGGCATCGCCGTGATGTCGTATCCGCTGAACATGATCAGGCCTGCGTCAGGGTGCAGCAGGCCGGAAACCTGATTGATGAGCGTCGTCTTGCCGGCGCCGTTCGGCCCGATCACGGCGTGCAGCTCGCCCGGCATGATGTCGAGATCGACGTTGTCGGTGACCCGCAGGCCGCCGAAATTCTTGCGCAGCACGCGCAGCGACAGCACCGGATCAGCCACGGGCAAGCCTCCGCTTCAGCTCGGCGGCGACGCCGATCAGGCCGCCGCGAGCGAAGACGACGATCAGCACCAGCAGCGGCCCGAAGATCACCTTCCAATGCTCGGTGACGCCGGCGAGCCATTCCTCCAGCAGAAGGTAGGCCGCGGTGCCGATGATCGCCCCGTGCAGCGAGCCCATGCCGCCGAGCAGCACCATGACGATCAACTCGCCCGAGCGCTGCCACGACATGTATGCCGGGCTCACGAACTCGGTGGCATTGGCGAGCAGGAAGCCGGACAGTCCGCCGATGGTGCCGGCGATCGCGTAGGCTACAAGCTGGAAGCGGTAGACGTCGAAGCCGAGCGTCGCCATCCGGGTCGGATTCTCGCGCGCGCCGCGGAGCACGCGCCCGAAGCGCGAATTCACCAGCGCGCGGCAGAAAAGATAGCTGCCGAGCAGGCAGGCTAGAACGAAATAGTAGAAGAACCGGTTGCTCCGCAGCAGCGGCAGCCCGAACAGCGTGTTGCGCGCCGCGATGGTGAGGCCATCGTCGCCGCCATAGGGCGCAAGCGAGCTCGCGGTGAAATACGCCATCTGCCCGAAGGCGAGCGTGATCATGATGAAGTAGACGCCCTTGGTGCGCAGGCACACCGCGCCGGTCGCGAGCGCGAACAGGCCGGATACGGCGAGCGCGAGCGGCAACGCGAGAAGCGCCTCGCCGAAGCCGTGCGCCGACAGGATGCCGACCGCATAGGCGCCGAGGCCGATGAAGGCCGCATGGCCGAACGAGATCAGCGCCCCATAGCCGACCAGCAGGTCGAGCGCGATGGCCGCGATCGCGAAGATCATCACGCGCGTGACCATCGCCAGGACGTAGGATTTCGGCACTCGCAAGCGCCGCGATCGGAGCGAGCGCGAAGGTCGCGAACACGAGCCCGGGCACGACGAGGCCCGAATAGACCTTCCGCGCAGGCGCCGGAGAGGTCGCGGCGGGCGCGGCGTGGGCCATCTCAGCGTCCCCGGACGGGAAACAGGCCGGCCGGTCGGAAGAACAGCACCAACGCCATCAACAGGTAGATCAGCATCGAGGCGATGGCCGGCCCGACGGTGCGCGCCGGCGACGGCCCCATGAACAGCCGTAGGATGTCGACCGAGAACGAGCGGCCGAGCGTGTCGACGAGCCCAATCAGCAGCGCGGCGACGAACGCGCCGCGGATCGACCCGATGCCGCCGATCACGATCACCACGAACGCGAGAATCAGGATCGTGTCGCCCATGCCGGGCTCGACCGACAGGATCGGTGCGATCATGATGCCGGCGAAGCCGGCCAGCATGGCACCGAAGCCGAACACGATCATGAACAGGCGGCGGATGTTGACGCCGAGCGCCGCGACCATTGCGGCGTTGGTCGCGCCCGCGCGCACCAGCATGCCGATGCGCGTGTAGCTGACGAGCACGTACAGGAGCGCCGCGATCGCAAGGCCGGAGCCGATGATGACGAGCCGCCACACCGGATAGAGCAGGCCCTCCATCAGCCGCACCGATCCCGAAAACATCTCGGGGATCGGCATGTTGAGCGGGGCCGCGCCCCACACCAGCTTCACGCCCTGGTTCAGGAACAGGATGATGCCGAAGGTCGCGATCACCTGGTCGAGGTGGTCGCGGTCATAGAGGTGACGCAGCACGGCGAATTCCAGGACCAGGCCGAACGCCAGTGCGGCGGCGAGCGCGAGCACCAGCGCGGCGAGGAAGTTGCCGGTGAGCGCGTAGAAGGCGACCGCCAGATAGGCGCCCAGCATGTACTGCACGCCGTGGGCGAGGTTGATGAAATCCATCACGCCGAAGACCAGCGTCAATCCGGACGCGATCAGAAACAACAGCACGCCGAGCTGCAGCCCGTTGAGCACCTGCACGACGAGGAGCGTGGTGTTCATGCGGTGCTGCCATTCCGCTCGCCCAGGTGCAGACGCGCCATGCACGCAGCAGGGGTTATGGATCCCGGCCGCGGGCAGCGGAGCCGGCCCGGATGATACAGCGGCGCCGATCTGACGCATGCCCGGCCGTGTGCCGGGCATCCACGTCTCGCCACCTTCGGCGCTGCTGCGACCGTGGATGCCGGACAAGCCCGGCAGACGGCTGGATGGCGAGTGACGGCGGAATGCAGCCTGCTCACTTCAGCGCGCAGTCCTTTGCATAGGCATCGCCGAAATCGCTGAACACCTTCGACACGATCTCGGTCGCGTACTTGCCGTCCGGGCGCTTGATCGCCTTGACGACATAGACGTCCTGGATCGGAAAGCCGTTGCTGTTGAGCTTGAAGGCGGTGCCGCGCACCGAGGCGAACGAGGCCTTGCGGAAGGCGTCGCGCAGCGCCTCCTTGTCCTTGACCTTGCCGCCGGCCGCCTTCACGGCTGCGTCGACGAGCAGGGCGGCGTCGTAACCCTGGCTGGCATAGAGCGCCGGCACGTATTTGTAGGTCGCTTCGAAGTCGGCGACGAACTTCTTGCTCACCGGGTTGTCGAGGTTGGGCGCCCATTGCGCACCCGAGAGCAGGCCGACCGCGGCGTCCTGCGTCGCCGGCAGCGTCGTCTCGTCGACGGTGAACGCCGACAGGAACGGCATCTTTCCGGCGAGGCCGGCCTGCGCGTACTGCTTGACGAAATTGACGCCCATGCCGCCCGGCTCGAACGCGAATACCGCATCCGGCTTGAGCGCCGCGATCTTGGCGATCTCGGCCGAGAAGTCGAGCTGGTTCACCTGGTTGAAGATCTCCTCGACGACCTCGCCCTTGTAGTGGCGCTTGAACCCGGCCATCGAATCCTTGCCGGCCTGATAGTTTGGGGCGACCAGCACGACCTTCTTCAAGCCGGCATCCTGGGCGTATTTGCCCATCGCCTCGTGGTTCTGGTCGTTCTGCCAGGCGGTGGAGAAGAACCACGGCGAGCAGCCCCGGCCCGCGAGCGGCGAGGGTCCGGCGTTCGGGCTCACCAGCACGGTCTTGGAGTCGAACACCGGCTTGGCGACCGCCATCATCACGTTGGAGAAGATGACGCCGACCACGACATCGACCTTGTCGCGTTCGAGCAGCCCTTGCATCTTCTGTACGCCGACGTCGGGTTTCAACTCGTCGTCCGCGATGACGACTTCGGTCTCCATCCCGCCGAGCTTTCCGCCGAGATGCTTGATGCCGAGCTGGAACCCGTCGCGCATGTGCTGGCCGAGCACGGCGGCCGGGCCCGACAGCGTCGCCATGACGCCGATCTTGAGTTTCTCCTGCGCGCTTGCCGCCGAGGCGGCGCCGCAGAGGACGGCAACGGTGGCGAGAAGGGTACGGATCATTCGGCTCTCCTAGGCGTGGCTCGAAAGGCGCGGCCCCGGTTTTCACCGCACGCGGGAAGAAGCGAGACTCACTTCATCGAGCAGTCCTTGGCGTACGTGTCGGCATGGTTCGAGAAAATCTTCTTCTCGATCTCGGTCTGGAACTTGCCGTCGGCGCGCTTGGCCACCTTGACCAGGTAGAAGTCCTGGATCGGATAGTTGTTGGTGTTGAACTTGAAGCTGCCGCGCAACGAGGTGAAATCGGCCTTTCGCATCGCGGCGCGCAGCGCATCCTTGTCGGTCGTGCTGCCCTTGGTGGCTTTGAGCGCGCCGTCGATCAACAGCACCGCGTCGTAGGCCTGGAACGCGTAGGTCGCCGGAACGGCGCCGAAGTCCTTCTCATAGTCGGCGACGAACTTCTTGTTCTGCGGGTTGTCGAGATTGGGCGCCCAGTTGGCGCCGCCGAAGAAACCGATGCGCCGCGTCCTGTTGCGCCGGCAGCGTCGACTCGTCGACCGTGAACGCCGAAAGGAAGGTGGTCTTGTCGGCGAGGCCCGCTTGGCGGAATTGCTTGACGAAGTTGACGCCCATGCCGCCGGGCAGGAACACGTAGATCGCCGCGGGCTTGGCGGCCGCGATCTTGGACAGCTCGGCCGAATAGTCGAGCTGGTTGAGCGGCACATAGATCTCGTCGGCGATCTCGCCCTTGAAGTAGCTCTTGAAGCCGGCGAGCGCGTCGCGACCGGCCTGATAGTTCGGCGCCATCAGGAACACCTTCTTGATCCCGGCGTCCTGCGCGTGCTTGCCGGCGACGCCGAACATCTGGTCGTTCTGGTAGGAGGTGACGAAGAAGTTCGGGTTGCATTCGCGGCCGGCGAAATTCGACGTGCCGGCGTTGGGGCTGATCAGGATCGCGCCGCCTTCGGTCACCGGCTTGAAGATCGCCTGCAGGACGTTGGAGAAGATCGGCCCGACCACGAAGTCCACCTTGTCGCGCTCGACCAGCGCCTTGACCTTGGTGACCGCGACGTCGGGCTTGAGCTCGTCGTCCTGCACGATGACCTCGACCTCGCGGCCGCCGAGCTGGCCGCCGAGGGTCTTGACCGCGAGCTGAACGCCGTTGCGCAGCTGCTGGCCGAGCACCGCGGGCGGGCCGGACAGCGTGGCGATCACGCCGATCTTGAGCTTCTCCTGCGCGCCGGCGCCGGAGGAAACCAGCACGCAGGCTGCGCCGGCGATCACCAATCGACTGAGCACTGTCATCACTCTTCCTCCAGGCGGGGCGCGCCTAAGGCGCGCAACCTCGCATTATGGTCCGCGGCCGAAATGCCGCGCAACGCGGCCAAAACGCTCATGATATTTTAAGCTTAAAATATCTAGGGTGGGAAGCCCTGTCGCGCTGGCGCCGGCTGTCCTATGGTCTGGGCGCGCCTTGTTTAACGCTGCCGAGCGATGGAGCGCGCTTTGCCCCATGGAATTGTTTCTGCGCGGTTTTTTTCGTGGTTGAATGGCCCGGCGGAAGGGTGGAGCGAAGGGAGTGACGATTCCATGCAACCGACCAACGGCGGCGTCACCAGGGCCGGGACAGGCATCGACGGCATCGTCTGGAACATCCTGGGGCAGACCTACGTGCCGAAGCAGGTGACCGAGAGCCTCGTTCTCGTGGCACGCGACCTTGCCGCCCGGCACCTTCGTGCCGCCGCACATCCATCCGACCCAGGACGAGTTCATCTACATGCTGGAGGGCCGGCTCGACGCTCGTGCTCGACGGCAAGGACTATCTTCGCGACCGCCGGCGACCTGATCCGGCTGCCGATGAATATCCCGCACGGGCTGTTCAGCAAGGCCGACCAGCCGGTGAAGTGCCTGTTCTGGGTGACGCCGACGCGCAAGCTCTACGACCTGTTCTGGGCGCATCCACTCGATGAAGGAGCAGACGCCGCCCGACGTGGTGGCGCTCTCGGCGCGCCACGAGGTCGATGTTCCTGCCGCCGCCGGAGTGAGCGGACAGACGAGGCGCCGCGGCGCATAGTCGGAGTCATGGCGACTCTCCGCGACGTCTTCATCACCGGCACGGGCGCCTTCCTCCCTGGCGAGCCCATCCCCAACGATCGCATGGAAGATTTCATCGGGCGCATTGGAGGACGCAAATCCGCCGTGGGTCAGCGGGCATTGCGTTGGAGCGGCATCGACACGCGCCACTTTGCGCTGACGCCGGCAGGCGAGGTGCTGCACACCAACGCATCCATGGCCGCGGCTGCCGTCTCGGCATCGCTGGAGGATGCCGGCCTTGGCCTCG
The DNA here is from genome assembly GCA_963738705.1 of uncultured Alphaproteobacteria bacterium. Taxonomy (GTDB): domain Bacteria; phylum Pseudomonadota; class Alphaproteobacteria; order Rhizobiales; family Xanthobacteraceae; genus CAVTXS01. The sequence goes on from CAVTXS010000009.1 coordinate 19,879, forward strand.
GATCGTTGCGCCTGCTCGCGACCGCGACCACGCAGGGCGACTATCTGGTGCCTGGGCACGCGAGCGCCGTTCACGGCGCATTGGGCGGCGGGGCACTCGAATTGGCGAGCTTCCAATCGGTCTGCGCCTCCTCGTTAATGGCTGCCAAGGCCGCATGGCTGGCAGTGCGGGCCCGCGAGGTTGAGTGCGCCGCCGCCGTCGCCAGCGAATTCTCCTCCCGCTGGTTCCGGCCGAGCTTCTACGAAAACACGGCGCTACTCGATGGCAAAGGCCGCTTGGCAATCGAGGCCGACTTCCTTCGGTGGACGTTGTCGGACGGCGCCGGCGCGATCGTCGTCGAACCCGCCGCGCGCCCAGGGCGACCAAGCCTGCGCATCGAGTGGATCGACCTGACTTCGCTTGCCGGTCGTTTCGCTTCCTGCATGTGGGCGGGCGCGGCGCCGCAATCGCGCGGCGATCCTGTCCATGCCTGGAGCCATGCAGGGCCGGCCGCCGCGCATCAGGCCGGCGCAATTGCGCTTTTGCAGGATTTTGCGCTATTGCGCGTGATCATTCGGGCATGGATCGGCGTCTACCTGGAGAAGGTGGACAGCGGCCGGATCGACCCGGCGGGCGTCGACTGGCTGCTGTGCCATTACTCGGCGCGCTCGCTGCGCCAGGAGATCATCAGCCTGCTGGAGAGCACCCGCGCGATGATTCCCGAACACAAGTGGTTTACCACTCTGCCCGCCACCGGCAACGTCGGCTCGGCCTCCATCTGGCTGATGCTTGACGCGCTGCTGAAATCGGGCTCGGCTAAAGTCGGGCAGCGAATCTTGTGCGTGGTGCCGGAAAGCGGACGCGCGATGGTTGGATTCATGATGCTGGAGGTCGTGGAGTGAGTGTCGCGGAAATCTCGTCGACGCAGGAGATCGCGGTCGCCGACGTACTGCGCAAGCTCGCCGTGGTGTTCAGCGAGTTCGAGGGACGGCTCGAGGCAACTCCGCTGATCCGCAAGCTGACGCGGGGGCGGTTCGAGCTTTCCGACTACCATGCCTTTCTCGTCAACCTGCGCCAGCAGGTGAAGGACGGGTCGTTGTGGATGTCGCGCGCCGCCTCCAACATCGACGCGGAGCACATGGAGCTTCGGTCCAGCCTGATGCGGCACGCGGTCGCCGAGCATCGAGACTTCCGCCTGCTGGAGAACGACTACGTCGCAAGCGGCGGTGCGCTCGCGCGGATCCAGAGTGCGGAGAAGAATATCGGGTCGGAAGCGCTCTCGGCATGGATGTTCCACGAGGCTTCGGGTCCGAACCCGTTCGGGCTTCTGGGCGCGATGTTCATCATCGAGGGTCTGGGCTCGATCAAGGCGGCCGAGTGGGGCCGGATGGTGCAGAGCCGCTTGGGTCTCGACAAGGAGGCGCTTCGCTTCCTGCTCTATCACGGGGAGAACGACGCCGAGCACATGAAGGAATTCGAGGACATGCTGGGCCTGGTGCTGCCCGACGAGGCGACCGCCGCGCGCATCGTTACCTGCGCGCGGGTGAACGGCGCGCCTCTACGTATTGCAGATCGAGGAGATCGTCGCGTGAGCGTGGCTCCGATCCTTCGATCCCGGCGCTTCGATCCGAAGGATCCCGACCCGTGGCTAGCGCTCTATCTCGATCGCAGCCTGCCGATCGACGAAAGCGCCAAGGAGGCGCTGCTGATCGGCAATCGCTCGATCTCGCGCCGCTGGCTGTTTCCGTCGTCGCGGCCATTCATCTTCGGCTTCTTCATTGTGGTGAAGATCCTGCGCGGGCTCTCGCCGCGCTGGCCCAACATGAACGTCGCGCTGCACCGGTTCATCCATTGGGGACTCAAGCATTTCGGCTCACCGGAAGCCAATACGCTGATCCTGCGACATTTCACGCTTGCGACTGAGCTGTTGGCATTCATCAAGGCCAATGCCGGGCCGGTCAAGATCGACAGCTGGCCGCTGCAGCCGAAGAGACTAGAAGATCTGCGCGACAACGTGTTCCTGCAGCACGACCTCAACATCTACAATTTCATCATCCAGCTCAACGCGAGCCTGCGCGCCCAGAACCGCGACCTGGCGCCGGTCGAGCGCCCGGATTTCTCCATGATCTCGGACGAGCCGATCGTGCTCGAGCCGCTCCCGCGCGGTCGCTTTCAACGTGATCGACGTGCAAACCTGCGTGGAAGCCTATACGCCGCTCTATGCCCTGTTCCTGCCGCGCGAGGACTTCGTGCGCGCGGCGAACTCGCTGCAGCTCGACGAGATCATCGCGGTCTACATGGCGAAGATCCTCGGCACCGACTATCATCTCGCGTTCATGAAGAACGGCCATCCGCTGGTACCGCTCTCGACCCTCCAGGCCGGCTACCGCCTGATGATGCATGGGCTCGACGTCGAAGGCCTGCACGGCTGGCTGCGGGTGCTCAAGGGCCGGCAGGCCGCCGGGCTGCCGATCGATCCGCGTGTTCCCACCGCGGATGTGAAGCTGACGGGAGCCGCCGCGCTCCATGAAAAAACGGACGCCGTCCGCGGTGGCGTCGTGGAAGCGCCATGAGGTGATGGTCCTGCCGTCGCCGGAGTGACGGGTGGGGGAGCGTCAGCTTGCATTCGGCGATTTCCGGACTATCCTTTGTGAAACAGATATTCGGTCCGACTCGACCGATGACCAAGAAGTCTCGACACGTAATTGCCAACACCGCGGGCGGTTGGAGCGTTCGGCAGACAGGCGCCTCGCGCGCGACGCGGACGTTCGAAAAACAATCTGACGCCGTGAAATACGGTAGACATATGGCACGGCAGGAAGGTACCGATCTTTACGTGCACCGAAGGGACGGTACCATTCGGCACGCTGACAGCTACGGGTCCGATACTCGCTCGTCCAGGGGCGGTCGGTGAGACTGCGGTGGAGTTCGCTACCAACGTCTTCGTGAACTGCCCGTTCGATAACGACTATCTTCCGCTGTTGCGTCCACTCCTCTTTACGGTCATCGACCTTGGGCTGACGCCTAGAATTGCCCTGGAGCGGCTCGAATTCGGCAAGCCGAGAAAATCGAGAAAATAGTCTCTCTCATTCAGGAAATCGAAGTACGCAATCCACGATCTTTCGCGCCTCGAGGCTAGGGCTGCGGGTGAATACTTCCGCTTGAATATGCCATTTGAGCTTGGCGTCGACGTTGGTTGCAGGCTGTTCAACCCGGGACGCTGGTCGGCAATGAGGTGCCTCATTCTTGAGGCCGAGAAGTATCGCTATCAAGCAGCTATTTCGGACATGTCCAATTCGGACATCGCTGTGCATGCCAATGATCCCTTGAAGGTCGTTGCGGAGGTTCGGAACTGGTTAAATAACGAAGCTAAACTGCATGCATCTGGACCAGCAAAGGTATGGGGACGTTTCACGGATTTCATGGCTGACAACTACGTTGCCCCTAAGTCCCGAGGCTTTTCGGACGCGGATGTTGAGGCTCTGCCGGTGGCCGAATTGATCGATTGCATGCTGCAATGGCGGCATCACAACCGATAGGGCAAGTAGGGCAGAGAGTGGTCCTCGGGAACGAGCTCAGAAAAGCCCGAAAAAGGCAGGAGCGATCGGCGCCGAGACAAGGCGTCGTCAACGCATGCGCTGCGCCACGTGGCGCAGCCAGCCCGACAGAACTTCCGCCAGGCACGAGCGCGATGATGGTCAGCAGGATCGCCGCGACGCTGTGGGTCTCGAGCGTTGCACGGTGCGCTTGAGGTAGAGGCCCATTCCGCCGCCGCCGAAGAACCCGACCACGTGGCGGCCCGGAACGCGACGTCCCAGGTGTAGATCGCGATGCCGACGAACGCCACCCGGACCTGCGGCACGACGGCGTACTGAAAGACCTGCAACGGGCCGGCGCCGACCGAACGCAGCGCCTCGACCGGGCCCATATCGATCGCCTCGATCTCGTCGGCGAAGAGTTTCCCGGCGAAACCGATGCAGAACATGTCAGCGCCAGGACGCCGGAGAGCGATGCCGAAACCCAGGACCATGACGAACAGCACCGTCCAGATCGTCTCGTGGATGGCCCGGCCGCGATGATGGCTGCGCTGCCGAACGGATAGGCGAGCCGCCGGCCGGTGTGACGTTGTGGGCGCCGAACCACGCCAGCGGTATGGCGATGAGCACCCCGAAGAAGCCGCCGAGCAGCGACATCTGCAGGGTCTGCAGCACGGAGCGCGAGGAAGTCCGGACGCGATGTATTCGAGATCGGGCGGGTAATAGCGGGTCGCGATCAGCTGCCGAGCGCGCGGGAACACGCCGACGAGGCGGTCAAGGTCGATCTCGAGGAACTCCAGCGAATAGACGATGAAGGTCCATGATCCCCACGATCGCCGTCAGGCGGATCGGCGTCTCCGGAAAGCGAAAGCGCGACCACGGCGCCGGGGCCGGGCGGACGAGCGCTCGTGCTGCTGCGACATGGCGCTCGCCTCAGTGCACGGCTTTGCGCGCAAAGTGAGACACGATTTCGCCGATCGCGATCAGCGCGAGGATCGCGAGGATCACCATCGTGACGCCGCCGTAGTTGAACTGCGCCATCTGCCGGAAGAATACGAGCCCGAGCCCGCCGGCGCCGACGAGGCCCATCACGGCCGAGCGGCGGATGTTGATGTCCCATTCGAAGATGATCGTCCCGAGGATGACCGGCAGGATCTGCGGCAGGATGCCGTAATACATGATCTGGAAGTGATTGCCGCCCACCGCCCGGATGGCCTCGACCGGCTTGGATCGATGTTCTCGATCGCTTCGGCGGTGATCTTCGAGATGAACCCGACCGAGCGCATCGCCACCGCGAGCACGCCGGAACACGAACTGAGCTCAGGTACAGGT
>CAVTXS010000010.1:0-27264 GCA_963738705.1 uncultured Alphaproteobacteria bacterium
CAGGCGGGCCCGGTCCCGCACTGCAAGGAGCCTGATCGGAATGCCTCTTGCTGTGAAGCGTTTCGGATGACCGCCCGGGATGGTGCGACTTGCGGGGCCGCCGTCCGAAAAGCCTCCAGGGAAGGAACCCGCTCGGCCTGCCGCTTGCGTGCGAGAGACGCTCCTCGACATGACCACGCAAAAGACGCTGCTTTGAGGGGGTATTCCCGCCGTGACCCCGTTTCTACACATGTCGGGCATCAGCAAGCGCTTCGGCGGCACGCAAGCGCTGCGCTCGGTCGACTTCACCGCCGAGAGCGGCGAAGTGCACGCCATCGTCGGCGAAAACGGCGCGGGCAAGAGCACGCTCTCGCGCATCCTGACCGGCGCAGTGCAGTGCGACGCGGGTGAAATCCGCCTCGGCGGCGAGCCGCAGGCGATCGCAAGCCCTCTGCGCGGCCAGCAGCTCGGCATCCGCATGGTGGCCCAGCACGCCAACCTGGTACCCAACCTCAGCATCACGGAAAACGTCCTACTCGGCGCCATGCCGACAGGCCGCTTCGGCTGGTGGATAGACTGGGCAGCCGCTCACGACCGCGTACGGCAGATTCTGGAACGCATCGGCTTCCAGGGTATCGACGTGCGGCGGCGCGTCGCGCGCCTCAGCGCGGCCCAGCGCCAGATCGTGGAGATTGCCAAAGCCGTGGCGGTGAAGCCGAGGATCCTGATCATGGACGAGCCCTCGGCCGTTCTCGCGCAGGAAGACCTGACGAAACTCTTCGCGCTCATTCGCCGCCTGCGCGAGGAAAACGTGCTGATCTTCTATATCTCGCATCGCCTCGACGAACTGTACGCGATAGCCGACCGGGTCACGGTGCTCAAGGACGGGGCGCTCGTCGGCACCGTGGATCCGCGCCGCACCCAGCGCGACGAGCTGATCCGCCTCATGGTCGGCCGCCCGCTGCAGGACATCTTTCCCCGCCGGACGCCGAAATTCGGCCGCGAGCTGCTGTCGCTGCATGGTCTCGGCCGTGCCGGCTCCTTCAAGGATGTCTCGTTCTCTGTGGCCGAAGGCGAGATCGTGGGGTTGTACGGCCTGGTGGGCAGCGGCCGCACCGAGGTCGCGCGCTGCGTCTACGGTGCCGACCGGCCTCGGATGGGCGAGATCCGCGTGATGGGCCGCGCGTTGCGCCCGCGCTCGCCGCGAGATGCATTGCGTGCCGGGATCGCCATGCTTACCGAGGACCGGATCGGCGACGGCCTGGTTCTGGGGCTGTCGATCCGCGACAACGTGAGCCTTGCGAGCTTCCCCGCCATCAGCCGGTGGGGAATGCTCGATCGCCGCCGGCAGAGCGCACTTGTGCAGGCGAAGGTGCGCGAGCTCGACGTGCGCCCCGCCGATATCGAGCAGTTGGCGCGCAAGCTGAGCGGTGGCAACCAGCAGAAGGTCGTGCTCGCCAAATGGCTCCTCACACACGCGCGCATCCTCCTGCTCGACGAGCCGACACGTGGAGTTGACATCGGGGCGAAGAAGGAGATCTACGCCATGATCGCGGATCTCGCAGCGCACGGCATGGGAATTTTGTTGATCTCCTCGGAGCTGCCGGAAATCCTCGGCATGTGCGACCGCACCCTGGTCATGCGCGAAGGCCGCTTGGTCGGCGAGTTCACGCGAAAACAGGCGACCGAGGAGAAGATCCTGGCCTGCGCCGCGGGCGGGGCGGAGGCATCGCATGCAGGCTAAGGGCCTCGTGGCGCGCCTCGGAAACTGGTGGTACGCCGGCGGCGAGCCGCGCCTGAGCGCGCTCGACCTCGGCCTCATCGCGGGCCTCGTCGCGCTGCTACTCGCGGGCGCCTGGTTTGCCGAAGCCTTTTTCACTGAGCGCAACATGAGCAACCTGATGCGCCAGGTGGTCGCGAACGGGCTGATCAGCCTCGGCATGCTGGTCGTGATCCTCACCGGCGGCATCGACCTCAGCGTCGGGTCGGTGGTAGCCCTCGGCGGCGTGCTGTTCGCGGGTATCGCCGACCAGCTCGGCATCGGGGCCGCGCTCGCGGTCGCGATCGCCGCTGGTGCCGCTGCTGGCTTGATGAACGGCTTCATCATCGCGCGCTTCAAGCTGCAGTCCTTCATCATTACACTCGCGACAATGGGCATCGTGCGCGGCTGCGTCTACCTCTACACCGAGGTCCCGCTCTCACCGTCGCATCCCGGCTTTCGCGACCTCGGCGCGACTCTGGTCGGCCCGTTCCATTGAGCATGATCATCATGCTCGGCTGCTACGCGCTCGTCTGGTGCTACCTGAACCGCACGCCGGCCGGCCGCGCCACCGTGGCGATCGGCGGCAACGAGGAGACGGTGCGCCTCGCAGGCGTCAACGTCCAACGCACAGTAGTAATCGCGTACATGCTCTCGGGCGCGTTATCGGCGCTCTCGGCGCGATCCTCGTCTCGCGCTTGGGCATTGCGCAGCCGAGCCTCGGCATTGCCTACGAGTCCTCGACGCAATTGCTGCTTGCGTGATCGGGGGCGCAGCACTCGGCGGCGGTGCCGGTAGCGTCGGTGGCACGCTATTCGGTGTGCTCACGCTCGGCGTGATCAACAACCTGCTCAACCTGGTGGGCGTGAAATCCTTCTACCAGGACATCGTGAAGGGCGCGGTGATCATCCTTGCCGTGCTTCTGGTCGCGACAAAAAGGGAGAGTAAGTAGGTTCATCCATTCAAGTGGAGGAGAGTGACAATGAAACGCTGGACAGCAATGATCGTTGGTCTTTGCAGCCTGCTGGCTATCGCTGCGCCCGCTGCTGCACAGAAGGAGACGCGGATCGGCATCGTAACTTTGCAAATGAAAGCACCGTACTTCATCGCCATGGTCCGGGCGCTGGAGGCCGAAGGCCGTGCACACAACGTGCGTACCTTCGTCGCCGACGGCAACGGTGACGTCGCCAAGGTCAACTCCGACATCGAGGACCTGCTGGCGAAGGGAGTTGACGGCCTGATCATGAACATCAGTCCGCTCGAAGCTTTGCCCGGCGGCATGGCCGCAATCCAGAAGGCCGGCAAGCCGCTCGTGCTGGTCAACCGGAGACTCGAAGGGTGGCGAGTACGACGCCTGGATCGGCGTGGACAACTTCAACACCGCGGCGGGCGTGGGCGAGGTCATCGTCAAGCGAATGGGCGGCAAGGGCAACCTGCTGATGATCCGCGGCGGGCCGGAAGACAACAACAGCACCGGCAACTCGCGCCGGGACGGCGTCTTGTCGAAGGTGAAGGACACCGGCATCAAGGTCACCTTCGCACCGGAGTTCGGCAAGTGGACCGAGGATGGCGGGATCGGCGTCATGGAAGATATGCTCGCCAAGCACAAGGACATTGACGCGGTGTTCTGCGAGGGCGACGTAATGTGCCTGGGCGCTCAGAAGGCGATCGCCGACGCCGGGCGCTCCGGAAAGATCCAGATCTTCGGCTTCGACGGCCAGAGGCGGCGATCGAGCAGATCATGAAGGGCTCCAACTTCGTTGCCACCGGGGTCAACTCGGCCGACGCGATCGCGAAGGCCGGCTTCACGACCATGATGGACCTGCTCGCAGGCAAGAAGCCCGCGCAGCAGGACTCGTCCCCGCCGGTGCAGGTGGTCACCCCGGAGAACGCCAAGGAGGTCTATAAGCCCGCGGCGCTCTTCTAGGGCTTTTGGGAGGTGAATCGCAAGCGGAAGCTGCGCCAATGTGTGCCGGACGTGGCGCAGTTCCGCCTCAGCTGCACTAGGGTACGCCGCAGCACGATGGCTCGTCGGAGGCCGTTGTCACGTCATGCTAACCGGACAAATTGCTGTGGTGCCGCAACTGGGCAGTCAGTGCCGAAAGCGGCATTCGGAGGGACGTCTCAGGACCAACTCCACCGGCGAGAGAGGAACGCGCTGGCGAGGCGGAGATCTTCTTCGTGCCGATCAGGCCCGGGGAGTAGGCCTGTGGCTGCAAGGGGATCTTATAGTAATAGGCCTGGCGGGCCGGTTCATCGTGAATGATCTGTCGCGCCCCGACCTGCGCGTGGCTGGTTGCTGCGGTGCATGAGTTCAGGAATTGGCACATCGCGTCATTCTCGGAGGCGCAGCAATTCAGTCGCTTTCGGAATGAAGCGGAACATTCAGCGAGCCGGGCCGGGATTTACGAGTACGCGCCCTGGCCAATCGCGATGCGAATGACCCAACACGGACATAGTTCAAATCAGTTGGCGTAGCGTTCGCGGAGTCAAGATTGCGCAGCGGGGCATGATCCCGAAAAAGCCTGCCCCGGATTTGATCCCGGGGATTTTTTCTGTGGGGGCTCTTGCGCGTTCTTGTTTTGTTCGCTATGTTGGCCAAGCATCTGCCCGGGAAGCAGACTGAGCGCAGTCGCGTCGGGGTGCGTCGGCGGGCGCGGGGCTGCATCGTCGCGGCCTGACGTCGTCTTGTTGCGCGCGCCTGGCGGTCGACCGGCTGGGCTGCCGGAAGCGCCGCGTTGCCACGCGGGATTGCTCCGCCGAACTTGTTTTGAATTCGTATTTTCAATTTCCGTCATGGAGCGAGATCGTGCAATGCGCGGCGCCGTTCGTATCACGCATACAAATATTCATCGCGTGCATGCGCTCGCCTGCGCCAGGAGCGCCATCGCATGGCTGCCATCGCGGATGAGTGTGGCGCTGAAGCACCATTTGGCAAAACGAACTCCCACCGCGGGGGATGCGTGTTGCGCTCAAGCACCATTTGACAAAACGAACTTCCTCGAGGACCGGTGCGTGTGGCGCTCAAGCACCATTTCGAAAAACGAACTCCCCGCCGACACCGATGGCTGTTGCGCTTGAGCACCATTTCGAAAAACGAACTTCCTCGGGGACCGGGTGCGTGCGGCGCTCAAGCACCATTTCGAAAAACGAACTCCCCGCCGACACCGATGGCTGTTGCGCTTGAGCACCATTTCGAAAAACGAACTCCCGCCGCGGACGGGCGTGGCGGTGAAGCGCCATCTCGCAAAACGAGCGCGGTTGCCGGAAACGCCGGGTTGCCACGCGGGATTCCCTGCCGCCCTTGCTGGGAATTTGTATTTTCAATTTCCGCAAAGGCGCGCCGGCGACTCTCGACCTTCCGCAGGACTTGATCCGGGGTGGCTCCGGTCTTCGGAAAAGATCGGGCTCCGATAGGCAGGCAGCTTTTCAGCTCCGCCGGCGCGCCACCAGCACCGCCCCCGCGATGATGAGGCAGGCGCCGCCGAGCGTGCTCGGCGACGGGATCTCGGCGAAAAAGATCAGGCCGATCAGCGCCGCCCAGATGAAGGCGGTGTACTCGAGCACGCCAAGCCGGCTCGCTTCCGCGCGCCCATAGGCCCAGGCCATCGCCAGGTGACCGACGGTTCCCAAAAGGCCAATGAGCGCAAGCCAGAGAACGGACGCCGTCGAGGGCGGGCTCCACGCCCACAGGCCCGCCGGCGTCATGAACAGTCCTGCCAGCGCGTTCTGCAGCAGGACAATGGTCGGCACCGGGTCGACCGCGGTCCGGTTCTTGAGCATCACCATGACGACCGCGTAGCTGAGCGCCGAGAACAACGCGGCCGCAACGCCGAGCCAGGTCGCGCGGCCGGCCAGCGCCAGCTCGCCGGACAGGACGACCAGAACACCGGCAAACCCGATCGCGATCGCGCCCCAGATCGCGCGTCCCGGCTTCTCCCCGAGCGTCAGAGCGGCGAGCGCTGCGATAAAGATCGGCGCCGTGAAACCGAGCGCCATGGCAACTGCGAACTGCAACGTAGCCAGTGCGTAGAAAAACGACGTGGCGGTGAGCGCGACCACGAGCGAGCGCAAGGCGTGGGCACGGACCGCGGCGATCGGCGGCCAGGCCGTGCCGACCGCCTTGAACACGAGCGCCGCACAGATCGCGCCGAATACGTAACGCAGGAACACGATCTGGGGCGTGGCGAGCTCCGCGGAGACGTGCTTGACCAGGCTGTCCATGATCGTGAGCACGCCGATCGCGGCGGTCGCAGCCATCATTGCGCCGTGCACGCCTTGCATCGCTTCGCCGTTGTGCCGGAAATGATTGAGTGGCGTTTCTTTAGGAGCGCCAGCGGTCAGTGTGGATTGAAGCTCCTCTAATCTTTGGCGGCGATCTCGTTGAGGAACCCGGAATCTGGACACTGGCCGCGAATTGACCAGCTCCGCTCAAGGTCGTTACCATCGCCCGCAAGACCCGCCAAGCGCGCGAGCCGCGCGCGCTCGGACGGAAACGCGCGCAACGAAGCCGCCCCAACAACAGAGGGAGAACGTCATGGACCGGCGTAATTTCGTCCTCGGTTCGGCCGTGACCGCCGCGGCTTTGGCGACCGCAGCGAGTCGGGCCCAGGAGGCTTACCCCGCCCGGCCGGTGACCTTCATCAACCCCTTCCCCCCGGGGGGTGCCGTCGACGTCGTCGCGCGGCCGTTGGCCGGCATTCTCGAGCCGATCGTCAAGCAGCCGGTGGTGATCGAGACCAAGGCGGGCGCCGCCGGTCAGGTCGGCGCCCAGGTCGCCGCCAGCGCCAAGCCGGACGGATATACGCTGCTGATGCACATCGTGTCGATCTCCGGCTTCGCCGAGGTCGACAAGCTGTTCGGGCGGCCGGTGAAGTTCACGCGCGACGACTTCATCCCGATCGCCCGCTTCATCGCCGACCCGATGGTTCTCGTCGTCAACGACCAGCAGCCCTACAAGACCCTGAAGGAATTCGTCGACGACGCCAGCAAGCGGCCGAACGAACTGATCTTCAGCTCATCGGGCCTTTATGGGGCGCTGCACCTGCCGACTGCCCTGTTCATGAAAGCGGCAGGCCTCCAGATGAAGCACCTGCCGACCGCCGGCGGCGGTCCGGCCTTGACCGCGATCCTCGGCAACAATTCGCAAGTGCTTGTCTCCTCCATTGCCGCGTCCAGCGGGCAGATGAAGGCCGGCAAGCTGCGGCCGCTCGCGTGCTTCGGGGCCGAGCGCGCGCCCGCGCTTCCCGATGTGCCGACCATGAAGGAGCTCGGCTACAACGTGGAATTCTACCTGTGGGTCGGGCTGTTCGCGCCCAAGAGCACGCCGGGGCCGATCGTGACGTTCTGGCGCGATGCAGCACGGCAGGCGGCCGCCAACGAGCAGTTCAAGGCCGCGATGAAGAACCTGGGTCAGGATGTCGCCTATCTCGACCAGGCGGACTTCAAGGCGTTTTGGGACGCCGACGCCAAGCGCGTCGAGGATGCGGTCAATTCGATCGGCAAGGTGCAGGGGTGAGCCGCACTGCCGCACGATCTGAGGTCCAGGCCGCGCGACCCGCGGCGACCTCAAGCCGGAGCCATAACCGGCGCGCACCAGGGAGGGAACAATGGACAGACGCAGCTTTGTTGCTGGCACGGCCGCGTCGGCTGCAGCCGTTTGGGGGTCCGGGGCATTCGCCCAGGATGCCTATCCGTCGCATGCGGTCACGATCATCAACGCGTTTCCGCCCGGCGGCTTCAACGACATCGTGACGCGGCCCTTCGCGGCTGCGTTCGAGCCGATTCTCAAGCAGCCGGTCGTCGTCGACACCAAAGCCGGTGCCGCCGGCCAGGTGGGTGCGCAGGTTGCCGCCAGCGCCAAGCCCGACGGCTACACGCTGCTGTCGCACAACAACGGGCTGTCTGGTTACGCGGCGGTGGACAAGCTGTTCGGGCGGCCGCCCAAGACCACCCGTGCGGATTTCATCCCCCTTGCTCGCCTGGCCGCCGATCCTGTTGCGCTTATCGTCAACGATCAGCAGCCCTACCAGTCGCTGAAGGAGTTCGTCGAGGATGCGAAGAAGCGCTCCAACTCCATCATCTACAGTTCGGGCGGACTCTACGGCGCGAGCCATTTGCCGATGGCGCTGCTGGAGAAGGCGCTCGGTCTGCCTAAGCTTCGCCACCTGCCGACCAGCGGCGGCGGCCCGGCGATCACCGCGGTGCTCGGCAACAATGCCCACGTCAGTGCTCAAACCGTCTCGGCCTCCATTCAGCACATCCGCGCCGGCAAGCTGCGCGCACTGGCGGTGTTCGGCGCGACGCGTTCGAAGTCGCTGCCCAACGTCCCGACGCTGAAAGAGCTCGGCTACGATGTCGAATACTATTTGTGGGCCGGGCTGTTCGCGCCCAAAACCACGCCGCCCGCAATCCTGTCCAAGCTGAGCGCCGCCATCGAGCAAGCGGCGGCTACCGATCAATTCAAGAACGCGATCGCAAATATCGGTCTGGATGTCGGCTATCTCAACGCCGCCGATTTTGCCAAATTCTGGGACGCCGATGCCACGCGCTCCGAGGAGGCCGTCAACCTGATCGGCAAGGTGCAGGGGTAGGCCGCGCAGCGCCGCGCAATGCTAGGGATCGATCGTTCATGACCCTGCGTACCGACCACGTCGCCGGAGCGGCCTTCATTGCGCTCGGCATCGCCGTGTTCGCGCTCAGCGGCGATCTTCCGTTCGGCACGCTTTCGGCGCCCGGGGCCGGCATGATGCCCAAGCTCGCCGCGGTCCTGATGATAGTGTGCGCCACGGTGATCGCGGTTTTTGGCGCGGACAGCCCGCCGTTCGCCGCCGTCGACTGGAGCGACCGCTGGCACGCCCTGCTGTTGGTCGCGATCACCGCCGCGGCGGCGGCGAGCTACCAGTGGCTCGGCTTCCTCATCACCATGGCGCTCCTGGTGTTCGCCCTCCTGGTGGTGGTCGAGCGGGCCAACGCAGTACGCGCCGCAGCCTACAGCATCGCGCTCACGCTGTCCGCCTACTGGCTGTTCGGAAAGGCTCTCAAGGCGCCGCTCGAGCGCGGCCTGTTCTGGCTGTAGCTCGTGGACGCCACCCTCGACAGCCTGCTGCTCGGGTTCTCGGTCGCGCTGCGGCCCGATGTCCTTTGGTATGCCTTCCTGGGTTGCCTGGTCGGGACGCTGGTCGGGATGCTGCCGGGCATCGGCCCGCTCGCCGGCATCAGCATCCTGCTGCCGATCACCTTCGGACTCGACGCCACCAAGGCGATCGTGATGCTGGCGGGCATCTATTACGGCTCGCAATACGGCGGATCGACCACGTCGATTCTGCTGCGCATCCCGGGCGAAGCCGCATCGGTAATGACCTGCATCGACGGCAATGCCATGGCGCGCAAGGGCCGCGCCGGCGCGGCGCTCTGTATCGCGGCAGTGGGCTCGTTCGTCGCCGGCACGTTCGGGGTGATCGTCCTGACCCTGGTTGCGCCGCCGCTCGCGATCTTCGCGCTGCGGTTCGGGCCGCCCGAGTACGCCGCGCTGCTCGCGCTCGGCCTGATCTTCCTCGCCTATATGTCGACGACTTCGCTCACGCGCACGTTGCTGATGGCGACGTTCGGGCTCCTGCTCGGCACCGTCGGCATCGACGTGATGACGGGTCACTTCCGCTACAGCTTCAACGTCCCGGAGCTTGGCGACGGGCTCGGCATCGTCCCGGTGGCGGTCGGCCTGTTCGGATTCGGCGAGATCCTCGCCACGCCGAGCCATCAGGTGGCCGGCAATGTCGTGCGCCCGCGTTTCCGGGAGTTGTGGCCGAGCCGTGAGGAATGGCGCCAATCGGTCGCGCCGATCGCGCGCGGGTCGGTCCTGGGATTCCTGATCGGAATCATTCCGGGCTCCGCGCATATCATCTCCAGCTTCCTGTCGTATGCGGTGGAGCGCCGCATCTCCAAGCACCCGGAAGAATTCGGCAAGGGCGCGGTGGCCGGCGTCGCCGGGCCGGAATCGGCCAACAACGCCGCATCGACGGGCGCGTTCGTACCGATGCTGGCGCTCGGATTGCCGACCGGACCGGTGACCGCAGTGCTGATCGCGGCGCTCTTGATCCACGGCATTCCGCCTGGCCCCACGCTGGTCAACGATCATCCCACCGTGTTCTGGGGCTTTGTCGCCTCGATGTATGTCGGCAACCTGATGCTGCTCGCGCTCAACCTGCCGCTGGTCGGCGTTTTCGTGAACCTGTTGCGGATTCCCTACGCCTACCTTTATCCGCTCATCATCATGTTCTGCGTCATCGGCGTCTACGAGGTGAACCATTCGATCGTCGATGTTTGGATCATGCTGATCATGGGCGTGGTCGGCTACGGGCTGAAGAAATTCGGGTTCGATCCGGCCCCGCTGGTGCTGGGTCTGGTCATTGCGCCGATATTCGAGATGAGCCTGCGGCAGTCTCTCATCATGTCGAACGGCAACTACCTGATATTTTTGCAGCGGCCGATTGCCCTGGTGCTGCTCGCGGTCAGCCTCGGCTTGCTGCTGATGGCCATGATATCGTTCCTGCTCCATCGCCGGGATTGGCGCGCCAAGCTTGCCGAAGCGGAAGCCGCGGAGAGCAAATAATTCTTCCAATTCCTGCCCCGGTTTGGCCAGGAACCAGGGCCGGGGCGCCGCGTTGCCTAGAGCCGGACGTGACCGGCAGCCCCTTGGGGCGCGCGCCTACCTGCCGGGCCGGAGAGGCCGATGAGGCTTGGAAGACTTGCCGGCGCTTTTTTGGCTGTGGCGCTCGGATTGAGTGCCGTCCCCGTCCCCGTGCAGGCGGATACGACACTGCTCAATGTGTCGTACGAGCCGACGCGCCGCTTCTACTCGGAATTCAACCGGATTTTCTCCGAACGCTGGCAGGCCGAGCGCGGGGAGCGGATCACCGTCTATCAGTCGCACGGCGGCTCGGGGAAACAGGCGCGATCCGTCACTTTCGGGCTCGAGGCGGATGTCGTGACGCTCGCGCTCGCCTATGACATCGACGCCATCAGCGAGCACGCGAAGCTGCTGCCGCCGGACTGGCAGAAGCGGCTGCCCGACAACAGCGCGCCCTACACCTCGACCGTCGTGTTCCTGGTCCGCAAGGGCAACCCCAAGCAGATCCGCGACTGGCCCGATCTGGTCCGGCCGGGCGTCGCGGTGATCACACCGAACCCGAAGACCTCGGGCGGCGCGCGCTGGAACCATCTCGCGGCGTGGGGCTATGCGCTTCGGCTGAACCGCAACGACGAGGGCAAGGCCCGCGACTTCATGGCGTCGTTGTACGGCAATGTGCCCGTGCTCGACACCGGCGCGCGCGGCGCAACCATCACCTTCACGCGACGCCAGATCGGCGACGTTTTGATCGCGTGGGAGAATGAGGCGCTGCTTGCCGCCCAGGAAGTGAATGCGGACGCGGTCGAGATCGTGGTCCCGTCGATCAGTATCCTGGCGGAGCCTCCCGTTGCGATCGTCGACCGGGTCGTCGACAAGCGCCGGACCCGCGAGGCGGCGCAAAAATATCTGGAATTCCTCTACTCGCCGGACGGACAGGACCTTGCCGCCCGTCACTACTTTCGGCCGCGCTCGCCTGAGGTCGCCGCGCGTTACGCGGATCGCTTCGCCAAGCTCGAACTGCTGACCATCGATCAATTCGGCGGGTGGTCGCAGGCGCAGAAAATACACTTTGCCGATGGCGGCATCTTCGATCAGATTTACCGGCCGGGAAGTTGAGGGCGCTTGATGGCGGCGACCGTTTCGGCGCGATCGTGGCGGCAACCCAGCGTCATTCCCGGCTTCGGGCTGACGCTCGGCCTCACGCTGTCCTATCTGGGCCTCGTCGTCCTGGTTCCGCTCGGCGCGCTCCTGCTGCAGGCGGCCGGCGTCGACGCGGGCAAGTTCTGGAGCGAGTTGACCTCGCCGCGCACGCTCGCGGCCTTCCGGGTCAGCTTCGGCACCGCGATCGGTGCGGCGCTGGTCAACGGTGTCTTCGGCCTGCTGGTGGCGTGGGTGCTGGTGCGCTACCGCTTTCCCGGGCGACGGCTCGTCGACTCCCTGATCGATCTCCCGTTCGCGCTGCCGACCGCGGTCGCCGGCATCGCGCTGACCGCGCTCTACAGCGGCAACGGCTGGATCGGCCAATGGCTGGCCCTGCTCGGCGTCAAGGTTGCCTTCACGCCGCTCGGCATCCTGGTGGCGCTGGTGTTCGTCGGCTTGCCGTTCGTGGTGCGCACCGTCGAGCCGGTGCTGCGCGACCTCGACCGCGAGCTGGAGGAGGCGGCCGCCCTGCTCGGCGCGTCGCGCCGGCACATCGTGGCGCGCGTGATCCTGCCGCCGGTGCTCCCCGCGCTGATCACCGGCACCACGCTCGCGTTCGCGCGCGCCGTCGGAGAGTACGGTTCGGTAATCTTCATCGCCGGCAACATGCCGGGCATTTCCGAGATCCTGCCGCTCTTGATCGTGATCAAGCTCGAACAGTTCGACTACGCCGGCGCGACCGTCCTGGCGACGCTGATGCTTGCGGTTTCGTTCGCGCTGTTGTTCGCGATCAATCTGCTGCAGGCCTGGACGCGGAGGCGGCAGGGTGGTTGATCTCGCCGCTCGCATGCAGGGGCGCGAGCCTCGGCCGCAGGCGTCGCCCCTGCCGCTGACGGAATCCCGCTGGCTGCGCGCCGTTCTGATCGCCGCGGCATTGCTGTTCCTGCTGCTGTTCCTGATCCTTCCGCTGGTCGCGGTGTTCACGGAGGCCTTGCGCGAAGGCGTCCGCGTCTATTTTGCGGCCATTGCCGATCCGGAAGCGGTCGCCGCGATCCGCCTCACCTTGCTGACCGCGGCGGTTGCGGTTCCGCTCAACATGCTGTTCGGCATCGCGGCGGCGTGGGCGGTGACCAAGTTCGAATTTCGCGGCAAGAGTTTCCTGATCACGCTCATCGACTTGCCGTTCTCGGTCTCGCCGGTCATCGGCGGCATGGTGTTCGTGCTGCTGTTCGGGTTGCAGGGCCTGTTCGGTCCGTGGCTGACGGCGCACGACGTCAGGATCATCTTCGCCGTTCCGGGCATCATCATCGCAACGCTGTTCGTCACCCTGCCGTTCGTGGCGCGCGAGCTCATTCCGCTGATGCAGCAGCAGGGCACGACGCAGGAGGAGGCGGCGCTGATCCTGGGAGCCAGCGGCTGGCAGACTTTTCGCCGCGTCACCCTGCCCAACATCAAGTGGGGCCTGCTCTATGGCGTGCTGTTGTGCAACGGGCGGGCGATCGGCGAGTTCGGGGCCGTGTCGGTGGTGTCGGGGCACATCGGCGGACTGACCAACACGATGCCGCTGCACGTCGAGGTGCTCTATAACGACTACGCCTTCGCGGCGTCGTTCGCGGTCGCATCGCTGCTGACGCTCATGGCGCTGGCGACGCTCGCCATCAAGAGCGTGCTCGAATGGGGTTCCGGGGGCGCGCTCCCGGAGATGCGGATCCACTAAGGAGCGGGCGCGGTGCGGATCGAGATCGAGAATCTCACCAAGACGTTCGACACGACCGTCGTGCTCGACCGCATCGATCTGGAGATCCGCGAGCGCGAGTTCCTCGGCCTGCTCGGCCCTTCGGGCTCCGGCAAGACCACGCTGCTGCGCATCCTGGCGGGGCTCGACGTGCCGGACTCCGGCACGGTCCGGTTCGACGGCCAGGACGCGCTGAGCCTGCCGCGAGAGCAGCGGCAGGTCGGCTTCGTGTTCCAGCACTACGCCCTGTTCAACCACATGACCGTATTCGACAACGTGGCGTTCGGCCTCGAGGTGCGGCCGCGCGGCAAGCGGCCGGCATCGAACGAGATCGCCCGGCGCGTCGAGGAACTGCTCGAGCTGGTGCAGCTTGCCGGTTTCGAGGAACGGTTTCCGGTGCAGCTTTCCGGCGGCCAGCGCCAGCGCGTCGCGCTTGCGCGCGCGCTCGCGATCGAGCCGAAGGTGCTGTTGCTGGACGAGCCGTTCGGCGCGCTCGACGCCAAGGTGCGGGTGGAACTGCGGCGCTGGCTGCGCGAGATCCATGACCGCACGGGGCTTGACCACCGTGTTCGTCACTCACGACCAGGAGGAGGCTCTCGATCTCGCCGACCGCGTCGCCGTCATGAGCCGCGGCCGGATCGAGCAGATCGGCACGCCGCCGGAAATCTACGAGGGTCCGCGTACGCCGTTCGTGTTCGACTTCCTGGGGCGCACCAACGCGTTCGCCTGCGAGGTCAAGGGCGGCAAGGCCAAGCTCGGCAACAAGAGCTTTGAGGTGACGGATGTCCCGGATGGCAAGGCGATCGCGTTCGTCCGCCCCCATGACATCGTCCTGGCCGCCGCCGCCGACCCACCCTCCGAGGATGCCTTGCTGCCCAAACAGGCGGTCGTGCGGTTCCTGTCGGTGCTCGGCCCCCGTGTTTCGGTCGAGCTGCTGCACGAGCGCCAGCTGGTCGAGGCCGTGATCAGCCGCGAGCAGTTGAAGGAGCTCGAGCTGGCGGTCGGCAGCAAATGTCGCATCCGGCTGCGCCTGCCGAGGATCTTCGCCAAGACCGAGGTCGACCAGGAGAAAGCACGCAGCGACACCACGAAGCGCCGTCGGCTTCGCTGGATCCGCAGACGTCGCGCCAAGTAGGTCGGCTCTCGATGTCGGTCGGCATGTCCAGCGTGCCGGGGCGGGCAGGCGCACGCGCTCTCAGCCGCGGAACGCGTGTGCCCGCAAAGGCGTATCGCTGATCGCCATCTTTTGGCCGTTCCAGCCACGATGATGGGACGCTACCGCCCGCGGCATGTCAGCCCGCTGAGACAATTCCGAAACCTTGCGCGTAGCACGGCTTAGGTGTGTGATCAGGGCGCGCCGAGAGGAGTTTTCGGTCATGTCGCGTCCTGTCCTGTTTCCGGTGGTTGCAATCCTCCCGCTGGCCCTCGCCGGGTGCGGCGGCGGCATGAGTCTCGGTAGCCTCGGCGGCTCCGCCGAGCCTCCCCCTCCCCCGACCGCTGCCGCCGCGCCTCCGGCGCCCGGAATCTCCTCCGAGGACCTCGTCGGCCGCTGGGGATTCACGTCCTATCATCGGGAGGCCGACCGCACCCGTACGCTGCACCGCGGCGCGGGGCCTGTGCAGCAGCCCCTACACCATTTCCCGCGGGCCGAGGGGCGGCGTGATGATGCATCTGCCCGACCAGCCTCAGCCGGCCGAATTGCGGGCCAAGGCCGGGGCCGACGGCAAGCGTTACCTGGGACCGGACGGCCCCGCCCCCGACACGCTCGATCGCGAGATCGTCTCGTTCGACGGTCGCGTGCTGACCCTGCGGTGGGTCGATCCGGACGTGGCGGGTCGTTACGGCACCTCGGTCTACGTGCGCTGCGCCCCGCGGGCGTGATCGGGATGCGCGCCGGGCGCACCCCCTCGAGCCCCCAAGCCGGTCAAGCTCGTCGCCAAGCCGATACCGCATGGCGAGCGCGGCGTGCTCGCCAGGACGCTCGCGAAGGCCGGGCTGCCGGTCGACGACGTCGAGGAGCCCGGCCGGTTTTTTTGGCGCTTCGAGCGTTCCGATCAGGTTCCGCTCGGGTTCGGCGGACTGGAAATCCACGGCAAAGAGGCCCTGCTGCGCTCGCTCCTCACCCTGCCGCCGGCGCGCAAGCGCGGCATCGGGCGCGGCATGGTCGCGGTGCTCGAGGTCGAAGCGCTCGCCGCCGGCGCGCAACGCATCTGGCTCTTGACCATGGATGCCGCGCCGTTCTTTGCGCAGCTCGGATATGCCGAATGCGCGCGGGACAAGGCGCCACCGGCGATCCAAGCTACCGAGCAGTGGCGATCGCTTTGCCCGGCGGCCGCCGTCGCCATGTGCAAGCAGCTGCCGCGCCCCACCCGCAGGCGGAAGCCCCGGTTGCGCACCGTCAAGTGAAACACATCAGCGCGCGCTCCTCTCTTGCCTAACCTCCGCGACGTTCTGGTCGGCCCATGGCGGGCGGTGCCGGTCCTCGGCATCACCCAAATCCTGGCGTGGGGCGCGATCTATTACACCCCCGTCCTGATGGTGCCGCAGATATCCGCCGCCCGCGGCTGGTCGGTGTCGTTCTGCATGGGCGGCTTCTCGCTCGGCCTGCTGGTCGCGGGCCTGCTGTCGCCGAAGGTCGGAGGCCTGATCGACCAATGGGGCGGCCACCGGATCATGCCGGCCGGCTCGCTGATCGGCGCCGGTGGCCTCGTCGGATTGGCCCACGCGACCCATCCGCTGGTCTATCTCGCCGCCTGGATCGTGCTCGGCGCCGCCATGGCGGCGTCGCTCTACGATCCAGCCTTCGCGACATTGGGCCGGATATTCGGGACGGCGGCGCGGCGCCCGATCACCGCCCTGACCTTGGCCGGTGCGTTCGCCTCCACCGTCAGCTGGCCGGCGACCCATGTCCTCAACGGCGCGGTGGGCTGGCAGGCGACCTACCTGATCTATGCCGCGCTGCTCGCGCTGCTCGCGGCGCCGCTGCACGCCTTTGCGCTGCCGCGAGATCGAGCGGCGCCGGACGTGCCCACAGCCGATACGCCGGCCGCATCGGCGCCGTCATTGCCGGCGAGCGGGCTCGTCTTCATCCTGGTGATTGCGGCGTTCGCATCCAATGCCTTCGTGACGTCCGGTCTGCTCGCGCATCTGCTCGCGATGTTCGACCGCATGGGACTCGAGCCGGCAACCGCCGTCGCCATCGGCGCGCTGTTCGGGCCCTGTCAGATGGCGGCGCGGCTGTGCGAATTCGTCTTCGCGCGCAACGTTCATCCGCTCACGATCGTTCGCTTCGCGATGGCTGTCCTGCTCGCGGCCTTCGTGATGCTGGGCGCCTTCGGGCTGTCCACGGTCGTGGCGAGCGCATTCGTCATCATGATGGGCCTAGCGAACGGTCTCGTCACGATCGCGCGCGGCGCCGTGCCGCTCGCGCTGTTCGGCGCCGCCGGCTATGGACGAATGATCGGGCGCATTGCCCGGCCCTCGTTGGCGGTCCAGGCCTCCGCACCGCTCGTGGTCGCCTTCGTCGCCGAGCGCACGTCGGATCCGGTCGCGATCGCGCTCGCCGGAACGCTGGTTCTGGTCTCCTTCATCTGCTTCCTGGCGATCCGTCGTCCGCGCGTCTGAATCGGCCGCAAGCGTGCACGCGCACGCAACACGGATCCTTAACCATGCCCGTCGCGCATTTACCCTGCGTCAACGTTAACGCGACGAAAGAGGGTTCCGCGCCCGCGACCAAGCTCTCGTTTACCAATCAGTGGAGTTTTAACCGTGTAATACGCGCACGAGACGGCGTCACCGTCTCGCGTCCCGACGATCAGTACAGAGTACGTCGATGCAGCGCATGTGTTCGTTTGCGCTCGTCACGAGCCTGCTCGTGACGAGCCCTCTCCTCGCCATCCCGAGCTTGGCAAATCCCGTAGCTCCGCCGGCCGCTCCGCCGGCTGCCGACGACCACGCCAACGCCGCCCCGGCTACCTCCGGCAGAGTTCGCTACGCTCAGGCGGCTCGCGGCCATATGGGCGGCGGGTTCATCGAGTTCATGTTCGGCGACGCCGACCCGGCGCCGCGACGAGGAGCGAGCTACGCCCCCTCCTACGGAGACCGCGGCGGGCCGCGCTACGAGGTCGAGCAGTTTCCGCGCGGGCGGCACGGGCCCTACCTGCGCGGCAACTCCTACTTTCAGGGCGAGCCGGGCGACTACGCCGCGCCCGAGCGCCGCGCGATCAATCCGCGCTACAACAAGCAGATCGTCGATTACGACGGAAACGAAAAGCCCGGCACGGTCATCATCGATACCCCCAACCGCTTCCTGTTCCTGGTGCAGGACGGCGGCAAGGCGATCCGCTACGGCATCGGCGTGGGCCGGCCGGGCTTTACCTGGGCGGGCGTGAAGACCGTGTCGCAGAAGCGCGAGTGGCCGGATTGGCGGCCGCCCGACGAGATGCTCAGGCGCCGGCCGGATTTGCCCCGCTACATGGCGGGCGGGCCGGACAATCCGCTCGGCGCGCGCGCGCTCTATCTCGGCTCGTCGCTCTACCGCATCCACGGATCGAACGAGCCGTGGACGATCGGGACCGCGGTCTCGTCCGGCTGCATCCGCATGCGCAACGAGGACGTCATCGACCTCTATGGCCGCGTCAATGTCGGCACCAGGGTGGTCGTGATCTGACCTCAGCTGTCATCCCGGACGCCGCCGAGGCGGCGATCCGGGACCCATGAAATTGTGATGGTCCCTGGATCCCGGCTCGCGCTTCGCTCGGCCGGAATGAAAGGGAAAAGCTAGGCGGTATCGTCGTCGGAGCTGTCGTCGTCGAAGTCGCCGTCGTCCTCCTCTTCGCCCGACGCCGAGTCGTCGTCCTGCACGTTCTCGTTCTGCGCCACGTCGGTGAAGCTCGCGCGGCGGCCCTGCCCGATGTCGCCGAGACCGGCGTCGCGCGACAGCTCGCCGGTGCCGCTGCTCGACGATCCACCGCCCGAGAGCTGGTCGAACGCGCCCGAAAACGGCCCCTTGCCGCCCTGTCCACCGAGCATTCCACGGATGCTGTTCATCAGCAGCCCGCCGCCGACCACGCCGGCGGCGGTTGCCGCTGCCGTGCCGAGAAATGAGCCGCCGCCACCCCCCGGCCCCGCCATCGGCGCCCCCGCCATCGGGCCACCGTAACCGGGACCGCCCGTCATCGGCGCCCCGGACGTCGGGCCACCGTAACCGGGGCCGCCCGACATCGGCGGATCGGACCGTCCCCACGGATCGCGGTCGCGGCCGTAGCCGGGCGGCGCGCCCATCGGCCGGTCGCCGCCCACCGGCGGCACCGAGCCGCGCGGCGGCTCGCGGCCGAGCAGGTTGTCGCGCATATTCTCGAGGAAGCTTCCCGAGCGCCGGTCGCTCGGTTGCGCCTGCGCAAGGGCTTCTTCCATTTCGGCGATGCGCTGGTCCGCGACCTTGAGCGCCTCGTCCTGCAGCAGAGCGGTCTGCACCAGCGCGTAGACGGCGTTGGGGGCACGCGCCAGCCCCTCGCGGATGGTACGCTCGGCATCCGGATCGCGCGGCGTGCGCTCGAGCTCGGCGAGACGGTTGAACAGTTTGGCGACAAGCTCGCGTTCTTCGGGGGTCATCGATCGTCTCCTTTGCCTTCGCGCCTAGTCATGTGGGAGCAACCCTAGGGCCGCGCCATAGCCGAAACGTGATGTCCGGCCGGAACGGCTAGCGTCACGCCCGCCTGCGCAAGCGCCTGCGTAAATGTGTCGCTGACGAAATAGGCGTATTCGCGCTCGCGCACATCGGTCACCCAATCGAGGCGCTTGAGTTCGCCATCGACGAAGCCGGGATGGCACATGACGACGCCACCATCCGGAAGTCCGTCCAGGAAGCGGGCGAAACGGCTGGCGAAATCGGCGTTGGGAGCGAGCGAATAGGTGCCGGCGAAGGCCGGATTGACGCGCACGCCCTGCGCGTGGGCGCGGCGGCGCATGTCGCGGCTGAGGACATCGATCAGCAGGCCTTTCGGGTCGGCAAGCCGGCCGAAGGACAGGCGGACCTGGCCGCATTGGCGGACCCAAGCGGAGGGCGCCATCCGTTTGGCGGCCGCGAGCGCCGCATCGCGCACTTGCGGAAATAAATGCACGTGGTGATGGCCGTCGACGAAATCCGGCGGGCGGCCGAAGGCAGCCGCGAAGGCCGCGAACTGAGCCTCGATTTCCGCCGCGAGTGGATCCTGCTCGAATTCGGCGCAGCAGCGCCGCCCGCAAGGTCGCGCCGACCGGCAGGAAGGCGCCGTCCGGCAGTGGGCGGAATGGCCGGGTGAGCGGCCGGAACGGGGCAGTCAGGGTGAGATGCAAACCGAGCGCGGCGCGCGGCCGTTCGGCATTGAGTTCGGCGAGCGCCTCCGCGGTGTCACGATCGAATGCCGGCGCGACCACCATTGCCGATGTGGCGTTGAGGCGACCGCGCGCAATCAGGTCGCGGATCGCTGCGCTGACGCCAGGTGCAATCCCGTAGTCGTCGGCACACAGCCAGATTCGTCGGCCGGCCGCAGCCGCGCCCTCGCTCATTCGGCTGCCGGCCGCTGTTCGGGAGCAGTCGCCTGTTCGTCCGCCTCAGCCGTCCTCAGGCTGTGCTCGGACACGAAGTACACCGGCCGCGCTTTGAGCTCGGACAGGATCTTCCCGATATACTCGCCCATGATGCCGATCATGATGAGCTGCACGCCGCCGAGCACCATCAGGCCGACGACGACCGACGGATAGCCGGGCACGTCTTTTCCGTAGATGACGGTCTCGACCAGGATTTGCGCGCCGAAGATCAGGGCCGCGGCGGCAAGCAACAGCCCGAGCAGGCTGGCGAGCCGCAGCGGCGCCACCGAGAACGAGGTCAAGCCCTCGATCGAGAGACCGAGCAGCGCGCGCAGGTTCCACTTGGTGCGGCCGTGCAGCCGCGCGGCCGGCTCGTAGTCGACACGGATCTGGCGGTAGCCGATCCAGCTCGCAAGGCCCTTGAAGAAGCGGTTGCGCTCGGGGAGCTGACGCAATGCAGCGGCGGCGCGCGGCGACAGCAGGCGAAAGTCGCCGGCATCTTGCGGAATCTTGTGGCGTGCGCCCCAGTTGAGCGCGGCGTAGAACATCCTCACGCCGAAGCGGCGCGGCCACGGCTCGCGTTGGCGACTGGCCTTGGCGGTGTAGACGACGTCGTAGCCGCCGTCGAGCCAGTGCGCGACCAGGCGTTCGATCAGCGCCACCGGATGCTGCCCGTCGCCATCCATGAACAGCACGGCGCCGAAGCGAGCATGGTCGAGGCCGGCAAGCAGCGCGGCCTCCTTGCCGAAATTGCGCGACAGCGAGACCACCTGCACGTCCATCGCGCCGGCGGGCAGGCGGCGGGCGATGTCGAACGTGTCGTCGGTGCTGCCGTCGTCGACGTAGACGACCTCGCAGGCGAGGCTGTGCGTCTCGGCGAGCCGCCGGGCAATTCCGTCGCAGATGCGCGTGGAAGCCGGAGAGCCCCTGCGCCTCGTCATGCAACGGCACCACGATGGACAGGCCGGGGCTGGACCGTTCCGTCGCGCCGGCCGGGGCCGTTATGCCGGCCGGTCTGGGCTGTGCTCCCGTACGCATGGCTCACCCGCGACCGCGGCCCCTTTCTGGTTGATTGTTCCGTAGCTTAGCGTAATTGCCCCGTGCTGTCCCGAGGCGCTCGGCCGTCCGGCACGAGGGCTCGGCAGAGCGTTGGCGTCATGCTAAGCGACCACGCCATGATCCTCCCCGCGCCGCTGCAACGCACGCTCGAGCGCAGCCTTCCGTGGCTCGCGGAGCGGATGGTCGTGCTCAAGGCCTTGAGCTTCGGCACGATCGGTGTCGTCAACTCGATCGTCGATGCCGGCATCTTCTTCCTGGCGCTTTGGCTGCTCACCTCGTCGCTGGTCGCCGCCAACGTGCTGGCGTGGCTCGTCGCCGTGTCGGGCTCATATGTGATGAACTCGTACGTCACGTTCGCGGCCGAGTCGGGCCGCACCCTGCGGCTCGCCGACTACGGTCGGTTCGTGGCCTCGGGGATCGTCGGCGTAATCGCCAGTACGACGACCCTGGTAGTTGCGGCGATGGTCATGCCGGTATGGGCCGCAAAGGCGCTGGCCATCCTGGTGAGCTTCCTGGTGAACTTTTCGCTCTCGCATTTCGTGGTGTTCCGCCCAGCCGCAGTAGGGCAGATTAGCGAAGCGCGAATCCGTCGTTCTGTACGTTTACCCGCCGAGCGCCGCTTCCAGCTTGGCGTAGAGCGGGTTGTCGCGCGTGAACACGTAGCCGAGTTCGCCGACCGACACCGCCGCGGCACCGTTCTCGCGCAGGAAGTCCGACAAGCCGTAGACCTGCTCCGGCGGGCAATGCAGCGTCAGCATGCCGGACGAGGTCGGCCCGCCGAACGGCGCCACGATGCCGAAGCGCTCCCGCGCCTGCGTCGAGCAGCGCGTCGTCGCATCCGGAAAAGCGCGTGCGCACCTCGCGGAAAGCTTGCGCGCGATCCTGCGCCGCGATGCGGTCGAGAATGAGCGCGCGCGCTTTCGCGCGCGCCCGTCGTCCCAGCGGCGCGCGCCGCGCCGCGACGAGGTTCGCCTGCGAGCGCAGCATCACGCCGTCGTCGATCACCTTGAGGCCGTTGGCGGCAAGCGTCGCGCCGGTGGTGGTGATGTCGACGATCAGCTCGGCGGTGCCGGCAGCCGGCGCGCCTTCGGTCGCGCCGAGGCTTTCGACGATGCGGTAGTCGGCGATGCCGTGGCGCGGCGAAGAAGGCGCGCGTCAGGTTCACGTATTTGGTCGCGACCCGCATCTTGCGGTCGTGGCGCAGCCGGAACGCGGTCGCGACGTCGTCGAGGTCGGCCATGCGTGCGCACGTCGATCCAGGCCTGCGGCACCGCGACCACGACATTGGCGTGGCCGAAACCGAGCGCGCGTCGAGCAGGACCACGCGGCTGTCGGCCTGCGGGATCATCTCGCGCACCAAGTCTTCGCCGGTGACGCCGAGATGCGCCGCGCCCTTGCGCCAGCTGCGCGGTGATCTCGGAGGCCGACAGATAGGCGACCTCGACGCCGTCGAGGCCCGCGATCGTGCCGCGATAGTCGCGCGCGCCGCGCGGCTGCACGAGCGCGAGGCCCGGCGCGCGCGAAGAACGCTTGCGCCTGCTCCTGCAGCCGGCCCTTGGACGGCACCGCGAGGATCGAGCGGCCCGCTCATGCGCGCCGCTCCCAGCATCGCGAGCCGCTCGATCCAGACCGAGAAGCCGACGGCCGGGATCGGCGTCGGCGCTGCCGAGCCGCGCTCAGCATGCCGTCGTAGCGGCCGCCGGCGACCAGCTGGCCGGTCGACGCGGCGCGACCGGATCGTGCAGCTCGAACACGACGCCGGTGTAGTAGTCGACGCCGCGGCCGTAAGCGGTCGAGAAGCGGATGCGCCCGACGTCGACGCCGCGCGCGGCGAGAAAGCCGGTGCGGCTCTCGAACAGGTCGAGCGCGGCGTCGAGCTCGATGCCGGCGTCGGCCGCGAGCGCGCGCAATGCCGCGCGCGGCCTCGTCCGGGTCGCCCGCGATGGCGAGGAAGCGCTCGGATCAGCGCGCGCGTCTCCTGCGGCAGGCGCGCGCCGGCGCCGAGCGCCGACTGCTCGAGGAAGCGGTCGGCGATCTCGTCGACCGAGCGGCCGCCGACCGCGGTGATGCCGGCGATCGACAGCAGATCGGTGACGAGCGCGTGCGCGGCCTTGCGGGTCGGAGCCGGCGAGCGCGGCCAGCACGCCCTGATATTCGGGCCGGGCCGCCGACGCGTCGAGCACCAGCCGGTCGAGATCGTGCTCGAGGCTTTCGGCGCGGTTGAAGTCCTTCACCAGCCGGCGCTTCCAGGCCGGCGGCAGGTCGAGCGCGGCGACCAGCGCGGCGAACAGGCCGACGTCGCCCATGCGGATTTCCGGCGTCGTCGAGGCCGTAGTGCGCGGTCGCCTCGAGGCCGAGCGCCAGCATCTCGGCGTCGGCGGCGGCGATGTCGCGGCGGCCGAAGGATTCGATGCCGGCCTGCAGGAATTCCGCCGGCGCCTCGCCGCGGTCGCGAAACACCGGGCCGAGATAGCAGAAGCTCGCCGGCGCGCCCGCGGCCGCGGAGGCGAGATAGTCGCGCGCGACCGGGATGGTGAGGTCGGGCCGCAGGCAGAATTCGCGGCCGGCCGCGTCGGTGGTCAGGAACATGCGGCGGCGGATGTCCTCGCCCGACAGGTCGAGGAACGGCTCCGCCGGCTGCAGGATGGCCGGGCGTGCGCGCGCGCGTAGCCGGCGCGCTCGAAATGCGCCAGCAGCGCCGTGGCGCGCGCGTCGACATCCCCCGAATTCGTGCTCACTGCTTCGTTCATGGCCGGCGCCGATTGGCCGGGGGCACCGCCCCGGCGGGCGAAGCCTTTATCACGCCGGGCGCCGGCTTTCGACGATCATTCTGCGACGCGCTTAATGCACAGCGAACCCTCTCCCTTGCGGGAGAGGGCTGCCGGGCAGGTTCTGCCGGATAGCTTGGGGCTCAGCGGCCGTTGCCGCCGCCGCCACCACCGCCGCCACCGCCGCCGCCATCGCCGCCGCCGCCGATGTTGGCGCCGTTGCGCTCGCGCGGATCGTCCATCATCGCATTGGCACGCGGAATCGGCCGCGGCGGCGGCAGCTGGATGTGGACCGAGCGCGTCGGCCGGGTGGTGATCTCACCGGAGCCGTGACAACGCGTCCAGCGGCCGGAGCCAAAGGCGTCGGTGTTGAGCCAGCACAGGTCTCCGCGGGCCGGGCCGGACTGCGCCAGCGCGGTTCCGGTCGCGAGCAGGGTCGCAAGCAACGTTGCCGTCATAAGGGTTTTCATATGCGTCTCCTCCGATTGTGTTGCATCATGTGGGGCTCTGTGGCCTCGGGGCATTGGTCGAAGGACCCATCCAAAAGGTTCAAAGCCGGCGGTGCTTGTTTTCGCGCCTCATGCATGCGGGGGATGAGGCAGCCGGGCGTTCCGCGGCGGGGCTTTGTCTGCTAGACGGTCGGCCAACACCCCCCGATCCGCTGCAAGGAGGTAATCCCATGTCGCTCGCCGAGACCCGCGATTTCGCCGCGACCGTGCCGAACGACCTCGCCGCCTTCTGGGTCCCGTTCACCCCCAACCGCGCGTTCAAGCGGTCGCCGCGGCTGATCGCGCGCGCCAAAGACATGCACTACTACACGCCGGAAGGCCGCGCCGTGCTCGACGGCACCGCCGGGCTCTGGTGCACCAATGCCGGGCACAACCGCGCGCCGATCGTCGAGGCCATCCAGCGGCAGGCGGCCGAGCTCGACTACGCGCCCGCGTTCCAGTTCGCGCATCCGAAATCGTTCGAGCTGGCGAGCCGGATCGCGGCGCTGGCGCCGGGCGATCTCGACCACGTGTTCTTCACCAATTCGGGCTCGGAGGCGGTCGACACCGCGCTCAAGATCGCGCTCGCCTATCATCATGCGCGCGGGCAGGACGCGCGCACGCGGCTGATCGGGCGCGAGCGCGGCTACCACGGCGTCGGCTTCGGCGGCATCTCGGTCGGCGGCATCGTGGCGAACCGGCGGTTCTTCGGCTCCTTGCTCGCCGGCGTCGATCACCTGCCGCACACCTACAATCGCGAGCAGCAGGCGTTCACCAGCGGCGAGCCCGAATGGGGCGCGCATCTCGCCGACGAGCTCGAGCGCATCGTCGCGCTGCACGACGCCGCCACCATCGCGGCGGTGATCGTCGAGCCGATGGCGGGCTCGACCGGCGTCTTGCCGGCGCCGAAGGGCTACCTGCAGCGGCTGCGCCAAATCTGCGACAAGTACGGCATCCTCTTGATCTTCGACGAGGTGATCACCGGCTTCGGCCGCCTCGGCCATGCGTTCGCGGCCGAGCGCTACGGCGTCGTGCCGGATATGATCACCTTCGCCAAGGGCGTCACGTCGGGCGCGGTGCCGATGGGCGGCGTGATCATGCGCAGCCACGTCCACGACGCGTTCATGACCGGGCCCGACCACGTCATCGAGCTGTTCCACGGCTACACCTATTCGGCGCACCCGCTCGCGTGCGCGGCCGGCCTCGCGACGCTCGACCTCTATCGCGAGGAGCGGCTGTTCGAGCGCGCCAAGGCGCTGGAGCCGAAATGGGCAGACGCCGCGATGGCGCTGAAAGGTTTGCCGAACGTGCTCGACATCCGCACCATCGGCCTCGTCGCCGGCATCGACCTCGCGTCGCGGCCGGACGCGGTCGGCAAGCGCGCCTACGAGGTGATGGAGAAGATGTTCCATGAGGAGAACGCGATGGTGCGCATCGCCGGCGAAACGCTCGCGCTCTCGCCGCCGCTCGTCATCTCGGAGAGCCAGATCGGCGAACTGTTCGACAAGGTCGCTCGCGCCATCCGGGCGGTGAGTTAGAGATGTAGGGTGGGCAAAGGCGCGCGCTTGCGCGCCGTGCCCACGCGCTGCGCATCGGCCGGTTTGTGTTGCAAGATCGTGGGCACGCGTCGTTTCGCGACGCTTTGTCCACCCTGCAAATCGCTCCCGTGACCGCCGTTCCGCGCCCATCACCGCGAAGATGCCCGATCCGGCCCTGCCTGCGATGTACGGCCGCATCGGCCGCGCGCCGACCGCGACGAAAACTCGCGCTTTCCGCGTCAGCCAGGAAAATCGCCTTGCCTCATCCCGCCATCACCCCCGATTCCGTTGCGGTCATCACCGGCGGCGCGGCCGGCATCGGCCTCGCGGCGGCAACACGCTTTGCCCGACTGGGCCTGCGGCTCTGCATCGTCGATCTCGACCAGGACCGGCTTTCCCGCGCGGCCGAGGTTTTGTCCGCCGCAGCGCCGGGCGGTGCGGAAAGTGTCATGACCGTCGCGGCAGACGTCAGCCGCGTCGACGACGTCCGGAGGTTGGAAGCATCGGTCCGCAAGCGATTCGGCGGGACCGATATCCTGATGAACAACGCCGGCGTGCAGCCGGGCAGCGGCATGTTCGGACCTGCGGCGAGCTGGGAGCGCGTGCTCGGCGTCAATCTGTGGGGTGTGATCCACGGCTCTCAGGTGTTCGCGCCCGGGATGATCGAGCGCGGGCGACGCGGCCTCATCATCAATACCGGCTCGAAGCAGGGGATCACCACCCCGCCAGGCGACCCGGCCTACAATGTGGCCAAGGCCGGCGTGAAGACCTTCACCGAAGCGCTGGCGCACGAATTGCGGAATGCGCCGGGGCGGCCGGCTGAGCGTGCATCTCTTGATCCCGGGCTTCGTGTTCACGGGGCTCACCGCCAAGGGTCGCATCGACAAGCCGGCGGGCGCTTGGACGCCGGAGCAGACCGTCGATTTCATGATGCAGCGGAGGCCGGGGATTTCTACATCCTGTGCCCGGACAACGATGTGCCGAGATTGCTCGATGAGCGGCGCATCCTGTGGGCCGCCGGCGACGTCGTCGAGAACCGGCCGGCGCTCTCCCGCTGGCACCCGGATTACGCGGAGGCTTTCGCGGCCTTCGTCAAAAACGCGGCGAGGGTCTAGCCGAGCCGGCGAACATGACAGCCGAATGCCCTTCTGCCGAATTGCGGCGCGCGAGGTCCGGGCGTCCGGTCTCGCGCGGCTCGCCGGCGACATGGTGCGCCGCGCGCAAGTATTGCTCGCCTTCGCAGCGCCCTGTCCCTTCCCTGGACGCGATTGCCCGGACGCTGGACGCCACCCCCGCTTGAGCGCAGACTGAAACGCAATAGTCAAAAGCAGATTTGCGAACGAGGGAGGCCGATATGCGAATATTGTCGATTGTCTCGTCCATCGCTCTGTTGAGTTGCATCATGCCTGCTACCGCCGCCGATCCGTTGCCGCGCGCGGCACCCGCCGATGTCGGAGTTCGCGCCGCGCGGACTTGAGCGCATCGGCGAGGTGCTTAAGGCCGACGTCGACAAGGGCCGCATCCCGGGCGCGGTGGTCGCGATCGCCCGCAAGGGCAAGCTCGCCTATTTCGAGGCGTTCGGGTTCCGCGACAAGGCGG
>CAVTXS010000011.1:0-105519 GCA_963738705.1 uncultured Alphaproteobacteria bacterium
ATGTGCTGGGTCGCCATGGACCGCGCGGCCAAGCTCGCTCACAACCGCGGCGACGCGAGCCTGAGCGAGACCTGGCGCGCAACGGCGGAGGAGATCAAGGCAGGACATCCTCGAGCACGGCCTGAAGGACGACGTGCTGCGCCAGCACTACGAGACGGAGGCACTCGACGCCTCGACGCTGCTGGCCGCGCTCTTCGGCTTCCTGCCCGCCGGCGACGAGCGCCTGCACAAGAGCGTGCTCGCGATCGCCGACGACCTCACCGAGGACGGCTTCGTGCTGCGCTACCGGACCGACGAGACCGACGACGGCCTGTCGGGCAAGGAGGGGAGCTTCCTGATCTGCTCGTTCTGGCTGGTATCCGCACTGGCGATCGTCGGCGAGGGCCAGCGGGCGAAGGACATGATGGAGCGGCTGCTGAGGGTCGCATCGCCGCTCGGCCTCTACGCCGAGGAGTTCGACACGAGCACCGGCCGCCACCTGGGCAACTTCCCGCAGGCGTTCTCGCATCTGGCGCTGATCGAGGCGGCGGCGCGCATCATCGTCGCCGAGGTGCTGGAGGACTTCTCGCTGACGGACGCACTACGACGTGATCGTGATCGGCACCGGCGCCGGCGGTGGGACGCTCGTCGCGGCATCTCGCTCCGTCGGGAAAGCGCATCCTGCTGCTCGAGCGCGGCGACTGGCTCACGCGCGAGCCGCATAACTGGGACGTGCACGACGTGTTCGTCGACGGTCGCTACATCTCGGCCGGACACCTGGTACGACGTGGACACGGCAAAGGCGTTCCAGCCCCAGGTGCACTACTTCGTCGGCGGTGCGACCAAGCTGTACGGCGCGGCGCTCTACCGCCTGCGCGAGGAGGACTTCGGCGAGCTCCGCCACCACGACGGCGTCTCACCCGCGTGGCCGATCGGCTACGACGAGATGGAGCCGTACTACACGCTGGCGGAGAGCGTCTACCAGGTGCACGGCGCGCGCGGCGAGGACCCGACGGAGCCGCCCGCGAGCGCTCCCTACCCGTTCCCGGCGGTCTCGCACGAGCCGCGGATTCAGCAGCTCGCGGACGACCTCGCGGCCGCAGGGCATCATCCGTTCCACGCCCCGTGCGGCGTGATGCTCGACCGAGGGCGACATGCCGCACAGCCAGTGCGTTCGCTGTGGAACGTGCGACGGCTTCCCCTGCCTCGTGCATGCCAAGTCCGACGCCGAGGTGCTCGGCGTGCGCCCGGCGCTCGAGCACCCGAACGTGACGCTGCTCACGAACGCGCAGGCGCTGGCGCTCCGGACCAACCCGGCCGGCACTGCGGTGACCGAGGTGGAGGTGGAGCGTGAAGGGGCGCGCGAGACGTATACCGGCCGACATCGTGGTGGTCTCGTGCGGCGCGGCCAACTCGGCCAAGCTGCTGCTCGCCTCGGCCACCGACAAGCACCCGCACGGCCTGTCGAACGGGTCCGGATCAGCTCGGGCGCAACTACACCTTCCACAACAGCCAGGCGGTGCTGGCGCTCTCGAAGGAAGCAGAACCCGACCGTCTTCCAGAAGACCCTCGGGCTGAACGACTTCTACTTCGGCAGCGACGACTTCGAGTACCCGCTCGGCAACATCCAGATGGTCGGCAAGTCCCAGGCCGACATGTACCGCGGCGAGAAGCCGCTCGAGACCAAGCTTGCGCCGCAGCGCACGCTGGAGCGCATGGCCCGGCACGCGGTCGATTTCTGGCTCTCGACCGAGGACCTGCCGCGACCGGACAACCGCGTCACGCTCGACCGGGACGGGAACGTGCGGCTGAGCTACACGCCGACGAACCAGGAATCGGCGAAACGCCTCTACGGCGAGCTGAAGGGGCTGCTGAAGCATACCGGGATGGAGACCGACCACCTGATCCCGCGCCATGCCTACCTGCAAGACCGACATCCCGGTCGCTGGATGTGCGCATCAGGCCGGCACCTGCCGCTTCGGCGCCGACCCGGCCACGTCGGTCCTGAACACCGACTGCCGCGCGCACGAGGTCGACAACCTGTACGTGGTCGACACGAGCTTCTTCCCGAGCATCGGCGCGGTGAATCCGGCGCTCACGGCGATGGCCAACGCGCTGCGCGTGGGCGACCACCTGCTCGAGCGAATGGGCGCGCCGCGGAGGGAAGCGAGCCTGGCGTGAGCGCCGTGGGCGGCGCCCCCCACGTGATCGTCGTGGGCGGAGGCTTCGCGGGGCTCGGTTGCGCGCGGAAGCTCGCGAAGCACGGTGACGTGCGCGTCACGCTGCTCGACCGCAACAACTACCACCAGTTCCAGCCGCTGCTGTACCAGGTGGCGACATCGCAGCTGGGCTCGAGCAGCGTCGCGATGTCGCTGCGAAAGATCTTTCGCAAGCACCCGAACGTGCACGTGAAGACTGGCCGAGGTGGCATCGATCGACCCGGTGGCCGGTGCGGTCACCGCCACGGATGGAGAGACCTGGGCCGGTGACGCGATCGTGCTGGCCGCCGGGTCGCGGCCGAACTTCTTCGGCACGCCCGGAGCGGACCTCAACTCCTTCCCGCTCTACTCCCTGAACGACGCCCAGCGGCTGCGGTCGCGCATCATCGCGGTGTTCGAGGATGCCGATCGCGACCCCTCGCTGCTCGATCGGGGCGCGCTCAACTTCGTCGTGGTCGGCGGCGGGCCCACCGGCGTCGAGACGGCCGGGGCCCTCGCCGACATGATCGACCGGACGATGACCATGGAGTACCCGGACCTCCCGGTCACGTCGGCGCGCGTACACATCGTGGACCTGGGACACACGCTGCTGGGGCCGTTCTCGAAGCGCGCACACCACTACGTCGAGAAGGTCCTGCAGCGCAAGGGGGTCGAGCTGCACCTGGACACCAAGGTGACCGAGGTCGCTCCCGGCCACGTGACCCTGGGCGACGGCACCGAGATCCCGACGCGGTGCGTGGTGTGGGGCGGCGGCATCACGGCTCCCGCGCTGGCCGCCGCGGCCGGCGTCGCGCAGGGGCGCGGCGGCCGCATCGACGTGGAGCCCGAGTTGACGCTGAAGGGCTTCCCCCGCGTCTATGCGGTCGGCGACGTCGCGAACATCGCCGGCCCGGACGGCGAGCCGCTCCCACAGCTCGGGTCCGTCGCCCTGCAGAGCGGGGTGTGGGCGGCGAAGAACCTGCTCGCGGACTTCGCCGGCGCGTCCTCCGCAGCCGTTCCGCTATCACGACAAGGGCATCATGGCGATGATCGGCCGCGGCTCGGCGATCGCCGCGATGGGCAGGCGCCGCTTCGAGCTGCACGGCCTGGTCGCATTCGTGGCCTGGCTCGGGGTGCACCTCCTGCTGATGACGGGCGCTCGCTCCCGCATGCGGGCCGTGGTCGATTGGATCTTCGTCAACGTCTCGCGAACTCGTGGCCCCCAGTTGCTCGACCGCGCGGGGGCTGCGGAGATCGACTGGAGCGACGACCGCACGGCCGAGCCCGCCACCGTCCCCAGCTCGAGGTAACCCGTGGACCTGAGCCTTCCGCTGGCCGCGGAGCTCATGCCAGGCGCGCACCCAGATGGCGCTGACGCTGGGCTTCCACATCATCCTCGCGTCGATCGGCGTCGCCTTCCCGGCGATGATGCTGATCGCCAACTACCGCGGCCTGCGCAAGGACGACCCGGTCGCGCTGCGGCTTGCCGAGCGCTGGTCGAAGGTGGCGGCCGTGACGTTCGCGGTCGGCGCCGTCACGGGGACGGTGCTGTCCTTCGAGTTCGGCCTCCTGTGGCCGGAGTTCACGGGCCGCTTCGGCGAGGTGTTCGGCGTCCTGTTCGCGATCGAGGGCATCTTCTTCTTCCTCGAGGCGATCTTCATCGCGATCTACATCTTCGGCTGGAAGCGCCTGTCCGGGCTGGGCGCACTTCTGGACCGGGGTGCCGATCGTGATCTGCGGGATCGGGGGCGCCTTCTCGGTCGTGGCCGTCAACTCGTGGATGAACCAGCCGCAGGGATACACGCTGAACGCCAACGGGGAGGTCACGGACGTCGACGTGTGGAAGGTCATCTTCAACGACGCGGTTCCCTACGAGGTTCCGCACATGATCCTCGCGGCCTATCTCGTCACGGGCTTCCTGGTGGCGTCGGTGTACGCGGTCGGGATGCTGAGGGGGCGGCGCGACCGCCACCACCGCCTCGGACTGCTGATCCCGCTGACCGTGGCGGCGATCGCGACGCCGATCCAGTTCGCGGTGGGCGACACGGCGGCGCGCGCGATCGCCAAGGATCAGCCGATCAAGTTCGCCGCGATGGAGTGCGTGCAGGAGACGTCGACCCGACGTGCCCGAGTACCTCGGGGGCCGTTGCACCTCGGACGGCGTAAAAGGCGGCATCAAGATCCCGGGCCTGGACTCGTTCCTCGTGGGCTGGAGCACCGACACGGAGGTGATCGGGCTCGATACCGTGCCGCCCGACGACCGCCCACCCGCGAACACGCTGCTGCACTGGGCCTTCGACGCGATGGTGGGAATCTGCACGGCGCTGATCTTGCTCGGCCTGTGGCTCGGGATCGCCTGGTTGCGCAGGCGCGACATCCCGAAGACGCCCTGGTTCCTGCGCGCCGTGGCGGTGTCGGGGGTGGCGGCGATCGTGGCGCTCGAGTGCGGTTGGATCGTGACCGAGGTCGGTCGCCAACCGTGGATCGTGTACGAGGTGATGCGCACCGAGGACGCGGTCACGGATGCGAGTGGCGTGTCGATCACGCTGGCGCTGATCCTGCTCCTCTACACGGCGCTCGGCGTGGCGACGGTGGTGGTGCTGCGTGCGATGTCGCGGCGCTGGCGAGACGCCGACGACGGCGAGCCGGAAGTTCCCTACGGACCGCGCTCGAGCGTTCCGGAGGTCTCGAGTTGAGCAAGGCGGACGCGGTCGGCGGGAGTCCTGTGGGTCGGGGTCACCCTCTACGCCGTGTTCGGCGGCGCCGACTTCGGCGCCGGGGCTGTGGTCGTTGCTCGCCGGGCGGCGGCGAGCGCGGCAAGCGCCCGCGCGCCCTGATCGCCTGGGCGATCGGCCCGGTCTGGGAGGCCAACCACGTGTGGCTGATCTTCGTGCTGGTGGTGCTGTGGACCTCGTTCTCGGACGCCTTCGGGTCGATCTTCTCGACGCTCTTCATCCCGCTCAGCCTTGCCGCCCTCGGAATCGTGCTGCGCGGCGCCGGCTTCGCATTCCACGGAGTCGCGGCCCGCGCCGGGGGCAGGCGCGTGGCCGAGGTGCTGTTCGGCGTCTCGTCCGTGCTCACGCCCTTCTTCATGGGGACCGTCGTCGGCGCGATCGCGTCGGGGCGCGTGCCGGTCGGCAACGCGACCGGGGATCCGGTCACGAGTTGGCTGAACCCGCTTTCGCTGCTCGTGGGAGCGCTGTTCGTGGCCACCGGCGCCTACCTGGCCGCGGTGTTCCTGATCAGCGATGCCCGCCGCCTCGGCGACGCCGCAGCTCGAGCGGTACTTCAGGGTCCGCGCGCTCGCCGTGGCGGTGGTGGCCGGCGTGGTCGCGATCGCGGGCATCTTCGTCCTGCGCGACGACGCGCGCTACGTCTACGACCGCCTCACCGACCAGGGCCTGCCGCTCGTGATCCTCTCCGCGGTGTGCGGCCTGGGAGCGCTGGCGCTGATCGCCCGCAGCGCGCGGCGTGGCGCCCGCGAGCTGGCCGTGGGAGCGGTCGTGGCGGTGATCTGGGGCTGGGGAGTGGCGCAGTTCCCGTACCTGCTGCCCGAACGGCTGACGATCTCCGCCGGCGCCGCCCCGGACGCGACCCTGACGGCGGTGCTGATCGTGTTCGGCGCCGCGGTCGTGCTCGTGCTGCCGGCGCTCGCCTTCCTGTACACCCTCACCCAGCGCAGCATGCTCGAGGGCGAGTACGAGAGACCCACCCCGGCAGCCGGTGGCTGATGCGAGAGAGCGAGTTCCGCGCGCTCTTCGCGGCGGTCTCCAACTGGGGTCGCTGGAGCGAGCGGCCGGAGCGCGGTGCGCTCAACGAGCTCACGCCAGAGCGGGTCGTCGACGGCCGCCCGGCTCGTTCGCAGCGGGCGTCACCGTCTCGCTCAGCCTGCCGCTCGACACCGAGGAGCGCATCGACAACCCCGAGCCGGCGGACCACCGCATGACGATGCTGCCCGACGTCGACATCGGATCCGGGAGCGTGCGCTTCGCCAAGGACTACGTGGGCGTCGACTACCACAACGACGGCCACAGTCACATCGACGCCTTCTCCCATGTCGCCTACGACGGCTGCTTCTACAACGGGACACCGGAGGAGTCGGTGACGGCGCAGGGCGCCGCGTCCGGAGCGATCGACGTCCTGAGGGACGGCCTCGTCGGGCGCGGCGTGCTGCTGGACGTCCCGCGCCTGCGCGGGATCCCGTGGCTGGAGCCGGGGGAGGACGTGCTTCCCGGAGGACCTCGAGGCGGCCGAGCGCGAGCAGGGGATCCAGCGTGGGCCCGGGCGACATCCTGCTGGTGCGCACCGGGCACGCACGCCGCCGCGCCGAGCTGCCGCCGTGGGACACGCGCACCGCCAAGGCGGGCCTGCATCCCGACCGCCTCGACTTCCTGGCCGAGCGGCACGTCGCGGCGCTCGGTTCGGACGGCAACAGCGACACCGCGCCCAGCACGACCGAGGGAGTCGGCTTCCCGATCCACGTCCTCGCCCTCAACGCGATGGGGATCCATCTGCTCGACTATCTCCAGCTCGAGGACCTCGCCCGGCACTGCGAGGCCGTGCAGCGCTGGGAGTTCCTGTTCGCCGCGGCGCCGCTGCGCCTCGTGCGCGGAACCGGATCTCCGCTGAACCCGACCGCGATCTTCTAGGCGCAGATGCTCCACCTCAGGGTCCACGGTCGTTCGGGTGCGATGGCGCGGATCGGCGCCGGGCTCGACGATGGAGGGGCGGCGCGACACATCGCGCTTGCGCCGGCGGTGCGCCCCGGGCACGTGCTGATGACCGCGGAGGTGACCCCGGGGGCGGCCGACACGGTGCTCGATTTCCTGCTGAGCCGGGGGGTGGCGCCGGAGGACATCACCCTCGCGCGACTCGACGACGTCGGGCCGATCGCCCCGGGTCACGCCGACTCGAGCCTGATCTGGGCCGACGTGCTGGGCCAGGCCAGGCGGAACGCGCGGCCGGTGGCGCGCTACCTCGTCTTCATGATCGTGGCCGGCGTGATCGCGGCCTTTGGCGTGATCGAGGTCAATTCGATCCTGATCGTCGGTGCGATGGCGGTGAGCCCTGACGTG
This sequence comes from uncultured Alphaproteobacteria bacterium, assembly GCA_963738705.1. Lineage (GTDB taxonomy): Bacteria > Pseudomonadota > Alphaproteobacteria > Rhizobiales > Xanthobacteraceae > CAVTXS01. Next base: position 7,253 of record CAVTXS010000011.1, read on the forward strand.
CTGCCGGTCACCGCCGCGTGCGTCGGGTTGGTCGAGCCGCCGTTACCGCCTGGCATGGCGGGCGATCGTCACGCTGGTGATCGGGCTGGGAGCGACCTGTGTCACGGCGGTGGCGCTCGCGGCCGCGCCTCGACGTCCTCGGGATTCTTCCATCCGGGTTCACCTCGATGATTCAGCGCTCTCCGGGCTGACCACTGTCAACGACGCGACCATCGGGGTGGCGCTCGCCGCAGGCATCGCGGGCATGCTCGCGCTCGAGACGCGCGCGAGCTCGGCCGTGGGCGTCGCGATCTCCATAACCACGATCCCGGCGGCGGCCTACTTCGGCGTGGCCGTCGCCGTCGGCGAGATGGACAAGGCGTGGGGGGCGCTCGCCGTCCTGGGGGTCAACGTGGTCATGCTGCTGGTGGCCGGGACCTCTACGCTCGTCGTTCAGCGGTGGGTCGCCCGCCGTGACTGGCGCATAGGCAGGAGCACGCTGTGAGCGATTCGCAGGACCATCACGATCCGACGCGCAGGACCTGGCTGGCCGCCGAGCGCACCTGGCTCGCCTGGTGGCGATCGGGAATCGCCGCGGCCGCGGCGGCCATCGCCGTGGGGCGGCTGGTGCCCGAGCTGGTGGGCGGCTCGCAGACTCCGTACGTGCTGCTCGGGGCGGGCTACGCGTTGCTCGCGGTGGGGGTGTTCGTAGGTGGAGCCGTGCGCCACCGGCAGGTGGGGGCGGCGCTCGAGCGGGACGATTACGCGGGCGTGAGCGCGGGCCTGGTGGCCGGTCTCACGATCGCGGCGGTGGGCCTTGCGCTCGGCACCCTGACCGTGATCGTCGCGGACGCCTAATCGTCCAGTCGATGCGCTACTCGTCCGCCGCCCGTACGCAACGGAAGCCGACGTTCCCGTTCGAGGAGTCCGGGGTGGCAGCGTTGCGCGCGGTCACGCGGTAGCGGCGGCAGTACGACTCGTGACAGAGGTAGGAGCCGCCGCGCGAGGCCCTGTGCGTGCCACGACCCGGTCCCACCGGGTTCGTGCGCCGGTCGCGCGTGTGGAAGTCGGGACTGAACCAGTCCGCGCACCACTCCCACACGTTGCCGGTCGTGTTGTGCAGCCCGTATCCGTTCGGTTCGAAGGCTTCGACCGGGCAGGTGCCGTAGAACCCGTCCGCGAGCGTGTTGTCGGCCGGGAACGTGCCCTGCCAGACGTTCATGCGGTGCGATCCTCCCGGCTCCAGCTCGTCCCCCCACGGGAACGGCTGCCCCTCGAGCCCGCCGCGCGCTCCGTACTCCCACTCGGCCTCGGTCGGCAGCCGCTTGCCCGCCCAGTCGCAGTACGCCTGCGCGTCGTTCCACGTGACGTGCACGACGGGGTGGTCCAGCCGCCCGTCGAGATCGGACTGCGGCCCGTCCGGGTGCCGCCAGCTGGCACGCCTCGACCTGGCGCCACCACTGTGCCTGCGCGACCGCGCGGGTGGGGGGGAAGTCGTCGGGAAGCAGGCCGGCGAACACGAACGACCAGCCGAAGCGCTCGGCCTCGGTGTCGTAGCCCGGTGTCGCTCACGAAGCGCTCGAACGCTCCGTTCGTGACGGCGCAGGCGTCGATCCAGAACGGGTCCAGCCGCACACGACGGACGGGTCCCTCGCCGTCGTCGGGATATGCGAAGCGGTCCTCGCTGCCCATCAGGAACTCGCCGCCCTCGAGCAGGACCATCGGGATCGAATCCGTCGATCACCCCGCTCTGGCCGGCGGCAGCAAGGCGCCGATCAGCCAGCAGACCGGTATGAAGATCCCCAGGATGAACCACACCCAGTGGCCCTTCCTGAGCGACATCAAGCCCAGGGTCACCAGCAGCACGAAGTAGAGGATCCCGAAGTCCGACCCACGCTCCGGTGGCAACGGCGAGAGGCATTTCGGCTCCTTCTATTGTTCGATGATGCGATCGGAGTCCACCTTAACCCGGGTGCGGGTGGCCGATCGGCTGGAGCGCGCGATCGAGGAGCGCGCGAACGTCGAGGTGGAGATCGAGCGCGGCGAACGCGAGCAGCCGTCGCGGCCCAGCCTGCGGCGCACGGTGTTCTGGCTCGCCCTCACCGGCGTGTCCCTGTACCTGGTCGCCCCAAGTGTGATCGAGGTCCTCGGCTCGTGGCAGGACCTCGGGGAGATCGCGCCGGCCTGGTTCCCGGCGATGGCCGCCCTGCAGGCCGCGGCCCTGGCCTGCCTGTGGGCCCTTCAACGAGTCTCACTGCATGTCGACCGGTGGAGACCGGTGATCGCCTCGCAGCTCGCCGGCAACGCGCTGTCCAAGGTTGCGCCAGGGGGTGGGGCGATGGGCGCGGCGCTCCAGTACCGGATGCTCGTGCAGGCCGGCGTGGAGCGGGCTCGTGCGGTGGCCGGCCTGACGGCCGCGAACCTGCTCACGTTCGCGGTCGTGCTCGGGATGCCGGTGCTGGCCGTGCCGGCGATCGTGCGGGGCGTGGTTCCGCGCAGCCTGCTCGAGGCGGCGCTGGCCGGCCTGGGCGTGTTCGTCGTCCTGTTTGCGCTCAGTGCGCTCCTGCTCGCGCGCGACAGCGCACTGGAGTGGGTCGGGCGCATCGTGCAGCGGGTGCGCAACCGGCTGCGGCGCCGCTCGGCGCCGCTCACGGGGCTGCCACGGCGGCTCGTGCGCGAACGGAACCGGATCCTCGGCACGCTCGGCCCGAAGTGGAAGCGCGCGCTGGCCGCGACCGTCGGGCGCTGGGCGTTCGACTACGCGACGCTGCTGGCTGCGCTGGCGGCCGTCGGCTCGACGCCCCGGCCCGCCCTGGTGCTGCTCGCCTTCTGCGCGGCGCAGCTCCTGGCCCAGATCCCGGTCACGCCGGGAGGGCTCGGCTTCGTGGAGGCGGGGCTCACCGCGACGCTCGCGCTGGCCGGGGTGTCGCCCGGGGACGCGGTGCTGGCGACGTTCGCATACAGGCTGTTCTCGTACTGGCTGCCGCTGCCGCTCGGCTTCCTGGGCGCGGCGCTGCCATCGGCGCGCCTCCCTAACCGACACAATGCGCGCATGACCGCCGTGGACGACGTGCCGCGAACGCGGCCGCTGTTCGCGAGGCTGGTCCCGGACGGCAACCTCGCGGGCAGCCTGTACGGGACCGTGCTCGTGACGTCGGTGCTGGTCACGTTCGGAGGATCGGAAGCGGTGGGCTTCGTGATCGCTGCCGTCCTCGTCACCACGACGGTCTTCGAGCTCGCGCACGCCTGGGCACACGCGCTCGCCATCAGTGGAGCAGCCCGCGTGCCGCTCGACCGGCATGCGCTTCTGCGGTCGATCCGTCACGAGTTGTCGATCGTGGAGGCCTGCCTGCCCGCGACGATAGTGCTGCTGCTCGCCGCCCTCGGCCTGTACTCGACCGAGACCGCGCTGTGGATCGCCGTGCTCGTGAACGTGGGTCTCCTGTTCACCTGGGGCACCGGCCTGCGTCAGCTGGCCGGCGGCACACGCCTGCAGGTACTGGGCGCCGGGCTTGCAAGCGCGTCCCTCGGCCTGGTGCTGATCGCCCTGAAGGTGCTCGTGCACTGAGGCGGGTGCTACGGAAGGCGCCCGAACCACATCATCGACAGCAGGCCGCCGGCGAGCATCAGGCCGAGGCCGCCGGCGGCGAACGCCGCGGTGTACTCGCGCTTCTCCTTGCGAAAGCCGATGCGCGAGCCGAGCCGGTCGTACACAGTCGCGAGCTTCTCCTCGTCGGCCACGCCGAAGTACTGGCCGCGGGTCGTGCGCGCGATCCGGCGCAGCGTCTCGCGGTCCGGGGGCACGCGGACGGTGCGGGTGCCTGGAGGCGGTCGTTGAGTGTGACGGTGGCCGCGCTGGTACCGAGCGCGACGGTGTTCACGCGGCGCGCCGAGGTCGCGCGCGGCGCGCGACCGTCATGGGGTTCGGCCCGGTTGTCGAATAGCCGTCCGAGAGCAGCACGACGACCGCCGGGGGGCTGTCGCGCCGGGCGGGGCGGCCCTCCCTCTGGGCCTTTTCGCGGGCCTCGGCGCGCTCGCGCTGGATCACGGGCTGGAGGCCGGTCAACGCTGCCTCCAGGCCGGAGCCGATCGCGGTGCCGCCCTCTGCCTGGAGTCAGTCGAGTGCCTGCTTGACCGGCTCGCGGTCGGAGGTCGGAGGGACCAGCAGCGACGCGACGTTGTTGAAAGTCACGAAACCGAGGCGGAACTTCTGCGGGAGTCGCTCGACGAAAGTCTTGGCGGCGTTCCGCGCGGCGACCAACCGGTTGGGCGACACGTCGGCTGCCTGCATGGAGCCGGAGGAGTCGGTGACGAGCATGACGGTCGCCTCCTCGCGGGGCTCGTCGACGTTCATGTGCGGCCGCGCGACGGCCAGCGTCAGCGCCGCCAACGCGAGCAGGAACAGCAGTGGCGGGAGGTGACGACGGATCCCGGGCGAGTGGGTGACGACGCTGCCGAGCAGGTCGAGGTTCGTGAAGCGCACCGCGTAGGCGCGCCGACGTCGCTGCGACAGGAGATAGAGCGCCACCACCAGCGGCACGAGGAGCAGCCCCAGCAGCGCGATCGGCAGCTCGAAGCTCACCGGCGCCGCCGCGCCGTGCGGCGGTTCATGTGGCGCGCCAGCTCGCGCAGCCAGTCGCCGTACGTCGAGAGGACGATGTGGTCCGCGCCGGTGCGGCGCCGCGGGCCGCGCACCGTGCTGGCCGTGAGCGCGTTCGTTGCCGCGCTCGGCTTGGGCTGGGTCGGCGGACTGACCGTCCACGACCGCCTGACGCCTGCCAGGCCGCAGATCGCCGACACCATTGCAATTCATGCCGTCGTCGACCGCATCATTCGCGCGGAGTCGAACGGCGATCCGAACGCGAGGAACAGGCGCTCGACCGCCGCCGGCGCCGGTCAGTTCCTCGACGGCACCTGGCTCGACATGATCCGCGCGCACCGGCCGGACCTGGCGCGTCTCGGCGCCAAGGAGGCGCTCGAGCTCCGGTTCGACGCCGCCCTCACGCGCGAGATGACCACCCGCTTTGCCGAGCGCAACGCCGCGATGCTGACTGCGCGCGGCTTGCCGGTCACGCCCGCCACGCTCTACCTCTCCCACTTCGCCGGCGGTGGCGGCGCCGTCGCGCTCCTGACCGCGCCGGGGCATGTCGATGCCGCCTCGGTGATGGCGAGCGCCGATGCGACCGGGCAGCTGACGCGCGAGAAGATCGTCAAGGCCAATCCCTTTCTCGACGGCTTCTCCGTTGCCGAGCTCAAGAGCTGGGGCGAGCGCAAGATGGTGGAGAGGCCCAGTCTCCGAGAGACCGAGTCACAGCAAAGATCGGCAAGCCGCTGATCGGCCGCATGCCGGCGGGCGGGAGAATATGCTGCGCGCCCCGTGTCCCGGGCGAGCCGCCACAGCGGCGAGGGCCGCGCAGGCTGCGATGACGCGGCGCGATGCTTCGAGACGCGCGCGTGTCCAACACGCTCCTCGGCATGAGGCGCCGGTGCGTGCCGTGCACCAACCCTTATCCTGAGGAGCGGTCCGAAGGACCGCGTCCCGAAGGATGCAAGCCGAGAGCCCACTGGATTGTCGATCCCGACTTACCATACCTTGCTACCGCTGAAGATCGGATGTCGGGGGCCGATGACGACATCGGCCTGCCACTGAGGAGGGACGGTCATGCTTGTCGACATTATCGTTTGGCTGATCATCGGGGGAGTTGCCGGCTGGCTCGCCGGCTTGCTGGTGAAGGGCTACGGCCTCGGGCTGATCGGCAACATCGTGGTGGGCATCATCGGCGCCGTCATTGCCGGCTGGCTGCTGCCGCGGATCGGCTTTGTCCTGGTCGGCGGCATGGTCGCGGCGATCATCAACGCGATCATCGGCGCGGTGATCCTCTTGCTGGTGATCGGGTTCTTCAAGAAGTCGACGTGACTCGCTAGGGTACGCAAAGCATGCCCTCGGGCCGGCCGGAGGCCGGACCCGGGGGCGGCGCGTGCGCACGTAGATCCTCGCCGCAGGACGTGCGCTGCGCTGAGACGCGCGCGCCGCGCGCTCCTCGGCATGAAGCGATTTGTGTGCGCGCCCCGCCATCCCCTCAGCCTGAGGAGCGGTCCGAAGGACCGCGTCTCGAAGGATGCGGCGCGATGCTTCGAGACGCGCGCGTGCAGCGCGCTCCTCGGCATGAGGCGCTTTTGCGCGCGACCGCATTCGTGCGCGATCAACGACCTCCGCGCCGCGCACTCCGACCGCGGCGTTGCCGCTGCGGGACCGATCGTCTATGTAGGCTCAACGCGCGCCCGTAGCTCAGCTGGATAGAGCGTTGCCCTCCGAAGGCAGAGGTCACAGGTTCGAATCCTGTCGGGCGCGCCAGTAGTTTCAATACTTTAGGTGAATTAGTCAATCGACTATTTTAGCGCGGTCACCACTGGGTCACTAAGGAAGCGAGAGAAACTGGATCAAACGTAATGACTCCCAGGGAATAGCAGGGCATTGGTTGCTGCGGCAGCATTTTGCGTGGCGATGCGGCCGATTATCGTAACCGTCCGATAGGGGCCGCCTTGCGCGCGCGAGAATGATCCGGCTTGTCTTGGCACTGTGCAAACACTGTCGTTTGCACCAGTGCAAGAGACGGTGCGATGAGCCGAGTTGAAGTTCTGTCGGGCCCGGAGCGGCGCCGGCGTCGCTGTGAGGCTCATAACCTGGAAGTTGTCGCCGGTGACATTTTTGCCACGCCTAACTCTTTGAAATCACACATGGGGCGAAAGCTACTTTCCCCATTTAGCAGTATCCGTGCCGTAACGTCCAAGTTGTACACGCATCCAAGCCCGACAGCCGTTGAAAATCACCTGGCGCTGAGATTACCCGCAGCGCTCAATCCCCATAGCGCACGCGGCACAGCAACACACACCTGACTCGCGGTTTCCTCCCTTGGAGGTTTTCGGACGCCGGCCGCAGGTGCGCGCGGCCCGTTCGTGCGCGGCCGGCATCCGAAAACCTTCGCAATTTCGGACCTCGTCGCTAAAGGGCCGATGAGACGTGCGCTGCGGCGCCGCTGAGCCTCTGGAGTTCTCGCACTGTCGTTGCCGCAGAAAATTCGCGACCTGTGCGCGCTTGCGCGTGGCCGGGCTCATCGCTTTAATGGGGAAGCTTATATTATTCCCTCCGCAGCTTTTTCGCCTCCCGCGCCAATTCCAGGCAGGTCAGCAGTTCGACGTAGCTTCCGGAACCGGGGATGCCCGACACCATGGCGGAGCAGCGGCTGCGGTCGGTGCCGGTGAATTCCTCCCAATCCCCGACAAGCTGCTCACGTGCCTTCTGCTCGCCTTCAAGACATTTGTCCTGATCTGACGCTCCACGACAATAATCGATGTTCGGAAAGCCACGCGGCGCGGTCGCGGCCGTCGGCGCGGCGGCGGCAACGGGCGCAGCGGCCTGCAAAGACACCTTTGCGCAGGCCACGACCAGGTAGTCGTCGTCGGCGCCTGTCCGGCGACACGAGGCGGAACTCTCGGTCGGAAATCGAGCGGCCGCCCTGCGTGATCCGCAATGGGCCGTGAGCACCAACTCGTCGTGACCACATTCGAACCTGCAGGTCGCGCTGTCACAATTCACCCGCACCACCCGGGTCGAAGTGTCGGACCCACCTGCCAAGCCCTGCGGCCCTGACGGGCCCTGCGGCCCCTGTGCACCGATTGCGCCGGTCGGGCCGGCAGGACCGGGCGGGCCGGCTGGACCCGGATCCCCTTTGGCGCCCGCTGCGCCTGGTGAACCCTGGGTGCCCTGCGGGCCGGGCGGGCCCTCGTTGCAGCCTGCGATCCAGATTACCAATGCGGCGATCGCCGCCAGTCGTTTGACGCGCATGCGGAGCCTCCTCTGCGGCCGGTCGCGCCAGCGGGGTCCGATCAGCTTGCGTTCTTTTCGTTCGCGGTCATCGCGGGCCTGCGCCGCGCGCGTCTCGCAAGTAGCAAGAGTCGTCGCGGCACGTCTTGATCCAGATCAGCGAAAGATTATCGGAACGCAATTACGTGGAGGCTTTCGGTCCGCCCGGCCGGCGCGAGCGGGCTTATGCGCCGCCCGCATAGGACATGCTCACAGGAGCGAGGATCTCAGTACCCGTACCGATCTCGCTGGGTTAGAAATTCGTCGGGATACGAAGACCGTCGCGGCTCCGCGGCATATGCGTGCGTCGCTTGCGCCTGGAGCTGACGCAACTGCCTGCGAGCCTCTCGCTTCGTCTTTTCTCTGGCTTGCGCTGCCCGCTGACGCTCGGCGGCCTGTCCTTCCTCAGCGATCTGCGCCCGTGGCGCCACATACGGCTCCGGCATTGCCGCGAGCTTCGCGCGCAGTTCGTCGGCTCGTTCCCGTTCGGCCTGCGTCGCCGCCTTTTCCTTCTCGGCAAAGGTCACGCCTTCGGCCTTCCGCTCCAGCCACGCTTGGATGCGCGGCGATGGCGTCGTGGTGGCCTCTTGCCGTGCCTTTGCGATCCCGGTTCCTGGCTCGGCGCCCGAATACAGAACCGCGGCCACACCACTCCCGATCGCAACCACGGCGAACAAATACGAGAGCAATTCCACGAGAAGACGCATGGAACGTAGTCGATCTCGACCGGATGCTGCGGCGGCTCTTCAGCTTACCGGACATATGAGGCATCAAGAGTATGGCCCGCAGGGGCAGCCTAAACATGTCTTCGACAGCCTTCGTTGATCTGAATCATTTTGTTCCGCCGCTAGTGACGCGATGCTCAAGAACTCTTTGCGGATAGAAGGGAGAGAGACGATGATCAGACTGATAGCTGTTGCCTTTGCGTTGGCCTTCGCGTCGTCGGCGCAGGCCATGTCGCCCGCGCCGCTTCCTCAGCCGGACGGCATGACCACACAAGTCGCCGTCGGATGCGGAGTGGGTAGGACACGAGTTGGTGGTGTCTGCATGGCCAGAAGCACCAAACGCCAAGTCCGCAGGGCAGTCCGCAGGTACTGAGACGTCACCGAACTGGCCGGGGAGGAAGAAGACGGCGTTCAAGTTGCTTTTAACTTCCCCGGCTCTCGGACACCGGGCGTGGTCCGCTCGGCGCCTGCTCTGTATCCATTCGGATGCAGGAGCATCGTTAATCTCGATGCCAGATCTGGGAGCGTGGAGCTAGGCCGCGCCGCGGTCGCGCTGCGGCGGCTGGGCAGAGGGGCCTGTCAGGGAGCGGAGCACGTGCCCGACCGCAGCGACAAAGCGACCGCCCCAACTCTGACTCCTAGCCAGCTCGAGGGCACGGTCGCGGAGCTCGAGCGCCTCGGCCATACCCACGTGCGGATCAGCTGCCCGGCTTGCGGCCATGACAGCCTGACGTCCTTCTTCCTGATGCGCACGCGCGGGATGATTTCGGAAGATACCTTGTTCCCCGAGCTTGCCGACCGGATCAGGTGCGCGAAATGCCGGCGAAAGCTGCCGGCGGAGTCGGTGCGCCCTGTACATCAAACGGAGGTGATCGGTTCTGCGGGCAGAAAAGTCAGGCGCGACAGCCTTTGATCCCAGCAAGTCTCAGCTCGTCAGCATCGCCGAAATTATATTGTGATCCCGAGGCGCAAGGCGCGGAACGCGCCGAGCCTCGAAGGATGGTCCGACGGCGGCGCCGTGCGCGTTTCGACGCCCTTCGGGACTTCGTCCACGGGAGCAACCACGGCATGACAAGGGACTGCGCTGAGGCAATTCCCGTCAGTCGGATTCTAGGGCTATTCCTTCCCCATCGGGCAGCGCCGGAACTTTATCTCCAGATCTTCGAGGCCGGGGAAGAGGCGGGTGACCTCATTGTCGTTCTCCACCCGGAAGGTCAGCTGTTGGGTCGAGAGCATGACGTCCGTCGCGCACGAGGCCAGCATGTGAACGATCGCCGCATCCATCTTGGTTTTCACCACGTTGCACGTACCGGCCCGCCCTCGGATCCGGTGCCCCTCGATGATGAATCCGCTGCCGTGGAGGTCGGAATCGGGCCGGAAGGACGTCTTGCTTCCTTTGGTAACGAAAACCTTGTCGCAGACCCCGGCGTCACTCGCCCAAACCCCGGTGAGATCGGTCGCCTGGGCGTGGCCGGTGAGAAGGATGACGACTCCGGCGGATACGATCGCTGCCCGCACCCGACGCCTTCGCGCCTTCATGAAATCTCTCCGGACAACGATTTGCCGGTCAGCGACCGACTAAGAGCGCTTATGATCCTTTGACCGTCGGCGATCGCGCCTCGCCCACGCCCCGCGGATCCTGCGCTGGAGCCTTGCACGATAGGCGCCGGCCGTCGAGCTGCTTTGATCCAAATCAGGACGCGGCTGGCGGGATGGTTTCTGATCTCGATCAAGGGTGAGCACGAAACGCTGCGGTATCGATGCAGGTGACGGTTCACATCGAGCGCAGCACGCGAAACGATCTCCGACCGATGAGAAGATGGATCGAGCGAACGGCGTGCTCGTTCTGTTGGTCGTTGCCGGGAGCGCGAGCGACTGCCGCGCACGCTCAGAGCTTGAACGAAATAACAACGATCGAGAGCGAGTTCGCCGGTATGTTCGACGAGCTTGTCGAACAGCTGTTACGTGGCGGACTTCGCCGAATCGCAAATCTCGACGGCATTGTTGGTCTTCAAGCACGTCAGCGACGTTCTGGCCGAGCGCCATCGGCTGCTTGCCGGCAAGGCTTGATCCCTGGCAACGCCCGTGGCGTCCGCCGCGACGCCAGCCTACCCAGTGATCGCTGGCCTTGTTGACTCGCCCCGACTACCCGGAGCTTATTGCCGGAACGAGGTTTGGCCCGGGTGAATCGCGAGCGCGGGCGTCAGCCGCAGGGGTTCCGCACGATGTTGGCTCAGATCCTGGTTGGCGGCGCGGCAAGCCTCCTCAATATTGCCATTCATTCGGTGTGGACGGTGTTTCTCGACCATGCCGTGCGCCAGTATTGGGCAAAACGCCCGCACCCGCAGTTTCTGCGCGACCGCGTCGTGCTGATGATGGCGACGGTCGCAATCCTGATGGCGGCGCACGTTGTCGAGGTGCTGCTCTGGGCGGCAACCTATGCGGCGGTCGGCGCCGCACCTGCAGGCGCGAACCGCGGCTACCTGGCCTTCGTGAATTATACGACGCTCGGTTACGGAGACATCGTGCCCGTGACGGCGTGGCAACTCCTCGGACCGCTGACCGCGATGAACGGCATCCTGCTGTTTGGCTGGTCGACGGCAGTCATCTTCGACGTGGTGCGAACGACGGGCCGCGCGACGAGGCGTAGACGCGAGGCGGCTGGCTGCTCGACGCGCCTCAGTGCCCGCTGAACACGAGGGTCTTGAACGGAAGCACCAGCGCCTGCAGCCGCAGGATCAGGGCGTGCACGAGCCCGAGGGCATCCACGGCGTGAAGAGCCACGCGCCGCACGTGCCGGTGTCCTTTGCGGCGATCACGTCGTGGTTGCTGGAATAGGCGTTGGCGATGCAGCTGCTGCCGGGCGTTACGCCGTCGAGCCCGCCCTCGTAGAGAGGCTCGAGAAACACCAGAAGGGTGCCCGGCCGCGTCACCTGCTGCGGGTCGATCAGTTGCTCGCCGCCGCGGAACTGGCCGGCGGCGATGAAGTCCTGCACGTCCGTGACCACCATCGGGATGACCGTCCAGGGCTTGGATACGCACGTGACCTCGGCCGCCATTCCGACCTTCATGATCTGCGCCTCGATCTGCCCGAAGCCGGCCTGCAGGGCTCGCTGACCGGCGCCCTCCGGGATCAGGATCCCGGCCGGACGCATCATCGGATTGACGAGGTCGCCCACCCGCAGCACGAACTGCTCCACGCGCCCGCTCACGCCGGCGCGGATGACGGTCTTTTGCAGATCCACTTCGGCCTGGGCCAGCGCGGCTTCGGCGCTCGCCTTTTCGGCCGGGAGCAGGCTCGAGATCCGCGCCTCGGCGGCCTGCTTTGCGGCGGTGGCGGCAGCGATGGCACCCTTGCGCCCTTCCACGGCGACTTCGAGCTTCTCGATGTCGCGCCGCGCGACGATGCCCGGGTTGCGCCTCTGCAGCTCCTGCTTGGTCTCCAGTTCGTCCACGGCCTGCTGGTAGGCAGCCCTTGGCCTCCTGGATCTGACCTTCAGCCTTCTCGATATCGGCCTGCGCCACCACCAGCCCCGCCTCGACCTCCGCGATCTTGCGCCGCGCGGTCTCGACCGCCGCCTCCTGCTTCGAGCTGTCCAGCCTGAAGATCGGCGCCCCTTTGGCGATTGGGCCGCTGTAGTCGACATAGACTTCGGCGACGCGTCCGATCGTCTCGGGAACGATCGGCACGGTTCGGAAGAACAGCGTGACGTTGGTCGTGGACGGGTGGTTGTAGAAGATCACGCGTGATCAGGCTCACGGTGAGAATCAGGCAGGCCGTGATGCCCCACCTCAGCTCGAACCACACCGAATAGAACGTTATCTCCTTGCCGAGCCGTTTTCCCTGGACGTAGCGACGGAAGAGATAGTCCGGAAGGATTGTCAGCATGGAGCAGAGCAAGAAGCTCAAGCATGGATCAGCTCCTTGTGCTTGCCGGAGCGAGCTCTGGCGCTCTTGGCACTTCGCCCGCGCCGTCGTGCGGCCTGATGTCGGCAACGGTCGCGCGCGGCGCTTCGGCCGCGCTCTCGCGCCTGCTCGATGCTGGTCTCGTCCGGCACTTCGGCCGCGCCTTCGCCCGGCTTGATCCCGGCCATCTTCTCGACCGAGCCCGCGATCCTGCCGAGCGAGCCGCCAAAATCGGGGATGTCGATCAGCGCCAGCAGCAGACCGGCCACCCAGAAGATATGCATGTGGGTGAAGAGGGCCAGAAGGCCCAGCACGGCGACGATCTCGAACTGCAGCTTGTGGCCCTTGTGCGCGATGCGCTCGGGCAAAGTGTGCAACCGAAGAAACAGGATACCGAACATCAGAACGGCGACGAGCAGAACCACGGCCATCACCACCATCAGGACGTCTGTCTCGCCAGGCGCGGTGATGAACGCCGGCAGATGATGGGAAGCAGCCGGGTGAAGCGACGCGGTCATTGCCCCTCTCCTGTCGAAACGCGAGAAACTCTCCGAAACGGCTCTCGATCCTTGGCTGGTCGACTCCTGCTGCCACGTCCGGCGTAGTGTGTGGCCCGCGGAGCATGTGGGTCCGACATGCTCGCACGGGGCCAACGATCAAGATTATCTGGCCGTCAATTCTACGGCTCTGATCCTGATCAAATTGGGCGAGCGGCTGGACCCACTCGATGGCTGATTCTGGCGCGCTCACGCTAAGCGCGCATGCGCCGTGGTGCGGATGCCTGCCGGCCCCACCAGAGGGCCACGAACAGGCTCCCGAAAACCGCGACAATTCCGTAGGCCAGCACGGCCGACGCCGCCGGCGTGCCGGCGAACGCGCCGGTCGCGATCACAAGGCCGACCCCCGCGTTGCGCAATGACGTCGTCAACGCCATGGTCTTGCGGCTCTCGGCGCCCGGTCCGCCGGCCAGCCAGCCGATGATCAGGCTCGCGGCCAGCAAGAGAAGCATCCCACCGAAGGCGATCGGCCTGATCTCGGTCAGCATGCGGAACTGGGTGGCCAGGATGAGCACGGCGACGCCCACGTTGAGGATCTTGCTCGCGAGCTCGAATGGGCCGAGGAGCCTCGCCGCAAGTCGCGGCTGCCAATGGTTGACGATGAGCCCGGCGAGCAACGGCAGCAATTGCGTGATCAGCAGCGTGCCGACCAATGCAATCGGCTCGACGCGCGCCGTTTCGGCGTCCGACAGCCACGGCAGCAGCAGCGATAGCAGCAAAGGCGAGATCACCGCCGACGATCCCGCGAGGATCACCATCAGTCCCACGGCTGCCGCGACGTTCCCCTCCGCAATGCGCGCGAACGGCGGGCCGAAGGGCGCGCCCGGACAGACCGCCAAGACAAGAAATCCGGCCGCCACCATCGGACTGGCTCGGAACAGCAGCAGGAGAACGATCGCGACCGCCGGGACCAGCACGTAATTGGCAAGCACCGCCTTTGCGACCAGTCGCCAATTCCGCGCGGAGTCGACGATCTCGACGAACGTGACGCGCAGGCCGACCGCGACCATCATCTCGATCAGGGTGACGGTGACGAGGAGATTGATCAGCCGGTCAATCGACATGAGATTAGCAGGACGGTTCTAAGGCTCGCAGAGCGCGTTGCCCCTGACCCAGATCAGGAAACGCAACGGGGTTGCTGTCCGGTTCGACGCACGGCACGGCTTCCGGCGGAGTAAATTTTCAACCAGCCGGGGCCTAGTCCGTGGCGCAGATGCGAGCCTCGTAGGCGGCGCGATCTGGAGCGCCGTCAATACGGCTCGGCAGCGAACCTCCTGCCTTGCAGGGAGGCTTGATCGTCATACCTCCCCTTGCTCGATCGCTTCGGCAGCTTAACCTTCGCCGCCTGCACTTTCTTGAACGGTATCGATTTCAGAATGTGCACGATGCAATTGAGGCGCGCCCGCCGCTTGTCGTCCGAGCGCACGATGTACCAGGGCGCGTGCACGGTGTCGGTTGCGTTGAACATCGCGTCGCGCGCCTTCGAGTAGTCGTACCAGCGACCGTAGGATCCGATATCCATCGGACTGAGCTTCCACTGGCGCAGCGGGTCGTCGATACGCGCCGCGAATCGTTCTTCCTGCTCCTGCTGGCCGACTTCCAGCCACAGCTTGATCAGGATGATGCCGCTGTCGGTCATGTATTTCTCGACCTGTGGGCACAATTCGAGAAAGCGCCGGTGCTCCTCGTCGGTGCAGAATCCCATCACGTGCTCGACGCCCGCGCGGTTGTACCAGCTGCGGTCGAAGATCACGATCTCGCCCGCAGCCGGGAAATGCGCCATGTAGCGCTGCATGTACATCTGGGTCTTTTCGCGGTCCGACGGTGCCGGAAGGGCGACGAGGCGAAACACGCGCGGGCTGACCCGCTCGGTGATCGCCTTGATTGTCCCGCCCTTGCCGGCGGCGTCGCGGCCCTCGAACACGACGATCACCCGCAACCCCAGTGGCGCCCCGATTGCGAAAGTGCAGGAAGCAGTTTGCGCCGAAGAATTCCAGGAGATCTCTAGCACCCAAGCTGGATTCGCTTTCTGACTTCAGATCAATGTGGGGCGCGTCGATCACGACCAAGCTTCGACCAAGGTCGAACAGGTTCGAGAGTCTGGGCATGGACACGATCGAGCTGCGGGGCCAGGCGGAATTCTGCCTCCGCTTGCTGCAACTTTGGACCGATCGATCTTTGGCAGGTCACTTGAGCTTCCTGGCGGCGCGTTACCATGAGACCGCTTTGCGAGCCGAGTTCGGCGCCACCGGCTTTGACGCGCTGCGCCGTCGCGTCGATGTCGCCGACGTTAAAATCATAGAGCCAGAAGGGGGCAGGTATCGCCGGGGGCTTGCTGAGCATGCCGCCGATCGTCTGCCCTCCGGCGGAGAAGAGCTGACATCCGTCCGTGTCGCGATGTCCGCGTCCTCTCTTTGCCAGCCGAAGAGGTCGCTGTAGAAGGCCCACGCCTTCTCCCAGTTCGCCGGCCATCAGTTCGTGCCAACCGACGTGGCCCCGTGCGTCCGGCTCGGTGGGCTGCTGTTGGCCTGGTTTCAGCCACTTGAACAACGCGAGCCTCGCGGTTTGCGGGTCGCCGAAGATTGCAAAGCGGCTGATGCCGGAAGCATCCATCGGTGGGACATGCACGGTCCCGCCAAGGCGCGTGATCCGATCGGCGGTAGCGTCCACGTCGTCGACTCCGACGTATCCGATCCAGGTTGGTGTTGCGCCCATCTCTCTTGCGTCGTCCGGCAGCTGCGTCAGCCCGCTGACCGAAGCCCTTCCATCGCTAAACAGGATACAGGCCTTACCGGGCACCGACGCGTCGCACACGCTCCAGCCCATGACTTTGGTGTAGAAAGCCATGGCAGCCGGAACGTCGGTCGTAATCAACTCGTACCAGACGAAACGGCCATGCGAATTGACCACGTCTGCTCTCCCAACCGAGCCTGAAAAAAATAGCACCTGGGCCAATGAGGCCAAATTACTTGAGTTCCGACGACCAGATATTGCCTTCGAAACCGTGCTGGGACGCCGCAGTGGCCTGGGCGATCAGCTGCGTGCCGAAGCTTATCCGGATCGAGGAACCAGGAGCACAGCAGAAGCAGACGCGGCCAACCCTAATCCATGATGTGGTACCCGCCGTCGATATAGAGCGTCTCGCCAGTGATCAGGCGCGCCGCATCATGCGCCAGGAAGGCGGTGGCAACACCCACGTCGTCGATGCTGACGAGACTGCGGGCGGGGGCCTTGGCCTTCGCCTTGTCGAGCAGTGCGTCAAATTCAGGAATGCCGGACGCGGCGCGCGTCTGCAGCGGGCCCGGCGAGATGGCATGGACGCGGATGCCTTTCGGGCCGAGCTCGGCCGCCATATAGCGTACCGCGCATTCCAGCGCCGCCTTGGCGACGCCCATGATGTTGTAGTTTTTCACCACCATCTGGCTGCCGTAGTAGGTCATCGTGAACAGTGTCCCGCCCTTCTTCATCAGCGGCTCGGCGAGATGCGCCATGCGCATGAAGGTCCAGCACGACACGTCCATGGTGGTGAGAAAGCCATCGCGCTCCACGTCCACGACGCGCCCCTGCAACGCGCTCTTGGGAGAAAAAGCGATAGAATGCACGGCGAAATCAAGTTTGCCCCAGTCGTTCTTGATGCGCTCGAACACCGCCTCCATCTGGCCGGGCGTGCGCACGTCGAGCGGCATCACGATCGGTGCCTCGAGCTCGCGCGCCAGCGGCCCGACGTGCTTCTTGGCCTTGTCGTTGAGATACGTGACCGCCAGTTCCGCCCCGAGAGCGCGAAACGCCTTGGCGCAGCCCCAGGCGATCGACTGGTCGTTGGCGATGCCGACAATGAGGCCCTTCTTGCCTTCGAGCAGCTTGGCTTTCACAGCCGGGATCATTCGGGAGCCCCTATTGCTCTCGGGGTTAGAACCCTCGCCCTGCAGGTAACGCTCAGCAATGTACTTGAGGTCGCGAAAAGGCGGATTTCGCGAACGTGCCGTCGCCGAGGGCCCTTTTTGGTCTTCAAGGTGAGCCGACTTCCCTAGCCCTGGCTCTGATCTAAGTCAGGCATATGCGCCTTCGCGCCCAGTACGGTAATCATTCGCGCTCTGATCTAGCGCAGGGCAGGACGCTGAAATCCTTGCCAGTTCCAAACTCGCGGCCACCACGCAGGAAGGCGCGGGTCAAAATCGGGGGCCTCATTGCGAGCAATGCGTGAGGGATCGCAGCGGCGCGAAAGTGGAGCGGCGGTGCTGCAGCGCCTGCCGGCGGCCCGCTGGCTGGCGGAATACCGCGCCGCCTGGCTGTCGGGTGACGTCGTCGCCGGCGTGACGCTCGCGGCCTACGCGATCCCGGTCTCGCTCGCCTATGCGACGCTTGCCGGCCTGCCGCCGCAGGTCGGCGTCTACGGCTACCTGTCTGGGCGGGCTCGGCTACGCGCTGCTCGGCTCGTCGCGCCAGCTGGCGGTCGGGCCGACCTCCGCCATCTCGCTGATGATCGCCGGCACGGTCGGCGCGATGGCCGACGGGGACGCGCAGCGCTACGCGCAGATCGCCAGCCTCGCCGCCTTCACCGTGGCGGCGCTCTGCCTGATCGCCTGGCTGTTGCGGCTGAGCGCGCTGGTCAAGCTGATCAGCGACAGCATCCTCGTCGGCTTCAAGATCGGCGCCGGGCTTGACCATCGCCATGACCCAGCTGCCGAGCCTGTTCGGCGTGGCCGGCGGCGGGCACAATTTCTTCGAGCGGGCGGTGCTGCTCGCCGGGCAGCTCGGGCAGACGCGTCTGCTCGTGCTCGCGGTCGGTGTCGTCGCGATCGTGCTGCTCGTTGCTCGGCGAGCGCCTGCTGCCGGGCAGACCGGTCGCGCTCGCCGTCGTCGCGCTGTCGATCGTCGCCGCGACCGTGCTTGGACTTCCCGCGCTCGGCGTGCCGATCGACCGGCGAGATTCCGGCCGGTCTGCCGACGCTGGCAGGGCCCGGCGCTGCGGCTGCGCGACGTCGAAGGCATCGTGCCGCTGGCCGCCGGCTGCCTGCTGCTCGCCTATATCGAGGGCGTCTCGGCCGCCCGCACCTTCGCGGCCAAGCACGGCTATGCCCTCGATCCGCGCCAGGAGTTTCTCGGCATCGGCGCGGCCAATCTCGCGGCGGCGCTCGGGACAGGGCTATCCGGTGGCGGGCGGGCTTGTCGCAATCGGCCGTCAACGACAAGGCGGGCGCGCGCACCCCGCTCGCCCTGGTCTTCGCCTCGATCACGCTCGCGCTGTGCCTGCTCTTCCTGACCGGGCTGCTGGAAAATCTGCCGAAGGCGGTGCTGGCCGCGGTGGTGCTGACCGCGATCGCTGGGACTGTTCGATTTTCCGGCGCTCCTGCGCATGTGGCGGGTGAGCCGGCTCGACTTCTACGCCGCGGCGATCGCGCTCGTCGCCGTGCTGCTGCTCGGCATCCTGCAGGGCATCCTGCTCGCCGCGCTCGCCTCGATCCTGATGCTGCTCGCCCGCGCGTCGCGCCCGCATGTCGCGTTCCTCGGCCGCATTCCCGGCACCAACAGCTATTCCGACCTCGCCCGCCATCCCGAGAACGAGCCGCTGCCCGGCGTGATCGCCTTCCGTCCCGAAGCGTCGCTGATCTACGTCAATGCCGACGCGGTGCTGGAAACCGTGCTCGAGCGCGCCTTGCGGACGGCTCCGCCGACGTCCGCCTGGTGGTCTGCGATCTCTCGGCGTCGCCCTACGTCGATCTCGCCGGCTCGCGCATGCTGCATGAGCTGCACGCCGAGCTTGCCGCCCGCGGCATCGCGCTGCGCATCGTCGGCGCGCGCGGGCGCGTGCGCGACCTGCTGCGCGCCGACGGCGTCGGCGAAAAGGTCGGCGGGCTCGACCGGGTCGTGACGCTCGACGACCTGCTGAACAGTGGCGGAGGTCGCGACAGTAGTGGGGTAGCTCCACGGAGGTTTATTGCAGAATGAAGATGTTTCTCCTTTTCCTGCTCGTGATCGGCGCGAGCGTGAGCTCCGAGGCCACAACGGCGCAAGCCGCCGGTCTGGCGATCGGACCGCATTCGGGTGTCCTACGTTGCCCGAAGAAATCCCGCACATGAAGCAATATACCGGCTGGTGAAAGAGCGGCGGCTGCTGGAAAGGTTCAAGGAATTCCTGAGCCCGTTGCGCCTCCCGCGTGCGCTCGGACTGAAGATGGAAGGGTGTGACGGGGACTCCAACGCCTGGTTTGAGAATGACGCAATCACGGTCTGCTACGAGTACCTTGACGACATCCTGAAGAACGCTCCGGAGCAAACGACGCCCGCGGGCGTCACGCGTCTGGACGCTATTATCGGGCCGACACTCGAAGTGTTCCTGCATGAGGTCGGTCACGCGGTGTTTGAGTATCATGCCGTGCCCATCCTGGGGCGCGAGGAGGACGCGGCTGATCAGTTTGCAGCATATATTCTGCTGCAGTTCGGCAAGAGCGATGCGCGGCGGCTGCTTGCCGGCGTCGCCTACGCCTATTCCCAGGACGCGTCCCGGCCGAGCACGAAAGCGGAATCCGTTCGCCGACGAGCACGGCCTCCCCGCACAGCGCTTTTACAACGTTCTGTGCATGGCCTACGGAGCGGACTCGAAGCTGTTCGGCGACGTGGTCGAAAAAGGACAGCTTCCCAAGGCCAGAGCCGAGGGCTGCGCCGACGAATACGCGCAGGTTGCCCACGCGATGCAGAAGCTCATCAGGCCCTATATCGATCAGACCCTTGCAAAGCGAGTGAGAGCCAAGCGATGGTTTAAATTCGATGACCAAAATTAACCCGGACAGCCGCCGAGGTCGTGACAATGGCCGGAAACTTCAAAGAGGCGCGGGCCATGCAACCGAATCGCCAGGATAGGCTGCTCGACCTGGCTTGGATGGCCACCACTGCATGCTCCCTTCGCCGAGGATCGTGGTGATGGACGCCGCCAGCTATAGGGCGACCGAGCTCCTGCGGGATGGACGCCCGGTCGACATCCGCGCGCTTCGACCCGACGACCAAACCGAGTTCCTGGCGGCAGTCGGGCGTATCGGCACCCAGTCGCTATACCGTCGCTTCTTCGCCGTGAAGCGACATTTCACCGAACGGGAAATCGCAGCGCATGTGAACGTCGATTTCGTCACCCACGTGGCTCTGATCGCAGTCACCAAGGATGGCGATCGACAGGAGATCGTAGGCGGCGGCCGCTACGTCGTTTCCCGGCCTGGAGAGGCCGAGCTCGCCTTCGCGGTTGTCGATCAATACCAGGGGCAAGGCATCGGCGCGACCTTGCTCCGCCACCTGATCGTCATCGCCCGCGCCGCCGGCCTGCGGGAGCTGGTCGCCGAGGTCCTGGCCGACAACCGCGCCATGATCAAGGTGTTCGAGAAGAGCGGGCTGCCTGTCAGCACCAGACGTACGTCCGAGGTCGTGCACGTCACGATGCAATTGTCGTGAAGGGCGTGTGGCGCAGGCCCGTAATGCGAGGTGGCGCCCATCGGACTGAAATGGACAAGTCCACCGACAATGCGCCTTCAGCCCACCACGTGGTAGGCTGCTCCTACGCTGATGGGGGCAGGCCATGAAGCTCACACGCGTGATCGTGGCTGCGATTGCCATAGTCGCATCCTTGCAGGGGGCGCTGCAGCGCGCCGTAGCCAACGCTGCTGCTGGTGATGCCGCGCAGCCACGGCACATTCTGCTGTTGTATTCCTTTGGTCCGCACTTCGCGCCTTGGAGCACTATCTCGGCGTCGATTCGCGAGGAGCTCAGGAAGCAGTCGCCGCATCCTATCGATCTCTACGAAGCTTCGCTTCAGGGAGAGCGGTTTGGAGAGGTTCAGCCCGAGCGTCCATTCATTGATTATCTCCGCAGCCTTTTTACCGGCCGCGACCTCGGCCTCGTCGTGGCAATGGGCGCGCCGGCCGCGCGATTCGTGTTGCGAAATCGCGCAGACCTGTTTCCGGCTACGCCGCTGCTGATCGCGGCCACCGACGCGCGCGCGTTCAGCGACGGTACGCTCACGGCGAACGATACCGCGGTTGCGACTACCTTCGATCAGGCATTGCATATCGATAACATCCTGCAGGTACTGCCCGGGACCACCGATATCGTCGTGGCGATCGGCGACTCCCCTTTGGAAAGGTTCTGGACTGCGGAGCTGCGCCGCTCGTTTGAACGCTTCGCGAGCCGCGTGACCTTCCATTGGCTCAACGAGCTGTCGGCCGAAGAAATGGTGAAGCGCGTCGCTGAGCTGCCGCCGCGCCATGCAATCTATTACGGGACAGTCCGTGTGGACGCCCGCGGCGTGCCGCAAGAGGGTGACCGTGTGCTCTCGCAGTTTATCGAGGTCGCGCGGGCGCCGATCTTCACCTATGTCGACAGCCATTTTGGTCACGGTATCGTCGGCGGTCCTCTTCTTTCCACCCGTGAGGTCGCCAATAAGAGCGCCGCGGTTGCGGTGCGAATCCTCAATGGCGAAACCCCCGGCAATATCAAGACGCCGCCGCTGGGAGAGGGCGCGCCGGTGTACGATTGGCGGGAGCTTCGGCGTTGGCACATCAACGAATCTACGCTGCCGCCAGGCAGCATCGTTCACTTTCGCGAGCCGACCGTGTGGGAGCAATACCGGGCACAGATGCTGGGTGCTGTTGCGGTCGTTCTAGGCCAATCTTCGTTGATCGGTTGGCTGCTTTACGAGCATCGGCGCCGCCGCCGTTCGGAAGCCGCGGCGCACAAGCTCAGCGGCCAACTCATCACGGCGCAGGAGGAGGAGCGCTCGCGACTTGGACGCGAGCTGCACGACGACGTGACGCAGCGCCTGGCGTTGCTGGCGATCGAGGCCGGCCGCGAAGAGGCAAGGTCGCGTAATGATGGGGGCGGCACCGCAATGCGCACGGTGCGAGACGGCCTGATGCGATTGAGCGAGGACGTGCACGCGCTCTCGTATCGATTGCACCCTTCCATTCTCGAGGATCTCGGCCTGCGTGAAGCGCTGAACTCCGAGTGCGAGCATTTTTCGCAGACGTCCTCGCTGAGAGTGGACGTGAGCGCCGATGAGCTCCCCGAGCAAGTGCCAAAGGACGTGGGACTTTGTCTGTTTCGCGTCGCCCAGGAGAGCTTGCGCAACATCGCGCGTCACGCGTCGGCAAGCCGGGCAGGCGTTCGACTGCGACGCTCGGACGGTGGGCTGCAGCTCACGGTGAAGGACAACGGCGCAGGCTTCGATCCGACGCATCATGGCGAGCGGGCGAGCCTCGGCCTCGCCAGCATGCGCCAACGCGTTGCCCTGCTCGGCGGCAAGCTCACCATCGACAGCAAGGCCTTGGAAGGCACCACGATTTCGGCCTGGGTGCCGATCAGGGAGGGGGCCACCCAGCCGGCGCGCGCTGCCGGTGACGACGTCGTCCCCGTCAGCGGCGAATGAAAGCGCCGCCGATCACTCTATTGCTCCGACTGCTTGGCCGCGTCGGCCCCTGAAGTTGCGTTGTCCAAGAGAAGGCGAAACGGCTGGCGGCGTGATCGTGCGCCCTATCAGCGCCTCGCGGACGTGCCCTCTCGTCCGTCAATCTGCTGGCCAATAAGTGCGATCGCCCGTTGATAAACCGGAGCAGCATTCCAGGCCTGGATCGCTACGAAATTGGCTTCCCCGGGCTGGTATCCGGCGCCGGCGCGCCAGCCATGCGCCCTGAGGAAATTTGCCGTTGAGGTCAGGGCGTTGGCCGCGTTTTCGAGGCTTCCGCCGGTGCCGTAGTTGAGGATGCTCTTGGGCAGGAACTGCGTCTGGCCGATCTCGCCGTGCATGGAGCCACGCGTGCTTGCCGAGAGGATGCCGCGGTCGATCAGCGTCAGCATTGCGTAGAGCTGTTCGGTGAAATAGGCCGACCGACGGCAGTCGTAGGCGAGAGTAGCCACAGCCGACAGAGTGTTCTGATTTCCGCGTTGACTCCCGAACGCCGTCTCCATTCCCCAAATGGCCACCAGCGGCCCCGGCGGGACTCCGTAGCGTTGCTGGATCGATGCGAACAGCGCCGCATGGGATTGCTTGAGCGCGCGCCCGCGCGCGACGATCGCCGAGCCGCCGCGCTTTGCGAGAAACTGGTCGAGCGACAAGCGAAAGCTTCTCTGGCCACGATCAGCCGCAATGGTTGCCGTCGCATAGCTCGTCGCCGTTACGGCTGCGACGGTTGAGGCGCCGACGCCCCTTGCCCTTGCCTCGGCGGCGAACTGCTGCTTCCACGCCTCGAATCCGGCCGCCGTGCTGCCGCACTGTGCAGCGTCCGCCTGGCCCGCCGTCAACATCAGCGCCGCCACGGCTGCGACGGTGATCGTATTGAGTTGCCCGCCCCTGGCCATTGCGAACTCCTTTCACACCGTTCGAGACCCGCTTGCTCGGACGGGTCATGGCAACCTTGTGCGGCCGCCTAAAGAGCGCGCTCAACGCGAAACTGACAGCGGCGATACCACCATCTCTTTGCGACAATGAGCGCAGCGTGCGCTCGACCCTACGATCTCGCAAGCGTGGTCGCCCGACACAATGCCGCGCCGGCATTTGGGACAGGTGTATCCAGTGACGGCCGGAGAGAAATCATACTGCGGACCGACGTAGGCGCAGATCATGTGATGAAGCACGGGAAAAAATTCCAGCGCGGCGGCGCCGCAAGCCATGCACGCTGATTGGTCCGCTTGAATCTGCATGATGGGGCGCTCCGTTCGCATATCGCCGGCCTCAGTGAAGCCCCAACAGGCCGACCAGGCCGACGGCCGTGCGGGAGGCGAGCTCGGTGTAGTACATATGAACGTAGACCGACGAGTTCAGGGCCGGCGGCACTGCGCCCGGGTTGAAGCGAATGCGCGCGATCTGTGTGGCGAGACGGTCGCGCCCGAGAAGCGGCTGCGTTCCGGCGTACACATCGGAAACCGGTAGGATCTCCGCGATTGTTCCGGCAGATGCGCCGGTTGCCGAACAGCACGAAGACTTCGTTCCCGAGCCTGGGCTCGACCAGGCGCTCATTGGGAATGTACCAGTCGACAAAGACGTCCGTCGGGTCGAGGATCTCGGCGATCGGAGCACCCGCCACCAGCGACTGGCCGATATGCGCGAGATTTGTCGAGACTATTCCGGCGATCGGCGCAAAGATCCGGCCTCCCGCGAAATTGCGCTCCACCTCATCGAGACGTTCGCGAAGCTGTCGGCTCGAATTCGTCCAGAGAGGCAAGTTGAGTGGTCGCTTCGGCGACTTCCGCCTCCTGCGAGACAACGGCTTTGCGCGCCGACGCGCGCTCGCGGTAGATTTCGACGCGGTAGGTCAGGGTGCGCAGCCGACGAAGCCTTCGATGCGCTCCGACCGCTTCCTGGGTCAGGTGCAGATAGGATCGCGCCGCTTCGAGCGAGTCCTGCGCCACCCGCGCCTTGATGCGCAATTCTGCCATGCGGCCGGCGATGTCCGCCAGCGCGCGCATATAGGTGGCGACGATGCTGATCCTCCTGCGGCGAGCGCACATGTCCGATCTCTTCGCCGGCTGTGACCATGGCGCCAGGCGCCACGTTCATGCGGCTGACCTGCACGGTGTAGGGAAGCGAAACCACGTATCGCGGTGAAGAGACGGTGCCGGGACCGCGGAGAAAGACAAGCGGCGCGCCGAAGTAGATAACAAGAAAACCGAGAATACCGAACACGACGGTTGCATAGGCGATGCGAACCAATCGTCCGGCGGCGCGCCGGCGGCTTTCGACCGGATCGGGAATATTTGGATCGAGGCGGTTGAGCATGATGTTCATCGGCGGCGTCCTCACGTCCGTCTCCCGAACAGCGCGCGGCGGACGCGTGGCGGTACGAAGTCATCGTGCCGCGACGTGGCGAAGATGATTTCCGAGGAGTAGGAAAAGAACCGGGCGCATTTCAGGTAGACGCCCTGGTAGAACGGAAAGATCAGCGATGCCCCCAGGCCGAAGAGCCCGACCGATCGGTTGAACATGGCGAACGCAAGCGCCATGTTCAGAATCGAAATCCAGAGCAGCAGGAAGTAGATCGCAGCGAGAAACAGCGCCGGCATTGGCGCCGAACAACAGCACGATGTAAACCAGGTAGAAGGGCAAGGTGAGCGTCGGAACAAGATCGAAGAGAACGAAGTCCAGCCGCTGAAGCGTGTCCGGCAAGCGCTCCAGCCGATGGAAAAAGCTCAACTCGCCGTACATCATGAAGCGGACGCGCAAGGCATCGCGATCCCAACGCGCGCGCTGGCGCAACAGGCTTATGCCGTTTGCCGGGCCGGCCGTTTCCGCCCAGGCCTCCGGCACGAAGCGGATGAGGTAGCCGAGACGACGCAGCCGCAGGCTGTATTCCAAGTCCTCCCCGGGGCCGACGTCCAGGCCGCCTTGCCGCAGGAAGGTATCGCGCCGATACATCGAACAGGCGCCGGATAGACAGGCGATCGCGCCGACGACGTCGAGTATGGATCGCCCGGCGCTGATCGACATCAGGTACTCGACGCTTTGAAGCCCCGTCCATAACGAGTCCCGCTCGTTGCTGATCGCAATGTTGCAACTCGCCCCGCCGACGCGTGGATCGTCGAACACGGCCGCCAGTCGCGCGACCGCGGTCGGCTCGAAGACCGTGTCCGCATCCACGGTCAAAAGCAGATCGCCGCTGGCAAATCGCGCCGCGGCGTTTATTGCCGCGCTGCGGCCGCAGCGGGTGCCATGGCAGATGACCATGTCCACCAGGCCCAGGGCGCGAGCCCGCTCCGCGATAGCACGCGTTTCGTCGGTCGAGCCGTCATCGACGACAATGATTTCGACCGGCCGCAAGGTCTGACGGCGCAGCGAAGCGATCGAGGGCGCAAGCCCGGAGCCGCCGTTGAAGGTCGGGATGATCACGCTGACCGAAGCCTTGCCGGTCGGCGCTCTGTCGTTTCGTCGCGCGACGCCGAACAAGGCGAGCGCAACGCAGCGACAACGTGTAGCGAGGAATGTCGAATATCAGCATCGAAAAGCCGAGCAGGAACAAATTCGTTCCGGCGAGCAGCTGGATCATTTCGAACATGCCGGCGACCTCTGGGGACAAGCAGCCCGAGAGCTGACCGGCATGCGACAACACAGGACGCCACAGCAAAGGATCAGAAGTATCCTGCCTCTTCACTCGCAGCGACGTTCTTCGCGATGACGGTGGCTCCCCTCGATCGATTATCAACATTGGGCGGAACGTGAACGAAGATGAAGACGAATGCAATCGTCGCGAACGCTTTCGTTATGAACGAGCGAATGTCCTTAAACCTTTAGAAACTCAAGTCTCGCATGCATCTCGGCTCGCGCTGGCGTGCCCATCCGGGTGCGCTTCACAGGGTAGCGACACTGCGCCGTGAGGCGGGAGCGCGCTCTGATCCAGATCACTTGCGCATTCCCGGCTCGCGCGGCGGTGCGCCGGCACGGGATCGGAATTTTTCGATTTGCTGATCTAGATCAGCAGAGAGCGCGTCTCGACCTCCCAAAATGCGCGGGTCGTTTGCCATGAGTGGAAAAGCTAAGGGAGTTGGACATGGGTGAAGAAATCAAATCGGAAATGATGTCGCGCCGGAGGGTGTTTTCTCTTCTAGGACTAGCGGCCGCGTTGGGCCTCGCAGTGCCGGCCACGGTGCTAACGGTATCAGATGCTGAGGCCCAGACGGTCGGGATGGAGCGGCGTCAGGCGCGGCGCGCAGGCCGCCACGAGCGGCGTCAGGAGCGGCGCACGGGCCGCCACGAGCGGCGTCAGGAGCGGCGCACAGGCACGGCAGCACCACAGTAGTCCTGCTGATCCGCAGCAAATCAAGGGGCGGCAGGGGATCACCGAAGGGTGCCCCTCGTGCCAAGGACCAAGCTCAGTCTTTGCCGAGTCTGGACGCTCGCGAGACGCTTGGCGCGCCCGTGACCGACTTGCCGGCGTATTGAGTAAAGATCAATGCAGGCGTGGCTCAGTCCGGCAGTCTACCTTCCAGCCAGAGAAAGCGCCATGGCCGACCGCAAGAACCTCGGCATCATTGGATACATCCTGGCCGGAGCTACCGCCGTCGTGATGGGGGTCGGTATCTTCGTGGTGCAAGGACACCTGACTGGCCGTTACTCCCTCGACGATTCCCGCCCCTTCGTGTCTGCCGCTTCGACGACCATCGCGCGCTAGACGGATGTCTCTGGACCGTTTCCGGGCAGAACTGGACATGAGCGGCTCAGATCACGCACCCCTATTATGGGCACGCGGCCTGGTGCCCCTTTGCATCCGAAGCGTCAAAAGATGCCGCGATGCATGACGAGCTTCGCAAGCAAGGCACTAGGCGGGCGCCGGGCGTGCTCCTTCCATGGAGCGGCGCAACAGCGCTAGCAGGCTGCCGCCCGTGATCGCGCCCAGCACATAGATGCCCGCCGCGACCAGCGCGAGGGGCGATCGGATGCTGAACCCGAGAAACGCCATCGTGACGACCTCGCGATTCTGGATGACGAAAACAATCATTGCGACGACGAACAGGACGACGATGGCCAAGTGAACCCAACGCATGTGGGCCTCCGCTGCGCCGGACGATCTTGTTTGCAACGACGCTGCGCGCGCAGCCGATCGATCGCGCTCACGCGCGCGCAAGATCGGCAGCCATGTGCCAAGCGCGATTTCGCGCCACGATTATTACCAGCGCACTGATCTAGCGCAGGGACGGACGTCGAAAACGTCACCAAGCTGCCACGCCGCCGAAATACGGCGCGTCAATCTGCAACAACATGGGTAACCCATAGTCGAAAGGAACCCTCAAATGACAACGATATTTAGGATCACCAGCATCGCACTTGCTTCGTTTGGACTGATGGTTGCCGGTTCCGAGGCACCCGCCGGCTCGCTCTCTCCGGCGGCTCTGGATGCTGCATCTGCCGGGATCGCGATTGTCGAACCGGCCGTCGTGGTACGCCGGGGCGTCGGCGTGCGCCGTGGCGTCGTGGTGGGGCGGCCAGTGGCGCGCCGGGCCGTGGTACGCGGGGCCGTGTACCGCGGGGCCGTGCGGTACTGAGGCGTAGCGTACCAACAAAAAGCGCAACCGCCCCCTTGCGGGAGGCGGTTGCGTCAGTGGACCCGCCGCGTGAGGTCGCATCACGCGGCCGTCGGAGGCCCCGACCGAGACCCAAGCGGCCGCCCTGACGCTGCGCCTGCAGCCCAGTGATTGTCGAGACGCGCCCGCGCAGCGGCTCGAGAACGCGCGTCTCGGCGACCGTCGCGGCAACGCCGATGCGGTCGAGACGAGAGCGCGCCTCGTCGAGCGGGAGCTTGGCGAACATCTCCGCGAACGCGAGCGCGAGCGCCGCACGATCCGGGCGCGTAATCATTTCGAGGCGCAGGCATTCGGCGCTGAGTAGGATGATCCAGCATTCGGCGGGCCTCGTTCGCCCGCTCCGCAGGAGAGACAGGAGGCCGACCATGGCCGACATCGATCGTAACGGGATTTCCGCTCGGCTGTGGAAACTTCCTGGGCAGCTGCTGCTGGCTCTGATCAATGCGACGGCGATCCTGGTGATCGTCGCCGCAATTCTTGCGCTCGTTGCGATAGCGCGCATCGACCACTTTGCCGGAAACCTCGTTGCGACGATGACTGGGGCCGTGCTGTCGAAAATCGACCTGCCCCAAAGAGAGGTGCTGGCGAATCTCCGAAACATGACGGCGGAGATCCGCGCGCTACGCAACGCCGTTGCGGAGATCAGGACCGGGGAAAACCCTCTGCTTCTAGCCGAAATTGCCCGGCTGAGGGAATTGCTGACGATCCTGAACAGCAGCGTCGACCGGCTCAGAAACGCGAGATCGTTACTCACCGACGAGGCGATTGGGCAACTGGCGCGGACCGTCACCGACGGGCTGATCAAGCTGCGAGCCTGCCCTTCGGATCGCGGCACGCAGCTCACTCCATCGACGCATGCCAGCCAAATGCATCTGCCTCGCTCACCACCTCACGAGACTAAGAGCGCGGCGGCTGTCAATCTGCGCTTCAGAAGCTGGGGCCCTGATCCTCGCGCGCCGCATTTCGGCGGCGCGGAAGCTTGGTGACGTTTTCGAGGTCCGGCCCTGCGCTAGATCATTCCGCTGGCATCAAGCGTCGACCATGATGAATGTGCTCTGTGTTGCTTAGCTTCTGCGCGTCGCCCGCCGACTGGTATCGCGCTGCGTTTGGACGCAAAGTCGCTCCTACAGGGCGAGCCAAATCAGGATCGCGAAGGCCGCCGCCATCAGCACAACGCTCAACGGGTGCAGGGCGAGCGTGATTATGTGGCACGTTCTGAGCAATCTATGGATTGGCGACGATTGATTGCTGCAGATTGGCGAGGAATGATTGCTGCGCGAGTTCATGCGGGCCAAGCACTGCGCCGCGAGGCGAGTGCGCGCGATGATCCAGATCAGAAACTTGAACGCGCCAGCGGCGGGAGTTGCGTCGGGTTGGCGCCATAGACCATCGGCTCGCAGTCGTCGCGGGCCGATGCGCAAGCAAGCCGAGTCGGCCTCAGGGTTTTCCCCCCACGCTATAGGGGTGAAACCCGGATGGCGTCCAAAAGTCTTAGGTTGAATAATCCACAGCCGGGCACTTTCAGCGTCGCCGCTCATGAGGACCGTCGAGGCCTTCACGATTGTCGCAGTCCTGATGGGGGTCAGCGTGACCGCCCTCTGGGCCATTGCAATAGGGTTGGCCATGAACCCGCGCCGACGCGCGCGCGTCGGCGCATCATCTCAAATCATTCGGGAGCCCAGCCCGCCGTCGTCAAAAATACAAAGCCACACGCCGAAGACGGCGGCAACGGCCGCCACGGCCACGTTCATGCCTATCAGCGTGGGCCACGCTGCGCCGCGAGGCGGGAGTGCGCTATGCGTCATGGCGCCGAGACCAACGCACGCGCCTGACGCCAGCGTTCTTACGATTGCTGTTGGTCAACGCGTCGCTCTAGCAAGGACGACTGACGGTCCTTTTCGTCGGCAAAGATGAGCCAGCACTGCGCCAACGAGCGATAGAGGCCTTTCAGGCGCGCGTCCGGCGTCGCGTTCGCCAACACGATGCAGTCGTCCGCCTGTAGCCTGCATTCCTCGGGATTGAGCATGTGCCCAACTCCGTTTGTCCCCGGCACTGGGGCCAGCCTACGCCGCGACGCGGAGCGCGCCATGATCGAGATCAGAACATTGCATTGTCGGCTCGCGCGCGGGTGCCCAATGATCGGCGACCGGCACGGTCGCGAGCAAAATCAGGATCGCCACAACCGCCACCAGCAAAGCCGCACTCAACGGGTGCGCGGCAAGCGCGATCATCTGGCACGCCCACAGCAATCTATGGATCGGCGAGGAATGATTGCTGCGTTCCCTGTACCCCATGCCCAACGCTGCGCCGCGAGGCGGAGCGCGCCCTGATCCAGATCAGAGCATCCTCGCGCCGTGGTGCGACGATGATCTGCGGTCGCCCCTGGATCTCCCCTGTGACCGCGACGCGAGGGGGCCAACGGCGAGGACGCGCGACGCGTTCGCCATCTGCGACGCGCGTCCTTCGCTCATCGCGGCAGACTGCTCGCAGTGCCCGGTCAAACCAGTTCGGAAAACTGGTCGGCTGCGGACCTGGTGTCACCGGAATCCGAGCACCAGCGCGCGCCAGTCTGCACTATTACTGTAGCCCGATCCACCGTCCCCCTGGGATGCAGACGGCTTCGCGCGAAGTTTGCGAGGTCGTTTGACCGCTACCTGATCGCCAAACATTTGCTGCCGCCTCGCACGCAACGTCGGTTTGATACTCGTCAACCCGGACAGGAGTAGGCGGGGCGGTGCTGCTTCCGCTCCAGACCAAAATTATCAGAATGAAGGTCGTCATGTTTGGCTCCTGCCAAAAGATCGGCGCGCTCCGAGATGCACGCCTTGATCCAGATCAGAGCATCCTTGCGCCGCGGCGCGACGATGGTCGGCGGTCGCATGGCCCTTCCCCGGTGATCGCGGCCGCGAGGGCGCGCGGGGCGTTTAGGCATCTCGCGGCGCGCGTCCTCCTTCACCGCCGCAGCGGAGACCGGATCGCCGAGCACCAGCGCGCGCCATCTCGAGGTAGTTTTTCGAGACACCGAACAGCGCGGCAAGACGGTCACGCGTCCAACTCTGCCCACTCTGGTCAGACTTGCCGTGAGCTGCGGCGCCGGTCGGGACCTTGAGCGGGTCCCACGCCTTCGGCGGGCCGCGATCGCCTTCTGGCTCCCGCGCGCGTCAATAGCGCCGGAACCACTCGACGAGCACGCGCTGCTCGCGTTTGTGCTGCTGCCGCGCGCTTCCGCGACCTGACGAACTCGTAACCGCCGTCTGGCAGGCGCCGCATCCGTCCAGCGTAGCAATGGTTCGGTTGCGGACAAGCCAAATATCATCTCAAACTCTATCGGGAGTTGAGCTGGAGGTCGTCAAAAAAATAAGATCCACACTCCAAGGACAATAGTTACGACCGCCACGACGACGTTTGCGCCCGCTATAGTCCAGTAAGGCCACCTCATGGGTTTCTTACTACCCCGCGACGCGGAGCGCGCCGTGATCCAGATCAGAACATTGCATTGTCGGCTCGCGCGGGGGCCCAATGATCGGCGATCAACACCCTCAAGCTACAGCGCGAGCAAAATCAGGGATCGCAACAACCGCCACCAGCAAAGCCGCACTCAACGGGTGAACGGCAAGCGCGATCATCCGGCACGCCCCACAGCAATCTATGGATCAGCGAGGAATGATTGCTGCGTCCCGAGTACCCCATGCCGGCCAACGCTACGCCGCGACGCGGAGCGCGCCCTGATCCAAATCAGAGCATCCTCGCGCCGGGGCGCGACGATGGTCTGCGGTCGCACCGATGCCCCCCTTCCCCCGCGACCGCGAGGACGCGCGGCGCATTCTTCCTCCACGACGCGCGTCCTCACTTATGGCGGCGGCACAGCCACAGGCGACGCTCACCGCCGGCGCAGCGCGCCGCCCGACACCCCATTGAACTTCGCCGCGACCTCTGATGCCATCTACCGAGGGAGCGAGATTGATCCGACTCGTAGAGTTTGGTCGCAGATACGCATGCCCAGATGGGTCTGGCTCGGGCCACGGAATACGGAAGGTGTCAGATGTTTGACAAGAAGGGAATGCTTCGCCTTTTCCGAATTTTGGCGGTGGGTCTGGCGGGCGCTGTTGTTGGGAGCCTGTGCACCGCATGGCTGGTCATGCACGTTGTTGAGCTAAGCGGCGGTGAGAGCCAGACCCGCCCGCGCGCTACGCACCAGGACCTTCTGCAAATGCGAGACGCCAGCGATGCGCGGTCCGAGGCGGAAATACAGACCGTGCACGGCCGATTGCTCGAACGTATCAAGACCGAATATGACCAATATGTCGCCGGCAAGCGAAAAAATCCGGTGACGATCGACATCTTGGTGATCTCAAGCGGCGGTGACTATGGAGCCTTTGGCGCCGGATTCCTCAAGGGGTGGCAAAAGGTCCCGCCAGAGCACCCCATGGCCAAGCCTGAATTCGATGCAGTGACCGGAGTAAGCGCGGGAACGTTGATCGCGCCGTTCGCTTTTTTGGGCGACGAGCACTCGATCGACCAGCTCGTGAACCTCTTTCGCAACCCGCATAAGGACTGGGTGAAGCAGCGCGGACTTTTGTATTTCTTGCCGGACAACATTTCGTTCGCAGAGGTACCTGGATTGGAGCGCGCGATCCGCGACGCCCTCCCCGTGGAGATGCTTCGCCGTATCGCAAAGGCGGGCGCCGAGGGCCGAATTTTGGCGGTCAACACGACCAACGTCGATGAAGGCACCTCCCGCGTGTTCAATTTGGTTGCGGAAGCTCAGCGCGCTGTGGATTCAGGGGAGCTTGACCGTTTTCACAACATCATTCTGGCCTCGGCGGGAATTCCCGGCGTCTTTCCATTCCGGATGATCGACGGTGGGCTCTATGTCGACGGCGGGGTCACTGGAAACATCATCTACGGCGGGCAAGGAGCAGAAGACGATAAGGTTCCAGCCAGGTGGCAGGAAGCATATCCGAACCTGCCAATACCGAAAATCCGCATCTGGGTGATTTTCAATAACCAGTTCCGACCGCAGCCAGAGGTGACGGCACCGAACTGGCTGGCGGTCGTTCGGCGGAGCCTGGAGACCGCCACGCGGTCTTCGACGGCCACGGCAGTGCGGCATCTCTACGCAATGGCGGAGACAGCGAGACTTAAGCGCAACGCGGAGGTAGAGGTGCATGTCGTTTCGATCCCTGGCGACTGGTCCCCGCCTGTTGCCGGCACTTTCGAGCGTGAGACGATGAACAATCTGGCAGATCTGGGCGAGAAGATGGGTGCGGACCCGTCGAGTTGGAGTACCAGCCCGTTGCGGTGATGGAGTATCGGGTGGCCCATGGCTTCTTCGGCACTGCGAATGGTGCAATTGGCACTAAGCGTCGGCTCGCTGCCACGCCTAATACGTCCGGAGTCGGGGCAAAAGCGGACCGAATTTGCTCGGGCGTAGTCTTACAGGCCGCCGCGCTTGGGTCCGGCCGGACCGACCTGGATCGGAACCGTGGAGAGCAGTTCGCTCACTCCGGTCCAGAGAATTTGCACCCCGATGCAGAACAGGATGAAGGCCGAGAGGCGCACGGCGACATCGGTGCCGGCGCGGCCCAGTACCTTCTCGATTCGCGGGGCTTCTTCATTGCATCAACAGGTCTCGAAATACCGCTGGCGCCTGCGCGACCGCGTTCGCCACTGTCAGCGCTCGACGTTCTCGGCAAGCCGCGCCGGATTTGAGGGCGAAGGCGAGGGACGGTCCCGCAGGGAGCTGGCCCGCCCTTGCCCAGGTTGCCGGCAAGCCGTTGGGGGTTTCCGGGTTAAGGGCCAACCGGCGAGCAAGCTTCTGCGCTGCGCCTGAGTCGTGCAATCAGGGAAAACCCTAGGAAACTTGCCGGAGAAGTCGTGAGGGTCGCGCGGCTTCGACGACGTGATGGTTGTTGCCAGGCGAGATGTCACCATCGTCCCGCGCGCTCACGGCTGCACTGGCCCGCCACAGGGAAACTGACCTGCATCATTTTCATCGGACCGAGAGGCGCGGGATGCTGGCGATGCATCGGGCGGCGGACCTCCCCCGTGCCGTTTGACGGCCCTGACCGAACACCCCAAGCCCCTACTTCGGGAACGGCCGTCAGCGGCCGCCCCTGCGATCAGGGTAGTGCGGCTCGTCCGCGATCCTGCGCAATACGGCTATAGCGCGACCTTGATGGCGGTACGGCGGCGACGAGCCGATGGCGAGGCTCATGCGCCATCTCACGGTCGAGGCGCGCAGGGCATAGCCTTGTATTTGTCCGGCTCGCGCAACAGCCGGAACGCCGATCGAACCTGCTTGGCACGCACCGCCCGCAGTCTGTCGCGACGATGAGGACGCGCGTCGTGGAGGAAGAATGCGTCGCGCGTCCTCGCGGTCGCGGGGGAAGGGGGCATCGGTGCGACCGCAGATCATCGCCGCCATCTTGCAAGTGGCGCCGGCCTTCCAGCGCCCGTCGCGCGCTGCTCGGTGGCGGATCAACACCAGCCCTGCAGACATAAGGCCGCGCGAGCCCCTTCGACGATCAGGATCGGCCCCACATCGCGTCCGCCGACAATGAGCACGCCGCACCACCGGCCGTAGTTGCCGCTGCAGCCCCGGGGCATGGCCCGGGGCTCCTTCGCGTATGTGGAACCTATCAGGCCTACCAACATTCAACCATTAGGACTGCTGTTCCTCCGAGCGGATCATCCCCCGCTCGGAGAAAGGGCCCCGGTGTTCAAACGCACCGCCGGGGCTCTTCGCCTTTGAACGCTATTCGCCGCAGGAGGAGTCCGCCATGCCGCTGACCCGCCCCGCTTCAGCAATACCGGCGCTCGATCTCCCTCTTGTCGATGCGCGCGCGCTCGTGCGAGCCGTGAACGAGTTGCATGATGTCGCCTGCGATCTTGCCGAGCAAGCGGGCTTGAGCGCCGATGAAATTTACGAAACGCCTGTCGCCTGCCTATAGGGCGATTGAGCACGCGTTCGGCAAAACGCCGCCGGTCGCCGATTGAAGGGCCGTCCGCCATTAGGGATGGCGGCGGCAATCGAGAGCGCGCTTGCCAACCGCTAGATTCACCGAATAGCGATCGGCTCCCCGAAACCCGAGCGCTAAACCGGGCCGCAAGACAGGCTGCTTGAGCCTCTAGCTCGGCAATGATTGCCCACTCACGGACCAGGACCCTGTCGCCGTGGCCACATGTTGGACGAACTGATCAGCGTCGATCAGTTCGGTCGTCGAGCCAGCGTGATCGACACCTCGGCGATCTCAGTGCCAGCGGAGCGGATCGATACCGACTGTCGATCCCCGCGCGTGACAAGTAGCAGGTTGGCAGCAAAACCGGGACCGCCCACACGCACCAGGATCTGATTGCCGGTGGCCGCGCCGGAGATACTGCCAGACAAGCCACGGGTCGGCTCGCTCCATGTGCCGGAAAGCGTTCCAAGCTGATTGCCGACGTCGCTGCTCAAGTCGAACCTAAAGCTGTCACTCGCGCACCGAAGGTTCTGCCGGAGCTGATTTCCGGCTTGCTCGACCACATAGGTCGCCCGACAACGGATGGGCTCGTTCCTGCCATCGCTCAGCGTGATGCTGCCATTGCCTATCCAAGAGCCCGTCAGCGCCGTGAACGGCCCTGACTGCGCCTGCGACTGCGTGCTCAAAAACACGCCGCCCAACAATGTCGCGACTGTCCAGGCCAGGAGGTGCGGTGACCACCGCATTCCGGCGCGAACGGATGGCGCCCGACTAGATCGCATAAGACAACTCATCGAAATGCCGTTGGGCGGTTTCAGCTCAACAACAGGGATGCGTCGTCAAAAGTTCCTGCAAACCCGAGCACCAGGTGCGCGATCATCGTGTCGCGGATTGCCGAGCAGGACCCAGTCGATCGAAAGGCCGTGCCGGTACGCGAGATCGAGCAGCGGGTCGGGCTGAGGTCCTAAGGTAGAACCATGCAGATCCTGAACCGCGTCCTGTAGCCTCTGCCCTTGCCGATCGGGTGCTCGGCCCTTGCCTGAGCAATGCAGTGCTTGCGCTTCTCCGCCCAGGTCTGAGCTTTGCCGGTTTTGGCCGCGAATGCGGGCGCGCCGGAAACCGTCGCGAGAACCACCAGTGCTACCGGTGCAACGAGCATTTCCCGCATGGTGTTTCTCCAAAAAGAACAGGCGGGGCAAAGCCGGCTTAAGCTCCGTGACGCGCCAAGGTCTCATGGCGCGCACGAGTATCTGCCGCCTCAACGCCGATAGCTAGGCTATACCTTCCGCTGGACTCCACTGCCCGCCGCGCTATCTAGGGCGGCGCCATGTCGTTGCGTTCGCGTATCCCTCCCCGCTTCATTGCACCGTGCCTACCTTCGGCCCGCGCCGCACCGCCCGCGGGCGACTGCTGGCTTCACGAGATCAAGTAAGACGGCTATCTGCTGGCGCGCTGCTGTTGCAGGGCTAAGCGCTGCCAGCGCGCGGCAAGTTCCGCTAGGTGAAATGTCATCGGACACGCTGCGTCGGGGAAAATATGTCGGCCCGCAACAGTGCTGGTACACCGCTGCGGGCCGAACCCGCGCCGAGGGAGGCTGACCCATGGCACGGGCTGATGCCCCAAGAACGCGCCCAATAGAGCCTGCTGCGGAGGCCTTGCGCGCGCCTGAGCGATGGGCCGGCAGGGAAGTGCCGGCCCATCGTCTCACAAGGCGCGATCCGATCAGTAGCTGGCTACGACCGGACCACCCCAGTTGAAGCGGTAGTTGATACCAGCCCGGATGACTACGCCGGTGTGGTTGGAGTCGACCCCGACAGCGCCGCCGGCCAGGGCTGGAAACAGCAAGCCCGTCGTGCTGAAGCGATCCGGTTCGAGATCGAAATACAGCGCTTCGACCTTGGCCGACCAGCTGGGCGCGAAGGCCCATTCGAACCCGCCGCCGGCGGTCCAGCCAGCGACGTTTCTCGATCGGCCGATGCCCGCTCCCGTAACGGTGTCGAACACGCGCACGCTTTGATCGCCGAACCCGAGACCACCGGTTCCGTAGAGCATGAACCGATCCCAGGCCCAACCAAGGCGCAGGCGAGCGGTCCCAAAGGTATCCAGCGAGGATGCGCAGACGAGGTTCGGATTGCCGGTAATGGCAGCGAGACAGCCGACGCTGCCGCGTCCGATGTCCGCCCAGCCGTAGTCGGCTTCGATACCGAACACCCAGCCGCCGGACTGCCAATTGAAGCCGATCGTGCCGCCCAGCAAGCCGCCGCTGGTGTCATGGCTGAAGGTCGCCAGCGTCCCGGCAGGTCCGACCAAGGTCCGGTCCAAGGTTCCGAATCCGCCGCCGCCCTGAACACCGATGTAGAAGCCGCTCCACGTGAACGGGGGGATATAGGGAGGAGGTGCCTTGCGGGGCAGGTCGGC
Organism: uncultured Alphaproteobacteria bacterium; assembly: GCA_963738705.1. Classification (GTDB taxonomy): domain Bacteria; phylum Pseudomonadota; class Alphaproteobacteria; order Rhizobiales; family Xanthobacteraceae; genus CAVTXS01. Next base: position 44,715 of record CAVTXS010000011.1, read on the forward strand.
CGCAAGGGCGGGGGCAGTGATCAGCGCGCTAGCCCCAATAAGCGCCAGTGTGAGTCTCTTCATCTGAGCCCCCTTTTCAGAAGTTGACGTTGACTAAGCCGATACACCCGTCGGTACGAAACAATCTGGTACATCCCCGTGTAGACGGCGGCTATTGTTAAAATGCCACACCGGCGGCCGAAAATTTGGCCGGACCACCGCAGCGCTTTCGGGACCGCTGTCCATGAGGCAAAGAGGCGGATTTGGCTCGCCCAGGCGTCGACTAACCGCTTCAGGATCCGCCAAAATCAGTTTCCAAGGTGTCCGGGAGCCGGCCGCGGAACCGCGCTAGCGATGACATACACCCGCAGAGGCCCAGATCAGGTAGGAGTAAACGGCGGTGTTGGCAGATAGTGTTGCAAAACTTGCCGAGGAGCGGGCTGGCAGGCGATTTCGCGCAAGAATAGAATCGGAACGAAACAAGTTTTGGACTCAACATTGCGCGGAGGCGCATGATCTTGAATCAATGTGCTCGCTCGGACGCTCAAAATAGTTTTGCAACACTATCGGCACCAGGCGGCAGACAGCTCGAGGCGAGCCCACCCCTGTCGGCGCGAAGGGGTGAACCGGACTTGGCTTAGGAAGACGCCGCTTCCGCCGCGCCGCGGCGGTTCACTGCATGACCACGATGAAATCCGTGCCTTCTCCGGTCTCTCTGCTGATGCCGTAATCGGATACAATCAGTGAAGAGCCCGGCGTCAGTCGTTCAGCGATGCGCTCGACCACATCCTGCGGTATTTCGATGCGATCAAGAGCAGCGTTGGCCTTGTCGGGCGACGACGCTGGGGTGGTCTCCACAATCTGGTTGCCAGGCTTGCGTCGGTTGGAGGCATGGGGCGTGCGAAGAGATTTCCCGGGCATCGACATGACGGTCCAACGAAGCGCAACACCCTCGTCCTGGAATCCCATTGCGGTAAACACATGTGTTCCCAGAGGCTCCTCCGGATCCTGGATCCTGATCGGGCTGTCGAACAGCGGCGTGAAGTCTTGACGCACGAAGAGCCTGCTCAATTTGCGGCTCACGAAAACGGAGATCGGGACGGCCTTTCGAGGTGCGACTGCAGCCCGGGTGGAGCCTGGAGCCGGGAGATCGGTGACTTGCTGCGCGTCGGCATCGGACGTCAACGGCGGATGCACCGCCGCGACCGTCATGATGGCGTTATCCGCATTGGCAGCCCGAGCCTCTAGCGGACCGGAAACGGCTTTCGGCTCCGCTGCAAAGAGGCGGGGATTGGCTATCTCGACCGGCTGGATATCTTCAGGCGCGATGATCACGCGGGTGCCGCGCCTGGTGAGATGCCACAGTCGAACGGCAAAGTCCTTTTTCAGGCGAATACAGCCATGTGAGGCCGGATACCCCGGCACAACACCCTCATGCAGCGCTATTCCGGACCACGTGATGCGCTGCATGTATGGCATTGGGGCAGCGCTATAGAGGTTCGAGCGGTGCCATCGTTTTTTGCCGATGACGCTGAATACGCCGAAGGGCGTCGGATGACGCGGCACGCCCGTCGACACTGAAGAGCGTGCGATCAGCGCGCCATCGCCATAAACCGAGATCCGCTGGTCCGCGATCGAGATGATGATCTGGAGCGGGCCCTTTGGAGCGGCCTGTGCTGGCGTTTTCTTCGCCAATCGAGGCGTTCTGGGCCTGTGGTGGTGCTCATGCCGGAACGGGGCATGATTGCCCCACCAAGACTGCGACTGCGGCCAGAACCGGAACTGGGCGTGTGCGGGCTCTGCTGCTACGATGCAAACGGCAACTGCCGCCAGGATCATCGCGCTGATTGATCCCGCCTTGCCAGCAGCCATCGCACGCTCACGCCGAGCCGAACTGCTCAGAAGTTTGCGCGCCGGGTCATTCAAGGTTGGGCGCTCGCCGGTTTTGAAGGCTGCTCACCTTCGACAAGCTAAGCTACCGAACAGTTAACGAGAAAGGGTGCTTTGCCGGCTCTGCGGGTTTGGTCGGGCCGGGATCGTTGCGCACAACCAACTGGCGCTTCACTGTTTCCAATCTCGCCGTTTGCGCGTTCTTTGTTTGCAACCCCGCCTTTTGCACATGCGCCCGGCCGCGCTTAGCGGCATATTCTTGGCCGTCGATCGGCCCGACGTGCGGCGGGTCTCGATCGAGATACGGTCGCCCGATCCCAAGCTCCTTCTCGTGCGCATCGATCCACTTCCACAATTCTTGGGTTGAGCGGTGCCGCTCCATACGGGTGTCACCCCTTACGCTCACGAGATCGGCCGCGAGCCCGCGGCCATAGCCGCCGCGGCGGCTCCCGCCATGGTATGAGCTGTCGCTCGCAGCCTTGTTGCCGCTTGCGATCGATTGCCGGTAATCATCCCGGAAGGCGCTCGTTATGCCCGGCACAAGCCCGGCGTCGTCCATCGCCCGAAGCGCGCGGTAGAGCTTCAGCTTGAAGCCACGATCCATGCCTCCGATCACGTAGTCCTTCAACGGCATGCCAGCTCTTTGTGCCGCCATCGGATCCTTCCACGCGAATTCCCCATCGACGTACTTCGTAATGGTTTTGGTGACAGTCCGCGTTTTGCCTTTCTTTTTCACTGTTACCTTGATCCGCTCCGATACCTTCATGGTGTCGACTTTTGGCGTCCGCTGGTACAGCGACCAGAGGTATTCGTCGATGCAGATTTCCGGCACCAGGCACTCGTCGAGAGGTTCGAGGGAGCTCGCCGCCGCCTTGGCGTCGGTTTGCACCGGCTCGGCCGTGCTCACGGATGCGAGCCGCACGGGCGGCGTAGCGGGCGGCAGCGTCATATGAGGCTCGGGCAAAGCGACGCCGCCGCTCCCTAGGTCGGCGACGTCGACCGACCTCGCTGCCTCCTCGGCGTCGGTTTGCACCGGCTCGGCCGTGCTCACGGATGCGAGCCGCACGGGCGGCGTGGCGGGCGGCAGCATCGTATCGGGGTCGGGCAAAGCGCCGCCGCCGCTCCCCGTATCAGCGGTTTCGACTGAGCTCGCTGGCTCCTCGGCGTCGGTTTGCACCGGCTCGGCGGTGCTCACGGGTGCGAGCAGCACGGGCGGCGTGGCGGTCGGCGGCATCGGACGAGGGTCGGGCAAAACGGCGCCGAGGCTCTCAGCATCGGCGACGGCTACACCGTCCTTGCCCATTGCAGTTGTTGGCGGTGCGTCGACGTGCTCGGCGCGGGCGGTTACGGATGTTGCCCGCCTGTCCTCAATCGGGGCTCCGGTGTTCTCGATGGCGAGCGAACCGAGGCCAGTGAGCCTGGCAGCAACCCAACTGGCGAGAACGACCGTTCCGCACAACGCCCCCACTACAGCAAATCGCCACGGGCCCATTACCCCTCCCGTCTCGTCCAAGGCTCCATTTGAGCCAAAGCTGCACAGGCAGGCACCAGACGAATCTGATCTTCCGCTAAAGGTGGGAGGCCGCTATTGCTAAGAAGCCACACCGTCGGCCAAAAGCAATTCAGGGCCGCAAGCGTTTTCTGAGGCAAAGCGTTTGAATGGGTCGGGCTCTCGAAGTCAACACCGCGCGCGGTTGATTGATGGCTATCCACCCGGTGGCTCAGCCGACATCGCCGCGCGTAGCGGTGCCGAAAGCGAGCGTCGGTGGTTCGGAGCCATCGCCCGCATCGGCACTACATTGCGGGTCTGTTGTGAAGCACATTGAGCGCCTCGCGCGTGGTCGCCAGATTTGCGCAAAGATCTTAAGGCGCCAGCACCCGATTGCGGAATAGCCAACCCGCCACCGCGCCGGCAATGCTCGGGACGATCAGGAACAGCCAGACTTGCCCGAGCGCCTTGCCGCCGACGAATACCGCCGGGCCGAGGCTGCGTGCCGGATTGACCGACAGCCCCGTGACGTTGATGAAGGCGAAGTGCAGCGCGAACAGGGTCAGCCCAATGATCAGGCCGGCGACCTCGAGGGTTGCGCTTGGATTGGTCGCGCCGAGAATAACGACGATAAAGATGAGTGTGGCTAGGAACTCCGTCAGAAGCGCGGCGCCGAGGCCATAGTTGCCATTATACCCTTCGCCCCAACCGTTCTGGCCGAGTCCTGCCGTAGAAAGGTCGTAGCCGCTTGCCTTGCCCTTGAGGATCAGAACCAGGAGGCCTGCCCCGACGATTGCGCCGACGAACTGCGACACGATATAGCCAATTGCCTCATTCACCGGCATGCGACCAGCCGTGACCATGGCGATGGTTACCGCGGGATTGATGTGGCAGCCCGACACCGGACCGATCCCGTAGGCCATGCCCGTCACCGAAAGCCCGAAGGCGAACGCGATTCCGATCACGTTCACGAACGTTCGGCCGTCGAGCGCACCGATAGCAACGGCCCCACAGCCGACCAGCACCAGCACTGCGGTGCCGACCGCTTCGGCGACGTACTTCTTGACGTTGGGTTGGAGTTCCATGGTATTCTCTCCCTTATCCGGCCCGCAGCATACCCCGCGACGTGCGGAAGTGCATCGTGGGCGCTATATCCTTTCCACCGTTCATGAGGGCGGAGCGACAGGACCACGGCGCGAGCACTTCGCGACGTTCAATGTGGGCATGTCGATGCGCTTCGAGATGCCACCGCGAGCGAGGCGCGTCGAGCACCAGCGCACGCGCCATCTGCACTATTACTGTACCCCGATCCACTGCCCCCCTGGGATGCAGACGGCTTCGCGCGAAGTTTGCGAGGTCGTTTGACCGCTACCTGATCGCCAAACATTTGCTGCCGCCTCGCACGCAACGTCGGTTTGATACTCGTCAACCCGGACAGGAGCAGGCGGGGCGGTGCTGCTTCCACTCCAGAAAAAAATTATCAGAATGAAGGTCGTCATGTTTGGCCCCTGTCAAAAGATCGGCGCGCTTCGAGATGCACGCCCTGATCCAAATCAGAGCATCCTTGCGCAGCGGCGCGACGATGGTCGGCGGTCGCATGGCCCTTCCCCGGTGATTGCGGCCGCGAGGCCGCGCGGCGCGTTTAGGCATCTCGCGGCGCGCGTCCTCCTTCGACGGGCGTCTTGCCGAACGCGTGCTCAATCGCCCTGTAGGCGGGCGACAGGCGCTCGTAAATTTCATCGGTGCTCAAGCCCGCTCGCTCGGCAAAATCCCAAGCGACGTCATGCAACTCGTTCACGGCTCGCATGAGCGCGCGCGCATCGGCAAGAGGGAGATCGAGCGCCGGTATTGCTGAAACGGGTCGGGTCAGCGACATCGTCGGATACAAGCTGTATCGTGCTACCATTTGGCGATGGTCCTCAGGCGTCGTACTCGGTCACGCCTTGACGGCGAGCGCAGTGGGGGTTGATCGCATCTGGCGCCGCTGACGGCCCCTTCCCGGAGGGGCGTTAGCGTTCAGTCAGGGCCGTCAAGACTGCACGGGAGGCTGCCATTGACGGCCCTTCCCGAAGCTGGGGCTTGGGGGTGTTCGGTCAGGGCCATCAAGACAGCACGGGGAAGGCCCCCCAATGCATCGCCAGCATCGCGCCTCTCGGTCCGATGACAATGATCCACGTCAGTTCCTGCGGCGGCTTGACCGGGCACTGCGAGCAGTCTGCCGCGATGAGCGGTGGACGCGCGTCGCAGATGGTGAACGCGCCGCTCCTCACCGTCGGCCCCCTCGCGGTCGCGGTCACAGGGGAGATCCAGGCGCGACCGCTGATCATCGTCGCGCCACGCCGCGAGCATACTCTGATCTGGATCAGGGCGTGCTCAGCCTCGCGGCGCAGCGTTGGCCCGCATGGGGTACTCGGGACACAGCAATCATTCCTCGCCGATCCATAGATTGCTGTGGGCGTGCCAGATGATCGCGCTTGCCGTGCATCCATTGAGTGCGGCTTTGCTGGTGGCGGTTGTGGCGATCCTGATTTTGCTCGCCCTGTAGCTTGAGCGTGCCGGTCGCCGATCATAAGTCGGGTCGTACCTTCGCGGTCATGGGCAGCGTATCCGTCCGCATCAAGGACGAGGAACCAGACGCGCGCAGCATGACCGACGACACCGAGATTTCGAGCCGGCGCTTGCGCCGCGTTGTGCTCGGCGACGACGGCGAACCGCGTGGGCCGTGCGGCCCCGGCAATCCGAGGGTTCAAGCCCCGTTAACCGATCATTAACCATCAAGGTCCAGTTTGCCGTGGGGGGTTTCGTGTACGGGTAGGCGTTGTGGCCGACACGATCCCAAGACGCAGGCGTATCGTTGAACGAGATGGTCGCCGGTTGACCGTCGATCGCCCGCTTCCGCCTCCACCGAGGCGTTGGCAAGCTCGTCTCAAGCTTTTGATCGTCGCCGCAGTGGACAGCGGACTGCTGTCGATGGCCGAGGCTTGCCAGTTGTATAGGCTCACCACCGAAGAGTTTCTCTCGTGGAGGTTCTCGGTCCGTCGCCATGGATACGATGCGCTGAGAGCGACCCGCATTCAGAAATATCGGCCGACCGCGATGCGACGCCGGGAGCGTCGCCACATGCGACGCCGCCGGGCACGCACCAGTGCGGAACTTTCGCCATGATCCTTTACCGCCGCGATACCCTCGTCGTGCTCGCTGCAGCTCTGACATTTGCCGGCGCGACCACTGTGACGGCAGTTGTCGCGCTGTCGGCAACCAGTGTCGACGCCGAGTTGCTGAAGTCCATTGACCTAAGGGAAGTTGGCGCCACTGGGAGCCGAGAGCTTTGCCGAGTGCCGGACGACAAAGATGATGACGATGATGATGACGATGACGATGACACGGCCTAGCGCGCGAGCTGCCAGGGGGGTGAACCATGGTTGAGCCCGAAAGCGAGATTGCTGGCAATATCCGCGATCTGGTGGCGCGGTGAAGGGGATCATCGAGGCTTGCTCGGCTGGGCGCTTGTCGCAAACGCGCGGTCTTGCTGGATCCAGGCCACGAGCAATGCCCAGGCGACCGACAAAAGAATCGGGCCCAGAAACAAGCCGCTGATCCCGTAAGCTATTGTCCCGCCGACGACCCCAATAAGAATGACCGGCATGGGCGTTGCCACTCCGCGCGCCATGACGATTGGCTTCAGCACGTTGTCCATCAACCCGACCAGTAGCATGTAGACCGTGAACACCAAGGCGCCTGTCGTTGTCTCCATTGCCAGCCAACTCCAGATGATGATGGGGATCAGCAGGATCGCCGGCCCGATCTGGATGATCCCGAGCAGCAGGACCAGAAAGGCTAAGAAGCCGGCAGCGGGAACACTCGCGACGAGAAAACCGAGACCGGCAAAAAACGATTGCACCAGCGCGACCCCCACCACGCCGCGAGATACGTTGCGTATGGTATTGCCGGCCAGTTGCACCATCTCCTCGCCTCGGTCGCTCAGGATCCGGCGCGCAAACGCGGTGAGCGAGTCGACCAGGCGCGGTCCCGGAGAGAACAGGAACCCGGCGATGATGATCGCGGCGATGAATTGCAGAAGACCGAACACGACGCCGCCAGCGATGTCGACCAGCTTGCCGCCAACTGGCTTAAGCTTCGGAGCCACTTCGGTCAGGATCGCTTTCATATCCGTGGCCGCGGCCGTCCACAGCCGGTGCACATGTTCGCCGATCACCGGCCAACCCTTCACTGATTCGGGGAGCGGGGGTATTGATGGCAGCTCGGTGCCAAGTTTCTTAATCAGCATCTCGACGCCCCCGATGAGGCCAAATCCGAGCCAAGTCACAGGGCCGATGACGACCAGCAGGCACAGCAAGGTAATCAGCACCGCGGCCAGCCGGTGGCTGCCAAGCTGCCGCGCCAGCCAATCGAATAAAGGATAGAGCGCAACCGTCAGGATCGCGCTCCACAGCGCGACAGTCAGGAAGGGGCCGAGCACCTGCAGCGACCAATATCCGAGCAGGCCAAGGAGGCCGATCAGGATCGCAGCGTCAACCGTCGCGGAGCCGAACGCCGTCGGAGCAGGAACCTGCTCATGTTCCGCGACATTTGGTCGCTCGCTCATACTTGGGCCCCCAGCAGCTGATCCAAACTTGACTGTGGTGCCACGCAATGTCGAAGCGGTTGCGCCCGACCAAATAGCAGCTCCGCCATGACATGCGGCTCCCCACAGTCGCGCCCGTCCATGAGCCTCACCTGAGCGGCGTGAGCCAAACCATCGAGCCCGCAAGCCCGGCGCTGAGCACGACGATAGCAAGCAGCAGCAGCTTGTCTGCCATGCGGCGACTAGTGCCGGACGGTGGGAAGCTCAGGTGGGCAAAATCACGTAGGTACGAACGCGCGCTCGCAGCGACTATCGGAGGAAGATACCTGCCCCCGCCTCCCTGCGGACTGATCCAGATCAGACTGCGACTGCTATCCCGACAATAACGCCGGCAACCAATCGGTTCCGACCTGACGAGGCTTGTCCCTTGTTTCGCGTCACCGGCCTGACCCCAAAGTACATTGCTCGCAAGCGCGCCGGACATCGGTGCGAGGTGTGCCAGGCTGCGATCACCCGCAGTTCATGGCGGCTGACGGCCTGCCTTACTGTGAAGTCCACCACGTGATCCCACTTGCCGAAGGCGGGGAAGACCGCATCGAGAACGCGGCGTGCCTGTACCCTTCTCACCATCGGGAGGTTCATCATGGCAACCACAAGGGTTAGACCCGCAACAGCTATTCGAGTATGAGGGCTCGCGCCGGCTAGGGTCTAATCGGCGCTCTTCCCGAACTCACAACCGGGGGCCCCATAGTGATAACGGCCGACCCCATTCCTGTCCTGGCGGATAATGGGCCGGCATCGAGTACTCCAATCGCGCTCGCGTTCGGCCGACGCCGCGTCTTGCTCACCTGCGCCAGTACGACGAACCTCCAATATCCTTGCGACCTCGTGTCGATTGCCTGAACCCGCCACGCATGTGAAGGAAGCGCCGGACTTCACGCACGAGAGATTGAATGCTGCCGCCGAATGGATATAGGCAAGGCCAAGCAAGGCCGTGCATCCCACCAAGCCAAGCAGGTGGGCCCGCAAGAAGCCTGTGCGCTGCCCGAATGACTTGCGCGAGGTGGGTTTTCGCGCGGGATAGAGGAGGGTGAGCAATGTCTGACCTTTGGTATCGGCGATCTTGATCATCCATCCGCGCCAATCCTCCTCGTCGGGATCGTAGAGCATGGTTCTGTACATGATCTGGACCCCACAATCGTGCGCCGCCGCGAGATCGGCCAGCTCGACGCCTTCTTCGTCAGGCAACACGCTCTCTTTTGTTGAAACGTGAAAATAGAAGCGAGGCATGAGGCGCCTCCGGGTCGAGTCTGATCCGCACGCTGCCGCGGCGCCTCCGGCGCACGGCCCACGTAGGCGGCGATCCGCTACAATTCGGACTGGTGCAGTCGCAGGAGTCAGCGAGCACAGCGATTCGCCGAGTCTCCCGGCAGGCTTCTTCGCACGCTGCTTGCCAGCACCGCGCTTGACGGCCGTCGCCGTTCCTAGCGATTGCTATAGGGACTTATGGGCTGCCGCTCTCGGCAAGCAATTCCGTGGCTTGCAGGCAGAGGCACTTTCGCTCCGCGCCATCGTTTGTGACTCAGGATGAGCAAAATCATTCTTCGCCTCCATTTCGATGCGTAAGGTCCGCGCACGTTGAACGGAGCTCTCTTCTTGGTGCTGCTTTTCTCTTGCTTGTTCGGACGAGCCCAAACTCAGCACCGGGCTCGAAGCGTACTTTACGACAACTCTCGGGTCGAAGGTTGGACAGAAGGCGTTATCAACAAAGTCATCCACAGCTCGCCGCATTTATGGTTACCGTTGGAGAGACCCGGTCTTGCTAATCGTGAGCGCCAACATCCCGTTCATGCGCGCCACGCCAAACGCGAACGAAGAGGTATCCGCCTGGCTGACCACCCGTTATCGAACAAGTCTTCGCCAAGCCTCAAACACCTGTTGCGCAAAGCCGCCGCGCGCACAGTCGAAACCGTCTGCGCCGCAATCGCTCAGCTCCTCGGCGCCCTCACGCCACAAGAATGCGCCTACTACTTCAAAAACGCGCTAACCTAAATGCATTCCGCCCGAGCACCACCACCGGCGTACCGATCTTGACCCTGTCGTAGAGCTCGATCACGTCCTCGTTGGTCATGCGGATGCAGCCGGAGGAGATCGCGCTGCCGATCAGCTCGGGCTGATTGGTGCCATGAATCCGGAACAGCGTGTCCTTGCTGCCATCGAACAGATAGAGCCCGCGCGCGCCGAGCGGATTCTTCGGACCGCCTGCCACGAATTTCGGCAGGCCCTCGATGCGCTGGAGAATTTCCTTGGTCGGGACCCAGGAGGGCCATTCCTCCTTGCGGCCCACTTTGGAAACGCCGGACCAGGTGAGCGCGTCCTCGCCGACGGTAACACCGTAGCGGATCGCCTTGCCTTCCGGCAGCACATAGTAAAGGTAGCGCGCGTCGGTATCGACGACGATCGTGCCGGGCAGCTCCCGCCGGTGGTAACGCACGATGTGCCGCTGGTAATCCGCTGGGATCGACGCCTTGGCGTACGGCGCGTTGGCCAGGAGCTTCCGGTCGCGCGGCTTCATGACGACATCCGACGCCGGTTCGAGCGTCGTCGTCTGCGTGCAGCCGGCGGCCGTCAAGGCGAACAGCAGAATTAGGACCGAGCGCCGCGCCACGGCCCCCTCTTCAACCTAGCCAAAATCGCTGCATCTGGCGACTAGTGCCTTCGCCCCAAGCCTTGCCAATGAGCTTCGCGACACGGGCTATGAGGCGCCCCGGCGCGGCTGGGAAAGGGCAATCGCCGCACTGGGGACGCCCCGGCCGTTGTCAATCGCAATGCGCAACGGTAGTCCCGCCGAAAGGCTTGCCAGGCGAGCGGCCGGCTCAGTAGCTCGCGACCACCGGGCCTCCCCAGTTGAAACGGTAGTTGATACCACCCCGGATGACTACGCCGGTGTGGTTGGAGTTGACCCCGACAGCGCCGCCTGCCAGGGCTGGAAACAGCAAGCCCGTCGTGCTGAAGCGGTCCGGTTCGAGATCGAAATACAGCGCTTCGACCTTGGCCGACCAACTGGGCGCGAAGGCCCATTCGAGCCCGCCGCCGGCGGTCCAGCCAGCGACGTTTCTCGATCGGCCGATGCCCGCTCCCGTAACGGTGTCGAACACGCGCACGCTTTGATCGCCGAACGCGAGACCACCGGTTCCGTAGAGCATGAACCGATCCCAGGCCCAACCAAGGCGCAGGCGAGCGGTCCCAAAGGTATCCAGTGAGGATGCGCAGACGAAGTTCGGATTGCCGGTAATGGCAGCGAGACAGCCGACGCTGCCGCGTCCGATGTCCGCCCAGCCGTAGTCGGCTTCGATACCGAACACCCAGGCGCCGGCCTGCCAATTGAAGCCGATCGTGCCGCCAAGCAAGCCGCCGCTGGTGTCATGGCTGAAGGTCGCAAGCTTTCCGGCAGGCCCGACCAAGGTCCGGTCCAAGGTTCCGAATCCGCCGCCGCCCTGAACACCGATGTAGAAGCCGCTCCAAGTGAACGGGGGGATATAGGCGGAGGAGGTGCCTTCGGGCACCCTGAGATCGGCCGCAAGGGCGGGGGCAGTGATCAGCGCGCTAGCCCCAATAAGCGCCAGTGTGAGTTTCTTCATCGGTGTCCCCTTTCCCAGTCTTGAGGTAGCTTTTGCGGATACACCCGTGGGTAGGAGGCCGCTATGGCTAAAAAGCCACACGGTCGGCCAAAGATTTGGCGAACGCCAATTCATCATCCAAGCGCCTTCGGAACCGCCACGCAGGCAAGCGCAAAGATGACAATTTCGTGACACCTATGCGCCGACCAACCGCGGTTTCGTCAGGCACTCTGAGGGTTCCCGGAAGGAGGGATTTACCCAGCTTGAACAGCGGCCCGCGAAGTAGGGCATTCCGGCTGCGCCCGTGGCGGACCACACCTGGGCGCTGCCGGCGCGCCGGGCGCACTCTCCGAACCTCCAGGATGTGCGCGCCGGCCATGGACGAGGGCGGGCTTCAACCCGGCTCATTGGACTGCCATCGCCTCCGCTCAATGCCGCGAGGAGTTCCGCTTTCGAACAGTCATTGAGCGAGCACTTCGAGATCGCCACCAACGGGCCACGGCGCTGTCGCTTGGCGGCCTCGCGCGGCCACTGCTCAATACCCGTACCTGTCTCGCCTGGTCAGAAATTCGTCAGGATACGAAGAAAAGCGACGCTCCGGCGCGTAGCCGTAAGCTCTTTGGGCTTCTGCCTCCCGTAGACGAAGTCGCCTCTTGGCTTCCTGCTTCGCGGCTTGCTTTTGGCGCGCTTGAGCCGGACGGCGTGCTTTTCGTCTGCGTTGCGCGCGCGTGCCATCGCCGGAGGTTCCGCTGGTGGCGGGATCTCTACGCGAAGCGCTTCCGCGCGCTCCTGCTCGGCGATCGCAGCGGCCTTCTCCCTTTCGGCATGGGCTAGCTCTTCGGCCTTTCTATCTAGCCACGCCTGAACGCGCGATGCCGACATCCGCCGCGTTTTGCTGCGCTGAGAGCTTTCTGGGCGCTGGACTCCGCAACGAGAAACAGAACAGCTGCCGTGCCGCCTGCGATGACACTCGCCGCGACGAGACACAGCACGAGGTTTATCACGAGACGCATGGAACTTTCTGAGGCGCCCATCTCGGATAGGCGCGTTAGGCACAGTCCTCAGCGCATTCGGAAGACCCGCCGCGCCCCCCAAGCCGGGGCTATGCGGAGACGCGCCTGCTCGAGCTGCCTCGAGGGTGCGTGAGCGATTGGTCGCCTGCGGGCGCAGCGCCAGGGCGGCACGCTTTGGCGACGCTCGGTCCTCCACGGATCCCAGGGGCCGCGTGATTTGAGGGTTCCTTTCGACTTTGGGTTTGACCCAATGCTGTTGCAGATCGACACGCCGTATTTCGGCAGCGTGGTAGCTTGGTGACGTTTTCGACGCCCGGCCCTGCGCTAGATCAGTGCGCTGGTATAAATCGTGCGCGAAAATCGCGCTTGGCACTGGCTACCGATCCTGCGCGCGCGTGAGCGCGATGGGTCGGCGGCGCGCGCAGCGTCAGGCGGCATTCGCCAGCCACCGCTTCCGGCTGCGATCGATCTGTCGGCTCTCGATGGCACAGGCGAATTCTGAATGGAGGGCGCCCGTGTCGAACGACCAGTGCAACCGATCAGCCGCATCCGCCAGTGACGTCAACGCGGGATGGCGTCGCGCACGCCGAACGGCCGTTATGACCGCCCGATTTCGCCCCAGCGAGAAACAGACGTGAGTTCAAAATCCGTCGCGGCTTTGCCCTCGGCAGAGGCGAGCCACTCCTCCAGCTCTTGATCTGTCTTTGGCGGGCGACCCTTGATCCCCTCAAAAATAGCACGCAGCGTCGGGGCCTCGGCTTTCTTTGCTTCCTCTTTGTCACTCATGGCTGATACTCCATTCTTCTCTTGTCGCGCGTCTAAACACCTTGGCGCTCTCGAGGTTGATCAGCGATTTCAACGCCACGACTGGCCCCACAAGGCCAGCGTCGAACCCTTCAAGAACGATCTCCTTTGGCAAACCCACTTTGCAACGGCTTCACGGCCCGAGACGAAAGACTGGGTTCAGGGCTCGGCGCGTATCATGTCGTTGATCACAGCCCGCCCTTTGGGCTCTGGCGTTGGCAGGTCGACATCCATAAGCGAGCCTTCGTTTTCGATTGGAAGTGACTTCTGGTACCCAACGGCGTGCATCGATCCGAGGCTCCAGCCTCTGGCCTCTAGATCTGGTTCAGGCGGCGCGCATCTTGACGTAGCGGCCGGGCGCAGGCTCGATTTCGGGAAACGCGGAGGTACCCAGGCGCGTGCGTGCCTGCACCGGCGCGCCGGAGTGAGAACGAAGCCAGGTGCTCCAGTCCGACCACCAGCTTCCGGGCATCTCGCGCGCGGTCTCCAGCCAGCCTTCGTGTCCCTTTCCCTGCTCGCCTTCGACCCAGTAATTGCGCCTGTTGCGCGCTGCCGGGTTGATCACACCCGCGATGTGGCCACTTGCTCCGAGTACGAAGCGCACGTCGCCGGACACGAGTTGCGTGGTCTGGTAGGCCGTTTGCCAGGGCACGATGTGATCTTCGCAACTCGCCAGTACATATGTGGGCACGTCGATCGCCGAGAGGTCGACCTTGACCCCGCATTGTGTCGTTTGCCCGGGGCTGCGAAGATTGTTCTCCAAGTAGGTGTTGCGGACATACCAGCTGTACATGGGGCCGGGCAAATTCGTGCTGTCGGCGTTCCAGTAGAGAATGTCGAACGCGTCCGGCTGACGCCCTTCGAGATAGTTGCCGACCACGTAGGGCCAGATGAGATCGTTTCCGCGCAGCGTGGAGAAGACGAACGCGAGCTCCCGCCCCGGAAAAATGCCGCCGCTGCCGATCGTTTGCTCGCGTGCCGCCACGCTCTGCTCGTCGATCAGCAGGGCGATCTCGCCGGCCTGCGTGAAGTCGAGCATGGTCGTGAGAAACGTCAGGCTTTGGATTTTGTCCTCGTTGCGCGCCGCCATCACGGCAGCGGCGCAACCGAGCATGGTGCCGCCGACGCAAAAGCCGAGTGTGTTGACCTTGTCGGCGCCGGTGATTTCGAGCGCGACGTCGATCGCCCGCATGATCCCCTCGGCGAGATAGTCGTCCCACGTCAGATGGCCTTGCTCGGCCGTGACGTTGCGCCAGGACACCATGAAGACGGTATTGCCCTGCTCGACGGCATAGCGCACGAACGAATTCGCCGGCTGCAAATCGAGCACGTAGAACTTGTTGATGCTGGGCGGAATCAAGACCAGCGGCCGCTCGCCTACCGTCTCGGTGAGCGGCTGGTACTGGATCAATTGAAGCAGCTCGTTCTCGAAGACCACGGAACCTGGCGTGATCGCGAGATTGCGGCCGACCTCGAAAGCCTGCTCGTCGGTCATCGAGATGCGGCCTTTGCCGAGATCCTCGACCAGGTTCCGCACGCCCTTCGCCAGGCTGTCGCCGCCGGTCTCCATCGCACGTCGCATCGCCTGGGGATTGGTGGCGATGTAGTTCGACGGGCTCAGCGCATCCAGAATCTGCCGTGCGAAGAAACGCGTTCTTGCCCGTGTCTTGTCGTCGAGGGGCGCACGCTCGATCAGATCGCTCACGTAGCGGGCGTTCACGAGGTACGACTGTTGGAGAAACTCGTGATATGGGCTTTTCTTCCACTCCTCGCCTGCGAACCGCCGATCACCCTTCGCCGGCTGCGCGGGGCCGGAACCGATGGCGCTGTTCACCCACAACGCACCCATCTGCTGCAAATAATTCTGCTGGACCGACGCGAGCTCGGTGTAGCGCGTGAAGTCCGTTGCGTCGCCGCTCGCCAGCAGGCCGGTCGCAAGCTGCTGCATCATCGCCTGGCTGGTCTGCGAAAAGCTTGTCAGGTACTCGAGTGGGATCCGATCGTTCATTGGCCCCTCCATGCAGCTTCACATTGTGGCTCAGTGCGCCGGCGTAATCAGTCATCGCCGGTCCTGCCGTCACAGCCGCATTTCCGGGATCTGGTCGGGCAATGCCAATTTCGCCTCGGTTGCGGCGACCACCTGCTCGACGGTGACGCCGGGGCCCCTTTCCAGCAGGGTCGCGACGCCGTCCGGGAATCCAATCACCGCCAACTCGCTCACCACCAGGTCGACCGGCCGCGCCGAGGTCAGCGGCAGCGTGCATTTGTTGACGATCTTGGGCTTGCCCTTGGCAGTGTGCTGCATCGCCACGATCACGCGCTTTGCGCCGGTGACCAGGTCCATCGCGCCGCCCATCCCCGGCACCATCTTGCCGGGGATCATCCAATTCGCCAGCAGGCCATGCGCGTCGACTTGCAGCGCGCCAAGCACGGTCATGTCGACATGGCCGCCGCGGATGAAGCCGAACGACATCGCGCTGTCGAAGGTGCAGGCGCCGGGCAGCGCGGTCACCGGCCGTCCCCCGGCGTCGGTGAGCGTCGGATGCGCCATTCCCTCCTCGGGAATCGGCCCGGTTCCGATCAGGCCGTTCTCCGACTGAAAGAACACCGTGATGCCGGCGGGGACGAAGTTTGCCACCATCGTCGGGATGCCGATGCCGAGATTGACCAGCATCCCCGATTGCAGCTCGCGTGCGATGCGCTTGGCGATGATCGATTGTGCATCCATTGTCTTCGTCCGTCAGACATTGGTGACGAGATAGTCGACTAGCGGAGCGGGCGTCACGACGTGGTCGGGCGAAATGAGCCCAACCGGCACGATATGCTCGGCCGTCACGATGGTGGTGTCCGCCGCCATCGCTATCACCGGGTTGAAGTTGCGCGCCGTCAGGGCATAGGAAAGGTTGCCGAGATAGTCGGCGAGAAACGCATTGATCAGCGCGAAATCCGCCCGCAGCGCGGTCTCGAGCAGGTAGCTCTTCCCGTTCAGGTCGATCCGCTGCTTGCCTTCCTCGACGACGGTGCCGACGCCGGTGGGGGTGAGCACGCCGCCAAGTCCGCAGCCGCCGGCGCGAATGCGCTCGATGAGCGTGCCCTGCGGCACGAGATCGACCGCCATAGTGCCGGCGATCATCTGCCGCTGCGTCTCCGGGTTGAGGCCGATGTGGCTCGCGACTGTGCGGCTGATGAGGCCGGCATCGACGAGCTTGCCGATTCCTCGACCTGGCACGGCATTATCGTTGGCGATCACGATGAGATTGCGCTTGCCCTGCCGCACCAGCTCGTCGATCAGGCGCTCCGGAGTCCCGACGCCCATGAATCCTCCGATCATGAGGGTCGCACCCTCCGGGATCATCTCGACCGCGTCTGCGCACGAGACGGTTCTCATGGTCGAAGCGTCCGGTTCGGGGCCAACGACAACATTCTGAACCGACGACCAGACATTGCTTTGATTCAGATCAGAGCGGCCGCCGGCGTGGGGCAGCAAATAGTTCTGGTTTGTTGCGGCTTTTTTTCTGGGCGCGCGGCATATCCGCGGCTGATTTGAAGACTATCGCCGGGACGAGTTGACGTGAATGGTACATGCTCATCCGCGGCTGTGGGCGTTGCGGCTGGCTGATCAGCTGCGTATCGAAGCTGATTAGATCGAAGAGCCCGCAGTCAGCAGCAGGGCGCACTCCAGCCTAATCGATGATGTGGTACCCGCCGTCGATATAGAGCGTCTCGCCGGTGATGAGGCGCGCTGCATCGTGCGCCAGGAAGGCGGTGGCAACGCCCACGTCGTCGATGCTGACGAGGCTGCGGGCGGGCGCCTTGGCCTTGGCTTTGTCAAGCAGCGCGTCGAATTCGGGAATGCCGGAGGCGGCACGCGTCTGCAGCGGGCCCGGCGAGATGGCATGGACGCGGATGCCTTTCGGGCCGAGCTCGGCCGCCATGTAGCGCACCGCGCATTCCAGCGCCGCCTTGGCGACGCCCATGATGTTGTAGTTCTTCACCACCATCTGGCTGCCGTAGTAAGTCATCGTGAACAGCGTCCCGCCCTTCTTCATCAGCGGCTCGGCGAGATGCGCCATGCGCATGAAGGTCCAGCACGACACGTCCAAGGTGGTGAGAAAACCATCGCGCGACACGTCCACGACGCGCCCCTGCAACGCCTCTTTGGGCGAGAAGGCGATGGAGTGCACCGCGAAATCGAGCTTGCCCCAGTCCTCCTTGATGCGCTCGAACACCGCCTCCATCTGACCGGGCGTGCGCACGTCGAGCGGCATCACGATCGGTGCCTCGAGCTCGCGCGCCAGCGGCTCGACGTACTTCTTGGCCTTGTCGTTGAGGTACGTGACCGCCAGGTCCGCCCCGAGCGCGCGAAACGCCTTGGCGCAGCCCCAGGCGATCGACTGGTCGTTGGCGATGCCGACGATCAGGCCCTTCTTGCCTTCGAGCAGCTTGGCTTTCACAGCCGGAATCATGTCCGAACTCCTGTTGCCGCCGGAATTGACCGCCTCGCCCCGCACGTAGCGCTCGGCAATCTTCTTGAGCTCGCGGAAGGCCTCACGTCTGTCCTTGGCATCGTTGATGCGCGCGATCTCTCGACCATTGACCCTGAATTGACCCTCGCCCCAGGGCGCAACCTCGATTTCAAGCCTGTCGCTTCCAAAGCTTGCCGTGAACTGCTGAACGGTGGCGCCCTTGCCGACGGCAAGGCTCGCATTCGCTGTCCAATGCGTCACGCTGGAGGGCATCTCGCGAGCCTTTCACAGCTTCTGCTTCGGAGCGTCATGGTCGCTTCATTCGAAGGTTGGCAGTCCAGACTGGTCGCAACATTTCACACCCGATCTTCGCCAATGCTGATCCAGGTCAAGAACGGGGTCACAACTAACCCGTGCGCAGCAAGCCCACCTGTCACGGGGTCCACTGAAAGGCCGACTGATCCTTTCTGATCAGCTCTCGCCCGCCGCGATTTTGATCTGCGTCAGAGAGTTCGCGTGATCTTTTCACCAGTCTGGCAACTCGCTGCCGCCGTGGGGAACGGCGCGATCGAGGGCCGCGCATGGATCAGCCGATCAGGCGTCCCGAGGAGATTCTCGCCTATCGCTCGCTGCACCGGATCTTGGCGTCCAGACCTAAGGTCGTATGGAGCGTCCGCCCGGCCGACAGTGTGCTGACGGCGTTGCAGCTCATGGCCGACAAGGACATCGGGTTTCTGGTTGTCCTCGAGCAAGACGCGTTGGTCGGCGTTCTGTCGGAGCGCGACTGCGCGCGACGGGTCTTACTGGCCAAGAAATCTCCGGAAGCAACCTTGGTTGCCGACGTCATGGTGCGCGAGGTCGTGACAGCCGATCTCACGCACACTTTCGCGGACTGTCTGAGACTGATGCATCAGCATCGGGTGCGCCATCTGCCGGTGGTCGCGGGGGGTACGGTCATCGCGGTGGTGTCTATCCGTGACCTGTTGAGCGAAGCCGTCGCGCACCACGCCAAGATCATCGCCGAGCTCGAACGCGAGCGGCTGGAGGTTTTCATCGCGACGAGCTGATCCCGCGATCTGCTGCATGCGGCTGCAGCCGGGCAATCAAAGGACTGCGCCATGAGTCTTCTGATCGTGCTGGGGGCGTTGGCCTTTCTGATGTTCGTAGCCTATCGCGGCTACAGCGTGATCCTGTTCGCGCCGATCGCAGCACTGGGGGCGGTGCTGCTGACTGACCCGTCGCTGGTCCCGCCGATGTTCTCCAGCGTCTTCATGGATAAGACGGTCGGCTTCGTGAAGAGCTATTTTCCGGTGTTCATGCTCGGTGCCGTGTTCGGCAAGGTGATCGAGCTTTCCGGCTTCTCCAAATCGATCGTTTCGGCCGTGATCGGAGCGCTCGGCCGCGAACGGGCCGTGCTGTCGATCGTCGTGGTCTGCGCGATCCTGACCTATGGCGGGGTATCGTTGTTCGTGGTGGTGTTCGCCGTCTATCCGTTCGCAGCCGAAATGTTCCGCCAGAGCGGGATCCCCAAGCGGCTCATTCCGTGCACCATCGCCCTCGGCGCATTCACGTTTACGATGGATTCGCTGCCGGGGTCGCCCCAGATCCAGAACATCATCCCGACGACGTTCTTCAAAACAACGACCTGGGCCGCTCCCTGGCTCGGCATTATCGGTGCCGCATTCATCCTGGTCGTCGGTCTCGTCTATATTGAAAGCCGCCGCCGCGCCGCGCAGGCGAAGGGAGAAGGTTACGGCACCGATCTGCTTAACGAGCCGGAGCCGTTCGAGGCAGAGAAACTGCCCAACCCGTGGATTGCGATCTCACCGCTGCTGGTGGTCGGCGTCATGAACTTTGTGCTCACGCAGCTCGTGCCGCGCTTTTACGGCCAGGTGCACGAATTCACGCCGGCGGGACAAAGCAAACCGATCGTCACGCAGATCAGCTCGGTGGCCGCGATCTGGGCGGTCGAAGGCGCGCTGCTGCTCGGCATCGTGACGGTGTTCGCGTTTGCCTGGCGGCCAGTGGTCGCGAAGTTTGCCGATGGCAGCAAGGCGGCCGTCGCAGGGGCCTTGCTGGCGTCGCTCAATACTGCCTCGGAGTATGGGTTCGGTGGAGTGATCGCCCTGCTGCCTGGCTTCGCGCTGGTCGCCAACGCGCTGCAGGCGATCCCCAATCCACTCATCAACGAAGCGATCAGCGTGACGGTGCTTGCCGGCATAACCGGGTCGGCGTCCGGTGGCATGAGTATCGCCCTGGCGGCGATGGCCGACACGTTCATCGTCGCCGCGGAGGCGGCGAAAATTCCGCTTGAAGTGTTGCACCGGGTTGCCGCCATGGCGAGCGGCGGCATGGATACGCTGCCGCACAACGGGGCGGTGATCACGCTGCTGGCAGTGACAGGCCTCACCCACAGGCAGGCCTACAAGGACATCTTCGTCATCACCCTGATCAAGACCGCGGCGGTCTTCGTCGTCATAGGTGTGTATTATGCGACAGGGATCTACTGATGGATCGGCGGGGGTGCCGCCCCCGTCGAGCCACTCACCCGACGCCCCCGTACATCCGTGGACTGGAGGTGACCCGGCAGGTGATTCGATCGCTGCGCTGACGCGCGTGCCGCTGCAGCCGCTCGAAAGAGGAAAGATCGTCAGGGCGGAGGAAGCGGTGCGCCTCATCCGCGACGGCGACACGGTCGCGACAGGCGGGTTCGTCGGCATCGGCTTCGCCGAGGAAATCGCCGTCGCCCTGGAAGTGCTCCATCTCGCGCCGGAAGTGCAGCATGTACCTGCGCTCGGCAAGCCCTGCAATCTCACGCTGGTCTATGCGGCCGGCCAGGGCGACGGTGGGGACCGCGGGCTCAACCACCTCGGTCACGAAGGTTTGGTGCGCCGCGTCATCGGCGGACACTGGGGTCTGGTGCCGAAGCTCCAGCGTCTTGCGATCGACAACAAGATCGAGGCCTACAATCTGCCCCAGGGCGTCATCTCCCACCTGTTTCGCGACATCGCCGCCAATCGTCCTGGCCACCTCACGCGCGTCGGGCTTGGAACGTTCGTCGATCCACGCCACGGCGGCGGCAAGATAAACGAACGCACCAAGGAAGACTTGGTGCGCCTGATCGAGGTCGATGGCGAAGAGTTTCTCTTTTATCGCGCCTTCCCGATCAACGTCGGCATCATCCGCGGCACCACCGCCGATCCCGACGGTAACGTCACCATGGAGAAGGAGGCGCTTACGCTCGAAGCGTTGGCGCTGGCCATGGCGGTCCGCAACTCGGGCGGACTGGTGATCGTCCAAGTCGAGCGAATAGCCGACAGCGGCTCGCTCAACCCGAGGCAGGTCAAGATTCCGGGCATCCTCGTGGACTGCGTCGTGGTGGCAAAGCCGGAGCATCATTGGCAGACGTTTTCGGTGCAGTACGATCCGGCGTTCAGCGGCGAGATCCGGGCGCGCACCGGATCGATCGCGCCCATGGAAATGAGCGAGCGGAAGATCATCGCGCGCCGGGCCGCGCTCGAGCTCAGGGCCAACAGCGTCGTCAATCTCGGGATCGGCATGCCCGAAGGGGTCGCAAGCGTTGCGAACGAGGAAAAGATCATCGACCTGATCACGCTAACGGCGGAGCCCGGCGTCATCGGCGGCGTGCCGGCGGGCGGGCTCAATTTCGGCGCCGCGACCAATGCCCAGACCGTCATCGATCAGCCCTATCAGTTCGACTTCTACGATGGAGGAGGCCTCGATGCGGCCTTCCTCGGGCTCGCCCAGGCCGACCAGCAAGGCAATCTGAACGTCAGCAAGTTCGGGCCCCGGCTCGCGGGCGCCGGCGGCTTCATCAATATCAGCCAGAACGCCGAGAAGGTGGTGTTCGTCGGGACCTTCACGGCGGGAAAGCAGCGATTGAGCGTGGATGAAGGCCGCCTGCGTATCGACAGCGACGGCGGCGTCGCGAAATTCGTCCGCGAGGTCGAGCACCGGACATTTTCGGGCCGATATGCGGCGCAACGCGGGCAGCCCGTGCTGTACGTCACCGAACGCTGCGTGTTCCAGCTCACCGCGGAGGGCCTGGAGCTCATCGAGGTCGCGCCGGGGATCGATATCGAGCGCGACATCCTCGGCCGCATGGACTTTCGCCCGATCATGAGGCGCGACCCGACCATCATGGACCGGCGCATCTTCTCGAACGAGCCAATTGGATTGCGCGACGACCTGCTGCGCATCCCACTCGAACGCCGGTTCACGTATCACCCCAAGGAGAATCTGTTCTTCGTCAACTTCGAAGGCCACAGGGTCCGCAACCACGACGACGTGGAGCGGATTCGCCGAGCCGTGGAGGCCATGCTGACGCCATTGGGACGCAAGGTCTACGTCATCGTGAACTACGACAATTTCGAAATCCTTCCCGACGTCGTCGACGAGTACTCGGCCATGGTGCGCGATCTCGTCGACCGGTTCTACTCAGGCGTCACGCGCTATACGACCAGCGGCTTTCTGCGCACCAAGCTTGGCGACGCGCTGAAGCAACGCGCCGTGTCACCACACATCTACGAAAGTGCCGAAGAGGCAAGCACGCACCTGCGGGAGCTCGAAGGGCAGACTTCCGCCTGATCCGGCAGGAAAGGCCATGCACGAGCGGCACGACGAGCGATCCGTTCTCCATGTGCGCGGTTTGCCGGGGGCGGCCCGGCGCTAGTGAATGTCAGTGCGCTCGGGGTTTCAAAAAAGCCACTTCCAAGAGCAACCTTCTCGCGGGTCAATTCATTGAGCCTCCGGATGGTGGGGCGCATTGGTGAGGCAGCTTGAGGATCAACCATGCTGAGCGGGAGGGCAGTCGTCCATCGGGACCTAAGGAGCCTTGATGCCTTAGTTGCGCTGGTGGCCTTGGCCTTGGGTTTCTCATTGGTTGGCTTATTGTTGATCGTGGCCTTCCCTTTGGTCTCGTTGATCTCGGGCGTCTGGAGAACCTTTGGGCACTTGTGCCAGGCAACCTCGCGCACGGTGACGGCCTGACCTTCCTCACGTCAGTTGGGGCCTCTACAACCGCGGTCCGGTCCAGATCCTGCGCAGTGCAGCCGTTCAGATTCTGACCCCGAGCAAACGTTGAACGTAGCTTAGCGCCGTCAGGAAAAACCGCGCCAAATTGCACCTGAGCCCTGGTAATTTTTCACTCCTGCACCTCGCAACTTTACGAGGTCACACCGCGTAGCCCCGACTTCTACGATGGCTGCCAATTGGCCGACGGCGCTTGCCACTACGGCTCGGTGGCTGCCGAGGCCAGAGTCCAACAAGAGGGCGTCACATGCTGACAGGAACGGCGGTTCAGAACGGCTCTTCCCGGCATTGGTTCGGTCAAACCCTGGGGAAAGCGCCTCCGATCGGATCTCATGGGCTTGCCGGCGCGATCGAGGTGATGGGAGCCCGGAAGTGGTTCAACCGGAACGCGGAAATCTACATGGAGAAGGAGCCGGCCGACTACTTCTACAAGGTCGTCCGCGGCGCGGTGCGCACCTACAAGGTCGTCGTCGATGGCCGGCGCCATATCGGCGCCTTCTACCTGCCTGGCGATATTTTCGGTCTCGAGGCCGAAGCGCGGCACCTGTTTTCAGCGGAGGCAATAGTTGACGCTGAAATCCTTGCCATCAAACGCAGCGTCTTGATCGAGCTCGCGGTCCGGGACAATGAGGTGGCGCGCGAGCTATGGATGCTGACGGCCGACGAGCTTCAGCGTACGCAAAATCACATGCTCTTACTCAACAAGAGCGCGTCCGAGCGGGTGGCCAGCTTCCTGCTCGAAATGGCTGAGCGCTTCCAATCCAGCGACGAAATTCAGTTGTCCATGTCTCGCCAGGACGTTGCCGACTATCTGGGGCTCACGAGCGAAACCATCTCACGCATGCTGACGCGCTTCGAAAGGTCCGCTGCAATCGCGCTCCCCACGTGCCGGCGGATTGTTCTGCGCAACCGTCCGGTCCTGAAGCGACTGCTGGCTTGAGCCACTTGCGCCCCCCACAGTCCTTTGGCGACAAAAACCTTCATCGCGCACAGTCGTGAAATACGCGGAGAATTTTGGCCGACACAATGGGAAGCGCCGATGAGCGAGTCACTCTTCTCTGCTGACTGCAGCACGCATCTCAGGATCGTCGCAGTGGCGCTCGTTGCCGCAATCGTGGTGGTGATGGTTGGAACTTACGCCCGCGTCACCGGCTCGGGAACGATGACCGCCGGCGTCCAAGTCGACCGTCCCGTGCTCAAGGCCGCGCAACCGACCGCGCTAACCGACAGCGTGCACTCCAGTGTCCGCTGAAACATCGTGGCGAGACTAGGCAATCGCTGTCGCAAACGCTTGGGCGGCAAGATTAGGGGAGATTCCTCATGGTCCGGATATCGGCGGCCGCAACGCTAGCACTCATGGCAGCCACCGCGCCGGCAGACGCGATCGATCTGAAGGACCTTACGCCATGTCGGTCTGCAGCGGTACGCCTGTGCGATCGATCACAGGGCACGGACGCCGCCGCTCTCTGGAAATGCGGGGCGACGCTCGCTTCGCGGCGTCAGGATGTCGGTCCGCGCTGTGTGGAGGTGCTTATCCGGTACGGCCAGCTTTCGCGCTAGCAGCTTACGCCCCAATAGGTAACCCTTAGTTTAGTTGGGCGATGGGGCCGGCAGGGGACGGGCCGGTCCATCACAAGCGCGATCCGATTAGTCGCTCGCCACGACCGGACCACCCCATTTGAAGCGGTAGTTGTAGTTGACAAGCCCGGATGATCGCGCCGGCCTGACCCCATTCCAGACATAGTTGGGGGATCGGTCCACGACGGAAAACAGTAAATAAAAACCGTCCGTTGGCCATCATCTCTGTGGCTGCTGAACCACACTAGGGGCATTGTCAGGCAAGCTCCGCTTGGAAAGACCTAGGCCTTGGCGGTCTTCTTGCAGGGCCTTGATCTTGTCGTCGGAATTGAAAGGGGAATGCGCAACGGCTAGATCGAGCTGCTTGAGATAGTGTTGCGTTGCTTCAGCGCGACTCAACACCATCGCCGAGCCCGCTATCCCGGCGAGCGCCGCTCGCAATCGACGTATGACCTGCATGGACATTGCCCCGAACTGGCGGATCTCATCGAAGGCGAGCGATAGATAGTCCTCCCACGACGGCAGCGGAATGATGAGACGCAAGTCCCCGTTCAAATCCTTGATAAAGGCCGTGTCCAGATCCTGCCGGGCGAGTTCGACGCAGTAAATCCTCGATTTGATCGATAGCCTGGACTGCCGTGGTTGGATCGTTGATGGCAGGCGAGAGCGCCTTGATGGCGATGTCGACCAATAGGCGGATGGCGTATTTCGGATCCTGCTCAAAAGTGCGTTCGGAATCGAGGTGAACAGCCTGCATTATTTCTTTCTGCGGCGAGCTGCCTTTGGCGCCGTGAATGTGCAGAACGATGCTACCGTCGACCAGGGTGTCTCCGACGCCATACGCCATCGCAACGACCCCGCCGCTCCGTTGCGCCACCTGGACGAGGGAGTTGATATCGAGCTTGGTGATCGAGCGCGGGTGTCCCGAATACGTCACCGTCTGGGAAACCGGGCCCAACGAGGTGCCATTGACGGGCGCCCCGCGCGTTGCACCTTCGACGCTCGGTTGGCCATCGAGACGCTGAAACATCTCGCGAATGGCTGTGCGGCCTCTATCCCCGATTAACTGCAGTACCTTGGTAATTTGCAAGTCGACGACCCGTTGCACCAGCGCGACAAACAGGAACATGCCGATCATGAGCAAAACCCCCACCGCCAGAGTTGAGTACATCGGCACCCTTCCGGATCCGTCTCGATCAACCCAGGCGAGTGTGAAGAAGGCAAAAATGAATGTGGCGGAATAGAATCCAATCGAATGATAGAGCATGCGGTCTTCGACAAACCATCGCACCAGGCGCGGCGAGTAGGCGATCGCGCTGAATTGCACCATGACAAAGGTTATGGCGAATACCACGCCCGTGAGCGCCATCATGCCCGAGGCTGAAGCCGAGAGGCAGGCCTGTGCCGATGCAACCGAGATTCCCAAATTTTGCGAAGCCAAGTAGATGTGCTCAAACCGCGGCAGCGTTTGCCCGCACACGAAACTCGCCGCCACGTAGCTCATCGGGACGATCCAAACGCGCATCTGTTACGCCTCCGGGGTGCTGTGGTTGCTTGTCGGTAATTTTCCTCGGCCCGGCCGGTCCGCCCTAGATCGATGTGCACGCTTGGTCATAGTCGAGGCAGTACCGCCCCCGGCGTGCGGCCGCGCGCGGTCTGGGCGCGGAGACCGTGTGAAGGAAACCATAGATGGCGCCGGCGCCGGCGGCGCCCCCTGTCCCGATTTGAACTCGCCCAAAGCATATTGTGGCTTGGTTCAGGGCTCTTTGATCTGCCGCAGAATCACCGCCGAACAGCGCATTTATGATGTCAATTAGGCCAAGCCGACATGCCCGCGGCACGCTATATACGTTGCGGACCGTCAACCTTTTCGAACACAAACGTGAAGGGCGGCAGATTGAGCAGGTCTGTTCCGGATGCATAGAGTTTTTCAATCAGATCAGCCACGGCCTTGCGGCTCATCTCTTTGTCGCTTTCCTCGAAAATGGCTTCACCCAGCACCGCACGGTCGCAATCACGCACCGCCTTGACCGAGATCAGCATCAGACGATCCGGCTTTGCTCAAGCGTTTCTGTTGCGCAGATAGACGAACCAATAGACCGCGGCCACCATGATCGAGCCGCCGATGATGTTGCCGATGGTCACCGGCAGGAGGTTGCCGACAAGAAAATTTCCCCACGTCAGATCAGGAAAGTCGGCCGCCGTCTTGCCGATCGATTCCCAGAAGGCATCAGGCGCGCCGGATTTGATGAACAGTCCGAGCGGAATGAAATAGATGTTGGCGATGCAGTGCTCGAATCCGCCGGCAACGAAGGCCGCGACCGGCAAGACGACGGTGAAGAACTTGTCGACGTTCGAGCGCGCGCTGTAGCACATCCATGAGGCGAGGCAGACCAGCGCATTGCACATGATGCCGAGCGTGACCGCCGGCACAAAGGCAAGCGAGGATTTTGCCTGCGCGGTCGACAAGGCGGCGAGCCCGACCGCGCCGTGGCCGAAGGAATACTGGGTCGTCAAGAACATCAATACGGCGGTCGCGAACGCGCCGACGAAATTGCCGGCGAAAACGATCGTCCAGTTGCTGTATGAGATCGCTCGTCGTCACCTTGCCGCTGGCCCACGCCATCACGATCAGGTTGTTGCCGGTGAACAGCTCGGCGCCGCCGATGACGACCAGGAGGAAGCCCAGGGAGAAGACCAGACCGCTCAACAGCTTGACGATGCCGTAGGGCAGGCTCGGCGGCTCCTGCGCTCACCGTGGTGGCAAACATCGCCCCGAATGCGATGAAGGCGCCGGCCAGGACGCTCAAGGCGAACAGGGTCGCGGTGTCGGTCGATACCTTCTTGACGCCGCTCTCTTCGGCCCGCACGGCCATGGTTGCGGGCAGGACCGCGTCGAAGCTTACGAGCTGCGGCGCTTCGACCGCTTTCGAGTCGGACAGCGGGTCGGGCGCGAGCGACTCCGCCTGCCGGTGCGTCCATCGGCGTCGGCCGTCGTCAACCCGCGGCCGACGCCGCGGCCAGCAGGCCGACGATCTGCACGGCAATGACTTTGACGATGGTCATCGACGGAAAGATCATCGCATAGCCGATATCGGGCCGCTCGGTCGGCGCCATTCGGGTGGAATAGACCAGGATGGCAGGGTTGCCGGTCGCGCCCGAGGCGACGCCGACCAGATCGTCGTACGGGATCTTCATCAGGTAGTAGCCGACCAGCAGCACGATGATCGACCGTCGTCAGCAGCACCGCAACCCCGATGAACAGCATCGTGAATCCGCTCTCCGCCACGGTGCGCACGAACGGTTGCCCGGCATTGATGCCGACTGCGGCGAGGAATATTGCCAGGCCGTAGTTCCGCAGCACGATGTTGGCGGGCAGCGGCATGACCCAGAGCAGGGGCCCGGTGCGGCGCAGCTTGCCGAAGATGAGGGCGACGATCAGCGGGCCGCCCGCGATGCCGAGCGTGACAATCCCGACGCCGGGGATCGGAATCGGAATGAGCCCAAGCAGAACACCGAGCACCATGCCGAGACCGAGCGTGACGTAGCTGAACTCGGCCGTCGCCTTTACGGTGTCGCCGAAATGCTTGCGGATCTCCTCCTTCCGATCGGGCGGCATCAGCACGCCGACCCGATCGCCAAACTCGAGCGTCAGGTCCGGCGTCGGCACGATATCCGTGTCGTAGCGCCGAACGTGCAGCAGATGCGCCGGAAAACCCGCCGGCAGCGGCAGCTGCGCAAGCGGAATCCCGACCACGTTCGCCTTGCCGACAAAAACGCGGATGTAGTCGAGGGCCGAACGGTCCTTGACGATCCGTCCGGTTTCCAGTTTTCCGAGCCTGGCCGCCGCTTCGGCTATCGCGTCCTCGCGATCCGCAACGATCATGAGGCCGTCGCCGGCGGCCAGCGTCAGCCCGGCTGAGGGCACGACATTCTGATCGCCCTTTGCGGACCATCGTGACCTGAACGCCCTCCGGCAGATCCGCGTCGAGGTCCTCGAGCTTCCGGCCGGCATAGGCGGAGCCCAAGGTGATTTCGCCCATGTGGAAGCGCTGCGCCTTGGGCGGGAATTTCGGCTGCACGTGGCGCGTCATGAAATAGATGCACAGGATCGGACCGATCACGCCGAACGGATACGCAATCGAGTATCCGATCGACGGCTCGCTGCTCTTCATGACGTCGAGGCCAGCCTGCAGCGCGGCGGTGCTCGTCATCGAGCCGGCGTAGATGCCCAGCGTGTGGCCGAGCTTGATGCCGAAGGCCTGGCCAAGCCCGAGAGCGACCAGAAGCCCGGCCACGCAGGCAACGAACGCCAGGAGATTGTACCGGCGGCCCGCCGCGCCGGTCATTCCTTCAAAGAACTGCCGTCCGTAGAGGATTCCGATGCCGTAGAGGAACATGATCAGGCCGGTCAGGCCGATCGGCCCGGTGATCGAGGCCTTCGGCGCAAACGCCCCGATGGCGAGGCCGACGAACAGGACGGCGCCGACACCGAGCGAGAAGCCGCCAAGGTTGATCTGGCCGACCAGATAGCCGACGCCGATCGCGAGGAAGACCGCAAGGATCGGCTGCGTCCCGATGATGTCACGGGCAAGATCGAGCATGACTACCCCCCGGCATTGACTTCGAGGCCCCGGACGCGCCGAAGGCCCAGTCAGCGGGCTCTGCAGCCCGCGGCACGGAATTGGTCGAGCACCCGATTGATCAGTTCGGGCGTGGGCCTCGGCGTATCGACGTGCACGTAATCGAGGCCCATCGCCTTCCATTTGAAGGCGCCGAGCTGGTGGAACGGCTGCACCTCAACCCACTCGACGTTCTTCATCGGCGCCACGAACCGGGCGATGCCCTCGACATTCGCGGGGTCGTCGGTGTGGCCCGGCACGAGCGTGAATCGCACCCACGTGCGCTTGCCGATGGCGGCCAGACGCTCGGCAAAGCGCAGCGTCGGCATCAGGTCGCGGCCGACAACCTTGCGATAGGTTTCAGGATCCGAGCTCTTGATGTCGAGCAGAACCATATCGAGCGCTGACAAGTATACGCTCGTCGGCGCGCTCGCCCAGAAACCCCGAAGTCTGGATCGCGGTGTGCAGCCCCATCTCCTTGGCGCCGGCCAAAATGCCGCGGGTGAAGGCGATCTGCACCATCGGCTCGCCGCCGGAGATGGTGAGCCCGCCGTCGAGCGAGCGCAGCGCGGGCGCGAAGGTGGCCAGGCGGTCCAGCACCTGCCGCACCGAAATGCGCGTGCCGTCCTTCAGGTGCCAGGTATCGGGATTGTGGCAGTAGGTGCAACGCAGCAGACACCCGGATACGAACAGCACGGCGCGCAGGCCGGGCCCGTCGTAACGAGACGACGACTCATAGGAATGCACGTAGCCGAACGTCCCGTCGGTGTCGGCGCGAATTTCGCCTTCGTCCGGCGCGTCGGGAGAAAGCCCGACGCGCAGATCGTGCCGACTGCCCGGTTCGAGGTTACCGACCTGCGACATGGCGTGCATTCGTCTGTTCACATCTGACCGTGGAAGGTGCGGCTGATCACGTCGCGCTGCTGCTCCTTGGTCAAGCGGACGAAGTTCACCGCGTAGCCCGAAACCCGGATCGTGAGCTGCGGATACTTGTCGGGATTCTTCATCGCATCCTCGAGCGTTTCCCGGTCGAGGATGTTCAGGTTCATGTGGAAACCGCCCTGGCCGAAATACATGTCGAAGGCCTTGACGGCGGCGTCGACGAGCTCCGGCTCGGACAGGTGGGCCTTCTGCGGCGCAACCGAGACCGTGTAGCTGATGCCGTCGAGCGCATCCTGGTAGGGAAGCTTCGCCACCGACAGACATGACGCCAGCCAGCCGTGGCTGTCGCGACCGTGCATCGGGTTTGCGCCGGGCCCGAACGGCTCGCCTTTGCGCCTGCCGTCCGGCGTATTGCCGGTGACTTTGCCGTAGACCACGTTCGAGGTGATCGTCAGCACGCTCTGCGTATGGGTCGCGCCGCGATAGGTCGGATGCTTGCGGATCTTCTGCATGAACCGCGTGACGAGATCCGACGCGATCAAGTCCACCCGGTCGTCGTTGTTGCCGAACTGCGGGACCGGCTCGTTGCTTTCGATGCGATAGTCGACGGCGAGGCCGGTCTCATCCCTGACCACGTGAACCTTGCCGTATTTGATCGCCGCGAGGCTGTCGGCAACGACCGACAGGCCGGCAATGCCGAACGCCATCGTGCGCAGGATGTCGCGATCGTGCAGCGCCATTTCGAGGCGCTCGTAGAAGTACTTGTCGTGCATGTAGTGAATGCAGTTCATCGCATGCACGTAGGTGCGCGCGAGCCACTCCATCACGTGGTCGAACTTTTCGAACAGCTCGTCGTAGTCGAGGACGTCGCCGGTCATCGGCGGCGTCGCCGGCGCCACCTGTTCGCCGGAAACCTCGTCCCGCCCGCCGTTGATGGCGTAGAGCAGCGCCTTTGGCGAGATTCACGCGTGCGCCGAAGAACTGCATCTGCTTGCCGAGCCGCATCGCCGAGACGCAGCAGGCGATGCCGTAGTCGTCGCCCCAATGGGGCCGCATGAGGTCGTCGTTCTCGTACTGCAGCGACGAGGTTTCCTTGCTGACCTTGACGCAGTACCGCTTGAAATTCGCCGGCAGGTCCTTCGACCACAGCACCGTGATGTTGGGCTCCGGCGCCGGCCCAAGGTTGGTGAGCGTGTGCAGCATGCGGTAGCTGCTCTTGGTCACCAGCGACTGTCCGCTCAGATCGATGCCGGCGACGCATTCGGTCGCCCAGTAGGGGTCGCCGCTGAACAGCGCGTCGTAGTCGGGGGTGCGCAGGAAGCGAACGATCCGCAGTTTCTGCACCAGCTGGTCCCACAGCTCCTGCGCGCCGGCCTCGTCGAGCACGCCTTCCCGCAGGTCGCGCTCGATGAAGATGTCGAGGAAGGTCGAGATGCGACCGATCGACATCGCCGCGCCGTTCGCCTCCTTGATGGCGCCGAGATACGCAAAGTACGTCCACTGGACCGCCGCCTGCGCGTCCGCGGCCGGGCGCGTGATGTCGCAGCCGTAAAGCTTGGCCATTGCCGCGAGGTCCTCGAGCGCGCGCATCTGCTCCGCCAGCTCCTCGCGGGTCCGGATCACCTCGTCGGTCGGCCACATGTCGTCGATCTGCGCGCGCTCGGCGCGCTTGGCTTCGAGCAGCCGGTCGACGCCGTAGAGTGCGACGCGCCGGTAGTCGCCGATGATGCGGCCACGACCATACGAGTCGGGCAGGCCGGTGATGATGCCGGACCGGCGGCACTTCATGATCTCGGGCGTGTAGGCATCGAACACGCCGTCATTGTGCGTCTTGCGGTATTTGGTGAATGCCTCGTGCACCTGCGGGTCGGCCTCGAACCCCGCCGCCTTCAGCCCGGCCTCGACCATCCGCAGGCCGCCGGCGGGAAAGATCGCCCGCTTGAACGGCTGGTCGGTCTGCAGCCCGACAATCACCTCGTTGTCGCGGTCGATATAGCCGGCCGCATGCGCCAGCAGGGTCGAGGGTGTCCGCGCGTCGACGGCGAGAACGCCTTTCTTTCTTTCCTCCTGGAAATACGGCTGAAGTTTCTCCCAGACAGCCTTGGTGCGGTTGTGACGGCGCGGCGAGGAACAACTCGTCGCCGTCATAAGGCGTGACGTTGCGGACGATGAAGTCGCGCACATCGATGGCGTTGGACCAGTTGCCCGGCTTGAAACCCCGCCAAGAGCGCTCGTCCTTGTAGCCTCTGGAAAATCCGGCAGACCCTTCCATGGCATCCTCCCGCACCGAACTACTGCATCTCGCGTCCTGAGCGCCGCGCCGAGCGAGAGCAACGTAAACGAGACGGCGTGCGAGATTTGCTCGCAGCAACTCACGCTAACGGACTTCGGCCGGTGGGATATGATCTAGGTCAGAAGGCGAGGAAGATCGGGCGAAACGCAATACGTCACGACGCCGCCCGTGCCACGGCGCCGGACCGGCCGGAGCCGGCAAGCAGGGCGCAGGTGTGCCGCGCGATCATCAGCTCCTCGTTGGTCGGCACCACGTGGAGTGCGACCCGGCTTTCGGGCCGCGAGATCAATGGCGCTCCCGCCGCATTGGCATCCGGGTCGAGCACGGCACCCAGCCACGCGAGCTTGTCGGCGATGCGCGCGCGCATCGCCGGCGAGTTCTCGCCGATCCCGGCGGTGAACACGAAGGCGTCGAGCCCGCCCAGCGACGCCGCCAGCATCCCGGCGTGCAAGCCGATGCGATAGACGAAATAGTCAAGCGCGAAGGCGGCGCGCGGATCGGCGCTTTGCGCCAGCTCGCGCACGTCGTTGCTGATGCCGGACAGGCCCTTGAGGCCGCATTCGCGGTACAGCAGATCCTGCACCGCCGCCGGCGTCATGCCCTTCTCGGAGATCAGATAGAGCACCACGCCGGGGTCGAGCTGGCCCGGCCGCGTGCCCATCGGCAGTCCGTCGAGGGCGGTGAAGCCCATCGTGCTTTCGACGCTGCGGCCGTCGGACAGCGCGCACATCGAGGCGCCGCTGCCGAGATGCGCGACGATCACCCGTCCGTTGGCGACCTCGGGGGCGACCTGCCGCAGCCGTTCCGCGACGTATTCGTACGACAGACCGTGGAAGCCGTAGCGGCGCACGCCTTCGGCGTAGAGTCGCTGCGGGATGGCGTAGTGGTCGGCCGCTCGCTCGTGGCCGCGGTGAAAGGCGGTGTCGAAGCAGGCGACCTGCGGCAGCTGCGGCCGGCGCGCGAGCAGCGAGCGGATCGGCGCCAGGTTGTTCGGCTGGTGCAGCGGCGCGAGCGGGACATAGCGCTCGAGATCGGACAGCACGTCGATGTCGACCAGCACCGGCCGGTCGTATTCGGGACCGCCGTGGACGACGCGATGGCCGACCGCGATCAGATCGACGTGCTGCGTTTCGCGCAGCCAGGCCCCGGTCGCCAGGGTGGCGGCCGGAAGATCGGGCACCTCGTTCGGCGCATAGGCCTGATCGATCAGCGTCGCGCCGTCCGGGCCGGCCGCGCGCAGCCGCGGCCGGGTGCCGATGCCGTCGATCTGGCCCTTGACCAGGCGCTCGAGATCATTCGTCCCGCTCGGTCGCGAACACCTGGAACTTGAGGCTCGACGAGCCGGCATTGACGACCAGGATCGCGTCCATGGCGGTCACGCGGCCGGCAGCGCGGCGGCGCGCCGCCGCGCGTCGGCATAGAGCACGGCGACCGCGCAGGATGCCATGCGGGTGCGCACCGAATCCGCCCGCGACGTCAGGATGATCGGCACGCGCGCGCCGAGCACGATGCCGGCCGCGTCCGCCTTGGCGAGGAAGATGAGGTTCTTGGCCAGCATGTTGCCGGCTTCGAGGTCGGGAACGACCAGGATCTGGGCGCGCCCGGCGACCGGCGACTTGATGCCCTTGATCCTCGCCGCTTCCGGATCGATGGCGTTGTCGAAGGCGAGCGGCCCGTCGAGGATGCCGCCGGTGATCTGGCCGCGGTCCGCCATCTTGCACAGCGCCGCCGCCTCGATGGTCGACGGGATCTTCGACGTCACGGTCTCGACCGCCGACAGGATCGCGACGCGCGGCGTGCCGAGGCCGACCTGGGTGAACAGATCGATCGCGTTCTGGATGATGTCGCGCTTGACGTCGAGATCGGGAAAGATGTTGATGGCCGCGTCGGTGATGAACAGCGTCTCCGCATAGGTCGGCACGTCCATGACGAAGACGTGGCTGATGCGCCGCGCCGTGCGCAGCCCGGTTTTCGACGCGGTGACCGCCCGCATCAGCTCGTCGGTGTGCAGGCTGCCCTTCATCAGCAGCTCGCCCTTGCGCCTCGTGGATCAGCTCGCACCGCCTGTCGCCGCGGAGTCCTCGCTGTGGGCCACGTCGACGAGCTCGAAAGCGCCGATGTCGAGCTTGTGCTGGCGCGCGACGGCGGTGATCTTCTCGGCCGGTCCGACCAGGATCGGAACGATGATGCCGGCCTCGGCCGCCTCGACGGCGCCGCGCAGCGAGGTCTCGTCGCACGGATGCACCACGACGGTCGGCGGCGGGACACCTGCTTGGCGCGGGCGATCAGGCGCTCGTATTTCGCGTGCGTCCTGGAACGGCGGGGGCGACCTGCGGAACTGCCATCAATGGACTCCTGCCGTTGTCGCCAGCTGGATCGCCACGGCCTCAGGACGCCTTTGCCGTCTTGATGTTCTCGGCGCTGCTGGCGGGGCCGGCCAGCTTTGCGTCGACGCCGAACAGCTGGGCAATCCGCTCGAGCCGATCCGCGGCTTCGCCGGCGATCTCGCCGCGCGCGCTCAGCACCTCGCGCAAGCGCCGCAAAGGCCTTGCGGCGCACTTGGCCGTCGGGCGGCAGCAGATCCGGAATGGCGCCGAGCGCCGCCTCCTCGTCGATCAGCAGCATGAAGAACTGCTCGCGCACGAGCGCCTTGAACTCGGCCAGCGTCAGTCGCGGGCCCTCGTCGCGGACGTCGCGCGCAGGCGGCGGATCGCCGCGAATCCGCGCTCGTCGGCGCCGCCGCGCGCCATGCCGACGTAGAGCAGGCCGCGCACCAGGCATTCGCGCAGGCCGCCGTCGGCGATGCGCGACTTCAGTTCGGCGATGCGGGACTGCAGCAGCTCGCGATGCAGCGGGCTCTTCGCGGCCTTGCGCAGCGGGCGCGCGTCCGCCGGATCGATGCCGACGGCGGCCTGCAGCACGGGCGAGCCGTAGACCGACAGGAACATGCGCTCGGCGAACGTTTCGGTCATGTCGCGCCAGGCGTCGAGGCTGGCGACGATCTGCTTGGACATCGCTTCCTGCGCAGCCGAGAACGGATTGTCGGCGTCGACAGGGCTGCGTTCCTCGCGCACGCGCTCCGCCATCGTCTTGACCTGCTCCATCAGCGGATTGGCGTCGGAGAACAGCTCGTATTGCAGCCGCAGCGGATGCAGCCGCCGCATCCACTCGGCGACCGGGCGCCGACATGAGCGCCCGGACGACCGGCTGCGCGAAGGTGCGGTAGAGCGCGAGATTGATCTCGGATACGCGCGCCGCGGTGGCAAAGCGGCGCTCGTCGGCCGCGTCGTTGCCGCCGAGCGCGCGGATGTCGTCGAGCGTCCGCGCCTCGCAGCGCATCACCCAGTCGCCGGAGACGAGGTCCGGACTGGCCGTGTCCTTCGGTCTTCGCCTCGAACATCGCCTCGTAGAGGCCGGGCGGCAGCACGTCGATCAGGTCGATATTGCTGGAGAATTCGCCGTGCTCCTTGCGCGCGACGCTGCTGGAGACGAAGATTCCGAGGTGACCGACGGTCTCGTGGATCGTGTAGACGATGGTCTGCCCGTACGAGCGGATGTCGTCGACGTTCTCATAGAGATCGAGAATCCATCCGAGCGCCTGCTGCGGCGGCGTGATGTTGTCGCCCTTCGAGCAGAACACGACGATCGGCGAGCGGATGTTGCGCAGATCGATCGCGGTGCCGTCGGAGGTCTGGATGCTGCCGGCCGCCAGCTTGTTGCCGATGAACAGCTCGTCGACGATGAACTGGATTTCCTCGGCGTTCAGGTTGACGTGGCCGCCCCACCAGCGCTCGAAGCCGAGATAGCGCGGCGCCTCGGTGTCGATCTTTGAGTAGAGATTGTACTGCTTGCTCCACAGCGTGTTGGCGGGATTCTGGTTCTCGAAATTCTGCACCAGCCAGGCGCCGTCGAACTTGCCGTGGCCGAGGTCGCTGGTGAGCGCCGTGAGCCAGCTCCCGCCCAGGAGGCCGCCGCTGTAGCGCATCGGATTCTTGCCGTGCACGCCGGCCCAGTAGGACAGCGGCGACCCGGCGACGATGATCGGGCCGAACAGCTCGGGACGGAGCGGCCGCGAGCATCATCACCGCCCAGCCGGCCTGGCAATTGCCGATCACGCACGGCTTGCCGTCGGCCTCGGGGTGCAGCGCGATCACCTTTTCGAGGAAGACCGCCTCGGCGCGCGCGATGTCCTCGATGGTCTGGCCCGGCATCGGTTCGGGCAGGAAGCCGACGAAATAGCAGGGATGGCCGGCCTTGAACGCGACGCCGATCTCGCTGTCGGCCTTGAAGCCGCCGATGCCCGGGCCATGGCCGGCGCGCGGATCGACGATGACGAACGGCCGGCGGGTCGGATCGATTTCGACGCCTTTCGGCGGAATGACCCGGACGAGCGCGTAGTTGACCGGCCGCTCGAGCGTGCGGCCGTCGACGACGAGTTCCACCGCGTATTCGAGCACGTGCGGCGCGACTTTGCTCGAGTTGCTCGCGGTACGCGTTGCCGCGCTGGCGCATCACGTCCCAGAAACAGCACGCTGCGCTGCGCCGCATCGACCAGATACTCGAACGCAGACGCAGCGGGATTGGCCGCGGGCGCGCTTACGCTGCCGGGTGGCTTGCTTCGGCTGGCGGTCATGGGATGGCCTCTCGCCCTGTCGGCACAACGAAGCCCCGATCGGCAGTTGCTGCTTTGACCTAGATCAGAATGAGGGCGGTGCGGGCCAAGAAATCGCCGCGCTGATTCCAAACGGCTGATGAAGCGACCACCGATCCTGCAGGCTGTCGGCACGGAGCGGATCACACGAGCGATACACTATCGGCGTTGCTGCCGTTGCCTCATCCTACCGACATGGTCGGTGCAGGTTTCCAACCGGTAGAGTAGCTTGAAGCTGGATCCGCGCCGCATCACCCCCGGTACAGTCGTCCGCGACGCCTAGCGCGTAAGCTGCCCGTAGCGTACGAGCACTTCCACGCAACGCTGGCCGACTTCGCGATGACGCGATGCGAGCGTCGCTCCGCACTTCCAAAGGGCCGCAACGTTGATGCCTTGCGACCGGTCGCATATGCGAGCCGCTGCCGACTTGCACGGCATGAACTCTTTCAGATCGGCCGCGCCTGCGGTCACGATTCCTGCCATGAGCAGGACCGTTGCAGTCGCCAACGTTCTAACCATGAGAGAGCTCCTTTCGCTCGCATCCTCTTGATGCATTTGCGACCGCAGCTTCGTCAAAGCGTTCAACGCACGCTGGATTTGGCGCTGTCCGTATAGGTGGCCGGTGGCCCCGCCTTGAGCACGGGGCGATCGGCCTTGACGCCGGCGACCGCAGACCCCGGGTCGGGCTCGCGCGCATAGAGTCCCACCGTCACCACGCCGATTGCGGCAAGAAGGGCCACCGCGACGATTTTAAGGTGAGTGTTGCGGTCGGCGGATCGCAGTGACTCGCTCATCGAGGCACCCTTCGGCTTCGGTCAATCGCACCGGCGACCTGGGCCTTGGTGAATGACACAAGAGGTTCTCTCAGACGCCCGCCGCGCAGACGCGAAGCGGATGCGGTTCACCGCGGAACACGTGACGACGTGGCCCGCATGCAATGGAAGAGCATTGCTGCACTCTAATCACACGTTCCGAGCGCACTTCATGATCTGAATCAGTTCCCTCGGTCTCGACGAGCGTATTGCGTCCTGGGACCTAGATTTGGTCGCGCATCTCAAACAGAAGGACTGGATTGAAGCGCGGCAATGCCGCCCGTATCGGCATTGCCGACCGACGCCTTTCCATCACCTCGCTCCCACCGATGCTGGTGCGGCGGCGCTAGGCAGGGCGTCGGATCGACGCAATGGTGGCTCCTGTTCGCTAATGAATCCCGGGAGACACGAACCGGCTTCCCGCTAGTACAGCATCGGCGGCCGCGAGGAGGTCGGTGGCGATCGCGCGCTTGACGACGAACCCGTCGGCGCCCGCTTCGAGCACAGAGCGGCTCACGGTCGACTGGTCGTGAACGCTGACCACGATCATCCTGGTGTTCGGAAAACGGCCTCTGAACCGGCGCACCAGGTCGACTCCGTCTCCTCGTGCCAGGGTGAGATCCACGACCGCGAGGTCGCTCTGCAGCCGGGCTGCAGTCTCAAAGAGTGAGACTTCGTCGGCGACCATGACAATGGCTTCGAAAGTCGTTGCGAGCAGGCGACGAACCCCCTCGCTGAGGCCGTGGTGCGCGTCCGCCAGCAGCACGCAACGCGTTGGCGCGATGTCCATGGGTTTCGAAATCGCTAAAGCAAGAGGAACGACATGCAAACTGTCGACCTGGATCATACCAAGCGCCGAACGACCCGTTTCTGATCTAGCGCAGTTAAAGCTGAAGGTTTTTAACGCTTGGGGGGTGGGCTGCTTGAGTTCGACGAAGCCTGTGCGTGGCGCTTCGCCGGAGCGCGGGCGCAGATGCTTTTCGCATCAATAGCGCTCAAGCACTCTTGGAACACGGGCAGCAGCCCGCGTGTCCGCAGCGCCTTCAGACCCGGCAGCCAACTAGTGCCGATGGTGCCGACGTCCTAAGTCAAATGCGATATCCGCGTTCAAACATGCACGCCTTGCCCCGCGCAGTCCGGCCTTGGACGTTCCATTCGGGAACCTGCTGTGCAAAGGGCGTGCACGGAACGAGGCACCCAACCCTTAGAGCTTGAGATGAAGAAAGCAGGTTTCCTTGGCCTCGCCATCGCGCTGTCCGCTGGCGTCCTGTTTGGCCTCGCCGATACGGCGTCAGCCGCCAAGGCGAAGCAGCCCAGGAGTCGATGGAGTTGACGAGACGCGGTGTTCTTGAAAATGCGGCTGTCGACCCGGTTGTTGCACTCTTGGATGCATCGAAGCGCGGACTGCCGGTTCCCGCTCTGACTTGGATCAGAATCGAGGGAGCCGCGCGAAAAACCGCCAAGGGGCTCAGATTCGGCCGAGTTGACATTTTTCAGCAGCAACGATCCGAGGCGGCTGGAAGATTCTGAGCCAGATCAAATCGGTCCCGAAGGGCGGCTGCTGCAAACCGTTTGATCGAGAGAGACGTCAGACGGGGGGTGGGCCCATGAGCGATAGACTGTCGGCGCTGCTACCGAGTGCGAAGCAGGTCATGGAACAGCTGGCAGTGGCCGAGGCCGAGAAAGCGGCCGCTGAGATGCGCAGGCAAGCCAAGGCGGACGCCGAAAAAAAAGCCTTGGTCGACCGGCTGACGAAGCCCTCGGGCGTCTCCGACGAGGAAGCACTCAAGCGCGTGGCGGCGATTGTCCAGCGGGCACTGAAGAACGGTCTGACCGAGGTTGAGGTCATTCGCTTTCCGAACGCGCTCTGCACCGACCGCGGACGTGCGATCAACAATCAATTGGAACCTGGCTGGGAAAAGACGCTGACCGGACTTCCGAAGGAAATGTATGAATTTTGGAAGCGGCAGCTCCAACCCCGCGGCTACAAGCTGAGGTTACAGGTCGTCGATTTTTCTCAAGGGGTGCCGGGAGATATCGGCATAACGTTGAAGTGGAGTTGAGCGGTTTCGCCGGCCGATCACTGTCGTCCCATGACGCCGATGAGCTATGCGGGGGTGGCCCGCCGCACCGTTCGACGCGGCGCCTATGTCGGCGCCGCCGGAGCCGCAGCGGGCTATTACGCCAGCGGCGATTCCAGCGGCTGCTATCAAACGGCGGATGCGAACGGGCGTCTCTATACGCAGTGTCCGTGACCGGCGGCGCCTGAATTCGTTCAGGACACGCCGGCAGGTGCGGGCGGATTGAAGCCCGGCAACCCCGCTTCGAGGCGGCGTTGCGGCCAGGGCCAGCCCTTCCCACACCCAGGAGGGCCCATACTGCCGGACTGCTGCTTTTTGGGCTCGATGGAAGGGTGTCCGATGAGCATCGGGCTTGCCTCAAGCCCAGTCTTGTAGGGCGCCGGTTTTCCTCTGGGATTTGCGCACGCTCCGTCAGCAGCACGCAAAGCGTTCCCGCCATGCTCATCCATCCCCCATTTCTACTGAATGTGGTCCGCTGTCTTGCCTAAAATGTGACCGACACCAGAACAAGACTGCATCGTCCCGCTTCGATCTAGCGCAGGGCGAACCCAACGAGTAAGATTGAAGCGTAAATCTGCCGGCACCGACGGCGTCGCCGCCAGCAACTGACGGCGGCCAAAAATTGGTTGCGGTCTTTGCACGGCGGACTTGAGTTCACGGTTCGAGACAATGGCGTGGGTTCGATCCCGTGCAACATCGCGTTAGAGCGAGCCGCGGCCATGCCAGCATGCGGCAACGCGTCGTTCTGCTTGGCAGCAAGTTTAGACTCGACAGCGGGTTTGCGCGCGGTACCGTAGTCTCGGCTTGGCTGCCGTTGGGCGAGGTGCGCAGTCAGCGTCCGCACGTGCTGGCTGACGATGCGGCGCCCCGACGGAGTTCAATGCGATCGTACATGAAGAAGGGGACTACTGTCATGGTGTGGTGTCCCTGACTCTGTACTGTTGCCCCACAGGGGGCTCGCATGAGGTTGCTTGCAAGCGCAAGACGACTTGGCATGATGGGCTGGCCATCATGCATTGTCGTTCGGCTTACGGCGACTCCGATGGCCGCACATTCAAATGGTGCGGGCGGCCTTGATTCAGCATGCGGCCTATCTGGCCGACTGCGAGAATTATTTGCCTTCTGGTGGCGTCGTTTGCTTGTGCCTCTGCTCTGGCAACCGAGCCTAAACGAGTGATGTTGCTTCATTCTTTTGGCCCGGATGTTAAGCCTTGGAGCGACTATGCCAGGGCGTTCCGCGCGGAACTGGGTCGGCAATCACGATGGCGGTTGGACCTCTACGAGCAATCCCTCGTGGCGGCCCGTTCCGGCGATGAAAATCTGGAACTCGCGTTCGCCGAGTACCTTCGTGCTCTCTTTGCCAAACACCAACTCGACTTGATTGTGAGCATTGGCGCGCCGGCGGCTGCGTTTGTCCAGCGGCACCGGCAGCGGCTGTTTCCCACGACGCCCATGCTTCTGACAGTCGTGGACCAACGTCGCGTTCGGTATTCCGTTCTTACCGATAATGACGCCGTTGTCGCGGTGTCGATCAACTATCTTGCGGCCTTCGAGAACATCCTGCGGGTGTTGCCGGACACCAAGAATGTAGCAGTGGTGGTCGGTAGTTCTCCCATTGAAAAGTATTGGAAGGAGGAAATCGGCAACGAGGTGAAGCCCCTGGCAAACCGGATCGCACTTACATGGTACAATGACTTGTCGTTCGAGGACATACTGAAAGACGCGGCCGCGCTTCCGCCGCGGTCTGCGATCTTCTGGGAGCTGATGGTGGTCGATGCGGCGGGTATCCCGCACGAGGAGGGCGCAGCGTTGGCAAGCCTTCATGCCGTCGCCAATGCACCAATTTTCAGTTACACCGATGCCTTCTTCGGGCGTGAAATCGTCGGCGGCCCGCACGTCCCGGTGCTCGAAGCGGGCCGAAAGGTAGCCGAAGTTGCCGTTCGCATCCTTGGCGGCGAGAAGGCGGGCGACATCAAAACGTTGCCCGTCGGATTTGGAACGCCGAAGTTCGACTGGAGGGAAATGCAGCGCTGGGGCATCAGCGAAAGCCGTCTGCCGCCGGGAAGCGAGATCCACTTCCGCGCTTCGACCGCATGGGACCAATACGAAGTACAAATTTTTGTAGTCTTCGCTGTGATGGTTCTGCAGGGCGGCCTGATCCAATGGCTTATTTATGAGCATCGCA
Organism: uncultured Alphaproteobacteria bacterium; assembly: GCA_963738705.1. Classification (GTDB taxonomy): domain Bacteria; phylum Pseudomonadota; class Alphaproteobacteria; order Rhizobiales; family Xanthobacteraceae; genus CAVTXS01. Next base: position 86,717 of record CAVTXS010000011.1, read on the forward strand.
AACGCCGCCGCTCGGAGGCCGCGGCGCACGACCTGAGCGGCCGGCTCATCTACGCGCAGGAAGAGGAGCGCTCGCGCCTTGCACGCGAGTTGCACGACGACGTGACCCAACGCCTGGCCTTGCTGGCGATCGATGCCGGTCGCGAAGAGCGCAATTTGCCAGTTCCTGCCGGCGGCGCGGTCATGCGCACGATGCGAGAAGGTCTCGTGCGACTGAGCGAGGACGTGCACGCGCTATCGTATCGATTGCACCCTTCCATTCTGGCGGATCTCGGCTTGCGCGAAGCGTTGAATTCCGAGTGCGAGCGCTTTTCGCAGGCGTCCTCGCTTCGATTGGAGTTGAACGCCGACGAAATCCCTGAGCAAGTGCCGCGGGACGTGGGTCTCTGTCTGTTTCGCGTTGCTCAGGAGAGTCTGCACAATGTAGCACGTCACGCTTCGGCGAGTGGGGTGGGGATACATTTGCGTCCTTTGGACGGCGGACTGCTGCTCACGGTGCGGGACGATGGCGTGGGCTTCGATCCCGAGCAACATCGCGACAGGGCAAGCCTCGGCCTTGCCAGCATGCGTCAACGGGTTGCGCTGCTCGGCGGCAAACTCAAGATCGATAGTAAGCTCGGCGAGGGTACCGTAGTATCGGCGTGGGTGCCATTGAGGGAGGCGCACAGTGAGCCGTCCGCGCGTGCTGCTGGCTGACGATCATCCAGTCGTCAGCGAGGGATTGAAACGCATGCTGATCGACGATTTTGAGTTGGTCGGCGTGGTTGGGGATGGCCGTGCGTTGGTGGCTGCCGCCAAGAAGCTGCAGCCCGATGTCATCGTTGCCGACATATCGATGCCACACCTCAACGGGATCGATGCGATGGCTCGATTGAAGAAGGACAACCCTGGCATCAAGGTGGTTTTTCTCACGATGCATCAAGAACCGGCCTATGCGAGGCGCGCATTGGAGGCGGGAGCGTCCGGTTTTGTGCTGAAGCACTCGGCCCCCGCGGAGCTCGTGATGGCGATTGAAGCTGCCCTCAAAGGCCAGACGTTCATCACGCCGGCATTGGCCAGTCAGGTGTTGCAGCAGGCCCGGAACGAGCCCCATGAAGCGAAGAACACGCGCCAACTGCTGACCCCGCGCCAGCGGGAAATTTTGCAGCTGCTCGGGCAGGGCAAGTCAGCCAAGGAAATTGCCGCAACGTTGGCGATTTCAGCGCGCACGGTCGAATTTCATAAGTACCAGATGATGGAAGCGCATGGGCTTCACAACAATGCAGAACTCATTCATTTCGCCATCAAGCATGGCATCGTGACGATCTAGGCTAGGACCTCTGCGCCTTCCCCTACACGTCGGGCATCGGCTCGTTGCCGTAAGTGGTTGCGCCTGACTGATTCTTTTGCTCTGAGGTCGGAGAGATCGATCCGAAGAGCCTCTCCGCACATCCGCTCTGCCATGGTGGCCTGTGGTGCGATCGGCCGATCTCGTATGCCCATCGCTCAAAGACGGCAGGCAAAGACACCGCCATAGACGCAATCCCGGTCGCGAATGATGTATCGAGGCGCCTGCTGCCACCCCTATGCCTCTGTCAGTTGCCGGGCAATCCACTCGGCGCTCGGATGCGCGGTTGCGGCCAGCCAGAGAAGCTCACGACGACTGTGCTGCAAGATCAGGAATACGTACAACAGCCGAAACGAGATCGTCGGGACCAGGAACAGATCCAGGCTCGGGCTGCCAGAGCAGCCCGAGCACTCGTTCATTCAGCCGATGGTGGGTGACACCAGCGCCAGCGACGAGCGATGCCGAACGAACTTCGGATCCTTCGGGTAGTCGCGCCAACGCAGCGTGAAGACGTCCTGCTCCCGTTCGAGCACGATCGCTTCCCACCAACCGTACTCGGCGCTTGCCTGAGCGATCACCAGATGACCGACCTCTATGGCACTCCAGGAGGACGGGAAGCCCTTGATTGCTTCGCTTCGCTCGCAATGACGGCTGAGCCCGCGTCATTGCAGGGAGCGAAGCGACGCAGCAATCCAGACAAAAGAACCCGGACTGCCGCACCGCCGCCGTGGATTGCCTCGCCTTCGGCTCGCAATGACCGCAAAGCGTTGCGACCTCGGCTTGAGCGCAATGCCCCCTCGCCCGGATTGCGCTCCGGGCGCTGGGGCATCTATTGCGATAGCTCGCGTCTCGCCGAGACTCAGTAGCTGGCGACCACCGGTCCACCCCAACTGAAGCGGTAGTTGATGCCGGCCCGCACGATGTCGTTGTGCAGCGGCACGCCGCCGGCACGGTTGGCGAAGCCCACCGGGGGCGTGAGGAAATGGCCCTCGTTCTCGAACTCGACGTGCAGGTATTCGATCTTCGCCGACCAGTTCGGCGCGAACGCCCATTCAAAGCCGCCGCCCACGGTCCAGCCGGCGCGCGTCCGGCTGTCCGAGATGGTCGCCAGGCCTGCCGCCGGATTGGGGATGACGCGCGCCTCGATATCGGCGAAAGCTCCGCCGCCCGTGGCATAGATCATCCAGCGGTCGAACGCCCATCCCAGGCGGCCGCGGATCGTTGCCAGCCAATTCTCGCGGGTCTGGCTGGTGCTCAGCGTATCGAACGGCGGGATGTTGTTCGCGCCGCCTTCCTTCGTGCTCCACGACCAATCGCCCTCGACGCCGAACACGAAACCCCCATACTGCAAGTTGCAGCCCACCGTCGGCCCCACCAGGGCGCCGTCGACGTCGTAGCGGTCGGTGATGTTGGTCCTCACGCCGGCGACCTCATTGATGTGCCGGCTGCTGCCCCAGGCGCCGCCGCCTTGCACGCCGATGTAGCAGCCGCTCCAGCTGAACGGCGCCACGACGTACGGGGCCGGCCCCCTGATCGGCGCCGCTCTGAGATCCGCCGCCAAGGCGGGCGCGGCAAAAATCGTGGTCGAAGCCGCAACGACGAGCGCAAGCCTTTTCATGTCAGCCTCCCGGAGTCTGGGTCCCGGGTCTATTCTAGGGCGAGCGGGAGGGCCGCACTATCGCGCCCAGGACACACAGTCGTGGAATCGACTCAGCCGTCATTGCGATGAGCGAAGCGACGAAGCAATCCAGACGAAGCTGTCCAGCCAGCCGCGCGGCCGTCCTGGATTGCTTCGCCTTCGGCTCGCAATGACGGCAAAAGTCCCGCCGCCCTTGCGAGCGAGCGAAGCGTAAGGCGGGCACGGCCTCGTGCTCCCTCCCCCGCAAGCGGGGAGGGAACGAGACCGCTTGCAGATCGGAGTGACCGGCTTATTGTTGCGGCCAGCAATGCGCGGCTGATGGCTCCGGGGGGCGGCTATGCGAAATTCCTTGAGTGTGCTCACCATCGCGATGGTGCTTGCGCTTGGCGCCTGCGCCGATCCCAAGCCCGGGCCGCAGGGCGCGCCCGGACCGCAGGGGGCAGCCGGCCCCGCCGGTCCTCCCGGTGCCGTCGGTCCCGCGGGACCGCAGGGCGCCCAGGGCCCGCAAGGGCCGACCGGACCGCAGGGTGCCGCCGGCCCCGCCGGCGAGAAGGGCGAAATCGGACCGGCGGGTCCGCAAGGCGCGGTTGGACCGCAAGGCCCGCAGGGCACCGCGGGCACGCAGGGACCGGCCGGACCGGCCGGCGCGAAGGGCGAAGCCGGGCCGCAAGGCCCCGCAGGCACGGTGGGCGCGCAGGGCCCGGCCGGACCGGCCGGCGCGAAAGGCGAAGCCGGGCCGCAAGGGCCCGCAGGCCCGCCCGGTCCTCCCGGACCCAGGGCCGAAGCCGCGGCGCCGCCCGTTCGCGTCGTGACCGGCACCGACACCGTGACCTGCGAGGCGACCGAGGTTTTGGTTTCGCTCGTGTGCGCGAGCGGCCCACCCGATGGGGCAAAATGCACCGGCGCCGCGACCGGCTTGTGCGCCCGCAAGTGACCGCGCGCGGAGTGGACGATCGATAGGGCGGGCGGGTCCCGCCATGATCCCTCTGGGAGGATGTTGCGCTTCGACAACTTTAGATGATCGTCGCGACCATCCGGGGCCCTGCCGAGAGGGGGAACCGATTCAAGGATTGTTCGTTGCCATGGCCTCATGGCGCGAGCGCATTGGTCCGCCAAGCTCACTCGGCCCCTCAGCCTCAAATCCGGGGACAAGCTCGTCACGCTCTCGGATGCCCGCGATTACCTGATCAGATATTTCGAGACCGCCGCCCAGAAGGCCACCTTGGCGCGCGGGATCGAGTTGCTGTTCAAGGCCGCCGAGACCGGATCGTTTCTCGACCGCAAGGCCGCGACCGACCACATCGCGATCGTGCTCAAAGGCCTGGCGGTCCATTGACCGCTGCCGGCGATGCCGCGGCCTCGTCCGTCATTGCGAGGAGCTTAAAGCGACGAAGCAATCCAGACGGCCGCACCGCCCTCCTGGATTGCTTCGCCTTCGGCTCGCAATGACGGCGAAGGCTCTCCCGTCATTGCGAGGAGCTCAAAGCGACGAAGCAATCCAGACAGCCGCACCGCAGTCCTGGATTGCTTCGCTTCGCTCGCAATGACGGGGAAGTGGTGCGGCGCGTCAGTCGAACGACTGCGCGGGCGGCATTGCGCCGGGAACGCCGACGGATTGCACGGCGGGTTTTTCGGACGCCGCCGGCATCGGTTCAGCAGCTTGCTTGGATGCAATCGGTTCGGCAGCTTGCTTGGACGCCGACTGAACGGGAGGCGCAGCGGGCGCTGGCGGTCGCGCCACTATTGGGGAGGGCGGTCGCGCCGCGAAGGCTCTGCCCTGCTGCTCCGCCGGGGATCGCGCCGCTTTCGCGCGCCGAGGCGGCTCGGATCGCTGCGGTGCCCACGCCCGGACGATCGATGGGCCCATCGTATAGCCGACGACCGCGCCGGCCACCGCTCCGACCGGTCCGAAAACGACCGCGCCCGACAAGGCTCCCACAGCGGTACTGCCTGCCCGCTCTTGGGCGGCCGCAGCAAACGGCGCCAACGTCAGCGCGGCGGCGACTGCCGAAGCTGCCAAAATTTTCTTCATGGCACGCTTGCCTCCCCGTGGCTGCCGCGTCGCTCCGCCCTCACCGTGATGGGCCAGCGTTGCACCGGAGTCCGGCAGGCCAGGCACGCCGCCGGACCAAAACGATCGATCGTCGATAAGCGCGAACACGTCTTGCCCGCATTCGTCTTCCACAATGAAGCCTAATTATGGCGCGTGATTCCAACGGCGGCAGGTGTTGACCGATTCACCATCATGGCCGGGCGAGCAATCGCCACAGCGATTGCGAAAGTTGTCCCGCGCCGTAGGGCGGAATAGCGCAGCGTGTTCCGCCGCGCAGGCGCGAGATGGCGCAATAAGCGGCTGCGCGGACTGCGTCGTCCGCAATATCGACTTCGCGTCGATGCGGTTCGGGTGCTCTATGATGTTGCCGGCGCGGCCGTCGAGGTTTTGGCGATCGTGGTCAAATCGGAGGCCGAGGCATGGCTCGCACAGCTCGCAGATCCGGAATGAAGGAAGTTCCGCTGTCCGAAATCAAGGACGATCTGTCTCGCTTCCTTCGGGAGGCCGAGACACAAGAGATCGTCATCACGCGTCACGGCAAACCGGCGGGCGTGCTGATCGGCTTCGAGTTCGGAAGAGGATTGGTTCGAGTACCGTCTTGAGCATGACCCGCGATTTCTCCGCCGTATCGAACAGGCACGCAACAGCCTGCGCGCAGGACGTGGGATCAAGCTGGAAGACGTTGAAAAGCGCCGTAGGGCGGAATAGCGCAAGCGTATTCCGCCGCGCAGGCGCGAGATGGCGCAATACGCTTGCACTATTGCGCCCAACACGTCTGCCTGTACGCGGGAGTGCTCTGCGTGCTCGGTCTTTCAACTTTCCCCCGAGACGCATTCGTCCCGGCTGCAGCACGACAAAGCGTCCGCTTAGCTTTGCTCCATGTTTCGCCACGACATCCGCCACCATGGCGGGCAGGGTCGCCCGAGCGTTCGAGGGGAATCGCAACAGGATAACGCCCGCGACCGGCTTCGCGGCTGCGTAGGCAAGCTGCCCGAAGTCGCGGTCTTCGGTCACGAAAACCCTCTGCTCGCGCGCGGCCATGTCGATCACGGCGCTGTCCTCAGCGCCCGGCGGCGCCTCGATCACTGCCGTCACATCATGGCCGGCGGCCCGCACCACCCGGAAATCGCAGCTCTCGTCGGCCAAAAAGCGCATTCACTGGTTCGGCTCGAGCAGCACCGTTTCCTCGTGGGCAAGCGTGTCTGCCGCATAGATGACGGCCGCCTGGATATCGCCGGCAGTGAGATGCGGGTATGCCGACAGCAGTTCCGCAGGGGTGGCGCCCTCGCCGAGTTTGCGCAAGATGAGCTCCACCGTTATGCGGGTGCCGCGAATGACCGGCTTTCCCAGCATCACCCGCGGATTGATTTCGATCCGACCCTGCGCCGACATGGGCATCCTTACCTTGCGCGAGCTCTTGGATTCTTCTTGGGTTGCCGCATCCGCACCGGCGGCATGACGAGCAGGCTTTGAGGATACAGAATCAAGAAAGCGTTGGCGAGACGGAGAAAATCGAGACCGCGTGGCTCCGGGCGCCGACCGGGCGCCAGTGGCCGAGGCGATGAAGCTCGTGTTCCGGGCGTAAGCCGCAGCACCAGCGGAGCGCACACTCGAGGGCGAAGGAGCACGATGACACCCATGCAGGCCATCGGTTGGGCCGTGCTGCTCGCGCTCGCGCTTGCCGGCCCGTTGGCATCGCCTGTGCGCCCCGCGGCCGCGCAGGCCTCCGGGGTCGCGAGCGATCCCGGCCCGCGCTTCCGCCCCGATGGGCCGAACGCTGCGGCCTATGGCCTCGACGAGGGCTACCCGCGCTGCCAGGGGCTGGCCTTCGTCCGCGAGGATCGTTGCCGCGTCGGCGCCTTCAGCCAGTTCGATGCCCTGTTCCCGGCGCGCACCATTGCGGCCGCGAAGGCGCCGAGCCGGCTGCGCCGCGCCCCGGGCGAGCCCGTCGTCCGCTACACCTTCGCGGGCGAGCAGCGCACGCTCGCGCAGTATCTCGACCGCCGCCCGATCACCGGCCTGCTCATTGCCAAGGGCGACACCATCCTGCTCGAGCGCTACCAGTACGGCCGCACCGACGCCCATCGCCTCACCTCGTTCTCGATGGCGAAGACCATCATCGGGCTCTTGGTCGGCATCGCGATCGAGGAGGGCGCGATCCGGTCGATCGACGACCGCGCGGACGCCTATGTTCCGGGCCTCGCCGGCACCGAATATGGCCGCACCCCGATCAAAGCCCTGCTGCAGATGCGCTCGGGCGTGTTCTTCCGGGAGGACTACGCCGACCCGGCGAGCGACATCTACACGCTCGCCCGGCTGACCCTGGAGCAGGACCCCGGCGGCAGCCTCGCCGCCGTCAAGCGGTTCGACTGGCGCCGCGCGCCGCCCGGCGAGGTCTACGCCTACTCGTCGGCCGACACGGTCGTGCTCGGGCTGGTTTTGGCGGCCGCCACCCGGCGCACGGTCGCCGATTATGCCGGCGAGAAGCTCTGGGCGCCGCTCGGCACCGAAGCCGACGCGTCATGGATCATCGACGCCACCGGCCAGGAGGTCGCCTTTGCGTATGTCAACGCCGTGCTGCGCGACTGGGCGCGCCTCGGCCTGATGCTGGCCCATCACGGCACCTGGTCCGGCCGCTCGATCGTGCCCCGGGACTGGCTGATGGCGTCGCTCGCGAGCCCGGTCGAGACCGGTTCGGCGTTGTCGAAATACGGCTATCACATCTGGCTGTCCGCGGACCTCAAGCGGTTTTTCCTGTGGGGCTTGCGCGGACAGTACGTCCTCGTCGACCCGGAGACCAAGCTGGTGCTGGTGCACACGGCGCTGAGCAGCAACGACTTTCTGGACCTGGAGCTGTCGGCGCTGTGGACGGCGGCCAGGGCTCAGCTTCGGTGAACGGTCTCTAATTGATGAGGACACGGCCTGGCTAATACCAGCGGCACCTAGATTCCAACTCGTCATGCCCGGACCGGCGGCCTGGCCGGCGGGCGGAACCTTGTGCCGGGCATCCACGTCTTTCTTCCTTGGCGGCGGGGCGGCTACAAGCGGTTCCGCGTTCCCTTGGGCTCAATTCATTTCCGCGCCCCTACTCCGATCCGGATATCGGGTGACGTTTATGTGCGACCGTCGATGGTGGTGATTCGCTGGAGCGCTGACAGCGCGATGCGATGATCGACATCAAAGAGTTGCGCCGGAATGCCCAGGACTGCCTGCAGCAGGTGCGAACTGCGACAACTGCACGTGACAAGTTCCTGCTGCTGAACATGGCCTACGCTTGGCTCAAGCTCGGCGAACAGGTTGAAGAGCTACGTGCTCGTCCGCGAGTTGGCTCGGCATCTGGCGGATGAGTGGCCACGGCCCACTGATTGCGCGTTATCCGCGTGCGGATCGTCTATCGGAGCATAGCGCGACAATCTGGATGGGAACGGCGCGGCAATCAGGATGAGAGCCGGCAGCCGTGACGACATGATGATCGCGCTGCGTCTGGACCGGTGCAAGCCCCTTTTGATGGTGCCATCCTGCGATTGCCGTGCGTCAATCGCGACCCAGGCGAGCAAGCTGCGGGTCCAGTCACTTCCGCTATGCCCCTGAAGCGACGGCCGGCCGTCAAAATGTCGCCCGTCGCGAAGTGCCATTAGCGAACCCTTGCGCTGCAACACAGTTGTGGTGATTCGACAAAGTACACTCGCTTGACATGAGCAATCGTCGGCCGTTGTCGAGGGCTAGACCTGATAATGGCGACCACGTTCAGTGACGCCAATTGGTTTGGGGCAAGACAACGCGAAAAATGGCACCACACGGCGTGGCACGGGAGACCGACAGTTGACCATCGTGGCGGTCAACGATCATTCGGCAAATTGCCAGTCCCAAGCCCATTCCGTGGGGCTTCGTCGTAACAAAAGCGTCAAATATGGTGTCACTATCTTCGGAGCCAAGTCCGGGTCCCGTGTCCTCCACGACGAGATCAATTGCGTCGTCGGCATTTATCCCCGTTTTGATCCTTAATACTCGATGCCCATCGACCGAATCCATTGCTTCTACCGCATTGTGGACCAAGTTAATGATGACTTCCTGCAGTTGCCCTCTGTGCCCCATGACAGGCGGCAACTCGGAGGCTAACTCGATGCTGGTCTGAATGCCATGACGCTTGAAGTCGACTTCAAACACGCGCAATGTTTCACGAGCTAGACCGTTCAAATCTACCTGCTCTTTTGCCAGTACCGCTTTTCCAAACAATGCGCGGACATTGTCAAGCATTTGAATTGCGTGTCCGCTAGCTTCAATCATCATGCTCACATCCGCCTCTGCGCTTTTAACATCTGGAGGGGTTTGTCTCAGAGATCGCAAAGTCGCTCTGCCGGTGATGGCAATCCCTGCCAGAGGCTGCCCCACCTCATGCGCAATAGAAGCCGCCATAGCTTCCATATTCATGAGCTTATTGTTTCGCTCGCGTTGGAGCGCTGCATTAGAGCGCGCCAAGCGCACATAGAGCCGTGTCGTCTCCGCGAGCAGAACGATCAAAACGATACTCGACGTCACCAGCGAAAACATACGTCCAGCATAAAAGCCCGCACTGAAACGGACGCTGGGTAACAGGCCACTAAATACAAGTTCACCAATATATACCAAATTCACAACCATAAGCCATTGATCAAGCACAGAGCGCCGGCCGACCAGCAATACAGCAAGGGCAGCCGCCGACATCAGTATTGTGAACGAAATAGGATAGATCACAATCGGACTCATGCGAGACTTGTCCAGGATGATGGGCGGCAAAAGCGGCGCTCCGGCGGTGGCGAGCCATGTAAGACTGCACACCAGAACAAGGACAATCGCGACGGTCCAGCTGATAGCAGGCAGGGCGGACAGCTCCGAAGGAGGATTTGGGTGTTGCTCTTTCCTGAGCACCGCATACGCCAACAGTGCCGCGGCGAAACCAAGATGCCAGAAGATAAAAAGCCACGAGCCGGTTTGAATACCCGCTCCGAGAAGTCCGGTTGGCGAAAAGGCGCCGGCGAAGGTAAGTGCATGCGGAATGACAATCAGCGCCGTAAAAAGATATCCACCTGCCAGGAACAAAAGTGCGCGTGAGCGGGAAATAGAAAACTGTCCAAACAATAGAACTGCCGTGATCAAGTCGGTGACGAAAACGACAGCATCCAAAGTTGGAAAGAAGGCGTTAAGCTCTACTAGCGGCGCACCGGCGAATGGAGCCACGACTACAAATCCAATGAGTGCGACTGCCGCGACAACGATTGCTGACCAGCTTTGTCGCGCTGTGGGCGGGAGGTCTTCGATCAACCATGTATCGGCGCCGTCTGTTTCACTCTGCGCCATGACGCGCATCCTCGTGAAAAATTTGCATTTCCAGCTCCACTCTTATGGCCAATGACGACGCAATGCTCATCAGCCAGCGGCACGTACGGACGGCTCACTGTACGCCCCCGTCAATGGCACCCATGCCGATACTACGGTACCCTCGACGGGCTTGCTGTCGATCTTGAGCTTGCCGCCCAGCAGAGCAACGCGTTGTTGCATGCTGGACAGACCGAGGCTTGCCCGGATGCGATGTTGCGCGGGATCGAACCCGACGCCATTGTCCCGCACCGTGAGCTGCAGGCCGCCGTCCAAATGCCGCAGACGCATCCCCACCCGGCTCGCCGAAGCGTGACGTGCGATGTTGCGCAGGCTCTCCTGTGCGATACGAAACAGACAGAGTCCCACGTCCTGAGGCACTTGCGCAGGGATTTCATCGGCGTTCAAGTCCAATCGAAGCGAGGACGTTTGCGAAAAGCGCTCGCACTCGGACTTCAACGCCTCCCGCAAGCCGAGATCCGCCAGAATGGACGGGTGCAATCGATAGGATAGCGAGTGCACATCCTCGCTCAGTCGCACCAGACCTTCTCGCATCGTCCGCATTGCGTCAGCAGGAATTGCCGCTTTGCGCTCTTCGCGACCGGCATCGATCGCCAGCGAGGCCAAGCGTTGGCTCACGTCATCATGCAACTCGCGTGCAAGCCGCGAACGCTCCTCTTCCTGCGCGTAGATGAGCCGGCCGCTCAGGTCGTGCGCCGCGACTTCCGAGCTGAGGCGTTTGCGATGCTCATAAAGCAGCCATTGGATCAAACCGGCCTGCAAAAGGAGCACAGCGATGGTTACAAGAATTTGTACTTTGTATTGGTCCCATACGGTCGGATCGCGGAAGTGGATTTCGCTTCCGGGCGGCAGCCGGCTCTTGCTGATGCCCCAGCGCTGCATTTGCCGCCAGTCGAACTTCGGCGTTCCGAATCCGATGGGTGGTATTTTGATGTCGCCCGCCTTCTCACCGCCGAGGATGCGAAGGGCAACGGCGACTGTCAGTCGCGAGCTCTCGGCCACGGAGGCCATCGGACCGCCAACAATTTCACCGCCGAAGAAGGCATCGGTAAAAGTGAAAATGGGCGCATTGGCGACGGCGTAAAGTGCTGGCAACCCCTTGTCACCCTCGTGCGCGACACCGGCCGCATCGACATTCATCTGGTGCCAGAAAATCGCGGAATGCGGCGGCAGCGCAGCGGCGTGTTTCAGGATGTCTGTGAACGATCGATCATTGTACCAGATGAACGAAAGCCGGCCCGCAAACGGCGCAAACTCTTTGCGTAGGTCCTCCAACCACAATCGTTCACTGGGAGAATTGCCGTTCACCACGGCTACGGTTTTGGTGTCCGGCAACACGTGCAGGATATTCTCGATGACGGCCGGGAAGTCGTGCGCGTGCGCGACGACGGTGTCATTTTCCGTGAGACTGGAACGTTGAATTCGACGCTGCGCCACTGCTGTGAATACCATCGGAGTCGCGGCAAAGAGGTGCTGCCGGCGCCGTTGCACGAAGTTGCCCGCGGGGGCGCCGATGCTCACAATCAGATCAAGAGGGCGTTGGGCAAAGAGAGCACGGAGGTACTCGACAAATTGAACCTCCGGATTGTCGTCGTCGGAACGCGCAGTCACAAGCGACTGCTCAATGATCTCCAGCTGCCAGGGCGATTGCCGATCGAGCTCCGTGCGAATGGCTTTGGCGTATTCACGCCAGGGCCTGAATTCCGGACCGACGGAATGAAGCAACATCACCCGCTTCGGTTCATTTGCCCACGCAGTCGCACAAGCAAACGACACCACAAGAAGACAAATAATTCCCGCAGTCGGCCAGATGCGCCGCATCCAAATCAAGGCCCGCCCGGCGGTTTGAATATCCGACCCTCGCAATCGCCGTAAGCCGAACGACAATGCATGATGGCCAGCCCATCACGCCAAGTCGCCTTGCGCCCGCAAGCAGCCCCATGCGAGCCCTCGTGGCAACGAAGTGCAGAGAATACTCCCGCCAGGTAGGTTATGTCCCTGAAAGCGGTAGGAAACTGATCTGCATCATTGCCATCGGACCGAGAGGCGCGGACGGCCTTGCATCCTGCAATTCAGATGCCCGCTGTGGGTCATTCGCTACAGATCGTTGCGCGCCGAAAATCGCCCTATGCCCGCCGACCCGGCGAGCGACATCTACACGCTCGCCCGGCTGACCCTGGAGCAGGACCCCGGCGGCAGCCTCGCCGCCGTCAAGCGGTTCGATTGGCGCCGCGCGCCGCCCGGCGAGGTCTACGCCTACTCGTCGGCCGACACGGTCGTGCTCGGGCTGGTGTTGGCGGCCGCCACCCGGCGCACGGTCGCCGATTATGCCGGCGAGAAGCTCTGGGCGCCGCTCGGCACCGAAGCCGACGCGTCATGGATCATCGACGCCACCGGCCAGGAGGTCGCCTTTGCGTATGTCAACGCCGTGCTGCGCGACTGGGCGCGCCTCGGCCTGATGCTGGCCCATCACGGCACCTGGTCCGGCCGCTCGATCGTGCCCCGGGACTGGCTGATGGCGTCGCTCGCGAACCCGGTCGAAACCGGTTCGGCGCTGTCGAAATACGGCTATCACATCTGGCTGTCCGCGGACCTGCAGCGGTTTTTCCTGTGGGGCTTGCGCGGACAGTACGTCCTCGTCGACCCGGAGACCAAGCTGGTGCTGGTGCACACGGCGCTCAGCAGCAACGACTTTCTGGACCTGGAGCTGTCGGCGCTGTGGACGGCGGCCAGGGCGCAGCTGCGGTGAACGGAGCTGATGATGGGGACACGGCGTGGCTAAGCGGCGCTGCCAGGCTCCGCCGCCGAGTCGGCGATCGAGCAGCGGCCCAAGACAAATTTCGGCCGGCGGATTCGCCCCGCATCTTCCAATTTTTGGAATTTCGTGCCATGCTTGAGCAATGATCGTCCTCGGGATCGCCGTGGTCGAAAACTATCTTGCAAACCACGCGGGCCATAGGGGGATCAAAGCCGCGCGATCGCAATATGATGCCTGGCTTGCCATTGTCGCTCGCGCCACATGGCGCACTCCGGAGGACGTCAAGGCGTCCTATCCAAAGGCAAGTATTCTGAAAGCCGGCCGGGTCGTGTTCAACATCAAGGGCAACGACTATCGATTGGTTGCTCGCGTGCAGTATCAGGCGGGTGTCCTGGCGATCCGATTCTTCGGGACGCATGCCGAATACGATGAGATCGATGCGGAGACGGTGTAATGGATGCGACCATGATCCTGATCGACAGCGATGCGGAGCTCGCGCGCGCCCGCGCGCTCGTTGATCGGCTGTGGAGCTCGAACGATCCGGCCGATATCGCGCGGCTGGAGGCGCAGGCTCTGCTGATCGCCGCGTACGAGGCGCGCAAATGGCCGCGGCGGCCACCGAGCGTCGCGGATCTGATCCGCCACCTGATGGACCAGCACGGCCTCACGCGCGCCGACATGGTGCCGATCCTCGGCACCCCCAGCAGGGTCAGCGAAGTCCTGCGCGGCAAGAAGGGGCTGAGCATGGCGATGGTGCAGAGATTGCGTGCCCGCTTCCGCGTGCCGGCCGACCTGCTGCTGCCGCCGGCCCGGAAAGCGCCGGCCCGGCGTGCGACCAAACGGGCTGCCGCCTGACGATGGCCTTTGGCGTCATCATCAAACGACGCCCTCCGACTTGGCAGCCTCGATTGCCTTCGTCTGGATTGCCTCGTCGCTCTGAGCTCCTCGCAATGACGGCAGCGGGACCTTCCCCGTCATTGCGAGCGAAGCGAAGCAATCCAGAAGCGGCGGCAGGCTTCTGGATTGCTTCGTCGCTTGCGCTCCTCGCAATGACGGGACGGCGGCAAGGGCTCAGCTTCGGTGAACGGTACTGATTTATGAGGACGCTGCCCACGCTCGACTATGCAGAGACCTAGATTCCAACTCGTCATGCCCGGCACCCGGGTCCGGCCTTTTGGCCGGCCCGGGCGTGAAACCTTGTGCCGGGCATCCACGTCTTTCTTCTTTGGCGGGGCCGCACGCAAGACGTGGATGGCCGGGACAGCCCGGCCATGACGGGTGGATGGGTCAACACTTGAGGGCATGAACAGGCGCGGCTCTTCGCCAAATTCATTTCCGCGCCCCTACTCCGATCCTGATATCGGGTGACGTTTATGTGCGACCGTCGATGTTGGTGATTCGCTGGGAGCGCTGACAGCGCGATGCGATGATCGACATCAAAGAGTTGCGCCGGAATGCCCAGGACTGCCTGCAGCAGGTGCGAACTGCGACAACTGGCGGTTCAGACCGGCGCTCCTGCGAATGGCGCGTACGAGCAAACGAATGGCGACAGAAGACAAGACGCCGCCTGGGCGAATCCATATGACCTATCGGTTAACCGGCCACACCATCTACTGAAGCGTGGAGATTTACTGTGCCCCCCGAGACTTTTGAAAACCGCGTGCTGGCCAGGAGTGGCTCGACGACCTCAGCGCCGAGCGCAGGGGCGAGATGGATCGCATCAACCGCAACAACGCCTTTGTGGAGGCGTTGCGGCAGCATCACCCCGAGCGACTTCAGTCCAATGGACGGACAGGCCGATTAGGCGAACAGTTGCCGCATGAGCGACCGGCTCATATACGGCCTCGGCCTGTTGGCGATCGCAGTCGGCTTGGTCGGCGTGTTGTGGCTTGCCTTCCAAGCAGTCAACTGACGCGGTCGGCACCTCGCCGGGCGTACCGCGCGGACGTCAACATTGAGGCGCAAACTCAGGGTTTTCCCCGATTGAAAGAATCAAGCGCAGCGCAAGAAAATCCTCGTGCTTGTCGGTAGGCTCTATCTCTTCCGAAGAGACTCCCCAAGCTTGCCGGCAGCTAGGGCGAGGGCGGCCAATTCCAGCTTGGACCGTCCCTCGCCTTTTCACGCCGCGATCATGAGCAGCAACGCGAGCTCGGCATCGTCGAGCCAAACATCAACCTCACCCGCTGCCGCGACGATCGGCAACATGACCTCGCCGGCACCGGCGACGCCGACAATGCCGTGGGCCTCGCCCCATAGCCCCGGCAGGATGCCGCAAGCGACGCCCTTGACCGCCACCGGCACCATGGGCGGGAAGCCGAGAACCTGCGGACGCTGAGTTTGTGCGGCGACGGCGCGCCCCAACTGACGCCCCACACAAGCCCCACGCTGAACCCCACGACGAAGCCATCGCATCTCAATCCCCCGCCACCAGGTTCACATTGACGGCTTTAGTCCGCCCGTTGCGCCGGTTGACCGCGGTCTCGAATGTCACCCGCTGCCCCGGAACCAGCAGGCTGGCGCCTTCGGCTAGGTCAGTCGCGCGCAGGAAACGTCCGAGCCGTCTTCTGCGACGATAAAGCCAAACCCCCTGCGGTAATCGTAAAACTTGATCGCGCCAGCCGGCATGTAACCCTCAAGCGAAGCACTGCCGAGGGCAGATTGCGCTGACTCCCATCGTTCGAGATCCGGGCCGTTTTCGACGGACTGCATGGAGAACTACAATCAGCGCTGTCGCACCAGGACGCCGCCTGAAGAGGCTCGACACCCACCACCGCCGAAGGGACGCCAATCATCAAAAGAACTAGAACGCGTTTGCCTCTTTTGAATGCCTTGTGGGAGAACGCAAATTACAACACCATACGCGCACGATCCTAAGGCCGGGTGACCCAGGGCCGCCCTGAGGTGCCGTGGCGGGGAAGGCAGTGCCGTCCCCGATCCCCCGCCTTGGGATTGGTGCGACGGTCGCAGCGCGAGGAGTTGGTTTGGCGATGGCGTGACCGGGCCGAGGACTAGCTATTGTTCTTTTTATCGGCTCGGCGAAGGCTCCGGATCGGGGCAGGTACGATCCGTGCTGGCGCGGAACTGACGCACCAGGAGCACGTTGATGCATGTCATTGACTGACGCGGCATCCTCATGCCACGCTCGTCGGTCCAAAGAGCCCCGAGCGCGGATGTACCGCCGGGGCTCTTTGCTATGCGGGCTAGGCTGTCTAAGAGAATTCCCCAGTTAAAACGAAGCACCGTCCCGCATCAGGATCATCGTTCACGTCATTAACAGGAGCAGGCCGTCACGGCTAATCAGCGCAACGCGTACGAAGGTGAGAGCCGGCAACTCAAATTTGGCTTATCGCCGACCGCTCCCCGCCTATGAGCTCGCGAGCCTTGCCGCGCGGCGGCTTCGGCACAAAGCTCGATCTGATTTGCGGTGATCCTGGCCCTGACAAACGGAGGCAAGCGAAGGATCGAGCCTCGCCGCGGTCGATGCGCGCGAGATGATCATCGCGTATACACGACTTGGTGCTTCGCAGACCCGGCTCATGCCGATGAGTTCGCGCATCAGTTCGGCGGCGGGCGGGCGCTGCGCCTCACGTGAGACCCGCGCCCGATCTAGGGGGGTGATGAAAGATGGCAGGGAGTGGACCGCGTGCCGACCACAGCGGCGAGGTGAAAGCCCCAAGTCTGACCGAGCGCCAACTCGAGGGCGCGATCGCGGGAGTGGAGCGCCTCGGAATTTCACACGTGCAGACCAGTTGCACGGAATGCGGCTTTACCGGTCTCACGTCGTTCCTTCTAATGCGGACGCGCGGGACCATCACCAAAAACCACAACTTTCTTGGAGCTGGCTCGCCAGATGAGATGCGCGAAGTGCAGGCACAAGCTCTCGGCAGAGTTGGTGCGCGCCGTACATCAAGCCGACGCGGCCGGTACGGCTGCGAGAAAGCTTCGTCGCGCGCGGCGCAGAGACTTTGGCTGCGCCCTTGGGCTCCCTAATGGGCGCTGCCAACGGGCCTCGGAAAACCCAAGCCCCCTCAGTGGCCCGCCGACAAGGTGAGCGAGGGCCGGCCCGCAAAAACCCGGGCGGGACCGTCCCTCGCCTCGTCATTGCGGGCGAGGCCAACTCTGTCGCGGCCTTGCGGTCTGCAAAGGCGCTGGTCTCTGCCGCCTTCAGCAGTCGCTCGATGGCAAGCGCGACGGACCGGCCTTCGATCTTGGGTTTGAAGTGGCGAACTACGATGGCGCGCGCATCAGCCAGCGTAACGATTTTGTCACCATTTTTCAGGGTCAATCTCCTCGTCAGCTTGGCTGACCAGTCCCGCTGCCGCCGCTTGGCTCGTTTCATTTGCGCAGTAGATCAGATCGTCGCCAATGGTTTCGGCGACCTGGCCATGAGTAGTATCGTCCAGCTCATCAACCCCGGAATCGAGCGACATCTGCCGCACGCTTGAATCTCCGCATATGCCTCCTCGATTTGGGTGCTCTGAGAGAGACGTCCCGTCACGCTCCAGTGCGAGGTACGCATCCGGTGGCGTTCGTCAGGCAGCTTCTATCGTGTGATTGCCCTACAATCGTCCACAGGCGGACTCAATTGCGGCGCCGAATCCCCATACGATCGAAATCACAGGTGCGGCAGACCTAAGCATTCCGTTCAGAGGGGACCCTGAATGAACGCAACCGCCAAGCCCGAACGCTCGGCCGGTGAGGCCGCAACCGCCACTTCCGCGGTCGAGGGCGAAATTCGCGACGTCGTGCGGCGCGACCATGCGATGCGCCGACGCCCTGACCCTACCGAGATCAATGCCGACCATTTCAATTCTCTGATCGAGCGCGTTGCCGGCACCTCGCTGAAGGAAATCGACGGCCTGATCGCCGAGTTGCAGTCAGTACGTAATTTCCTCATGACCGAGGGCGAGCGCGTGCAGCGCGAGCTCGCCAGCTACGCCCGGGCGGCAGAGGCCGCCCTCTCGTCGGTCAAGCTCATCACCGAGTCGATGGGGCAATGGAAAAACTCCGCTGGAGCCAGTTCGCGAATTGCGCGGGGCTGAAGTTGCGCCGGGGCCGGCGGGCCAAGGGCCGATGCGGTCCTTGACGCTGCATTAACCCTAAGTGGCACCCCTCGATCGCTTACACACTGTAGCCACAGTTTTTCCTTCGGACGGCCGACCCGGATTGCTTGATGCCGCGCTCAGCGCTTGGCGGATGCATCTCATTTCGCTTCTAAGTTCGATCAGAACGAAGGGCGTTGCCAATCGCGCGAGCAGCAGAATTCGAAAGCAAGGTGACACCAGAGGTTCGAGGATCAGCATGGCAGGTTCCCAACTTGGATACTCAGCTGTTTCGTTGCGCGTCCGGTGTAGCCGAATGATCCGGGAGACAGCCACTTGGATAAGCGTACTACTCGTAAGTACAGTGGCACTATTTGGGTTCCTAACCGGCGAATCCATTCAGATTCACGCGCTTTCCGTCTTAATCTTCGGCATCATTCCCGCCGCCGCTGTGATGGTCCTTGCCGCAATGCTGGTGTTTCTCCTGAGGTTCCTTGGGTTGGTCTATGACTTGCTCAGAGCCGTATTGCCGTATGGCGTTGCTTCCTGCATTTATCTTGGTGCGGCTTTTCACACCAGGATCATGCACTTTTGTGAATTGAAATCGTA
>CAVTXS010000012.1:0-49057 GCA_963738705.1 uncultured Alphaproteobacteria bacterium
GGACGTATCGCTGTTTCGGTGAGCGCGATGGGCACCAGATCTTCCTGGAGCTGGAGGGGCTCGACGACGACACCGTCTATCCGAACGGAATCTTCGAAACCTCGCTGCCCGAGGAGGTCGAGGGCGCCGTCGTGGCCAGCATCCGGGCCTGGAAAGGGCGCGCGCGCGCCGCGGGCCCGGCTGACGGCTTGATCGAATACGATCATGTCGACCTGGTGCGTGTCCACCCGGCGCTGCAGGTGAGGCGCCTGCCGGGATCGTCCTGGCCGGCAAGATCAATGGCACCACCGGCTATGAGGAGGCGGCGGCGCAAGGGCTCGTTGCCGGCCTCAACGCCGCCCTGGCGGCGGTGGCTGGGCACACCATCGTCTTCGATCGCGCCGAGGGCTATCTCGGGGTGCTCATCGACGATCTGGTGACCCGTGGGCGTGAGCGAGCCGTACCGCATGTTCACCTCGCGCGCCGAGTACCGCCTGTCGCTGCGGGCCGACAACGCCGATCAGCGGCTGACACCCAAGGGCATCGCGATCGGGTGCGTCAGCGTCCTACGGGCCGATCATTTCGCCGCAGCAATGAAAGCCTTGGAGGCCGCCCGTAGGCTCGCACGCTCGCTCGCCGTCACGCCGAACGAGGCCGAACGGCACGGGCTCGCGCTGAACAAGGACGGCCAGCGGCGCAGCGCCTTCGAGCTGTTGTCGTATCCGGGGATCGGCATCGATCGGCTTCGCGGGATCTGGCCCGAGTCGGGTTGCTGCCGCCGCCCGTCGCCCAGCAGATCGAGACCGACGCCAAGTACGCAGTCTATCTGGAGCGCCAGGCGGCCGATGTCGCGCGTACCGTCGCGACGACGCGCTGCAATTGCCGGACGACCTGGATTACGAACAGATCCAAGGCCTTCGACCGAAGTGCGGCAGAAGCTGCAAACCGCGCGGCCGCGCACGATCGGGCAGGCCGCGCGCCTCGACGGCGTGACGCCGGCAGGCTTGACGTTGCTGGCGGCGCGCATTCGAAAGCCGCGCAAGGCGGCGGGCGCAGCGTAAAGCGTGCTTGATCCGGATTTGAGCGCCGATCGCCGGGCGGCGCTGATCCTCACCCCTGTTTCACGTGAAACAGCCACGCGGCTCGATCGCTTCGTCGGACTGTTCCTGACGTGGCAGCGGAAGGTCAACCTCGTGGCCTCGTCGACGGTCGGGACGCTGTGGACGCGCCACATCGCCGATTCGCTGCAGCTCGTGCGGCTCGCCCCGGAGGCCACGACTTGGCTCGACCTGGGCAGTGGCGGGGGCTTTCCCGGACTGGTGATCGCCTGCGTCCTGGCCGATACCGCGGGACGTCGCGTCCATCTGGTGGAGAGCAACGCCCGCAAGGCGGCTTTCCTGCGGGAGGCTACGCGAATTTTGAATCTGCCGGCGGTTGTGCATTGTGCGCGAATCGAGGACTTTGTTCCGCGATGGAGTGATTCGGCCGACGTTGTCGTTGCGCGGGCGCTCGCGCCGTTGTCGCGGCTGCTCGACTACGCATCGCCGGCCTTGAAAAAGGGTGCAAAAGGGCTATTCCCAAAGGGACAAGATGTAGAGGCTGAATTGACGGAAGCCGCAAAATCTTGGAACATCACGGCCGAGCTAGTGCCAAGCCTCACCGACCCGAAGGCCCGGGTCGTCGTGGTGCGGCGCGCCGACCGGCTCGGAAACCGACCATGAACCCAATCGATTTCGGACTCGGAACGAATCACTGAGACCGAAATATCCGCGGAGCCGGAGCCGACAGGGTGGGTCGCGAGGACAATCCCATTGCCGACAACGTTGGCATTGCCGGCCCCGACACCAGCCCAATCGCCGGCCACCCTCGCACCGACGCCATCTACGCCGCCGTCCCCACTGCCATCGCCAGCCCCGGCGCCCGCGCCCACGCCGCCGATGCATCCGCGCGTCCTGGTGCTGGCCAACCAGAAGGGCGGGGTCGGCAAGACCACCACGGCCATCAACCTCGGCACCGCGCTTGCGGCGATCGGCGAGCGCGTGCTCATCATCGACCTTGACCCGCAGGGCAACGCTTCGACCGGACTTGGCATCGGCTACAAGGACCGGACGCGCTCGACCTACGACGTCTTGATCGGGGCGGTCCCGCTCCGTGAGGCGATCCGGGAAACGGCGGTGCCGCGGCTGCACATCGCGCCCTCCACCATGGATCTGTCGGGCTTCGAGCTCGAAGTTGCACAAGAGCGCGACCGCGCTTTCCGATTGCGGACCGCGCTGGCCAGCCTGAACGCTGCCGTCGACCCCGCGCATCGCTACGGCTACGTGCTGATCGACTGCCCACCCGCGCTCAACGTCGTCACCGTCAACGCCATGGCGGCGGCCGACGCCGTTCTGGTGCCGCTGCAGTGCGAGTTCTTCGCGCTCGAGGGGTTGTCGCAGCTGCTCAAGACCGTCGAGCAGGTCAAGGCCACGCTCAACCCCGGATTGAGCATCCACGGCATCGTGCTGACCATGTACGACCGCCGCAACAAGCTCGCCGGCCAGGTCGTCACCGACGTGCGCGGTTTCATGGGCGACAAGGTCTACCAGACCATCATCCCGCGCAACGTGCGCGTCTCGGAGGCGCCGTCCTACGGCAAGCCGGTGCTGCTCTACGACCTCAAATGCGTCGGCAGCCAGGCGTACCTGAAGCTCGCGTCGGAGATCATCCAGCGCGAGAAGCTGTTGCGCGCCGCGTGAGGGCCTCGCGCAAGCGCAGCGCTGCTCCGGATCCAGGGGAAACTTGCGGAGCTCGGTATCGTGCGGTCGCCGAAGGCGACCGCGATCTCTCGGTCCCGGATCGTCGCTCGGCTTCGCCGCGCTCGTCCGGGACGCGAGCTTGAGGAACGACGATGATGGCGGAGGAAGCGAAATCGCGGCTCGGGCGCGGCCTTGCGGCGCTGATCGGCGACGTCGGCGACGAAGCCGCAGTGGTCGAGCGCGTGCGCGCGCAACGCCGCGTGCCGGTCGAGTTCCTGCGGCCGAACCCGCGCAACCCGCGCAAAGGTTTCGGCGAGGAGGAGCTCGAGGCGCTGGCCTCCTCGATCCGCGAGCGCGGGGTGATCCAGCCGATCCTGGTGCGCAGCGTGCAGGGTGTGCCCGACGCCTACGAGATCATCGCCGGCGAGCGGCGCTGGCGCGCCGCGCAGCGCGCCTCTTTGCACGACGTGCCGATCGTCCTGATCGAGGCGAGCGACCGCGAGTCGCTCGAATTCGCCATCATCGAGAACGTGCAGCGTGCCGATCTCAACCCGCTCGAGGAGGCGGGCGGCTACAGGCGGCTCGCCGAGGAGTTCGGCTACGACGCCGACGACATTGCCCGGATCGTCGGCAAGAGTCGCCCGCACGTCGCCAATACGATGCGGCTCTTGCTGCTGCCCGAGGCGGTGCAGGCCTATCTGCGCGACGGCCGCATCACCGCCGGCCACGCCCGCATGCTGATCGGCCAGGCGGATGCGCTCGACTTCGCCGAGACGATCGTGCGCAAGGGACTCAACGTGCGCCAGGTCGAGGCCTGGGCGAAGCGTGCCGGCGGCGCGCCGGCGCGCGCGCGCAAGCGTACCGGCGCCGATCCGGACGCCGAGGAGTTGGCAAAGCGGCTGAGCGACACGCTGGGCTTAACGGTCAAGATCGATCATCGCCCCGACGGCAGCGGCTCGCTGAGTGTCGCCTACCGCACGCTCGAGCAGCTCGACGCGGTCGCCGAAAAGCTCGCCGCCGGGGCGGCGCCGAAGCGGCCAGCGGACGCAGCGTAGCGCCCCGCCACTAGCAAACGCGATGCAGGGCCGCTCCCGGATGTCGCTTCGCTCCGCCGGCCTGCTAGTTTAGGCTACGCGCATTCCCCCGAATGGCCGTTTGGCGACCGGACGCTTCGGCTTCGGAGCGGCGATCAGGCCTTCCCGCTGGGCCTGCTTGCGCGCGAGCTTGCGCCGGCGACGGACGGCCTCGGCCTTCTCGCGCACGGCCCGCTCCGAAGGTTTCTCGAAATAGCGCTTGCGTTTCAGCTCCCGAAAGATGCCTTCCCGCTGCATCTTCTTCTTCAGGACCTTCATCGCCTGATCGACATTGTTGTCCCGGACAAATACCTGCAATGGACCATTCCTTTTGTTGGGGTGCGGCGGAAGGGGCGGGAAGGCGGGCGATTCGGCTACCGGAAGATCGACTCAGGCGACTGCGCCGGTGTGAGCTCGTCTTCGAGAACCACGCGTTCGTGCTTCTCTTTCGTGCTCTTGATGCGGTATTGCGGGCCGTCCGGCAGAACCGGCAACAGGCGAGTGATCTCGTAGTCGCCGTCGACGGCGCTGCGAAGAACCCTCGGCGCAAGGGTGACCGCCTGCCCGACCGTGAACATGTGGGCCATCTCGTGTCCTTCCAGCTCTGGGCTGAGAGCCTCATATGGGGTGCCGCACGGGCTTTCGCCCGGAATTTCTGCGCGACCGAAGCGAAATGCGGGAGAGCCGCCGAGGCGGCGGCCCCGGAGGGTGAGTTTGCTCTCGGGCCGGCCGGCCGCAGGCCGGGCCCGAGGCTCGATCCCGCGGCCTGCTGCCCTGCGCCAGGGACGCAACGGGCTAAGGCTGAATGACGGATGGATCGCGTTGAGCTCAGACCGAAAGTGTGCCGCCTTGCGGGCGAAGGTCGGGGCATCCAGATCCCGCAAGAGGCGCTCGCGTGCGAGGTCGGCGAAGCGCCGGCGCATCTCGCGGTCGATGTGTTCCGGATAGCAGAACGCGCTTCCTTGCTTGGCGATTCCCGGCCGGCCCCCGGCCGCGCCTGGTCGTAAACCAGGCGTTAACGCAAACGCGCCTAACCGAGCCGCCTTTCAATCCCGATTAAATCCCGCGCGCTTAGCGTTGTGGTAACGCATTCCTTGCCACACCGAGATCACATGCCCTCAACGCGCGACGCGCCCCCGTGGCGATCCTCCCTGTCCGAGCTATGGCGCGCCTCGCCGGTGTGGCACATCGTCCTTCCGACGGTGGCCACGATTGCGCTGGCAGTCGGGGCAACGGCGCTCTACCTGCCGGGCGCCATGCAGTCGGCGGCGATCGATTCGGCCTACCGCGGAAACCTCGAGGTCGCCGACCAGATCAAGATCACGCGCGGCTATTACACGCGCCAGGTGGTGGCGAAGGCGCTCGCCACGGGCGCGCTGACGCCGTCCTTCGATCACGCCAACGATCCCAAGGCCATCCCGCTGCCCGCCACCTTCGTCAAGGACATTTCGGACCTGCTGCAGAAGAAGGACACCACCCTGTCGCTGATCAGCCCGTATCCATGGCCGCACCGGGCGGATCGCAAGATGGATGAGTTCCAGACGACGGCCTGGCACGCCTTCCAGGCCGATCCCGATGCAGTGTTCTCGCGCCAGGAAACGCACCACGGAAAGCGGGTGCTCCGGGTGGCGGTTGCGGATCGGATGACGGGGCCGACTTGCGTCAACTGTCACAACAGCGATCCGCAATCGGCCAAGCGCGACTGGCAGGTCGGCGACGTGCGCGCCGTCATGGAAGTCACCAAGGTGGTCGAGCCATATCTGGCGGCGGCTGATCAGCGCAGCCGCATGATCATTTGGAGCCTCGGGGCCACCGGGCTCGTGGTCGCGCTCGTTTTGCTGTCGATCGCGGTCCTGATGGTGCGACGAGCCAGGGAAAAGCAGCTCGCCGACCGGCATGTGCACTATCTCGCGCATCACGACGCGCTGACCGGGGCTCTCAACCGCGCGTCTTTCGGACGGCAATTGACCCGCATTCTGCAGGCCCCGCGGGCCGACGCCACGCTCGCCGTGCACTACATCGACCTCGACGGCTTCAAGGAGGTGAACGACAAGTTCGGCCACGCCACCGGCGACGAGCTGGTGCGCGCCGTCGGCGGTCGTTTGCGCAAGATCGCTCGCCCGAGCGATATCCTGGCGCGGCTCGGAGGCGACGAATTCGTGCTGGCGCAGCTGAAGGTCGGTTCGCCGGCGGAGGCGACCACGTGCGCAGCCGCGATCGTCGAGGCGCTGGCGGCCCCATTCGATCTCGAGCGCCACCAGGTCCGCGTTTCGGCGAGCGTCGGCGTGATGGTCGGCACAAATGGCAGGGAAACCGTCGACGATCTCCTCAAGGGCGCCGACGTCGCGCTCTACCGCGCCAAGGCCGAAGGTCGCAACCGGTTCGTCGTGTTCAGTCCGGATATGCGCCGGGAGCTGCAGGCGCGGCGCAGGCTCGAGCACACGATTCGCAGCGCGGCGGACAACGACGGTTTCGATCTGCATTTTCAGCCGATTTGGAATGTCAGGACGCGCAAGCTCGATGGCTTCGAGGCGCTTCTTCGTCTGCAAGACCCGTCCGGCAGGTTCATCCCGCCGGCGGTATTCATCCCGGTCGCCGAGGAGATGGGATTGATAGCCAGGATCGGCGCATGGGTGCTCGACGAGGCGTGTCGGGCGGCGGCAACGTGGCCGGATCATCTGAGCATTGCGGTCAACCTCTCTCCGCTCCAATTCAGGGCGATACAGGACGGCGTCGGTACCATCTCTGCCGTTGCTCGATCGGCGCTGGCGCGCTCGGAGCTGTCGCCGCGACGCCTCGAGCTGGAGGTTACCGAAGGGCTGCTGCTCGAAAGCACCGATGCGACGATGGCGGAGCTGCAAGAGCTCAGAAGCATCGGCGTGTCGCTGGTGATGGACGATTTCGGGACCGGCTACTCCAGCCTGAACTACGTTTGGAGATTCCCGTTCGCCAAGATCAAGATCGACCGCGTCTTCGTTGCGGCTTCGGCCAATGCCAGCTCGACGATCGGCGCGATTGTGGGCGCGATTGTCGCGCTCGCCCGCACGCTCGGGATGCAAGTCACCGTCGAGGGCGTCGAGCGGAGCGAACAAGTGGCATTCTTCGCCGACCTTGGCTGCGACCAGATGCAGGGCTTTTTCCTCGGCGCCCCGATGCCCGCGACCAGCGTCGCCGCCGCCATCCTCAATGACTACTGCCGACAGGAAACGCTATTGAAGCAGGAGCCGGACGCGGTGGCGCCCGCGGCCGCGACGAGCCGGCGGCGCCAAGCATAAGGCAAAGTGCTGCGCCGGCAGGCCGCAGAGAGCGACCTCACGCCGACTCGCCTTCGAACAGTGGCTCGTGGAGACGCGGGCCTATGAGACCAAGACGCGCCGCGTGCGCCAAGTCCGTGCGCCCGGTGGCCGAAGGCGTCTACGCCCTCGTGCGGCATGGCGACCACACGCACCCCTCCGGCTATCGCACCCCACGGATCACTGCGCCACGCCGCGCAGGAATTCGGTGCGCTGGGTGCCGCCGTTGATCAGCAGCATGTGGTCGCTCGCCGCCAGCACGAAGCGGGCGCCGACGCCGATGTAGTGGCTCGCCCATTGTTGGTCGTAGACGCCGCCCATGCCCAAAATCTTGTTGTGCCGCCGGCAAGCGCTCACGACCGTCGCGTAGGCGGCCTGCACCTTCTCATGGCCGGGCTGCGCGGTCAGCCCCATCTCGTTCGAGAGGTCGTTGGTGCCGATCAGCAGCACGTCGATGCCGGGGACGGCGGCGATCGCGTCGGCGTTCTCGACCGCCAGCGGGGTCTCGATCATGGCGACGACGAGCAGCTGCTCGTTCAGGGTCGCCTGCGCCTCGACCTGCGGGGGCGGGCGATAGCCGAACGCGGCCGGCGGCCCGCCGGCGCTGCGATGGCCGAGCGGCGGATAGCGGAACGCGCGCACAAGCTCCTTCGCCTGCGCGGCGGTGTCGACGTGCGGCACCACGACACCGAGGGCGCCGTTGTCGAGCGCGCGCGTGCCCTCGTCCGGCGCGCCCGTGCATACGCGCACCACCGGCGCGATGCCGGCCGCGAGCGCGGCGAGGCAGATCTGCGAGATGTCGTGGGTCGTGATCACGCCGTGCTCGGAGTCGATGAACAGCCAGTCGAACCCGGCCGCCTTGGCGAGCATCGGCACCGCTGCGCCGCGCAGATGATGCACGCCCATGCCGAGCGCGAGCTCGCCGCGGCGGATCTTGTTCAAGGCATCGCTTGCTAGCAGCGGCATGGAGCATTCCTCGGGATTGCGGTGGCGGGATCGCCAGTCTTGCCGCTCGAAGGGGATTGCACAAGCGCCTGCTCGTTGCACCGCGCGTGCGCGGGACCGCCCCGTTCAGCGCGAATCCCACGGGGAGATTTGCTACGCCCGGCTTCCCGACGGCAACATGCATTCGCCGCGAGGGCGCGAGCCGCGTAGCGCCGATCGACGGAGTGGTTTCGCTTCAGGGCTTTGCGGTTACCTGTCGGGGTACGATCAGATCGATACGAAAGGCGCCGCTCGGAGCACGATTCCGGGAATGGCCGCGATCGGCGTCGGCCTTCCCGGCCGCTCTACCGGCCACCCGCCATCATCTTGACCAGGCGGTAGAGGTAGTCCTGTCCCTGGAAGAACGATTTCACCGGTACGCGCTCGTCGCGGCCGTGGGCGCGCCGCTCGGTGATCTCGTTGGCGAGCCCCGAGTGGCCATATGTCGGTATCCCGGCGTTGCGCAGATGAGTGCCGGAAGTCCCACCGGTGCTCATGGTCGGGATGATTGGAACGCCCGGCCAGAACTCATTGCTGAGCTTCTCGATCGCCCCCATGATCTCCTCATTGAGCGCGGACGCCGGGGCGAGGAACGGCTCCGCCATCCGGCTGACGATAATCTTGTCGTCGGCCAGCACCCGGTTGAGTGTCGCCTGGACGTCGTCCACCGGCTCGCCCGGGAGGATTCGGCAGTTGACAGTGGCACGCGCCAGCTGCGGCAGGGCGTTTACCGCGTGCCCGCCCTCCAGCATGGTGGCGACGCAGGTCGTGCGCAGTTGCGCGTTGTAGACCGGATTTGCCGCCAGGCGGACGAACGACATGGCGGCTGGATCGGGACGCTCGGAGGCGACCGAGCGCATGTCGGCGGCGGTCTGCTGGTCCTCGAGCTGCGCGGCGCGCTCGAAGTAGGCGCGCGTGGTCTCGTTGAGCTTGAACGGGAAATCGAACTTCGCCAGCCGCCCAAGACCTTCGGCCAGGCGGTAGATCGGGTTGTCCTTGCGCGGCACCGAGCTGTGGCCGCCCGGATCAGTCACCTCGAGTCGAAAGCCTGCCGAAATCTTCTCGCTGGTCTGAATACCGTTGACCACCACCCGGCCGTCCTTCATGCCGACGCCCGCGCCTTCGTTGAGCGCGAATTCGGCATCGATCAGGTCTCGGTGCTTCGCCAGCAACCAGCGGATGCCCACCGCGTTGCGGTCGAGGACCTCCTCGTCAGTCTCCAGCACCAGCACGATGTCGCGATCGGGCTTGTAGCCTTCCTGCCGGTAGCGGATCATGTTGGCGACGAAAGCCGCCGCCATGTATTTGTCGTCGATCGTGCCGCGGCCGTAAAAGTAGCCGTCCTGCTCGGTCAGCTTGAACGGATCGACCGACCAGTCCGCGCGCCGCGCCTCGACCACGTCGATATGGGCGAGCAGCATGATCGGCTTGCGCGCACCCGTCCCGCGCAATCGCGCAACCAGGTTGCCCTTGCGCGGCGCAGGCGACAGCATCTGCAGGTCCGGCTCGGCGAAGCCCGCCGCCCGCAGGCGGGCGGCCATCGCCTCGGCGGCCTGCGCGGTGTCGCCGGTCGCCGTGACGGTGTTGATCTCGACCAGCTCCTTGTAGATGTCGCGCGCGAGTTGCTGGTGGGCGGACAAGGCGTCGGCGCGCGCCGCCCCCGCGCGCCGAAGAGGAACGAGGCGCCAACAAGTGCGAGCGCTACCGGCAGGCTGTGTCAGATTCACGATACCGCTCCCTGGTCAAAGGGCGATCCGCAAGCGGGACCTGCGGCCGCCGCAATAGCCTCAATACCGGTCGATGGTGCAACGGCCGGGGGCGCCGCGATAGCGCCAGATATCCGGCGGTGGAGGTCCGTCGGATAGTCTCCCAGTCCGCCTACTAGCGCGCCGCGAGCGGCCGCGCCTCAGCTCAGCTTGACGGCGATGAAGGAGGCCGTGACGCCGGCCGGTTGGCCATCGTGCGGCTTGGCCCGGATGGTGTTGCCGACCAGGGCCGGCACCTGGTCCACGCCGTTCGGCCACTGGTACGCCAGATAACCGCGATAGTCGTATTCCCAGCCCGCTGTCGGGGTGCCGTCGCGGCCGTAACCGTCGATCTCGACGGTCAATGGGCAACTCTGATCGCCCGGGCGGACGGTTCCCTTGAGGTCCAGCACGAAGCCGCCGCCCATGTCCAAAGTGCCGGTCAGGGCGGTGCCGGACGTCTGAAACGTGAACGTGCCGGCGCCGAACACCGGCTGGTCCGCGGTGTTGAGGTAGCTTTGATACGCCCACGTCCCCGCGACCGGCGAGCCGTCTGCCATCTCGACCTCCAGAAGTAGAGATTAGCAGGAATTCTCTCAGCGATCTACCGTTGCGCATGTCGGCATTGAACGCAAGGCAATTCGAAAGATCGAGCGTTGCAGCCCCGCGCGGTTCTCGCATGCGGCGATCACCCGGCGATGGCGGCGAGATAACGCGCGACCGAGGCCTGCAGGATCCCTTTGCCGCCGGTCGGAACGACGCGATCGAAAAAGTGCCCGTAGATCGTGTCGAACCGGAACGGCGCGAGCGCGGCCGCGATGCCCTCGACCTCGCGGGCGGACAGCGGGATCAAGTTCGGATAGCTGCGCATGAAGCTCAGGAACTTGCGGTCGGTGGTCACGGTCGCGATGTCGGACGAGCACAGCACGCCGCGCCCCTGTGCGCCCTTCGCCCAATGCAGCATCGCGCCGCCGGGAAAGTGGCCGCCGCCGCGGATGAGCGTGACGTCGGGCAGGAGCGGCAGCGTCTCGCCCTCCCACAGCCGGATCGCCGGGTCCGGCCGCACGATCCACTCGCTGTCGGCGGCGTGCAGGTGCACGGGCACGTCGCCGAAGGCGCGGCTCCACTCCACCATGGTGGTGTAGAAGTGCGGGTGCGAGATGCCGATCGCCTTGAGGCCGCCGAGCCCGTTGATCAGCGTCACGGTCGCGGCGTCGAGCAGGGAGATGCAGTCCCACAGCACGTTGCCGTGCGGCGTGCAAAGCAGGAGCGCGCGCTGGCCGATCGCGAATGTGGGCTGCGTGCCGACGCCGATCAGGCCGGGCTCGTGCTCGCGCCAGGCGTTGAAATGGGTGACGGCAAGCTTGTCCTGCGTGGCCCAGCTCTGTCCGGCCGGCGGCACGTATTGTCGCTCCTCCTCGCAGATCGTGCAAAGCGCCGGGGGCGCATCGCTCGGCGGATACTGGGTGCCGCAGGCGGTGCAGATGAAGGCGGGCATCGCAAGCTCCCGAGGTCGGGCAAATGGGTTGCACATTCCGCCATCCCGCGGACCGCGACGCAATACGCCGGCACCTTGCCGCAAGCGCAAATTCCTGCGGGGAGCCCTGCCACTGCACGGAGTAGTAAGGCGGGTGATTAATTCCTGGTTGCAATCGGCGGATTTGCAGATAAGCTTTGCCTTTGCATGAAAGGCAACCCGACACTCGATCGGCAGCGCGTTACGCCAGTCGTTCGATGTCGAGCATGATGGAAGTCGTGGAGGCGGTCGAATCCGCGACAGTGCGGACGCGGGCGTCGGCAAATAACCGCGGGAAATGGATCGAGGGGGTGTGCCGGTATGGCGGGGAGCTCACCGCAAACCTCGGACGCGCTATCGCGCCATCAGCGCTTCCGACAGATCATGGAAGCCGCCGCCGGTGCGGCGACCGCCGACTATCAGGGTTACGGCAGGTTCTGGAATCTGCCGCTCAGCGAGCTGCGCCGTTTCCGGCTGTACGGCATTGCGATGATGCAAGACGGCGCGGAACCGCCGACGGCTGACGCTGCCGATCCTTCGTGCTGTCACGCCGCCGCCGCCCGGACAGCGGGCCGGATGGCGCGGCCGCGCCCGGCGGCGCCGGTTCGGCCGGACTGGTGCGCGGTCTGCGCGGCCAGTTTCCCTTTGACGGCACGCAATTTCCGCCGCTGCCGTGGGGCGGCACACGGGTGTCCGAGGCCGACATCGAGTTCATCCGACAATGGATTGCCGACGGCTGTCCGGGAGCCGAGGAAGACGCGCCCGTCGCGGCCGCCGCCGAGGCGGCGGGCGCACGGATGGCGCTCGCGGTCGGAGACGCGCCGCACATCGCGTTCCGAGGCCCGGTCAATCAGCTGTCGGACGAGAAGGGCATGCTGAAGGTCCGCAAGAACATCTCCTGTCTCAGCGACGACGAACTGCGCCGTTTGCGGGCCGCGCTAGCGCAGATGAAGTCGCTCGACGGCTTCTTCCAGGACGAGCGCAGCTACGCTTACTGGGCGCGCATTCACGCCAACCAGTGCCAGCATGGGTGGGAGGAATTCCTGACCTGGCACCGGGCCTACCTGTACGGTTTCGAAAAGCAGCTGCAGGACATCGATCCGACCGTCACGCTGCCGTACTGGGACTGGAGCGCCGACGCCGACAACGTCAAGGCCTCGATGGAGGACATGGGCTCCGACGTCGCGCTTGATAACGGCTATGTTCCGCCGGCCTACCAGTGCTGGATCGACGAGGACGGCCTGCGCAAGCTCACCGACGGCGGCAAGGTCTCGAAGGAGACGCTGAGCGGGCTGCGCAGCAGGCTCGGCAAGTCCTACAGCTCGGGCGCGCGACTGTTCAAGGACGCCGGCATCACCTACGGGACCGACCAGGCAAGCGATGGCGCGATCATCGCCGCGCTGGAAGAGATCAATCCGCTCTGGCACTGGCGCCGGTGGCCCGGCGGCAACAAGAGCCTGATCTTCGAGATTTATCCCGCGCCCGGCGACGTCGAGCGCATCCTGAACATCTCGAATTTCTTCACATTCGGCAGCGGTCCGATGGACGACCAGTTCTTCGGTTCGCTGGAGAACGTGCACAACCTGATTCACAACTTCTCCGGCGGCGCCAACCCATATTGGACGGGCCAGCCGACGCCCGGCAATCCGTTCGGCACCGGCGACATGGTCGACCCGGGGCGCACCGCGTTCGATCCGATCTTTTGGGGGCATCACAGCAATTGCGACCGCCTTTGGGCGGAATGGCAAGGGCGTCACCCCGGGAGCGGCCCCGACAATCCCAACGACATCCTTTCTCCGTGGAACTTCACGGTTGCCGACACCGCCAGCATCCGCAAGCTCGGATACGAATACATGCTGGCCTCGCACGTCTACCCCACGGACAATCGGATGGCGCTGCAGCGTTTCCGTTCCGCCGATACGCCGGTCCAGGCGGAGGTGCTGGCGCGGCACAATCGGGCGGAAATCCGCCTGCACGCCGTGCAGTACGTGCCGCGCCCCGGCTTCCACATCCGCGCCTTTCTCAACACGCCGGATGCCAGCATCCAGACACCGACGCGCGGCAACCCGCATTACGTCGGGCAGGTGAACATGTTCAGCGGCGTTTGCATCGGCGGACCCGGTCATTGCGACGTGCCGGCAAGGTCCTCCGATCCGTTCGACCTGCGGCCGCAGCCGCATAAGACCCCGTCGAGCTTCCGCCTCGACGCGACCGAGACGGTGCGCGGGCTCGCGCAAGCCGGAGAAAAAGCGTTCCAGGTGAATATCGTCGCGCTCAACATCGACGGCACTCCGGCCACGGACGCACTGAAGATCGACGGCGTCTCGCTGAATTTCTTCGACTGAGGAAGGCGCGATGGCGACACGCTTTCGCATACACCCCGCAATCGGCATCGCCAGGCTGGGGAACAGCCCGACCTCGTTCTGCATCGCGCCGGATGAAATTGGCGCGATGCCGCTCGACTGCGATCAGGACGGCAACCCGATCGTCAAAGACGGCAAAGAGGCGCCCATCACGCATTTCAAGGACGGCGAGGGGCGCATCCGGCGGCAGGCGGCGAGGTTCCGCGTCTTCGCCTATGACGATGCCACGCCGGAGGGACGGGAACTGGCGATCGGCGATACCGCCGAGGTGGTGAACCAGCGCACCGGGCAGCTGCTCAAGGTCCAGATCAGCGACATCCGCTGGACCGTCTACCTCGCCAACAAGAAGGCGAGTTGGTACGAATTCGCGCAAAGCGACGGCGAGCATGGCTATGCGGCGGACCACAAGCTGCGCAACGCCGATATCACCAACACCGACGACCGTCAGCAGCTGATCATCGATCCCGGTCCGCGCACGGTGCAGACTCAGAACCAGAACGCGCGCCGCGCGGAATTCGGCCCGGGTCGCGGGCCTTCGACCTTCCCGCCGCCGCTCACGCCCAACTCGATCACCAATTTGGGCGAGCTCCGGTGCACGCAGCAGGACAATCACAGCCGGCTCCTGGTGCTGGGCGGCTTCGGCAATGCCGGCAGCATGCGCTCGGGATTCGGCAATCCCAAGATCGAGACCTACGCCAACAACGACGGATGGTTCGACGACATTGCCGACGGCCCGGTCACGGCGCGGTTGATCTCCACGGTCTTGACCATCAATGGCCAGCCGGCTCCCGCGAATGCACGCCCGCCGCAGACTCGCCGCCGACGATCCCGCCTGGGTCATCGTCGGCTATCCGCGCTACGCGCCGGAGATCGTCGACATCATCACGTTGGACGATCTCGTCTTCGACGTGGCGGTGCGCAACTTCGCGCTGGTGCCATACATGTACGGCATGCCGCCGTTCGACGGCAGCGCTCAGCCGCCGGACGATCTCGATTTCTGGCGCCGCAACGCGCGTTGGAATCGGGCGTACCGGCCGTACTTCTGGCGCGACATCTGGCCGATCCTGCAGCGGCCGAACGACTACGCGTACGTCATGGACCGCAACCCCCTGGCGGGCGGCAATCCGCATAGCCAGGATCCGGGCGGCAACTTCGATCCCACCGAGCTGTCGATTCCTCCGTTCGAGGGCGAGGATTCCGCCGCGCGCGAGCGGCGGCGGCTGAAGCGGCAGTTTCTCTATGGGGTGCTGCGCAAGCAAGGGCAGGAGAACGAGCTTTACACCGAGCCGGATGGGCACAGCGCCCCCTTGCTGTTCCGCATGCCGCTGCTGTGCGGCGACAATCCGATATCGAATACCGTCCCGGCGAAGTTCCTGCGGCTCACCGACACGATGCTGTTCCTGCTGCGGCAATGGGCCGACGGCCTGTTCATCAACGAGCGGCGAGAGGGCATCGATCCCGGGCCGCAGCTGCGCGGTCCGGGTGCCGCACTCGATCGCGCGGCGCTTGCGAGCGGGCTCGGCGGCTCGTTCTGCCCCGGCGGCGAGGCCTCATGGATCATGCGCAACCCGGCGATCTATGCGAGCGCCTATCGCATCCACCATTCGAGCTACTCGCCCGGCGGGTTGAGCCAGCCCGGCGCGCTGCCGGGCGGCGCCCCATCGGCCGCCGCCAATATGGCGAACGGGCTCGAGCCCGGCGACCTCACCAAGTACAGCGCGGTGCCGTGGCAGTCGGACTTCAACGAGTGCACCACCCAGACGATCGACATCACGTATCAAGGCGTGGAACGCGCTCGAGCCGGCCAGCACTGGCGATCCGGTCGCGCAGAAGGTGCAGCTCACGTTTTGGTGGCCGGCCCATCGGCCGGTATGGGTGAACGGCGCGCTGTGGTCGCCGACGGCCGAGAACAATGCCGGCGACCTGCAGATGGTGACGGCCTGGAGCGCGCTCGGCTTCGTCGTCAAGACCCAGGATCCGAACAACCCGGTCAAGGTGGTCGAGGCCGGCAGCGCCGGCTCGTAGCGGAGGCTTGACAGTGCAGAACCCGAATATCGGCAACCTGGTCGGCCTGTGGACCTATCGGAGCTTGTTGAACGACCCGGACCTGCAAACCGCATTCAACCAGCTGGAGTTCGGTCGCGGGAACATCAGCATCGAGGACGCGCCCATGGGCGTGTTCAAGGGCCGCATCTTCGGCCCCAGCTGGTCGCTGGATCTCAATGGAGCGATCGGCTACGGCACGCCGTGGAGCGTGCGCTTCCAGGGGACCGGTGTCGTGGGCGGCCAGCAATGGATCTACGACTATACCGGCTACGTGGTGCCGCCGTGGCCGAACGGGATCAATCAGCGGCCGGCGATTGTCGGCTCGGTGATTCGCACCATCCCGCATTCGGCCGGCGCCCCGGGCACGGTCGCGCCCGCCGGCGTCGTGTGCTCGTTCTACGCCGTTCGGACCGACTAGCGGAGCGCTGCCGTTGGCGGATTTCGACGCCTTCATCGTCGGTACGGGTCCCGCCGGCTGCGCCGCCGCCCTGTCGCTCGCGGACTTCGCGCCCGAGCTTCGCGTCTGCCTGATCGGCACCGCCGTCCAGGATGCCGGCATTGGCGAGACCGTGCCCCCGCCGGTGCGGCCGATGCTCGAACATCTCGGCGTGTGGGAGGAATTCCTCGCCGACCGGCATTGCGCGTCCTATCGGACGTTGAGCGCGTGGGGCAGCCCTTCCCTCAACGCCAACGAGTTCCTGTTCCATGCGTGGCACGTCGGCTGGCGTCTCGACCGCGGCCGCTTCGACGCGATGCTGCGGTGCGCGGCGCGCGGGCGCGTTGCTGCGAGCGCCGCCGGCAGGCTCGTCGATTTCGCGGCCGCGGGCGGCGGATGGCGTTTCGCCTGCGAGGACGGCAGCAGTGGTACGGCGCGGTTCGCGATCGACGCCACGGGGCGCGCCGCGGTGCTCGGACGATCCCAGCGGCTGCGGCCGCTGGCCTTCGACCGGCTGGTCGGCTGCGCCGCGCATTTCACCCACAGTCCGGACCACGGCGAAGGCCTCGTCATCGAAGCCTTCGCGGACGGCTGGTGGTACACCGCAGCGATCCCCGGTGGCCGGCGGGTGGTCGCCTGCATGACCGACGCTGACGAAGCGCGGCGGCTGCGGGTGAGCCGGCCCGAGGTGTTCCTGCGCATGCTCGGCGAGACCCGGCACGTGCGCGATCTGGCCGCGGGGACACGGCTCGATGGTGCGCCGCGAACCTGGCCGGCAAACTCGCGCCGTCTGCAGCGGAACGAGGCGTTGCCGTTGGTCTGCGTCGGCGATGCGGCCTCATGCTACGACCCGATCTCCGGTCAGGGCATCGCAAAGGCCTTGCGCTCCGGCATATTCGCCGCCTACGCGGTGGCGGATGCCCTGCGGCACGGCGACGGGCGCGGCCTCGCGCGGCACCATGCATTGACCGAGCAGGAGTTCGATGCCTACCGCGCGACGCTGCGCGACTACTACGCGCTGGAATCGCGCTGGCCGGATCGGCCGTTCTGGCGGCGCCGTATCCGGGAGGCGGCGCATCCCGCCGGCGAGTTGAGCGTGTATGCGCCCGCGCCGAGCTGTTAGGTTTGCGCGGGGGCAGACCAGGGAGGAATCCGTGGCGACGCGGCGGCAATTCACTGCTCTGGTGGCGGGTGCGGCGATCGGGCTCGCGACCGGCGCCGCGCGAGCCCAAACCTATCCGGACCGGCTGATCCGCATCCTGGCCGGCTATCCGGCCGGCGGCGGCATCGATCTGGTCGCGCGCCTGATCGGCGATCCGATGAAGGCGGCGCTGGGCCAGCCGGTGATCGTCGAGAACCGCACCGGAGCGGCCGCGATGATCGCCGCGCATGCGGTCGCCAAGGCGACGCCGGACGGCCACACGCTGCTGATGGCGGCGTCCGGCGAGGTCGCGATCAACCACCACGTCTACCGCGACCGGATGACCTACGACCCGCTGCGCGAGCTCACCCCGGTGGCGCTGATCGGCATCGTGCCGTGCGTGGTGGTGGTCAGGAGCGACGCCCCGGTCAAGACGCCGGCCGAGCTCGTCGCCTATGCGAAGGCCAATCCGGGCAAGCTGTCGTTCTCGTCGTCGGGCGTCGGCAACCCGCAGCATCTCGCCGGCGAGTTGATGAACCGCATGGCCGGCACCGACGTGCTGCACGTGCCGTATCGCGGCGCGGCGCCGGCGGTGACCGACGTCGCGGTTGGCGCCGTCACCATGAGCTTTACGAGCCTCGCCGCCGCACTCCCGCTGATGCAGGACGGCAAGCTGCGCGCGGTCGCGGTCACCTCGCGCGAGCGCATGCCGCAATTGCCGGAGGTCGCGCCGCTCGCCGAAGGCGCGCCCGGGCTTGCCGGCTACGAGCTGCTCAACTGGTTCGCGCTGTTCGCGCCGGCCGCAACGCCGGAGCCGATTCTCGCCCGGCTGCACGAGGTGGTCTCGGCGGCGCTCGCCGATACGGCGCTTGCCGCCAAGCTCGACGTGCAGGGCATCGTGACGCGCCCGATGAATCTCGTGGAGCTGCGCGCCTTCGTGCGGGCCGAGGCGGACAAATTCGGCCGCATCGCGGTAGCGGCCAATATCAAAGTCGAGTGAGAATCCGGCTCCCGCGAAGGACGGGATCGAAGCTCAAGCTCAACGCGCCGCCAAGCTGCCCGCGCGGCGCAGGTTCTCGCCGCCGCAGATGCCGAGCCAACATCCTTCGACCCGGATCGCTCCCGGCACCGAGCTCGATGAGATTGCCCGAATAGAGCTTGCCGTCATCGGCGTTGTAGAGCCGTCCCGACCACTTCCGGGGTCCGCTCGGCTGCATCGCGATCAAAACCTGGACGCCGACGAGCGGACGGGCGCGTTTGCTCGGATCGGCATTCTTCTTGTCGGTCCACGCCCGGCCGGTTGCGGGATCGAGCCGGGGCCTGATGCTCGCGATGGTGCCGCAAAGCGCGCGACCGCAGCTGCGGATGCGGACCGTCCCACCGTCCTTGTCGAGCCAGACGCCGGTGGGATCGGCAAGCGCGGGCTCGACACCGACGCACCCCAGCACCACCACGGCGCATGTCAAGCCGCGCAGCATTCTCATTCGCGTCCTCCTCGCATCGATTGTGCGAGTTTAGGAGGCGAACCTGAACAAGCGGTAACTTGGCTTTGGCGCGCCGCTGCTTCGGGCTGGCGGGCGGGAATCATCAGGGTGTTCCGCCGGGCATGGAGACCGCGCGCGGCGCAAGAGCTCCCCTCACCCGGCTTGCGCGCTATAGCGCGCGCAAGCCGACCTCTCCCCAACAACGGCTATCGGATTCACACATCCGAGCGCCGGGCCGCAGTTTGCCCTTCGCCCTCGCGAGGGGGCCGTTCCAGCGTTCCCTCCCCCGCAAGGGACCCGCAGGGGGAGCCGAGGCCGTGCCCGCCTTACGCGGCTACGCTTCGCGTTCGGTCCGCGCCCATCAGTACGAGGCGAGATGTGTGAATGCGATAGCCAACAACGGGGAGAGGCGAGGCGGCGGCATTGCCGAACACATCACCGGGATGGGCTCGAGTCCCACGACAGCTGGTTTTTCGGCAGCCGGCCGCTCGGGTCGTAGACGCGCACTCTGTGCGGCCGGCGCACGCCCCAGCGCCAGAGGACGAGATTGTGGTCGGCAGGCGTTGCGCCCGGCGCAAAACTCGGAACCAGGATCCCGGCATAGTCCTTCGACATCAGCCGGCTGGCGATACGCCACGAGGGAGGCTCGGCGCCGCCTTGCGCCGCGTCCGGGAACCACGCGCAGGCCATGTCCTTGAGCGCGGCACCGTGCCGGGCTCGACCGGCGTCGCTTCGCAGATCGGCGATGTCGGCGCAGTCGACGTCATATGAGCACAGCACGCAGGGCTCGAACTTGAACGCGAATCCTTGATTGGCCTCCTTGACCGCTCCCGCGACCGTGAGGCTCAGATAGAGCGCCGGCACGCCCTTGGGATTGAAGCGGCCGCCATGGATCGCCGCGCCGGCACCGGAGATCGGCTTGAACGACCATCGGGGATCGTGCGCCCGGTAGCACGTTCCCCGAAACCTCAAGCGAAGCCGCCCATTGCGATGTGATCGAGGTAGTCGCGCACGGCGGAAGCCTGGCCGGACTTGACCAGCAATTCGGCGGTGCGTCCGCCGAACGCCGGGATCGGTTGGGCTCGGTACCAGGCCATGGCCTGATGCTTGCCGCCAGCCCATTCGGAAATCCGGCTTATGACCTCCAGCATCTCCCGCACTCTCGCCTGCGTCTTCGGCGCCCGAACGCGAGTTTGCTTGTAGAAGACCTCGCGCCTGAGGCCGACGGTCTCCGCGAGCTGCACTTTCGACATGCCGAACGTGCCCGCGACGCGGTCCGGTGCCAATACGCCCGCACGATTGAGCAAGGCCGCAACGAGAGGCGACCTGACTTGGCGAGCGGCTGCGGCCTTGCGTCTAGGCTTGCGCGCGAGGCGATTGGCAGCGAGCTTTCTGGCCTGTGACATGGTCAGGTCCGTTGCCCGATTCAGCGGTCATAATATCGACCAAAGCGCGCGGTTGGCAATAGTCGGCGTCGGCGTCGCGGATCGGCGAGAAGACGTTGCGCCCTCGCCTCCGAAGCGGGCTTGCCGGTCGCCGCCAACAGGCCCGCGATCGACCCCGCGATGGCACCGCGGCGGGTGAGCAGGTTGCGGTTCTGCACGATGGGCTCCCGGCTGATGGATGGGCAACTGCGGATAGCACGGAGCCGGTAGGACGGAACAGCGAAGCGTCTTTCCGCCAAACCACGGGCACGTGGGCGCGATACGCCGCGCGATTCGCGCCCTACGAATCCCGCGTCAGCGCCGCCAGCGCGGCGCGCGTTTGCACGCGCGGCTGCCAGCCGAGGGCCGTCAGCGCCGAAGCATCGGCCACAAGCGCGCCATTGAGCCGCTCGTACATCTCAAATCGTCCTGCCGCGCGCAGCAGCGCGCGCAGAAACGGCCCCGGCACCGTGACCAGCCCGGGGCGGCGGCCGAGACCTTGGCGCAACGCGGCGATCATTTCCGGAATCGTCAATGGGTCGGGCTCGGCGACGAGCAATGGCCGCCGCACCGGCCCACGGGCCGACAGCACCGTCACGATCGCCTCGGTGAGATTGTCGAGCGCGAGCAGCGAGCGGCGGGCCGTCAGGCCGCCCAGCGGCAGCGGATAAGGCGCGCGCGCCAGCCGCACGAGCTCGGCCATGTTGCCCTTCATTCCGGGCCCGTAGACAGTCGCGAGCCGCAGCGCGGCCCAATCGACGTCGAGCGCGGCCAAACCTTGCTCGGCGGCCAGCTTGGACGCGCCATAGGCTTCGTTCGGCCGTGGGGGCAGATCCTCGGTCAGCGCCTGCGCTGCGGTCGGGCCACTTTGCGCCCGGATCGACGACAGGAACACGAAACGGCGCGCGCCCGCGCGCTGCGCGGCACGGGCGAGCCCAATGGTCGCGTCGGTGTTGAGCACCCGGTAGTCGTCCTCCGGCGTGCCGCTCATGGCGTGCGCGAGCCCCGCGGAATGAATCACCGCATCGACATCGGCGAGCGCCGCCGCCATGTTCATCGGTCGCGCCAGATCGCCGACGACCGCGCTGGCGCAGTCGAGAGGCGAGACGCTCGGGCGGCGCAGCAAGATCCGGAGCCGGTAACCGCGCTGCGGCAGCTCGCGCAGCAGATGCTGACCGATGAAGCCGGTCGCGCCGGTGAGCGCGATCAGAGGCCGTGTGTTGGGCTCGACGAGAACTCACGGCCGTGTTGCTCCGAGGCTTAGCCGACCCTAGCACTCAACGCGGAGGCGAGGCGCGGGTTGCGCCCGCCCGGGTTGTGGCGGAAGGTCGCGCGGCCCGTCAGTCCTTGCGGCGCGCAGCGCTGGCCAATTGCTGCA
The DNA here is from genome assembly GCA_963738705.1 of uncultured Alphaproteobacteria bacterium. Taxonomy (GTDB): domain Bacteria; phylum Pseudomonadota; class Alphaproteobacteria; order Rhizobiales; family Xanthobacteraceae; genus CAVTXS01. Next base: position 21,601 of record CAVTXS010000012.1, read on the forward strand.
GCACGCGGCGAGTGATGGCATCGGCGAGCGCCGGCTTCAGCCGCGTCTCCAGTTGCGCTGCGGCGACCTCCTGCATGGCGCCCGCAAGTTTCGCGGAAGTCCAGGCCTTGAGCGCGGCTTCGACCGCCGCCTTGCGGCTGAAATGCGGGCGCATCGCTTCGACCTGGTCCGGCACGCTCGTGCCGGCCTCGACCGACAGCCGCGCCTTGTGCAGGTTCGCGACCTGGCGCTGCGCCGCGAAGATGATCGTGCCCGGAGCGGTGCCGGCGGCGAGCGCCTTGCCGAGCTGGACGTCGAGGGGCTTCGGCTGGCCCGCCAAAGCGGCGTCGATCACCTCGTCGAGCGCCAAGGCCGAGGCATCGGCGACCACGGCGATCACGTCGGCCAGATCCACACGCCCTACGCCCTGCGCGTAGGTCCCGAGCTTGCGCAATTCGTTGCGGGACGCGCGGCGGTCGCCGCCGAGCAGCGGAACGAGCGCGCTGCGCGCTTCCGGCGAAATGGCGACGCCGGCCTGGCGCATTTCCTCGTCGATCAGCCGCGCAAGGTCGCGATCGCTGTCGGCATAGCACGGCAGCACCGCAACGGAGCGTGCGCGCTCGCACAAGGTCCGCAGCGGCGCATTGCGCTTGAGGTCGCCGGCCTCGATCACGACACGACAGTCGATTGCCGCCTCGGCAAGCAGCGGCTCGACCGCCGGCGCGATGTTGCGCGATCCGGCGCGCACCCACACGGCGCGCCGGCCGCCGAACAACGGCACGGTTCGGGCCTCGTCGATCAGCCGCGCCGGATCGGCCGCCAGCTCCTCGCCCTCGAGCCGGGTCAGCGCGAACGGATCGGCCGGATCGTCGACGCTCGCCCGAATGATGGCCTCGGCGCGCTCGCTGACCAGACCGGCGTCGGGACCGAACAACAGAACGATCGGGCGCGCCGGATCGGGCTTGGCGACGAAACGCTCGGCCTCGGCGGATTTGAGCAGGGTCATGTCATACCATACGAGGCCCGTAGGGCGGATTAGCGAAAGCGTAATCCGCCATTTGGCGGCCGGCGGGTTACGCCTTCGGCTAACCCGCCCTACTTACGTGCCGGCGACCAGGAACGATGCGACGCGCGTGCGGATCTGCTCGGCGATCACCTTGGCGGCGCGGCTCTGGGCGTCGCGCTGGCCGCGGATTATCGCAAAGCGCTGCTGCTGCCCGGGAATGTCGTAGGACACGCGCGCGGTCGCGCTCCCGTCCATCACCAATTTGTTGGTGGCGACGTCGAACAGCCGGTAGTTGGCCTCCAGCGCGGTGATCTCGAACTCGGGCCGGGCGGTCGTCGGGTCCACGATGATCGAGCTGGTGCTGGTGGCCAGAACGATCACGAGCCGGTGGGTGGGGGGCGTCTGGCTGCCGCCGCCGGTGAGGTCGAACAGGAGGGCGTTGCGCACCTCGACCGCGAGCCGCGCCAGCGCGCTGCCGCCGGGCGCATCGATCTGCGCCACGTCGATACCTTTGAACGCGGCGCGCAGACTGGGCTCGCCGGTCAGCGTCCGTTCGGCATAGAGCGGCTGGAAGCAACCGGCCGCCAAAGCTGCGAGGCCGACGACAGACAACAGACGACAGACGACAGATGGGGCAAAGCGTCCCGTCCTCTGTCGTCTGTCGTCCGTCGTCCGCTTAGGCGACCACATTCACGATCCTCTGCGGGACAACTATGACTTTTTTCGGCGGCTTGCCCGACAGTGCCCGTTTCACCGCTTCCAGCGATAGTACCAAAGCCTCGATCTCCGGGGGACCCGCGTCCCGGCGGACCGTCACGTCCGCCCGCTTTTTACCGTTGACCTGTACCGGCAATACCACAGTGTCCTCGACCAGGAGCTCGCGCTCGACCGCAGGCCAGGGCGCCTCCGCCACAAGGGTCCGGTGGCCGAGCGCCGCCCAGCATTCCTCGGCGAGGTGCGGCATCATCGGGTGGAACAGGCGGACCAGGATGTCGGCGGCCTCGCGGGTCGCCCAGGCCACGTCGGCCGCCGCCGCGCCGCCGCCGTTGCTTGCGATCGCGCCGAAGGCGGCCTGGAAGGTGTTGGCGAATTCGTAGATGTGGGCGATGGCGCGGTTGAAGCGCAGCCGCTCGATGTCCTCGGAGACGTTGGCGAGCGCCCGGTGGGCGGCCTTGCGGATGCCGAGCGCGGCCTCGCCGAAGGCGGCCGGCCGGGGTGTCCCGGCCGGCGCCGCCACCGCGGCGGCCTCGGCGACCAGACGCCACAGCCGCTGAACGAAACGCCAAGCGCCCTGCACTCCCTCCTCGGTCCAGATTACGTCGCGCTCGGGTGGGGAATCCGAAAGCATGAACCAGCGCGCGACGTCCGCCCCGCCGACGATGTCGTCGGGGTCGACCGTATTGCGCTTCGACTTCGACATCTTCTCGAGTGAACCAATGCTCACCTCTTCGCCGGTCGCCTTGAGGCGCGCGCGGCGGACGTCGCCCACGGTCTCGATCTCGACTTCGGCCGGCATCGCGTAGGTGCCGTCGGCCTTCTGATAGGTCTCGTGCACCACCATGCCTTGGGTGAACATGCCGGCGAACGGCTCATCGAGGCCGATGTGGCCGGTCAGCTTCATGGCGCGGGTGAAGAAGCGCGAATAGAGCAGGTGCAGGATCGCGTGCTCGACGCCGCCGATGTACCGGTCGACCGGCAGCATGCGGTCGGCGACCGCGCGCGTGGTCGGCGCGCTGTCGTTCCATGGATCGGTGAAGCGAGCGAAGTACCATGAGGAATCCACGAAGGTGTCCATCGTGTCGGTTTCGCGCTGCGCCTCACCTCCACAACGCGGACACGCGACATGCTTCCAGGTCGGGTGGTGGTCGAGCGCGTTGCCGGGCTTGTCGAACGTCACGTCCTCGGGCAGCGCGACCGGCAGGTCCTGGTCCGGCACCGGCACGACGTCGCATTTCGGGCAGTGGATCACCGGGATCGGGCAGCCCCAGTAGCGCTGGCGCGACATGCCCCAGTCGCGCAGGCGGAAATTGACCTGCCGCTCGCCGACCGGAGCGTTGCCGCGCGTCTTGCTCTCGAGCCGGCGAGCCACATCATCCTTGGCCTCCTCGACCGTCATGCCGTTGAGGAAGCGTGAGTTGATCATGCGGCCGTCGCCCACATAGGCCTCGTCAGTGACAACGAAGCTTTGCGGATCGACGCCCGGCGGGCACACCACCGGGGTCGCGCCGAGACCGTACTTGTTGACGAAGTCGAGATCGCGCTGGTCGTGCGCCGGACAGCCGAAGATCGCGCCGGTGCCGTACTCCATCACGATGAAGTTCGCGACGTAGACGGGCAGCCTCCAGTTCGGGTCGAAGGGATGGATCGCCTTGATGCCAGTGTCGAAGCCGAGCTTCTCGGCGGTCTCGAGTACTGCCTCGGCGGTTCCGTGGCGCTTAGCCTCGGCAATGAAATCCGCCAGCGCGGGATTTTTCTTCGCCGCCTCCGCGGCCAGTGGATGATCGGGCGCGATCGCCATGAACTCGGCGCCGAACAGCGTGTCGTGCCGCGTGGTGAAGATATCGAGCTCGGTTTCGCGGCCCGGCGTGGTCGCGGGATCGAGCGCGAACCGGATCAGCAGGCCCTCGGAGCGCCCGATCCAGTTGCGTTGCATGAGCCGCACCTTGTCGGGCCAGCGGTCGAGCGTATCGAGCGCGTCGAGCAGGTCCTGCGAGTACTTGGTGATCTTGAACACCCACTGGCTCATCTCGCGCTGCTCGACCTGCGCACCGGAGCGCCAGCCGCGGCCGTCGATCACCTGCTCGTTGGCGAGCACCGTCATGTCGACCGGATCCCAGTTGACCTTGCGCTTTTCACGCTCGGCGAGACCCGCGCGCAGGAAGTCGAGGAACATCTTCTGCTGGTGCTTGTAGTAGGCCGGATCGCAGGTCGCGAACTCGCGCGACCAGTCGAGCGAGAGCCCCATCGCCTGGAGCTGCGACTTCATCGCGGCGATGTTCTCGTAGGTCCACGCTTTGGGATGGACCTTGCGCTCCAGGGCGGCGTTCTCGGCCGGCAGGCCGAAGGCGTCCCAGCCCATCGGATGCAGCACGTTGTGGCCCTTGGCACGCATGTAGCGCGCCAGCACGTCCCCCATGGCGTAGTTGCGCACGTGCCCCACGTGGATGCGCCCCGACGGGTAGGGGAACATCTCCAGCACGTAATATTTCGGACGCGGGTCGTCGTTGCGCGATGCGAAGATGCCGCGCTCCTCCCACACCTTCTGCCAGCGCGGCTCCGCCTCGCTGGCGTTGTAGCGGTCGGTGGTCATGCGATTTTAAGTCTTGCGCCTGTCCGTGTGCGGCGGACTTAGGCCATGAAAGGGAAATCGGGTCAATGATTTGAGCGCAGGCGCATAGGCCGTCCGCGGCCCTCTATTCACGCCCAAAGCGCAACGTCGGCGCCGCCCGCCGCACAACGGCACGACCGCGGCGTCCACCCGCTCCCATTCACCGGCAAGCTGTAATAGCCTCCGCGCCGACGGAGCTTGCACATGCCGCACCCGCTGCTGTTCTCGCCGCTTTCGATCCGCGACGTGACGCTCAAGAACCGCGTCGTGGTCTCGCCGATGCACCAGTATTCGGGCGTCAAGGGCTTCGCCACCGACTGGCACCTGATGAACGTCGGCCGCTACGCCGCCGGCGGCGCCGGCCTCGTGTTCATGGAATCGACCAAGGTCGAGCGGCGCGGGTGCGGCACGGTCGGCGACCTCGGCCTGTGGGACGATGCCTTCATCCCGGGCCTCAAGCGCTGCGTCGACTTCATCCGGGCGCACAATGCGGTGTCCGGCATTCAGCTCGGCCATTCCGGACGCAAGGCGCGGCGCTTCCGGCCGTGGGAGGGCGGCGCGCCGTTGACCCCTTCGCCGGAGATCGAGGATTGGGGCGCCTGGGAGCTCGTGTCCTCGAGCGCGCTCAATGCCCCGGCGAGCGAGCCGACACCGCGCGCGCTGACGCGCGCCGAAATCCCCGAGGTGGTGGCGCGCTGGGGCGAGGCGGCGCGCCGCGCGCATGAAGCCGGATTCGACGTGCTCGATATCCACGCCGCGCACGGCTACCTGATCCATCAGTTCCTCTCGCCGTTCTCGAACCTGCGCGACGACGAGTACGGCGGCAGCGAGCTCAACCGCATGCGCTTCGCCATCGAGGTGGTGGAAAGCGTGCGCGCGCACTGGCCGGCAGGGAAGCCGCTGTTCATGCGCTTCTCGGTCGAGGACGATGCCGGCTGGAGCCCGGACCAGAGCGTCGCGCTGGCGCAGCTCGTCAAGCCCAAGGGCGTCGACGTGATCGACTGCTCCTCGGGCGGCATGCGCGGCTCGCCGGTGATCAGCGCCGGGCCGGTGACCTACGGCTATCAGGTCCCCTATGCGGAGCGCGTGCGCCGCGACGCCGAGATCATGACCATGGCGGTCGGCCTGATCGTGCATTACGACCAAGCCGAGGAGATCCTTCAGCAGGGCCGCGCCGACCTGATCGCGCTCGCGCGCGAGCTCCTGTACAATCCGAACTGGCCGATGGACGCGGCCCAGAAACTTGGCGTCGATCACGATTTTGCCTCGGTGCCCTCGCCGCAGGCCTATTGGCTCGCCAAGCGGGCGCAGTCGGTCAAGGGCGTGCTGCCATCGACGTTCATGAAGGGGATGGGCGGGTGAGGGGGGTGCTCCTCCCGTCATTGCGAGGAGCGTTAGCGACGAAGCAATCCAGGCAGCTGCACCGCCGGCCTGGATTGCTTCGCTTCGCTCGCAATGACGGTGAGTGCCGGCTACACCCTCGTCGCCTCGATGCGGCACTCCTGGAGTCTCGAATGCCCGACCTCTCCGCCTTCCCGATCACCTCGCGCTGGCCGGCCGCGCATCCGGAGCGCCTGCAGCTCTATTCCCTGCCGACGCCGAACGGCGTGAAGGTCTCGATCATGCTGGAAGAGATCGGGCTGCCGTATGAGCCGCATCTCGTCGACTTCGACAACAATGATCAGAAGACGCCTGAGCTCCTTTCGCTCAACCCGAACGGCAAGATCCCGGCGATCATCGATCCGCACGGTCCGGGCGGCAAACCGCTCGGGCTGTTCGAGTCCGGCGCGATCCTGCAATACCTCGGCGAGAAGACCGGGAAACTTCTGCCGGCCGATGCGGCGCGGCGCTACGAAACGATCCAGTGGGTCTATTTCCAGATGGCTTTCGTCGGGCCGATGTTTGGCCAGGTCGGCTATTTCCACAAATTCGCCGGTCGCGAGATCGCCGACAAGCGTCCGCTCGAACACTATGTGGCCGAGTCGAGCCGCATCCTCGATGTCATGGATAAACACCTTCACGGCCGGCAATGGTTTATGGGCGACGACTACACGATCGCCGACATCTCGATGCTCGGCTGGGTGCGCAACCTGATCGGTTTCTACGGGGCGCGCGAGCTCGTGGCGTTCGACAGCTTCGCCAACGTCGCGGCCTGGTTGGAGCGCGGCCTTGCACGGTCCGCCGTGCAGCGCGGGCTGCAAATCCCGAAGCGCGGGTGAGGTCCGCGATCGGGGAGCCGGCCGCGGACGAAACCCGCATCCGCGGCGCGCTACTTCGCGCCGCGCTATTTCGATCGCCGCGTCTTCTTGGCCGTCTTGCGTCCGCCGGCCCGTTTGGAGCGCGCCTTCGCGGCAGCCGATTTCCTGGCTCGCGCGCCCGCTTTGGCGGCCGGGCCCGGCCGCGGGCGGCTCAGCACCTTGAAGGCATCCGCCAACGACTGGCCTTGCACCCTTCTGGTGTCCGCCAGCGCGGTGTCGATGGCGGCCTGGAGCTTCCGGCTCGCCACCCTTCGCACAATCCCGAGAGCGCGCGTGACCTGGGCAATATCGTCGGCGTTGATCTTGCGGGACGCCATCTCGCCCTTGGTGGTGAAGAAGCGGCCCGCCACGCGCAGCAGCGTGGCGCCGGCGTCGCGCGCCGCCTTGTCGCCCATCGCCAGCGTGGCAAGCTCGAGCGAATGCGCGCGCAGCAGTTTCTCATAGCGCGCGCCGGCCGGGGTCGTGCGCAGCTCGCGGTCCCGGAACGTGCGCACGGCCCGCAAGGGCAGCACCGCGTCGAGCAGGTTTTGCACCACGTCGGCCGGGCAGAGCGTCTCGAGCAGGCACTCCATCAGACCCGCCGAGGTTTCGCTGATCACACCGTTTTTCTCGGCATCGGCCGGTTGAAACTCGCGCGCGGTCTCGATCGTCAGCCCCAGGATGCGTCGCTTGCCGGTGTCGACGAAGTGCCGCGCGTAGGCGTAGTCGTGCGACGTCGCGCTGGTCGGATAGAGCGACGTGCTTTCCTGCGCCGTGTAGACCCGGCCGCGGACGGCCTTGATGCCGTCCCGGATTCGCTCGGCCAGCGCCACATAGGCCTGCAGGTCTCCCGGCGGGATGTATTCCTTGTAGCCGCTGCCGATGACGCCGCGTTGGCCGTCGAATGCGGGATTCTGGAAATTCTGATTGGGATCGGTGGTCTGGTCCTGGTCGTCGCCCCAGGGATAGAGCACCAGCTCGCTGTAGGAGTGGATATCGATCAGGCAGGCGATGTTCGGGAAATTGTCGATCATCCAGCGCACGTTGCGCGTCTCCGGCTCGGAGAATGCGTTGGGGCCCTTGTAGATGAGGCTGCAGGAATTGCTGCTGGTGCCGATGCCGCTCGACCAGAGAAAATCATAGTTGCGGTTGAGATCGACGCCGCGGCAGGCAAAGCCGGGATTGAGGGCGCGGTTCTTGCGCCACATCGCGTCGCCCCCAGGCATCAGGCAGAAATGGCGCCCGTCCGGGTTCACCAGCGGGAGCATGAAAATGTCGAGGGCGTTGACCGCCAGCTGGACGGTTTGAGCCGTATAGCTCTTGGGGCCGAAGGTCAGGCCGGTATTGTTGGTGTAGGCATCGCACAGTCGCAACGAAAAGCTCATCACGGTTTCGGGATTGATCAGCTCCCGGGCATGCGTCCCGCCGAGGAACAGCACACCCGTCCGGTTGGAACCGCCGCCGTTGGCGATCTTGAAGGCCCTGATCGGCCGAGCTTCCACCGAGGTTTCGGGCAGTGCGATGACCTGGGTAATCGCCGGATATGTGGTCGCGATGTGATCGATGGCGTCGGAAATTGCGCTGACGGACATGTAGGGCATGGCGCATAACCCTCTTGGCTCGGCACAAAAGCGATGAGCGACCTATTTCCGCTTGGCGGCCTTTCCCTTCGGCTTTTTGCGGGCGGCAGGCTTCTTGCGCCCTGTCTTCCTTCCGGCGGCCGCGGCCTTCTCGGCGGTCGCTGCGCTCGCTCGCGCGGCGGCGGCCCGCTCGCGCGTCAGGGCGGGCTGCATGCCCTGGATCCATTGGGAAAAGTCGGCGGGGTTTTGGGCGCCGCGCGCGCGCTTTTCGACGGGGTCCTGGACTTGAACGCGGTAGCCCGCCTGCTTGAGCTGCTCGATTTCATCCGGGGACAAGAGCCCGTCGATGGAAAAGGGATAGTCCTTGTCGCGGCCGCTGCGCTTGGCGGTCTGCGCGAAGAGGTCGAATTCGAATTTTTGCAGGGCCCGCATCGCGTCCGCGTCGCGAGCAAGAACCACGACGAAATAGCGTTCCATTTCGTCCTCCCTTTTCCCGGCGCCTCACTGTAGGTCGATTAGCGACCGTGTGCAATCGAAGGGAATGCGGGCCTCTTCACTCCGCCTGGTCGTGAAGGGGCGCGGAAGGGCCGTCAGGACGCCAGCGCGAGCGCCGCCTCGTTGCAGGCGGTGACGCAGTTGCGTCGGCGCTTGCTGGCGTAGAGGGCGGCGTCGGCGGCCTCGACCAGAAGGTTCGCCCGGCCATTCGACGAAGGCACGACCGCCGCGAGGCCGATGCTGATCGTCACCCGGCCGGCGGGCGCGTCCGCGTGCGCAATGCCGAGGCTCTCGACCGTGTGCCGGATGCTCTCAGCCAGGCGGTGCGCGCTGCGCGTATCGGTGTTGGCGAGCAGGAAAGCGAATTCCTCGCCGCCGAAACGGGCCGCGAAGCCGCCGCGCTCGGCCATGCCTTGCAGGATCCCGCCGATCGCGCGCAGGCAGGAATCGCCCTGCAGGTGCCCGTAACGGTCGTTGTACGGCTTGAAGTGGTCGACGTCGATCATCAGCAGGGACAGCGGGCTTGCCTGCGCGGCCGCGCACGCCCATTCGGACGCGAGGTGCGCGTCGAAGCGGCGGCGGTTCGGCAGGCCGGTAAGGCTGTCCAGGGTCGCGAGCTCCTTGAAGCGCTCGCTCTCGACTCGCAGGCTGTGCTCGCGCGCCGCCAGCCGCCCCGCCATGCTGTCGAGTGCGCGCGTCAGCGGGACGAACTCGCTCGCCCAGGCGCGCGGGGAGGCGCGCAGCGCGAGGTCGCCGCGGCCGAGCCGCTCGGCGAAGTGCGCCAGCCGGCGCACCGGCCTCAAGATCGCGTGCTCGCCGAAGAACCAGACGCCGATCAGGATCAGCGCCGCGGTGAGCGCGAGCTGCAGGTAGGCGAACGTCATGTCGCGCTGCACCTGGCTCAATGCTTCGCGCTCGTCGAGCCCGACCAGGAGGTGCGCGCCGGTGTCGGCGACCGGGCTGAAGCCCCAGATGCGGCGCACGCCGTCGAAGGCGACCGCGGTAGCGCTTCCATTAGAGCGGGCCTGGACCTCGCGCATGAACGGATGGGTGTGCAGCTCGCGGCCGACCCAGGCGTCGCGATGGGGATGGCCGGCCAGCACGGTTCCGTCGGCGTCGACCAGCAACACGACCGCGCCGGGCCGGTTCTCGATCACGTTCGCCAGCTGGCCGATCCAGCGCAGATCGACCAGCGTCACGATGACGGCCTTGATTGCTCCGTAGGGGTCGCGCTTGGCGAGAGCTCCGGCGATCGCGGGTTGGCTGCCCGTGCGTGGGAAGAAAAAGCTGCTGACGACGAAGTCCCGGGTGGCGGCGGCTTTTTTGACGAAAGGCCGATCCGATATGTCGAGCCCGATAGCCTGTGGATTGGATGAACAAACAACCCGACCGGCCGGATTGGCGACCGTAATGGCGCGCATCCAGGGCACGTCCGACGCCGTGTCGGTCAGGAAGTCATTGCATTCCCGGCTGTCCGGGACGCGGTCGACGGCGTGGCTCACCGCCTGCAGCACCGAGCGAGCCGCAATCAGCACCTCTTCCTGCTTGTCGACGCCGGTGCGCGCCAGGCCGATCGCCTGCTCGCCGGCAGCCGCGACCCTGTCGGCGCGATTGACCTCCATCAGCCGCACGCGGTCGACAAGCAGCGGCGCGACCGCGATAATGGCTAGCAAGACGATGCTCGAGCGGATGCTGGACGCACGTTTGGTCCAATCCGTCCAGCGGCCGGCACGACGACGCAGCGAAGGCATGAAGTACCTTTTCCCCGCCGAGATGTTACGGGGCGAACGCTGAAATGCCGGTTGAGTGAGCGCCGACAATTTTAGGGATCAAGTGGTATTTTTGGGGATCGAGTGGGAATTCGATGGCGAAATCTGATCACCCGCTGCCATCGGTCGCGTCGAAGCCTGAAATAACCACGGCGGCGGCTGCGGTTCCGGACCGGTTAACCGCGGTGCGAGCCGAAATTGCCGCGGCGTGCCAAGCAGTTGGACGCGACCCGGCGAGCGTCACCTTGATCGCCGTGACAAAGACTTTCGGACCCGAAACGATTTTGCCGACAATCGCTGCCGGCCACCGAGTGTTCGGAGAGAACCGCGTGCAGGAGGCCAAAGCCAAGTGGCCCGCGCTACGCAACGAATACTCTGGTCTTGAGATTCACCTCATTGGGCCGTTGCAGTCCAACAAGGCGCGCGAGGCCGTCGGGCTGTTCGATGCCATTCACACGGTCGACCGCGCAAGCCTATGTGGCGCTCTCGCCAAGGAGATGGACCGGCAAGGGCGCCATCCCGACCTGCTGGTCGAGGTCAATACCGGCGCGGAGCCGCAGAAGGCGGGCGTCCTGCCGCGAGGACACCGACGCGTTCGTCCGAGCGTGCCGCGAGACCTACGGCCTGACCATCCGCGGGCTGATGTGCATCCCGCCGCTCGACGAGGCGCCGGCGCCGCACTTCGCGCTGCTCGCCAAGATCGCCAAGCGCAACGGGCTCGATTGGCTTTCCATGGGCATGAGCGCGGATTTCGCGACCGCGATCCGGTTCGGCGCCACCCATGTCCGCGTCGGCAGCGCGATCTTCGGTGAACGGCCGACCGCGGAGCGTTAGTAGAGCAGCGATCGTTCGCAATAGGCCGTCAAGCCCGGCGATGACGAATCGGTGTCAACGCTACTTGCGCGTTGGCTCTTCGGGCTCCCGCCCGCCGGCCGCGCGGTCGTCAAAACCCTTGCGGTGGCTGTAAAACACGAGCGCCATCAGGCCCGATCCGACCAGGACCGAGAACACGATGCCGAGCCACATCGCCACGTGCAGCGAGGCCGGCAGTTCAGGGCCTTCGACCGCGGTCCAGCCCTCATAGGCGACGTAGCCGGCGCCCGCCAGGATCGCCAGCATGACCGCGATCAGGATCCAGGCGCCCATGCGGCGCTCCCGCTGCCCCCGAGTTCATCCCTCTCGCAGCCGTCATCATCCGCGAAGGCGGATGATCAAGAGGTCTGCTCGGCATGTGGCGGCCCGGCGATCGGGATGCAACGCTGCGGCGGGCCAAAGCGTCACTGAATCTCGATGCGGGTGTGCGGTCCCAGCCGCGCGAGGAGGCGGTGCAGCGCGGCGCGCGTCAGCGCGACGCAGCCGGCCGTAGGCGCAAGTCCGGGCCTCGCCACATGGATGAACACCGCGCTGCCGCGCCCGGCGACGCGCGGGCGGGCATTGTGATCGAGCTCGATCAGCAGGTCGTAGAGCCGGTCGCTGCGGGTCAAGCGGTCGCCGCCCTGGCCCTGGCCGAGCCGGATCGGCCGATTGTAGCGCCGGTCGCCCGGGTCCTCGCACCAGGCGTCGACCGGCGCAATGCGGCGGGCCGGCAGGCCGGTCGGCGGACGCCAGGCGCGGTCGGCCCGCCACCACAGGCGCACCAGCCGGAAACGGCCGCGCGGGGTCGCGCCGTCGCCCTCACGCTTGTTGGCGCGAATTCCAGAACCGCCGAGCGCGGCCGGCAGCGCCAGCGGCCCGGCGATCAGCACGCCGCGCGCCGGTATGCCGGGTCGGGCGCGTACTCGTAATGATTTCAACGTCTTGCGCATGGTCTGGTGGTTGCCTGCCGATTGAGCACGCGCACGCGGGGTTCGAGCATTTGCGCACGAATCCTCCCTTTCGCCCCGAACTTCGCATAAACTCGGGCGAACGATGACATTCGCGGTTGCGATTCGATGCCCAATACCCGGAAGATCCTGATCGTCGACGACGATGCCGATATGCGCGGCACCCTGGTCGAGCAACTTGCGCTGCACGATGAATTCGAGGCCGCGGCGGTCGAGAGCGGCACCAAAGGCATCGAAGCCGCCAAGAACGGGCAGGTGGACCTCGTCATCATGGATGTCGGGTTGCCCGACATCGATGGCCGCGAGGCCGTGCGCATGCTGCGCAAGAGCGGCTTCAAGGCGCCGATCATCATGCTCACCGGACACGACACCGATTCGGATACCATCCTGGGTCTGGAATCCGGCGCCAACGACTACGTGACCAAGCCGTTCCGGTTCGCGGTGCTGCTGGCGCGCATCCGCTCGCAGCTGCGACAGCACGAGGCGAGCGAGGACGCGGTCTTCACGATCGGACCCTACACGTTCCGGCCGGCCTCGAAACTCTTGGTCAGCCCCAAGGGCAGCAAGGTGCGCCTGACCGAAAAAGAGACCGCGATCCTGCGCTACCTCTATCGCGCCGGCCAGCGGCCGGTGTCGCGCGAGATCCTGCTGCAGGAAGTGTGGGGATACAATTCCGGCGTCACCACGCACACGCTCGAGACGCACATCTACCGGCTGCGGCAGAAAGTGGAGCGCGACGCCGCGACCCCGTCGATCCTGGTGACGGAGGCAGGCGGCTACAAGCTGATGCCGTGAGCATGATGCCTCTGACCGCCCGCGATCACGGCCGAAGGGGGATACGCGCGACGGCGCCGCAGTCCCACCTCTCCCCGCAAGCGGGGAGAGGTAAGGAGCGGCGATGACGATCGAGGACGATATCGCGCTCCTGGAACGGGTGCCGACCTTGGCGCTGCTCGGCCGCGAGCCGTTGCGCATCCTCGCGATCGGGGCAGAGAACCGCTACGTGCACGACGGCGAGGTGCTGTTTCGCGAGGGCGACGTCGCCGACGGCGGCTACGTGGTGCAGGAGGGGTCGTTCCATCTCGCCTCGGGGCGGACCGGGAAGGCGGTGCGCACAGCCGTCGTCGGTCCGGGCACGCTGATCGGCGAGCTCGCGCTGATCACCGAGACCCGGCGGCCGCTCACCGCGACCGCGCAGGAGCCGTCGTCAGTCATCCGCATTCCGCGGCCGCTGTTCCTGAAGATGCTCGAGGGCTATCCGGATCTCGCCTATCGGCTGCGCGAGGCGATGGCCGCGCGCGCGATCGAAATGGTCGGGGAGCTCGGCTTCGTGCGCGGATTGCTGCAGCAGGAGAGCGAGTAGCACCTCCTTCCGCTTGGCCTGATGCGAGGTCATCCGCATTATCGAATCGTCATGCCCGGGCTTGACCCGGGCATCCATCATTCTTCGAAAGGGTCTTCGTGAGGGATGGATTGCCGGGTCAAGCCCGGCAATGACGAATTGGGACTTAGTCACACCTCGATCGTCGCCGTCACCGGCACGTGGTCGGACGGGCGGTCCCAGCCGCGCGCCTCCTTGGCGATCTTGATCCCGGCCACCCGGTCGGCGAGCGCGGGGCTGACCCAGATATGATCGAGGCGGCGGCCCTTGTCGGCGCTCGCCCAGTCGGGCGAGCGGTAGCTCCACCAGGTGTAGAGCTTGGTCGGCTCAGGGGTGAGAACCCGCATCATGTCGACCCACCCGCCGGCCGTGCAGGCGCCGGTGAGCTTCTCGCATTCGACCGGCGTGTGCGAGACGATCCTGAGCATCTGCTTGTGGCTCCAAACATCGTGCTCGAGCGGCGCGACGTTGAGATCGCCGAGCAGGATGGCGCGTTCGCGCGGCGCCGGCCGCAGCGTCGCGTGCGCCCGCATCTCGTCGAGGAACGAAAGCTTGTGGGCGAATTTGGGATTGAGGTCCGGGTCCGGCGTATCGCCGCCCGCCGGCACGTACAGGTTATGCAACGTGATCGGCTCGCTCAGCCCCGCGCGCTCGCCGAGCACGACCGCGACGTGCCGGCAGTCGCGCTTGCCGCAGAATTCCTGCACGGTGAAGGACTCGAACGGCAGCCGCGAGGCCACCACCACGCCGTGGTAGCCCTTCTGGCCATTGAGCGCGACGTGCGCGTAGCCGAGGCGCTTGAGGCGTTTCAACGGAAACGCGTCGTCCGGGCACTTGGTCTCCTGCAGGCACAGCACGTCCGGACGCACCGCCTTGACGTATCGGGCGACCAGGTTGATGCGCAGGCGCACCGAGTTGATGTTCCAGGTGGTGACTTTGAGCTGCATCGATCGGCGAATGTGGTGGCGAATGGTGAGTAGCGAATGGCGAGTGGCGAGTGGCGAATGGCGAATATAGTGCCCTTCTTACCATTCGCCATTCACCATTCGCTACTCGCCATTCAACGCTCGCCACTCGCTAATTCGGCAGCGGCAGCTCCTCGCGCGCGAAGGCGCGCTGCACCGCCGGACGCTCCGCCATGCGGCGCGCATGCGCGGTCCAGTTCGGAAAATCCTTGGCCATGTCGAAGCCGAGGATCTGGCCCTTGCCCCAGTTCCAGAACACCTGCGCGTAGCCGTCGGCGACCGAGTAGGTTTCGCCCGCGGCCCATGTGCTGCGGCCGATCTTCTCGTCGACGGCGCCCCAGTACTCGCGGCAGGTCTCGCGGCCCTTCTGCTTCACGTTCTCGATTGCGGCCGGGTCGCTGGCGTAGCGCTCGGCGCGGCGGATATGCGCATAGGCGACATGGATGGTCGACGAGATCCAGGCGAGCCATTCGGCGCAGCGCGCCTCCTCGCGCGGATCGTCGGGCCACAGCCGGGCATCCGGATGGCGGCGCGCGACGAAGCGCATGATCGCCGGATTTTCGGTCACGATGAAATCGCCGTCGGCGAGCGCCGGCACGCGCCCCTTCGGATTGATGCGGCGATATTCCGGCGTGTTCTGCTCGCCTTTCGCCAGCGCCACCCGCACCGGCTCGAACGCGGCTCCCGCCTCTTCCAGCGCGATGTGGGAGGCGAGCGCGCAGGAACCGGGCGAATAGTAGAATTTCAGCTTGTCGGCCATCGCAGTCGTGCTCCGCTGTCACATACATCGGTCATCGTCCGCGAAAGCGGACGACCCAGTAATCACGAGACGTATGGTGTCTGCGGGAATGCCCCGCCTTCGCGGGGCATGACGTGGGAGAGTAGCGGACCAAACCGCGCGCAGGCCCTAATCGCGCAAGCGCTCGTAGTTGATCCTGAACATGCCGGGGTCGGGCTTCCTGCTGGCGTCGAGATTGTAGAGCGCGACCGTGGTGTCGTAGCCCTGCGGGTCGGTGACGGTCCACTGCTTGAGCTGCAGGTCCTGCGCCGCAGAACATCAGCATCAGGCGATGGGTGCCGCCGAGCGTCTGCTTCTCGTCGAGCATGATCGTGACGAAGGTGTCGTCCGCGTGGACGTTGACCAGGTTGCCTTCCTTGAACAGGTCGATGCGGTCGGACAACAGGAAGCGCAGCGGCGTCTGCGACAGCAGCAGCAGGTCCTGGGTGGCGAGCCGGCGGTCGCGGATCGCGACCGACTTGCCGTCGGCGACCAGCTCGAGCGGGATCGGCGCATTGTATTCGAACCGCATGCGGCCGGGCTTCTGCAGGTAGAACTTGCCGTCGGTGCGCCGGCCGTCAGGACCGACCTGCACGAAATCGCCGATCAGGGTTTGCACGCCGGTAAGATAGCCGTTGATGCGCTCGATCAGCGCGCGCTGCTGGGCGTCGAACGCCCCGGGGCGAGCAGCGCGGCGTCGCGGCGGCGGCGCGCGACGACGGGTGACGGCGAATCGGCAATTGGTTCTGCGCGGTCGCGGCGCCGCGTGACGGTCGCCCGAGACGGCCGGGCGAGCTTGCGCCTTCGGCGCGGCTTGCGGGAGCGGAACGGTTTCCGCACGGGTCTCAACGGCACCGGCTGACCAGGCCACAGCGCCAATCAACAGTGCGGCGCACCCTGTTATGCATATGTCCCTCCGCGCGCCGCAGTGCGCCCCATGTCTTTCCCAGGAGAAGTGCCGCGGGCCGGTCCAAGCCCTAGCCGGCAGGTATGGCGATTTCACGGCTCCCCTTCGCCCACACGGCGCCGTGCTTAACACTTTCTAGCGGTCATCGTCCTCGCCGCCAACCAGAATCTCGCGCTTTCCCGGCATGATTGGCGCGCGCCGACGATGCCTTCTTTCTCCATCCGTTCCATCAGCGAGGCGGCGCGATTGTAGCCGATCTGCAGCCGGCGCTGGATATAGCTGGTGGAGGCCTTGCGGTCGCGCACCACGATCTGCACGGCCTGCCCGTAGAGATCGCCGGCCGCTTCGCCGCCCATCATGGTGGCATCGAACACGGCGCCGTCCTCGTCGTCCTCGTCGCCGCCGGCCGTGACGGCTTCGAGATATTGCGGCTGCGCCCTGGCTCTTGAGGTGGCGGACCACCTTCTCGACCTCCTCGTCGGAGACGAACGGGCCGTGCACGCGGCTGATGCGGCCGCCGCCCGCCATGTACAGCATGTCGCCCTGCCCGAGCAGCTGCTCGGCGCCCTGCTCGCCGAGGATGGTGCGGCTGTCGATCTTGGAGGTGACCTGGAAGGAGATGCGGGTCGGGAAATTCGCCTTGATGGTGCCGGTGATGACGTCGACCGACGGCCGCTGCGTCGCCAGGATGACGTGGATGCCGGCCGCGCGCGCCATCTGGGCGAGCCGCTGGATCGCGCCCTCGATGTCCTTGCCGGCGACCATCATCAGGTCGGCCATTTCGTCGACGATGACGACCAGGAACGGCAGCGGCTCGAGGTCGAGCGTCTCCTCCTCGTAGATCGCCTCGCCGCTCTCCTTGTCGTAGCCGGTGTGCACGGTGCGCGTGAGCGTCTCGCCCTTCATCTTGGCTTCGGCGACGCGCGCGTTGTAGCCCTCGAGGTTGCGCACGCCGAGCTTCGACATTTTGCGATAGCGGTCCTCCATCTCGCGCACCGCCCACTTGAGCGCGACCACCGCCTTCTTGGGATCGGTGACGACCGGGGTGAGCAGATGCGGGATGCCGTCGTAGACCGAGAGCTCCAGCATCTTCGGGTCGACCATGATCAGCCGGCACTGGTCCGGCGTGAGCCGGTAGACCACGCTCAGGATCATGGTGTTGATGGCGACCGACTTGCCGGAGCCGGTGGTGCCGGCGATCAGCAGATGCGGCATGCGCGCCAGATCGACGATCACCGGTTCGCCGCCGATGGTCTTGCCGAGGCAGAGCGGCAGCTTCGGCGACCGTTTCGGTGTAGTCGTCGGCCGACAGCAGTTCGCGCAGGAACACCTTTTCGCGCTTCGGATTCGGCAGCTCGATGCCGATCGCGTTGCGGCCGGACACGACCGCGACGCGCGCCGAGATCGCGCTCATCGAGCGCGCGATGTCGTCGGCGAGCCCGATCACGCGCGACGACTTGATGCCGGGCGCGGGCTCGAGCTCGTAGAGCGTGACGACCGGGCCGGGCCGCGCGTTGATGATCTCGCCGCGCACGCCGAAATCGCCGAGCACGCCTTCGAGCGCGGTCGCGTTCTCCTGGATCAGCTCCTGGCTGACGGTGGCGCGCTCGATCGCCTTCGGCGCCGTGAGCAGCGCCGAGCGACGGCAGCTCGTAGCCGTTCGAGCGTTTCGACGGCCGCGCGGCGGCGCGCGGGCGCCTGCGCTCGGAACGCTCGCGCGGCGCGGCATCCTCGTCCTCGGCGTCGTCGAGCTCGGGCTCGGCGCGGCAATTCCACCGGCGGCGCGTCGCGCCAGCGCGGCTCGACTCGTTGGCGAGCAGCGGCCGGCGCGCGCGGATACTCGTCCTGCGGCGCAAGCCGCGAACGCAGACAGGCGAGCGGCGCGCGCGAACCGGGCCTTGCGCGCTTAAGAATGCATGGGTAATGCAGCCGAGCCAGCGAGTCCGCGCCCTCGTCGTTCTCGGGCTCGAGGTCGCGGGTGCCGTCGTCGTATGCGTCCGCCTTGCGCCGCCGCCAGCCGAAGCCGCATGCGGCGAACACGCGACCAGCGCCGCGGCGCCGGCAAGACACGGCGACCGCGCCGCGGTTGATACCGGTCAGCGGTCCGCCGGCGAACAAGGCCGGGGACGCGCATCAGCGCGTCGCCGACCACGCCGCCGAGACCGGTGGGCAGCGGCCACCGCGCGGTCGGCGTCAGGCAGGAGGCGAACGCCGCGGCGAACAGCGCGCCCAGCGCCCACAGCACGAGCGCGCAGCCGCTCGCGGTCGAGCGGGCGGTGGCTGAAGCAGGCGCCAGCCCCACACCGCGATCGGAACCAGCAGCGCGATCGAAGCCAGGCCCAATGAGCTGCATCAGCAGATCGGACGCAATCGCGCCCGGCAGCCCGAGCAGGTTGCGCATCGGCGCCTTGGTGGCGTGGGTGAGGCTCGGATCGTGGATCGACCAGGTCGCGAGCGCGAGCGCCAGCAGCGCCGCCAGCGCCAGCAGGGTCACGCCGCCGATCTCGCGCGACACGGCGACGTATGGCGGCGCGCAACTCGTCCGGGATCAAGGACGAGGGCTCGAAGCTGCGCCAGGTCATGGACATCGGATGCGCGTCCTTTCAGCCGAGCGTGGCCGACCAGGCGGTGCAGCGCCTCGGCCGTCAACGCGGCGTCCTGCACCATGGCGACGCGGATGATAGCCGTCGCCGGGATTGCGGCCGTCGGCGCCCGATGCGCGCCACGTAGCTGCCGGGCAGCACGCGCACGCCGGCCTCGCGCCAGAGCTGGACCGTCGCGGCCTCGTCGCCGCCATGCGCCGAGACGTCGAGCCACAGGAAGAAGCCGCCGGCCGGGCGCCGGTAGCCGTAGCGGCCGCCGATGATCTGGTCGGCGAGGTCGAACTTCGCCCGGTAGAGCGCGCGGTTCTCCTCGACATGGGCTCTCGTCGTCGTAGGCGGCGATCGCGACCTCCTGCGCCGGCACCGGGATCTGCGGCGCCGAGACGGTGCGCAGGTCGAGATAGGGCGCGATGAAGCGCGCATCGCCGGCCGCGAAGCCGACGCGCAGGCCCGGCAGGCTCGAGCGCTTCGACAGCGAATGGAACACGACCACGTTGGCGAAGTCGGCGCCGGCGGCTTGCAGCATGCCGGCAGGCCGATGCGTCGAATAGATTTCCGAGTAGCACTCGTCGGCGAACACCATGAAGCCGAAGCGGCGCGCCAGCGCGACGACGCGCGCAAGGTATTCGGCGCTCGCCACCGCGCCCTGCGGGTTCGACGGCGACGCGAGGTAGAGCGCGACCGTGCGGCCGAGCAGGTCGTCGGTAAGCGCATCGAGGTCGGGCAGGAAGCCGGTCTCCGCGCTGGCCGCGAGGTAGACCGGCTCGCAGTCGGCCGCGAGCGCGCCGGCCGAGTAGACCGCGTAGAACGGATTGGGGATCAGGATCGCGGGCCGCCCGACGCGGCTCTTGACGAAGCGCGCGCGCCGCGATGGCGGCGAGGAACAGCCCCTCGCGGGTGCCGGCCACGATCGTGACTTCGCGCGCCGGATCGACCGGGCGCGGCAGGTCGTAGCGGCGGTCGAGCCAGCGCGGCTGCCGCTTCGCAGAACCGGCGGGATGCCCTTGTTGGGCGGATAGCGGCCGAACTCGGCGAGGTTGGCGCTGCAGCACCGGCCCGACGAACGGCGGGATCGGATGCTGCGGCTCGCCGACCGCGAGGCTGATCGGCGGCTGGCCGGGCGTCGATGTCGCCGAGCAGCTCGGTCAGGCGCACGAACGGCGAGCGCGCGTCGGGCGCGCGCGCGGCTCTGCGGGAACGGCACGGGGTCGGCGGGGCTCATGAAGTATCGGTCGCTGCTTGAGGGCTCGCCGCATG
This sequence comes from uncultured Alphaproteobacteria bacterium, assembly GCA_963738705.1. Taxonomy (GTDB): domain Bacteria; phylum Pseudomonadota; class Alphaproteobacteria; order Rhizobiales; family Xanthobacteraceae; genus CAVTXS01. The sequence goes on from CAVTXS010000012.1 coordinate 41,709, forward strand.
GCGGGAGCTTATGGGTGGCGGGGTTAAGGCGCGATTAACCATCGGTCCGCGGCGGTTGGCAAATGCGCTCTACAATTTGCCACAGGCGCGCGCCCCCTCACACCGCCGCGGTGAGGCCGCCGTCGACGAAGATGATCTGGCCGTTGATGTAGTCGGAGGCAGCACGAAGCGAGCAGCAGCGCGATGCCGGCAAGCTCGTCGGGCTCGCCCCAGCGTGCGGCGGGTGTCCGGCGCTTGACCCAGGCGTCGAATTCCGGGTTCTCGATCAGCGCCGTGTTCATCGCGGTCTTGAAGAAGCCCGGGCCGATGGCGTTGACCTGGATGTTGTGCGGGCGCAAGCTCGACCGCGAGCGCGCGGGTGAGCATCTTCAGTCCGCCCTTGGCGGCCGCGTACGGGATGATGGTCGGCCGCGCCAGCTCCGACATGATCGAGGCGACGTTGATGATCTTGCCGGCGCGGCGCGCGATCATGCCGGCGGCGACCGCCTGCGCCAGCAGGAACGGCGCGGAGAGATGCACCGCGATCATCCGGTCCCAGCCGTCCTTCGGAAACTCCGTGAGGGAACTGCGCTGATTGATGCCGGCATTGTTGACCAGGATGTCGATCGCGCCGTGCTCAAGCTCCACCTGCTCGACGGTCGGGCGGATGCTATTCGCCTCGACGAGGTCGCACACGACGTGCGCGGCGCGGCCGCCCGCGGTGGCGATCTCGGCTTCGCTGCGCCGCAGGTTGTCGACGTTGCGGCCGAGCAGGACGACCTTGGCGCCCGCGCCGGCGAAGGCGCGCGCGATCGCGTAGCCGAGTCCGGACCCGCCGCCGGTGACCAGCGCGGTGCGGCCGGCGAGGTCGAACAGGGATGCGTTCAAATCCGATCCTCCTTCGGTTGCGGCGAGAATCCTCATGTCCGTCATGCCCGGCACCCGGGTCCGGCCTTCTGGCCGGCCCGGGCGTGAAACCTTGTGCCGGGCATCCACGTCTTGCTTTTCGGTGGCCGTGCAAGAAAGACGTGGATGGCCGGGACAAGCCCGGCCATGACGGGTCAGTATCAGGCCAGACGGTCCCACCTCTGGCGGTTGTTGTCACGTTGCGGAGCCTTCCCCGATGACCCCCTTCCGTGTCGGCCTGAGCGCCGGCTTCCTGCAGCCGGACGGCAGCCCGGCCTACCTGGATTTCGATCTCGCGCCGCTGATGCGCGATCCCGGCATCGAGCTCGTCAAACTGCGCAACGAAGGCGACATCGCGGCGCGCGACGTCGCCGAGCTCGATGCGCTGATCCTGCTGGGCGAGGGGTTTCGGCGCGACAGCATCGATCCGGGCGACCGCCTCGCGCTGGTCGCCCGCTTCGGCGTCGGCTACGACACCGTCGACGTCGACGGCCTGCACCGAGAACGGGGTCGCGGTGACGATCACGCCGGACGGCGTGCGCCGGCCGGTCGCGGTGTCGGTGATCGCGTTCCTGCTCGCGCTCACCGGACGCATGTTCGACAAGGACCGGCTGACGCGCGCGCGGCCCCGCCGGCTTCGCGCGAGCGCAGCGCCTACATGGGCATCGGCCTCGTCGGCCGCACTTTTGGACTGGTCGGCCTCGGCAATATCGGCGCCGAGACCGTGCGGCTGGCGCAACCCTTCGGCATGACGATCGTCGCGCACGATCCCTACGCCGACCCCGCGCGTCGCGCGCGAGCTCGGCGTCACCTGGTCGAGCTCGACGAGCTGTTCGGCATCTCCGACTTCATCTCGCTGCACTGCCCGCTCACGCCGCAGACCCGCCACCTCGTCGACGCGCGCGCGGCTCGCGTTGATGAAGCCGAGTGCCTACCTGATCAACACGGCGCGCGGGCCGATCGTCGATCAGGCGCGCGCTCACGGCCGCGCTGCGCGAGCGCCGCATCGCCGGCGCCGGCCTCGACGTGTTCGATCCGGAGCCGCCGGCCGCGGACGATCCGCTGCTCATGCTCGACAATGTCATCCTGGCGCCGCACGCGCTCTGCCATACCGATCAATGCTTCGCCGGCATCGGGGCATCGTGCGTGGCGTCGGCGCTCGCAGTGCGCGAGGGCCGCGTGCCGCAGACGCTGGTCGATCCGACGGTGATCGACAATCCGGCCTTCACGGCCAAGCTCGCCGCTTATGCGGGGCGCTCCAAGACCGTCATCCTGAGGTGCCCGGCGAAGCGAGGGCCTCGAAGGATGTCCAGGGCCGTCGTCCTTCGAGGCTCGGCCTGCGGCCCGCGCCTCAGAGGATGTGAAGTTTTTTCAATTTGTCAGCCTGCGGTCAGGATGGATCCTCTGATGCCTGCGTCACTGCGTCTGTGGGCCGGGACGCCGGAATGGTGAGCGATGCGGTCTATTCAGCTGCGCGTCTGAGGTTGCCGCGGCGAGGTGGCCCGCAGCAACCCCGACTCCTATGCGGTGATGATGCGGTGACTTCTCAGCATGCGGTCCGCTTGCAGGACGTTGTTGGCGAGCGCATGCCAGAGCATCACGGCGGTGACCTTGGCATGTCCGCGCACGTTCAGGCGGATGAGGTTCCAGTTGCGCCATCGGGCATGGATGCACTCGCTGATCGCCCGACGCCGGTACTGCGCCTTTCCCTCCTCGCTCGCCATTCGGCTTCGCCAGGCGAGCACGCCGGGACCGTCATTGGCTCGCGGCTGGAATGGATCGCTGCGATTCTTGGGCTTGGTCGGCGGACAATAGACCGCGACGCCTTCGCCGTGAGCCCATTCGATGTCGTCGGCCGCCGTAAACCCGCCGTCGGCGAGATGGCATGCCGGCAGGCGGCCGATGCACTTGCGGACCTTCTCCAGCATCGGCTGCATCAGGCCACGGTCCGAACCAACCGTGGAAGGCTCGACCGCGACCACGATCTGTTCCGCCGCGACAGTGACGACCTGCACGTTCACAGGCCGGGCGGAAGCCGCCGTCGGCCATCTTCATGATCCGCACCTCGGGGTCGGTCGTGGAGGCGCGCGGCTCCTTCTGCTTCTCGGTCTGCTTGCGGTTCGTCTTCAGGCGTCGCTCGCGCTGCGCTTCCACCTCGCCCAGCGTCGTGAGCGCGGCCTCGACCCTCTCGACACGCTCCCGTGCCGCTCGCTTGCGCGCCGCGCGGATGCGCCGATTGCTGGCCGCCGGATCGTCGTCGACCTCGCGCTTGAGCTGCTCCACCACCTCGCGCGCGCGAGCCAGATGCTCCTCCAGCCGGGCACGGCGGCGGTACGAAGTCGCTCCCGCGCTGGCGCGAATCCGCACGCCGTCCTGCGCCAGCTTGCCGAGATCGATCAGGCCGCAGGCCGCCAGCGTCGCCACGTTCTCGGTCAACAGCCGATCGAGAAGCTCGCCATGACCAACCCGGAAGTCGGCCAGCGTGTGGTAGTTCACCGACACCCCGCCCAGCAGCCAGCGGTAGGCATCGTGGCTCTCGCACAGCCGCGCCAGCGCCCGCGCGCTGCCGACCCCCTCGCTGGTCGCGTAAAGCCACAGCGCCAGCAACAGACGCGGGGTGATCGCAGGATGCCCGGGCCGGCCCTCCCGCGCCTTGATCGCATCCTCCAATGCGCGCAGATCAAGCTGCTCCGACATAGGCCCAGATCAATCGCGCCGCATGGTCCTCGCCGATCAGGCTGTCGATATCCATCGATCGCAATTCAAGCTGGTCACGCAGCGGCTCCAGCAGACGAGGCTTGCCGAGCGGCCGTACCGGACGCAGCCTGCTCCGGCAGTTCTTCGAACAGCGGCTTCTCAGTCATCGAACAAGGTCCTCAATCCTCGAATCTTGCGTCCGAGCGAATCACACCGTGCCGCCCTTGCCAATCAAAATCCCGCAGACGCCAAATTCTTCACACGCTCTCAGGATGACGAGGAATGAGTAATTCCGTGGAGGACTCGATTTGCGACCGAACCCGTTGAAACCCCGGCTGGCTGCCGGCGGCACCGCCTTCGGCACGATGGCGTTCGAGTTCTTCACGCCCGGCTACCCGGCGATCTGCGCTGCGGCCGGCGCCGAATTCATCCTCTACGACATGGAGCACTCGGGCGTGGGCTTCGAGACCATGAAGGCGCAGTTCGCGCTCTGCCACGGCGCCGGGGTCGTTCCGCTCGTGCGGGTGCCGGCGCCCGACTATCACTTCATCGCGCGCGCGCTCGATATCGGTGCCATGGGCGTGATGCTGCCGATGGTGGAGACGGCCGATGAGGCGCGCGCGATCGTGTCCTGCACGCGCTACCCGCCGGCCGGGCGCCGCGGCGCCGCCTTCAACGTCGCGCCGCACGACGATTACGCGAGCGGCGCAGTAGCCGACAAGATGGCCGCCGCGCACGCGCGCACCTTGTGATCTGCCTGGTCGAGACCGTCAAGGGAATTGAGAACGTCGATGCGATCGCCGCGGTCGACGGCGTCGATATCGTCTGGCTCGGCCATTTCGATCTCACGAGCTCGATGGGCATCCCCGGCGCGTTCGACGATCCGCGCTTCGGCGCCGCGGTCGACGCACTCGTCGCCGCCTGCCGCCGGCACGGCAAGACCGCAGGGTTCCTGGCCGGCGACGACGCGGCGGCGGCGAGCTATCGCGCCAAAGGTTTCCGCATCATCGCCTACGGCACCGACGTCACGCTGCTGCAGGGCGCACTCGCGCGCGGGCTGCAGGGGCTTGGAACGTAGCCTCCCCGTCATTGCGAGCCGAAGGCGAAGCAATCCAGTAACGGCATGGTCCATCTGGATTGCTTCGTCGCTTACGCTCCTCGCAATGACGGACAGGTCGGACACGCGATGGGTTTTTCAGCGCAGTTCGTTATGGCTCCTTGATCCCCTTGTCGCGGATGACGCGGCCCCAGCGAGCGAGCTCGTCGGACAGGAGCTGGCCGAACTCGGCGCTCGAGGTCGCGGCGGGGATCGCGCCCGATTGGATCAGCTTGCCGGCGACGTCCGGGTCGGCGAGCGCGGCCGCGACCGCGTCCCGGATCCTGGCAATCACCGGCGCCGGCGTCTTGGCCGGCGCCAGCAATCCGTACCAATTGTCGGCGGTGGTGTCGGCAAAGTTTTGCTCCGCGAGCGTCGCGACGTTCGGCAGCATCGCGTTGCGGTCGACCGACGCGGCCGCCAGGGCTTTGAGCTTGCCGGCCTGGATGTGCGGCATCAGCACCGGCGCGTCGGCGAACAGCGCCTGCACCTGGCCGCCGAGCAGGTCGGTGAGCGCCGGCGCGGCGCCGCGATAGGGCACGTGCAGGAACTTCACGCCCGCGGCCGATTGGAACAGCTCGAGCGCGAGGTGCGGCATCGAGCCCACGCCGGTCGACGCGAACGGGATCGCGCCCGGCTTCTCGCCCGCGAGCGCGGCCAGCTCCTTGGCGGAGTTCACCGGCGTCTCGGGCCGCACCACCAGGATGGTGGTGTTGCGCACCAGGCGGGTGACCGGGGCGAAGTCGCGCAGCGAGTCGTATGGAACCTTGGGATTGAGATGCGGCGTGATCGCGACCGCGCCGACAGTGGTGAGGAACAGCGTGTGCCCGTCGGGCTCGGCGCGCGCCACGTATTCGGCGCCGATCGCGCCGTTGGCGCCCGGCTTGTTCTCGATGATCACGCTCTGGCCGAGCGAGCCCTTGAGCTTGTCGGCGAGGAGCCGTGCGACGAAATCCGTCGGCCCGCCGGGCGGGAAGGCGACCACCAGCCGGATGATGCGCGAGGGGAACTCCTGCGCGGCGGCGGGCGCGGCCGCGATCCATGGCGGCAGCAACAGCAGCGCCATGGCTTGAGCGATACGGAAACGACGCGCGATCGGCACGGATTGTCTCCGTCATCGTGAAGGCGGCAAAGCCTATCACATCTCCCCGCTTCGGTGCCGAATGGAGTGGGCGATTTGCCGTTATTGCGTGGAGCGCAAGCGACGAAGCAATCCGGATATCGCACCCGTCGTGCTGGATTGCTTCGCCTTAGGCTCGCAATGACGGTAGCAAGTAGCCCGCATGCAGCGAATTGGAATGCGGGATGGCGAGCCGAAGAGACCCGGATGTCGCTGCCGCTCCATCCGGGCTACCGCTAAGGCTCGCACAGGCAGTTTTCCGGGCCGGTTGCGGTCGCAGGTCGGAGAGGCGTCGGGATAGAAGGTGCGGACCGCATTGCTCTTGATCACGAACACCGCCAGATGGGCCGGGTGTTCGGCTCCGCCACCCGGTGCAGGCACATGGCCTTGCCGGACGTTCTGGACAACATCAGCTTGAAGGCCTTCGTCGCCTCGACGAGAATTTCGATGGCGTCGAGGTTCAGTCCGTAGCCTTGGGGCACGCGGTGCGCACCCTGCCGCCGGGCGTGAGAAAGCTTACGCCGAACGTGTAAACGGGAGGCTCGATCTCGGTCTTGTTGCACTGTGCTGCCAGTCCGCCCCAGCCCTTTTCCTGCATTTCCAGATAGCGCCCGGCGAAATGCAGCCCGCCGATGGTCCGCTCCGTTGGCTCGCCGCAAAAGATGTGGCGGAACCCGTCCTGTTCGAACCAGACCGACGCGAGCTCGTCCTTGAATTGCTTGAGCCCACCCTGAGGGCTGAGAATGCTGCCGCCCAACGCTTGATGATATAGGGTCACGTGACGTCCAACGACGCGTCGTCGAGGGCCGTGCGGAACGCCGCCTGCGTCGGCCGAGTGCCCCAGTCGCCGCAGACCCGCAGCATCGCGCCGTCGAACGCCGACAGCGCCGGCGGCCGAGGGGTTGGATCGTTCGGCTGATCATTGCTGTCGAAGAAGGGCACAAAGGTCCCGGCCGGCGGCGGGTCCGGATCCACCGGCTCGCTGCCGCGGAAGAGATCGCCGCAGGTGATGTCCACCCACCGTGCCCCGGGAACCGCACCGGAGACATCGACCTGGACGAAGTCGCCGTCCTCCTTGTTGAGCCCGCGCACGTTGTACATTGGCCGGGCACCGTGAGCACGTTCCCGGGGTTGGTCCGCCGGCGGATGCTGTCGAAAGCCTGACATCGCTCGTCCGGGACGAAGACGCCGGAGAGCTCGAAAAAGGCCGATGCGGGGCTGCATGCCCAGAACAGCAACCCGATCACCACTACGATTCTCGCCCGTAAGGACATCACGCCGCTCCCTGCTGTTGCCTGGCTACGCCGACGGAGGCGGCGTTCGTGCCCGGTCGCCAACCATGCCAATGTCTCGTTCTTGATGCTTGGCGCCATCCATCGTGCATCCAAGCTTCATGGATCGCTGTGAGGCGCTTCACACTCTCGCAGGTCTGGGTGCTCCCGGGGAGGAAGCTTTCGCTCACGGTCGCGTCAGTTAATTTGAGCGGATCTCGGTGATGTTGATGCGCAACGGCGCCGCCTCTTCACCTCTCTCCCCGTTGTTGGCTGTCGC
>CAVTXS010000013.1:0-38147 GCA_963738705.1 uncultured Alphaproteobacteria bacterium
AGGGTATCAACGTAGCCCGGTACGGCCGCGCAGGCATTCGGCAGGTCGTAGGCATCGAGGTTGTCCTGCACGCGGGCGATGAGCTCGCGTGTCTTGGCCAGGATATAGCGGTCGAGGCTGTGCGTCTGATCGGTGCGGAACGCGCCGCGACTCCGTCGATATTGGCGTAGAGCACGAAGAAGCTGTAGGCATTCCAGATGCGGATAATGACCTGGCGCATGGCCTTGCCGATGTCCGTGCCATCCTTGGAAATGACAAGGTCGCCGCCGGCCATGAGCGGCGAGGACAGCACGTACCAACGCAGGGCATCAGCGCCGTAGGTGTCGAAGATGCACGGGGTCCGGATAGTTCTTGAGGCGCTTCGAAGCTCCGATGTGCCTCGTCCAGGACCACGCCGTGACAGACGCAGTTCCGGAACGGTGCTCGGTCGAACAGCGCCGTTGCGAGGACCATGAGCGTGTAGAACCAGCCGCGCGTCTGCGCCACGTATTCGACGATGAAATCGCCGGGGAAGTTGACCTCGAATCGCTGCGATTCTCGAACGGGTAATGGAGCTGCGCGAACGGCATCGAGCCCGATTCGAACCAGCAATGATCGGGCACGCGCCGCATCATCGACGTCCGGAAGGATCATCCGGATTGGGTCTGACGAGCTTGTCGATTTCGGGCCTGTGAAGGTCAGTTGGACGCACACCGAAGTCGCGTTCGAGCTCATCAAGTGCACTGTAGACGTCGACGCGCGGATAGCGCGGGTCGTAGCTTCTCCAGACCGGCACCGGCGCTCCCCGAAACGGTCGCGCGAGATATTCCAATCGCGGGTGTTGGCGAGCCGGGTTCCGAAGAGGCCGTCACGGACGTGCGCCGGCACCCAGCGGATGTCTTTGTTGACTCGACCATGCGATCGCGCAACGCGCTCGCCGCCACATACCAGGAGTTGACCGCCCTGTAGATGAGTGGTTGATCCGTCCGCCAGCAGTGCGGATAGCTGTGTCGATGCTGCTCGTGCCGGACGACGACGCCCTGCGCCTTCAGATCCCGGATGATGTTTGCGTTCGCTTCGAGGACGACGTTCTGCCCGGCGTAGTCTGGCACCTCGTCGGTGAATCTGCCGGCATCGTCGACAGGCACGATGGCCGTGATGCCGGCCGCCTTCGCGGTTTCGAGGTCGTCCTCACCGAAACCGGGTGCAAGGTGAACAATGCCGGTGCCTTCTTCGGCTCCGACGAACGCATCGGCGATGACAACGAAGGCATTCAGCACGCGCGAAGTACGGATACAGCGGCCGATGCGCGGCCAGCGAACTTGGCGCCCTTGACCATGCCGACTTCGTGGAAGCCCGCCAGATCCTGTCTGTAGCGCCGCACGGCCTCGGCGGCGAGGACGTAGCGCTCGCCGCCGCGTTGCTTCACCGCATAGTCGAGCGTCGGATGAACGCAGAGCGCGAGATTGGCGGGCAGCGTCCACGGCGTCGTCGTCCACGCGAGCATCTTGATGGAGGCGGGCTCGCCCGGCTCGGGGACCACAGAAAAGGCGACTCTCAGTGCCGGATCCACGCGCTCGCGATAGGCATTGTCGAGGCGCGTCTGGCGAAGTTCGCGAGAGGCGCCTGGGCCGCCCACGAGTAGGGCACGACACCGGTAGCTTTCTCGAAGATGAGCCCCTTGTCCCACAACGTCTTGAAGGCCCACATGACGCTCTCCATGAAGGCTAGGTCCATGGTCCTGTAGGCGTTATGAAATGAAACCCAGCGGGCCTGCCGCGTGACATACCACTCCCATTCCCTGGTGTAGCGTTGCACCGACTCGCGGCATCTGGCGTTGAACTCGGCGATGCCGAGAGCGAGGATCGCGTCGCGGCCGGTGGCGGCGATCTCTCTCCACTTCCAGCTCCGCCGGGCCGGCCATGGCAATCCCAGCCGAAGCGGCGCTCGACATGCGGCCGCGCATGGTCTGATAGCGCGGGACGAGTTCCTTCACGAATCCGGTCGCGAGGTGTCCGTAATGCGGAAGACCGTTCGCGAACGGCGGACCGTCATAGAAGACGAACTCGAGCGAGCGCCCGTCGACCAGCCGAGGGCGCTTCTCCATGGAGGCCTCGAAGATGCGCTCGCGCTCCCAGTATTCGAGGATGGATTTCTCGACCGCCGGGAAGTTTGGGTTCTGCTCCGCCTCGAGATAGGTCTTGATCTGGCGCATTCCGGTTCGTTGCAGTTCGGTGAGTACGGAGCGCAGCATAAAATGAGCAAAGGCCCCGTCCGTTGCCGGCGGGGCCTGGATTGCTTTGGCGCCATCGCTGGTGTCAGCGCACGAAAGCACCCGGCGGCCCGCCGTGTCGGATCGCAATAATCACAATGATGGAGAGTGCGTGCCGCATGACCGGAGCCTTAATGCAACCGCGGGCGCTTGTCAAAGCATGCGAGGTGGCGGCAGAGCGAGCCACGTTCCCTGACGTGCGGCAGCAATTCACCGAATTGGCCAGACAGTGACGCGCCCTCGCCAGACAACGAGACCTGCTTGAAGGCCTACCTGCGGCCCCCACTCGGCCGACACAATCAAACTGAGACGCGGCCAGCAATCGGACGGTCGGCAAGACTCTGGGCCCCCTGTTGAAACCTAGCAGCCACAGAAGCAGAAAAAGCTCCCTTGAGGTTGCGCGGCGCCCGCAGCTCAAGCCTATCGTCGCTCGACTGCTGGAGGAACGAAGACGGCGAGCGCGGGCGCCGTGACGACTATACGCCGACCGTCGCATCGGGCGATAGCCCTGCGCATGAGACGCTCTGCTCTTCCGCTGTCGCTAATCCCTCCCTGAAACCAAACTGGTCGATCGACACGCCACGTCCGCTGTTGGCACATCGCGACAACATAGCGATGCCGTGCTCATGTCAGCTGCTGGGGTAGACCGGGCTTCGCGGGCGGCGTATCGCTCGGAGAACGCCCCTCCTCTCGTTGGTCACCGAGGCCCTGCATCGCTAGGCGTCGTCCGCGGCGTGCGCGTTGTCATGGCCGTGAGCGTTGGCTACCTTCTCTGTCATAGAACCCGTGCCGGTTCGGCTGAAGGGAGCATCGCAATGCCGAAAAATTCGTTCAGCGCAAGAATCTGGATGGCGCTCGCAGGAGGATTGCTATTTTCCGCCTTCGTCACGACCCAAGGTGCCGATGCTGACGCGGCGGAAGTAAAGGTGCTGACTTCTGTGGCACTGACCTCGGCGCTGGACGAACTTGCTCCGCAATTCGAACGCACGACCGGGAACAAGCTTACGATCGGATACGGTCTCATCGCCGACATCAGGAAGCGTATCCTCGAAGGGGAGACCGCTGACGTCATCATCCTGTCCCGGCCGGTGATGGATGAGCTCCAAAAGCAGGACAAGGTCACGGCCGGCCCCATCACAAATGTCGTGGGCACGGCGGTGTCTGTGGCGGCGCGGGCGGGCGGGCCAAAGCCAGACATGAGTTCAGTCGATGCGTTCAAGCGTTCGCTGCTCGCAGCCAAATCGATCGTCTATGCCGATCCGGCGAAAGGCGGCGCGAGCGGTGTCCACTTCGCGAGCGTCCTTGATCGGCTCGGTATCGCCGAGCAAATGAAGCCAAAGACCATTCTGGTGCCCGGCGCCGAGGCCGCTGATGTCGTCGCGAAGGGCGAAGCCGAGCTCGGTGTGGCGCAGGCTTCGGAAATCGTGCCGGTGGCGGGCGCGGAATTGGTGGGCCCGCTGCCAGGGGAGCACGGACGTGTGACTGTCTTCTCCGCAGGGACGGGGGCCGGCACCAAGGCGCAAGATGCGGCGAAGGCCCTCATCCAGTTTCTCACCGGACCCACCGCTGCACCCGTGTTCAAATCGAAAGGCTTCGAGCCGGGCTAATCCGCCAATCGCGTTTGGCCGAAGCGAACAGGCAACGCACCCGTCAGCGATGAGCGCATTGGAACGCTGCTATCGGTCCCTGATCGCGGACCTTGATCGCCTTCGGCTACGCCTCGCGTTCGCGCGCACGGTGTCGAGCCGCTCGTGATCCCGCGGTCGCGACGCTATCGCGGGGGCCGATAAACAGATCGGGTGATAGCTATTGTTGCGGTGATGAGTCCGCACATGGCACTCAGCAGACCAAAAGCGCCGTGCCTCTCTACGTCCGCTTAGTGCAGGTGAAGCAAACTCAGTTGATGGCGCACGGTTACAGCCATACGAGGCGCGCTGATCGCCGCTTCGCTGCTCGGCGTGACCGCGCCCGGCTACGCCGTGGACAACGAGTGGCAACACGATTGGACGGTGCTCATGGTTGCGAGCAACGGTGCATGGGGCGTGGCGACCCACACCAACATCAATCGGGCGATCGCGTTTGCGCTCCGCGACTGCAGGGCAATGTCAAATGGACTGGACGATTGCGGCTCTAAGTTCTCAACCATTCGTGCAGGCTGGAGCGTCGGCATACTATGCGGCGATCAAACAATCATCGTGGCCGCCAAACAACTCGCCGACGCGGAGCGCAACGCGATGGATCGCGAAACCGAGCTCCGGCAGGTCTATCGCCCCAATATGCCGCCGTGCACGCACGTGGTGACCGTCAATCCGCACGGCGTGGTCGGCGCACCGTACGTCCATGCCGCGACCCGCCGATAGTCGACGGGCGCCGCGGCACGCGACCTCGCAGCAAAAGGACGACCGTTTGCAGAAGCGTCCTATCGCGGAGGGACGCCCGAAGTTGGATTGCCGGCCTGACCCGGTAGGGTCCGGTTCTGGCCCGTCGCGTCATTTCACTGCTGCCCAGCAATCGGGTCGCTTCCGGAGTGAAGCGGCCATCAACTCAGGCGGGTCACAAAACCGGACTTATGAGTGCACGCCCTAATACCTCGCTTTCGCAATCCCTAAAATCGCAGCGGCGCCGGAGGACGACTTCTCGGCTCGTCATTGCCGGGCAAGCAATCGCAACCGCGACTGCGCCCGCAAAAGCCGACATCTGCGGGTTTATGAGTACACGCCCCTAAACCACCCGGCTCCACCGGCGATTCTTTCTCACATGCGCTTGCGTGTTCTTGTTTTGTTCGCTACAGTGCTCACCGAGAAGCGTGGTGATGCCGGCCGACAGAGAGCAGGTCCGGTGGAGGGGCCTGCTGCGGACACATCGGGGTGCCCCCCGGGGAATTTGCCGATGATTCGTATTTTCAAATTCGATCGGGGACGCGCACGCGGCAAGTCTGGGACGCGGTCATGCGCTCGCAATGGTTGTGGTCGGCGACCAGGGAGAGCATATGTGGGGTTGCATTTCGCAAAACGAACTCAGAACCGGTGCCGACCCGTGTGGCGCCGACGACACATTTCGCGAAACGAAGTCAGCATCGGTGCGGACCCGTGTGGCGCCGACGACACATTTCGCGAAACGAAGTCGCTGCAGCGACGCCCCCGCCGTGCCACGTCCGGATAGGTGTGGCGCCGACGCCACGTTTCGCAAGACCGAACCTGAGCTGCCCGCACCATCACGGCGTCGGCTCGCGGCCGTCCAGCCACTTGGCGAACACGATGCGCTCCTGCTCGCCGTAGCCGAGCGCCTGATAGAACGCCCGCACGGCCTCGTTGTCGGGCCGCACCATCAGCTGCGCCTTGGCGATGCCGCGCTCGCGCAGCCACGCTTCCGCCGCCGCGGTGATCGCTCGACCGAAACCGGAACCTTGGCGGTCGGGATCGACGGCCAGATAGTAGAACCAGCCGCGATGGCCGTCGTGGCCGACCATGACGGCGGCGACCGGCGCGCCCGCGTGCCGGCCTACCAGGATCGCCGAGCTCGGCCCGCACCGCGCCAGCGCAATGTCGCCGCGCGGGTCGTTCCACGGCCGCGTCAGCCCGCAGCGTTCCCACAGCGCCACCACCGCCTCGAGGTCGGCGTCGGTCAGCGGCGCAACCGCGAGAGCCTCTGCCATGCTCACAAAACCTTGCCGGGATTGAGGATGCCCTTGGGGTCGAGCGTGCGTTTGAGCGCGCGCATCAGGTCCATCGCCACCGGGTCCTTCACGGCGGGGAGCAGGTTGCGCTTGAGCTGGCCGATGCCGTGCTCGGCCGAGATCGAGCCGCCGTGCTTGTGCACGATCGCATGCACGGCTGCGTTCATCTCGCCCCAGCGCGCGATGAAGGCGGCCTTGTCGGCATCGACCGGCTGGCTGACGTTGAAATGGATGTTGCCGTCGCCGAGGTGGCCGAACGGCATCGGCCGGCATCCCGGGACCATGGCCTCGACCGCGGCGGTCGCCTCCTTGAGGAACGCCGGCACGGCCGCCACCGGCACCGAGACGTCGTGCTTGATCGAGCCGCCGGCCGGCAGCTGGACCTCGGCGAACAGCTCGCGCATGCGCCAGAGCTCGTTCGCCTGCTCGATGTTGGCGGCGATCGTGGCGTCGCCGATGATGCCGCCCTCGGCGGCGGCGGCGAGCACCTCCTCCATGGTGTCGCGCAGGCCCTCGCGGGCTTGCGACGAGAGCTCGATGAGCACGTACCACGGGTACGGCGACGACAGCGGCTCCCGCGTCTCCGGGCGGAACCGCCGGAGGAAATCGAATCCGAGCCGCACCATCAGCTCGAAGCCGCTCACCCCGCTGCCCGCGCGCTCGCGCGCCAGGTTGAGCAACGCGAGCGCGTCGGCCGGCGATGCGAGCCCGACCATCGCGGTCTCGGTCGCGCGCGGGCGCGGAAACAGCTTGAGCACCGCCGCGGTGATCACGCCGAGCGTGCCCTCCGCGCCGATGAACAGGTTCTTCAGGTCGTAGCCGGTATTGTCCTTCTTGAGCTTGTTGAGCCCGTGCCACACCCGCCCGTCGGCGAGCACCACTTCGAGCCCGACCACGAGGTCGCGCGCGACCCCGTAGGCGAGCGCGCCGGTGCCGCCGGCATTGCTCGACAGGTTGCCGCCGATCGTGCAGCTGCCCTGCGCGCCGAGCGTGAGCGGGAACAGCCGCTCCGCGGCGGCGGCCGCCTCCTGCGCGCGCTGGAGGATCACGCCGGCCTCGCAGGTGATCGTGTTGGAGGTCGGATCGACTTCGCGGATGCGGTCGAGCCGTTTGAGCGACAGCACGACCTCCTCGCCGCTGTCGTGCGGAACCTGGCCGCCGACCAGGCCGGTGTTGCCGCCCTGCGGCACGATCGGCGTGCCGGTCTCCGACGCCAGTGCGAGGATCGCCGCGACCTCGGCGACCGAGCCGGGGCGCAGCACCAAGGGGGTGCGCGCGTGATAGAGGCCGCGCATCTCGACCAGATAGGGGGCCTGCTCGGCCGGATCGGCGATCGCGTATTTCTCGCCGACGATCGCCGCCAGGCGCGACAGGGTCTGCGGATCGGCGGCGGCATTGCGGGGCGGCATCATATGGTCATTATAGTCCGGCCGATGGTCGATGCAACGCGGGCGCGTGGGGTGAAGGTGAGTTGCCGGTGAGCCGGTTTGCCTGGCCAATCATCCTTCGAGACGCCGCGCTTCGCGCGGCTCCTCAGGATGAGGGCTGTGGTAAGCCAAGCCTTCTGACCTCATCCTGAGGAGCGTCGCGTGAGCGACGCGTCTCGAAGGATGGCCGAGCGTCTCGAAGGGCGGGGTCGCAAGCTCCAACGTACGAGGCAGCAGATGAAACCGACCGTGGCGGTGATCGCGCCGGGAAACATGGGGGCGGCGGTGGCCGCGCGCCTCGTGCAGCAAGGGCTCGAGGTGTTGACCTCGCTCGCGGGGCGCAGCGCCGAAAGCGCCGAGCGGGCAGCGGCCGCTGGCATGAAGCCGGTCGCCGATGCCGAGGTCGCGCAGGCGGACTTCGTGCTCTCGATCGTGCCGCCGGGTCAGGCACTGCCGCTGGCGGAGCGGCTCGCGCCGGTGCTCGACGCCGGCAATCACAAGCCGCTCTATGTCGAGTGCAACGCGGTCAGCCCCGCGACGGTGCGGCGCATTGCCGACGTCGTCGCCGAGACCGGATGCCCGTTCGCGGACGCCGGCATCATCGGTCCTCCGCCGAAGCCGGGCGATGCCGGCCCGCGCTTCTACGTCTCCGGGCCGCAGGCGCGGCAGGTCGAGGCGCTCGGGCCATACGGGCTCGCGATCCGGGCGATGGACGGCGAGCTCGGTGACGCCTCGGCGCTCAAGATGTCCTACGGCGGCTTGACCAAGGGATTGACCGCGCTCGGCTCCGCGCTGGTCTTGGGCGCGCATCGCGCCGGCGTTTCCGACGCGCTGCACGCCGAGCTCGCGGCGAGCCAGCCGGCGCTGCTCGCCTATCTCACCCGCAGCGTCCCGGCCATGTTCTCGAAAGCCTACCGCTGGGTCGCCGAGATGGAGGAGATCGCGGGCTTCCTCGACGAGCCCGCGGAGCGCGACATGTACGAGGGCACGGCCGCGCTCTATGAGCGGCTGGCGGCGGATTTCGAGGCGTCGAAAACCGAGATCGACACGCTCGCGACGTTCTTCGCGCAGTCGCGCGGAGCGAAAATCTAAGTGCACCGACAGAAAATCTAAGTGCACCGACATCGGTATCTGCGACACGCGCCAGCCCCCGGGGCGAACTCGGTGAGGGTCTCGGCGTACTTCCCGTCATTGCGAGCCGAAGGCGAAGCAATCCAGAGCGGCGGCGGTGCATTTGGATTGCTTCGTCGCTACGCTCCTCGCAATGGCGGAGGAGCCCTTCACAATAAGGGATTCGCGGTCCGAAGCGTTGCCGCCCAGGCCGTGACGGTCGCTCGCGTGGCCGGGGGTTTCGCGACGGTCAAGCGCCGCCGGATCTCGCCCGGCCGCGCCGGACGATCAGCACCAGCGCCACTGCCAGCCCCGACGCCACCGTGTACATCACGAAGGCGTTGAGATAGCCGATCATCGCCGCCTGGCGCGCGATCTCGCCGGCGACCTTGGCGAGGCCGGGCACGGTGTCGAAGGTCCATGCCCCCGTCACCCCGGGCATCGTCAGGGTGGTGTTGTACGGCGTGATCATCTCGGTCATGCGGCTGTAGTTGGCGCCGGTCGCGAGCACGATCTCGGCGACCGACATCGAGATGAACAGGCTCGAGCCGATATTGCGCAGCAGATGGAAGACCGCCGACGCCTCCGCCCGGTCCTTCGCGGCCAGCGTGTCGAAGGAGACGATCGACAGCGGCACCCAGACGACCCCGACCGCGAAGCCCTGGATCAGGCTGTTCCAGACCAGCAGCTCCATGCTGACGTTGAGGTCGAACGTGAGCATCCACAAGCCCGACACCACCTGCATGAAAAACCCCAGGCTCATGCCGAGGCGCGGGTCCATCCGGCTCATCAGGCCGGCGGTAAGGAAACCGACGGTCATGCCGATCCCGCGGCAGCCGATCACCTGGCCGACCAGCGCGTCGGAATAGCCGAGGTGCTGCTGCAGCAGCGGCGGCAGCAGCACCATCGGGGTGAAGTTGAGCATGCCGTAGATCGTCACCAGCACCAGCCCGACCGCGTAGTTGCGGTCGGTCAAGAGGCGCAGGTTCAGGAACGGGGCCTTTTTGGTGGTGAGGCAGTGCGCCACGAACACGTAGAAGGCGAGCCCCGCCACCAGGCATTCGATCACGATCTCCCGCGAGGCGAACCAGTCCAGCCGCACGCCGCGCGCAAGCACCAGCTGCAGCGCCGCCAATGCGGTCGCCAACGCCAGGAATCCGGTCCAGTCGAGCTGCACCTTGGTGAACCGGTTCTCGGCCGGCAGGGTGAGGCGAACGCCGACGACGGCGAGGAACCCGACCGGCACCAGCATGTAGAACGACCAGCGCCAGCCGTAGGCCTCGGCCAGATAGCCGCCGAGCACCGGGCCGAACACCGGCGCGACGCCGACGGCCATCCCGAAGATCGACAGCACCATGGCGTGCTGCCGGCGCGGGAACGTGTTGAGCAGGATGGTCTGCGCCAGCGGCACGACCGGCGCGCCGGCACCGCCCTGGACGATCCGCCACAGCACCAGCATCTCGAGCGATTGCGCCAGCCCGCACAGCAAGGTCGCGGTCGAGAACAAGAACAGCGACCACAGCATCACGCTCTTGGCTCCGAAGCGGGCCACCAGCCAGCCCGTCGTCGGCGTCACCACGGCGGTTGCCAGGATGTTGAAGGTCATGACCCAGGCGATCTCGTCCTGGGTTGCCGACAACGCGCCCTGCATCTGTGGCAGCACGGTCGTGGTGGTCAGCAGCGCGGTACCGTAGAGCGACGCCCCCAGCACCACGGTCGACATGACAAGGTAGCGCTGCCCGGCGGAGGTCCGGCCGGCGGCACCCTCGGCGTCCGTGCTGGCGGAGCTTGTGGTCATACGCGCGACCTCGAAGACGACATGCGCTCGGGCATCCTTCGAGACGCCGCCTTCGGCGGCTCCTCAGGATGAGGACTGAGAGCGCGGCCATCCTTCGAGACGCCGCGCTACGCGCGGCTCCTCAGGATGAGGGTTGCAGCAAGCCGCATCCTCTGACCTCATCCTGAGTTGCCAACCGGCGTGGCCGACCCACCGCGGATGAAACGATGGCATACTGGCCGGGTCGTCGGCGTGGAGGTCGGCAATTTCCTTGGTGCATGTGAGCCCGATCCTGAGTTTGACCGTGGGACCTTGGAGCACCCCCGACTGTCGCCAATCGGCCTTCCGGGCCGTGGAGCACGCTTATTAGAGTACCCTGACGAGGTCCCTGGCCGGCGACGAACTGGAGGAAAGCGATGGAGCTTCTGCATCAACGTTGCGCCGGCCTCGACGTTCACAAGCAGACGGTGGTGGCCTGTGTGCGGCTGGCCAGCGAGGGCAAGGTCGTCACCGAGGTGAAGACGTTTAAGACCACCACGCAGGGTCTGCTGGAGTTGGCCGACTGGCTTTCGGAGAACGACTGCACACATGTGGCGATGGAGGCCACCGGCGTGTACTGGAAGCCGGTCTGGCATGTGCTTGCGGACGGCGAGCTTGAACTCATTCTGGCCAACGCCGCGCATGTCAAGAACGTGCCCGGCCGCAAGACCGACGTGAGCGATGCGGTCTGGCTGGCGGAACTGCTGGCGCATGGCCTGATCCGGGCAAGCTTCGTGCCGGATGTCGCGACGGCGGCCTTGCGCACGCTGTTGCGCACCCGCAAGCAGCTGGTGCGCGAGAAGACCCGTCACACCCAACGCATCCACAAGACGCTGGAGGAGGCCAACATCAAACTCGAGGCGGTGCTCTCCAACGTGCTGGGCAAGAGCGGTCGCGCGATGCTCGACGCGATGGTGGCGGGCGAGAGCGATCCGGGGCGCCTTGCCACACTTGCGCATAAGGGCGTGAAGTGTCCGCCGGAACAACTGCGCGAGGCGTTGCGCGGGCGCGTGAATGAGCAGCATCGCTTTCTGCTGGGCATTCATCTGGGCCAGATCGATTCGATCGATGCCGCGATCGCGCGGATGGACCAGCAGGTCGAGGCCAGTCTCGCGCCCTTTCGCGACGCCGTCGAACTCGTGAGCACCATCCCCGGCGTGAAAGCGCTCGGCGCCCAGGGCATCGTGTGCGAGATCGGCACCGACATGAGCCGCTTCCCCACGGCGGGGCATCTTCTGTCCTGGGCTGGCTTGTGTCCGCGCAATGATGAGAGTGCCGGCAAGCGCCGCTCCACGCGCCTGCGCAAGGGCGCGCCATGGCTCAAGACCCTTTTGGTTCAGTGCGCCTGGGCCGCCATTCGCAAGAAAGGCAGCTATCTGCAGGCGCAATACCTGCGTCTCAAAAGCCGCCGCGGCCCGCAAAAGGCGATCTGCGCGGTCGCCGCCTCCATTCTCACCGCCGTCTACCATATGCTCAAAGACGGAACGCTCTATCGCGACCTCGGCTCCGATCACTTCCACCGCCGCTCCAAGACCGCCCAAATCCGCCGTCTCCTCACACGTCTCCAACACCTTGGCTGTAACGTCGAGATCACTCCAATGCATGCCGCCCCTTGATCAGTTTCTTATTAGGAGCGCGTGAGCGACGCGTCTCGAAGGATGGCCGCATGCCCTTGGCATCACATTCCGGGTAAAGGTATGCTATGCGAAAGTAACCTAGCTTACTAACTGCGCCTCGGCTACCCTCGCGCCATGCCGAACACCGACGAGCACATCGGCGTCATGATCTCGGACGTCGCGCGCTTTCTGCGCACGGTGTTCGACCGCCGCGTGCGCCGGCTGGGCCTCACCCGCGCGCAATGGCTGGTGCTGACCCGCCTGCACCGGCGCCCGGGCGCATCCCAATCCGAGCTCGCCGACATGATGGAGGTCGAGAAGGCGAGCGCCGGCCGGATGATCGATCGGCTCGAGACCAAGGGCTGGGTCGAGCGCCGCGCGCAGGAAGGCGACCGACGCGTCAATCGCATCTACCTCACGCCGGAGGCGGAGCGGGTGCACAAGCGCATCTGGCGGATTGCCGAAGCGACGGTCGACGATGCCCTGGCGAGCCTGTCCAAGCGGGAGGCCGCGCAGCTGAGCGAGCTGCTGGTGCGGGTCAAGGGCAGCCTCGTCGCGGTGGTGGATGGGGCGGGGGTGGCGAGCACAAGGAGCCTCGCCCGCGCTGCCGGATCGCGTCCGATGCCGCGCCGCGCCCGCCGTCAGAATGGGAGCATGGCGCGGTGACGATCGACGGGCGCAGGGCCCTGCGGCCGCTTCTGCTTGTCGGCGTGCCCGCGCTCGTGCTCGTTGCCGCGCTCGCGGTCTGGCTGCAGGGCGGCCGCTACGCCACGACCGAGAACGCCTTCGTCAAGGCCGACATCGCCCAGATTGCCGGCGAGGTGCCCGGCCGCATCGTCGAGGTGCGCGGCCGCGATCATGCCGTAGTGGCGGCCGGCGACGTCCTCGTGCGCCTCGATCCCGAGCCGCACCGGCTGGCGCTCGCGCGGGCCGACGCCGAGGTCGACGCCGCGCGCGCCGCGGTCGAGATGCTCAAGGCCAGCCTGCGCGAGACCAGCGCCGAGGCTACGGAAGCCGAGAACCGCCTGACCTATTTCGAGACCCAGGCCAAGCGCCAGCGCGATCTCTCCGGCCGCGGCGTGAGCCCGGCGTCGAGGCTGGAGCAGGCCGACAGCGAGGCCATGCAGGCGCGCGACCGTCTCGCCATGCTGCACGCGCGCATCGTCCGGGTGGAGGCCGCGCTCGGCGGCGACACCAACCTTCCGACCGATCACTATCCTGCGGTGCGCGAGAAGCAGGCGCTGCGCGACCGCGCCGCCCTCGACCTCGGCCATACCGAGATCAAGGCCCCGCGCGCCGGCACCGTCGTCAACTTCAAGCTCCAGCTCGGCGAGCAGGTCAAGGCGCAGACGCCGCTGTTCTCCCTCGTCGCCGATCGGCGGCCTTGGGTGGAGGCCAATTTCAAGGAAACGGATCTGACCCACGTTGCGGTCGGGCAGAAGGCGACCGTCGTGATCGACATGTATCCCGACGTGACCTGGGACGCCGAGGTGGAAAGCATCAGCCCGGCGACCGGCGCCGAGTTCGCCATCCTCCCTCCGCAGAACGCCTCGGGCAACTGGGTGAAGGTGGTGCAGCGCCTGCCGGTCCGGGTGCGGCTGATCGAGCGGCCGGGCGAGCCGGCGCTGCGCGCCGGCATGACCGCCTATGTCAGCATCGATACGCGGCGCACGCGCAGCCTCGCCGGCACCTTCGGCAGCGGCTCTCCCGCCGCCGCGCGGCCGTGACGTCATGTAGGGTGGGCAAAGCGCCGCGTAGCGGCGCGTGCCCACGTTGTGCCCAGCCGCGTGGGCACGGCGCGCGTTCGCGCGCCTTTGCCCAGTGTGCCGAGCATGATCGACAGCTTGGAGGTGAGAGTCCTCTATCCAGCCTGATGGTGGCGAAGGATTAGCGAAGCGCAAGGGCGCCGTCGCGAGGACAGGCGGGAGCGTCCGCCGAAGGCCCGAACGGTGGAATGGCCGGTAGAGCGGCAATCTCGTGCGCGCCATGCGGCAGAACAATCAGGTCAAGCTGAACTTGGGCACCGGAGCAAGCGGTGAAGCCGCAAGCTGCGCCGCCCGAGAGACCGAAGCGCGCGCGGCGAAAGCCGATATCGAAGGCCAGGCGGTCGCGTTGGGACCGTCGATGGAAGCAGTTGTGGAGCGTGCGAACCTGAAGAAGGCGCTGGCGCAGGTGAAGCGCAACAAGGGCGCCGGCGGCATCGACGGGATGACCGTCGATGACCTGCCGGCCTACCTGAAGGAGCATTGGCTCACGCTCCGGGCGCAGCTGCTTGAAGGCACCTACAGACCGCAGCCGGTGCGGCGGGTGGAGATACCGAAGGCGTCGGGCGGCATACGCGCGCTCGGCATCCCGACGGTGCTCGACCGCTTCATCCAGCAGGCGATGATGCAGGTGCTGCAGGCGGACTGGGACCGGACGTTCTCCGAGGCAAGCTTCGGCTTTCGGCCGGGGCGCTCGGCGCATCAAGCGGTGGAGCGGGCGCAACAGTACATCGCGTCCGGTCACGACGTGGTGGTTGATGTCGACCTGGAGAAGTTCTTCGACCGGGTCAACCACGACATCCTGATGGGGCTCATTGCCAAGCGGGTGACCGACAAGCGCATCCTCAAGCTCGTTCGCGGGTTTCTGACCGCGGGCGTGCTCGACGGCGGTCTTGTCGGCCCGACCGAGGAGGGCACGCCGCAGGGCGGACCGCTCTCGCCGCTATTGTCGAACCTGATGCTGGACGTGTTGGACAAGGAACTGGAGGAGCGCGGCCACCGCTTCGTGCGCTACGCCGACGACTGCAACATCTATGTACGCAGTCAACGGGCGGGCGAACGGGTGATGGCGAGCATCGAGACGTTCCTTGCCAAGCGTCTCAAGCTCAAGATCAACAAGGCGAAGAGCGCGGTCGCCAAGCCGAGCGTCCGCAAGTTCCTGGGCTTCAGCTTCACAAGCAGGAGAGAGCTGCGCCGGCGCATCGCGCCGCAGGCGATCGCCCGCTTCAAGAGCCGGGTTCAAGAACTGACGCGGCGCACGCGCGGGGCGAGCCTGCCGCAGATCGCCAAGGAACTGTCCGTCTATCTTGTTGGATGGCGCGGCTACTTCGGCTTCTGCGAGACGCCATCGGTGTTGCGCCACCTCGACCAGTGGACCAGGCGGCGGCTGCGCGCCGTCGCCTGGCAGCAATGGCGACGCGGACGCACCCGTTACGCACAGCTGCGACGCCGCGGCGTCGGCCGGGACCTGGCGGCGCAAACCGCCGGCAGCCCGCATGGCCCCTGGCGGCTCAGTAACAGCCCCGCGCTCACCATCGCCCTATCCAATGCCTCCTTCTCCGTCTCGCTCAAGCTGTCTTCCCTCGCATCCAAACGCATCGCTTAATCCGCCGAACCGCCGTATACGGACCCGTCTGTACGGTGGTGTGGGAGGGGAGGGGTCGCGAGACTCCCCCCTATCCCGATCCCTACCGCGAATCACCGCGGCGCGGCGGCGCGCTGCAGGCGGTCGTTGATCGCTTCGCCAAGTCCCTCATGCGGGACCGGCATCACCGCGATGGTGCGCGCACCGGAGCGATCGAGCGCGCGCAGATGCGCGAACAGATTGGCAGCGGCCTCGATCAGATCGGCACCGGGCGACAGGTTGAGCGCGCGGATCGCGCGCTCGGCGCCGGGCGGCAGGCGAGTGCCGAACGCGAGGAGCGCCTCGCCCTCGTTCACCGCGCTTGCCGACAACCGGAGCGCGGCGCGCGGCGCGTAGTGCGAGCCCAGCATTCCGGGCGCCGCCGGAGCGAGCGCGGCAGCCTCGCCATTTGTCGTCGGCGGCTCGGCGAGCGACCTGCCGAGGACGTCTTCGATCGCCTCGCGCGCGATCCCGCCCGGCCGGAGCAGCGCAGGGCCATCGCCAAGGCAAGCCACGATGGTGGACTCCAGGCCGAGCTCGGTCGGACCGGCATCGATGACGAGGTCGATGCGGCCGGCAAGGTCGGCCATGACGTGCGCCGCGGTCGTCGGCGAAACGTGGCCCGATCGGTTGGCCGACGGCGCGACGATCGGCCGGCCGAACGCGGCGAGCAGATCGCGCGCGACCGGATGCGCAGGGAGGCGCACCGCGATGGTGTCGAGGCCCGCGGTCGCCAGATCGGCGACCGCGCAGTCCGGCGTCTTCGGCAGCACCAGGGTCAACGGACCGGGCCAGAATACAGCGGCAAGTCGCTCGGCGGCGGGATCGAAGCGGCCGAGCCGTCGCGCCGCCGCGTCATCCGCCACATGGGCGATCAAGGGATTGAACGCCGGGCGCCCCTTCGCCGCATAGAGCCGCGCAACCGCTCGGCCATCGGTGGCGTCGGCCCCGAGCCCGTAGACGGTCTCGGTCGGAAACGCCACCAGACCGCCGTCCGCCAGCACGCGCCGGGCGGTCCCGATCGCGGCGGAATCGGTCCCCGTGACACGGGTTGCGAGCTCGGTTTGCACGGTTTGGCCCTTTTGGCGCAGCGATGCCGGCGTTAGATTGGCGGCGGATGTGCGCTGTCGCCGCCGTCCCGTCAAGTTGCCGGCGATCGGGCCGGTTTGGAGTTTGCGCCATGACCTTCGCCGCTCCCGTCGCCGACATCGCCTTCACGCTCAAGCACGCGGCCGGCCTGACGCGCGCGATCGATGCCGGGCTCTACGGCGACCTGACCGAGGACGTGGTCGACGCCGTGCTGGAGGAAGCCGGCAAGTTCGCGACCGACGTGATCGCGCCGCTCAACGCGGTCGGCGACAGGCACGGCACGCCGTTCAAGGACGGCACGGTGACCATGCCGCCGGGCTGGAAGGAGGCCTATACGGCCTGGTCGCAGGCGGGCTGGAACGGCCTCGCAGCGCCGGCCGAATGGGGCGGCCAGGGCCTTCCGCACACGCTCAACGCCGCCTGCATCGAGATGTGGAATTCCGCCTGCATGGCGTTCGGGCTCGGACCGTTCCTGACCATGGGCGGCATCGAGGCGATGGCGGCGCATGCGCTCGGACGAGCTCAAGCGCCAATACCTGCCGAAGCTCGTCTCGGGCGAGTGGACCGGCACCATGCAGCTCACCGAGCCGCAGGCGGGCTCCGACGTCGGCGCGCTGCGCACCCGCGCCGAGCGCGCCGGCGACGGCAGCTACCGCATCACCGGCAGCAAGATCTTCATCACCTACGGCGAGCACGACTTGACCGACAACATCATCCATTTCGTGTTGGCGCGGCTGCCGGACGCGCCGCCCGGCAACCGCGGCATCTCGCTGTTCCTGGTGCCGAAGTTTCTGCTCAACCCCGACGGCACGCCCGGGCGCGCGCAACGACCTGCGCTGTCATTCGATCGAGCACAAGCTCGGCATCCACGCCTCGCCGACCTGCACCATGGTCTACGGCGACGACGGCGGCGCCACCGGCTGGATCGTGGGCGAGGAGAACCGCGGCCTCGCCTGCATGTTCACGATGATGAACAATGCGCGACTGGCCGTGGGACTGCAGGGCGTCGCGATCGCGGAGCGCGCGACGCAACAAGCGCTCGCCTATGCGCGCGAGCGGCGGCAGGGACGGGCGCCCGGCGCCGCGGAGCTCAAGCCCGATCATCGCGCACCCGGACGTCAAGCGCATGCTGCTGACCATGCGCGCGCTCACCAAGGCGGCGCGCGCGATCTGCTACAAGACCGCGGCCGCGATCGATGCCTCGCATCTCGCCCCCGACGACGCCGGCCGCAAAGCGGCGAACGAGCGGGCCTCGCTGCTCACGCCGGTCGCGAAAGCATTCTCGACCGACATCGGCACCGAAGTAGCCTCGCTCGGGGTGCAGGTGCACGGCGGCATGGGCTTCGTCGAGGAGACCGGCGCCGCCCAGCATTACCGCGATGCCCGCATTGCGCCGATCTACGAGGGCACCAACGGCATCCAGGCGATCGATCTCGTCACCCGCAAGCTGCCGCTCTCGGGCGGCGCGGCGGTCAACGCGTACCTCGGCGAGTTGCGCGAGACGGCGGCCTCGGTCGCGGCCAGCAACCATCCCGGCGTTCGGCGCCACCGGCACGCGGCTGGCGGAGGCGATCGAGAGCCTCGACCGCGCCTCCGCCTGGTTGCTCGGCGCGTTGGACACCCGGCCGGAAGCAGCCCTCGCCGGAGCCGTGCCGTATCTGCGGCTGTTCGGTCATGCGGCCGGCGGCTGCGCGCTCGCCGAGGAGGCGCTGGCGGCGCAGCGCGAAGCGGGCAATGGCGCATCCGACGCGCCGGCCCGGATCGCGCTCGCCCGGTTCTTCGCCGAGAATTTCGCCGTGCAGGCTTCGGGGCTCGAGCGCGCCGTGGTCGACGGCGAGGCCAGCGTCAACGAGGCGGAGCGGCGCTGGCGTAAGCCTCGCGGGGCACGGCGTCGCGTTTGCTGGCCAGCAGGATCGGGCCCGAAGATCAACGGCCAGGTGTTGACCCATCCACCCGTCATGGCCGGGCGAGCAATCGCTACAGCGATTGCGAGGGTTGTCCCGGCCATCCACGTCTTGCGTACGCGCCGCCAAGGAAGAAAGACGTGGATGCCCGGCACAAGGCTGACAAGGCCGGGCATGACGAGTCGGAATCTAGTACCGCTGGTGTAACATCGGCTCACGGACAGAGCGTGCGAAACGCCCTCGGTCAACGCGCCGAAGTAACGGCGGCGTCGCATCCGTCGTTCTGACTGTCGTGCACGGCCTCGGCGGCGCGGTTCACGAACTCGTCCATGCTGCGCTTGGCGGCGGTCGGGTACTCGAACGCGACATGGTTCCATCGCTTGCCGGCGCAGGCGAGCACAGCCTTGCGATAGAAGATGCGATCGCCCTTGTGCCCCGAAACGGCGATCCAGGTCCGCTCGCCGCGCAGGTAGGTAATTTCTTCACCGTCTACGAAGGCCAGCGCCTGCATGTGCGCGGCAGGTGATTTGTCCCCGACGGGAGTTGTGTAAATGGCGAAC
Organism: uncultured Alphaproteobacteria bacterium; assembly: GCA_963738705.1. Classification (GTDB taxonomy): domain Bacteria; phylum Pseudomonadota; class Alphaproteobacteria; order Rhizobiales; family Xanthobacteraceae; genus CAVTXS01. The sequence continues at coordinate 18,837 of CAVTXS010000013.1, forward strand.
CACGCCGCCGCGTCCGGCGAGGTGAAGCGCCGCCCGGTCCAGTTGGGATCGGGGGCTTGCAGCTGCCAGTCGGGCGGTACCAGTTCCGCCGGGCTGCCATAGGCGTAGCGGGTGGGCCCGTCGCGCGGCGGCGCCGCCGGCCCGGACCGCATCCGCGGCGGACCGGAATCGCGCATCCCGGGCATCATGACCGCGGGAGCATCGTGCGGGATCATATAGACGGGCGGATGATGCCGGTACCGGTGTCCACGCCGGCGGGCGTCAGCCGATTCGATGCCGAATGCCAGGATCAGGACGATGAGCAGCACCCTGCGCATGACATCCCATCAACGCTCGGCAGCGGTATTTTGATCCGTCGCAGCTCACAGCGGTTTCAGCCCCGCCTCGATCTGGCGCCGGCGCGGCTCGAGGAACGGCGGCAGCGCTAGCTTCTCGCCGAGCGTTTCCAGCGGCTCGTCGGTCGGCAAAGCCGGGGCCGTCGGTCGCGATCTCGAACAGGATGCCGTTCGGCTCGCGGAAATACAGGCTGCGGAAGTAGAAGCGGTCGATCTTGCCGCTGTTGGGGATGCGCATGTCGCGCAGGCGCTGCGCCCAGGCGTCGTATTGCGTCTCGTCCGGCGTGCGGAACGCCACGTGGTGCACGCCGCCCGCCCCCTGGCGCGCTTCCGGCAGGTCGGGCTGCACCGCCACGTGCAGTTCGGCCGCGGGCCCGCCTTCGCCCATCTCGTAGACGTGCACGGTGTCGGCAGGCGTCTCGGGGTGCGGGTAGTCGCGCACTTTCCGCATGTTCATGACGGAGGTCAGCACGCCGTCGGTCGGGTCGAGCTCCGGGACGCTCAGCGTGATCGGACCGAGGCCGCGGACTTGGTGCGCGGCCGGGACCGGGCTTCGCGTCCCACGGATGGGCTTCGCCGGCGCCGCGGTCGTCGATCAGGCTGAGGCGCTGGCCCTCCGGGTCCTCGAAGTCGAGCGTCAGCCGGCCGTCGCGTGGCGCGATGTCGCCGTGCCGCACCGCCGCCGTGGCGAATGCTTGCGCCCACCACTGCAGGGTGGGCTCGCCCGCCACGCGCAGCGCGGTCCGGCTGATGCTGTGAGTGCCGCGGCGCTCGGGGGCCGCCGGCCAGTCGAAGAAGGTGAGGTCGGTTCCCGGCCGCGCCGAGCGCGTCGGCGTAGAACAGGTGATAGGCGCTCACGTCGTCCTGGTTGACGGTCTTCTTCACCAGCCGCATGCCGAGCATCCGGCTGTAGAACGCCACGTTGCCGGGAGCATTGGCGGAGATCGCGGTGAGATGATGGATGCCGGTCAGCTGCATGGCCTTTGAGTCCCTTGCGTGCGCCCGCCGACCATATAGGAATTGCCTGGCGCCGCCGCATGGCGTCGCCGGAAGGGGTCGGCCATGTCGCTCAAGGGCAAGACGTTGTTCATCACCGGGGCTTCGCGCGGGATCGGGCTTGCGATCGGGCTCAAGGCCGCGCGCGACGGCGCCAATGTCGCTATCGCGGCCAAGACCGATACGCCGCATCCGAAGCTGCCGGGCACCATCCACACCGCCGCCCGGGAGATCGAGGCCGCGGGCGGCAACGCGCTTCCCCTGGTGGTCGACGTGCGCGACGAGGAGAGCGTGAAGACCGCGATCGAGCGCACCGTTGCGACCTTCGGCGGGCTCGACGTCGTGGTCAACAATGCGAGCGCGATCCAGCTCACGCCGGTGACCCAGACCGACATGCGCCGCTTCGACCTGATGCATCAGATCAATGCGCGCGGCACCTTCGTCACCTCGAAGCATGCGATCCCGCACCTCGAGAAGGCCGCGAACCCGCACATCCTGATGCTGTCGCCGCCGCTCGACATGCAGGAGAAATGGTTCGCCCCCTACACCGCCTACACCATGGCCAAGTTCGGCATGAGCCTGGTGGTGCTCGGGCTTGCGGGCGAGTTGCGCGCCAAGGGCATCGCGGTCAATGCGCTATGGCCGCGCACCACCATCGCCACCGCCGCGGTCAAGAACCTGCTCGGCGGCGACATGCTCATGCGCCGCTCGCGCACGCCCGAGATCCTGGCCGACGCCGCCTATGCGGTCTTCAACAAGCCGGCGAAAAATTTCACCGGCCATTTCCTCATCGACGACACGTTTCTCGCCGGCGAAGGCGTGACCGATTTCGACCACTATCGAGTCGATCCCGCACAGTCGCTGCAGCAGGACTTCTTCGTGCCCGACCACGTCCCGGCGCCGGCAGGGGTGACGCTGCAGCCGGCAACGTGAGATCGCACGGAAGAAGTACGGAAGGAGAGTTGATCGAGCGCAGTTCGCGCCTTGCCCGGGCAAAAGGTCCGCCGGCAGCTGACGCGTTGACGGTTTCAGGTATTGTGCGACCGCGTGCTCGATGGTGCCCAATTGTTCCAGCAGCGTCCGAAGGTGCTCGGGTAACGGCGCGGTCAGCTGTTCGGCATAATACTGGCGCAGCTGCTGACCGACGGACGACATAGCCTCCATCCGGCACGCAGCGTCATCAAGCAGCGATCTGAACGGGTCCGGCCTCATCGACGCCCTGCGTCTCTTTTCCCCTCGCGTAGAGTGAACGCCACCCGTAAAGTTTTCGTTCCGAGCCATGATGGCGCACCATATCTCTCTGACAAGGTTAAGCCTTTTTGCTTCGCTGGCGAGGCGGCGCCCGACTCGGTAGGCTGACACCATGGCGACTTCTCCTGCTGACCCATCCTGCCTGCCTCGACCACCTCACCCCGGCCGGGCATCCCGAGCGGCCTGACCGGCTGCGAGCGATCGAGCGCGCGCTGGCGGACGAGCGCTTCAATCCGCTCAAGCGCGAGGACGCGCCGCGCGCCGAGATCGACGCGATCGGGCGCGCGCATCCGTTGGCCTATATCGAGGCGATCAGGGACGCGTCTCCCACAGAGGGGTTGGTGCGGCTCGATGCCGACACGTCGATGTCGCCCGGAAGCTATGAGGCGGCGCTGCGCGGTGCCGGCGGTGCGGTACGGGCCGTCGATGCCGTGATGGCGGGGGAGGCGGCCAACGCCCTCGTCGCCACGCGCCCGCCCGGCCATCACGCCGAGACCGCGCGGCCGATGGGTTTCTGTCTGTTCAACAACGCCGCCATCGCGGCCCGGCACGCGCGCGTGCGCCACGGCGTGGAGCGCGCCGCCATCGTCGATTTCGACGTCCATCACGGCAACGGCAGCCAGGAAATCTTCTGGGCCGACCCGACCGTCATGTACTGCTCGACCCACCAGATGCCGCTCTATCCCGGAACCGGCGCGAAGTCCGAGCGCGGCGAGCACGACACCATCGTCAATGCGCCGCTGCGCCCGGGCGACGGCGGCGAAAAATTCCGCGAGGCTTTCGAGACCGCGATCCTGCCGCGACTGCAAGCGTTCCATCCGGACATCCTGGTGGTGTCCGCGGGATTCGATGCGCATCAGCGCGATCCGCTTGCCAACCTCACTTTCGTCGAGGCGGATTTCGAATGGGCGACCCGCAAGCTGATGGAGCTCGCGGACCAAAGCGCCGGGGGCCGGGTGGTGTCGGTGCTCGAAGGCGGCTATGACCTGCAGGGCCTGGCGAATTCGGTCGCCGCGCACGTGACCGCGCTGATGGCGCACTAGGATTTCGGGATGGCCGAAGCGACCCACGACGACGTCAAGACGCTCTCGTTCGAGAAGGCGCTCGCCGAGCTCGAGTCGATCGTGCAGCGCCTGGAGAAGGGGGACGTGCCGCTGGAAGAATCGGTGGCGATCTACGAGCGCGGCGAGATTTTGAAGCGGCGCTGCGAAGAACTGCTCCGTCAGGCGGAAGCGCGGGTGGAGAAAATCACGCTCGACGCCGCGGGAAAACCGACCGGCACCGAGCCGCTGGATGTGGGTTAGCGAGTAGGGTGGGCAAAGCGCCGCGTAGCGGCGCGTGCCCACGTTGTGCCGCAGCCGCGTGGGCACGGCGCGCGTTCGCGCGCCTTTGCCCAGTGTGCCGAGCATGATCGACAGCTTGGAGGTGAGAGTCCTCTATCCAGCCTGATGGTGGCGAAGGATTAGCGAAGCGCAAGGGCGCCGTCGCGAGGCGGGGTCTGAAGGAAGCGTGGAGCAAAGCCGCGGCCCGATGGACAAGAACCGGATAACGAGGCCTACCCGGTCGGACGAGCGAGCTGGGAATCGCGAAGTCCACGGCCATCAAGGACCGGGGTGGTAGATCGGCAGGCGGGAGCGTCCGCCGAAGGCCCGAACGGTGGAATGGCCGGTAGAGCGGCAATCTCGTGCGCGCCATGCGGCAGAACAATCAGGTCAAGCTGAACTTGGGCACCGGAGCAAGCGGTGAAGCCGCAAGCTGCGCCGCCCGAGAGACCGAAGCGCGCGCGGCGAAAGCCGATATCGAAGGCCAGGCGGTCGCGTTGGGACCGTCGATGGAAGCAGTTGTGGAGCGTGCGAACCTGAAGAAGGCGCTGGCGCAGGTGAAGCGCAACAAGGGCGCCGGCGGCATCGACGGGATGACCGTCGATGACCTGCCGGCCTACCTGAAGGAGCATTGGCTCACGCTCCGGGCGCAGCTGCTTGAAGGCACCTACAGACCGCAGCCGGTGCGGCGGGTGGAGATACCGAAGGCGTCGGGCGGCATACGCGCGCTCGGCATCCCGACGGTGCTCGACCGCTTCATCCAGCAGGCGATGATGCAGGTGCTGCAGGCGGACTGGGACCGGACGTTCTCCGAGGCAAGCTTCGGCTTTCGGCCGGGGCGCTCGGCGCATCAAGCGGTGGAGCGGGCGCAACAGTACATCGCGTCCGGTCACGACGTGGTGGTTGATGTCGACCTGGAGAAGTTCTTCGACCGGGTCAACCACGACATCCTGATGGGGCTCATTGCCAAGCGGGTGACCGACAAGCGCATCCTCAAGCTCGTTCGCGGGTTTCTGACCGCGGGCGTGCTCGACGGCGGTCTTGTCGGCCCGACCGAGGAGGGCACGCCGCAGGGCGGACCGCTCTCGCCGCTATTGTCGAACCTGATGCTGGACGTGTTGGACAAGGAACTGGAGGAGCGCGGCCACCGCTTCGTGCGCTACGCCGACGACTGCAACATCTATGTACGCAGTCAACGGGCGGGCGAACGGGTGATGGCGAGCATCGAGACGTTCCTTGCCAAGCGTCTCAAGCTCAAGATCAACAAGGCGAAGAGCGCGGTCGCCAAGCCGAGCGTCCGCAAGTTCCTGGGCTTCAGCTTCACAAGCAGGAGAGAGCTGCGCCGGCGCATCGCGCCGCAGGCGATCGCCCGCTTCAAGAGCCGGGTTCAAGAACTGACGCGGCGCACGCGCGGGGCGAGCCTGCCGCAGATCGCCAAGGAACTGTCCGTCTATCTGGTTGGATGGCGCGGCTACTTCGGCTTCTGCGAGACGCCATCGGTGTTGCGCCACCTCGACCAGTGGACCAGGCGGCGGCTGCGCGCCGTCGCCTGGCAGCAATGGCGACGCGGACGCACCCGTTACGCACAGCTGCGACGCCGCGGCGTCGGCCGGGACCTGGCGGCGCAAACCGCCGGCAGCCCGCATGGCCCCTGGCGGCTCAGTAACAGCCCCGCGCTCACCATCGCCCTATCCAATGCCTCCTTCTCCGTCTCGCTCAAGCTGTCTTCCCTCGCATCCAAACGCATCGCTTAATCCGCCGAACCGCCGTATACGGACCCGTATGTACGGTGGTGTGGGAGGGGAGGGGTCGCGAGAACTCCCCCCTATCCCGATCCCTACTTCTTCCGATACACCAGCAGCGTCTTGAACTCGCCGACGCGCTCGACCGGGCGCGCTTTTTCCCATTTCGCAATGGCGCGCGCGGCGGCGTCGAACGCGAACGACCCGGTATAGAACAGCACATGCCCGCCCGGCCGCAGCCGGTCGGTGAGCAGCATCAGCAGATCGAAGTCGGTCAGGCCGCCGTACTCGGCGCTCGCCGTGTTGGGCGCAGAGAATTCGCAAAGGTGGAACAGTGTCACCATGTCGAGCTCCGGCAGCAGCCGCGGGTTGGTCAGATAGATGTCGCCGAAATAGACGAGGTAGCTTCGCGCGACGGGCGCGTTCTCGCTGACCAGCTTGATGTAGGAATCGTATTCCTCGACCGAGGCGGTGATGGCGAAGATGGTGTTGCCGGAGCCGTTCTCCGCCTGGATGCGGCCGACGACATGGTGGGTGCCGGTGCCGAAATGGTAGATGGACTTGCCGGTCAGTCCCTGGTCGGCGATCCAGTCGTTGAAATGGACGTCACAGGGACACTGCGCCTCGTCCAGGTCCCACCTCGTCGACCACGTGTTCATCTTCAGCATCAATGTCTCCGGAGCATAACGAACCTTCCGTCATTGCGAGGAGCGCAGCGACGAAGCAATCCAGACACGGCGACCGCATTCTGGATTGCTTCGCCTTCGGCTCGCAATGACGGCGTCGCTCACGCCGGCACCGGCGTGGCGGCGAGGTCGGGCGGGCGCGTCAAAGTCGAGTGCGGGCTTGCGCCCGCAAGCTCGATCCGGCGCGGGTGGAACTCGGCGAGCGCACCGCGCCGGTCGATCGTCATAATGATCGTCCCGGGAAGCCGGGCGATCAGCGTGCGATAGAGCTCGGCCCCGGCGGCATCGTCCAGCGAGGAGGTCGGCTCGTCGAGCATCAGCACGGCGGGCCGCCGCAGCAGCGCGCGCGCAAATCCGGCGCGCTGCTGCTCGCCGCCGGAGAGCATGACGGGCCAGTCCGCCTCTTCGTCGAGGCGCGCCTGCACATGTCCAAGCCCGACCGCGGCCATCGCGCCGCGCACGGCCTACTCGTCGACGTCGCCCGCCGGAATCGGATAGGTGATCGCCTGCCGCAACGTGCCGAGCGGAAAGTAGGGCTTTTGCGGCATCACCAGGACGTCGCCGGCCGCCGGCAGCTCGACCTCGGCCCTGCCCGATCGGCCACAGCCCCACCAGGGCGCGGAATAGGCTCGACTTGCCCGAGCCGGACGGACCGCCGATCAAAACCCGGTCGCGCGGCCCGAGCGTCATGTCGCCGATGCGCGCCATCGCCTCGCCGGACGGCGCGCCGACCACCAAGCCGCTGACCTCGAGGGCGGGACCCGGCCCGCCCGCGACCGTGATTGCGCCGGCGTCCGCGCTCTGCCGGGCATCGACCGCTACCATCGCGGCCTTGAACCCAGCGAGACGGTCCATGATGGCTTTCCACTCGGCGAGCTTGGCATAGGCGGCGATGCAGAACGCAAAGGCCCCCTCCACGCGTTGGAAGGCCAGCGAGCATTGGAACAATGTCCCGAGCTGAATCGCGCCCGCCAGGAAGGCCGGGGTGACAATGAAGATCGGCACCACCGTGGAAACGTGCCCGTAGCCGGCGACGAAAGCGGTGAGCTTGGTCTGCCGCCGCACCAGCGCGGTCCAGTTGCGCATAAGGTTCAAGAGCCGGCGCCGTAATTCCTCGCGCTCGACCGGCTCGCCGCGCATCAGCGCCACCGGCTCCGCATGGTCGGTCACGCGCGCGAGCGCGAAACGCAGATCCGCCTCGTAACGCTGCTGGTTGAACTGATACCGGATCAGCGGCCAACCGATCAGATGCGCGGTAAGCGTACCGATGCCGGCATAGAGCAACGCCGCCCAGATGAGGTATCCGGGGAAGGAGAAATCGGTCCCGAACAGCGGCAGCGGGGTCGTGGCGGACAACCCCCACAGCATCACGGTAAAGGAAGCCAGCATGACCACACTGTTGAGAAGCCCTGTGCCCAGCTCATGGGTCCGCTGCAAAAACAGCGAGATGTCGTTAGCGATGCGCAAATGGATGTTGTCGACCGTGGGGTCCACGACGCGCACGCGGTAGTGCCGGCCCCCGGCCATCCAGACGCCGACGAAATTGTCGGTCAGCCACCGGCGCCAGCGAATTTGCAGGGTCTGCCCGAAGAAATACTGCGCCATGCCGGTCAAGATGGCACCGACCGTGATGACGGCGAAAATGATCAGTTCGTCCCTGACTGCGTCCCAATTGCGGGCTTCGAGGGCATTGAAAAATCGCCCGTTCCACTTGATGACCTGGACGGCGACAAACACATATCCAAGTTCACCGGCGACAATTCCGGCGAGCAGGGCGCGGGCCCGCCACCGCTCCTCGGAGCGGAAATAAGGCAGCGCCACATTGAGAAAAGTGTGTAAAGTCAGTAAGAAAGGCTTCATGACAAGGTCCCGTGACCGAGAAGTCACACATTATAGCCATAGAACCGGGCAGCATTTCATGGGCCGAGCGACCCTGCTACATTTGCGCATAGGCTCCGGTCTGTTGTAAGCCCCGGGGAACAAGCCCATTTCCCGCCGGCAGAAGCGCGGGAGCTGATTGGATTTGTTTTGTGGAGGTTGTCGCGTGGTAGAGCTTTCCAAGACTCCCCTGCTCGATCAGGTGAACTCTCCCGAGGATCTTCGGCGTCTGCGCCCCGACCAGCTGCGGCAGCTCGCCGACGAGCTGCGTCAGGAGACCGTGGACGCGGTGTCGGTGACCGGCGGCCATCTCGGCGCCGGGCTCGGCGTGGTCGAGCTGACGGTGGCCCTGCACTACATTTTCGATACGCCGCGCGACCGGCTGGTCTGGGACGTCGGCCACCAGGCCTACCCGCACAAGATTCTCACCGGCCGCCGCGACCGCATCCGCACCATCCGGCAAGGCAACGGGCTTTCCGGCTTCACCAAGCGCGCCGAGAGCGAGTACGACCCGTTCGGCGCGGCGCATTCGTCGACGTCGATCTCGGCCGGGCTCGGCATGGCGGTCGCCCGCGATTTCGACGGCCGCGACAACAACGTCATCGCGGTCATCGGGGACGGCGCGATGTCCGCCGGCATGGCCTACGAGGCGATGAACAATGCCGGCTCCCGGCACGAGCGGCTGATCGTCATCCTCAACGACAACAACATGTCGATCGCCCCGCCGGTCGGCGCTATGGCGGCGTATCTGGCGCGGCTGTTCTCGGGCAAGACCTATCACTCGCTGCGCGTGATCGGCAAACAGCTTGCCAAGAAGCTGCCGAAGGCGCTGGAGATCGGCGCCCTGCGGGCGGAGGAGTTCGCGCGCGGCATGATCACCGGCGGCACGATGTTCGAGGAGCTCGGCTTCTACTATGTCGGGCCGATCGACGGCCACAACATCGATCACCTGCTGCCGGTGCTCAAGAACGTCCGCGACACCAAGAATGGGCCGATCATCGTCCATGTGCGGACCAAGAAGGGCCACGGCTACGGTCCGGCCGAGGCGTCCGCCGACAAGTATCACGGCGTGGTCAAGTTCGACGTGGCGACCGGCGCCCAGTCGAAGCCGAAGTCGAACGCGCCGTCCTATACCAAGGTGTTCGCGCAAAGCCTGATCAAGGAAGCCCGCAAGGACGACAAGATCGTTGCCATCACGGCGGCGATGCCCTCAGGGACCGGGCTCGACCTGTTCGAGAAGGAATTCCCCAAGCGCACGTTCGACGTCGGCATTGCCGAGCAGCATGCCGTGACGTTCGCGGGCGGTCTTGCGACCGAGGGCTACAAGCCGTTCGCCGCGATCTACTCGACCTTCTTGCAGCGCGCATACGACCAGGTGGTGCACGACATCGCGATCCAGCGCCTGCCGGTGAGATTCGCACTCGATCGCGCCGGCCTGGTCGGCGCCGACGGCCCGACCCACGCCGGCTCGTTCGACGTCGCCTATCTGGGCTGCCTGCCGGGATTCGTGGTCATGGCGGCGGCCGATGAGGCGGAGCTGGTGCACATGGTGGCGACCGCGGCGGCTATCGACGACCGGCCGTCCGCGTTCCGTTTCCCGCGCGGCGACGGCGTCGGGGTGGAGATGCCCGAGGAGGGCAAGCCGCTCGAGATCGGCAAGGGCCGCGTCGTCCGCGAGGGCACCAAGGTCGCGCTGTTCTCGTTCGGTACGCGGCTCGCCGAGTGCTTGGTGGCGGCCGATGAATTGGCGACCTTCGGCTTGTCGACGACGGTCGCCGATGCGCGCTTCGCAAAGCCGCTCGATACCGACCTGCTGCTGCGGCTGGCGCGCGAGCACGAAGTGCTGATCACGATCGAGGAAGGCTCGATCGGGGGCTTCGGCTCCTACGTGCTGCAGGCGCTGGCCGAGCACGGCATGCTCGACGCCGGGCTGAAGGTGCGCTCGATGGTGCTGCCGGACGTCTTCATCGATCAGGATTCGCCGAACACCATGTACGCGATCGCCGGCCTCGATCGCAAAGGCATCGTCGCCAAGGTGTTCGAGGCGCTCGGCAAGGACGCCGCCGTCAGCACGGTGAAGCTCGCCTGATCCGCCGGCGCATCGACCGGCTGCTGGTCGAGCGCGGCCTGTTCGAAAGCCGCGCGCGGGCGCAGGCGGCGATCGCGGCCGAACTCGTCGCCGCCGACGGCGTTGCGGTCCGCAAGCCCTCCGAGGAAATCGCCGCCGACGCGGTGCTGCGCGCCGAGCCGGAGCATCCGTGGGTGTCGCGCGGCGGCGTCAAGCTCGCCGCCGCGGTGGACGCGTTCAAGATCGATCCCCAAGGTCGCGTCTGCCTCGACGTCGGCGCCTCGACCGGCGGCTTTGCCGAGGTTCTGCTCGCCCGCGGCGCGGCCCGCGTCTACGCGGTCGATGTCGGCCACGATCAGCTGCACCCGCACCTGCGCGGACGGCGCGGGATCGTGTCGCTCGAGGACACCGATATCCGCGCGCTCGATCCACAAAAGCTCCCGGAGCCGGTCGATATCGTCGTCGTCGACGTGAGCTTCATCTCGCTCAAACTCGTTCTTCCCGCGGCGTTGAATTCGCGCGCCAGGCGGCGCGGCTCGTTGCGCTGATCAAGCCGCAGTTCGAGGCGCCGCGCCGCCACATCAAGAAGGGCATCGTGCGCGACCCTGCAATCCACCAGGCCGTCTGCGACGATATTTCCGCCTTCGTGGCTTCCCTCGATTGGGCGGTCGTCGGCATCATTCCGTCGCCGATCCTCGGCGGCGACGGCAACGCGGAGTTCCTGCTCGGGGCGCAGCGGCGGTAGCTCGCTGCCGCCAATCATACTATCTTGCCGCCATGACATCACCGGGGACCATGCTCGCCGCCGGCGCGCCGGCGGGCGCCGGCGTTTGGCGCGCCGAGCTTGCCGATACGATCAGGCTCGCGCTGCCGATTGCGCTGACGCAGCTCGGCCAGATCGCGATGATGACGACGGACCTGGCATTGGTGGGCCGCTTGGGCGAGGCGACGGTGGCTGCCGCCAGCTTGGGCAATGCGGTGGCCTTCACCTGCTACTTCGTGGGCATGGGGCTGATGTCCGCGGTAGCGCCGCTCGCCGCGCAGGCTTACGGGGCGCGCAAGCCGCGCATGGTGCGGCGTGCGCTGCGGGTCGGGGTGTGGGCCGCAGTGATGCTGGGGCTGCCGCTGATGCTGGTTCAGCTCAACGGCGAGCGGCTGTTGCTTGCGCTTGGCCAGGCGCCGGAAACGGCAGCGTTGGCCGGCCGCTACCTCATGGGTCTGGCTTGGGGCATGGTTCCCGGCTGGTGCTATGTCGCACTGCGCGGCTTCATGGGCGCGGTCAACCGCCCGCAGCCGGCGCTCTGGATCACGCTCGCCGCGATCCCGCTCAACGCGGTTCTGGCCTACGGCTTGATCTATGGGGCATTCGGCCTGCCGCGGCTCGATCTGCTGGGAGCCGGGATCGCGACGACCATCGTGAATATCTGCACCTGCATTGCGGCGCTCTGGGTCGCTTACGCGCTCCGTCCGTTCCACAAGTACCGTGTGCTCGGCCGCTTCTGGCGGGCCGATTGGCCGCTGCTCGGTCGTCTGGTTGCGGTCGGAGCGCCGATTTCGGGGGGGTTCCTGCTCGAATACGGGCTGTTCGCCGCCGCCGCGCCGCTCATGGGTCTGATCGGCACCACGGCGCTGGCCGCGCACCAGATCGCTCTCATGGTCTCTGCCATCCTGTACATGGTGCCGTTCGGGATCTCGATTGCGGCGACCGTGCGGGTCGGCCACGCGGTGGGCCGCCGCGACGCCGTCGCCACCCGGCGGGCGGGTTTGGCCGCGCTCGCGCTGGCGGCGGTCTTCATGACCGCGCTGACGCTCGCCGTCGTCGCAGCGCGCGGCGTCATTCCGGGCCTGTTCCTCGGCAGCGTCACGCCGGATGCGAGTGCGGCGGTCGCGCTTGCTGCAGGTCTGCTGCTCGTTGGTGCCACGTTCTTCATCACGGACGGAATGCAAGCCATTGCGGCCGGCGCGCTGCGCGGCCTCAACGATACGCGGGTGCCGCTGCTGTTCTCCGCGCTGAGCTTCTGGGTGATTGGCTTCACGGCCGCCTACGCCTTGGCATTCCCCGTCGGCTACGGCGCATACGGCGTGTGGATCGGCTTGTCGCTCGGGACCGGCGTCTACGCCGCGCTGCTGGTGGCCCGTTTCCATGCGCTGACGCGGCGCGGCTACCTGCCGGCGGTAACGGGCGCCGACGAAAGTGGATCGGCCGCGCTCGCGCACGAGCGGGTTCGACAAAAACCGTAGCCGGTCTTGCGTCCTGAAAGCGCGCCGATGACCGAGCAGCTCGTCATTGCCCATGTCGGCCACCGCGGCGACGGTGTGGTCGACACGCCCGACGGCCCGGTCTATGTGCCCTACGCGCTTCCGGGCGAAGCCGTCACGGTCGAGCCGGTCGCCGGTCACCCCGATCGCCGGCAGCTGCTGCGGGTGGAAGCCGAGAGCGCGGAGCGGGTGGCGCCGATCTGTCCGCACTTCGGCATCTGCGGCGGTTGCGCGGTCCAGCATTGGCGCGGCGAGCAATACCGCGCCTGGAAGCGCGAACTCGTCGTTGCCGCACTGGCGCAGGCCGCGTTGTCCGCACCCGTCGATGACCTCATCGATGCGCATGGTGAGGGACGGCGGCGGGTGGTCCTGCATGCCCGCCGCGGCGCGCAGGACATCCTGCAGGTCGGCTTCGCGGCGGCGCGCACCCATCGCATCGTGTCGATCGATCGCTGCCCGGTGCTGGCGCCGGGTCTTGCGGACGCGATCAAGATTGCATGGAGCGTGGCGGAAGCGCTGCAGCCCCTGCGCAAGCCGCTCGATATCCAGATCACCGCCACCGATGCCGGCCTCGACGTCGATCTGCGCGGCAGCGGACCGCTGACCCCGTCGATGCGGACCGCGCTGGTGCGGATCGCGACCCACAATTGCCTGGCGCGGCTGACCCGGCACGGCGAATTGATCGCGCAATCGGTCGTGCCGGCCGTGCGCATGGGCCGCGCCGAGGTGGCGCTGCCGCCCGGCGGTTTCCTGCAGGCGACGGCGGCAGGCGAGGCGGCGCTGGCGCGGCTCGCGCTCAACCACGTCGGCGCCGCGAAGTCCGTGCTCGACCTATTCTGCGGCGTCGGTCCGTTCGCGCTACGGCTCGCCGAACGCGCGCGCGTCACCGCGATGGATAGCGACGCGGCCGCAATCGCGGCGCTGACGCGGGCCGCCGCGAAGACCGGCGGATTGAAGCCCGTTGCGGCGCATGTGCGCGATCTCTTCCGCCGGCCGCTGCTTGCAAACGAGCTTAGGGATTTCGACGCGGTCCTGTTCGACCCGCCACGCCAGGGCGCCGAGGCGCAGGCGCGCGCGCTCGCGGCGTCGCGCATTCCGGTCGTGGTCGCCGTCTCGTGCAATCCCGCGACCTTTGCGCGCGACGCCCGCATCCTGGTCGACGGCGGCTACCGGCTGGCCGGCCTCACCCCGGTCGATCAGTTCCGCTATTCGCCGCACGTCGAGCTGGTCGCACGGTTCGAGCGGTAGCATTGGTGTTGTCGCCCGAAAGCCGGGCCCAGCAGTCGGCGGCCTCGCGAGTTCGCGATGCGGAGCTTGTCGTCTTCGCCGATACGAGAAGTCTTCACCAGGGAAGGCCGCATAGGTCGATCACGCCGGTGCGGGGTTGCAGCCGGAGATCGAGCACAAAGGCCGCCATCACTTCGAATTTGACCCGTCCGTGCGGTTGCTCGACAAAGACGTCGCCCTCGAACTGACGCCAGCCGAGCTGCCGATAGAAAGCAAATCGGTGCGCTTCGCAGAACAGCAGCGCGAAGTCCGCGTGGTCCACCTCTTCGATGTCCTGCGCGGCCCTACTCATCGCCGCGGTGGCGAAGCCGCGGCGACGGCGCTCCGGGTGCGTCACGACGGCGCCAACTCCGCCGACGCGCACGGCGCGCCCATCCAGGGTCGCGTCGCGCAGGTGGAGGCCGACATGGCAGACCGGCTCGCTTCCCTCCTCCGCGCACGATGATCCGGCGCGCCGATTGCGCCCAGACGACTTGGCCCCACGGAGCAGGCGTTCCCGTTCCGCTCGGCCAGACCGCTTCTAGTAGCGGCCGGACCAGCGGCCACGCGGCAGGGCCGGGCGCGATCTCGAGCCGCATGCTCATCGCGGCTCCACGAATCGGCCGGTGAAGATCGTCCGCCAGTTCTTGCCGGTGAGATAGAACAGGTTCTTGGCGGCGTCGTAGGCGATCCCGTTCAGGACGAAATTGGAATCCGAGTCGATGTGCGCGCGTTCCTGCGGGCTCATGCGCCCCCAGAGCGCGTTCAGCTCCGCGATGCCGTCCACGCATCCCGTGCTCGGCTCGACCCGCACGATCGACCAGGTCATGAACACGTTGCCGTAGATTTTCCCGTCGACATATTCGAGCTCGTTCATTCCGCTCAGCGGGGTCGCCCCATAGCGAACCGCAACCGAGCGCGTGATCTCGAATGTCTCCGGAGCAGCATAGTGGAGGCGGTCGCCGCCGTCGGTGAAGATGAGGTTTTGGCCGTCGTTGGCCAACCCCCAGCCTTCACGCGGATTGCGCATCTTGCGCAGAAGCTTGCCTTGGAGGTCGTAGACGAAAACCTGGTGCTCCCGCCAGCTCAGCTGGAAGATCTGCTCGCGCAGGATCGTCAGACCCTCGCCGAAGAACGTGTGGCCGAAATTCGCCAGCACGGTCACGCGGCCGTTGCCCGGATCGATGGTGGTGAGGCGGGTGTCGCCGGCGAGCGCGCCGGTGCTCTCGAACAGCACGCCGCCGTGCGCCTCCAGCCCCTGCGTGAATCCGAGCACGTCGCGCTTGATCTCGCCCTCGACCCGGAAGGTCAGCGGCTTGGGCGGCGGACACGCGGCCGCCAGCGCCGCTTCGCAGCCGATCCACCAGGCCGCGAGGACGATGCCGAGCCTGGCACGCACGCACATCGAGGTCCTGCCGTCAGCGCCAATCGATGCCGCCCGAGCCCCAGCGCTCCTGCCACATGCGTTCCCCGATGGTGCAGGAAATGCGGGGCGCTTGCGCCGATGCCGGGATCACGCGCGCTTCCGGCATGCGGCCGGCGATCTCCAGCACGAGCTTGGTGCGGATCGCGTCGCGGAACTTCTCGCGCTCGCGGATCGGCACGACGAACGCGCCGGGCCCGCCGATCACGCAGTCCTCGTAGTAGATGTCGAGGTTCTCAATGTCGATGGTCGCGGCGTTCGGCCGCTTGAGCATGATCGGCAGCCCGTTGATGGTGATGCCCTTGGCCAGCACCTCGTCGCGGGTCACGGTCACCAGCGGGCCCTGGTTGTTGGTGCCGTCGCCCGAGACGTCGATCACGCGCCGGATGCCGGAAAAGCCGTTGCCCTCGAACAACGGCGCCGCGAACCGCAGCGCGCCGGAGATCGAGGTGCGGAAGGCGCGCCGCTGCGGCGCGCGCGCGATCTCGGCCGCAACCGCCTCGGCCGAAGCCGGCCCGTCGATCAGGCGCCACGGCATCACGATGCGCTGCTCGGCGACGCCCGCCCATTCGAAGTAGGTCACGGCCACGCGGCCATGCATGCCTCCGCGCAGGGCATCGAGAAACTCGCGTGAGGTGATCGCCTCCACATAGCCGTCGCGCTGCAACGCCAGCTCGTCCGGATCCATCGAGTAGGAGATGTCGACCGCGATGACGAGCTCGACGTCGACCGGGATCGAGCCGGGCTGGCGGGTGCCCGGCAGATCGACCGGCGTCGGCTGCGGCGCCGCGAGCCCGCCGAGGCTTCCGGCGGCAAGCGCGAACACGCCGGCCGCCGCCAGCGCCCCGATCAACCATGCGCGACGCATCGCTTCCTCCCGTGCCGATCCGGCGCCGCATGGTGGCATGCGGCCGTAACCGGGAAAAGGTCTTAGTGTCTGTCCGAGAACATATTGAATCCGATAAATCGTTTGTGATTCAAGAGTGGTGGCCTGAATTCGAGGAGGGTCACCGATGTGGACGGCGAAGAACCGCAGGCGACCGCAGCGCATTGCGATATCCGAGCGATCTGACCGACGACGAGTGGGGGCTTGTTGAGCCGCTGATCGCGCCGGCCAGACGCGGCGGCAACAAGCGCCACGTCGACGTGCGCGAAGTGATGAACGGGGTCATGTATGTTTTGAGCACGGGATGCCAGTGGCGGGCGATTCCGAAAGACCTTCCGCCGCGCAGCACGGTGCACGACTATCTCGATTTGTGGAGCTACGACGGCACGCTGGATCGCATCCATCACGCGCTGTATGTGGCGTGCCGCGAGCAAGGCGAACGCGAAGCCAGCCCCACCGCCGCCATCATCGATAGCCAGAGCGTGAAAAGCGCTGAAAAAGGGGGGCCTGGATCGATCCGCATGGCTATGATGCGGGCAAGAAGATCAAGGGCAAGAAGCGCCATGTTCTCGTAGATACGCTGGGTCTGCTGTTGCACGCGATCGTTCATCCCGCCGACCTCCAAGACCGCGACGGCGGCATCCTGCTTCTTGCCACTCTGTTCGGGATGTATCCGTTCTTGAAAAGGCTGTTTGCCGACGGCGGCTATCAGGGGCCGGAATTCCAAAAGGCGCTCAAGAAAATCATGCCGCAGCTCGAAACTGAAATCGTCAAGCGCGCCGATCACGGCAAAGGATTCGTGGTGCTCCCACGCCGGTGGGTTGTGACCGTTCGTACAATGTTGCCAAGTTAGGTTTTGAGTGGTCATCGATCATCGAACGCAGGGACCGCAGACGGCAACCGCTCCTCGTCCCGGCAGACCCAAAGCAATGCACAAGTCAATTTGTCACAGGCGACTTCAAAGTCAACGCAGGATTTGATGCGCCATCGGCGGCCCGCCGCGGGGCCCATGGCCGATGGAGGCGCGCATGGTCCGGCGCACGGATCGCCTTCTACTGCAAGTGCGCGTGTCATTCGAGGCGACAAGGTTCGGCCCCCAGCACCTGATCGAGGCCTACGCTCGCCTCGTACCGGCGGTGCGACGGACGAGCCCGCGGCCCAAGCGCAGCAATGCTCAGCCGCGGAAGACGAAGGTGGCGACAGTGACAGCGCGCGGAGGTGACAGATGACCGCGAGGGGCTCCGTTGCGCTGTATGCACGTGTGTCGAGCGAGAAGTCAGGCACGCGACAACACGATCGCCAGCCAGGTTACCGCGCTACGAGAGTGTATCGCAGCTGACGGCTTTCAGCTTGAACCGGATCATAACTACGTGGATGAAGGCTACAGTGGTGCAATCCTGTTTCGCCCGGCGCTGGAGCGGCTACGAGATGCAATTGCTGGCGGCCAAGTCGAGCGCATTTATGTCCATGCCCCGGATCGGCTCGCCCGCCGTTACGCCCATCAAGTGCTCCTGATCGATGAGTTTCGCCGCGCGGGTGCGGAGGTTGTCTTCCTGAACCACCCGATCGGCGGCACCGCGGAGGACGATCTTTTGCTCCAGGTTCAAGGCGTGATCGCCGAATACGAGCGGGCCAAGATCCTCGAACGGGGCCGGCGCGGCCGCCGGCATGCCGCACAATCCGGATCCGTCAGTGCGCTGACGGGGGCTCCCTACGGGTATCGCTACGTGAGTCGAACTCAGGGCGGCGGAATAGCGCGTTTCGAGGTGGTGGAATCGGAAGCGCCCATCGTTCGTCTCATCTTTGCGTGGATCGGTCTGGAGCGAATGAGCCTGCGCGCAGTATGCCGACGCCTGCAGCAGATGGGCTGCCAAACCCGGCGAGGGTCAACGTATTGGCATGCCTCCACGATCCGCGACATGCTCAACAATCCGGCCTATATCGGACGCGCAGCCTTCGGGCGAGCACGCTTCTTACCTCCTCGGCCACGGCTGCGGCCGATCCGTGGGCACCTGAAGCCCTCGCCGCGCGCCACCTCGCGCATCCCCATGCCACGCGAAGAATGGATCGAGAATTCCAGTTCCTTCAATCGTCGATCCCGCGGTGTTCGAGGCTGTGCGAGCACAGCTTGAGGAGAACCGGAGGCGTAAGCGGGAACGTCAGCGCGGCCAGTGCTGGCTGCTGCAAGGTCTGACGGTCTGCCGGCGCTGCGGATACGCCTATTATGGCAAGATAGCTCCTCGTTCACGCCCATACGATCCGATGAACACGTTGCGCTATTATCGCTGCACCGGTGCGGACGGTTACCGGTTCAGTGGCAACGCGGTGTGCAACAACGGCCCCGTGCGCGGCGATCAGTTGGAACAGGAAGTATGGGATCAGGTGCAGGCTCTCTTGGAAGAACCGCACCGCGTGGCCGACGAATATCGTCGTCGCATTGACCAAGCGCGTGACGGCGCGGCCATGCCGGACGAGATCATTCGCCTCGATCGGCAAATGACGAGTTTGCGGCGCGGAATTGGTCGGCTCATCGACAGTTATACCGAAGGCGTCATCGACAAAGCTGAGTTCGAGCCGCGCATCGCAGGCTTGAAACAGCGCGAGTCCCAGCTGCAGGAGCGGCAGCAGGCAGCTCTCGACGCAGCTGAGACCGAACGCGACCTCGCCCTCGTGATCAGCCGTCTGGAAGATTTCTCTGCCAAGGTGACAACCGGGCTCGATAATCTCGACCGGCTCGGCATGCAGGATATCATTCGCACCGTCGTACGCCGGATCGAAATCGACGACAGCCGTATCGAGGTCATATTCCGGGTCCCATCACCAGATCCATCGGGACCAGCATCACCGACCAAAACGATCGGCTCCTGGCAACATTGTACAGGCGTTGGTCGAACGCACCATTGCTTGGCTCAATCGCTGCCGAAGGCTCGCCAAAGATTGGGAGAGCCTCAATCGCAAGGGGCTCGCATTCTTGCGCCTCGCATCAATCCGCCTCATGCTCCGAAAACTTTGTAATCCAACTTGATGTTCCCGGACAAACTCTTAGAGCCCGTTTGAGAATGTGAGAATTGGCTTGCAGATCGCTCGTTGCGTCCTTCGAGACGCGGTCCTTCGGACCGCTCCTCAGGATGAGGATGTGGTGAGTGGCATACACCAACCTCCTCATGCTGAGGAGCGCGCGGAACGCGCGCGTCTCGAA
>CAVTXS010000014.1:0-17094 GCA_963738705.1 uncultured Alphaproteobacteria bacterium
GCGCGAGCAGAGGTAGCCTAAGAGGCCAAATACCCGCGGGGACGCAAGCGCATGATCGATCGGGGCGTGCTCTATTGGAGCGGCGAGTGCGGCGCTGGCAGCATTACGGTCGAATGTAGTTCCTCAAGCAGGCCTGTGCTATTTCTGAGGAAGGCTTGCCAACCTGGGTCCTTTTGCATCGCCGATCGAGCTGCTAGCCGAGCGTTCAGGTCAGAATAGGCCCACATGTGACACACCTCATCGACCTGCGGCGCCTCGGTCGCCCACAGTCCCACCATCCAGGTGTACTTCTCGCGCACTTCCAGCACAGCGGTGAAAAGCTGAAGCCACCGCGCCACGCCGCCGGGAATGGTCCGGTAGTTCCGAAACTCGTAAATGTTGGGCGTCTCCACCGGGCCCTTCGGTGCCCTGACTTCATTCAGTAGACGAATTTCCTGACGGATCAGGTGCGGGCGAAGCCGCGGCATGTATTCCGAACTCCAGCGTGAGTTTGTGTTCAGCTCGGCCAGTAGCCGTGCTCGCTGGTTCAGATCTTGATAGCTCCACAGTTCCATCACTTGGTTGAGCGGCCCGATCTCTGTCTGCCAGCAGCCCTCGAGCTTGCCATAGCTGTCCTTGCGGATATCACGCGACATCCCCGCGGCGTTCACCACCTCGGACAGCGAACGCTGCTTTACGGTGGACGTTCGCAACTCGTAGATCATTACGCGCTTGCTCCTTCCCAGACAGCACGCGTGCGCGCTGCCATCGATTTCATCTGTCAGTCCACCTCAGATTACACGATGATGCCCGAACATTTCCTAGTCCTGTGGACTTCTGTTTATGGCACCTCGCGACAACATAGCGATGCCGTTCTCACGCCAGCTGCTGGGGGTAGACCGGAAGCAGGCGACGGGATTCGAAGTGGTAGACCTGATCCGGCCGCGCTGGCGAACGGCCCTGCTCCAGCCGCACGGCGTCGTCGAGCGCATCGAACAGCGCGGCTCGCGGCCGCCTCATGGATCGGAAGCAAGATCGGGCGGGGTGATGGGCTAACGTGCTGGGCGCGCGCGGTGTGATCAGTTCCGACGGAGTGATGGGCCGAGTGGAGATTGGCGCTGTCCGCGAAGCCGCGAGGGCGAATTGCGGGGGCGGTGGCGGTCGGGATATCTTGCTGGGTGCCGGGGTCCGGCCGAGGACTGACTTTGATTTACCGCCACGACATTGACGGCCTGCGCGCCGTCGCCGTCCTGTCCGTCATCGCGTACCACTACGGGTCGTTCCTCCCCGGCGGCTTCATCGGGGTAGACGTATTTTTCGTCATCTCCGGCTATTTGATCACTCGCCAGATTGTTGACGGCGTCGCGGCAGGCAGTTTCACGTTGCGGGGCTTCTATGCTCGGAGAGCGAGGCGCATCCTCCCCGCCTTGTCCGCCACGTTGATCGCCTGCTTCGTCGCTGGGTTCCTGTTGTTTTCGCCCCAGCAATTCGAGGCCCTCGCCGCGTCTGTGCTCGCCGCAGCGTTCTCGGTTTCCAACATCTATTTCTGGAAGTCGGCGGGCTACTTCGACGCCGCCGCGATCACCAAGCCTTTGCTGCACACTTGGTCACTGAGTGTCGAGGAGCAGTTCTACCTGGTTTACCCGATCGCGCTCTTGCTGGCGTTTCGCGTCTCGCGCGCGCGGGGCATGGTCGGCCTGCTGGTCCTCGGGGGCGTCATGAGTTTTGCCCTCAACCTGTCTTTTCAGGATGGGCACTCATTTCTAACCGCATGGTCGACGCGCGCGTCGAGTTGGTTTCAGGACGGGCGCGCTGCAGTATTCTTTTTGTCCCCGTTTCGGGCTTTCGAGTTCGCTATTGGGGGCCTGCTAGTCTGGGCGCCGCGGCTGCGCACCAACCTTGCGCGGGAGGCGCTGCTGATTCTTGGCCTTGCCCTCATCGGGTGGTCGGCCAACGCGTTTTCCGCGCAGCTCCTCCACCCCTCCTGGTATGGCCTGGCGCCGTGCGCCGGCGCGGCGCTGGCCATTTACGCGGGAACCGCGCGATTTGCCGGATGGGCGTTGAGAAATCCCATTGCCGTGCGCATCGGCTTGGTGAGCTACTCGCTGTACCTCGTGCACTGGCCGGTCATCGTGTTTGCGCAGCATGTCTTGTTCCGCAGTCTCACGCCGTACGAGTTGGTGGCGGCGGCCCTGGCTTCCTATTTCGTTGCGGAGGCGATGTACCGATTTGTCGAGCAGCCTTTCCGCAACTATCGACACTACCCTCGCGCCAGAATGGTGCGGTACGGCGCGGCTGGCATCGCGTCGACGCTGATCGTTGCGGGCCTCTCCTATGGCGCATGGACGAGCAATGGGTGGACGTGGCGCCTCAATGAAGCGGCCGTCAATCTCACCTCCAAAGACCCGTGGAAGGACGCTCATGTGGTGGGCCGCCTGGATTGCAGCCACCCCTGCGAGTTTGGCCAACCGAGCGCACCAAAGGTGCTGATCGTCGGCGACTCGCATGTCGACCACTACACCAAGACACTGCACCACCTGGCCGGCGACCGATATCGCTTCTACTTGGCCTACGGGGCGAGCTGTTTCTTCGGCGCCACAATGATTGGGCGGTCCACCGAGTCTCTTGGCAACTTGTGCGCGGCCGCCAACGCCAAGCTGCGCGAATGGCTTAGGGACAACGACTTCCAGTCGATCGTAATCTCGAACAAATGGCCCGGATATCGCACTTATCTCGATCTGAATGGTCAGATGCTCAAGATCTACGATTTGGGCGAGCTCTACTCGAAGATGCTCGCCGATATCGAGGTTCTGTATTCCGGTTTCCGCGGCCCCATTGTGATTGTTGGACACGCGCCAAGTACAAACACTGCCTGCTATCTGAGGCCGATGTACATCTCCCCGCCGTGCCCGACGGAACCGCTCGACGAGCACCACGCTTTTCAGCGCGCTTACGATGTCTTTCGACAAGCGACGGCACTAAACGTTCGGCTTGTCCAACCGGTCGAGATCATTTGCCCCGACAGGGCTTGCAGAATCGTGGATGGCAGCGGTCGCCTTCTGTACACCGACGCTCATCATCTATCGATCTATGGTGCGAGATTGATCGTGCCCCAGATACTGAGCGCGATGCACGACAGATATGCGAGCCCATCGACGCAGAGCGAGCGCCGCTAGCACCATTGCACCACGTGGTCGCGCACCTTCGCTGATCGGCCGTTGGTTTGATGCGGTCGTTGACCAAGTCTCCACAGTATTCCCAGCGACCAAGCACAGGGGCGAGGGCGCAGTCGTCGCCTCGGTCGAGAAAACCGGATGCCTGCTGGTGGTGCACGAGGCGGTCGAGGTTGCGGGCTTCGGCGCCGAAGTGGTGGCGCGCGTCCTCGAGCGCGTCGGGCCGTCGGGGCCCAAAGCGGCGAGGCGTCTCGCCGCGCCGCGGATTCCCATTCCGTTCTCGCCGCCGTTGGAGGCCGAGGTTCGGCTGAGCCCCGAGAAGGGGCGCGGGCCCGGGCGCTGGTTTCATCCATAGGCCGGGGCGCTACCCTTCAGGGCAGCCGCGGTCGATCCAGTCCTCGATGAATGCGATGTGCTGAGGAGCGACTGGCTGACGATTTCGCGGCATCCGGCCGATATTGGTTGGGTCGAACGGATCTTCACCTTTCAGCGCCTTCACCAAATTCGAATTGCGCCCCCGGCCGGGACCGGGAGGCGCGATCAGCTCTAATCCGTTGACCGAGCTCGCGACGAAAGTGGCCAGTGGCACATTCCAAAATCGTCCGTGCACCGGGGAGCCGAACCCGGCGGCGGCGTTGAGGATACCGGGCACCTTCCGCCACTCGGGTCCCGGCACTTCGGGAAACCGTCCCTGTTGCGCATCGGCTGTAATCGGAAGCCTGGCCTGGTCCTGTTCCACCCATTGGCTGAGCTGTCCGTCACCCGGGCTGTGGGTCTCCAGCATCTGCCGCGCAAGCGCCACGGCCGCGGTGAGACGATCGATGTGCACCTGCCACTGTTTCTGCGGTTGCGATGGAAGTTGCAGATCCGGCGGCAGGGTGAACGGCAGCGCGGCGACCGCCTCCGCCGGCCCGGCCGCGCGCGGGAGCGCCGTCAAGATTCCCGCCAGCGCCTGCAGGCCCTTCATTTCCTCATAGGACCACTGCACCAGAAAGCCGCGCTGCGCGGGTGCAGTGAGAAAATATTGCTCCATGAAACCCAGCAGCAATTGGTAGCGCATGTCGGCAAGGCGAGCGAAGTCCTGGGCTTTGCCGTCGCTGATGACGCTCGCGTCGCCGACCGGTCCGGCCAGCTTCGGATTGACAGGCACGTCGAGGCTGGGCTCCCAAGCTCCGACGGACGGGAACGGCACAGCCTCGGGGCTCCCACGATAGATCGAAAGGAAGCGATCGAAATGCGATCCGACAGGGTCGCTCGTAGGCTGGACCGGCCCCTCGCCTTGCAGCGCCACGTCGGCCAAGGCCGCGAGAGCGGCCTGCCGGTCCACGGCCGTCAGAACCCGGATCTGCTGGCCGGGTGCCCAGTCTTCGGGGGTCGCCTGGCGCAGGAGCGATTGCGCGTCGAACGCCTCATCCGGTAGCTGCCAGTGGGAAGGATCGGGATCATCCCGCAACGCCTCGAGTCCAAGGTCGCGCACCAAGATGGCCCACGGATCGCCGCCCTTCGCCTGGGTCTGGAGTTCGCCAGGCCTGGTGAACACCGCGCCCAGCAGGGCATACAAGACGCCGACGCGGTTCGGCATCGCACCTGCCTCTTCGGTCGCCTGTTGAATGATGTCCTCGATGCCGTCCGCGCTGGTCGGCGACTCGGCGACCACGTACTTGGCGAGCGATTTCTGCGTCAGCGGCTGCAGTTGCAGCGTGAAGGGATACACGTTGGGGGGCTGGGGAAAGTCCTCGCGCTGCAAGTCGACCGGCTGACCGATCAACAGGCGGAGGTTCTGGACCGTCAGAAGATGGCCCATCTCCTCCTTCGCTATCTCCGCGAGGCGGCGCCTCCAGATCCTCAGCGCGGCCTTTTGCTGAGCGTCGCTGACCGCAGCAGGTCTCTTCAGCGAATAGGCGGCATAGAGATACTGCACCAGCAGGGCATGCTCGATCTCGGCCGCGGCATGCAGCAGAAAGCTCGCCTTGTCGATCGGTCGAGGAAATGCGCTCAGATCCGGCAGATCGACGTCGATCGTCATGAGCGCGGGCGGCGCCGGCCTCCGCGCCGCCGCAGACACCGACAAGGCGACGAGTGGAACTCGAAGCCGGCACGCGCAGCTGGTGGCGGATCCAGCGGATGTCTCTCATCGCGACGGACCGAGCACCAGCAGGGTGCTCGCCGCATCGTCGTCGGCCGTGAGCCGTGCGATGAAGAATCCCGGCGGCACCTCGCGGCCGCTCGCGTCGTAGCCGTCCCAGACCAGCGTTCGTTCGCCGGCCTGCGGGCGCCGCTCGTCCAGCACCGTGCCGATGTGCTTGCCGAATCGATCCCAGATGTCGAGGGTGATCCGCGCCGTGTCGGCGGGAATGGAGGCGGGTATGCGAACCGGCCATTCCTGCGCGCGCAGCTCGGCCTCCGGCAGCAACGCTGGCGCGGCCGCTGCTGCCGCAGCCAGCGGCAGCGGAATCGGCTCGTCCGAGTATTTGAAGACCGTGTTGCCCGAGGCGTAGCCGACGGTCACCGGATCGCCGAAAAAACGGAACCGGTTGATGAATCGACCGATCTCGTTGGCGTCGCGCCAGGTGGTGCCGCCGTCATCCGTCCCACTGCTGCGGCCGCTGTTGCCGGGCCTGTCGCCCCAGCCGCCCACCCACCCGTGCTTCTCGTCGATGAAACCGATGCCTTCAAGATTGGCGTTGCCCTGCGGATCACGGACCTTGACGCGGGTCCAGGTCAGCCCGCCGTCGGTGGTCTTGAGGATCGCGGCGTCGGCGAAGTTCTCCAGCGAGACGAAACCCAGGCGTTCGTTGAGGAACTGGATCTTCCATCCCCATTCGCCGAACGGGAACTCGGCTTCGTGTCCGGCGAGGCGGTTGACCCAGGTCCGGCCGCCGTCTTGGGTGAACAGCACCACCGGCTTGATCTCGCTGCGGTCCTGCGGGGCCGGATCGTCGGTCTTGCCTCCCACCACCCAGCCGCGGTCGGCGTCGATGAATGAGGTGTCGATTAGGATCGAGGCGTGCGGCCGCATGTCCCAGGCCGTCCAGGTCTGCCCTCCATCCGTCGTCTTCATCATGCGCGGTGCATCCTGCGGCTCATTGGTTCCCGACGCATAGACGGTCATGCGGTTGACCACCGCAAGGCCGCAGATCTTGACCGGAGCGTTTGCGGGTAGGTTGGTGACCTGGGTCCAGGTCTGCCCGCCGTTGCGCGTCGAAAACATCCGCTGCGTCGGCGTCACGCAGCCGACCCAGCCGTGGTCCGCATCGCCAAATCCGATGCAGCGCATCCATGCGCCGGCCCTGAGTTGCTGCGTCCAGGACACTCCGCCATCGGTGGTCTTGAGGACAAGACCGTTGCTGTTGACCGTCCAGCCGGTCTGCGGATCGAGAAAAAAGACGTCGTCGAAGCGCCTCGCCGGTTGGACGTTCGTGGGGCCGCGGGGGCGCCAGCTCAATTGACTCATCGGTCCCTCCCTTGCTGACTGCGGCGCAATGAATTCGGCGGGCAAGCTTGGCGATGACGATGCCGCGAGACGTGCCGTCACGATGGATCCGGCGGCACGAAACAAAACGTCGGCCCGCCGTTTCGAAGATATTTGCTCTTGAGTTGAGCATGAAGCAAAAGGCCTCGCAACGAGCAAAGGCGGCGGAAGTTCGCTTTGGTTGAATCTCCGGCGGGCAGTCATGGACCCGACGACCCGTGCAACAGCATGCCCTTCGCTCGCTCCGGCCCGGACAGTTCGGCCACGAAACCAGCAAGCGTCGGGGTCCGGCCCGACCACGCCGGCTGATTTGTGATCGCCAGGCGGGCCGGCGCTGTTGGCCTGCCGGGAAAGCTGTGGTCAAGTGCGGCCCCGCAAAGAGGATTTCGCATGAAGTTCATCACCCCCGACCCGTTCACCACCCGGCCCGAAATCGAGGGCACGTTCGGCGTCGTTGCGTCGACCCATTGGATCGCCACCGCCGTCGGCATGGGCATCCTGGAGCGCGGCGGCAACGCGTTCGACGCCGCGGTCGCGACCGCCTTCACCCTGCAGGTGGTCGAGCCGCACCTCAACGGGCCGGGCGGCGACGTGCCGGTGATCGTGCACGACGTGCGGCGTGGCAAGACCGAGGTGATCTGCGGGCAGGGCCCGGCGCCGGCCGGCGCCACCATCCGGCACTACCGCGACGAGCTGGGGCTCGACTTGGTGCCCGGCACCGGCCTGCTCGCCGCCTGCATCCCGGGAACGTTCGACACCTGGATGCTGCTCTTGCGCGACTACGGGACAATGAGCGTCTCGGAGGTGCTGGAACCGGCGATCGGCTACGCCGAGAACGGCTATCCGCTGGTCGAGCGCATCGGCGCCACCATCGCCGCGGTGGAGCAGCTGTTCCGCCAGCATTGGCCCACGTCCGCCGCGACCTATCTGCCGGACGGCAAGGTGCCGGCGGCCGGCACGCTGTTCGCCAACAAGGTGATGGCGGCGACCTACCGGCGCATCCTCGCGGAGGCGAAGCAATGGCAACGGGACACGCGAAGGGCAGATCGAGCGTGCCCGCAAGGCGTGGTCGCAGGGGTTCGTGGCGGACGCGATCGACCGCTTCTGCCGCACCGAGGAGATCATGGATACCTCAGGCGAGCGCCACCGCGGCG
The DNA here is from genome assembly GCA_963738705.1 of uncultured Alphaproteobacteria bacterium. Lineage (GTDB taxonomy): Bacteria > Pseudomonadota > Alphaproteobacteria > Rhizobiales > Xanthobacteraceae > CAVTXS01. The sequence continues at coordinate 7,779 of CAVTXS010000014.1, forward strand.
TGCTCACCGGCGACGATATGGCCCGCTGGCAGGCGACGGTCGAGGCGCCGATCTCCTATGACTACGGACGCTATACGGTGATGAAGACGGGCCCGTGGACGCAGGGACTCGTGACCCTGCAGCAGCTCGCGCTGCTCAAGGGCTTCGCGCTCGACGGCCTCGATCCCACCGGGCCGGATTTCATCCACCTGCAGGTCGAGTGCGCGAAGCTCGCCTTTGCGGACCGCGACACGTTCTACGGCGATCCGAAATTCGTCGACGTACCGATCGAGACGCTGCTGTCGGACGCTTACAACGCCAAGCGCCGCAAGCTCGTCACCGAGCGCGCCTCGCTCGAGCTGCGGCCGGGGACGATCGAGGGTTTCGGCAAGGCGCCGGAAGTCCGGCTCGCGGACGGCCAGCGCGTCGCGGTCGCGAGTTCCGGCGCGGGCGAGCCGACCGTCGGCCGCGTATCGTGGACGCACGACGATGCCGACGATCCGAGCCTGGTCGGTCCCGGCGAGCCGGTGAGTCGCATGGGCGCCATGCCGGGTGACACCGTGCATTTCGACATCGTCGATCGCGGCGGCAACATGGTCTCGTCGACGCCGTCCGGCGGCTGGCTGCACTCCTCCCCGGTGATCCCCGAGCTCGGCTTCTGCCTCGGCACGCGCGCGCAGATGTTCTGGCTGGAGGAGGGACATCCCTCCTCGCTTGCGCCGGGCAAGCGTCCGCGTTCGACGCTGACGCCGACCATGGCGTTGCGCGACGGCGAGCCCTACCTCGCCTGGGGCTCGCCCGGCGGCGACCAGCAGGATCAGTGGATCACCCAGTTCTTCCTGCGGCACGTGCACGCCAACATGAACCTGCAGGAATCGATCGACGCGCCGGCGTGGCACACCGAGCATTTCCTGTCGTCGTTCTGGCCCCGCACCGCGCGGCCGGGCGTGGTGGTGGTCGAAAGTCGCGTGCCGAAAGCCACGCGCGACGAGCTCGAACGGCGCGGCCACATCGTCGAGGTCGGCGAGGCATGGTCGGAAGGCCGCCTCACCGCCGCCTCGAAGGTCGGGCGCCGCCGGCGCGCCGCCGCCAACCCGCGCGGCATGCAGGGCTATGCGGCCGGGCGGTGAATACCTCCCCCTGCAAGGGGGAGGCGTAGGCGGCCTGAGGCCGCCGGTGCAAAGCACGCCGATGCGACGCATCGGCCATGGCGCGCAGCGCGCCGGGTCACGAAGGCGGCTCGCGACCCCTCCCCGAGCCGCCGTCTGCAGTCCGACCCTTCCCTTTCAGGGGAGGGTGTCCAGCGGTGAGGCTTGCACATGACCTGGTCGATCATCGCGCGCGATCCGGCAAGCGGCGATTTCGGTATTGCGGTGGCGACCAAATTCTTCGCGGTCGGCGCGCGCGTGCCGCACATCGCGGCCGGCGTCGGCGCCATCGCCAGTCAGGCCATGGCCAACCAGTTCTACGGCACGAACGGCCTGCGCCTGCTGGAGAACCGAATACCCCCGGACGAGGCGATCGCGATGCTGACCGAAGACGACGCCGGTCGCGAGCATCGCCAGGTGCACATGATGGATCGCGACGGCCGCATCGCCGCTCATACCGGCGCCGAATGCATCGACTGGTGCGGGCATCTGCGCGGGGAGCATTTCTCGATCGCCGGCAACATGCTGGCGGGTGGCCGCGTGCTCGACGAGACCGCGGCAGCCTACCGTTCGGGCGCTGCGCTGCCTTTCGCGCGCCGGCTGATCGCGGCGCTCAAGGCGGGCGAGGCGGCCGGCGGCGACAAGCGCGGCAAGCAGTCGGCAGCGCTGGTCATCTACGGCGAAGAGGAATGGGCGGATCTCGACCTGCGGGTCGATGACCACGTCGATCCATTGGCGGAGCTCGAGCGCCTGGAGCGCGTCAGCCGCGAGCGCTTCGTGCATTTCCGCCGGTTCATGCCGAGCCGCCGCAACCCGTCGGGAGTGACCGACCGCACCATCATCGAGGCCGAGATCGCCAAGGCGCTGGCGGCGGAGAATGCGCCATGAGTTTCGGTCGGGCAGGACATGGCGGCTGCTCACCTCCCCCTGAAAGGGGGAGAGCCTGCCCCGGACTTGATCCGGGAGCCTGCCCCGGACTTGATCCGGGAGCCTGCCCCGGACTTGATCCGGGAGCCTGCCCCGGACTTGATCCGGGGTCGATCGCGTAGCGATCGGGAGGAGGTCATCTCGCACTCGCTCGCTGCCGGACCCCCACCGGGCGCGCTTCGCGCACCGACCTCTCCCTTGCAGGGGGAGGTCAAGGCGCCGCTGCTTACGATCGAGAACCTGAGCGTGTCGTTCCACGGCGACGACGGGCGCGTCACCAGGGCGGTCGATAGCGTGAGCCTGAGCGTTGCGCGCGGAGCGACGCTGGGGCTGGTCGGCGAGTTCGGCTGCGGCAAGAGCGTGACGTCGCTCGCCGTCATGGGCCTGTTGCCCGAGCACAGCGCCGAAGTCTCGGGTCGCGTCACCTTCGACGGCATCGATCTGCTTGACCTGCCCGACCGCGAATTGCGCGACCTGCGCGGCAACCGGCTCGCCATGATCTTCCAGGAGCCGATGACCTCCCTCAACCCGAGCTACACGATCGGCGAGCAGATCGCCGAGGCGCTGGTGCGCCACCGCGGATTGTCGCAGCGCGAGGCGCGCGACCGTGCGATCGCGCTGCTCGACCGCGTGCATATTCCATCGCCCGTGGAGCGGTTCGACGAATATCCGCACAAGCTTTCCGGCGGCATGCGCCAGCGCGCGATGATCGCCATCGCGCTCGCGTGCGGGCCGCAACTGCTGATCGCCGACGAGCCCACCACCGCCCTCGACGTCACCATCCAGGCGCAGATTCTCGATCTCTTGCGCGATCTGAAGGCGGCGACCGGAGCCGCCATCATCCTGATCACTCATGACCTCGGCGTCGTCGCCGAGGTTTGCGACGAGGTGGCGGTCATGTATGCCGGACAGATCGTCGAGCGCGCGCCGGTCGACGCGCTGTTCGAGCAGCCCGGACACCCCTACACGGTCGGCCTGCTCGGCTCGATCCCGCGCCTCGACCGCCGCGTCGACCGGCTCGCCGCCATCGAGGGCATGGTGCCGAACATGACTGCGCTGCCGGATGGCTGCCGCTTCGCGCCGCGCTGTCCGCTGGCGATCGAGGATTGCAGCCTGGCCGCGCCGCCGGTCGTCGCGCTCGGCCCCGAACATTGGACCCGCTGCCTGCGCGCGCCGATCGAACGGCTGGTGGAGTGATGACGAGAGTGGTCACGAACGTCGCCGCCGCGTTCCCTCCCCCCTTGCGGGGGAGGGACGGGAGGGGGGTGCGTCGGGCACTCTGCGATTGGGTATACCCCCCTCCCCAACCCTCCCCCGCAAGTATTGCAGATGAGCAAAGAGCTCGTAGAAGAATTCCTTTTTCCAGGCAGCGAGCTTCATTTTGCGGCTTATCGAGCGATTATCGGGGTGGGCGCGCAAGATGTCGAGCGCGATGCGGCGCAGGACGGCAAGGTTTTGCGGTCCGTAATTCTTGCGTGTGCGGGCATCGTCCTCGTTGAAGACGACATCGAGCCGCCAATGCAGGTGGTTTTCCACGCTCCAATGGCTGCGCGTCACCTCCAGCATGCGCTGAGGCGACAGCTTCTTGGACAGCACCACGTAGTGCACCGTGTTGGCGACTTTGCCTTTGGCGTGACGCTCGACTTCGAGGCGGCCGACGGCGGAGAGCGCGGGGAAGTTGGGTGCATCCGGCGGCCGCGCGATGACGCTTGCTCGGCGCCGTTCGCGGCGGTCATGCGCGGCGTCGGTCTGCTCGTAGAAGGTCAGCGTGCCGGCGGCATCGGCCGCCGCAAAGGCGCGCTGAGCGCAGGTGAACAACGGCGCATGATTGGCCTTGAGCTTGAAGGCGTAATCGGCGCCGCGCTCGCGCACCGCCGCGGCCATGCGCGGATGGCAGTGCAAGGCATCGGCGGTGACGATGCAGCCCTTGAGCACGACGCTTTTCAGCGCCGAAAGCGTCGCCGCGACCTCGTCACCACCCTCGGCGTGGCGGGTCGCCAGCGACAGCCGCGTCTCGGCGTCCCACACGCTCACCATCAGCGGCGGCATATGGGCGCGCCCGCGTTCATAGCCGCGCCGCAGGCTCTTGCCGTCGACCGCGACCACGCCCTTGGCCGGATCGAGCCCCAGCGCCGCGCGCAGCGCCGCCATGAAGCGCCCGAAAGCCGCCGCCATCTCGTCGGGAGCGATCAGGCGGAACAGCCGACTAAAGCAGTCATGGCTCGGCGGACCATGGCCAAGCTCGACGATCTCGGCAAGTTCGGCGGCATTGGCGGCAGCAAAATCAGCGATATCGACACACGATTTCGCCCCGCACAAAGTCGCCGCCAGCGCAATAAACAGCATCGCCGCAAGATCATGCCGCGCATTGAAGTCGCGTGGGTCGCGCACTTCGTAGAAAATCGAGATCAGTGTGTCCATCAAGGCTCTCCCGAATCAGGAAAGCCTTCTTCAGAATCAACTTCCTCTTCCAGCGCAATAGTCTCTACTGGGGGAGGGAGCGCCCTGCGGCAAGCGGCGCGATCCAGGCATTCCCCATGACCGCGCCGCTGCTGGAGGTCGAAGGGCTGGTGAAGCATTTCGTCGGTAGCCGCTCGCTGCTCGGGAGGCCGACGGCTTTCGTGAAAGCGGTCGACGGCCTCAGCTTCGCGGTCAATGCAGGCGAGACGCTGGCCCTGGTCGGCGAGTCTGGATCGGGCAAGTCCACGGTCGGCCGGCTGGTGCTGCGCCTGATCGATCCGACCGCCGGGACCGTGAGGTTTGACGGCAGGGACGTGCTGGCGCTTGGCCCGGCCGAACTGCTGGCCTTCCGCCGCCGCGCGCAGATCATCTTTCAGGATCCTTACGCCTCGCTCAATCCGCGCATGACGATCAACCAGATGCTGAACGAGCCCTTGGCATTGCATGATCTCGTTCCGGCCGGGCGCCGACGCGCGCGCATCGGCGAGCTCCTGCGCATGGTTGGGCTGGAGCCCCGCTTCGCGCGCCGCTATCCGCACGAGTTCTCCGGCGGGCAGCGCCAGCGCCTGGTCATCGCCCGCGCGCTGGCGGTGGAACCGAAGCTCATCGTCTGCGACGAGCCGGTTTCCGCCCTCGATGTCTCGATCCGCTCGCAGGTGCTCAACCTGTTGCGCGATCTGCAACGCGCCCTGGGGCTCGCCTACATCTTCATCTCGCACGACTTGGCCGTCGTGAAGCACATCGCCGACCGCATTGCGGTGATGTATCTCGGCCGCATCGTGGAAAGCGCGGCGGCCGACGCATTGTTCGCGGCGCCGCGGCATCCCTATACCCGCGCGCTGCTCTCCGCGATCCCGGTGCCGCGCCCGCGCGCGCGCCGCGAGCGCATCATCCTGCAGGGCGACGTGCCGAGCCCGCTGCGCCCTCCGCCGGGCTGCCATCTGCATCAGCGCTGCCCCTATGCGGTCGATCGCTGCCGGCGCGAGCGGCCGTCGCTCATCGATGACGGCGGACATGCGACCGCCTGCCACCGCTGGCATGAGCTGAGCTCCGCCGAGGCCATAGTTCCGGCCGACGGGCGCTCGCCGGCATTGGAGCGGCTGGTCTCGGTTTTCGCGCAACGCCCGGACGTGCACGGTGGGCGCGGGGTTGATACAGTCGGCAGGAGCGGGCGCCCGGCCGCGGCGCCGCCGTAAGGAAGACCAGCTAAGGAGACGCCAATGCAAAGGTTACGTCTAGTCGCAGCCGCCGCGCTGCTCGCGTTCTCCGGCGGCTTTGCCGCCGCGCAAACGACGCTGCGCATCGGCCTTGCCGAGGATCCCGACATCCTCGATCCGACGCTGGCGCGCACCTATGTCGGCCGCATCGTGTTCGCCTCGATCTGCGACAAGCTGTTCGACATCGACGAGAAGCTCAACGTCGTGCCGCAGCTCGGGCTGTCGCACGAGACCTCCGAGGACGGCAAGGAAGTCGTCATCAAGCTGCGGCCCAACGTGAAATTCCACGACGGCGAAAAATTCGACGCCGAGGCCGCGAAATACTCGCTCGAGCGCCACCTCACGATGCAGGGCTCGTTCCGCAGGCCCGAGGTCGCGGCTATCGACAAGGTCGAGGTGGTCGATCCGCTCACCATCAAGCTGCAGCTCAAGGCACCGTTTTCGCCGTTGATCGCTCAGCTCACCGACCGAGCCGGCATGATGGTGTCGCCCAAGGCGGCGAAGGAGGCCGGCGACAAGTTCGGGGTCAAGCCGGTTTGCGCCGGCCCGTACCGGTTCGTCGAGCGCGTGCAGCAGGACCGCATCGTGGTCGAGAAGTTCCAGGACTACTGGGACAAGGGCAACGTCCACATCGACCGCATCGTCTATCAGCCGGTCGTCGACTCCACCATCCGGCTCGCCAATCTGAAGTCCGGCGGGCTCGACCTGATCGAGCGGCTGCTGGCGACCGACATCAAGGAGGTGCGCTCGGACCCGCGGCTGAAGCTCTCGACCGCGCTGTCGCTCGGCTATCAGGGCCTGACGATGAACGTCGGCAACGGCGAGAAGTCGAAGAATCCGCTCGGGCAGAACCCGAAGGTGCGCCAGGCGCTCAACCTCGCCATCGATCGCGATGCCATCAATCAGGTCGTGTTCAACGGCGAGTTCACGCCGGGCAATCAGTGGATCAATCCCGAGCATCCCTACTACCAGAAGGCCTTCCCGGTGCCGAAGCGCGACGTCGCCAAGGCCAAAGCGCTGTTGAAAGAGGCAGGCGTCACCACGCCGATCACGCTCGACCTGATGGTGCCGAACAATCCGGAGGGGCGCCAAGTCGCGGAAGTGATGCAGGCGATGGCCGGCGAGGTCGGCTTCGACCTGAAGATTCGGGTGACCGAGTTCGCGACCTCGCTGAAACAGGCGCGAGCAAGGCGAATTCCAGCTCTTTCTGATCGGCTGGAGCGGGCGCACCGATCCGGACGGCAACCTGTTCATCTTCTACACAAGCAAGGCGCCGCAGAACAACGGCGGATACAGCAATCCGGAAGTGGATAAGCTTCTGGCCGAGGCGCGCCTGTACTCGAAGCCCGAGCAGCGCAAGGCGATCTACGAGAAAGCCACCAAGATCCTGCAGGAGGAGGGCTCGATCCTCTATCTCTACCACGCCAAGGTTTTGATCGCGCACACGGCGAAGCTCGAGGGCTATCGCCAGATGCCCGACGGCCTCGTGCGCGTGGTGGGATTGAAGCTGAAGTGACACGCCAGTGTCATCCCGGACGGCCCGGAAGGGCCGATCCGGGATCCATGTCTTCTGCCGTTCGGTTCGAAGCACAAGCGCCGGGCTGCATCGGTCCCGGCTCCCGCTACGCTCGGCCGGGATGACAGGTTGATGGGAGGCGGGACGACGAATCGATGCTGACCTTCCTCGGCAAGCGCATCCTGCAGCTGATCCCGACGCTGTTCTTCGTGTCGGTACTGATCTTCTCGCTGCAGCAGCTGCTGCCGGGCGATCCCGCCCTGATCATGGCCGGGGAGGAGCGCGACCCGGAGGTGATCGCGCAAATCCGCAAGCAGTACCGGCTCGATCAGCCGATCCCCGTTCAATACGTCTACTGGATCAAGGGCGTGCTCTCCGGCGACCTCGGCGAGTCGCTGCGCATCAAGGTGCCGGTGCTCGACCTGGTGCTGGAAAAGCTCCCCGTCACGCTGCAGCTCGCCTCGATGGCGATCGTGATCGCGCTTCTGATCGGCATCAGCGCCGGCATCATCTCGGCCGTGAAGAAGGACACTGTCTGGGACTACGGCGCCAACGTGTTCGCGCTGTGGGGCATCTCGACGCCGAATTTCTGGCTCGGGATCATGCTCATCTTCCTGTTCTCGGTGCAGCTCGGCTGGCTGCCGGCGTCCGGCTATGTACGCCTGTCGGAAGATTGGCGCGCGAGCCTCGCCGCCACCATCATGCCGGCCTTCGTGCTCGGCAATGCGATTGCGGCGGTCCTGATGCGGCACACCCGCAGCGCCATGCTGCAGGTGCTCGAAAGCGACTACGTGCGCACGGCGCGCGCCAAGGGGCTGCTGGAACGCTCCGTGATCATGAAGCATGCGATGCGCAATGCGCTCACCCCGGTGATCACGCTCGGCGCGCTCGAGCTCGGCACGTTGCTGTCGGGCGCGGTGCTGACCGAGCAGATCTTCTCCATTCCGGGATTCGGCAAGCTGATCGTCGATGCGGTGTTCAATCGCGACTACGCGGTGGTGCAGGGCGTCGTGCTGGTGACGGCGACGACCTATATCGCGCTCAATTTGCTCGCCGACATCGCCTACGTCCTGGTCAATCCGCGGCTGCGGGCGTGACATGGCCGTGACCGACCTCGCCCTTGATCCATCGCTGCTTGCCGATATCGACAACGACCTGAACTGGAAGGCGAACTACACGACCGTCGGCAATCCGTGGGGAGTCTGCGTCTCCGGCGGCCCGGGCCCGAAGAATCCCGGCAAACAGTATCTCTACTCGACCAACTCGTGGCCAGTCCTCGCCGCCACCGCTCAGCCAGTTCACCGCGAGATCTACAAGATGGAGCTCGACGGCACAATCATCGGCAAGTTCAGACAGGCGGAGGCTTCCGGGGGAATTCTCGACCACTCATCAAATGGATTGCCGCGATCCGAATGTCATCTACACCGCCGAGATCAACAACTGGCGTTCGCAGAAGATTCTGCTCAAGCCGCAGGCAGTCAGGTGGATCTGTGCGAACTCAGGAGACGTTGATGAAAAAAACACTCTTGGCTGGTGTGACCGCCGCGGCGCTCGCGTGTGGTGTGTCGCTCGCGGCGCAATCTGTTCGCGACATTTCCTTCGACGCCGCCGACCTGCTGAAGACGCCGCTCGATCTGTACGTCGGCGAAGTCAACGGCGTCGGGCAGAATTCGAAGGGCCAGATTCTTCGTCTACACGCGGACGGGTCATCCCTACGCGACCCTGGGCGACAACCGGACATTTTCGCGCGGCGGCTCACGGCTGCTGCAGTTCGATCGGACTGGGAAGTTCGAGCGTGAGCTGGGCCAGATGGTCTATGGCTTCAACGCCGCGATCGGCCTGCGCGTCGATCCCCAGGACAACGTCTGGACGATCGACGAAGCCGCCGGCCAGGTCATCAAGTTCGACTCGGAAGGGCGCGTCGCGCTCGTCCTCGGACGAAAGCCCGAGACGATTAACGTGCGCCCGGCCGGTGCTCGCGGCGGCGGCGGAGGAGAGGGTGGCGAAGGCGGCCGCGGCGCGGCTGCGGCTCCCGGCGGTGGTCGCGGCGGGCCGGCCAGCAATACGGC
>CAVTXS010000015.1:0-61178 GCA_963738705.1 uncultured Alphaproteobacteria bacterium
GCCTCGAAGCCCGCTTACATGCAGCTCGCTCAGGAACGCCACCCGAGCCGCCAATGAAGCGCGCGGCGGCGACTTCAAGAAGGCAAAGAAGCCGAAGAAGAAGGGGAAGAAGTAAGGTTGGATCACGCCTGGCGCAATCCGGGAGACCGGCGAGGCTTCCTCGGCTAGGCTACGCTCTGCTTTTCCACAGGAGCCCCGGCCTCACCACCCGGGGCTTCTTTATCGGAGGCGGTCGCAATCGCGCGCATGCGCTGGGCGTTAAGGTCGGCGCCACTGCCAATGGCGCCTGCAAACGACTGTTCAAAATTGAACAGGCAGCCTTACCCAGCTCACACTGAAGCTGCAAAACATCGCCGACCAACAACAACCAGAATGCAGAGCGCCCGGTGGCCGAGAGACCGGGTCGCTTAAGGTCTCAGAGGAGTATTGTCTTGGACACCGTTCTTCCGTTCGCGGAACACAAGCCGTTTGATCCCGGGAGCGTCCCCGCGGGGGCGACGCTAGTAGGAGCGCTGGCGGCACTAAACGGGCGCAATCGAAAGAAGCCAGTGGCCCGCTGGTCCGCCAAGCTCACGCGAGCCCTTACCCTCAAAAGTGGCGACGAGCTTGTTACGCTGTCGGACGCCCGCGTCGTCATGACCCTCTACTCAGAGATCGGGGTCGAAAGCGTATCCGTGGCGCTCGCGATCAAGCGGCTATTGAAAGCCGCCGAGACCAGGGGGTTCGAGGACCGCAAGGCCGCCACCGATCAAGTCGCAATCGTGCTCAGAACTCAAGGCATCGCAGACGCCGGTTAGGGGTCAACGTTTAAGTTCTGCCGGGCCCACAATCACGCAGACAAAATCGAAAGGCCCGGTCGGCTCGCCTGCCCTGATCTTGCGGAGCGTTTCCGGATCAGGCTCCTTGCCCGTGTCCTGGTCTATCACCGTGTCGCCGTCGACTATGAAGCCCCGCCCGCGCTCACAGGCCGGAGCGGACGTTAAGGCGGGCCTCCAACTCTTGCCAGCCGGACTTCCAAAGTCGCCTTCATGACGCCTCCGCATCCGGATTTATCCAGCTAAGCAACAGCACCTTGTCAAACTCGTCTAGTGTGCCGGTAGCCTTCCGCCGGGCAATTTCGGCGTCAATCTCGGCTTGGCTCATTCCATGCACCCAAATGCAATGCGTTCGGCCGATGCCGTGCCCGGCTCCGAGTTTTTCCAACCGAGTGTCTAGGCTACGGGTCCGTACGTTTTCGCCATTTTGTCGAAGATCGCCAACAAATAGGGCGGCACATGCTCGCGCGCCGTCTCCGCCTCCAGGTTCGTAGTGAGCCACTGGATGGCGTTTTCCAATTCGTCCTCCGTTAGCGCCTCGACGCCCTGAGGGCGGCCACCTTCGAGCTGCGCAATCCGGTTCTCTAGAACGCGGTTCATTTCTTCGCCGCCTCCAGCTTGCGCAGGCGCGCGTCAAAGTCTGCGGCCTCTAGCGTGGTAGCGTAGGCGCTCACGACGCGAGGACAGCTCGCCGGCCTCCGATGGCGTCAACTCGCCGGTCGCCACCGCGTCAACTATTGCGGCTGCAGCCGTCACCGCATCCGCTGCCTTTTCAAGTTTCGGCATTTCGAACGTTACGTGCCGATCCTTCCGGGGCGGACGAGCCGATCCATGCAGATGCGGATTGCGGTGAGATCGCCGCCCTTTGCCAATTCGACGACCTTTTGCGTGATCGTCTCGGCGTCGCCGTCCAGCATCGCCTCGATGGCGAGCGTTGTTTTGTTGCGAGAGCCCAGGCGGTCGACCGGCCGGATTCCCTGATTGACCGGGCTTAAAGGGCCTGCCGCTCTGTTTCTGCGCTGTATTATCAGCGGTCACAGTCGCCATTGGATTGCGCTCGAATGTCATCAACCCGCCCCTATTTCCAAGCCCACGGGCGAATTTATTTGCCGCTCGTCGGCAATTCGGGGGCTTGCCACCGCTCTAATCATGCGGCCTCCTGCCCAAAACCGCGTGGCAATTGACCGGGAGCAACGCCATGGCCGATCAACCCCAAGCCCAGCCTGTCTATCCGATTACCGACCCCGACAATGTTCCGGTTCGGATCATCAATGGCATCCCGCAGATTGGTCCTATCGGGGGGCTCATTGCCTTGACGCTCTCGACTGTCCGCATTGGCTTCAGCCCGGAGGGGAAAATCGAACCTGATTTCGTGCTTGCTAGGCTCCGCCTTGACTTGGACTTGGCACGGCAACTCCGCGATCAGCTCGACGGACAAATCCGGCTGCTCACCGCTCCGCCCGACGTGAAGGCGAATTGAACGGGTCATAACGTTTCCGCTCTATTTACCGTTCGTCGACAATTCTTCGATCCCGGGAACCGTTGCAACGATCCGGGCGCCAGGCGAAGGCTTGCGAAGAATCGCAACACCGTTGGCCAATAGCGCGGCCTCGATCTTCCGCAAAATTGACGTTGTGCTGGTCGGGCAATCGTCGCCCTTGGCTTCCCAATACCGGCAAGCCCTTTCATGGCATCCGACCTGTTCGGCAAGTTGCGCTTGCGTGAGCCCGGCCACCACGCGTGCCGCCCGAAGCTGCCGACCTGTGACAAGGTTGATGTCGGCCGCTGCCATCAATGCACCGCGTACGGCGGGCGCGGTAGAGGTGCGCCGCCGATGCCGACGACGTGCCGCCCGTTCGCGGCGTGAAGTGGATGCGTCATGCCGCAGCGCTCCTGAGCTGCGCCGGGTCGATGCCATCGCGTCGGAGCTGCTCACGATCGCCTGGCGCGCATATGCGCTCGGCGTGGTCATGTCGCGCGCTGCCACTCCTCAAATCGTTTCAGCGAGCGCAGTATGGGCATCGCAAGCCGACATGAGCGTTAAATTCGGTCGTCGCTTTTGAGCGGTCAGACACGTCGCGGCTCCGTTAGTTTCGGACCCGTAACGTTTAGCATGGTTTGGCCTGGGTGGACAAGGAATTTGCGCCCAGTGCGTCCCCAGGAGAACGAAGAGGAAGGCGAGCCTACCCCTCGCTAGCGCATAAGCCTCGGTACATGCGGGTAAATATCTGGCGCGCCGAAAGGATTCGAACCTCTGACCCCAGATTCTTAGTCTGGTGCTCCCTATCGGCCTGACGTGCATGTCTTCTTCCCTGCGACAATCGTTAAGAAACTGCACCTTCATAACCAGTCCAACTCGCCTCATTAGGCCACCCTGGGTCGGCGACCGGGGCGGTCAGGCGGTGGCTACTTGTGATGAGACGTCAACTCAGATCGGCTGATTGGCTGGAAGTTCTGGAAATCCCAGTGGCGGCCAGGAGCGGCTTCGATCAGCGCGCGAGTGTAATCCTGCCTCGGCGCGGTCAAAACATTCTCGGCCAAACCGGCTTCGACGACATGGCCGTTTTGCATCACCACAACCGTATCGCAGATCTGCGCGGCAACGCGGAGGTCGTGCGTGATGAACAGCACAGCGATCCCGGTCAGCGCGCGGATTTCCTCCAGCAGCTTCAAGATCTGAGCCTGCACCGAAACGTCGAGCGCCGACACCGCTTCATCCGCGACCAGAAGGTCTGGCTCGAGCGCAAGCGCGCGCGCGATGCAGATACGTTGTCGTTGCCCGCCCGAGAATTGGTGAGGATATCGCCGCATGGCGTCGGGATCGATCCCGACGAGACCCAGCAACTCGCGCCCTCGTTTCAAGGCCGCGCCGCGCTGCATTCCGAAATTCACCAAGCCTTCGACGATGAGGATTCTTCCAGACCGCCGGCGCGGGTTGAGCGATCGGTAAGGGTCCTGAAAGACAATCTGGAAGCGGCGGCGCAAGCGGCGCAGCGGTCGGCGCGCGACCTCGGCAATATCGCGGCCCTTGACGCGGATGCTGCCCGAAGTCGGATCGATCAAGCGAACGATGCAGCGCGCGACTGTTGACTTGCCGGAGCCCGAATTCACCGACCAAGCCCACGATCTCGCCGCGCCGGATCGTCAGGTTCACACCCTTCGCCGCCGCGACCGTGCGGCCCGAGGTAAACAGGCGCGTCGCGACGTAGGTCTTGCTGAGATCAGCCACATCCAGGATGATCTCACCGCTTGGGCTTTCGCGCCGCCTCGGAATCAGGCTTGGCACCGAGGAGACCAACATGCGCGTGTACGCCTGGCGCGGGCGAGCAGAGACTTCAGTCCGTTGACCGACCTCGACGACGCGCCCGCAATTCATTACGACAATGCGCTCGGCGATCTTCGACAACCCCGAAGTCGTGCGTGATGAACATTACGGCCGTGTTGTGCTTCTCCTGCAGCTCTCGAATGAGCAGAGGAATCTGGGCTTGGGTGGTGACATCGAGCGCGGTCGTTGGCTCGTCCGCGATCAGCAGCTTGGGCTGCAGGATCAAGGCCATCGAGATGACGATGCGCTGGCGCTGACCGCCTGACAGCTGGTGCGGGTAGGCATCATAGATTTGCGCGACACGGGATAGGTGCACTGCGTCGAGCATGGAGAACACCCGCTCGCGGCGCTCGACCGATTGAGCGTCGTGTGGCGCCGCAGTACCTCGTCGATCTGCTTGCCCACCCGGTGGACCGGGTTGAGGGCGGTCATCGGCTCCTGAAACACCATCGCCATGCGGGTGGCGCGCAGCGCGCGAAGCCGCGCAGCACTCGCAACGAGAACATCCTCGCCGTCGACAAGAATGCGGCCGCCGGTGGGCGTGAGGCCGCCACGCGGCAACAACCCCGGCCCAAACCCGCCGCCTCCGTTTCGCTTTTTCGCAATTCCGCTACGCAGTCCCCTCTTGCGCGGGATCTCTGGCCGATTCGTCTATCATGGCCCGGGCCAACTCTTCCGCGCGCGGACGTGCCTTGGTGCAAACTCTTTCGATCGGCTCAACGCCTGCGGGATGAATGACCACGGTCCACTGATTGCGCTTTATCCGGGCGCGGATTGTGTATCGGACACCTCTGTACTCCAACTTCCGCCTCCCGAGGGGCCTAAGCTTGATTGTGAGCGTCTCCCCTTCCGTGGTCGTTGCTGATTTTTGGTCGTCACGCCGTTTGTAAACGGTGGCGATCGCCGATCATGCAGGCGTGGCGGAACACCGCTAGGCCGTCCGCCTCGACGTGATCGGAAAGGTGCAGGCCGGACCGGACCTGCCGCACGAGGCGACCGAGCGCTGCCCTGCGGGTTTCAAGTGGCAGCGGACGAAGGTCGACGCCGTCGAGCTCGAGCAGGTCGAAGGCATAGAGGAACACCGCGGCGTCGTGCCAGCGCCGGCGCAGCAGCTGGAAGGAAGGAACGCCGTCTTCCTCACAGCACACTGCCTCGCCATCGATCAGGCAGGAGCGGATGCTGAAGCTGGCCATGGCGCCGGCGATCAGCGGGAAGCGCTCGGTCCAGTCGTAGCCGTTTCGGGTAAACAGGCGCACCCGAGGGCCGTCGCGGCGCGCCAGCATCCGGTAGCCGTCATTCTTGATTTCATGCAGCCAGCGATCGCCCGAGGGCGGTACGCTGCAAGTCGAGGGAGGCACGGTTCCGATGAAGCCGGAGGGGCGCATACGCCATAACATGTCGCCAAAATTAGCGCGGCCCGCGCGGGGAGTCGAGTCCGTTTACAGGCGACCGGGAAGCGGCACCCGCAGCCAGCCGCTTTTGGGAGTTCGAGTTGTGGACAAGAACCACGGCCGGCCACGGGCGCCATGCCGACTATACGCCGCGCATCTCAGCCGGCGACGCCGGTTTCAGGCTTGCACCACGATCGGAATTGGACGGGCTCTCCCACCCCCCTTCGGGTTCCCGTCCTTCTGCCTTCGGCGCCCCGGCCTGCCTCCCCGGGCCGGGGCGTTTTTCCACTCCCCAGAGGTTAGGCTCCCCCGTTCGAAGGTGCGGCCGTGACGACGTACCTGATCTGGCATAGCTCGAACATGCGGCCGCCATCTGCGGACCGCCGGCCATTGTCGAAGGCGAGCCACTTGCAGAACTCGCCGCCGATATGAAACCAGCCGACAAGGTACGCGCGCTGCGGGAACGACGGCGCGGTGAATTCCCGTCTAGTCGTTGGCGCGTTTGAACGCCCCGCATCTCAAACGATGCGTATCGGATGCGCCTCATGGTAATGTGAATGGAATGGCGAGCGGGGCGGGGCTAATGATCAAATCCGAACTGGTCCGGCTGATCGCCGCGCAGAAATCCACATCTCTACCAACGTGACGTCGAAAACATCGTCAACACTATCCTGAATGCGATCACTGCCGCGCTGGCGCGGAGAGATCGGGTCGAATTGCGCGGGTTCGGGGTTTGTTTCGGCCAAGAACCGCCCGGCCCGCACCGGGCGCAATCCGCGCACCGGCGCGCAAGTTTCGGTACAGCAGAGGCACGTCCCGTTCTTCAAGGCCGGCAAGGAGATGCATGAGCTCCTAAATCGCTTCGACCTGAGTGCGCCGGGCTCGGAACATCCGACCCACAATCCAAAGCTACGCCCGATGGTTGCAGCCGTCTTGGGCGGCTGTGCGACGGGATACCTGCGACGACTATGCCCTCATCGCGGTCAGGAAGGGGTGGACGCCCATGATGTTCATGACGCGCGTCGAGTGTAGGCCAGCACGTCCAGCGCCATCTCGGCGGCAACCCGTGGCAGCATCTTCATCAGGAAGTGGGTTGCGTCCCAGCCGAGCAAGAACGACTGCCGCCGACCGTGCCGCCAGTCGACTGATCGTCGGTCCGCTGACACCGTAGGTTCGGGCAACATCGGCTTGGGTTTCGCCGGCCTTCAACCGGGCCAACGCCTCCTGCAGCTGATGCGGTGACAACTTCTGCGGACGCCCGAACCCCCAATGACGCGAATTCGTCGAGCGGCCGACCAGATTTCGCGAATCGCGGGTTCTTCGTACTGGCACCGCCTCCAACCGGCCCAATTGGGCCGTTTCTCGCTCGCCTCTTCGCCGCAAAGTGCTAGAATTTAGGTACTGGAAAATCGAATGACACCGCGCGAGCTCATCGCTTTCGTCGGCGTCTCGGCTTCAGTTCGCCGGAACGAAGAAAAGAGCGCTGGCTCTCGCTATCGGCACAAGGGAGGCACATCATCATGCTCGACAAAGCCCCGAACGGAAGAGCGTCTGATTTGCTCAACGCGCTCGACACGGCGCTGTCCGCTGGCGAGGTGGAACACGCCGTCGATCTCTTTCAGGCGGACTGCTACTGGCGTGACCTCGTGACCTTCACCTGGAACATCAAGACAATGGAGGGCAAGGAACAGATTCGCGACATGCTCAAGGCGCGGCTCGCCGATACGAAGCCGTCGAACTGGAAAATTGCGGACGGTGAGGACGCTTCTGAGGCGGATGGAATTCCAGAGAGCTGGATCAATTTCGAAACCGAGTGCCGCCCGTGGCTTTGGCCACATGCGCCTGAAGGACGGCCGGATATGGACTTTACTGACGACCATGAGCGAACTCAAGGGGCACGAAGACGGCCCGGTGGGCTCCGACCGTCCGATGGGGGCGAAACACGGCGCCGAACGCAATCGAAATACGTGGAAGGAAGACCGCGAGGCGGAGGCTGCTGAACTCGGCTCCTCATGTCGCCCTTTGCGTCATCGTTGGTGGCGGTCAGGGCGGCATCGCACTCGGAGCTCGGCTGCGCCAGCTCAATGTGCCGACGATCATCATCGAAAAAAACGATAGGCCTGGCGACAGCTGACGAAGGCGTTCCGAGTCACTCTGCCTGCATGATCCGGTTTGGTATGATCATCTTCCCTATCTGCCGTTTCCCCGGAACTGGCCGGTCTTCTCGCGAAGGACGAGATCGGGGACTGTCGCTCGAATGCCTACAAAGGTGATGGACCTCGATACCTGGGGATCAACCGAGATGCAAGAAGGCGTCTTACGACGAGAAGAGCCGCCGATGGACGGTTTGGTGCAGCGCGACCGGCAGGAATCGTCCTCGAGCCCGAACAGCTCGTACTTGCGACGGGAATGTCAGCCAAGGCCAACATGCCGAAATTCGAAGGCATGGAGATTTTCAAGGGAGATCAGCACCATTCGTCGCAGCATCCGGGGCCGGACAAATACAAAGACAAGAAAGCTGTCGTCATCGGCTCGAACAATTCCGCCCACGATATTTGTGCCGCGCTTTGGGAAGCCGGAGTGGACGTCACCATGGTGCAGCGCTCGACGACCCATATTGTGAGGTCGGACTCGCTGATGGAGCTCGGATTGGCCCCGCTTTACTCCGAACAGGCGGTCCAGTCTGGAATTACGACGGCCAAAGCCGACCTGATCTTTGCTTCACTACCTTACAAGATTCTGCACGAGTTCCAGATCCCGGTTTACAACGCGATCAGGGAACGCGATGCCGATTTCTACAAACGACTAGAGAAGGCAGGTTTCCTGCTCGATTATGGTGACGACGACTCTGGTCTGTTCATGAAATACCTACGGCGCGGGTCCGGATACTACATCGATGTTGGTGCTTCGGAACTGATTGCCAATGGTAGCATCAAACTGAAGAGCGGCGTCGATGTCAAAAAACTCACGGAACATTCCGTCATCCTGAGCGACGGGACTGAGCTGCCGGCCGATCTCGTCGTTTACGCCACCGGCTACGGTTCGATGAACGGCTGGGCCGCGGACCTGATCTCCAGGGAGGTCGCTGACAAGGTAGGCAAGGTCTGGGGACTCGGCTCGAATACGACCAAAGACCCGGGCCCATGGGAAGGCGAGCAGCGGATCGTGGAAGCCGACACAACAGGAGGCGCTTTGGTTCCATGGCGGTAACCTGCATCAGTCGCGCCACTATTCGCAGTTTCTTTCGCTCCAGCTCAAGGCGCGAATGGAGGGCATTCCGACACTGGTATATGGCCTCCAGAAAGTGCACCATCTTGGCTGATCGGCCTATTCGATTCCTTTGGGCATGGTCTGCTAGTCTTACTGAGTCAGAAGGTCGCGGTGCGACAGTTTGCAAATCAAATATTGGGCGAGATCACTTCACCTCAGCATGAGGAGGCTGAGCATGGGTCTCCGGAAGCTCAGGTGACAGTAAATCGCGGTTTGCGGCCTATGTCGAGGGACTTGTGAGGGTGATCGGCCACAAGGACCGAGCCCGGACCGCTGCGCGACTACTGCACCGGGCTGATGATGCCGTGTGAGCGCAAGAGTGTGGAGCCGATGGCGGCGGTCACGGCGCCAGCGCGGGTAGCGGCGCAGCACCAGTCGTTGCTGCATTTTGTCGGTGAGGGGCGCTGGTCGGACAGAAGGTGTCGGCCCAGGTGCGCCAGATGTGGTGCTGCCGCAGATGCAGCGGCACGGGCAGATCGAGGCGTGGATCATCGACGACACCAGTTTCCCGAAGCAGGGGCGACACTCGGTCGGTGTTGCGCGACAATACTGCGGCCAGCTCGGCAAGGAAGATAACTGCCAAGTGGCTGTATCGCTGTCGATTGCCACTGGCGATGCCAGCCTGCCGGTGGCCTATCAGCTGTGCCTCACAGGAGTGGGCGCAGGATGGCGACCGGCTGCGCAAGGCGGGCGTTCCGGCGGACATTGGCTTCAAGCCACAAGCATGAGATCGCGCTCGAGCAGCTCCCCATGGGCGTGCGCGGCCGGGCTGCCGCGCGGCGTGGGTGGTGACGGGACGCCGGCTATGGCAATAACAGCGAATTGCGCGCGGACATCACGGCGCTGGAGTTGAGCTACGTAGCCGGCATTCTGTCGAACACCACGGTATGGGCGCCCGGCACCGGGCCGCTGCCACCGAAGACATGGTCTGGCCGTGGACGACCGCCAAAGCTCTTGCGGCGCGACACCCGGCATCGACCGGTCTCGGTCAAGGAACTGGCGCTCGGCTTGCCCAAGCGCGCCTGGCGCACGATCGAATGGCGAGAAGGCACGGCCGAGCGCCTGTCCTCGCGCTTTGCCCGTGTGCGGGTTCGCATTGCGCGACGTGACTTCAAGCGCAGCGAGCAGCCGACCGGAAGAGTGGCTGTTGATCGAGTGGCCCGAAGGCGAGAAGGAGCCGACCAAGTATTGGCTCTCAACCCTTCCCGAGGGCATCACTCTGCATCGACTGGTCTACTTCGCCAAGCTGCGCTGGCGCATAGACGCGATTATCAAGAACTCAAGCAGGAGGTCGGGCTCGGGCATTTCGAAGGCCGCGGATGGCGCGGCTTCCATCACCACGCAACGCTGTGCATCGCAGCCTACGGATTCCTGATCTCCGAGAGGGAGACAATTCCCCCTCAGGAACTCGTTCCACCGCGCCAGCTCCCGCAATCTGCCCTATCCAAGGGTTACCGACCCAAAGGCTCCGCCGCCGCGTCCCGAACCGCCATGTCCCGAACTCGATCGCGACCATGCGCCGCAGACTGGATCACCGCGCTCGTCAGAACCCTGCCGCGATGTCCATGTTGCGCCGCCCCGATCCGGCGGCCGCGGCGGTAGGAAAATTCATGACGCCAGTAAGACTAGCGCAAGAGTCCCGCTTCGGCAAGCAGGACTTCCGCTACGTGGCGCAGCAGGACGCTTACATTGTCCTGCCGGTGAAAGGCTCGCCTACCACTACACGAACGAGGAAAATGGATTGGCTTGCCGGAGCTGCCCCATCAAGCACAGTTGCACCACCGGCAAGGAGCGACGGATCACCCGATGGGAGCATGAGCACGTTCTCGAGGCGGTGCAGCGCCGGCTCGACGAGCATCCGGAGAAAATGCGCCAGCGGCGCGAGACGGTCGAGCATCCCTTCGGCACGATCAAGGCCCGGATAGCGTCAGGAGGAATTTGATCGTGAGCGTAAGCTGGCCGAGGAGCGTTTTGCCGCCTATGCCGTGAGGCGTCAGGCCGAGAGAGAGAGCGTCAGGCCGTAAGGCGTCAGGAGGAACTTGATCGTGAGCGTAAGCTGGCTGAGGAGCAGCAAGCCGCCGATGCCGTGAGGCGTCAGGCCGAGAGCATGCCGAGAAGCTGCAGGCCGCCGAGGCCGTGAGGCGTCAGGCCGAGAAAGAGCATCAGCGCCAGTTGGCGGAGAAGACGAGTGGCGGCCGAGAAGATCGAGGCTGAGGAGGCCCGCAAGCCGATCAATCGGCTGCAAAGGCCTACTGGCTCTACCTCCTCGTCGGTCTGTGCCATCAGGCCCGAGAGGGCTATGCATCGGTCGCGATCAACGACGCGGAGAGGGAGCGAGCCAGAGGCGCCGTGTCACGGATACGAGAAGATCATCCAGAAGGAAGACCTGGCAAGCTTGGGGAAGTCTCTTCGGAGAGATAGAGCCTACCGACAAGCACGAGGATTTTCTGCGCTGCGCTTTGATTCTCTCAATAGGGGAAACCCTGAGTTTGCGCCTCAATGTTGTTGGCGTCCGCGCGGTACGCCGGCGAGGTGCCGACCGCGTCAGTTGACTGCTTGGAAGGCAAGCCACAACACGCCGACCAAGCCGACTGCGATCGTCAACAGGCCGAGGCCGTATATGAGCCGGTCGCTCATGCGGCAACTGTTCGCCTAATCGGCCTGTCCGTCCATTGGACCTGAAGTCGCTCGGGGTGATGCTGCCGCAACGCCTCCACAAAGGCGTTGTTGCGGTTGATGCGATCCATCTCGCCCCTGCGCTCGGCGCTCAGGTCGTCGAGCCACTCCTTGGCCAGCACGCGGTTTTCAAAAGTCTCGGGGGGCACAGTAAATCTCCACGCTTCAGGTAGATGGTGTGGCGCGGTTAACCGATAGGTCATATGGGGATTTTAGCAGGCGGCGTCTTGTCTTCTTGGTCGCCATTCGTTTTGTTCCTGCGTGCCATTTCGCAGGAGCATCAGTCTGAATTGCCGCGCCTGTCACCGACGCGCTGCCGCCGGGAAACTGACGTGGATCATTGTCGTCAGACCGAGAGGCGCGGGATGCTGGCAATGCATTGGGGGGCCTTCCCCTTGCCGTCATGATGGCCCTGACCGAACACCCGCGCAGCCCCAAACTCGCACTTCGGGAAGGGCCGTCAGCGGCCTCATCAAATTGACCGTTCCGCTTACCACTCCGCTTCGGCGAGCCGCTGGCCGATGCGCGCCTCGCAGCGGTGTTGAAAAGCGTAACCGGGCCGGGTCTGCAGCGCTTTTTTGATGGCCGGCCGCGTTGGGCGTCGGCGCTGCACGCTGACGACGGCTTCGGCCGTGCGAACGGCCGGGCTGCCCGCTAGGGCTAGGATGCCCAGCATGGCCATCACGCCGCATAGGTCACACGGTCCATATCGCTTGACCAGTCGCCCGTTTCAGGTCCCGTCCGGCGCAAGCGCAGCCCAGGCGCAGCCAGCGCCGCCAATTCTCGGCGAGCGCCCGCTGCGCCTCCTCGAGCGTCGCGGCGTTGCCGACGATCTGCATGACCCCGGGGCCCGCGTGCACCCCGTTGATCGCCCACCGCCACGGTGGAGCGCCAGGTGCAACACATGACGTATCGTTGGAGATGCGCCCGACGACCAACCCGCCGCTCATGACGCTGTATTGCAATTCGCTCCAGCGCGTCGACGGACGCTCGTCGCGCACCAGCCTGGGGGCAGGCAGCAATTACCGGCCTTTGGCTATCGGCGTCCCGACCTGCGAGTGGGCGCAGGCGGCCGGTATCTGTTCGTTTAGTCGTGAGACACGCCGCTGTGGTTCATGTGCTCTTTACTTCGGGGGTTGGATTCCATCTTGCGACCCGGCTTCCGGCGCATGGTGGTGGCCACCCGACGGTAGGGGGCTCCGCGGTGGTGGAGGCCCGGCGGCCTATACGCCCTGCGTCTCAGCCACCGATAACCCAGCGCATGGCTTGTCGGTCACTGTGGCTTTCGCCGCGCCGTTTTCTTTGTCGTGGCAAGCAGCGTCGTGCACTGTGCGTGTATCATGGACACGTCGACTGCAAACGTTAGGTCCAGATTGCCAATCCGAAAAGAGACAAGCGCTTCGGAAGTCGATCGTCCTTGAGCAAAGCCAATATGAGACGCCAGGATTGGTGTCGCGGTCATCTTTCTTGGAGGTTGGCGGGGAGTAGTCTGCGCTGCGACTTTTGCGGCTTGTGAAAGCAGAAGCGAGGTCATCCGCGTCAGTTCGTGGGAGCGAATGGCAGCGCCAACAAATCCAGGTTCGCCAGGAGTCTTAAACAGAAGCGCAGTCATTTCGCCGTTCGCAGAGGTCTCGATTGTGACACCCGTCGCTACTGGTAGGCTTCCTTGGTTCGGCATCGCTTTTCCTCCGAGCGTTCAGGAAATGTTCGCGCCAAGTCCTCGGTACTGGTCCGTTTTGATGCCAGTGGTCCGTTTTGAATGGCGGCCGCTGCCCTTATTGGTAGACCGCCCGCCATCTCAGCACGATCTCGACTTGATCGGTCGCGGCCTTCCGATTGGACTCGCTATTCGGCAAACTTAGGCGCATCCTTTTGCCATCATTGGCCGCGGCTCTGCCTACAGGCGCCGGTGAACTGAGAGACCGATCGCGCTCCCGCCTGCAAACAGGGGGAGCGCTCATATGGCTATCAGCACCACCACAGTCCCGAATCCACTTGCCGAAAAGAAGCCCTTAATCATCGTCGGTATTGTTGTCGCACTCATTGGGGCCGGAGCTCGTCATAGTAGACCAGCGAGGAACTCCAATCCGCGCTGCGGCAGCGAAGGCATTGGCTGCTGAAGTGGCCGCCGAAAGCAAAGCCTTTTGCGAAAAGCATGGGATGCCAGCCAACATGCAGGCGCATACGGCTTGCGTAGGGGGCTTACAAGCAGTCCGCGACAGTCAAATCGAGCGAATGAACCGCGATCATCAATTTGGCTTTTAAACGGAGGGCCGCCAACTGAGGCGGCCTCAGCCGTTATCGCTGTTCGGCGATAGCCCAACGCGCCGGCATCCCTTCGCCCCGCTTCGAAACTGGGTGTCCAGCGCTTCCTTCCCGCCAAGCCGGCGCAGCCGGCGGGGCACCGCGGCCGGCGCGCGCTCGCGCACCGCGCCGGTGCCGTCGATCCACAGCTCGACCTTGCGGAACCAGCGCTCCCGCTTGGAGGCTCGTCACGACGCCAGCGAACGTGAGCGGCATGCCGTAAGGCGACGGACAGCAGGAACCGGCCGGCGAGCGCCCGGTCGTGTACGCGCGAGCTCCGCGCACCACGACGTCGACCCTCCCCGCGGCCGCCGCCACGATGGTGACGCCGTAGCCATGCGGGCTCGGGCCCGAGGGCGACCGCCCGCACGCCCGCTATCGCGGCCCCGCCGTTTAATAACGGGCGAAGCCGGTCATCATCGTGATGCTAGGCCAAACCGCATTTCCAGTCCGCGACCACCGCCACCACGGTGACGCCGTTTCGCTGGCGGCGACGTCGCAACCTGTCCAAAGGACGCCTCGCGCGCCAGCCGTTCGATCGTGCCGCGCGGCGAGCGCGCGCCGCGGTCCCGGCACGGTCGGCACGCCAGCGCACCCTCGAGCTTCCATACGGGCGTGTCGGGCGGCCGGCGCACCTCGGCCAGATCAATGAACGCCGCCTCCCTGCAGGCTTGGCAGCGAACCTGAAGGTAGCGGTAGCCACGATCGAGCGCGACGCGAAGCGTCGGCGACGGCTGCGCCGGCCCGCCCTCGGCCATGCGCGCTCCAAGCGGCGATCGCGAGCTCGTCCGCCTCTGCTTGGGCACGCCGCGCCGCTTCGGCGGCGATTGCAGCGCGGGGCATAGTTCATCCGGAGTGCCAGACGCGCTCGGGGTGGTAGCCGCGGGGTTGGCCTCTAGCGTTCGAATTGCCGCCGCGCCGTCCGCCTCCCATTGAGCCGCGAACGCTGGCGTTTCCTCTTCTCGGCCTTCGATGACGTCGACGAAGTGCCGCACCATCGCCGTGGCGACGCGCACGGCTCGCCGGCGCTTCCGTGCGGCTTGCTTCGCCTCTTTTGTAAACCGGCCCTCGGTATAGCGACCATTGCGCTCGCCGGGCGGGCCGCCGCTCCCTTTTGCCCCGCCGTGCATCCTGCACCGGTGGCGGCCTCGCACCGCCGGCGATCGGCAGGCCGCGCACTTGCGGGTACGCGCACCGCACCGAGGAGTATCGAAGAGCCGAGCGACATCAGGTTTCGGGTGCATGGGGTCGTTGCCGATTTTTGGTCGTCACGCCGTTTGTAAACGGTGGCGAGCTACTCCCCGGTCGCGATCAGGTAGGACGAGATCACGGCCTTGCCGTGACCCGGGCCTACGGCGTGAAAGATGCCGTAGAGAAATGAGACGCCGAGCAGCGTCCAGACCGCGTTGCCGTCGACCTTGGCAACGCGAATGATGCCCGAGAACTGCCGGTAGAACTCCGCCTGCTTGGCGATGATCCAGCCGGTAAGCCCCGTCGGCGCCGCCGGCGGCGGCGCGGCCGGCGGACGGCCCACGCCGAAGGGACTTTGTTGCGCCAGGACATCCGGCGCGGGGATCAGCACCACGATGCCGGCGGCGGCTATTGCGAGCGTTGCCAATCCAAAGGCCGCGCGCGCCCCCATCCGCATTATGGGCAAGTCACCATGATCTTGTTGGCGAAGCGCGCGCCCCAATTGCTCGATGAATCGAGCGAATTGAAGAACGCCTCGTTGGGCGCCTGGTTCGGTGTCGCAGCCGTATTCGGCCCCGCGGTCGCGAGCTTGCATTGGGCGGGAGCGCTGACGAGCTTCGCGGCCTCGCTCTTGGCCAGGCTGAAGTCCGCGAAATAGGTTCTGTCGTAGATCTCGACCTGCAACGTCTTGGCCTTGACCGGGGTCTTTAGCGGCAAGGTGAAATGCAGCGTCAGCAAGCCGTTCTGATGCTCCAGCCAATATTCGGCGGCATCGTTGAATGCAGCCGCAGGCATTTCCATGTGTCAGGACGTGTCAGGACGGTTCAGGACGGTTCAGAGAAAATATTTAGCTTCGCTCATCCGGGCTACAAGGCTTCGTCGCTTGCGCTCCTCGCAATGACGTGTTTCGGATGACGCTATGACCGCTGCGCGACCCGTCTCCAAGGCGATCCCGATCGTCTTCCTGCAAGGGATCGGCGGCGCGGCCCGGCTGTGGGACCCGCAAGTGCAAAGTTTTGCGGCAGCGGGGCTCAATCCGGTCGCGCTCGATCTGCCCGGTTATGGCGCGCGCCCGCCGGTCGACGCGATGGAGTTCGACTCGCTCGCCGCCGACGTCGAAGCATCCATTGCGCGGCTCGGTCTCGACCGCCCGGTACTGGTCGGCCATTCGCTGGGTGGGATGATCGTGCAGACCATGCTGCGCCGTCGCCCCGACGGCTATCGCGCCGCCGTCCTGTCGTGCACGAGCCCCGCCTTCGGCAATCCGGACGGCGACTTCCAGCGAAAATTCGTCGACGACCGGCTCGGCCCGCTCGACGCCGGCAAGACCATGGCGGATTTGGCGCCGGCGATCGCCGACCAGGTGATGCGACCGGGCGCCGATCCGTCGGGGCGGACGCTATTTGTCGAAACCATGGGGGCCATCTCGGAGCGCACGTATCGCGCGGCGGTGCGCTGCCTGGTGACATTCGACGAGCGGGCGAACCTGGCCCGCATTCGCGTGCCCGTACTTTGCCTCGCCGGCGAGCACGACCGCAATGCACCGGCTGCGATGATGGGACGCATGGCGGCCAAAATTCCGGCTGCGCGCTACGTCTGCCTGCCGGGGGTCGGCCACATGCCGAACCTCGAGGCGCCGGGCGCATTCCATGCCGCCATCTTCGAATTCGTCGGCGTCGCGTTGCCGCGCGCGAGCGCCTAAGTCATGACGCCGAAAACAAAACACTCCGTCATCCTGAGGCGCTCGGCTGCGGAACGCGGCCGAGCCTCGAAGGATGCTGCTCAGCAGTGCCGTCCTTCGAGGCTCGCCCGACTGCGTCGGGCGAGCACCTAATAAGAAACGATCGACATATAGAGCGAGCACTGGCGAGTACCCGCAATGTATAGATCGTTTCATCCGCAGCGGGTCGACCCAACGCCGGTTGGCAACTCAGGATGACGAGGTTGGAGGGCGCCGAAACAAGTAATTCTTTTCCCGCCAAACTCTGACTAGAGTTCCGCCAATGCAAGCTCCCGACCTCGCGGCGCACGACGCCGATGCGCCGATCTTCGCACCCGATGCCTTCCGGCTGAGCGATTTCCAGGCCGATCTGATCGACAAGGCGCGGCGGTTCGGCCGACAGGTGCTGGCGCCGCGCGCGGCCCGCTACGATCGCGACGCATCCTTTCCGATCGAGAATTTTCGCGACATGCACCCGGAAGGGTTGCTGGCGATCTGCATCCCGAAGGACGACGGCGGCCTCGGCGCCGACTTCCAGACCTATTGCATCGCGGCGGCGGAGCTCGGCCGCTATTGCGGCGCCACGGCGCTGTCCTGGAACATGCACGTGTGCTCCACCTTGTGGTCGGGCGCGCTCGCCGACGACCTCGAAATGAGTCCGGTCGACCGGGCCGTGCATCGGGACCGCCGGCGCCTGCACTACCGCCGGATCCTCGACCAGGGGGCGATCTACGCGCAGCCGTTTTCCGAAGGCGGTGCCGCCGCCGCGGGCGGCGTCGCGTTCGGCACCGAGGCGCGCCCCGTCGCCGGCGGCTTCATCGTCAGCGGCAAGAAGATCTTCGCCTCGCTCTCGGGCTCGGCCGACTACTACGGCGTGCTTTGCACGGAACGCGCCGAAGGCGAGGCCGCGAGCCGGCGCAACACGCTCTATCTGGCAATTCCCGCGAACGCCGACGGCGTTTCGGTCGTGGGCGACTGGGATC
The DNA here is from genome assembly GCA_963738705.1 of uncultured Alphaproteobacteria bacterium. Taxonomy (GTDB): domain Bacteria; phylum Pseudomonadota; class Alphaproteobacteria; order Rhizobiales; family Xanthobacteraceae; genus CAVTXS01. Next base: position 17,676 of record CAVTXS010000015.1, read on the forward strand.
CGCTCGGCATGCGCGGGACGGTGTCGCGCACGCTCATGTTCAAGGACGTCTTTGTGCCGGAGGACGCGATGCTGATGCCGCGCGGTGTCTATTTTCTCGCCGCGTCGCGCTGGCCGCACATGTTCCTGACGCTCTCGCCAACCTATATGGGCCTAGCGCAGGCCGCCTACGATTTCGCCGTCGCGTATCTGCGCGGCGAGGTGCCCGGCACGCCGCCGGTCAAGCGGCGGATGTTCCCGACCAAGCAGATCGCGGTCGCCGAGATGCATATCATGCTGGAGCAGACCAAGGCGCTGTGGTTGCAGGCGATCACCGAGGCGCGCGCGAACCCGACCAAAGAGCAGGTGTTGCGCGCCTATGCGGCGCAGCACACCGTGATGGAGAACGCCAACGCCATCGCGACCAAGGCGATCCGCACGTGCGGAGGCCAGGCGATGCTCAAGAGCCTGGCCCTGGAGCGCATCTATCGCGACAGCCGCTGCGGCTCCCTGATGCTGCCGTGGACCGCCGAAATCTGCCTCGACCGTATCGGCCGCGAGGCGCTGTACGAGCCGGGCGAGACTGATGAGTGATCGCACCGGCGTTCGCGATGACCTGTCCGCCCCGTCATGGCCGGGCTTGTCCCGGCCATCCACGTCTTGCTTATGGTGGCGTTACGAGAAGAAGACGTGGATGCCCGCGACAAGCGCGGGCATGACGAGTCAGGATCGGATGCCATAGGTATAGGTCGCGATGGACCTCGCCGATCTGATCGAGCGTAACGCCGCATTCGCGCCCGACAAGGCGGCGCTGCGCTTCGGCGGCCGCGAAATCGGCTACGGGGCGTTCGCCCGCCGGATAGCGGCGGCCGCGCGGGCGCTGAAATCGCAGCTTGGTGTCGGGCGCGGCGACCGGGTGGCGATCCTGGCGAGCAATCATCCCGACTACCTGGTGCTGCTCTACGCCTGCGCGCGGCTGGGCGCCATGCTGGTGCCGCTGAACTGGCGGCTGGCAATTCCCGAGCAGGTCTTCATCCTCTCGGACGCCTCGGTGAAGGCGCTGGTGGTGGAAACCGCATTCGCGGCGGTGCTGCCCCCGCTGCAGGAGGCGTTACAGGAGGTCGCGGTCATCGGGCTCGACCACGCGCCCGCGCCCGACATGTCGTTTGACGCTCTGCTCGGACGCGGCAACGGCGACGGCCGCAACCCGCATGTCGACATGTCGTGCCCGCTTGCTCTTGGTCTACACCTCGGGCACGACCGGCCGCCCGAAGGGCGCGGTGCTCCGGCAGGAAGCGCTGTTGTGGAACGGCGTGATGAGCCAGCACATGCACGGCCTCACCGCCGATGACCATGTGCTGACCGTGCTGCCGTTCTTCCACGTCGGCGGGCTCAATATCCAGACCACGCCGGCGCTGCAGGCCGGCGCCACGGTGACCGTGCACGCGCGCTTCGCGCCGGACGCGACGCTGGCGAGCTTCAACTGCAGGATCGGCCGACGCTCACGGTTCTGGTGCCAGCGACCATCCAGGCGATCGTCGAGCACCCCGACTGGGCGACGACCGATCTCACCAACCTGCGCGCGCTCACGACCGGCTCGACCCAGGTGCCGCAGCACCTGGTCGACGCCATCGAGGCGCGCGGCGTGCCGGTGCTGCAAGTCTACGGCTCGACCGAGACCTGCCCGATTGCGGTCTATACCCGGTTGGGCGGCGACCGGCGCGCCGCCTCGACCGGACTTCCGGGCCTGCTGTGCGAGGCGCGCGTGGTCGACGAGCACGGACACGAAGTTCCGCAAGGCACCACCGGCGAAGTGGTCGGTCCGGGGTCCGAACGTGTTCTTCGAATATTGGGGCAATGAGGCCGCGACCCGCGAGGCATTGCACGACGGCTGGTACCTGACGGGCGACGTTGCAACGCGCGACGCCGATGGCCACTTCTTCATCCAGGACCGCAAGAAGAACATGATCATCTCGGGCGGCGAAAACATCTATCCGGCCGAGATCGAGCGGGTCCTTGCCGCGCATCCGGCGATCGCCGAGGCGGCGGTGATCGGGCGGCCGGACCCGCGATGGCAGGAGGTGCCGGTCGCCTATGTGGTGCGCCGGCCCGACGTCGCGGTCGCGGCCGCCGACATCGTCCGCCACGTCGGTGAGCAGCTTGCGCGCTTCAAGGTGCCGCGCGAGATCGTCTTCGTCGACGACCTGCCGCGCAATGCGCTCGGCAAGGTGCAGCATTTCCGGCTGCGCGAGATGGCGGCCTCACCTCCCCCGCTTGCGGGGGAGGTCGCCGAGCGAAGCTCGGCGGGAGGGGGCCGGTGATGCCCCCTCCCCATCCCTCCCCCGCAGGCGGGGGAGGGAGACCCATGCGCATCGCCGTACTGGGTGGCGGCAACGGCTCCGTCGCGGCCGCCGGAGAATTCGCGCTCGCCGGCCACGAGACGCGACTGTGGCGGCGCGACAAAAAGGCGGTCGTGGCGCATGCCGCGGCCGGCGACAGAATTCTGCTCAAGGATTTCCGGGGGCGATGCCGGGTGAGGCTCGCGCTGGTCACCGCCGACATGGCCGCGGCCGTCAACGCGGCGGAGCTGATCGTGTGCCCGGTGCCCGCAACCGCTCACTATTCCATTGCGCGCGCATTGGCGCCGCATCTTGCCGATGGGCAGGTCGTCTTCCTGCCGCCCGGCACCTTCGGCTCGGTATTGTTTGCCAAGGCAGCACTTGATGTCGGCAACCGTGCGCGGGTCGCGTTTGCCGAAACCGGAACGCTGCCTTGGCTGACGCGCAAGCGCGGGCCGTTCGAGGCCGCAATCACGGTTCGCGCCAAGCGCCTGCCGACCGGCGTGTTCCCGCTGGCGCTGAGCGCACACGCACTCGCCGTCATCGGCAGGGCGTTTCCCGGCGTGATCGAGGATTGCGGCGACGCGCTGTCGGGCGCGCTGATGAATGCCGGTCCGATCATCCACCCGCCGCTGATCGTGATGAATGCCGGACCGCTCGAGCATTTCGAAGGCTGGGACATCCACAAGGAAGGGACGCAACGGGCGATCCGGCGCGTCACCGACGCGCTCGACGCCGAACGCATTGCGCTGCGCGAGGCGCTCGGCTACGGCCCGCCGCACTTCCCGCTCGCCAATCACTACGCCAAGGAGGGCGAGGAGTGGATGTACGGCCGCGGCTCGCACGACCGCCTCACCGAATCGGGCGACTGGCGCGAACACATCGCCCTCACCCGGCACCGCTACATGCTGGAGGATACCCGCCTCGGCCTGTCGTTCCTGTTGTCGGTTGCCGCGCTTGCCGGCACCGCGATGCCGCTCGCGCGCGCCTTTCTGACCATCGGCTCGGCGATCTGCGGCGAGGACTTCATGCGGACCGGTCGCACCCTCGGCAGCATGGGGCTTGGCAAACTTGATCGCCCCGCCCTGCAAAGTTGCTGCGCGAAGGTTTCGGACGATGACGGCGAAGACACTCTCGATCGTCATCCCCGCGAAAGCGCATGGGCGCCAAGTTAGGCGAGCGTTCTCCTCCTTCGTCATGCCCGGGCTTGACCCGGGCATCCATCTTTCTTCGTATTGACTCATGCGAAAAGGATGGATTGCCGGGTCAAGCCCGGCAATGACGACCTCATGACGGCGCGCGAGCGCATCGCCTGCCTCGGCGCCGGCCGTATGGGGCGCGGCATCGCGGTGGTGTTTGCCTATGCCGGACACGATGTCGCGGTGGTCGACTTCAAGCCGCGCGGCAGGTGGAATTCGAGCGCCTGGCCGGCGAGGCGCTGGCCGAGATTCGCGCAACGCTGCAAAACCTCGCGCGGTTCGGGCTGTTCGATGAGGCTGCGGTCGACGCGATCGCGTCGCGCGTCCACCGTGGTGCCGCAAGCGGCCGCATCAGACGCCTTGTCGACGGCGGCGGTCGTCTTCGAAGGCGTCCCGGAAGTGCTCGAGCTCAAGCGCGAGGCGCTGGCGCGCGCCTCGGCGTTGGCCGTGCCGCAGGCGGTCGTCGCCTCGACCACCTCGACCATCCTGGTGGATGATCTCGCCGGCAGCGTCGTGCAGCCGGGCCGCTTCCTCAACGCGCATTGGCTCAATCCAGCCTACCTGGTGCCGCTGGTCGAGTTGTCGCCCGGCGCGCGGACCGATCCCGCCGTCACGGCGCGGCTGAAGGCGCTGCTGGAGTCGATCGGCAAGGTGCCGGTCGTGTGCGCGGCACGGCCGGGCTACATCGTGCCGCGCATCCAGGCGCTGGCGATGAACGAGGCCGCGCGCATGGTCGAGGAAGGCGTCGCCAGTCCCGAGGAGATCGACAAGGCCATCCGATACGGCTTCGGCTTCCGTTTCGCGGTCCTCGGCATGCTGGAATTCATCGATTGGGGCGGCGGCGACATCCTCTACTACGCGAGCCGCTATCTCAGCTCAGCGCTCGGCGACGCGCGCTATGCGGCGCCGGAGATCGTCGAACGCAACATGCGCGAGGGACGCATCGGGCTCAAGACCGGTGCGGGCTTCCTCGACTACGCCGGGCTGGACCTGGACGCGTATCGGACGGAACGGCTGCAAGCCCTGGTCGCGATGCTCGGCCACATGGGGTTGGTAAGGCCGCCGGTGGTGGAGGATTGAGCGTCAACCGCACCAGGTCGCGAGACGCCAAGCCGCTTTTTTTGTCCTTCATTTCTTACGTGCTTTGCGGGCAGCATAGCGGGCATCCCTGGCCACCTTGCGTTCGGCTTCCAAAGCGATGGCGCGTTGGGCCTGCTCTGCAGCATCGCGCGATGCCTGCTCAGCCGCCTGCCGATCAGCTTGAGCATCGCGCGCAACACCTTCGGCGATTTCGAGTTCCCGCGCTTTTTTGGCGATCTCACGTTGGGCGGCACGGACGTCGCGCGCCGCTTCGACGGCTTGACGGGCAGCCTCGCGTTCGGCGAATGCCGGGTGTCCCGGCCTGGGTGCCGCACGGAATTTTTCCAGTGCCGCTTGCCTGGCCTTCGCGGCCGCGCTCCGCCGCTCGACGAAGTCTAAATCTTTGAAACCGCTCATCGACTTTGATCCCATGTGAACAGCTGCGGGCGCTCGTCAACCCAATACGCTCCCCGGGTGGGAGGACGCGCTCCAGTTTCCGCGCGTCGAGGCCGGCCTATACGCGGCCGGCGCCCAAAGGTCACGCGGGTAATGCGCGCAGACCATGGAAGGTCCTGCAATCTTCAAAACGCCTGGTCCCACAATTCGGGAACCAATTCGTAGCCGCCGCCGGGGCGGCGGTTGAGGTTGAGGAATCCCGGAAAGTGCATGTGCATGCCGGCGGCGAGCAGCCGGTCCGCGGCCACCATGTCGAACACGCGTTGCCGCGTCGCGACCGCCGCTTGCGGGTCCGTGTCCGGCTCCATGAACACGTCCGGCCGGCGCGTCTGCACGTCGGGCACGTGCACGATGTCGCCCCAGATCAGGAGCTGCTCGCCTCTCGACGCGACGAGATAGCCGGTGTGACCGGGCGTGTGGCCGGGGAACGGCAGCGCCGTCACGCCGGGAAACACCTCGCCGCGCGCGTCGCGGCGACGGCTCTGGTACGGTTTGATCTGCTCGCGCGCCCACTGGAAGAAGCGCAGCTTCTGGCGCTCGGTCGCGGCCGCCATCGCGGCGTCGTCATGCCAGTGATCGACGTCGCGCTCGGCCACGACCAGCTCGACGTGGGGAAACTTCGCGGCGCCATCGGGACCGGTCAAGCCGTTGGAATGATCGGGATGCATGTGGGTCAGCAGGATCGTGTCGATCGACGCGGGCTCGATGCCGGCGGCGGCAAGATGCTTCGGCAGGTGGCCGAGCGTCGGGCCCATGCTGTCGGCCGAGCCGGTATCGACGAGCGCGACGCGCCCGCCGGAATGGATCACGAAGGCGTTCACCGAGATGCGCGGCGGAGCGGGCCGGTAGGCGTCCTTGAGCAGGCGCTCGGCCTCCTGCGGCTCGATGTTGCGCAGGAACTCGTAGGCGCCATCGAGGTAGCCGTCGCTGATCGCCGTCACCACGATGTCGCCGATGCGGCGGCGGTAGACGCCGGGAATTTGCGCGGCCGGCACATCGATGGTCCGCCCATTCATTGTCGTCATGCCGTTCGTTCCTCACAAAACCCGCCCGCCGTTTCCTAGCACGTCGCGATGGCAGCCAAAGGAGCCGGCTGGTCGTGTCTCATTCTGAAATACGACGCGGGAAGCAGCGATAGGCGCCCCACCCCGCCAGTGTGCTGGATGAGATCAGCGGTGGCTGGAAGTCATTCGCAGCGCGTCAGCTCATCCGTCCGCGCAACGAGCTCTCGCGCGCTCGTATGCTGGTCGAGCGCGCAATCTATCTCGATAGGCCGAAAGCCCTTCTGGAAGCTCCCCTCCGAGCGCCCCCTGCCAGATGCCTAAGCCGCAGCTCACCGAAATATCGGCAAGCGTCAGATCATCTCCGACAAGGTATGTTCTGTTGTGAACGAGCGATTCCGCGTACTGGATGGCGCGCGTGATCCGCCGTTCGAGCCCAATTACCGACCAATTGCGTTTGTCGGCTTCGCCGGCCATGAAATGAGCAGCAAGAAGCGGATTGAGGTTCATTCCGACCTCGGTCTCGCCGAACACTGTCAGTTGCAGGCACTGGGCCATCAGCGCCGCATTGCCTGTTGGCAGTAATGGTGTGGGGCCATACCGCTGTGCGATATAGAGCATGATGGCGACGGATTCATTCAGCGCAACGCCGCCGGAATCTTCCAGAAAAGGAACAGTGCCCAGGGGATTGAGCGCGCGATAATCGGCTCCAACCGGGAAGGAATGATTTCGCACGGCGTAAGGAAGCCCCATCTCCTCGCATAGCCACATCACGCGTTGGCCGCGCGCGCCGCGAGCAAAATTGTGAACCGTCATCATGATTGCAAGCGCCTCCTGCGCGCCCTACGGAGATGAACGCACCATCGCAATGCTACTACATCGGCGGGCGGGGCGAAAAGTTCAGCGTCGGATCACGAACCGGCAAGAGCGCAGCGTCGACGTGTTATTTGCTCCACCCAATCCGGCCGGAAAACCGAAAATGACCGATCCAATCGAAATCAACCTTCAGAACTGGAACGAGCGAGCGAGCATTCACGCGCGGGATGCGACCGGCGACTATATGCTCGATCGCTTTCGGGCCGGCGAGGATGCTCTGCACGCAATCGAAGCAGCCGAGCTTGGGCAGGTCGGCGGAAAACGCGTGCTTCATCTTCAATGTCATATCGGACGCGACACATTGTGCCTGGTTCGGCGCGGCGCGCTCGCCACCGGGTTGGATTTCTCCGGCGAAGCGTTGCGCGTCGCGCGGCGCCTTGCCGAGGAGACCGGGCTTGAAGCCGCTTTCGTTCAAGGGCGGGTGGACGACGCCCCACGCTTGACGCCGGGGCCGTTCGATCTGGTCTTTTCCACCTGGGGGACCATTTGCTGGCTTCCGGACATGAAGGCATGGGCACGTGTCATTGCAAGCGTCCTGGCGCCGGGCGGAGAGCTCTACTTCGCGGACGCTCATCCAAGCTTCCAGCTCATGGAGGAGCGGGGCGGCACGCTGGTGCCGACTTACGATTTTCAAACGCCCGCCGACCGGCCGCTGGAGCTCGTCAACGCGACGACTTATACCGGCGACTCGACTGTGATGACGCATCAGTCGACGCGCGAATGGATACACGCACTGTCGACCATACTGGCGGCATTGATCGAGGCCGGGCTGACGATCGAAATGTTCCGCGAGCACGAAGTGCTGCCCTGGCGAGGTCTAAGGAACCTGGTGCCGGCATCCGATAGGCTCTGGCGCCTTCCCGACGGACATCCGAGATTCCCCTTGTCCTTTTCGTTGAGAGCGCGGAAGGGGAAATGAGGCCGCGGCGCACCGCAGCCTTCACCATTGGCACCCAACATGCTTATGGTAGCTCAGGAGCCGATCATACGTTCCGGACAGGGCGGGCGTTCTTCGACGAGAAGCTCCAGCAGCTGTGCTAGTTTCCTGATTGCGCCGCCGCTTGATCGCGCCCGGTTACCCGGGCCTGCTCCAGCCCTGTGCGCCGCGTCGAGAGGCTTTGAGAGGCCGTCCTTCTGCAACTCCTGGCCCGGCAACTCGTGCCTGCCCCCTGCTCCTCAACCTGAACCGGACGACACATGCCCGAGCCAAAGCACAGCGACATCGAAAACGAATTGGTTGATACGGCGAGGCGCGTTCTGCCGGGCGGCGGGTTCGGCAACGTCTCGCACGACATCATCATCGCAGAGGGGCGGGCGGGCCGCGTCTGGGACGTCAGCGGGAACGAATACGTCGATTACCTGCTCGGCTCGGGTCCCATGATCGTCGGTCATGCTCATCCCGAGGTGGTCGAGGTCGTCCGGCAGCAGGTCGCCACGGGCACGACGTTCTTCGCCAACAATCCGCACGGAATCCGATTGGCCGCCGAGATCGTGGATGCGGTCCCATGCGCCGAGCAGGTGCGGTTCGTGAGCTCGGGCTCGGAAGCCGACCTCTATGCCATGCGGGTCGCCCGCGCCCACAAGAAGCGCGACAAGATCCTGAAGTTCGAAGGCGGCTACCACGGCATGAGCGATTACGGGCTGATGAGCCTCGCGCCGAACCGGGCCGGCAACTTCCCGCAGCCGATTCCCGAACTCGGCAGGCATCCCGAAGAGCATCCGCGACGAAGTGCTGGTCGCGCCTTTCAACGACCTCGAGACCGTGGCGAGCCTGGTCCGCGAGCATAAGCAAGAGCTCGCCGCCATCATCGTCGAGCCGTGCCAGCGGCTCATTCCGCCGCAGCCCGGCTTTCTCGAGGGCTTGCGCAGGGTGACGGAGGAAAACGGACTGCTGCTGATCTTCGACGAGGTCGTCACCGGCTTTCGCTTCGCCTACGGGGGGGCGCAAGTCTACTACGGGGTCACGCCCGACATCTGTACGCTCGGAAAGGCGATCGGCGGCGGCTTTCCGCTCGCGGCCATCGCCGGACGCGCCGACATCATGGCCCACTTCGACAAGGGCGCCGTTGCCGAGGATGAATTCCTGCTGCAGATCGGCACCCTTTCGGGCAATCCGATCGCTGCGGCCGCCGGCCTCAAGACGCTCGAAATCCTCAAGCGGCCGGGCGCCTACGAGCAGATATTCGCGACCGGCCGCGCGCTGATGGACGGGTATGCGGACGCCCTCAAGGCGGCCGGGGTCGAAGCGCGCGTCACCGGCGAGGCTCCGATGTTCGACGTCGTCTTCACCGATCGCGAGGTCAAGGACTATCGGTCCGCGCTCGGCGACGCCGCCAGAATGAAGCGCTGCAACGCTCTCCTGCGCGAGCGCGGCGTCCTCAAGGGCGAGAGCAAATACTACGTTTCGCTTGCCCATACGGCAGAAGACGTCGAGCTCACGCTGGCCGCCTTCGCCGCCTCGATCGCGCTGCTTCAGTGAGCCCGTCATTGCGAGCCGAAGGCGAGTACGTAGCGTGGGCAAAGGCGCGCGAACGCGCGCCGTGCCCACGCGGATACGCTCGACGCGGGCACGCGCCGCTCCGCGGCGCTTTGCCCACCCTACAAGCTTCGTCGCTGCGCTCCTCGCAATGACGGGAAACAGGAACCGGCAGCATGGCGTGGCGGATCGGGATCGATATCGGGGGAACGTTCACGGACGTGGCGCTGGTCGACGACGTCAGCGGAGGCATCGGGGTCGCCAAGGTGCCGACGACGCCCGACGACCTCGCCGCCGGCGTGCTCGCCGCCTTGCAGACCGCGATGCGCCGCTACGCGGTGACCCCGACGGATGTCGGGCTGCTGTCGCACGCGACCACCGTTGTGACCAACGCCATCCTGCAGGAAATCGGCGCGCGCGCGGCATTCGTCGCCACGCGCGGTTTTCGGGATGTGCTGGAACTGCGACGCTCGGCGCGCGCCGATCTCTACGACCTGTTCCAGGACGCTCCGGCTGTTCTCATCCCGCGGCACCGGCGGTTCGAGATCACCGAGCGTGTCGGCGCCGACGGCTCGATCGTCACGCCGCTTGCCGAGGATGAAATCGACCCACTGATCGCTGCCCTCAAGGCGGCGCGGGTCGAGTCGGTCGCGGTCTCGCTCTTGTTCAGCTTCCTCAATCCTGAGCATGAACGCCGCCTTGCCGCTCGGTTGCGCTCGGGGCTGCCGGGTGTCCCGGTCTACCTGTCGTCGGAAGTATTGCCGGAGATCAAGGAGTTCGAGCGCTCAAGCACGACCGCGATCTGCGCCTACGTGGGACCGCTTCTCGCCTCCTATCTCAAGCGCCTAGAAGAGACGACAAGACGGCAGGCGCTGCCGCCGCTCTATGTGATGGGATCGAACGGCGGCATCCTCGAAACCGCGGAGGCCGTCGCGATGCCGGCCATGGCGGTCGAGTCGGGCCCCGCGGCCGGCGTTGTGGCCGCGGCCCTGGTCGCACGCCAGACCGGACGTCTCGACCTCCTGTCGTTCGACATGGGCGGCACGACCGCCAAGGCAAGCCTCATCCGTGGGGGTCACTATCAGACGACGCCGGAATACGAAGTCGGCGGCGGCTCCAGCATGAGCCGCGCGATGAACGGAACCGGTCATCCGATCCGCGTCCCGGTGGTCGACCTTGCCGAGGTGTCGGCCGGGGGCGGATCGATTGCCTGGGTCGATCGCGCCGGCGCGTTGCGCGTCGGTCCGAGGAGCGCCGGCGCCGAGCCCGGGCCTGCTTGCTATGCGCGGGGCGGCGCCGAGCCGACGGTGACCGACTGCAACCTTCTGCTCGGCTACCTCGACCAAGGATCGCTGCTCGCCGGCGACCTGCCGATCGATTATGACGCGGCAGAAGCGGCCGTGCAGGCGCGCCTTGCAAAACCGCTCGGCGTCGATGTGCGTGACGCAGCGGCGGCCGTCGTCGACGTGGTCAACCACGCGATGGCGGAAGTCCTCAAGATCGTCTCGGTGCAACGCGGCCATGACCCACGCGACTTCGTGCTCGCCGCTTTCGGCGGCGCGGGGCCGCTGCATTGCGCAGCGCTGGCGCGGGAGCTCGGCATCGTGGAGATCATCTGTCCCCCGATCCCCGGCGCCTTCTCGGCGCTCGGGCTGGTGGGGACCGACTTGAAGCGCGACTATGTCCGCACCGTGTATGCCACGACGGCGGCGTGCGATCCTGCTGCCTTGGAGGCGGCCTTCGCGGCGCTCGAGCGGGAAGGCGCCGCCATGCTCGAGCGGGCCGGCGTCGCACCCGAGCAGCGGCGGTTCGAGCGCTCCTTCGACGCCCGATATGAGCGGCAATCGCATGAGCTTTCGGTGCCGATCTCCCGCCGGACCATCGACGCCGCGGCGGTCAAGGAAGTCGCGACAGCATTCCACGATCGTCACCTGGTGACCTATGGCCACGACAATCGCAGCGAGCCCGTGCAGCTCGTCAGCATCCGCGTGGCCGCGATCGGCGCGCTTGCTCCGCTGGTGATCCGCGACCCGCCGACGTCGCGCGGCGCCGGCGCGATCAAATCCCGCCGCCAGGTCTGGTTTCGTGAGACCGGAACGGTCGATGCCGCGATACATGATCGCAGGCGGATGGCCATCGGAGCAGAGCGTGCCGGGTCCGACCGTCATCGAGTTCGGTCGAATCCACCATCCTGGTCCCGCCGGGCTGGCAGGCCCGGATGGACGAGGATGGCTTCGTGCTGCTCACGCACGCGCAAGATGCATAGGCGTAGAAACGGCTGTCCTCCTCCTTCGTCATGCCCGGGCTTGACCCGGGCATCCATCTTTCTTCGTATTGGGTCGTGCGAAGGGATGGATTGCCGGGTCAAGCCCGGCAATGACGACTAAGCGGAAACCGACGATGAAAGACGCAGGCGCGACTGATCCCGCCACCTTCGAGATCGTCAAGAACAGCCTCTACAAGATCGCCGAGGAGATGCGGGTGGTGCTGGCGCGGACGGCTTATTCCCCGCTGTTGAAGTCAGCCGGTGACTATTCCTGCGGCGTGTTCGATGCGCGCGGCGAGATGGTGGCGCAAGGGCCCGATCTGCCGATCCACCTGGGCTCCATGCCCGACGCGGTGCGCGCGGTCGTCGAGGCGTTCGCCGCCGACGTGCACGACGGCGATGTTTTCATCCACAACGACCCATACTTCGGCGGCAGCCACCTGCCGGATGTGAACGTGGTGCGGCCGGCCTTTCACGAAGGAAGGCTGCTGGGCTACGCCTGCCTGCGCGCCCATTGGCCGGATGTCGGTTCCGCCACGCCCGGCAGCTACGGTGCGGTCACCGAGATCTTCGGCGAGGGGCTGCGCCTGCCGCCGCTGCGGCTCTTCAGCCGCGGTGCGCTCAATCAAGACCTCGAAAAGGTGATTCTGGCGAATGTCCGCACACCCGACGAGCGCAAAGGCGATCTCGGCGCCCAGCTTGCCGCGACGCTGCGCGCAACCGAGCGCCTGAAAGCGCTGGCGCAACGCTACGGCAGCGCCGAGCTCAGCCGCTACATGGCCGAGGTCATGAACTATTCGGAGCGGCTGATGCGAGCGATGCTCAAGGATCTGCCCGACGGCGAGGGCACGTTCGAGGATTGGTGCGACGGCGACGGCATCGCGGACGACGCGCAGGGCAACGATGCCCGCTTCTCGATCCGGATGGCCATCAGGAAGCGCGGCGACAGGCTGATCGTCGACTTTGCCGGCACCGACCGCGGGGTCAAGGGGCCGATGAATGCGCCCCTGTCGGTCACCGCATCGGGCGTATTCTGCGGCATCAAGACTGCGGTCGACCCGACGAACCTCATTCCACCCAACTCCGGCTGCTGGCGCACGATCGAGATAAGAGCCGAGAAGGGCTCGGTCGTGAACGCGCAGTTTCCGGCGCCCGTCGTCTATGCCAACCACGAGATATCGCATCGCATGGCGGACATGGTGATGGGCGCGTTGGCGAATTTCATGCCCGCGCAGGTGATGGCGTGCAGCCAGGGCACCTCGGCGATCCTCACCCTGGGCGGCCTCGATCCCCGCACGCGGCGGCGGTATGTCTCCTACGAGACGGTCAAGGGCGGGTTCGGGGCGCGGCCGAACAAGGACGGCATCAACGTCATTGCCAGCGGCATCTCCAACACGATGAACACGCCGGTGGAAATCATGGAGATGACCTTTCCGCTGCGCGTCGAGCGCTATGAGATCAATCCGGATTCAGGCGGCGCCGGACGCTATCGCGGCGGCTGCGGCGCAAGGCGCGTCTGGCGCCTGCTCGACGGCGCCGACGCGACCGGAGCGCTGTGCATGGAACGCATGACGTCGCCGCCGTTCGGCCTGCACGGGGGCGAGGCAGGGGCGGCCGCAGTGGTCGAGCTCACGACGCCCGACGGCGTGACCCGCCGCCTGCCGAGCAAGGGCGCGTTTGCGGCGCCGGCCGGTGCGGTGATCGACATGGTCACGCCGGGCTCGGGGGGTTTCGGCCCGGTGGCGGAGCGCGATCCTGCTGCGGTCGGCCGCGACCTGCTCGACGGCTACGTCAGCGCGGCGGCGGCCAAACGTGACTATGGAATTGCCGATCCTGAAGCGCTGCGGCTGGCGGCAGCGAAAGGCGCAGACCAGAGGTAGGAGCCACAACGTCCGTCATTGCGGGGAGCGAAGCGACGAAGCAATCGAGACGCGTCACGTTGACTGGATTGCTTCGCCTTCGGCTCGCAATGACGGCTCACCGCCGGCGCTACCCGAACACGTCCTGCCGCACGCCGTCGCGCACCGCCACGGTGTCGACCGTGATGGTAGCGCACATTACCGGCAAGTCGAAGTGCCCGGCGGTCTGGCGGCCTGCAGACTCGTCGGCGCCGGTCGAGAAACAGGCAGCGCGCAACTCCGCGCCGAAACCGCTCCAGCATCGACTGCCCAATGCGCCGAAGCCCCGCGTACAACCCAGCCTTTCAAGTTGCTTGATTTATCGTCCCGAGCAGTGCATGAATATCGCGACGGAGCAGCCGCCGCGGCACGAAACGCGATTTGCCCGGTTGGTCCCCTGCCGGCTGCTCGAACGGACGACAAACGCGTCGGAGCTCGGCAATGAAGACGGTGTTCGATCCGACTTTGCAAGCGGACGTAGCGGTCGACCCCGAGAATACGGTTCGGCACATCCGCCACAGCCCTGAGCGTCGTCCTTCTGCCGAGAACATCGCTTCCTTGTCGGCTGAAGACCAGGACGATCCCGTGCGGGTGGCCACGGAGTATCTGCGCACGCTCGCGCCGAGACTGGCGATCGGAGAGGATCAGCTGCAGAATCTCGACCGGCACGCTGCGACCCTCCAGCCGCGCGAACAGGGCCCGGAGTATCGGCTCGGCGAGGTCAAGCGCGCCTTCGACGCGACGACGGTGAGCTACGCCCAGACTTACTTGAACGTGCCGGTCTGGCGCAAAGGCGTTTCCGTGAAAGTCCAGGGCCGGCCAGCTCAGGTCGTCGGTGCCACCAACAACACCGAGTACGATCTGCGCGGAGAGATGCCCGCGCCGCAGGCGGTAGAGTCCGCGAGGACGCTGCTTGGGAGTTTCCAACAGGCAAAAGAGAGCTCCGTTGGCGAGGACGACGCACAGGGGCAACTAGTCGGTTTCGTTCGGAACAGCCTGCGCTTGGACGGCAGCAGCGGCGAGGCGGCACCCACGCTCACCATCCTCAATGCCCGCCTTTTCGTCTATCGCTACGACCCGAACAAACGATACGCGCGGAGGCCGGCTCCGCCCCGGCCCGAGCACGAGACGGCACCTGGAACTCTCGAAGAGCGCACACCCCACTTTCTCGATCTGCCCCCGGTATCCGAGCGGATCAAGGAGGGCCGCGCCTATCTGGTCGCAGAGATCATATTCACGCTGCTCGGGCCGGACGGCGAGGTGGTCTGGTTGGTTCTCGTCGAGTTGGAAACTCGTTCCATCCTCTATGCGGAGCCCATGACGCAGGGCGTGAACGGGCTCGTCTTCAAGCAGGATCCAATTGTAAAGACCGGCGACTTGTCGATTACCTCCGCCAAGACGAGCCGGGTCCTCAATGCACACCGCACCCCTGTCGTGCTGAACGACCTCGATTCGCCCGTCGGCGGAAAGCAGCATCTGCGGGGGACGTTCGTTCGGATCGAGGACATCGAGGCGCCGGTTGTCGCGGCCCCTACGGCAGCGACCGGCACTGACTTCGATCATGAAGCCCGGACCGACGCGTTCGCGGCCGTCAACGCCTACTACCACCAGACCGAACTGTTCAGGGTCATCGCAAGTCTTGGATTCGACGTCGCGACCTATTTCGACGGGACGACGTTTCCCGTTCCCGTCGATCACAGAGGCTTTGGCAACAATATCAATGCGCACTGGTCGCCGAACGGCACCGGCGGGACAGGGCACATGTGTTACGGCCTGTGCGACACGACGGATACCGCGAATCCGCTCGGCAGGGCCGTCGATCCCTGGGTGCACTGGCACGAGATGGGCGGCCACGGCACGCTCGGCGATCACGTGGAATCGGGCACCCTCGGCTTCGCCCACAGCGCGGGCGACGGCTTGGCCGCCATCCAGATGGATCCCGAATCCGGACTGCGCCAGCTTCCGGAGCGATTCCGGTATGCTCCCTTCCGTCCTTTCGTCGCCGAGCGGCGTTTCGACCGGCCCGTCGCCACGTGGGCCTGGGGAGGGAACCCACAAAATGATGACCGCGATTACGGCAGCGAACAGATACTCGCGACCTGCCACTTCAGGATATACCGCTCTATCGGCGGCGATCATCATGATCTGGCACGGCGCAAATTCGCGTCCCGAGCCATGACCTATCTCATTCTGCGCACCATCCAAAATCTGACACCCGAAACGAATCCGGACGAGCCGGAACTCTGGTGCGAGGAGATGCAGTCCGTCGATCTTCAGAACTGGGCGTCGGAGGGCGTCTTCGGAGGCGCCTACAACAAAGTGATCCGCTGGGCCTTCGAAAAGCAGGGCGCCTATCAGCCTCCCGGCGCCCCGACGCCGGTTACGACAGCGGGCGCCCCTCCTGCGGTGGACGTCTACATCGACGACGGGAGGGGCGGCGAGTATCCGTTCCAGGCCGTCCATTCGAACAACACGTCGATGTGGAACCGGAACACGGCCGATGCGTCGACGAGCCACCAGGACGCCATCGAGGACAGACCCAACTTCATGTACGTGAAGGTCAAAAATCGCGGCACCGGGGCTGCGAGCAATGTTGCGGTCAAGGGCTATCAGACCCGGGCAGGAGCGGCGGGACGAACCTGGCCCGTCGATTTCGTCGAGATGGCTTCGGGGCCCGGCCTCACGGTGGCGAGCATTGCAGCCAAGAACAGCCAGGAGGTGGTCGTCGGTCCCTTTGAGTGGGTCCCCAACAAGAACGGTGACGGCGAGGCCTGCGTGCTGCTGATCGCATCGGCCGCAGGGGACGCAAGCAACGTCGACCATTTCACGGCGGGCGAGACCGTCGAGGATTGGCGGCTCGTCCCCAACGACAACAACATCGGCCAACGTAACATCGCCGTAGTTCCGGCACAGGTCGCCTGATCGTCATTTGTCGTGAGGCCGCCGAGGAAAGACTTGGGTACACGCTGGCGCTCAATGACGCACTACCCGAACACGTCCTGCAGCACGCCGTCGCGCACCACCACGGTGTTGTCGACCGCGATGGTGGTGCGCATCACGGGCATAGTCGAAGTGCCCGGCGGTGTGGCGGCCGGCGAATTCGTTGGCGCCGGTCGAGAACAGGAAATTGCCGGCGACGGCGCGGAGTTCCGTGCCGTTGGTGTCGCGTTGGTCGTACATCGCCAGCGCCTCGTAGCGCGCGTTCGGATTTATCCCGAAGCCGACATGCGAAACCGCGTAGGCTTCGCGCTCGCCCCAGGCAGCGAGATACGCGCGCATCATCTCGGCATCGGTGCCGGCGCCTTCGATGCGGGTGACGTAGTCCTGCTCCAGGGTGAGCCGGATCGGCTCCTGCAGGTAACGTTTGAAGGTGAGGTTCACGTCGCCGCGGTCGAGCACCAAGGTGCCGTTGACGGCCCCGGCCTTCGGGAAGCTCACCACCAGGCCGCCCGGCCAATGCGCCAGCGTACCCGGCCGATCGGTCCAGCCCCAGATGCCGACGGTCGAGGCACCGGCCATGTCGACGTCGAGCTCGGTGCCGGCCGCGGAGGTGACGCTCATCCGCTTTGCAGCGCGCAACATCTTGGCGGCGGCGCGGACGCGCGCCTCCAAGGCGGCATCCGGCCGCATGCGCTCCAGCGCCTCTGGATGCTCGTTGGAGATCACCTGGATGCGGGCGCCGCCTTTTAGGATCTCCGGCGTTTCCGGCGCATGCATCAGGCCCTCGATGGTGCAATCGACGACGAAGCCCGCTTGCGCCAGCGCGGAAACGACCGGCGCCAAGCCGCCCGATTGCGACACTTGCCCCGGTCGAGCGCACCGGCACGGGCTGCGCGTTGCGCGGCGTCGGCACCACGATGTGAAACGGGCGCGCGCCGAGGCGCAGCAGCGCAAGCTCGGCGAGATGCACGTTCAACGCGCGCGACTGCGTCTCCGACAGGATCGCCGCGGTGTCGCCCGGCTTGACGGCGCACTTTTCGAAGATCTCGCAGAATGCGTCGATCCACTTTCCCTCGATGCGATCGGCGAGCATTTGATTTCCTATTCGGGGCGTTCGGGAAAGCCCACGAGCAGTCGCGCGCTCAGCGCATTGAAGCCCGCGTTCAATACCAGACCCAACATCGAGATCATGATGATGGGCACGTACATATCGACGGTCTGAAAGTTGCGTGCGGCCCGCACCAGGAGCTGCCCGAGGCCGTCGGTCGAGGTGATCATCTCCGACAGGAACACCACGATGCAGGAGATGATCAGGCTTATGCGGCAGCCGGTCAGGACCGACGGCAGCGCAGCGGTAAGCACGATCGTGAACAGGCAGCGCCGCTGCGACGCGCCGGCCGCGCGGGCCGACCAGACAAGCTTCGGCTCGACGGCGGCAGCGCCTTGATAGGTCGCGAGCAGGATCGGAAACAGCGCGTCGGCCACCACGAGTGCGATTTTCGACGAATGGTCGAACCCGAGAGTAAGCACGAATGCCGGATAAAGCGCGATCTTCGGGACCGGCGCGAGCACGCGGATCAGCGGCGCCAGCAGCGCGGCAAACGGCTTGCTGCCGGCCGCCAGGATCCCGAGCGTCACGCCCACGACGACCGCAATGCCGAATCCCGTGAACAGCCGGAACAGCGTGATGCCGCAGTGCTCGAGGAACTGCGGATTGCCCAGCATCTGCATGAGGCGCAGGAATACGGTCAACGGATCCGGCAGCACCGTCGGCGGCGCATAGCGGAAGGCCGCGATGAAATGCCACAGCGCAAGAACCATGAGGATCGGCAGCGCGCCGGCGGCGAGCTCGGCGATGTTGCGCCGCGCGGTCATGCCGAGCCCACCGCGATCTGGTGCGACGGCTCGGCCCAGGCCATGAGCACGCGCCGCAGCGCCTCGAAACCCCAGTCGAGCGCGAAGCCGAGAATGCCGATCACAACGATCATGGCGTAGACAGCCTCGTATTGCGCCATGTCGAGCGCGTTGAACAGGATGTTGCCGACGCCGGTCTGCCGCGCGATCATTTCGCTCGTCACCATGGTGATCAGCGCCAGCACGATGCCGGTGCGGCATCCGACCATGATCTCCGGCAGCGCCGCCGGAAACACGACGCGCGCGAGCCGCGCCGGCGCCCGCAGCCCCATCGCGGCGGCCGACCACAGCATCTTCTCCTCGACCGCGCGGGCCCCCTGATAGCTGTGATAGATGATCGGCAGCGATACGCCGAGGAAGATCACCAGGGTTTTCGAAACGTCGCCCACCCCGAGCCACAGCATGATGATCGGCATCAGCGCCGCCTTCGGCACCGGATAGATCACCATCAGCAGCGGATTGAAGAATTTGGCGACTAAGGTGCTGCGTCCCATCATCAGCCCCAACGGGATCGCAACCGCTGCCGCCAACGCGAAGCCGATCGCCATGCGCCGCAGAGAGGCGAAAATGTTGGGCAGCGTGTCGCCGTCGCTGAAGATCGCCGGCAACTCGCGCAGCGCGGCCCACGGTGGGGGCAAGCCGTTGATGCCGAAGGCTTGCGCCGCAAGCTCCCACGCGGCGAGCAGCGCCAAACAGGCGATGAGCGGCGGCAAGCCGGGCATGACGCCCAATCGCGGCATCACGCGCGCCCTTCGGCCGGCTCATCCATGAGCCGTTCGATGTCGAGCACGTACTCCTGGTAACGCCGGTCGATCAGCAACTGTGCGCGATTGCGCGGGCGCGGCAGGTCGATGTCCATGTTCGATTTGATGCGCCCCGGCGATCGAGTCATGACGACGACGCGGTCGGACAGGAACACCGCCTCGTCGACGCTGTGCGTGACGAACATGACGGTCCGTCGGTCGCGCTCCCAGATGTCGAGCAGCTCCTTCTGCAGCCGCGTACGCGTATGCGCGTCGAGCGATCCGAACGGCTCGTCCATCAGCAGGATGCTCGGGCTGTAGGCAAGCGTGCGCGCGAGCGCGACGCGTTGCTTCATTCCACCCGACAGTTCCTTTGGATAAAAATCCTCATAGCCTGTGAGATTGACGAGACCGATCAGCTCCCGCGCGCGCGCTTCCGCCTGCGGCCTCGTGAGCCCTTGCTGCCGCGGACCGTACATGACGTTGCCGAGCACGGTCTTCCATGGAAACAGCGCGAACTCCTGGAACACCGGGCCACGGTCGGGACCGGGCCCGGCAACCGGTTTTCCCTTCACGCAGATGGTGCCCGCCGTCGGCGCGATGAAGCCGCCGACCATGTAGAGCAGTGTCGATTTTCCGCAACCGGATGGCCCGAGGATCGAGACGAACTGTCCCTCGCCGATCCCGAGCGATACGTCGTCGAGCGCCAGATGGCGGCCGCGCTGAGCGGTCTCGTAAACCTTCGACACGCTCGCGATGTCGATCATCCGGAGCGCCGTTGCGGCGAATTGTTGGGCGCGATCCAGCATGCCTGAAGGGTTTGCCTCGCGGGACGAACGGCGCTTGCGGTCCTTATAGCAAGCATGACGCCGTCATTGCGAGCCGGACCGGCAGTGGGTCAGTTTCAATGCGCTGCCATCCTTCGAGACGCGGTCCTTCGGACCGCTCCTCAGGATGAGGGGTAGCGCAAGCCGCACCCTCTAACCTCATCCTGAGGAGCCGCCGAAGGCGGCGTCTCGAAGGATGGCCGCGAACGCCAGTTCTTCGCGACGTAGCGCTAAGAACGGCACCTCCATCTTGCGATTTGCCGCCAGCCGTCGTTCCATGGGAGCGGGGCACGGGCACGCCCGCCGTCACCGGCGGGAGCTGCGAGAGCCGTGCGGTCTTTGCGCGAAAGGAAACTCCGATGGGTCGTGTTCTTGCGATGCTGGCGCTGGCAGCCGGCTACTGGATGTCGCCTGCGAGCGCGCAGGATCTTGGCACCATCCGGGTCGGCTGGACCATTCCGGCCGAGGAATCGAAGTACTGGATGATGCGTCGGCCGCAGGAATTTTCGAGCCTCGGCAAGACCTACAAGGTCGAGTGGTCGCAGTTCCAGGGCACCTCGGTGATGTCGCAGGCACTCGCCGCCGGCGCGATCGATTGCGCCACGCAAGGCGTGCTCCCGATCGGTCAGGGCGCCGCCAACGGCACGCTCGCCGTCTATGTCATCGCCCAGCATGTCGGCGAGAGGCCGGGCAGCTTCTCGGTCTATTGGGCCGTCAAGGATGACAGCCCGATCAAGACGGTGGCGGACCTCAAGGGCAAGACGGTCGGCATCAGCATCATCGGCGGCGGGACGCATGGCCCATTCAATCTGATGCTGCGCCGGAACGGCGTCGATCCCGACAAGGACATCAAGCTTGTGGAAGTGAGCTTCTCGCTCTCGGAGGACGCCGTTCGCGCCGGCCGGGTCGACGCGGTCAATATGAACCAGCCTTTCGCGGCCCGTTCGGAGGCGAAGGGGGGCTTGCGCAAGCTGTTCGCGCTGTCGGAGGTGCTCCCGAACATCGTCCATATCGTCGAAGCCTGCCGGAAGGATTTCGTCGACAAGAACCCCGAATTGGTGCGCGCCTACGTCAAGGACATCACAGCCGCACTGAAGAAGGCGCTCGCCAATCGCGCCGAAACCATGAAGGTCGTGTCGGAAATCACCAAGGCGCCGATCGAGGTGCTCGACAGCTATCTGCTGAAGGGCAACGACTTCGCCCGCGAGCCCGGCGCAGCGCCGAACTTCCAGGGCATCCAGGCCATGCTCGACGTCTATGCCGACACGGGCCTGATCGCCAAGAAGGTCGACGCCGCCCAGTTCCGGCATCCCTCCATCGTGGCGCCGCTCGAGTAGGCCATCCTGGCGCGCCACTCGGCAGCTATTTCGTCGACGCCACGGCTGGGCGGGGGCATTTCGTAGACGTCAGACGGAACGACCAACGCCACCTCTTTGGTCTGGCGCCGATCTTGGCCTGATCCAAAGAATTTCGGGGGCGACAGCATGGATGCAGACGCGATCGTCGTGGGCGGCGGCCTCGCCGGGCTGGTTGCGACTGCCGAGCTGGCCGACGCCGGCCGGCGCGTGATCCTCCTCGACCAAGAGGGCGAGCAGTCGCTCGGCGGACAGGCGTTCTGGTCGTTCGGCGGCTTGATGCTGGTCGACTCGCGGGAGCAGCGCCGCCTGCGCATCCGCGACTCGCGCGAGCTCGCGCTGCAGGACTGGCTCGGCTCCGCCGGCTTCGACCGGGTGGAGGATCATTGGCCGCGCAAGTGGGCGGAGGCTTATGTGGATTTCGCGGCTGGCGAGAAGCGCGCCTGGCTGCATGCGCAGGGCGTGCGCTTCTTCCCCATCGTCGGCTGGGCCGAGCGCGGCGGGTATCTGGCAACCGAGCACGGCAACTCGGTGCCGCGCTTCCACGTCACCTGGGGCACCGGTCCCGCCATCATCGCGCCGTTCGTGCGGCGCGTGCGCGAGGCCGAGGCGCGTGGCCTCGTCTCGCTGCGCTTCCGCCACCGCGTGGATGAGCTGACGGCGAGCGCCGGCGCGGTCGACGGCGTGCGCGGCGCGGTGCTCGAGCCGAGCAACGTCGCCCGCGGCCAACCGAGCTCGCGCACCGTGGTCGGTGAATTCGCGCTCCGGGCGCAGACGGTGATCGTCACGTCCGGCGGCATCGGCGCGAACCATGACCTCGTGCGGCAGAACTGGCCGCAACGCCTGGGCACCCCCCCGCAGCGGATGATCTGTGGCGTGCCCGACCATGTCGACGGCCGCATGCTCGGCATCACGGAAGCTGCCGGCGGCCGCGTCATCAATCCCGATCGCATGTGGCACTACACCGAGGGCATCCAGAACTACGCGCCGATCTGGACCCGCCACGGCATCCGCATCCTGCCCGGTCCGTCCTCGGTCTGGCTCGACGCGCGTGGGCGAAGGCTGCCGGTGCCGCTGTTCCCCGGCTTCGACACGCTCGGCACGTTGGCGCACATCATGGCGACCGGCTACGACTATTCCTGGTTCGTGCTCAGCCAGAAGATCATCGAGCGCGAGTTCGCGCTGTCCGGCTCCGAGCAGAACCCCGACCTGACCGGCAAGAGCATCCGCGGCGTGCTCGGCCGCGTGCGCGGCGGCGCGCCCGGGCCGGTGCAGGCGTTCATGGACAAGGGCGCCGACTTCATCGTCGAGCGCAATCTCGCCGACCTCGTGCGCCGCATGAATGCGTTGTCGGGCGACGGCCTGCTCGACGCGGACGCGATCGAGCGCGAGATCGCCGCGCGCGACCGCGAGATCGACAACACCTTCAGCAAGGACGCGCAGGTGATCGCGATCCGCGGCGCGCGCAACTACATCGGCGACAAGCTGATCCGGGTGGCGCGGCCGCACCGGCTGCTCGACCCGGCATCGGGTCCGCTGATCGCGGTGCGCCTGTGGATCCTCACCCGCAAGACGCTGGGCGGGCTCGAGACCGACCTTTCGGCGCGCGTGCTCAAGGCCGGCGGCGAGCCGCTGCCCGGCGTCTATGCGGCCGGCGAGGTGGCAGGCTTCGGCGGCGGCGGCATGCATGGCTACCGCGCGCTCGAAGGCACCTTCCTGGGCGGCTGCTTGTTCTCCGGCCGCGTCGCCGGCCGCGCCGCCGCGGCGGCGGTGTGAAGGGGCGTGCCGCGCGCCATCCCCCTCCGAATACCGTGAATTACAGTGCTTCCTGTTGCTCGGAAACTTGGCGCAGCGCGCTCACGAGGGCGGCCACATCCGCGCGATTGGTGAATTCGTCGTGGATGTTGACCATGGTTACCCGCAGATAGTTGCGGGTGGTCGGAAAATCGCGGCCGCGCAGCTGCTCGTGGATCGGCAGCAGGTCGAAATAGGCTTGCGCGAACGGCTCCGGAATATCCTTGGCGGGCTTGACGGGGTGCAGGCCGATCAGCTTGAGCCGGCGCGCGAGCTCGGCCCGCACCTCGCCCCAGGCCGCCGCGCCGAGCGGCGCCGGCACCGGATAGCGGTCGAACACCGAGAGCGCGATCTCGCTCAGCGCCCCGAGCCGCCTGCCAACGGTCGGCGCCTGTTTGCGGGCGCAGGATGCCCTCGACCAGCTCTGCCACCATGACAAGCCCGAGCGGGTAAGCGCTCCAGCGCGAGCGCTCCGACCGCCTCCAGGAACATCGGCTCGCGGAACAGGATCTTGGCGTAATGGCCGGCGCGGGCGCGCGCGTACTCGTAGATGCCCTTCTGGGTCACGAAGGCGGCCTGCGCATCGATGAAATCCGCGAGCTCGCCGAGGTCGCGGATCGGCGGCGGACGGCGGAACAATCCGAATAGCGCCAAATGACTATCCTCCGGTCCCTGACCTGTCCGCCCGCGCCTGCAGCAGTACCGGCAATCCAGCGCTTTCAAGGGCGCAACGGCGCCTCGCGTCTAACGCGCGAAAGTCGTATACGGCCGGCGCCGCTCACGAGCGTATCCGGCTATGATGTTAACGTTCCGTAATCGCTTCCCGACTCGGCCGCCAAGTCCGGGCGCGAAGCCGCGGCATCTGGGGGGTGCCGCACGGCCGCTGGCGCCCCTCGCATGTCCTTATCCGGCCCATCGCGCGTGGGTCGATTCAACGACAAGGGAGGGTAATCGACCCATGGCTCAGCCCGACAGTGCAGAAAACGAACAAGAGCATTGGAGGAGAACGACCAACCTGATGCTCACGCATCTCGGGATCTGGTTCTTCTTCGGCTACATCATCCACATGTTCGTTCAGCCCGCTGAACAAGATCGACGATCCCGATCCTCGGCTTCCCGCTCGGCTTCTACATGGCCGCGCAGGGCTCGCTGATCGTGTTCGTGGTCCAGCTGTTCGTGTTCGCCAAACAGCAGAACAAGATCGACCTCGAATTCGGCTACGCGGAAGAAGACTGAGGGAGGACCGGACCATGGCTACTCAGACCACCACCGCCGCGGACGCCTTCTATAAGCAGCTCGGCCGCATGTACGGCACCTATACCGGCGGCTTCGTCGCGTTCGTCGTCCTGCTCGCCATCCTCGAGCAGGTCGGCGTGCCGAACAAGATTCTCGGCTATCTGTTCGTGTTCTTCACGCTCGCGGTCTACGCCGTCATCGGCATCGCGACGCGCACCGCGCAGCTGTCCGAATATTACGTCGCCGGCCGGCGCGTGCCGGCGTTCTACAACGGCATGGCGACCGGCGCCGACTGGATGTCGGCCGCCTCCTTCGTCGGCATGGCGGGCTCGCTGTTCCTGCACGGCTATGACGGCATCGCCTGGGTGCTGGGCTGGACCGGCGGCTTCGTGCTGGTGTCGATCCTGGTCGGGCCGTACCTGCGCAAGTTCGGCGCCTACACGGTGCCCGACTTCCTGTCGTTCCGCTACGGCGGCAACTTCGCCCGCTTCCTCGGCGTGATCGTGCTGGTGTGCTGCTCCTTCACCTACGTGACGGCGCAGGTCTACGGCACCGGCATCATCGCCTCGCGCTTCCTCGGCATGCAGTTCGAGATCGCGGTGTTCGCCGGCCTCGTCGGCATCCTGGCCTGCGCGATGCTGGGCGGCATGCGGGCGGTGACCTGGACGCAGATCGCGCAATACATCGTGCTGATCGTCGCCTACCTGGTGCCGATCGTGATCCTGTCGACCCAGCACTACGGCATCCCGATCCCGGAACTGACCTACGGCCGGGCGATCCTGGAGATCACGGCGCGCGAGCAGCAGCTGGTCAAGGACGGGCTCGCGGTGCTGTGCACGGCCGCGGAGTGCGGACCAACGACGCTGAAGCCGCACATCCAGCCGTTCATGAACTACACGCCGCTGAACTTCTTCGGCATCATCTTCTGCATGATGGTCGGCACCGCCTCGCTGCCGCACATCCTGATGCGCTACTTCACCACGCCGTCGGTGAAGGAAGCGCGCGATTCGGTGGCGTGGTCGCTGCTGTTCATCTTCCTGCTCTACTTCTCGGCGCCGGCCTATGCGGCGTTCTCCAAGCTCGAGGTCTACACCAACATCATCGGCAGGGATCTGACCAGCATCCGGCCCTGGCTGTTCACCTGGGGCGAGCTCGGGCTGATCAAGATCTGCGGCAAGGATGCCATCAGATCTCGAGGCTGTCATTGCCGCCTGCAAGGCGATCGCCGGGCCATCCCGGCGTGCTGCGCTTCCAGGACTTCGTGATCAATACGGACGTGATCGTGCTCTCCACCCCGGAGATCGCGGGCATGCCGTACGTGATCTCGGGCCTGGTCGCCGCCGGCGGGCTTGCTGCCGCGCTCTCGACCGCCGACGGGCTGCTGCTTCGCCATCGCCAACGCGCTCAGCCACGACATCTATTACAAGATGATCCAACCGCTGCAGCAGAAGACGCGCAATATCGTGGTCAGCGCGATCGTCATTGTGGTCGTCGGTGGAATTTTCTTGTTCCTGACCGGGCCGAGCCCGGTCCCGCTCCGGCTGCGCTTCATCGGGATAGACATCGCCGGCATACCGTGGCGTTGGCTGCTGCTGGGCGGCTTGGCCGTGCTGGTGGCGGTGGTCTATCCCTTCTGGGGCAAGGCGAACGACGTCGCAAAGCGGCTGATTATCGCGCGCGTCCTGCTCCTGCTCGTGGCGGTCGCCGCCGCGTCGCTCGCCTCCACCCGGCCGTCGGATATCCTCGCCATGGTGGGCTGGGCGTTCTCGCTCGCGATGGCGGGCAATTTCCCGGCGCTGGTGATCGGCATCTGGTGGAAACGCGCTACCACGACGGGCGCCATCTGCGGGATCCTGGCCGGGTGGGGCATCTGCCTGTTCTACCTCGTCACGTCGCGGTACTTCCCGCAGGCCGGCGTCAACTACTTCGGCATGTCGTCGCTGCTCAATCCGGAGACCGGCAGAGCCCTGATCAATGTCAGCGCAGCTCCTGGCCGATCCGCGGTGGGCCGCCGACGTGCCGGCGAGCGCCGCGAACCCGATGGCCAACCGGGTCGGCTGGTTCGACCTCAACAACATCAATTGCGGCTTGCTTGGGACGCCGCTCGGCTTCCTGGTGATCTACGTCGTCAGCCTCATGACCAAGGAGCCATCGAAGGAGATGCAGGCCTTCATCGACGAGATCCGCAAGCCGCGCGGCCAGTACCGTGCTCGAGGAGAAGACCAACTGATCGGCGGTGCCGATCGGATCACGGGCGGGGCCCTGCGGGGCCCCGTTCGTTTCGGCTTCGAATCCCTCCGGCTGAAGGGCAGGCGGCTTCGCGCGACGGCGGCAAAGCCGGGTGGGGTCAATCCGTTGCAAGCACCCCCCACCGGCCTCGCTTCGCTCGGCCACCCTCGCCGCAAGCGGGGCGGGATTAGAACGGGGCTCCCGGGCGCGCCGTTGATGTGCGCTTGTGAAATCCGGCGATGAGCACTGCATCGTGACCGGCCAGGCCCTCCTCACCTACTGGTACTTCCACCTGCCGAACTTCGTTCTGGCGGCGCTGATGTACACGTTGCTCGGGCGCGCGCTGCTCGGCCTGATCGTGCAGCCGGATTCGTCGAACTACATCTGGCGCTTCTTCTGCCTCATCACCGATCCGGTGGTCGCCGCCGTCGCGCTGGTGACGCCCAAGGCCGCGCGCGCCGGTGGTGGTCTGGCTGTTCGGCGTGGTCTGGCTGTTCTGGCTGCGGGTCGGGCTCTTGTTCGCGTTCCTGTTCCTCGGGCTCGCGCCCCGCCTCACCTGAGCCGCCGCATGGAACGCCACTGGTACTATATCGGCATCGCCTTCTTCGGGACGATCAACGGTCTGTTCAACCAGGACTGGGTGCTGATCGCGCTCATCCCGATGAACATTCTGGCGCCGGCCTTGCTGTTCGGCAGCGTGCCGCTCACCCTGATGTTCTCCTCGCTGATGGTCTCGACCGCAACCGTCATCCTCGGCGGCATTCCGGCGGCGATCTACGAGCGCGTCGTCGGCGCCAAGGACGACTCCACCGAAGCCTCGCTCTGGATCTGGCTCGCTGGCACCGGCCTGCTCACCCTCCCTGCCATGGGCAATTTCTTCCGCATCGGGCTGTGAAGGCGCCGGGCGAGGCGCGCGCGACGCGCGGTAGCCGGATCGTGACCACCCGGCGGCGCCAAGCTGCGTCAAACTACCGCCTTCACCGGGGCGCAAGATCGGCCCTTGATCGGCCCCGGCCGGAACAGGAAGGTGGCGCCATGGAGCACATGCGCCGCGTGGCCTACGAGACGGTGCTGCGCGCCTGCGGGTTCGGCTCGCTCGCGATCTTCTGCGTGATGATCGGCTTCTCGTTCCAGCCGCGGCTGGCGTTCCAGACCGGCGGCACCCTCACCATGCTGATGACACTGGTGCTGGTCTTCAAGGCCTACGAGGCGCGCACCAAGGACTACCGCCGGACCGAGATGTGGCTCTACCTGAGCAAGGAGGAGCGCCCACCCGCGGCCTACGCCCAGTGGGCGAGCGCCACCGTGTTGCGGGAGACCTACCTGCAGTTCGCGCTGTGGACCTCGGCGATCGGCATCGCGATGTGGGTTCTGGCGCTGTTCTTCTGGCTCGCCGGCAAGTGAACCCAGCGACGAACCCGGATGGGTGCGCCCGTTCGACGACCTGGTATGGCCGTTGCCGTCATGGCGAGTCGAAAAGAACGGCGGGGTCGCGTGTGGATTGCTTCGTCGCTGACGCTCCTCGCAATCACGGGAGCGGGACGTCACGGCTTGGCACGGGCACGCTTCGGGATGCGCAGCGGCCAGTCGACGATGCGATCCTCGAGCTCGCCCTCCGGCACGTCGTCCTCTTGCGCCCGCACCCGTCCGCGCACCGAGATGCCGGCCGCGTGCACCGTCTCGGGATCTCCTGAGACGAGCGGGTGCCACCAGTAGAGCTCGCGCCCGTCCGCCAGCAGTCGGTACGCGCAGGTGGGCGGTAGCCAGCCGACTTCGGCGACCACCTGGGGGGTGAGCCGCACGCAGTCGGCGACCTGGCGATCGCGGTTGTCGTAATCGCGGCAGCGGCAGGCCTCGCCGTCGAGCAGCCGGCAGCCGACGTCGGTGAAATAGACCCGCGGGTTCTTGCGCGCCGGCTTGCCGGCCGGCGCTTCCTCCTCGAGCTTGACCAGGCAGCAGCGGCCGCAGCCGTCGCACAGGCTTTCCCACTCCGCCGCGCTCATCTCGGCCAAGGTCTTGCGGCGCCAGAACGGAATCTCGCCCATGGACTGAGAGCTAGCCCCTGTGCGGCCGCGCGGCAAGCGCGGGCCTCACGCGCCGGGCCCAAGGCCGGGAAAGTTGCACGCGGGCGGCGTCTCGACCGGCTTGCCTACCGGCGGATCGGGGAAATACTGCGTGACGCCTTGCACGTCCTCGGCGACTTCGCGGCTGGTCAGGAGCTCGATCAGGTAGAGCGCCTCGTCGAGCCCGGAGGAGACGCCGCCGCCGGTGAGCCGGTTGCCGCTCGGCCAGAAGCGCGGCAGCCCGTCGACCACCTTCACCTTCCGATACTGCTTCAGGCACGGGATGAAGGCCCAGTGCGTGGTGGCCTCGTGGCCGTCGAGCAGGCCGGCGGCGGCGAGCAGCATCGCGCCCTCGCACACCGAGCAGACGAAGCGCGCGCCCGCGGCCTGCGCGCGCAGGAACCGGATCAGCGGCGTCGGGCTGGTATCGGCGCACTTGATCTGGCACGCGAGCGCGCGCGGATCGGCGCCCGGCACCCACAGCACGTCGAGCTGGCCGGCGTCCGCGAACGCGTGGCAGACTTTGACGGTGAGCTGGCCGGCGCGGGTCGTGATCTCGCCCGGCGTTTCGGCCAGCAGGCAGACCTCGATCTGTTGTCCCGGCTTGATGTGCGCGGCCGTGTTCACCCAGCCGAACATTTCGAGCGGGCCGGCGAAGTCGAGCAGGTCGACGCCATCGTAGAGCGGGATTCCGATCGTGGTCATGCCTTTCTCCCATCGAGGCCGAGGGGCGGAGGCGCGACCGGCAACCGCCACCGGGGCTTGCGCTGGCCTCCTATACTCCGTTCCCGCCCCAAGGGCCGCCCATTTACCATCCAGATTCGGCCCATTGGCGCCGGTCGGCCTGATGGGCTAAGAGGATGAATGGACTGTCGGGAACAGCTCCGGCGTCACGGCGCCGCCGTGTTCCGATGACACGATGGAGATAAGAGTCGCCTGCCGGCGACCCGGACAGGCGGCTCGCGGGAACCAAAGCATTGCAGGACCAGGATCCCTCCGACCGCGCCACGAAGCTCAAGAGCTTCCTGCTGGATCTCGATTCGCGCGTCGATT
Source organism: uncultured Alphaproteobacteria bacterium (assembly GCA_963738705.1). Taxonomy (GTDB): domain Bacteria; phylum Pseudomonadota; class Alphaproteobacteria; order Rhizobiales; family Xanthobacteraceae; genus CAVTXS01. Next base: position 47,399 of record CAVTXS010000015.1, read on the forward strand.
CCGCCGTGTTCCAGGGCGGGCGGCTGCTGCGGGAATGCTACGAGCGCTTCGCCGTGTTCATGGACCGGTTCCACGTCGCCGGCTTCAAGCGCGTCGCGGTCGAGACGACGTCGGAGGGTGCGACACTCGCCACCGGGGCATTGATCGTCGCGCTCGCGCTCGCGGTGCCGGCGTTTCGCGAGACCTCGGACGACGACTGGCTGAAAAAGTCCGAGCTCGCCGTCACGTTCCTGGACCGCTACGGCAACGAGGTCGGGTCGCGCGGCATCAAGCACAACGACGCGATTCCGCTCGAGGAATTCCCCGACCATTTGATCAAGGCCGTGCTCGCCACCGAGGATCGGCGGTTCTACGAGCATTTCGGCATCGATTTCGCCGGCACCGGCCGCGCGCTCTCCGCCAATGCGCGCGCCGGCGGGGTGGTGCAGGGCGGCTCCTCGATCACCCAGCAGCTCGCCAAGAACCTGTTCCTCAACAACGAGCGCACCATCGAGCGCAAGGTGAAGGAGGCATTCCTGGCGGTCTGGCTGGAGACCCGGCTCTCCAAGAACCAGATCCTCAAGCTCTATCTCGACCGTGCCTACATGGGCGGCGGCGCGTTCGGCGTCGACGCCGCCTCGCAATACTATTTCGGCAAGAGCGCGCGGGACGTGAACCTCGCCGAGGCCGCAATGCTCGCCGGCCTGTTCAAGGCGCCGACGCGGTTCGCTCCGCACGTCAACCTGCCGGCCGCCCGCGCGCGCGCCTCGATCGTCTTGGACAACCTGGTCGAGGCCGGATTCATGACCGAGGGCCAGGTCTTCGGCGCGCGCCGCAATCCGGCGACGTCGGTCGACCGGCGCGACGAGCGCGCGGCCAACTACTACCTCGACTGGGCCTTCGACGAGGTCAAGAAAATCGCGGCCAATCTGCCCAAGTCGTTGACCGACCGCGTGTTCGTGGTGCGCACCGGGCTCGACGCCAGCCTCCAGCGCGAGGCCGAGAACGCGATCGAGGACAAGCTGCGGCAGTATGGCAAGGAGTACAACGCCCGGCAGGCCGCCGTCGTGGTGATGGAGCTCGACGGCACCGTGCGGGCGATGGTCGGCGGGCGCGACTACGGCGCCAGCCAGTTCAACCGCGCGACGGATGCCTTGCGCCAGCCCGGGTCCTCGTTCAAGCCCTACGTCTACGCCACCGCATTTGCCAACGGATTCAAGCCGACCTCGATCGTGGTCGACTCGCCGGTATGCATCGGCACCTGGTGTCCGCAGAACTACTCCAACAGCTTCTCGGGCTCGATGACGTTGACCACCGCCTTGGTGCGCTCGATCAACGTCATTCCGGTCAAGCTCTCGATCGCGCTCGGCAACGGCAATGCCAAAATCGGCCGCGCCAAGATCATCGATACCGCGCGCCGGCTGGGACTGCACACGCCGCTGCCGGATTCCACCTCGCTGCCGATCGGCGCCGCCGAAGTGACGGTGCTCGACCAGACCGCCGCCTATGCGGCGTTCCCAAACCGCGGCCGGGCGGTCGCCGCCCACGCCATCCTGGAAATGCGGACCGGCTCGGGCGATGTCGTCTACCGCTTCGATCGCGATGCCAAGAAGCTGGATCAGGTGATTCCCGTGCAGGTCGCCCTCGACCTCAACGTGATCATGAACAAGGTCGTGGAGGAAGGCACCGGCCGCCGCGCGATCCTCGACAACATCAAAGCCGCGGGCAAAACCGGCACCACCAACGCCTACCGCGACGCATGGTTCATCGGCTACACCGGCAACTACGTGGCCGGCGTATGGGTCGGCAACGACGACTACAGCCCAACCAACCGCATGACCGGCGGCTCGCTGCCGGCAATGACATGGCGGCAGATCATGGCCTACGCGCACCAGGGCATCGAGCTCAAGCCGATCCCGGGCGTGGCACCCGGGCCGACCCCGCCGGCGCCGCAGGTCGCTTCGGCCGACCCGAATGGGGTGAACGATGCCGGCCCGCGCCCGACGTTGCTTACGAAGCGCGGGACCGAGGTGCTGCTGCGAGTGGAGAAGCTGATGGAGCAGGCCGCCCGCTCCGTGCGGGCGGCGACCGGCGCGGCCTCCATCACCGGCGGAGACGCGACGCTGCCGGCAGGCAACGTGGTTTCGACAGTCGAGCAGAAGCCGCCGCCGCCCGTTCGCGGGAATTGACTTTAAAAGTGTCATCCCGGCCAAGCGAGCCCGGCGCAGCCGGGGAGCGCGAGCCGGGCCCCATGAATCCCAGTCTCGCGCGCGGAACTACATGTTGGGGCGGACGGCCCCCGACGGCATCGTATGTGCCAGGATGAGGTCGTTGAAGATCTCAAACAAGGGAGCCGTCCATGAACGAGATTATCCGAATTGGAGTGGACACGTCCAAGAGTGTTTTTCAGCTGCATGGCGTGGATGCGGCGGAACGTGCGGTGTTGCGCAAGAAGCTGCGGCGCCGAGATTTGCTGGCTTTTCTAGCGAAGATGCCTGCGACCAGGATCGGCATTGAGGCCTGCGGCGGATCGCATCATTGGGCCCGTGAGTTCCGGGCCTTGGGGCATGAGGTGATGCTGCTGCCGCCGCAATATGCCAAGCAGTATGTGATGCGAGGCAAGAACGATGCGGCCGACGCGGAAGCGATCTGCGAGGCGATGAGCCGGCCGCGGATGCGGTTCGTGCCGGCAAAGAGCGCCGAGCAGCAGGCGGCGCTGATGCTGGCTGGGCTGCGCGACCAGCTGACGGGGCGGCGCACGCAGCTGAGCAACACGATCCGCGGCTATGCGGCCGAGTTCGGGCTGGTTGCCGCCAAGGGGCACGACAAGATCGAGCCGCTGCTGGCGCGGATCGCGGCGGATGAGAGCCTGCCGGCGCTGGCCAGGGAGCTGTTTGCCGGCCTTGGCGGGCAGTATGCACAGGTCACCGGTGAGCTTCGCAGCCTGCACGGCAAGCTGATGGCATGGCATCGAGCGAACGAGCTGAGCCGGCGGCTGGCGGAGATACCCAGCGTCGGGCCGATCGGCGCCGCGCTCATGACGATGAAGACCCCCGATCCGCATGGGTTCCGATGTGGCCGGGATTTTGCGGCTTGGCTCGGGCTGACCCCGAAGGATCACTCCACCGCCGGCAAGCTGCGGCTCGGCGTGATCACGCGCGCCGGCGACGAGGCCTTGCGCCGGGTGCTGGTGGTCGGCGCCACCGCGGTGATCCAGCAGGCCCGACGCGGACGCGGGCGACCCTCGCCCTGGCTGCTCGCGCTCATCAACCGCAAGCCGCCCAAGCTTGCCGCCGTGGCGCTTGCCAACAAGACCGCCCGCATCGCCTGGAAGCTCATGGTCAGCGGCCAACGATACAGCCCGCAGCGGGCGCCAAGCCGCTTCGTTCCCCTGAGCGGCAGGATAGCGCCGTGCTCGCCTCGTCAAGGCCGCTGCGCGCCGCCTTCGGCGGTGGCCTGACGGCCAGCCTTGACCAGGCTTGCGCCCGGCGCTTCCAGAGCCGCCGTCGGAACGAAGGAGGATACCGGTCATGACCTTCCAGTAATCTGACCAACCCCAGTTCAGTGCGGGGGGCCTCTCTCCCTGCGCTGGAGCCGAAGCTTGCTCGAGAAAGGCAGATGGCGTGATCGATCGATCCCAAGACGCGAGACACTCCGCGGGATCCATTGGTGGGCAACCATCGCTTACGTGTTTGGACCTCGCGTCGCGGAACCCATCTTGGCAGCGGTCGCGTGCGGCCGCATCAACAGACCGTACATATGATCGCAATCGCTTCGCTTCACGCGCCGCATCTCTCTTGCAAGCCGGCGGCCGTCCACATATGGATCCCGGCTCTCGCTTCGCTCGGCCGGGATGACAGTTGAGGGCGGGTCGATCGTGCGGCTGTTGCTCGGACTGCTGTTGACCTTCGCGGTTGCCGCCACCGTCGGCCTCGGGACGACCTGGCTCACGGTGACGCGTGGGGTTGCATTCGGCGCCGTCACGCTCGGCGCCTGGACCGCATATCCGAAGACCGGAACGTCCGAGATCGATCCTTATGCGCGGGCGGCGGTCGCCCGCAACGGCCTGCTGCCGCTGGGCTCGGGCGACGGGGTTGCGTTCGTTGCGCGCACCGATGAAGCGCGGCAGCCCTTGGACGGCCGCTGCGAGATCACGGTGACCGGGACGACCCCGGCGGCGCGGTTCTGGACCCTGGCGCTGTACGATCCGGATGGCCGGCTGGTCGCCAACGGCGTCGGTCGGCATGGGTTCACCAGTCAGGAGCTCTTGCGCAAAGCCGACGGGACTTTCGACATCGCCGTCTCGCCGCGCGCACGGCCAGGCAACTGGCTGCCGACCGGCGGCGTTGAACGCTATCTGCTCGTGCTGCGGCTGTACGATACGCCAGTCGGTGTCGCCACCCGCGCCGGCCGCGAAACGTCGATGCCTTCGCTCACCCGGAGGAAATGCCCGTGACCAGGTGGCTGGCGTGGATCGTCGCCGGTCTGCTGCTGGGCGGCATCGTGCACCTGGGCTCGGTGTTGATTCTGCCGGGCGCGGCCACCCAGGACGCCTATTCCCGGCTGCTGCCGATGACCGAAACGAATAAGGTGACCTTGCTTCCGATGCCGACGCCGGAAACGGCGGCTGTGCCGTTCATGGATCCGGCGTTCGCAAGTGCCGTATGCCGCTACGATCTTGCGGGCGGACCGCTGAAGCTGCAGGCGCCCATCAGTCAATCGTACACGTCGGTCTCGTTCTATTCCCGCCAAGGCATCGCGTACTATGCCATCAACGACCGCGCCGCCGGCCGGCGCTCGATCGAGCTCGAACTGATGACGCCGCAGCAGCGCGGCCAAGTTCCCGACGATGAAGAGGTGACCGCCGCCGATCGGTTGATTGTCGAATCTCCGAGCGCGACCGGCCTGATCGTATTGCGCGCGCTGGCCCTGGAGCCCGGACAAGTGCCGCGGATGCGAGGGCTGCTGAGTGCCGCCCGGTGCGGTACTGCGCAAGTGGCTCAGCAAAGGTAGGCTGCTTGGGCGCGGCCGCTTGCACCGCCACCACCGGCGTCGCCAACACCGGATCTCGCCGATGTGCCGCGCCAGCTCCGATCACAGCCGCTCGGCCTCCACCGCCATCGCGAAGGCAACGCGCCCACGAGGCGCTCGAGCGCAAAGCGGTAGGCGGCGACGCGGTCCGCCAACGCAACGTGCACCGAATTCCAGCAGGGGATGTTTTCCCGGATGCGCAAGTGCGCGTTCGCCACTTCCCCTTCGACCAGCACCGCCACATGCCCCGGCTGCGGTCGCGCTTGCGGTCCCTATCGGCGACGCGTCGCGCGGTGGAAAGGAACGGCTCAATCCGGATCGTATCGTTGCGGGTGTCGTCGATCAGCCGCGCGTAGCGAGAGGTGGCGAATTGGAAGGGACCTTCCAGCAAGTTCGTGACATAGCCCTCCCCATCGAACACGCCCGTGACCGGAGGAGGCGGGACGCTGCGCCGCCCTCGGCTGCACAGCCAAATGCGCGAGTGGCGGCCCGCGGCCTTCGATGAGCGCCATGCGTTTCGGCCGTGCAGGGAGAGAGAGGCGCTACGAGCGCCGCGCGGGCCGCTTGCGTCCGGAACCGCGCGGAGCGCCTGCTTCGGGCGCGATCCCGCCGGCCGGATCATCATCGTGGCGCTCGACGCGGATCACCGGCAGAATGACGACCGAGCATGGTGTGCCAAGTGGACGAGCACCGGTCCCGCTCCAGGACATGCGCCTCTCGTCCGGGAATCTAATCACCGTTCCCATGGTGCCCCTCCACGGCCAAGCGACGAAATCGCGATAGCTCAAGCGATTTGGACCGGTTCGTCCGCCTGAGTTAGCGGGTCGCAAGGTTAACACTCCGCTAACGCGCCCCCGCTACGATCGACCGAATTCGAACGGATGCTCGATACGCGCAACACTGTGACATGCCTCACACACCGCCCCCCAACCTCGAAGGGCTAGTGCGGCTCTCGCGCCGCGAAGGCGTCGACATCCGGCCCGCCCTGCTCCGCGTGCTCACGGACCTGTACGTGCAGGAGACGAACCACACGCGCGAAGAGGAGCAGCAGTACGTGGAGCTCGCGCTCCGCCTGTTGCCTGTCGTCGACGTACCAACCCGCACAGCAGTCGCAAGCAAGCTTGGATCATACTCTTCCGCGCCTACGCCAATCATCGAGTATCTCGCCGGCGATGTTCCGCAAGTGGCAAAACCGATACTCAGACATCCGGAGCTGGAGCCGAACCCGAGCCGCACAGACCTGGCGGGTATCGACGGCTCGCCAGTGTCGAGCGAAGCGACGCAACGGATTGTTGCCCTCGCGTCCGACGACGAGAATGTCGGTCCGGTCGGAGCCGTCGCTGCAAATGCCGGAACCGCTGCCCTCGGCGAGACCTTTCTGCAGGCGAGGCCAATCGAACGGCTGCGCCTGCTGGCGGAATTCGACGCAACGCCGCCGACCGCGCCCGGCACAAGTAATCCTTCGCACAACGCCGAACTCATCCGGCGCCTCGAGCTAGCCGCACTGCAACGCAACGAGCGCGAGTTTGCGCGCGAACTGCAACATGCGTTGCGGCTACCGCACGAGACGACGCTGCGCATCGTGCGCGATCCGTCGGGCGAACCGGTCGTCGTCGTGGCCTTGGCGCTTGCGATGCCTGGCGCGGTTCTTCAGCGTATTCTCCTGTTCCTCAATCCTGCCATTGGAGAGTCGGTCGAACGTGTATTTGCGCTTAGCCGTCTCTACGACGAGCTGTCGCCCCGCGCCGCAATGCCGATCGTCACGAGCTGGCAGGACGAGGCGGCGCGCCGGGCCGCGGTCCGATATGTCGGGGTGCACGCCGATGAGCCGGGCACCGGCGGCACGGCTTTGATGGACAACGCACGGCGTTCGGTCACGGGCCGCACCAGCGAGGCCGCGCGCCGGACGGAGGCGGCCCGCCCTCGCGGGTGGACTTAGCGCACGACCTGATCCAGGAAGTGACGGCCGGCGCGGTCCTCCACCTCGACGATCCAGACGTCGGGATCGAAACGGAGCTGGCGCGCCAAGTAGGCTTCTGCATCGGCATCGGGCACGGGCTGCGCCGCCAGACAAATCACGAATGCGCGGTCGGCCGGATGGGCCTCATCAAACGCCGATTGCGGAGCCGGGCCGTAAACATCGGCCGTTCCGTCAAGCCGGTCGATCTTGATGAAGACCGCACCCGCCTCCTCGGCGCCCCGCCGACGCATGACCGCAAACGCTCCGGCACCGTGGCAGCGACGAAGATAGGCGGCGACCCAGATCGCGGACTTCAGGCGCATGGCTTGCCCTCTCGCCGTGATCCGTCATTGCGGGGAGCGCAAGCGACGAAGCAGTCCAGATCACACTGCCGCGCTGGATTTGCTTCGCCTTCGGCTCGCAATGACAGTGTCCGTCCGTCATTGCGAGGAGCGTAGGCGACGCAGCAATCCAGGTCGACACCGCACCTTTCGGCTCGCAATGGCGGGCGTTCGGGGAATTTGCGTCTATTCCAACGGCCGTCCCGTGACGGCGGACAATTCGCGCGTCAGACGCTCGGAGATTTGCCCGGTGACGGGCAGCTTGCGCTCGCGCTCGAATTTCTCGATCGCCGATTGGGTGCCGCCGTCGAACACCCCGTTCGGCTTGATCTGACCGTAGCCGAAGTCGGCCAGTGCGCGCTGGATCGCAGCGACCCGCGTTGACGCTGGCGGACCGTCAGCCGCGGCCTCCGTCCGTCGCGATGCAGCAGCAGCGGGCGGCGCCGGCCGGGTCCGTTCCGGGCCGGATTTGACTGCGGTCCGCATGATGGCACTCAGCAGCGCTTCGGTGGGATCGCCGGTCGATTTGAGGCCGGCGGCCTGCTCGAATTCTCGGATCGCCGCATCCAGTTTCGGCCCATAGATGCCATCGACCGCGCCCTCGTAGAATCCGCGGCGCACCAGCTCGCGCTGGATATCACCGACGATCTGCGGGCGAGACCGCTGGGCGGCGGCGGCCTCCTTGGCTGCGCCAGGCTCCATCGGCCGGGGTCGCGGCATCACGATCAAGCTTCCGGTCGTCTCGAGCGGGGCGCCGATTTGCGCCTTGGCCGACAGAATCGGCGCCGGATGCGAGCCTTGCTGCAGATAAAGCGCGTTGGTGACGATCGTCCCCACTGCGGCCACGATCGCGACGAGACCGATCGAATCCAGCGGGCGCCGCACGCAGACGCGCAGCACCTTGCCGAGCATCGGGACCCGCCGCGCCTCAAGCAGATGCAGATCGTCCGCCGCTGCGGCGGAGGTCCAAGGTCGGGATGCTCGATTACGCACGCTTCTTCACCCGTATGTCGACGTGGTTCACGGAGCTCGCCGGACGCGGAAGAGGCTCGACGTTGTCGCGTCCAGCGACTTCGGTCGCCGGGTTCTTGTCGGCAGCTTTTTGCTTTTCGCAATCGAGCGGGAGGCCCAAGGTCACTCGCGTGCCCTTTCCGAGGTCGCTCTCGACCTCCATGCGGCCGCCGTGAAGCGCGACCAATCCTTTCACGATCGACAGCCCAAGCCCGGTCCCATCATAGGGCCGATCATAGGAGACGCAGGCTTGGAAGAACGGATCGCCGAGTTGCGGAAGATCGTCGGCGCCGATGCCGACCCCCGTGTCTTCAACCGCGATTGCGATCTCCCCCGCGCCGCTGCGCGCACTGACCGTCACCACGCCGCCACGCTCGGTGAACTTGATGGCATTCGAAAGCAGATTGAGCAGCATCTGCTTCAGCGCACGCTTGTCGGCCACGATTTCCGGCAGATCGCCGGGGAGATGCACGACAAGATCGAGGCCGGAGTCGCGCGCACGCAAGGCCAACAGCTCGCTACAATGCCGGATGACCGCGGCGGGAGCGAACGGCTCGGGCGTGATCACGAAATTTCCGCTCTCGATCTTCGACATGTCGAGCACGAGATTGACTACCGCGAGCAGGTGGTGTCCGGAATCGTGGATCAGCCGCGCATAATCCTGGCGCTTGGCCAAGTCGAGTTGCATCTCGCTTTCGTGCATCAGCATTTCCGAGAAGCCGATCACGGCATTAAGCGGAGTGCGCAGCTCATGGCTCATGCTGGCGAGGAAGCGGCCCTTGGCGGCATTGGCTTCCTCGGCCTCGCTGCGCGCCTCCGCAACGGCGTCCTCCTGCGCCTTGCGCGCCGTGATGTCCCGCATGACGGCCACGACTTCGCGCTCTGCGCCGCGCTCTCCGGCCGCGCGCTCGAGCGCACGGCAGCGCATCTCGACCCAGAGGAAGTGCCGATCGACGCCGGTGCCGGGGCCCACCGCGTTCGGACGCACCCGAAATTCCAGGCAGCGCTCGCCATCCTGCACGGCCGCACTCGCGAGCGCGGTAAGATAGGCCGGCCGGTCGCCCACATGCACGCGCTCGAACAGTCCGTGGCCCGAGAGCTCGTGGGCCGATGCCTTGAGCAGCCGCTCCGCCGCCGCGGACGCGAACAGAACGTCGCCGTTCCGCCCGTGGTGGGTGATCATGTCGGTCATGTCGGCGGCGAGACGACGGTACCGATCCTCCTCGCGCGCGATCGCCGGCGCGGCATAGGGCGCGCGCCGATCAACCAAGGAGTGTAAGAAGTCGCGAACCAGACCAGCGAGGCTCACGTGATGCAGGCACGGCCGTTAAGAGGACGCGCTTCCCTTTTTATGCTCGGGGAAACGTGTCAGAGCCAACTTAAACGAACGCTAAGGGGCGCCCGGCTGGAGCCGTAGAACGCCCTGCATTGCCGGCTTCTGCGTCGGCTTTGAGACAAATCGTCGGAAATGGTGAACGGCGTGTTGCCGATGAATGGTGCGCGCGCGACGCAATTCGGGCCGCATTGTGAGACGTCGACGCAGCCTGCCGAGGCCGGCATCCGAGATGCGGCGAATTTTACTCAAATGCGCATCGAATTCGTCTCGATTGATCGCAAAAATCAAGCGATGGCCAAAAACTTGCCTTTTAAGCGCCTCTGCTAGTTTCGCCTTTCGAATGCGGCCGCAAGAGCCGCCGGGGAGAAGGGCAGGACCATGTGGTTTCTGATACGCGTCGCTTTCTGGCTCAGTATCGTCATCATGCTGTTGCCGACCGGCCAATCGCAGGTCGCCGCGCAAGGGCCGCAGGTCGCAGCCGGTGATGCGCTCTCGGCGGCCGGCGCCGCCGTCACCGACATGCGAAACTTCTGTGCTCGCCAGCCCGAGGCCTGCGCGGTCGGCTCGCAGGCCGCCACCGTGTTCGGGCACAAGGCACAGGCGAGCGCCAAGATGATCTATGACTACCTGACCGATAAGGCCGGACCCGAGGAAGGCGTAACCGGCAGCACCGGCAAGTCGGGCGCAACGGCCGGCCGGCCGACCGAGCGGCCCTTGCAGAATACGCTCACCCCGGCCGACCGGGCGCCGGTCTGGCGCGGCCCGCCACCCCGTCAGGAGCTTGCAAAGCGCCCGGCTTGAAACTGCCGCCCTTCCATCTCATCCGCCGCGACACCGGCGGTTTCGCTGCAGCGAAATAATCACGCTGTAACTCCGCCGGCAGCGGCCCTATATCAAGGCTGACGATATGGATGTCAGCCTTGCCGGATATCGACGAGATCACCGAAAACTTCGCGCTCCTCGATGACTGGGACGATCGCTACCGCTATGTCATCGAGCTCGGGCGCGCGCTTCCTCCTCTTCCCGACGCGGCGCGCACGGACGTCAACAAGGTCCAGGGCTGCGCGAGCCAAGTATGGCTGCAGACGACGGTACGGCCGGACGGCGAAGGGGGGCCCGTGCTGAGTTTCCTTGGCGACAGCGATGCTCACATCGTGAAGGGCCTGATCGCAATTCTGTTTGCGCTCTACTCGGGCAAGCACGCGAAAGAGATTCTGGCGCTCGACGCGCTCGGCCTGTTCGATCAGCTCGCCCTGCGTGAGCATCTCACGCCGCAGCGCTCGAACGGCTTCCGGTCCATGGTGGAGCGCATCCGCACCGAGGCGCGCGGCGCCATAGCCGCGTAACCTTCTCGGCTTTACCGCGATCGGCGCCGCCGCTGCTGCCCGAGACCCATCTGCTTGGCGAGCTGCGAGCGCGCCGCCGCATAGTTGGGCGCCACCATCGGATAGTCAGGCGGCAGGCCCCATTTGTCGCGATACTGCTCCGGCGTCATATTGTACTGCGTGCGCAGATGACGCTTGAGCGACTTGAACTTCTTCCCGTCCTCGAGGCAGACGATGTGATCCGGGGTGATCGACCGCTTGACCGGAACCGCCGGTTTGAGCGGCTCCATCGGTGCATCGATGTGACCCGAGCCCACCCGCACGAGCGCCGAATGCACCTGATTGATCAGGCTCGGGATGTCCGCCGCCGACACCGTATTGTTGCTGACGTAGGCGGAAACAATGTCCGCGGTCAGCTCGATGTAGTCCCCGATATTTTCCGCCATTGCACCAGTCCCTGCAGGCCGTTGATCTCCCGGACCGCCGATTATCGACCGAATGGATGCCGCCCGTGACTTCCCGGTCAGTCCGGGAAATTTGCGGCTCAAACGAAAAGAGAATCGTCCCCCGTACTGCTCTATTCCCATAGTATTGTTCACAGACAAACGCAAGAAGAACGGCCGAGGTGCGACAAAAAACCTCCAAATTCTGACTGTTCCCCGTGCTTACACTCGGACTTGCAGGTAAACCGAAGCAATGTTCGATCAGTAGGGCGACGCTCCACTGTCCTGCTCGGGCAACCCGGCCCGCGCCCGCCCCAGCGGGCGCAAGCCCGATGTCAGCCAAAAGGGCTGCGACGGCGGGAGCTCGCACCGACTTGCTTGCGCAACGCTCCCTTTCGCGGCCGTTCGTGGTACTCAGCAGCAGGTCGTGAACGCGCGATGGAGAGAGGCCGGGATGCAGGGCGAGCGCGACGTCGTGATCGTAGGGGCCGGGTTCGCCGGCCTCTACATGTTGCACCGGCTGCGCACGATGGGCATTGCGGCGACGGTGTTCGAGGCCGGCAGCGGCGTCGGCGGCACCTGGTTCTGGAACCGCTATCCCGGCGCGCGCTGCGACGTCGAGAGCATGCAGTATTCGTATCAGTTCTCCGACGACCTGCAGCAGGAGTGGGAATGGACCGAGCGGTATGCGGCCCAACCGGAAATCCTGCGCTATGCCAATCATGTCGCCGACCGCTTCGATCTCCGCCGCGACATCCGGTTCGACGCCCGCGTAACGTCCGCAGCCTTCGACGACGCCGACGGTCGTTGGGTGATCGAGACCAGCGATGGCGGCCGTACGTCCGCGCCGTTCTGCATCATGGCGACCGGGTGCTTGTCGGCGCCGAACCGGCCGGCCATCGCCGGACTGGATGGGTTCGAGGGCGCGCGCTATCACACCGGTCATTGGCCGCATGAGGGTGTCGATTTCACCGGCCAGCGGGTGGCGGTGATCGGCACCGGCTCCTCGGCCGTGCAGTCGATCCCGATCATCGCGGCGCAAGCCAAGCACCTGTTCGTGTTCCAGCGGACGCCGAACTACGCCGTTCCGGCACACAATGCGCCGCTCGATCCGGAAGTGCAGCGGGCCGTCAAGGCGGATTATGCCGGGCTGCGGCAACGCGCCAAACAGACGATGACCGGCATCGCATTCGACTACAGCGATGCCTCGGCGCTCGAGGCGACGCCGGGAGAGCGGGAGCGCGAATACGAGGCGCGATGGCAGCGCGGCGGCCTGTCGTTTCTGGGCGCGTACATGGATCTCATGCTCAATGAGGACGCCAACCGCACCGCCGCCGAGTTCGTGCGCGCAAAAATCCGCGAGCGGGTGCGCGATCCGGCGGTGGCCGAGATGCTGTGTCCCACCAACACCATCGGCTGCAAGCGTCTGTGCATCGACATCGGCTATTACGAGACCTTCAATCGGCCGAACGTCACGCTGATCGACGTGAGCCGCTCGCCGATCGAGGCCATCGCGCGCCGAGCCGTGAGGGTGAACGGCCAGGCGTACGAGGTCGACGCGATCGTGCTCGCGACCGGGTTCGACGCCATGACCGGCGCCCTGCTCAGGATCGATATCCGCGGGAGCGGAGGCGCCATGCTGTCCGACAAATGGCGCGATGGGCCGCGCGCCTATCTGGGTCTGGCGATGGCGGGGTTTCCCAACCTCTTCACCATCACCGGTCCGGGCAGCCCGTCGTGCTCACCAACATGCTTCCGACGATCGAGCATCATGTCGATTGGATCGCCGACGGCCTCAAATACATGCGCGACCGCCGCCTGCGCCGGGTCGAGCCGCGCCTCGAGGCTGAGGACAATTGGGTGGCCCACGCCAACGAGATGGCGGGTCGCACGCTGCGCTACACCTGCGGCTCGTGGTATCTCGGTGCCAACATCTCCGGCAAACCGCGCGTGTTCATGCCATATATCGGCGGATTTCCGCGCTATGTGCAAAAGTGCGCCGAGGTCGCGGCAACGGGATACGACGGGTTTGCACTGAGCTAGATCAAGGCGCCCGCTTGGCGAGCCGAAACGGCGCCTATCTGTCGCCGCAGGACCAGTGCGCCGCCATGCTCGAACGCCCAACGCCGCCGCAAGAGCCCCGCGCCGAGAAGCGGCCGGTGACGGCGCGTGGCATGGCGTCACCCTCGCCGATGAGTTCGCCTGGCTCAAGGCCGAGAACTGGCAGGAGGTGCTGCGCGATCCGAGACAAGCTCGACCCCGCCGTCCGCGCGCATCTGCAGGCGGAGAACGCCTATGCCGCGCGCGTTCTTGCCGACACGGTTCCGCTGCAGGAGCGGCTGTTCGCGGAGATG
>CAVTXS010000016.1:0-76980 GCA_963738705.1 uncultured Alphaproteobacteria bacterium
GTAATGCGGCGGCCAGGGGCCGCCAAAGGGTGGTGTCCAATCCTTTGCATGGTCGCGATGGAGCGCGGCGAACTCCTGCGCCAGTTCATAGCAGAGCGTGAGCGTGCGGGTCGCCAAAAGATGCCGTGGAGGACGCGACGGTCGTTCACCCGTGTACGCCGCGCGGCTTGTTCGGCAGCATTGGCTTGATGGCGGACCACTCATAGGTGGTGAGTTCGCAGCGCATGATTCGAACCCTTGGTTTAGGGCTTGAATCACGGCCTGGGAGCCGGGCTCAACGTGCTCTGCCACAGGACTTTTGGAGTTGCCATCCACCCAAAAGCGGACTTGTTATGCTCAATGTGAGTTTTGTCGATCCTGGCAGGTTCAGCCCTGCGCTATACGCTCTCGACAAATGTCGCGGAGGCGACGCAACGCCGGACGTTCGGAAAAGAGGGGAAGCGGGTCCAGGCCTTCGTTGCGGCGGCGCAGAGCATGCACGATCAAGTCGAGCTCGGGCCCGACGAATGCATGGCATCGAACGAACTCCACCGCACCGTCGTTCGATCCAATCTGACCCGTATGCCAGCTATACAAAAAGCGCGCGGGATAGAGCAGCGCTCGCAAGTATCGCTTGTGGTCATCGATCGGAAGCTCGTCGAGTTCGTTGAAGCGATCGACCATCGACGACCAGTTCCTGAACGGCTCCGCACCTAGATAGGCTCGAATCTCTTGCAATGTTGGGCGCGGAGGGTCGACACGTCTGCGCTCGACGAGCGCGACGGCGTGATCGATGTAATCGGCCCGATCCAGGGGCGGGAAACGGCCCGCCGAAAAGCTCTGGTTGGTCCAGAACAGCGATAGCTTCGAGGCAAGCTCGACCGAATATGCCGCGGCCCTCCGGTGGATCAGGTCGAGCTCGCCGGGACTTAGCGGCTCCTCCGCGATGAGCGCCATGTCGATATCGCTGTAGCGCTCGCTGAAGCCGCCATGGGCCAGGCTACCCAACAGATAGATGCCGACGAGACGGTGGCCGAGATGATCTTCCCAGAGTCGCGCGACATGATGAGGGAAGGCGATGGCGGTCGCTTGCGCGGGCTCGTCCGTGGCTGAGTGCATGGCCGTCGCCATTCGTCATTATTTGGCTTCGATCTTTGCCGCCCTGATCATCGGCCACCATTTCTCGATCTCGGCATCGAGATAGGTGCCGAGCGCCTCCGGCGTCTGCTGGTCGGGCGGCGGAATTTGTTGACCCAGATCGCCGAACCGCTGACGCACGGCCGGATCGGCCAGCGCCTCCACGACAGCGCCGTTGAGCTTGGCAATGACGTCCTTGGGCGTGCCTTTGGGTACCCACAATCCGTGCCAGAAGGAAATGTGCAGGCCAGACGTGCCCGCTTCATCGACCGTGGGAACGGATGGCGCCAAGGCCCAGCGGGTCGGAGCCATGACGGCAAAGGCCTTGAGGTCACCGTTACGCACGAAAGGCAGGGAGCTGGACGCCTCGGTCAGCATGAAGTCGACGTGCCCGGCCACCAGGTCCTGCAGCGCCGGAGCGCCGCCGCGATAGGGCACGAACGAGAAGCGCGTACCGGTCGCGTTCTGGAAGTAGACGCCGCAAAGGTGCCCGGCACTACCTGTCCCGACGGTTGCAACAACTCCTTTGTCCGGGTTCGCCTTGAGCCAGGCGATCAGCCCTTTGAGGTCGCTCGCCGGAAAGGATTTCTTGGCAATGATCCACATCGGAACGTCGGCGAGCCGCGCCACCGGCTCGAAATCCTTCCGCACGTCGTACTTGACAGGGTAGACCGCGCTGGCGCCCACGTGGCTGACCCAGCCGCCGAGGACGAGCGTGTAGCCGTCCGCCGTGGC
Organism: uncultured Alphaproteobacteria bacterium; assembly: GCA_963738705.1. Lineage (GTDB taxonomy): Bacteria > Pseudomonadota > Alphaproteobacteria > Rhizobiales > Xanthobacteraceae > CAVTXS01. Next base: position 1,852 of record CAVTXS010000016.1, read on the forward strand.
TCGCGCGACCCGGCCGACACCGATGCTGCCTCCGGCCCCCGTGACGCTCTCGATTACCAGCGGCTGACCGAGCGTCAGCCGCATGCGCTCGGAGACGATGCGTGCAAGCGTGTCACTCGGCCCACCCACGGGGAACGGCAGGACGATCGTGATGGGGCGCGTCGGATAGCTCTCGGCGTTCGCAACGATGCTCGACAGAGCAAGCGCGCAGGCGATGGAAAGTATCGAGCTCCTCATATCCCTGACTCCTCTCCAGGGGCGCGTTGACGCTGTTGCGGTCGCGCGGGCGTAGTGCCGCCGAATGCTGGTCATGGCTCGCGGGCCTTGATCCCGCTACGGGCAACGGTTCGATTCTGGATTGAAGCTTGCTGGAATCCCTGTAAGTCTGAAAGCTCTATTTCTCGACGTTATGGTAGCCATATGGGTACGACGCCATGCAATGGTCGGAACGCATCGGTCGGCGCCTGAAGCTGCGGAACTTGCATGTCTTTATGGCCGTGGCAGACCGCAAGAACATGGCGAAGGCGGCCGACAGCCTGTCGATCTCCCGCCCGGTCGTGTCGAAGACGATTGCGGATCTGGAGAGCACTCTCGGCGTGCGCCTCCTGGACCGGACCAAGAAAGGGGTCGAGATCACGCCATGCGGCCGCGCGCTCCTCAAATGGAGCCTTGCCGTGTTCGACGACCTTCGTCAGAGCGTCAACGAGATCGAGCACTTGGCCGACCCGACGGCAGGCGAGCTTCGCATTGGATGCTCCGAGTCATTCATGGTCGGACTGCTGCCGACCATCATCGATCGGTTGCATCGCCGCCATTCGAGGCTGACCTTTCACGTCGTTACCGCCGTCAGTGGAGAGAGATTGCTGCGCGTGCTGCGTGAGCGGGACGTCGACCTGATTTTCGGGCGCCTGACCCTGCCGATGGCCGATGAGGATCTCACTGTCGACACACTGGTCAATGTCGCGCCGGTGGTCGTTGCTGGGGCGAAGAGCAAATGGGCAAGACGGCGGCGCATCGAGCTGGCCGAGCTCATCAACGAGAACTGGGTGCTGTACGACCCGGCCAGCGCGGCAGCATCTCTCCACGAGAGAATGTTTCGGGCTGCCGGCCTGCAAGTCCCTCGCGCCGTCGTCACATGCGCGTCGGTGCAGATGAGCACGGCGCTGGCCGCGACCGGGCGCTACCTGACGATTTGCCCCGCGACGGCGTTGCGCTTCGGTGCCGGACGCCTCGGGGTGAAAGCCTTGCCCGTCAACCTGCCTGAATTGCCGAGGGCGGTCGGGATCGTGACATTGAAGGGGAGAACGATCAGCCCGGTCGCGGAGCAATTCATCCGCTGTGCGCGAGAGGTCATGGAGCCACCGGCAGGAGGTCGACAAGCGGCCGGCCGGTAGCTGGGAGTCTGCTTCCATTCTGTCCGTCACGGGTGGCGAACGGCAGCCGGCCTACGTCTCGATCACTCGAAGGGTGTCCGGTTGTGGCCCCATCGCGTCGTTTCGCTTCGCGTCGATGCATAGTTCGTTGCTTGTTGAACGCAGAGCAGACTCTCTCAGCCCCCGCGCGGGCGCCTTCACGAATGCAAATCCTAATTCCCCATCCATCCACCCCGGCCGGCGATCCCCGGATTGAGCGCCCTCGCCCGCGTGTGTCGGCGCAGCGCGTCGTCGCGCTTGTGCCAAGCAAGCACGGCGGCATCGGCATCGTCCGTGGACGAATCGAGGCGCTTGCGGATCTCCCGTGATGAGTCGCAGGCCAAATGATGATCGATTGCAGCGACGCGCCGCGCGCGCTGGGACAGCGATATTGCTGCCTCAGCCGGTGCGCGCGGCCGTGCGGCCGAATGCCTAGGCGGCTTGCAGGTATTCGTTCAGGACGACGCGTCCGAGCTGCATGCGCGCCGCGTCAATCGCCTGCTCGCGCGCCTCCGGGCCGAAGGCCAACTTCTCGGCCCGGATGAAACTGATGTTTGTGATGCCCATGAAGCGCAAAAGATTTCGCAAGTGGGGCTCCTGAGAATCCAGCGTTTGCGCCGGGCCTTCACTGTAGACACCGCCGCGGCTCTCGATGACGATGGCGCGCTTGCCCTCGAGCAAACCCACGGGACCGCTTTCAGCGTAGCGGAAGGTGACGCCCGCGCGGAGCACGTAGTCGAACCACACCTTCAAGGTCGATGCGATGCCGAAATTATACATCGGCGCGCCGATGACGACGGTGTCGGCGGCCTTCAGTTCGGCGATGAGCTCGTCGGAGAGCGCCTGGGCTTCGGCCTGCGCGGCATTCGCGGGCTCGGCTGCGCGCAGCGCGGTCGCGGCGTCCAGGGTCAGGTGCGGGATCGGGCTGCCGCCGAGATCGCGCGTGACGACCCGCACGTTCGGGTCCTGCAACCGCAGCTGCGCGACGGCGTCCCGCACCAGCTGGTTGGAGACGGATGCCTCGCCGAGCGCGCTGCTCGTGAGCACAAGAACTGTCGACATGGCGTATTTCCTCCTGGGCCTCTGGTCATTGCGATGTCGGGAAGGTAGTGGTGCTGAAATCGCACCGTAATGCCCATAATTTGCACCAGCATGTTGCTCAAGGAGGAACACCACCATGATCGAGGTGGACGATCTCAAGAGTTTCGTCGAGGTCGTGGAAAGCGGCGGCTTCAATCGCGCCGCCAAGCGGCTCGGCATTTCCAAGTCGATCGTGAGCCGACGCATCGCCCGGATGGAAACCGAGCTTGGGGTCCGCCTGCTGAGCCGAACGACGCGCGGCATCAACCCGACCGAGGCGGGTCTCGAATTCAAGGCGCGGAGCGAGCGGATCCTGGCCGAGCTCGAGGAGGCGCGTGAGGCGGTCGCCCGGCAGGGCGGCGGGGTGGTCGGGCGCCTTCGCTTGGCGGCGCCGCTGTCCTTTGGCGTCCGCTACATAGCGCCGGCCCTTGCGGACCTGGCCGAGCGGCATCCCGGGCTGGAGATCGACGTCTCGTATAACGACCGCGTCGTCGACCTGATCGGAGAGCGTTTCGATGCCGCAATCCGCATCGGAGCGCTCAAGGACTCAACCCTCGTTGCGCGCCGGATCGCGCCGATGAGGGCCGTGCTGGTCGCAAGCCGGCCTACCTCGCCCGTCATGGACGGCCGAGCAGGCGCGACCTCGCGACGCACGAATGCCTGATCTATACCGGCCGCGCGACCCCCGATTGGCAATTCCGCTCCGGCACACGCGCGATCTCGATCCGGCCGAACGGGCGTCTGCGGTCGGACAGCGGCGAAGCCATGCTGCAATGGGCTGCCGCAGGGCTCGGCATAGCCGAGGCGCCATCGTTCCTGGTCGCGGATGCGATCGAGAGCGGCATCCTCGAGCCGCTCCTGCTCGACTATCCTGCGCCCGAATCTGCCATCCACGTCGTGCGGCCGCCGGGCTCCTACGTTCCGGGCAAGGTACGGGTTCTGATCGACGCCCTGGTCGAGCGTTTCGCGGACGCGCCCGATTGGGACCGCTGCCTGATGAAGGCACGTGATGCCAAGCGCCATTCCCAGCCCTGATCCGCCCTCCTTGAGCGCATCACCGCCTAGGTGGAGATCCAGCGGCATTCATCGCAAGCTGCGCAAAGATCCGCCATCGATCTGAATTGTCGTTCCGGTAATGTAGGCGCCGCGCGGCGAGACGAGCAGCGCCACAAGGGCGGCGACGTCCTCCGGCTTGCCCACCCGCCCGACAGGAATCTCGGCGGCGGCGGCGCGCATCGCCTGGCCGGATTGTTCCATGACCTTGTGAAGGCGCGGCGTCTCGACCAGGCCGGGGCACAGCGTATTGATGGTGATACCGTCGCTTGCCAGCTCGATCGACATGGTCTTGGCGAACCCCATGACCGCCGCCCAGGTGGCGACTGAAAGTCCGAAGCCCGGCATCGGCTGCAGCATCGAGAGCGCCGCGATATTGAGGATGCTGCCGCCGCCGGCGAGCTTGAGGTGAGGGACCGCTGCCCGCACGAGGCGAACGACGCTCATCAGATTTTGCTCGACGGCCTTGCGCCAGGCCTCGTCATCGAAGTCGAGCAGCGCACCCAACGGCGGAGCGCCGTCGTTGTTGACCAGAATATGAAGGCTGCCGAACCGCTCGACCGCCTGCGCTACGAGCCGCGAGCAGTCCTCCGCCTTCCTGACGTCTCCCTGGATAGCTATGACATCGGCTCCGGTTTCGTCGCGAATCCGCTCCGCAGCGGCCTTGAGCGCAGGCTCGCGTCGTGCCGCAATGGCGACGCGCGCTCCTTCCGCTGCGAGCGTGTGCGCAATGCCGAAACCAATGCCTTGACTGGCGCCGTTGACGAGCGCAACTCGCCCGGTGAGGCCCAGATCCATCAGTGCCTCACGCCGTGGAGGAAGCGCTCGGCGTTGCGACAAAAGATCTTGTCCAGCACCTCCTCCGAATATCCAAGGTCACGCCAATCGGCAATAAGCCGCTCGTAGCGCAGCAACGGATAGTCCGCCCCGAACATGATGCGGTCAACAAGGCGGCGCGGAATGTCGTGCTTGAGGTCCGGCGTGAAGTAGCGCGGGGACCATCCGTGCAGTTCGTACCAGATGTTGGCTTTGTGCAGCAGGACGGAGATTGTTTCAGCCTGCCAAGGCCAGCCCGGGCGAGCCGCAACGATCGACAATTGCGGATGGCGGGCGGCTACAAGGTCGAGGTGGCGCGGGTGGCAGTGATCGAGAATAATCCCGTTGCCTCCGGGGAGGCCAGCCCCAAGGCCGGTATGGCCGACGAAAATAAGCGCGGGCACGTTTGCCTCGATACAGAGCTTGTAAAACGGCTCCCATTCGGCATCGCTTGCGGGAAGCCCTCCCGACCCCGATACGGCGAGCCCCGCAAAGCCGCCTTGATCAATGCAGCGGCGGAACTCGTTCAAGGCCGGCTTGCCAAGCTCCGGCTGAAAATGAAACCATTGGCCGAGAATAGCCTCCGGATGTTGGCGCTGCGTTTCGAAGCCGTAATCGTGAACCGTGCGCGCCTCCTCGATTGGCAAAAACTTCGTGTATCCGAAATCGAGAATCACCTGCACATTCGCGGCCCGGAAGTCAGCGGCCATTTCGGCCTCGGTGCGAAAACTTGGCTGAGAGTGCCACGTGCGCTTTTGCTGCGCGAGCTCCTCCTCGGTCTGCAACGGATAGCCTCGGCGCGTTCCCCAATGCGAATGGACATCGATGAGCCGAGCCGTCATCACGCTCCTCCAAGGTAACTGCGCTGGATTTTTTCGCTGCGGGCAAGCTCGGCACTTGGACCGGCGTGCGCCAGATGCCCATTTTCGAGGACATAAACGTACTGCGCCAGCTCGAGCACCATTGCGGCATTCTGTTCGGCGATAAGCACGGTCACGCCATCGGCGTTGATGCGCTTGAGCACGGTGAAGATATCGTCGACGAGCTTCGGTGCCAGTCCAAGCGAAGGCTCGTCCAGGATCAGAAGGCGTGGTTTTCCCATCAGGGCGCGAGCGATGGCAAGCATCTGCTGCTCGCCACCCGAGAGAATGCCGGCGGCCTGGCTCCGTCGCTCCCGCAGAATCGGAAAGTAACCTTCGACGCGAACCAGGTTGGCGCCGTAGTCGCGCCGTGCGCGCTTGTGATAGGCGCCAAGCTCGAGATTCTCGCCGACATCGAGCTCGGGAAACAACATCCGCCCCTGCGGCACCTGGATGATTCCGAAAGCCACGATGTCCTCGGTGATTTCCCGCTGGATGGGTCGGCCCTCGAACAGGATCTCACCCGTACGGACCCGCGTCATGCCGCAGATGCTGCGTACGAGCGTCGTCTTGCCGGCCCCGTTGGGGCCGAGTAGCCCGACAATGCTGCCGCCGGGCACCGCAAGCGATACGTTGCGCAGCACGTCGATGCGGCCGTATCCGGCGGTGAGGCCGCGGATCTCAAGCATGAGCCGCCCTCTGCCCGAGATAGGCTTCTATGACCAGGGGGTTTTTCTGCACCTCGGCGGGGCTGCCCTCGGCTATTTTTTCACCGTGGTTGAGAACGTGAATGACCTCCGCGAGGTCCATGATGACCCGCATGTTGTGCTCGATGATCAGGAGCATCACGCCCGACTCCCCGGCAATCCGGCGGCATGCCGCGATGACCTCCTGCGCTTCGACATTGTTCATGCCTGAAGTCGGCTCGTCGAGCATCAGCACGCGGGGGCGCGCCATGAGGGCGCGGGCGAGATCGGCTTTCTTCAGCGTCCCGAAGGGAAGATCGCCGGCGATCGCATCCCGGACGTCCAGGAGCCCGAACGTCGCCAGCAGTTCCTCGGCTTCGAGGCGCATCTCGCGTTCCGCCGCGCTTTTTCGTCGTGTGCCGAGGAAGTCGGCGAGGAGGGTCGAGCGGCGGCGAGCGTAGCCGCCCGCCATGACGTTCTCGAGCACGGTGCAATCCGGAAATATTTCCGCATGCTGAAAGGTGCGGCCGATACCCGAGGCTGCGACCCGGTGCGCGGCCATATGTTGCAGCTCGCGATCCTGCAGGCGAATGCGTCCGGCCGCGAGCGGCACCAGTCCCGAGACCGCGTTGAGCAGCGAAGTCTTTCCGGCGCCGTTCGGGCCGATAAGTCCGTGAATGCGCCCTTGCCCGACAGTCAAAGACACGTTCGACACCGCGCGCAGGCCGCGATACGTGACGGTCACGTTCTCGATGCCGAGGGAGGTCACGCGGCCGACCTCCCGAGCGGGTCGCGCGGACTTTCGGACCTGCCCCGCCGGAAACGTGCGCGCAGCTCCGGCCACAGCCCAACGAGCCCTGCAGGCATCACGATGAGGACAACGAGCAGCAGCCCTCCGAAAACCAGCTCATTGTACTCCTTGAAACCTCGGAGCAGTTCGGGAAGCAAGGTGAGCACGACCGCGCCGATGACCGAGCCGGCGATTGAGCCCAGTCCACCCACGACGATGAACACGACATGGCGGATCGAGGTCCATACGCCGAATTCGGTTGGATCGATGAAACCGACGAGGTTGGCAAAGAGCCCGCCGCCGATCCCGGCGTAAAAGGCAGCGACCACGAAGGCGACGAGCTTGGTGCGCGCCAGCGGGACGGCGAGTGTCTGCGCCGCGGCTTCGCTGTTGCGGATGGCGTTGAAGGCGCGGCCTGTCGGCGAATTCAGCAGCGAATGGGCGCACCAAAGCGCTGCCAGCGTTATCGCCAGCACGACATAATAAAACGAGAGGTCGCTCGACAGCTTCATCCCGAACAACGACGCGCGGGGTGCCAGCATCCCGCGCACGCCGCCAGTGATGCTCGGGATCTGCTCGATGACGATCTGCGTCACCTCGAGAAAGCCGAGGGTGACGACCGCAAGATAGAATCCCCGCAGCCGCAGGGCGGGGAAGCCGAGCAGGAAACCGCTCAGCGCCGCGAAAGCCCCGCCGAGCGGCAACGCCAGCCAGAAGCTGAGGCCGAGTTTCGCAAACAGGTAGGTCGTGGCATAGGCTCCGATCGCCATGAATGATGAATTGCACAGCGAGATCTGGCCGGCATTGCCGGTCAAGAGATTGAGCCCGAGGGCGATGATGACGTTGATGAGAGCCAGAGATGCGAGGAAATGATGGTAGGAGCCGAACCACGGCGGTACCGCGAGGAGCACGGCGATGACGGCAGCAATTGCAAGACGTGACCTGAAGCGGCCGGCCTGACGGTCAGACACGTCGCGCCTCGGCCCGGCCGAACAGTCCGTGTGGTCGCACGAGCAGAATCAGCATCAGCAGCCCAAAGGCCGCGGTGTCCTTGAAGGTGCCGCCGATGTACGCCCCGCCGAGAGTCTCCAGCACGCCAAGCAGGAGTCCGCCCACCACACATCCGGCAAGACTGTTGAAGCCCCCAAGGATCGCCGCCACGAACCCTTTGAGGACGACAGCGCCCATTTCGGCATGAATCCCGATCAACGGCGCGACCAGAACCCCCGCGAGCGCGGCCAGCGCACTGCTGAGGGCGAACGTCCCTGAGAAAATGCGGCTCACGCGGATGCCCATGAGCCGCGCCGCCTCCTGGTTCTGTGCGACGGCGCGCATCGCCTTGCCTAAGAGGCTCTTGCGGAAGAACAATACCAGCAACCCCATGATCACGACCGTACAGCCGATCACCCAGAGGTATTGCGGGTTGATGTTGATTTCGCCGACACGGATCAAGACGCCGGCAAACGGCGACGGGATGGTCGAGACGCTCTCCTGCCAGGAGAGCCTGAGGACATTCTTGATCATCAACCCAATCGCCAGCGTGGCGACCACGATGGTGAAAGCCGGTGCCCGCATCAGAGGACGGATGAGCCCGCGCTCGAGGGCTGCGCCGAACAACGCCGCGGTAGCAAGCGTCAGCAACACCACCTGCCAATATGGCAGCGTTCATCACGACGGCGAAGAACAGCGCAATGTAGGCGCCGAGCGCCACGAGCTCTCCTTGCGCGAAGTTGAGGATGCCCGTCCCCTTGAAGGCGAGCACCAGATCCCAGCGCGACGAGCGCATAAATGCTTCCATTGCTCAGTCCGGCAATGAGAAGTTGGATTTCCACGGCATAGGCCATGAGAAGAGTCCCGGGTTCGAGCGCTAACGGCGGCCCGTTTTCCCAAGGGCACGCGGTCCCGGACGCACCTGCCGGCTACTTCTTGTAGTCGTCGAGGATCTCGCTCTGACGCTTTGGGTCCCAACGCAGCGGTACCCAATGCTGGTTGAGCACGACCATCATCTGCATGCGCAGATTTCCGATGTGGTGCCATTTGGTGAAAGTGCGTGGGGTCGCGATCTCGCTCACCCGATAGTCCTCGAGCGTTTCGAGCGCATCGATGAGCTTCTCGCGGGTCAGGTCGACGCCGGCGCGGCGAAGCCCTTCCGCCACGACGTACATGTCGCCGTAGCCGAGCAGGTCGAAAACGTTCGGCCGTCCCTTGGGCGCGTCCGGGTAACGCTTCGACCAGGCCTGCTGGAACTTCACCATGTCGGGGTGCTCGGAATCGAGGAACAGCGGCGTCAGCCAACCGCCCATGAAGCCCTCGGCCGCGTAGCCCGCATTGGCGATCAACGCATTGTCCACCATCGCGCCGCTGCCGAAGATCGGCTGGCGCAATCCAAGCTCGCGCGCCTGCCGGACGATGATCGAGGCCTCGGTGACGAGGCCGAGCGTCATAATGATCTCCGGATTGGCCTCCTTGATCTTCAGGAGCTGAGGCGTGAAATCCTTGTCGCCGACCTTGAACTCGACGCGCAGGACGGGCTTTGCGCCGTACCACTTCTGCAGCAGCCGTTCGGTGGCGTCTCCCTCGTTCTTCGGGAACTCGTCGCTGCCGCTGAGGATCGCGATCCGCTTCGCCAGCAGGAACTGCGTCAAGAATTCGGCATAAAGCTCGCCGTAGCGGGCGGCCTCCGTGGTCCCGCCGCGGAAGAAATAGCGATTGAACGGTCTGGTCACCTGCGGGGCCGACGCAATCGAGACATAGTTCGGTACCTTCGCCTCCCTGAGGTACTCGAGCGTGCCCACCGTCGGGTTGCTGGCCGAAACGCCGAAGATCATGAACACCTTGTCCTGCTCGACAAGCTTCTTCACGGCGGCCAGCGCCTTGGTCGGCGAGAAGCCGTCGTCCTCGAACACGACCTTCAGCTTGCGGCCGTGGATGCCGCCTGCCTCGTTGATCTCGTTGATCGCGATCTCCATGCCGTCGCGTCCGCCGAGCCCGACATATGCGGCCGGCCCGGTGATCGGCCCATAGGCCCCGATCAGAACTTGATCGCCGGTCAGGCCGCTCTGAGCGCCGGCCTCGGACGAGACGTGCGCAAGCGCGATTGCCAGAATGACTGCGAGCAGCTTCGATCGAAACATTGCGGTTCCCCTCCCTGAAAGCGGAGCCACGCCCCGCCGTCGCTGCACCTTATTGTCTTGGCCCCTTGACCGGGATGACTTTTCTTCGAATCGTCATCCCACGCTGGCTTTCTGGTGGAGCATGATCTTTTCCGAAAACCGGTGCCCACTTTCCGGGATCATGCTCTAGTCTTACTGAGTCAGAAGGTCGCGGTGCGACAGTTGTTAGAATCGAAATATTGGCGAGATCACTTATCAGCATGAGGAGGCTGAGATGGGTCTCGGAAGCTCAGGTGACAGTGAATCGCGGTTTGCGGCCTATGTCGAGGGACTTGTGAGGGTGATCGGCCACAAGGACCGAGCCGGACCGCTGCGCGACTACTGCACCGGGCTGATGATGCCGTGTGAGCGCAAGAGTGTGGAGCCGATGGCGGCGGTCACGGCGCCAGCGCGGGTAGCGGCGCAGCACCAGTCGTTGCTGCATTTTGTCGGTGAGGGGCGCTGGTCGGACGAGAAGGTGTTGGCCCAGGTGCGCCAGATGGTGCTGCCGCAGATGCAGCGGCACGGGCCGATCGAGGCGTGGATCATCGACGACACCAGTTTCCCGAAGCAGGGGCGACACTCGGTCGGTGTTGCGCGACAATACTGCGGCCAGCTCGGCAAGGAAGATAACTGCCAAGTGGCTGTATCGCTGTCGATTGCCACTGGCGATGCCAGCCTGCCGGTGGCCTATCGGCTGTACCTGCCACAGGAGTGGGCGCAGGATGGCGACCGGCTGCGCAAGGCGGGCGTTCCGGCGGACACTGGCTTCAAGACCAAGCATGAGATCGCGCTCGAGCAGCTCCAGTGGGCGTGCGCGGCCGGGCTGCCGCGCGGCGTGGTGGTGACGGACGCCGGCTATGGCAATAACAGCGAATTGCGCGCGGACATCACGGCGCTGGAGTTGAGCTACGTAGCCGGCATTCTGTCGAACACCACGGTATGGGCGCCCGGCACCGGGCCGCTGCCACCGAAGACATGGTTTGGCCGTGGACGACCGCCAAAGCTCTTGCGGCGCGACACCCGGCATCGACCGGTCTCGGTCAAGGAACTGGCGCTCGGCTTGCCCAAGCGCGCCTGGCGCACGATCGAATGGCGAGAAGGCACGGCCGAGCGCCTGTCCTCGCGCTTTGCCCGTGTGCGGGTTCGCATTGCGCGACGTGACTTCAAGCGCAGCGAGAGCCGACCGGAAGAGTGGCTGTTGATCGAGTGGCCCGAAGGCGAGAAGGAGCCGACCAAGTATTGGCTCTCAACCCTTCCCGAGGGCATCACTCTGCATCGACTGGTCTACTTCGCCAAGCTGCGCTGGCGCATCGAGCGCGATTATCAAGAACTCAAGCAGGAGGTCGGGCTCGGGCATTTCGAAGGCCGCGGATGGCGCGGCTTCCATCACCACGCAACGCTGTGCATCGCAGCCTACGGATTCCTGATCTCCGAGAGGGAGACGATTCCCCCCTCAGGAACTCGTTCCACCGCGCAGCTCCCGCAATCTGCCCTATCCAAGGGTTACCGACCCAAAGGCTCCGCCGCCGCGTCCCGAACGCCATGTCCCGAACTCGATCGCGACCATGCGCCGCAGACTGATCACCGCGCTCGTCAGAACCCTGCCGCGATGTCCATGTTGCGCCGCCCCGATCCGGCGGCCGCGGCGGTAGGAAAATTCATGACGCAGTAAGACTAGGCTCGAGCTTCTCGCTGCCGCATCACGATATCCCGCAGAGGTGTCTTCTGAATCTTGCCGGTGGACGTGCGCGGCAGATCGCTGAGGATTTCCAGGAATTCCGGCAGCTTGTACGTGGCAATCTTCGGCTTGAGGAAATCGATCATTTCTCCGAACGAAAGGCTCTCGCCTGACTTCGGCACGATGCAGGCGCATACCCGCTCCCCCAGCCGATCATCCGGCACGCCCACCACCGCGGCGTCGCGCACCTTGGGATGCTGGTACAAAACCTCTTCGATTTCGCGGGGATGGATGTTTGCGCCGCCGCGAATGATCAACTCCTTCTTGCGGCCGACGATCTTGAGATATCCGCTCTCGTCGAAAACGCCGAGATCGCCGGTGTGGAACCACCCGTCCGCGGTGAAGCTCTTGGCGTTCGCTTCCGGATTGTTGTAGTAGCCGACCATCACGGATGGTCCACGGGTCAGGATTTCGCCAGGAATGCCGGGGGCGCATTCCTTGCCGTTTTCATCGACGACGATCACGCCCATCTGGGCGAGCGGCTTGCCGACCAGACCACAAACGGCCTCGGCGTCGTCCTCGAGGGTCGTGTGCGCCTGACTGCCGACCTCGAGCATCCCGTACATTTCGAGAAGGTGGCAGGGCAGCCGTGCGCGCACCGCCCGGATCACTTCTATCGGGCAGGAGGCGCCGCCGGTCATGACGACTTGCAGCGAGCTCAGGTCGCGCTGTTCGAGGTCCGGCACGTTGAGAAGCGCGACAAGATGCGCCGGCGCGCAGCAGAAGTGCGTGACCCGCTCGCGCTCGATGATGGCGAGCGCCTCCTCGGCGCGAAAGATATCCTGAAGCACCAGCGTGCAACCCGCGAACAGGGTCTGCAGAACGTTGAAGAGGCCCCAATTCGAGTCCCCACCGGCAAGAACACCAACAACACGCTGTCGGAAGTGATCCGCTGCCCTTTATTGAGAAACCAGCCGGCGCAGTTGGTGGTGTTGTGCAGGTGGAGAACCGCCTTGGGGTCGCCGGTCGTCCCGGAAGTGAAGGCGGTGCGCATGAACGAATTCGGATGCGGGCGACGCCGTCTCAGCTGCTCGTCGCTCAGATCGCTTTTTTCGGCCGCTTCGAGGAAGGCGCGCAGATCGGACAGCGCGGCCGGCACGTCGTCGCCGACGACCAGAACATGCTTGAGCCGCGGCAGCTTTGGGCGTAGCTCCGCCACCATTTCGAGGTAGTCGAACCCGCGAAAATCGCGCGGGACGATGAGCGCTGAAGCTTCGGTGAAGCGCAGGATGAACTCGACCTCTCGGCTACGGAAATCGCTGTGAAACTGGCAAAAAGGCACACCGGCAAGCATCGCGGCATTGATCGCGATCACGAACTCGCTCCAGTTCGGCAGTTGGATGGCGATCACGTCGTCCGGCGTAAGACCGAGCCCTATGAAATGCGCCGCGAGCCGTTGGGCTCGACGATAATATTCCGTGTAGGTGAGCCGGCCGCGAGGATCGACGATGGCGATCTTCTCAGGGTTTTGCTTCGCCTGCCGCTCCAACTCGTCGTTGCTTGTGGTATCCCGCCAATGCCCCGCCTTGGTGAATTCCGCGATGCGATCCAACGGTAGCGGCGGATCAGCTATGCGCATTCAGCCGTGACCTTTCAGGACGTTCTCGCCAAATCGCTCGAAGGAAAAATCCGGCGCGGTGGAGACTGATTGAGCCTCAAGTAGAAAGTGGTGCCGCCGTTTTGTCAACGAGTCCTCGTTGACACGATTGCTCGTTGACGTTCAGCTCGACACACGCTCAGGTCAGCTGGTTCAATCTCGCTCGGACGCCGCGCCGACGCCACCATCAAGGACAGGCGGACGATGCAGGATAGGCCGCAACCACTCATCGGTGCGTGACATCGGCGCAACGGGCGGTCTTGCGCATAGGCGGCGAGCCGTCGCTGCAATCATGTGTCCGGTCCATCATCGATGAGCAAATTTGGGCTGCTCAAAATGCGCCACTCTGGTAGATCGCCCCCGCAGCGCGACCTCGCGGAATTGGTAGAGCATGGCGCCGGTCGGGGCGTACACAGAACTCCCAAGGCTGGGCAGGGCGATCGCGATCAGCGGCGCGTCGGTTCCGGCGAACGATTCGGGTTCCGGAAGCGCGGGGTCATCGATTTCACTTAGAGGAATACTGAATAGTTGCACGATCTCGGCGGGGTCTGGATGGATTTCGCCAATATCCCTGGCCCAGGCAACGAACGGAGTTATGCGGAAGCCCGAGCGCGTGGGGTAATCGTCGAGCGCTCCCAGCAGGTCCCGACGCGAGATCTCGAGTCGCAGCTCTTCGCGCAACTCGCGGACTACGGCTTCGCTCGCGGTTTCGCCTGGGTCTAGACGACCGCCGGGGAGTCCGTACTGTCCGCTGTGTCGCTTCAACGTATTCGGACGCAACGTGAGTAGCACGCACGCTTCGCCGGCGGTCGCGCTCGGCACGAGAACGATGGCAACCACGGCGGGGGACAAGCTCGCATTCTCCAGAGCGCGGCGCGGAAAAAGCGAGAGGTTGCGCTCCACTCGATGGCGCAGATCAACCCCGAAGGACAATTCCGGTCTCACGCTTTGCCGCCGGTCGCCGTTCTCAATGGCGGATTCCCTGATCCTCGCAAATGAATTGCCTGTTCGGCTAACGCGGCGCTACCCAGCGGCCAGCGACCGCAGCAGCTCATCGCGCAGCTGCCGCTCCAACCGTTGCCGGGCGTAAGGCGTTGCGCCCTTGCCGGGATGAAGATCTACCGGGACATGGCGGCCACTCCTGAGGTTCGTCAGGGTCTCTCCTGTTGTTGGTCGCCATCACGCCGATCCAGGTTCGAACGATCGGATGTGAACCGCAGCGCCGCAGGCCTCGACCAATGGGCAGTCTGCACTGATCGGGCCACTGTCGAGCTCGCACGAAAACGCGCGGGTTCGGCGTGAGTCTTTGGCGTCAGCGCCTTTGCACGGAGTTTTTAGCAATGGCCGTTCTGATCCGCAAACCGGCAAAGCCGATCGCATACCCGCCGCGAACGCCGGCGCCGCGGGCAACGCACCAATACGCCAAGGCGGGAGCGTGGAAGTTCGGCAGGCCCGAGAGCTGGCAAAGCATTGCAAACGACTACTCAGTCACCAACGTCTGGAATCTCATCCTGTATAATTTCCAATGCCGTAATCCCGAGGAGGTGAACTGGTGCATGCAGGAATTCCTGCAGTGCACGAAGTCCAACGACGGCAAGAACTTCAGTTTCGACCCCAGCGACAAGAACCCCATCATTTTCATTCCGCCACTCGGCTTCGAGGCGCTCAGCCCCGACGATATCGCCGCCGCGGCGCTGGTCGCTTCCGTTCTGAAGCGTCCGGAACTGCAGCAGATCGATTTCCGCGCCCGCGGCCTGACCGTGGATGCGAACCTGTTCAAGACGGTTCGGCACCACATCGAGACCAAGACGATTCTGTGTGCGGGCACACCGTCCGCCGCGATACCAAGCGGGGCTCGCGCCCACTGGATCGCGCGTGAGAACATCATGTTCGTCCGCGACCCCGCGGTCCACACCCTCAACAAGCAGATGACCGTCGTGCACGAAGCAGTGCACGCCGGTCATGACGCGCTCAAGAAAAGCGCGCGGACTGTCGATGGCGAAGTCTGCGCCTACATCGCGGAGATGATCTTCTCCATATTGGCCAACAAGGTGCCGCTCGTCTTTGATCCGTTTGATCCGAAGTTCAAGTTCAACCGCATTCGGCAATTGGCGGCGGCGGTCGCGAAGCAGGCGCTGCTGCATCGCACGACGAGCAAGTCGACGTTCGAGGTGGGATTTCTCAACTTGAGGGCGCTCCTTCTGGAAGGGGCGATTTGGGACGACCCGTTGCACGGGCCGGAAGCGCCGAAGCCGCAGGGAGACGACGGCGTGTAAAGCAGCGGCGGCAATTACTGAATGGTCGTGCGCGGGCGAGCAATCGCAATAGCGATTGCGAGGGTTGGCTCGCGCATCCATCTACTTCGCACGGCTGTTGCGAAGATGACGGATTGCCGGGTCAAGTCCGGCAATGACGAGGAGTGTTTCGCGCTTCGCGCCCCGTTTTGGCGGCCCCGAAGGCCTACGGTGCGCGCTCCGTGGGGCTCACGGGCTACCAATATTTCGGGAGCACTTCCCCGTAGGCCGCCAGCTCGAACAGCTCGCCCTCTTCATCGTCCTGATCCTTGCCGTCCTGCCAGTCTCCCCAATGGACGAGCTCATGCAGGAGCGTCGCTTCCATCAGGCGGTGCATTTTCGGGAGTTTCCAATCCTTCGAACTCGAAGCGCTCGCAAAACGACTTGGCCAGATAGATCGTATTGGGGTCTTTGGATCCTTTGAACAGCCCGAGTCCGATCATCACCTTGTAATCGATGTAGGGATAGTAGTGGGGCATGACGGCGTAGCGCGCCTTGTCCTTGAGCTCGCTGTAGGTCACAAAGGCCGCCCAGACCTTGCCGTTGTTCCTAACCTTCGGAAGCTCGGCAATGATCCATTTGGCGAGCTTCGGATATTTTTTCTCCAGCGTGTTCATCGGCTGCATCAAACCCTCCCCGGTGCTCACGAATGCCGATTAAGAGACTCGCAAGAACAGCGTGTTGGCAGCGCCCGCGCGGCCCGACCGCGACGGCAACGATTTCTCCTCTCATTGGTCGTCAGCGATCGCGGGGAGGTTCATGGCTCGAGCGCGCCGCGGCGCGCCAGGCGCTAGCGCGTGATGATTTCAGGTCGAAGCATCTCGTCGTCATTGCCGGGCTTGACCCGGCAATCCATCCTCTTCGCAACAGTCTTGCAAAGCAGATGGATGCGCGGGTCAAGCCCGCGCATGACGACTCAACATGAAACCATCACGCTTTTAGCCGGCGGCCAGAGAGCGCAGCAGCTCGTCCCGCAGCTGGCGCTTCATCAGCTTGCCGTTGGCGTTGCGCGGCAGCGGCTCGAGCCCAAGCGTGAAGCTGTCCGGCACCTTGTAGTCCGCGAGCAGTGAGGCGCAGTGCCGCGTCAGAGCATCGGCGCTCGCGCCGGCGCCCGTCACCGTCACGAAGGCGTGCGCGCGCTCGCCGAGCACCTCGCACGGCTTGGCGACGACCGCGGCCTCGACGACCGCGGGATGGCTCATGAGCGCGTTCTCGACCTCGACCGAGTAGATCTTGTAGCCGCCGCGGTTGATCATGTCCTTGCTGCGGTCGAGCACGCGCACAAAACCTTGCGCATCGATCGCGCCGATGTCGCCGGAGCGCCAGAAGCCGGCGACGAAGCTCTCGGCGGTGGCTTCGGGGTTGTCCCAGTAGCCTTTGGCCACCATCGGGCCCCGCATCCAGATCTCGCCCTCCCGGCCGGGCGGCAGCTCGCGCCCGGCCTCGTCCATGACCAGGATCTCGGCGCAAGGGACCGCGCGGCCGACGCTGTCGGACCGCGCCGCGGTCTCCGACGGCGGCATCAGCGTTGCGGGCGAGGTGGTCTCGGTCGCCCCATAGGCGTTCATCAGCGACAGCGCCGGCAGCTTGTCGGCGAAGCGCGCGATCGTGGCGGGCGGCATCGGCGCGCCGCCGAAGCCGCCGACGCGCCACGCCTTGAGGTCGGCCGTCGCGAAGCCGCGCTCGAGCAGGCAGAGATTGTACATCGCCGGCACCAGCAGGGTGTGGGTCATGCGCTCGCGCTCGGCGAGCTGAGGAAGTCCGCCGCCTTGAAGGCCGGCATCACGACCATGGTGCCGGCGGCGCGCACCATGGCGGCGATCAGCGCCACGACGCCGGTCACGTGGCTCATCGGCACGGCGATGACCGAGCGGTCCGCCGGGCCGAGACCCATGCAGTACTGGAAATGCAGCGCCGAATGGCAGATCCCCAGGTGGGTGAGCATCGCGCCCTTCGGCCGGCCGGTCGTGCCGGACGTATAGAGGATGACGGCGGTGTCCTCTTCGTGCCCGTCATTGCGAGCCGAAGGCGAAGCAATCCAGGACGGCGGCGCGGCTGTCTGGATTGCTTCGTCGCTTGCGCTCCTCGCAATGACGGCAGGGCCATCGCCGGCGCCGGACAGAAGCGCGAGCTCCTCGCACGGCGCTCCAGGCGTTACCGGAATGCGGTGCGCGAGCGCCGGCGCTGCGCGCGCATCCGGCAACCGATCCGCAAGGTCGGCGTCGTGGACGAGCACCGTGGCGCCGCAGTGCGCAAGCATGTAGGCAAGGCCGGGCGCCTGCTCCCGGATGCTGATCGGAACCGCAATGGCGCCGAGGCGAAGCACAGCGAACAGGACGACGGGAAAGACCGAGCCGTTGCCGAGCAGCATGGCGACGCGGTCGCCGCGCCCCACGCCGCGCGCCGCGAGGCCCGCGGCCGCGCGCGCGACCGCATCTATCGAACTCACCGTAGGTGAGACGCTCGGCCCCGCATACGATGGCCTCGCCGTCCGGGTCGGAGGCAACCGCCTCGGCGAGCAGGGCATGCGTCGATTTCGGGCGCGCGATGAAGCAGCGCACCACGCGGTCGCCGAAATGCCGCTCGGATCGCATCGGCGGCACGGAGCCGAGCCAAGGGGCGTGAGCCTCACGCATCGGGTGGTGTCCCAGTTTGAGCTTGCGCGCGGCCCCTTTCTTCACCTCTCCCAAAGGGAGAGGTCGACCGCGCTGAGCAAAGCGAAGCGCGGTCGGGTGAGGGGTTAAGGCCTCGCCGACGAAAGCGCAAACGCCCCCTCACCCGGCTCGCTGCGCTCGCCGACCTCTCCCCGCTGGGGAGAGGTGGGCGCGGAGCAAGCTAGAATGAATTTTCAAGCGGAGACACTCCTATTCATCGCAGTCAATTCCGCAGCGTCACGGCACCGCGATCGATGTCGAACACGCGGTCGAGCAGGCCGTGCGCGTGGGTCAGGCTCGATTCCGACAGCACGACGGTGAGGCCCGCCGTTCGCAGGCTGGCGATGACCTCGGCAAGGCGCCGGGCCAGCACCGGCGCCACGCCTTCGAACGGCTCGTCGAGCAGCAGCAGCCGCCGCCCCGCCATGATGGCGCGCGCGAGCGCCACAAGCTTCTGCTGGCCTCCCGACAGCTGCAGCGCCTTGCGGGCGCGGAACGCTTCCACCTCGGGGATCAGCCGGTAGATCTCCGCCAGCCTTTGCGCCGGCGATCCGCGATGCTTGCCGCCCAGGCCGGCACCAGCACGTTCTCTTCGGCAGAAAGGCCGGGGATCAGCCGCCGGTCCTCGGGCATGTAGCCGATGCCGGCGTTGACGCGGCCATGCACCGCCAGGCGGGTCAGCGGCATGCCGTCGAGCTCAACGGACCCCTGGCGAGGCCGCAGGATTCCCATGATGGTGCGCAACAGCGTGGTCTTGCCGGCGCCGTTGCGGCCGATGAGGCCCGCGAACTGGCCGGCGCCGACGTCGAGGCTCACCTCGCGCAGGATGCTCGACCGGCCCGATCGAGACCGAGACGCCGTCAAGCCGCAGCATGGGTCGCCTCCTCGCCGATCACGTAGCGCCGGACGTCGGCGGCGCGCAGCACCTCGCCGGGCTCGCCGTCGGCGATCACGCGGCCTTCGTAGAAGGCGACGACGCGATTGGCGTAGCGCTCGACGATATCCATGTCGTGCTCGACGAACAGCACGACGACGCCGGCCGTGCGGCTCGCGTCCATCACCAGATCCATGATGCCGAACTTCTCGTCGGCCGCGACGCCGCTGGTCGGCTCGTCGAGCAGCAGCAGCTTCGGCTTGCCGACGAGCGCCATCGCGACGTCGAGCAGCTTGCGGATGCCTTCGGGCAGCGATCCGGCCGGGTGGTCGGCGTAGCGGCCGAGCCCGAAGCGCTCGATCATGGCGTCGGCCTCGTTCACGGCGCCGGCGATCCCTTCGGCGACCAGCAGGTTGTCGCGCACGCTCAGCGACTGGAACAGCTGCGGGATCTGGAACGACCGGGAGACGCCGAGACGCGTGATGGCGCGCGGCGTAAGGCCGACGAGCGAGCGGTCGTGGAACGCGACGCGTCCCCGGTCGGGCTTAAGATAGCCGGTGACGATATTGAGGAAGGTGGTCTTGCCGGCGCCATTGGCGCCGATCAGGCTGACGACGGCGCGGGCATCGAAGGAGAGGTTGATGTCCGCCGCGGCCGTCACCGCGCCGAAGCTCTTGTGCAGGCCCTCGGCGCGCAGGATGGCGCTCATACCGGCGCCAGTCATTGCTGACTCGTCATGCGCGGGCTCGACCCGCGCATCCATCTAAACAAGAAGATTCGATCCAAGGCGATGGATTCGATCATGACTTGGATTTCGCGGACCAGACACGGCATCGGGTTGTTGGGAAGCGGCGAGCCGCTTCGGAAGGTATCCGATGCGATCGCTCAGGATCGACGATCCCGCCGGCACTGGGCGATCCTCGGCCACCTTAAAAGGCGTGTTGGCCTTGAGCCGTGTGACAATGCGGCAGTCAGCCTGATGAAGCTTCGCCCACCAGCCATAATCGTAGTAACCGAGGTCGAAAACGTAGGTGGCTCCCGGCTCGATCGGCATCTCCTTGGCGGCCGTGATGTCATTGACGTTGGCTGGCGTCACCATGAGATAGAGTGGCTGATCGGCATCGGGATCGTAGATGATGTGCGCTTTGGCGCCGCAAACTCCCACCGAAAACGTCGCCCAGTTGCCGCTCAAACTGCTCAGTCGCACGCTGGTCGAGTTGATCAGACGCACGCAATCGCCGATCTTGCGCCGATATCCGCGCTGCATTTGAGCCATCAGGGCCGAAAGCAGGCCGGCAAATACTTCAAACGGACGCGCCGCATTGGCGGTCGAGAGTGCCGACCTCGAAACGGTGCAGCCGCCGAGATGATAGAGCTTGCCGGCATGGCTCTTCAGGCCCGTTTCAATCTCGCGCAGACTTCGCGCGCCACAAAGTTGCGCGTAAAGCATCGCAATCAGATGGGCCTTGGTCTTCAGGACGCGCGCATCCCAGTCGGCATTGTGTTGCTCCACCAGCCGGTCGAGAACCGCCAACGGAACGAACTTCAAAATCCCATGAAAGACGATATTCTGGTGCTGCACGGCGTTGCTCCCTGTTCGAGTCCAGATGATTCGCAACTCACTGGAATCGAATAGAATCAATGCCGTGCACTCCTTCAAGCACAAACCGTGCCGGACAGCTGCGGGTCAAGCCCGGCAATGACGACTGAAGAGCGTCGCCGCCTGGTGCTGCTGGTATCACGCTGCCCTCCCCGACCGCTTGCCGAGCGACCACAATCCGGCGGGAAGGAACATGATGATGGCCAGCATCGCGAGCCCGAGCGACATCTGCCACACGTTGGAGGCATATTGGCTTGCGAGCGTGCGCAGTCCCTCGAAGATGATCGCGGACAGGAAGGGAGCGATGACGTTGCCGGTGCCCCCGAGCACGGCGATGAACACGAACTCGCCCGACGTGGTCCAGTAGGTGGTGTCCGGATCGACGTGCCCGACCGCCAATGCGGCAAGGCTCCCTCCCAGCCCAGCCAGCGCGCCGGCGATCACATAGTTGACGTAGACCACCCGGTAGACCGAGGCGCCGAGATAGTCGACGCGCAGCTCGTTGTCGCGGATCGCGGCCGAGACCCGTCCCCAGTGCGAGCCCAGCAGCCGGTGCAGGAGCCACGCCGCGGTCGCGACCGCGAGGATGCCGGCGGCGAAGAAGACGCGCCGTTCGCTCCCCGCCGCCAGCGCCACGCCGGCGAACGCTTTGGCATGCAGATTGAACCCGTCGGTGCTGCCGAGCGCCGAGGTTTTCACCAGGGTGCCGTAGAGGATCATCGAGAAGGCCAGCGAGAGCATGGCGAAGAAGATCGCGCGGTAGCGCGCCAGCAGCAGGCCGAGGATGGCGGCGATCGCCGCCGCGGCAAGCGTACCGGCAAGCAGCATCAGCGCGGCGTCGGCTATTTTGCCCCAGTGCCCCAGTAGCGCGGCACCGTAGGCGCCGAGCCCGAAGTAGAGGCCCTGGCCGAACGACACGAGGCCGGTGCGCATGAGCAGCAGGAGCCCGAGCACGACGACGCCCTTGGCGAGCGCCAGCGTGAGCACAAAGACCAGCCATTGCGGCGCCGCCCAGGCGAGCGCGAACGCGGCCGCGGCGAGCCCTGCGGTCAGCGCCCAGCGCACGTCGCGCCTCGCCAGAGGTCTGCGTTTGAAAGTGTCATTCCCCCTCACCCGCGCCGCTCCGTCGTTGCGAGCCGAAGGGAAGCAATCCGGGGACGGCCGCGTGCGTGTCATGCGCGCGAAGGCGGGCATCCAGTAGACGCAAGCGGAGCGAGGCTTGCACCGTCGGTGGTTGACTCGGTCCCCGCTTTCGCGGGGATGACGGGGCTGTGCGCTCCTCGGCAATGACGGACGCCGCCTCATATCTTGCGCGCCTCCGGTGCGGCGAACAGGCCGGTCGGCCGCACGATCAAGACCATCGCCATCACGGCGTAGATCGAGAACAGCTCGGCTTCCGGCCAGTAGCGCACGGTCGCCGAGCGCACCACGCCGACCAGCAGCGCGCCAAGCGCCGCGCCGCCGAGGCTTCCGAGCCCGCCGATCACCACCACGGCGAAGGAGAGGACGATCACCTCCACGCCGATGCCGGGGCTCACCGCGATGGTCGGGGCGGTGAGCGCGCCGCCGAGCGCCGCGAGCATCGCGCCGATCGTGAAGGTGACGAGATAGACGCGGTTGACGTCGATGCCCATGGCGGCGCTGATCTCGCGATCGTGGATGACGGCGAGCAAGAGCTTGCCCTGCCGCGTGCGGTGCAGGCTCAAGGTCAGCGCCAGGCCGGTGACGACGGCCGCGGCGATCAGCAGCAGGTTGTAGTACGGGTAGGCGAGGCCGCCGAGGCTGAAGTTGCCGGGCAGCGCGTAGGGCTCGGGCAGCAGCCGGGAGTCGACGCCCCACAGGAGCTTGATCACGTCTTCCAGGATGAGGAAGACCGCATAGGTGATCAGCAGCAGCACCACCTCATCGCGGCCGTACATCCACTTGAGCAGGCCGCGCTCCAACAGCGGGCCCATGACGGCGCCGACCAGGATGGCCGCGATGAGCAGCATCGCGTAGCTGCCGACCGCCACGTGTCCGGCTTCAAGCCAGGCGCCGGCGAGCGAGGCCGCCGCGTAGGCGCCGAGCGCGTACAGGCTGCCGTGCGCGATGTTGAGGATGCGCATGACGCCGTAGATGAGGGTGAGCCCCGAGGCCATCAGGAACAGCCACGAGGCGTAGACGATGCCGTCGAACAGGACCGGGAGGAGCGAGACCATGCTTCGGTCGGGTGTAGGGTGGGCAAAGCGCGGCGAAGCGGCGCGTGCCCACGTTCTGCAGACCGCGTGGGCACGGCGCGCAAGTGCGCGCCTTTGCCCACCCTACGATGCTTCGCCTTCGGCTCGCAATGACGGGCCCTCGTTACTTCGCCTTGAAGCCCGACTTGATCCAGGCCTCGCTCTTGACGCCTTCCGGCGGGTTCGCCTTCTCGGCCGGATAGCGCACGATGTCGACGATTCTGAGCTGCCCGCCCTCGTTCTTGGCGGTGCCGACCGCCACGTCCATGACGGCCTGGTGCCCCTTGCCGAGCGCCATCTTGACGGGGCCGCCCGGCCCTTCGAACGTCAGGTTCTCCAGGGCGGCGATGATTTGCTCCTGGTTCGGGGTGGCGGCGCCCGCGGCTTGCGCCTTTTCGTAGGCCGCCTTCACGCCGAGGATCGCCTGGGCCATCTTGAACGAGGCATAGTTCGGCGGCACCTGGTAGCGGTCCTGGTAGTTGCTCTTGAGCCAGGTGCTGAGCGCCGTGTCGGGCGCGAACGGCCCGAACGGCCCGCGCGCCCCGATGATGGTGCCGTCCGGAATCTTCGTCCCCAGCCGGTTGATGCCGGGCTCGCCGGCCGAGAGGATCACCTTGTGCTTCTCGAACAGGCCGCGCGGCGCGCCTTGCAGCACGAAACCCTCGAGGTCGCCGCCCCAGAAGCTCGAGTGGATCACCTCGGCGCCGCTCGCGAGCAGCGTCGAGATCTCGGCGCCGAACTGGCCGGCGAACAGCTTGGGCATCTGCGAGGTCTTGACCTCGATGCCGGGCTTGAGCGCCTTCATGGCGGCCTCGAAGTCGGTCCAGGAATCCTGGCCCCAGGCGTAGTTCTGGTTGATGCCGGCGATCGATTTCACATTCGGGAAGCGCTCGAGCAGATAGAGCGCGACCGAGACGTTATCCATGGTGCCGTGCGGGCCGGTACGGAACACGTACTTGTAGCTTGCGTCCTCGAAGATGCGGGGCGTGCCGCAGTCGAACAGCACGGTGAGCTTCTTGAGCTCCTCGGCGACGGGTGCGATGGCGAGACAATCGCCGCTCGAGATGTAGCCGATGACGAGGTCGACGCGGGGCGCGAGGCTGCGGAACTCGGTGACCTGCTTCTGCGGACCGCCGGCCTCGTCGATGATGACGAGCTCGATCGGGTTGCCGCCGAAACCCTTCTGCGTGTAGGGGGCCGGCAGCCCGCCGGCATTGAGCATCTCGGCGGTGAGCTCGGCCGCGTTGCGCGCCGGCACGCCGAACGGGCCGGCCGCCGGCCCGGAGACGAAGGTGACGATGCCGACGCGCACGGGCGCCTGCGCCGCAAGCGGCGCGGCACTGGCCGCAAGGCCGGCAGCAGTTGCGGCCGCCAGCAGGAGATGCCGAAGCGATGTCGTCATGAGGTTTCCTCCCCAACGTTTGTCGTCCAATGCGCCGGGCCATACCGGCTCGCTGTGCTGCGAGGCGTGGACGACACTCCCATGCGGGTGTTGGGGAGGTCAATGATGCTGCGGGCCCGATGCTCCTGCGTCTACCGGCCGCGGGCTAACGATGGTGCAGGAGACCTACGACAGCAATCCGGCCATCCGCGATGCGTGCGCACGCTCGATCACGAGCCATGCCGCGGAGGTCGAAGCGGACATCCGCAAGGCGATCGAGCAGCACCGCATCAAGCCGCCGTGGACCGCCGCGAGCCTCGCCCTCTACACGCAGGCCGTCCTGCAGGGCGCATTCATCATCGCCAAGGCCAAAGGCAGCGCCAAGGACGCCGCGGCCTGCGTGGATCACCTGCGCCGCTACGTCGAACTGCTTTTCAACCGAGCCCCGAAGAAGGAGAAGGCACGATGACCGTTGAGACGCTCACGAGGACGACCGAGCAGCCCAAGGCCACGCGCACGGCGCAAGGAGCGGCAGGCGGTGACACCGCACCTGGTGTGCGCCGGCGCCGCCGATGCGATCGAGTTCTACAAGAAGGCCTTCGGCGCAGTCGAGGTGGCGCGGCTGCCGGGCCACGACGGCAGACTGATGCACGCGTCGATTGAGATCGGCGGTCCGGCGCTGACCGGTGGCCGGCACCCGCGCCGGATCAATCCGCTGATGACCTGCGTCGCCATCGGGGCGATGTTCTCGCTGGCGGTGTTCCTCGAGCCGATGTCGACGGCGACCGGCTGGTCGCGCGCCGGCATTTCGACCGCGATGACGCTCAACTTCCTGATCATGGGCCTCGGCGCCTTCGGCTGGGGCGCGGCGAGCGACCGCTTCGGCACGCGCATCGTCGTGCTGATCGGCGCGGTGCTGCTCGGGCTCGCGCTGGTGCTGGCGAGCCGGGCCACCTCGCTCGCTCGAGTTCCAGCTCACCTACGGCATCCTGGTCGGCCTCGCCGCAGCGCGTTCTTCGCGCCGATGATCGCGGCCACGACCGCGCTGGTTCGAGAAGCACCGCAGCCTGGCCGTCTCGCTGGTCTCGGCCGGCATGGGCGTCGCGCCGATGACGATCTCGCCGTTCGCGCGCTGGCTGATCTCGGCCTACGACTGGCGCACGGCGATGCTCGCCATCGGCATTCTGGCCTGGGCGCTGCTGCTGCCGGCCGCGCTGCTGGTCGCGCCAGCCGCCGGCCGCGACGCGGCCGCGTCCGGCATCGCGGCCTCGCCGGCACGGCGTCGGCATGTCGGTGGCGGAGGCGCTGCGCTCGCCGCAGTTCCTGGTCCTCGGGCTCACGTTCTTCGCCTGCTGCGCGGCGCACTCCGGGCCGATCTTCCACATGGTGAGCTACGCCATCTTCTGCGGCATGGCGCCGATGGCGGCGGTCAGCATCTACAGCGTCGAAGGACTCGCCGGCTGGGCGGCCGCATGCTGCTCGGCGTGCTCGGCGATCGGCTCGGCGCCAAGCGGGTGCTTGATCGCCGGGCTGCTGGTGCAGGCGCTTGCGATCGGCGCCTACCTGTTCGTCAGCCGGCTCGGCGAGTTCTACGTGCTCGCCGTGATCTTCGGCACGGCCTACGGCGGCGTGATGCCGCTGTACGCGGTGCTGGCGCGCGAATATTTCGGCCAGCAGCATCATGGGTACGGTGTTCGGCGCGGCGACGATGCTGTCGAGCATCATCATTCGCCGACCGACGGATAGCGCTTGTGGGCTGCGCGCTGCATCGCGCGCGCCTCGGCGATGGCTTGCGCCAGGACGCCGAACGCCGCGATGGTGCCGGCGACCGCGCGCTTGAGGCGCGCGACCAGCTGCCATGGGCGCGGTTGCGACCCGGCGGCGGGGCTCAAAACGGGGGACATGACGAACTCCTTCAGTTGGACGGGTGATGGAAGAAATGGCGCTCGATCTCGCGCTCGACCGAGTCGGTGAATTTCAGTCCCGATCGGGCGAGGTAGTGCGCGATCTCGCGCTCGGCCCGGCGCCGGCGCGACTCGATCACGGCCGCGTAGAGGCACCGGAACACATTCGGTTTTGCGGGATGGGCTTCCGCCGGCAGGGCGGGCGGCATATGCAGCGAAAACACGCGGGTCATCGAACTCTCCCTTGCGGGCGACCCTTCCGGCGCGTTTCCGTTGTTATTATCGTTGACGCTGATCTAGGTGCGTTCGCGGCCTTTCGGCAGATGCGCCACGACATGGAGCGCATGCGCGCCCCTCATGGTCCTTTACGCCTTTTGGCCGCAAAGCGCCCCGCACGATGCACGATTCGGTGCAGGGCGCCGGGTTTTTGCGCGGCGTGAGCGACTTGGCTAAGCTTGCGACACAAGCATCTTGCGAAAGGATGAGGCCGATGGTGGAGATCTTCTCGTCTGTGGCGAGGCCGACGCGGCGCGGGCCGGCCGACTACTTCACCGGCACGGTCTGGCAGGACCCGGTGATCGAAGCCGCGGCGCCGGCGCGCATCCGCGCGACGCGGGTGAGCTTCGAGCCCGGCGCGCGCACCGCCTGGCACACGCATCCGCTCGGCCAGACGCTGCACGTGCTCTCAGGCGTCGGCCGGGTGCAAGCCTTAAGCGGGCCGGTGCGCGAGATCCGCGCTGGCGACACCGTGTGGATCCCGCCGAACGAGAAACACTGGCACGGCGCCGCGCCCAAGCACGGCATGGTGCACCTGGCGATGCAGGAGGCGCTCGACGGCTCGCACGTGAGCTGGATGGAGCACGTGACCGACGCGCAATACGCGGTCGAACCGTCGGGCTGATCGCCTTCCGTCGTCATTGCCGGGCTTGACCCGGCAATCCATCATCTTCGCAAGAGGTTTCTTGCAAAGCAGATGGATGCGCGGGTCAACCCTCACAATCGCTGTGGCGATTGCTCGCCCGCGCATGACGACTCAACGGGAAACCATCGCGCACAAGCCCAAACGAGGCGCAAACATGCAATACCGCAAGCTCGGCCGCAGCGGCCTTGAGGTCTCGCCGCTCTGCCTCGGCACCATGACGTTCGGCGGGCCGACCGAGGAGGCGACGGCGCTGCGCATCGTCGCCAAGGCGCGCGAGGCCGGCGTCAACTTCATCGACTCGGCCGACGCCTATAACGGCGGCAAGTCGGAGGAGATCACCGGGCGCGCGATCTCGAATGCGCGCGACGAATGGGTGCTGGCGACCAAGCTGGCGAACCCGATGGGCGGCGGGCCGAACCGCGGCGGGCTGTCGCGCAAATGGGTGATGCTGGAAGCGGAGGCGAGCCTGCGGCGGCTCGGCACCGACTACATCGACATCTACTACCTGCACAAGGAAGACCACGCGACGCCGCTCGACGAGACCGTGCGCGCCATGGCGGACCTGATCCGCCACGGCAAGGCGCGCTACTTCGGCCTCTCGAACTACCGCGCCTGGCGCGTCGCCGAAATCTGCCGCATCTGCGACGGGCTCGGCATCGACCGCCCGGTCGTGAGCCAGCCGTACTACCACGCGCTCAACCGCGTGGCCGAAACCGAGCATCTGCCGGCGTGCGCGCATTACGGCCTGGGCATCGTCGCCTACAGCCCGCTGGCGCGCGGAATCTTGACCGGAAAGTACAGCGCCGACGCGCCCCCGCCGCCCGAGACCCGCGCCGGCCGGCAGGACAAGCGCATGATGCAGACCGAATGGCGCCCGGAGTCGCTCGCGCTCGCGCAGGAGATCAAGCGGCATGCCGAAGCGCGCGGCGTCACGCCGGGGCAGTTCGCCTTCGCGTGGGTGCTCAACAACCGCCTGGTCACCGGCGCGATCGGCGGGCCGCGCACCGAGGCGCAATGGGACGACTACGTCGGCGCGCTCGACTACGCCTTCACGGCCGAGGACGAGGCGCTGATCGACCGGCTGGTGGCGGCCGGCCATCCGTCGACGCCGGGCTACAACGACCCGGCCTATCCGATCGAGGGCCGCCTGCCGCGCACGGCGGCGTCATGACATCCGCAAAACAACCGTCATCCTGAGGTGCCCGAGCGAAGCGAGGGCCTCGAAGGATGCTCCAGAAGTCTCCGTCGTGCGTCCTTCGAGGCTCGGCCGCGTTCCGCGGCCTCGCACCTCAGGATGACGAACGCTCGGGCGCGAACGTGGCACGAGCCCCTTCGGTGCCGGACGCGCGCAGCCCGCGCCTTTGCGCACCGTCTGTCACCCCGGTTTGACCCGCGCGCGCCTTGCGGGGCATCTTCTCGGCCAATCGCAAGGACCGGGGAGGGCGCGAGGGGATGGACTACCGCGAGAAGAGCGAGATCCGCGACGGCATGCGCATCGACTGGGACATGCCGATCGCGATGGACGACGGCATCGTCCTGCGCTGCGACATCTACCGGCCGATCGCCGACGGCAAATATCCGGTGATCATGACCTACGGCCCCTACGGCAAGTGGCTGCACTTCGAGGACCTCTACAAGGACCAGTGGCGGCGCATGTGCGCGAGCCATCCCGAGGTGCCGACCGGCTCGACCAACAAGTACCAGTGCTGGGAGGTGGTCGATCCGGAGAAATGGGTGCCGGACGGCTACGTCGTGCATCCGCGTCGACAGCCGCGGCGCCGGCCGCTCGCCCGGCGTCATCGACATCTGGTCGCTGCGCGAGGCGCAGGATCTTGCGCACTGCGTCGACTGGGCGGGCGTGCAGCCGTGGTCGAACGGCAAGGTCGGCCTCAACGGCATCTCGTACTACGCCGAGAACCAGTGGCAGACGGCGGCGCTGGCGCCGAAGCATCTCGCCGCGATCTGCCTGTGGGAGGGCGCCGCCGATTTCTACCGCGACATGGCGCACCACGGCGGCATCTTCTGCAACGGCTTCACCCACGACTGGTCGCGCGCGCAGGTCTACACGGTGCAGAACGGCCGCGGCACGCGCGGCTTCAAGAGCCGCATGAACGGCGACTGGGTGTCCGGCCCGGAGACGCTGACCGAGGAGGAGCTCGGCGCCAACCGGCGCAATTTCTACGAGGACTGCCTCGCGCGCAAGCTCGACACCGACGAGTACTGGCAGTCGCGCATGCCGGACTGGTCGAAGGTGAAGACGCCGCTGCTCTCGTCCGCCAACTGGGGCGGCCAGGGCCTGCATCCGCGCGGCAATTTCGAAGGCTTCGTGCGCGCCGCGTCGGAGCAGAAGTGGCTCGAGTGCCACGGCATCGAGCACTGGACGCATTTCTACACCGACTACGGCGTCGGCCTGCAGAAGAAGTTCTTCGGCCATTTCCTCAAAGGCGAGGACACCGGCTGGGACAAGCAGCCGAAGGTGCTGCTGCAGGTGCGCCATCCGGGCGAGAAATTCGTCGAGCGCCACGAGGACGCAGTGGCCGCTCGCGCGCACGCAGTGGACCAAATTCTATCTCGATGCCGCCGACCTCACGCTGTCGACCAAGCCGCCGAGATCCGCCGGCACGGTCACCTATGGCGGCTTCGGCGACGGCGTGACGTTCCTCACCGCGCCGCTCGAGGACGAGATCGAGATCACCGGCCCGATCGCCGCGAAGCTGTGGGTCTCGTCGGCGACCGAGGACGCCGACCTGTTCCTGGTGGTGCGCGTGTTCGCGCCCGACATGAAGGAGGTGACGTTCCAGGGCGCGCTCGATCCGCACACGCCGATCGCGCAAGGGTGGCTGCGCGTCTCGCACCGCAAGCTCGACAAGAAGCTCACGCTGCCCTACCGGCCGTACCACACCCACGACGAGGAGCAGAAGCTCGACGCCGGCGAAGTCTACGAGGTCGACGTCGAGATCTGGCCGACCTGCATCGTGGTGCCGAAGGGCTATCGCATCGCGCTTACGGTGCGCGGCAAGGACTACGTCTATCCGGGCGAGCCCGGCGAGGGGCTCGGAGACGCTCGGCAAGGTGTGGACCGGCGTCGGCCCGTTCCGCCATGACGATCCGCGCGACCGCCCGGCGGCGGTGTTCGGCGGCGACGTGACGCTGCATACCGGCCCGGATCGCCAGGCGTATCCTGCTGCTGCCGGTGATCCCGGCGGAGTAGGGCGGCGGCGCCTTGTGGGCGGCCCTTGTGGCCGCCCCTTTGTGCACTGCCCTCGTTGCACCGACGCGGGCGCGGGGCGCCCACACGGGGCGGTCCGAGGCACGAGAGCTGAGCGCCTTCACTCCAGCTCGATCTCGCCGTCGATCGTCAGGTTGAGATCGGTGCCGCCGAGCGTGATCACGGCCTTCGCGGGCAGGGTCTCGTTGCCCTTGAGCTTGCCGCTCGCGAGCGCGTCGCGCA
This sequence comes from uncultured Alphaproteobacteria bacterium, assembly GCA_963738705.1. Classification (GTDB taxonomy): domain Bacteria; phylum Pseudomonadota; class Alphaproteobacteria; order Rhizobiales; family Xanthobacteraceae; genus CAVTXS01. Next base: position 32,335 of record CAVTXS010000016.1, read on the forward strand.
CGGCCTTCTCGATCTCGCGCTGCGAGGTCACGCCGACGGTCTTGAGGAACTTGCGCAGGCTGCGGTTGAGGGCGTCTTCGTCCATCGCGGTTCTCCTCATTGTCAGGGTGGGCGAAGCTCGCAAAGCGGCGCGTGCCACGTGAGTTCTCGGGCGCTGCACGCGATGGGCACGGCGCGCAAGCGCGCGCCTTTGCCCATCCTCATGCTCCGGCCTACCCGCGCTGCAGATAGCGCTTCTCCAGCATGCAGTGGATGCCCTTGTTGCCGTTGACGACCTGCGTCACCCGCAGATCGGCGGCCAGGCTGCAGAGCGTGTGGGCCTGATAGCGGTCGAGATTCGTGCGGGCACAGATCAGGTCGAGCATCTGACGGAGCGCGATCACGACGCAATCGTCGAGGTCGGGATCGAACGCCATGGTGATCATGTGGGTCGGCGTCTCGGCCATCGGCCACTTGAGCGGCAGGTCGTCACGCACGGTCAGGCGAAAGGTGCCGATCAGTCCGGTCTCGATCGCGGTGATGCAGACCTCGCCGTCGCCTTGCGCGCCGTGGCCGTCGCCGACCGAGAACAGCGCCTCGGGAACGAAGATCGGGAGATAGAGCGTCGTTCCGGCCGTGAGCTCCTTGTTGTCCAGGTTGCCGCCGTTCTGCCGCGGCGGCAGCGTCGAGATCGTGCCCCAGGCCGGCGGCGGCGCCACCGCCATCACGCCGAAGAACGGCTTGAGCGGAACCTCCATGCCCCAGGGCAGCCGCCCGACCATGCGCGCGCGATCGAGCGGGATATGGATCAGCCGCGTCTCGTCGAAATCATAAGGCAGCGCGCCGGCGAGCGGCCGCACGACGTTGTAGCCCCAGTCGTAGTTGAGCTCGATCGCCTCGATGTCGACCTGCAGGGTCTGGCCGGCCTTGGCGCCGCGCACCGCGACCGGGCCGGTGCAGATGTGGCCGGGCACGATCCGACGCGTCACCTGCTGGTGGATCGCCGGCAGCGCCGGCGGCACCACCATGGGGGCGCCCGGCATCTGCTCGGCCCCGCCCGAGACCGTCGAAAGCGTGACCTCAGCGCCGCTGTCGATTGTGAGCAAAGGCTTGAGGCCCGCTTCGAAAAATCCCCAGTGCACGGTCCCCGGGGCGGCATCCACGCGAGGCGGCGTCATGCGGCAGGTCCTTGTTTGGGCGCTCCAGCCCGAATTGACCATCAATCGGCCCGCTCACCAACACCGGTCGCGCGTTTGCGGCATGCCCGCTCGGCACTGTCTCGTCACCCCTACCATATTACCGATCTCAAAGCCCTTGCCGGAACCTGCCCGCGGCTCTGGGGTTCTTCTAGGGCGAACCGAATGGAGAGCTCCATGACGGACTATCGACCCAACGACCCGCTCGACCCGATGAACCCGCGGGCGGACAGGTACCTGGATGAACCCGGTCCCGGGGCGAGCTGGGGCTGGATCGTGGGCGGCCTGGTCGCCCTGTTCCTGGTCTTCGTCTTCGTCTTCGGCTTCAGCGGCAGCGACCGCACGGCGAGCACCGACACCCCGGCGCCGCCGACCCAGACGTCAACCGCGCCGCCGCGGACCATTCCGCCTCCGGCACCGACCGCGCAGCGCCCGACGCCTGCGCAGGAGAATACCGGCGCAGCGCCGCGTGACCCGGCTCCGCCGACGCCTCCGGCGCAGGACAGCACCGGCACGCGCCAGTAACGTCCTCGATTCGGCGACGTTAAGAACCCCCGTCCTCCGGGACGGGGGTTTTGCCGTGCGCGTGGCTGCGGCAACGCTCCCATCGTGCCGCAAAGCCCCCCCGTCGTCTGATATGCTGCGGCACCCGGCACCGAGCAACGGAGACGGCGTGGTGACTCCATCCAGTGGGCAGCCTGCCAACCCGGTTTCCGGCGTCTTCGCAACAACGGCGCTGCCCGGGCGTTTGTGCAATCTCGATCGCCTGCTCCATGCCATGAAGGTGCGCGGCCTCGACGGCATCGTCGCGACGACGCCCGCCAACATGTTCTATCTCACCAGCTTCAACGGCGTCGCGCACAAATCGGACGAGCCGCGCCCGTATGCGGTCGTGCTGTCGCGGCACGCACCCGAGCATCCGATCATCGTCATTGCGGACTACTATCTCGCGAGCTTCCTCACGCGACCGACCTGGGTCGAGGATATCCGGCCTTTCCGCGCCATCATGATGCCGCTCGATCTGCCGGCCAGGCGCGAAGACATCGACCGCTTCATTCCCGAGCGCGGAAAGGGGGTCTCCTGGCTCGAGCGGGCGCGCAGCAGCTACGTCTACGACATGGCGACTGCCATGCACGGGGCCCTCCGGGACCTCAAGCTCGATCACGCCCGGGTGGGTTTCGACGACGTAGGGTTCGGCCTGCGTCTCGGCGCAGAAACCGTTTCGGTGGAGGACGGTTGCGACGCGCTCATGTTCGCGCGCGCCGTCAAGACCCCGACGGAGATCACGCTGCTCGAGCGTGCCACGCGGCTCAACGAGGCTGCCATCACCCGTACCGTTGCCTGCTGGCAGAAGGGCGCCACCTGGCGCGACCTCAACACGGCGTACGCGAAAGCCGTGGTCGATCTCGGCGGCTTCGTGCGCGATCCGGGTGGCATGGTCTGGGGGCATCCACGCGGCGCCGACGCTTCGCTCTTTCTGGCAACCGGCATCGAGGACGACGCGGTCGAGCCCGGCACCCACGTGATGTTCGACTGCCACGGCACCATCGACCTGTACTGCTGGGACGGCGGCAAGACCTGGGTGGTCGAAGGCGAGCCGCAGGGCGGAGCCAAGCGTTTTGCCGATGCCACCGCTGCGGTTGCTGAGGCTTTGCTCTCGGCGATGCGCCCGGGCGCCAGGATCAGCGAGCTGCAGGCAAAGGCCCGCGAGGTCTATCGCAAGGCGGGCGTACCCGACCCGGCCGCAGCCGTCATCTTTTTCCACGGCCTCGGTCTCTCGCACTACGACATTGAGCAGCGCACCGCCGACGGAAAGCCGAACGGCGATTGGATGCTCGAAGACGGCATGGTCGTGCCGGTGCACCTGCTTTATCCCGGCGGCGAGCACGAGCGCTGCTGGCTCGAGGAGGTGGTAGCGATCTCGCAGGACGGCGGCCGTCCGCTGTTCTCGTGGGGATTTTCGCCGCTGACGCGCCGGTGATTCCTCCGCCGATGGAAGCGCAGGATGGGCTGAGCGTTAGCAAACTCCATCGCGATCATCGCGCTTTGGATCGGACGCGAGCGCCGCGCGCGGCTCGCGTTGATTCACCTCTCCCGGAGGGAGAGGTCGACCGGCCGCTGAGCAAAGCGAAGCGCGGACGGGTGAGGGGTTAGAGCTCCGTCGGCCAGGCGTAGAGCCCCCTCACCCGGCTTGCGCGCCAGCGCGCGCAAGCCGACCTCTCCCCAACGGGGAGAGGTGAGGCGGCGGCATCGCCGAACACCCACATCACCGGGATGGGCTCTAGGAGAGGGGTGATGGGTTTCGCCGCGGCGGATCACGCGCACGCCTTGGCGGTTAGCCCGCGGCGCGCCGGCGCGCCGGCGGTCGCGCCCATCCGAGCACGCTCCGGCCGCCGTAGGAATGCGAGCGCGCACGCTCTTGCGCGATCTGTGACTCGACGGATGGACTCGAGTCGCAACGGTCCAGCCGTTCCAGCGCGCCCAGCTCCTCGTCGCGGCCAAGCTTCGCCTTGCGCACGGCCGACTTCAGGACCCGAATGGTTTCGTCGTAGACGCGAAGCGGCACCGGAAACGGGTGCCCGTCTTTGCCTCCATGCGCGAACGAAAATCGCGCCGGGTCGGTGAAGCGATAGGGCGCCCCGTGCACGACCTCCGCGACCATGGCGAGCGAGAGCACGGTGCGCGCGCCGACGCCGGGCGTGTGCAGCAACGCCGGGAAATCGACCGGGCCACGGTCGGCCGCGGCCGCCAGATTCCCGCGCAGCCGCCGCACCATCACGTCGCTTGAGCGCACGTCGTGGTGTGCCGGCATGTGCAGGTGGGGCAGCCGCATCTGCGCCGCCTGTGCGGCTGGAGCAGGCTTCGCGTCGCGGGCCGCGAGTGCCGCCAGCTCGCGCGCAATTCCATCGGGCCCGAGGGCGGCAAGAAGCTCGAGCTGAGCGCGGCGCGATGCTTCCGCGCGATGGTCGGTGAGATTGACGATCTCGCCCTGCCCCGGCCCGTCGATGGCGGCATGCGGCTCGTCGACGAAACTCTTCAGCCCTTCCGAAAGCCAATGGTAGCGCCGGGCCTGCTTGAGGTCGCCGTTCATTCCCTGCTGAACGACGGTCCAACGGCCCTCGTCGGTGACGACGAAACCGTGCAGGTAGAGCTGGAAACCGTCCTGCACCGCGGCGCTGTCCACCTTCGCCACCAGGCGGCTCGCTTCGGCAAGCGCTGATCCGTCGAATCCCACCCGCTCGCCGATCGCGACCAATTCGTGCGGCGTTTGACGCGAATGCTTGCCGCGCCCGCCGCAGACGTGAATTCCGAGCTCGTTGCGCAACGGCGCGAGCCCGCGCTTGAGCGCGCCGATCACGCTCGTGGTGATGCCCGAGGAATGCCAGTCCATGCCCATGACGGCTCCGAACGACTGGAACCAGAACGGATGGGCGAGGCGGCGCAATAGCTCGTCGCGGCCGTAGTGATGGACGATCGCCTCGCTGATCACCGCGCCAAGGCGGGTCATGCGGTCGGCAAGCCATGCGGGCACTTGCCCGCCGTGCAGCGGCAGATCGGCGCTTCCCGCTCTTCGAGCCATCAGCCGAGCCTCGTTGCAGCCGCAGGATCCACACCACCTCGCCCGTCACCCGGAGGAGGAGCCAAACAACGGCGAATGCTTCAGGCTGGCTACCATGCTTATCGCATCAACGGAACGGTCGCCGATTCGCAGCGGCTGGCGGTCCGATCTCGTCAGTGGGTCCCTTGGTGGACCATTTCGCTCGGCTCCGGTTCCGCCGGCTTGTGCTCGGGCGCCTTGATGCGGAACCAGGCGACGTAGAGCGCGGGAAGGAACAGAAGCGTGAGCGCCGTCCCGACGATGATGCCGCCCATCATGGCGTAGGCCATCGGTCCCCAGAACACCTCGCGCGCGATCGGAATGAGCGCCAGGCTCGCGGCCGCCGGCGGTGAGCAGGATCGGGCGCGTGCGGTGCTCGGTCGCTTCGACCACGGCGTCCCAGGCGGCGCGTCCCTCGCGCGCAGCTCCTCGATCTGCACGATGAGGATGACGGAGTTGCGGATCAGGATGCCGATCAGCGCGAGCACGCCCAGGATCGCGACGAAGCCGAGCGGCGCGCGGCTCGGCAGCAGCGCCGCCACCACGCCGATCAGCGCCGAGCGGCGCGACCGCCACCACCAGGAACAGCCGCTGGAAGCTCTGGAGCTGCAGCATCAGGATCGTCGCCATGACGATCAGCATCAGCGGGACGACGGCCGCGATCGGACCCTGCGCCTTGGCGCTGTCCTCGACCGGGCCGGCGACCGCGACCTTGTAGCCGTGCGGCAGCGCTCGGGTGAATTCGCGCACGCTGCGGCTCGAGCTGCTTGACCACGGTCGCGGGCTGGGTCGCGTCCAGGATGTCGCCTTGACCGTGATGGTCGGCACGCGGCTGCGCCGCCATATGACCGGCTGCTCGAGCTCGTAGCGGAAGGTCGCGACCGCCGCCAGCGGCACCGACTGTCCGCTCTTGCCGGGCAATTGAAGGTTCTGGAACGTGTCGATCGAGCCGCGCTCGGCCTCGCGCGCGCGTCCGATGACGTTGACGAGGTAGATGTCGTCGCGCACCTGCGTGACCGACGAACCGCCCACCAGCCCGTTGAGGGTCGCGGCGATGTCCTCGGAGGTCACCCCGAGCTGGCGGGCCTTGTCCTGCAGCACCTCGACCTTCACCACACGGGCGGGCTCATTCCAATCGTAGGTCGGGTTGCCGACGCGCGGATTCTCGCCGACGATCGCGGCGAGACCTTGCGCGACTTCCCGGACTTTTTGGATCTCCGGGCCGCTGACCCGATACTGCACCGGCCGGCCGGAGGGCGGTCCGAGCGCGAGCGGCGCGATCAGCACGTCGGTGCCGACGAACTGCTCGCGCGCGATCTTTTCCAGCCGCGCCTTGACGCGCTCGCGCGCGGCGAAACTCTTGGTGACGACAACGATCTGGCCGTAGAAGGGATTGGCCGGCTGGACATCGAACGACAGCAGGAAGCGCACGGCGCCCTGCCCGACGTAGGACGACCAGTGGCCGATATCCGGATCGCCGCGGAGCGCCGTTGTTTCGAACCGGTCCATCTGCGCCTTGGTTTCGGCGATCGAGGAGTTCTGCGGCAGCGTGAAGTCGACGATGAGCTCGGGGCGGTCCGAGCTCGGAAAGAACTGCTGCTGGACGAACTGCATGCCGGCGAGCGAGACAAGGAACAGCACGACCGTCACGGCGATCGTGATCCAGCGCCAGCGCATGGCGGCGATGAGCGCGCGCGAGAACATGGTGGTGAAGCGGCCGGGCTTGTCATGATGCTTCTTCATCGTGGCCGGCAGCAGCGTCACGCCCAAGAGCGGCGTGAACACCACGGCGACGATCCATGAGACCACCAGCGAGACCGCGATGACGACGAACAGCGTGAAGGTGTACTCGCCGGCGGCGCTGGAGTTGAGGCCGATCGGGATGAAGCCCGCGACGGTGACCAGCGTGCCGGTCAGCATCGGAAACGCGGTCGACGTGTAGACGTACGTCGCCGCCTTCTGCAGCGTGTCGCCGGCCTCCAGCCGCGCCACCATCATTTCGACGGCGATCATCGCGTCGTCGACCAAAAGGCCGAGCGCGATGATCAGCGCGCCGAGCGAGATGCGCTGCAGCGAGATGCCCAGATACGCCATGGCCAGGAAGGTGATGGCGAGGACGAGCGGGATCGCGAGCGCGACCACCAGGCCGGCGCGCACCCCGAGGCTGATGAAGCTGACGACCAGCACGATGGCGACCGCCTCGAACAGCGCGCGCGTGAAGCCGCCGACCGCGTGCTCGACCACGACCGGCTGGTCCGAGACCAGGTGCACGCCGACGCCGATCGGCAGGTCGCCGATGATTTGACGCATCTCCTCCTTCAGCGCCTCGCCGAACTGCAGCAGGTTGGCTCCGGGTTTCATCCCGATCGCGAGCCCGATCGCGGGCTGCCCGTTGAACCGGAACAGGGACGTCGGCGGATCGACGTAGCCGCGCGTGATGGTGGCGACGTCGCTCAGGCGAAAGAAACGATCGTTGATGCGCAGATTGATGGTGCGCAGGCTTTCCTCGGAGGTGAACTGACCCCCGACCCGCATGCTGACGCGCTCCGGACCGGCCTGGATGACGCCCGACGGCGCGATCGCGTTCTGCGCCCGCAAGGTCTGCAGCACGGTCTGGCGGTCGATCCCGAGCGCGGCGATCTGGCGGGTGGAGATCTCGAGGAAGATGACCTCGTCCTGCGCGCCGATCAGGTCGACCCGGCCGACGTTCGGAACCAGCAGCACCTGGGCGCGGACGTCTTCGACGTAGTCGCGCAGCTGCCGCGTGCTCAGCCCGTCGGAGGTGAACGCATAGATGTTGCCGAAGACGTCGCCGAAGCGGTCGTTGAAGGCGGGCCCGACGGTCCCGGACGGAAACTGGCCGCGGATGTCGTTGACCATGTTGCGGACCTGGTTCCAGGTCGGCTGCACGTCGCGCGCCTTGGTGGTGTCGCGCAGGTTGACGAAGATCGTGGTCTGGCCGGGCGTCGTAAGGCTTTTCGTGTAGTCGAGCGCTTCCAGCTCCTCGAGCTTCTTCTCGATGCGCTCGGTGACCTGGTTGATCGTGTCCTCGACCGAGGCGCCCGGCCACTGCGCCTGGATCAGCATCGTCTTGATGGTGAAGGCCGGATCCTCCTCGCGCCCCAGGCTGAGATAGGACATCACGCCGGCGATCGAGCATACGATCATGAAATACCAGTTGAGCGACCGGTGGCGCAGCGCCCATTCGGAGAGGTTGAACGGTCTTCACCGGGCAGCCCCGTCGGTAAGCTTGACCGACTGGCCGGGCGCGAGGCTGTTCACCCCGGCCGTCACCACCCGGGTGCCGGGTGCGAGGCCGTCGGCGATTTGGACCGCGCGCTCAGTCGCGGCTCGCGACCCGCACCTCGCGCGTCGAGACGGTGCTCGACGCAGGATCGACCACCCACACCATCGTCTTGCCGTCGCGCTCGAGCAGCGCGGAGGCCGGCACCACGATCCGCGGCGCGGGCGGAGTCACCAGCGTTGCGGTCACGGTGGTGCCCAGGCGCAGGTTCGCCGGCGGATTGTCCAAGGTGATCTTCACCCGCCGCGAGCGGGTTGCCGGGTCTGCCTGCGGCGCGACCTCCCGTACCCGGCCGGTGGCCTGGATCGATGGATCGATCTGCGAGCGCGACGTCGAAGCGGGTGCCCGGACGCAGGTCGCTGTCGATATCCTCCGGCACGTCGATCACGGCCTCGCGGATATCCGGGCGTGCGACGGTGATCACCGATCTGGCCCGCCGAGACGACCTGACCGACCTCCGCGTCGACGGCGGTGACGACGCCGTCGAAATCCGAACGGAGCTCGGCGTAGCCGAGCTGTTCCTGCGCTTTGGCGAGGCTGGCACGCGCGCGTACGACCGCCGCGTGCAGCGGCTTCGCGCGCCTGCTGGGCCTGCTCGAACTGCGCTTCCGTCGTGGTTTTCTGCTCCAGCAGGGTGCGTTGGCGCGTCTCGGTCGCGGTCGCGTTGGCGAGCTGCGCCAGTGCGTTGGAAAGATCGGCCGCGGCCGCGCGCACGGCGAGCTCCAGAGCGACCGGATCGAGCGCCGCCAGCAGGGCACCCTTGTGGACGACATCGCCGACATTGGCGTGCCGGACGATCATCCGTCCCAGCACCCGGAAACCGAGGATGGCGCGGTATTGCGGCTCGACCGTTCCGGTAAAACCCAGAGCCTTGCCGGTTTGCGGGGCGACGACGATCGAGAGCACCGGACGGACGAGCGGCGCCTTGTCCTTCTCGTCCTTGCAGGCGGCAAGCGCGAGCGGAACGGCCAGCACCGGCAGCCAGGCTCGCGCCCTCATCGGGCCGCCTCCCCGGCCAGCGCGACCACCTGGTTCGGGCGCAGGATCTGGCCGCCTGCCGTGACCACGATGTCGCCCGTCTCGAGTCCGTCCCGAATCAGCAGCACGCCGCGGTCATAGCCGTCGATAATCACCGGCTTGAGCGATACCGCGCGGGTCTGCCGGTCGACGAGCCACACGGCCGGTTCGCCATTGCGCGACGCCAATGCGCTCCATGGCAGGATCACGAGCCTGCGCGCTCTGAATTGCGCCGATCCGGTCACGGCGGCGCCGAGCGACATCGCCGGCGGCGTCTGCTCGATACCGACCTTCACCCGGACGGTGCCGGTCGTCGGGTCGACGGTGGGCGAGACTTCCCGCACCTTGCCGGTCGCCTTGACGTTCGGATCCGAGACCAGAACCAGCTGCACCTGCGGGTCGACCCGTCCGCGGCCGAACGCCGACTCCTCGACGTTGAACACCGCATCGCGCGGTCCGTCCTGTGCGATCGTGAACACGTTCTGGACCGCCTGCACGACCTGCCCGACCTCGACGTTGCGCGCCGTGATGATGCCGGGCACGCCCGCGCGCAACGTGGTGTAGGAAAGCTGCTCGCGCGCGCTCGCGAGCTGAGCCCGCGCCGCATCGAGCGATCCTTGCGCGGTCCGGAACGCCTGCTCGGCCTGGTCATAGGTGGCGCGCGTGGTGAAGCCTTGGGCGAGCAGCGTCCGTTGCCGTTCGAAGGTGGAGGTTGCCTGCCGCAGCTGCGCTTCCGCCGCCTGCACGTTGGCCTCGGCGGAGCGCACGTTCGCCTCCTGCTCCTGCGGATCGAGCTGGGCGAGCGGCTGGTCCGACGTGACGTGCGCGCCGACGTCGACGTTGCGTTCGATGACGCGGCCGCTGACACGGAACGACAGGTCGTTCTGGACCTGCGCCTTGATCTCGCCGGTCAGCTCGACGCGCGGCGCATAGTCGGTGAATTCGACCGTCTGGGTTCTTACGGCCGTCGGCGCTTTCTCGGGCAGAGGGTCTTGCGAGCAGCCTGCGGCCGCGATCGCGACCAGGCCGCACACGACATGCGCCCACCGGACCGAGCCTCGCCGGTTTCTCATCGGAAACTCATGATCCGGCTGCCAAGCGCCGTGCATGAGATTTCACCCCCTTGAAGCCGCAACTCTCTCGAATTTCCCGAACTCCGGCAAGTGAGACGAGGGGCGTCGCCGTGCTGAGGAAATGGTCAGCATATGGCAGCCCGGTGTATTCAGAATCCGCGGGCCATCCTTCGAGACGCCGCGCGTTCCGCGCGGCTCCTCAGGATGAGGGCTGCAGCAAGCTCAGGATGAGGGCCGGAGCAAGCCGCACCTCTGCCCTCATCCTGAGGAGCGTCGCGCAAGCGACGCGTCTCGAAGGATGGCCGCCTTCGGCTCCTCCGCCGCCGAGCGTCTCGAAGGGCGAGGTCGCTGGGCTGCTTGCCTGCCGCCCAAACCGCATGCGACCGTGCGGCCCTCGTCCATGCAGGATGCGCCCACATGATCAAACTGTACGACAGTGCGTTCAGCCCGTTTGCGCGCAAGGTGCGCATGGTGCTCGAACACAAGGGCCTGGATTTCGAGGCGGTCGACGGCCTGCTCAAGTCGAACCACGACGCGCTCAAGGCCGTCAACGGGCGCATCGAGGTGCCGGTCCTGGTCGACCACGACGTCATGGTGGTGAATTCGGCGGACATCGTCGCCTACTTGGAGTTTCGCTACCCGGCGAAGCCGGTCTATCCGGAAGCGCCCGCCGCACGCGTGCACGCACGCGCCTGGGAGCGGACGGCCGACGCGCTTCATCGACTCCGATTCTGATCGACATCTCGTACTGGAAATGGGCCGATCGCCAGGACAGCATGCCGGACGGACTGCTCGCGGCGGCGCGGTCCGATCTCCGCCGCGTCTACGATGCGCTCGAGCGCGATCTCGCAGGCCAAGAATTCGTCAGCGGACCGCTGTCGATCGCCGACCTCGCGCTGTTCCCGCACATGGCGAGCGTGAAGGCGATGGAGGTGGAATTCTCGCCGGAAGACCATCCCAATCTTGCCCGCTGGTTCAAGCAGATGCGCGCGCTGCCGATTTGCGCCGCCGACGTGCGGCGCGCGCGCGATTTCGTCGTCAACCTGAACGCAAAAGACTTCGAGCGGCGCCGCATCTTCTGGCGCGGCGACCGCATCGAGTGGCTCTTGGCGCGCGGCTATCACGACTGGTTCTTCAACGAGATCGCGCAAGCGCGGGTGGCGTGGCCGGGGCCGGCATTGCCGGCGCCGCTGAAGCCGCAGGCGGGCTGAGGGAGTTCAAGCGGAAGCCGCGGTAGCTAGCCGCGCCGGAGACCGGCCATGCTCTCGATTACCGCGCAAACGGCCGCCGTATCTTCGTCGCCGTAGCCGGATGCGACGGCTGCGTTGAACAACGGCACGCAAGCGGAGAACAGCGGCGTGGGGCAGGTCAAAGAATTTGCGAAGTCCGAGATCACGCGCATGTCCTTGCGCCAGAGTTCGAGTGGCATCGTCTGGACAGGCGTATACTTGTCGGCGATCAACATCGGACCGCGCACCTGCATCGCACGCGAGTGCCCCGCCCCGTCGTTGATCATCTCGAACACCTGCGCCGGATCCAGTCCGGCCTTGCGGGCCAGAGCAAATGCCTCACCGGCGGCAACCGTATGGATGGCGACCACCAGGTTGGCCACGTATTTCATCTTCGAGCCGTTGCCGAACTCCCCCAGATAGCGGGGTGCGCGCGAGAAGCCGTGGAACGCGGGCAGGCAGCGCTCGTATGCGTCTTTGGCTCCGCTGCCGTAGATAACGACGTCACGCACCCGTGCTTGACTGCCGGATCCGGATAGCGGGCAATCGAGCATAACGATGCCGACCTCGGCGAGCTCTCGCTGCGCGGCTTCCTTGTCCTGCAGAGGAAACGTGCTGGTCTCTGCAAGAATGCGGCCGGCGCGCGGCGCGTCCTTGAGTTCGTGGACGACTTCATGCAGCGCTTTGGTCGAAGGAAGCGACGTGATCAGGATGTCGGTCTGCTCAGCCAGCTCGGAAACAGACTTGGCCGCTTTTCCGCCGATTTCGGAAAAGGCGGCGACCGCAGTTGGTTGGACGTCATAGCCGACAACGGAAAAGCCCGCGTCGAGCAAGTTCTTGCTCATTGCGGACCCCATGATCCCGATGCCGATCATCCCGACGGTTTGCTGCTTTTGCTTAGACACGCCGCCCATCCACTTCTGACATCAGCTCTTCCGGCCCGACCAGTAGGCGGGCAGCTCGCGTCCACCCCAGCCCTCGCCGCTTGCCTGGTCGTATACCGCAAGCGTGCGTTCGGCCAGCGGCAACTGGAAGCCTCGCGCGCAACGCTGCCGCGTCGCGATTGTGATTACGGGCGTCCATGATGGATGCAAGCATCCCGCAGCCGTCACGGATCGTGCACCCCCATGAGCGTCGCGAAGAAGCCTTCGCGCTCCAGTGCTGCCACCGGCGAAAGATCAACCACCCCCTCCGGCGCAACCGGCGCCGGAATGGCCCCGAGCCGGTGAAGCACGTGGCTTGCGGTGCGCACGCCTTCAAGACTCGGGAACATCATGCCTCCCATGAGGCGAGAGAACAGCACCCAGGTCTGCTCGATCACGGTCGGATCGGGCTCGCCGGTGTACTTGCGAAGGACCTCGACACCGAAGGCCGCGTCGGTACGGAATCGGTAGACGCCCTGGCAGAACGCGCGCACATAGCGGTGTGCGATATCGCTCCGCTCGCGCATCATCCGCCGGGTCGTCGCCGCACAGCTGTTCTGAAAGGCGATATCGAGGCGGCCAAGGTCCTCGACCACAGCCCATCCACGTCTCATCGCTTGGAACGGCTCTGGCGCATGCATAATCGCGACATCGACGCGACGCGGGTCGAGCAAGAGATCGAGCCGTGGTCCGTCGGAACCAACGACGACGATCTCGGCGTCGCGCTCGCGATCCCAATTCCATCGCTCGAACGCCATGACGATCGAGCATTCGTCGGCGTCATTGCGGGCGACTACGCCCCAACGCTTGCCGCGCAGCTCCTCTCGCGAGGACAAGCCCGGCCGCGCAGAGATCTGCTGCGCGCTGCGGCTGATGGCAGACGCAATGATCACCGCATCGCCCTCGTGACGTTGATTGGCGAGAATGAGCTCAGGGCCCACCGAATTGGTAAAGTCCACCTTTCCGGCGATGAGCGCGGCGAGTGAAGCGGGATGTCCAGGATAGGCGACAAGCTCCGGTTCAAGCCCCTGCGCACGAAAAAATCCGCCCTCAATGGCGGCGAAGACGGGCGCCAGGCCGGCCCCGCGGTGCGCCATCGCGATTCTGATGTTCTCCACGGCGGCTCCTGTGCGATTGCGATACGGCTGGGGTTAGTGATCAGAAACAGCAACGAGGATTGGTCGGCAGCTTTCGAGGGCTCGCCTACCTCAGCCCGGACAGCCCGAAGCCGCGGTTCACGCCGCGCTGCAAGAGCCAGAATAGTAAGAAGACGGGAATCGTCGCCAGAACGGCGATCGCCATCTGCTCGGTCGGTGGATTGCCATAGTCTTCGCCGAACTGAACGAGGCCGAGCGGATATGTCCGCATCCGATCGACCGAAACGATGGTGAGGGGCCACAGGAACTGATCCCAGCTGTCGCGAAAGGAGAAGATGGCGAGCACCGCGAGAGCCGGCAGGCATTGCGGGACGATGATCTGCCACAGGATGCGCAGCTCGCCGGCACCATCCATGCGCGCGGCCTCTATATAGTCGGACGGGATCGAGAGGATCGACTGGCGCATCAGGAAGATCCCGAAGGCATCGATCAGCAGCGGGCCGATGATGCCCTGATAGGTGTTCAGCCAGCCGAAATAGTGGACGACGAGGAATGTCGGAACGAGAGTGACTTCGAGCGGCAGCATCAACGTCGATAGGATGGCCAGAAGGACGAAGCGGTCGCCAGGAAAGCGGAACTTTGCCAAACCGTATCCGGCAAGCGTACCGAACACGATGTTGCCAACCATCACCCCGATCGAGACGATGCCGCTGTTGAGGAAGTATTGCCCGAAGGCTGCACGTGAGAGGGCGTTTGGATAATTCTCCGGATGCCATTCCGAGGGAATCCACTCAGTCGTGAGCTGGAACATCTTCTCCCCAGCCTGAAAGGATGTGCTCACCATCCACAGGATTGGGAAAATGAAGGCCAGCGTCAGGCCCAGAAGCAAGGCGAGACCCAGCCAGTGCCGGCAGACCGCGCGCAGCCGTGGCGGCCAGAGACGGATTTTTCGAGCGTGATGCATGCTGGTCAAAACTGCTCGCGTTTCATGAAGATGCGCATCTGCAGGAAGGTGAACACCATCATGATGGCGAACAGCACCACCGAGATCGCGGCGGCGCGACCCATCTTCATGTACGAGAATCCGGTCTCGTAGATCAGCATGGAAAGTACGCGCGTCGCGTTGCCGGGACCGCCGCCGGTGATGATGTAGGGCATCAGGAAGATGCGGGCCGACAGCAGCGCCGATACCACGACAACGAAGAAGATGATCGGCATCAGGAGCGGGAGCGTGATGTGCTGGAAACGGTGGAGTGCATGGGCGCCATCCATGTGTGCGGCCTCGTAGTAGTCTTTCGGGATCGCGAGCAGGCCGGCCAGGAACACCATCATGAAATAGGGGGCGAAGCGCCATACCGTGACGACGATGATGGCCGGCATTGCGGTACGCGAGTCAGTCAGCCAATCGACGCGGCCCACGCCCAGCGGCTCAAGCAGCTGATTTACCAGGCCGTAGGGATGCAGCAAAAAGCGCCAGACGAGGCATACCGCGATCACCGGCATGAGATTGGTGAGGAACATCGCGCCCATGCAGTAGCGCGCACCGGGCACCGCCGTGTTGACCGCGAGCGCCAGCCCGAGCCCTACCAGCGTGATCAGGATGGTCGACCCGGCGATGTAGACCAACGTCACCCAAAGACTTTCACGAAAGACTGGGTCGACGGCGAGGTTCCGGTAGTTCTCGAGAGCAGTCCAGCGCGGAGTGGACACCATATCGTAGGACGTGAAGCTCAGCTCCACCGCCCACACCATCGGCCCGTACTTGAAGACGAGGAAGAACAGAATTGTAGGAATGACAAAGGCGACGCCCACCAGCTGGATGCGGCGGTTGTAATGCAGACGCCAATACGGCCGCGCCGTCCGCGCCGCAACATCGCCCAGCCGCAGACCACCGGTCGTGGACGTTCTCGTCATCTCAAGCTCTAGGACTGCGCGTGGCTCCTCGGGCTGCCCAACACCAATGCGAGGGCAGCCCGCCAGCAAAGACAGCCCTGCGCCGCTCTATCCTTTTTTGTAGGCCGCGGAAGCTCGATCGACCTCTGCCGCAATCTCGTCCAGCGTCGCCTTGATGTCCGCATTGTTGAGCATGATCTTCTGGACGCCGCGATGGGTCGCATCCGCAAGCTCGTTATAGACGACCGTACGCGGCAGAAACACGCCTTCGTCCTTCGCCCGCAACACCTCGTTTACATACGGAAAGTCTTTCACGGTGGAGTGGTCAGTCCAGCCGCTCTTGCGTGCAAGCGTCAGCGGCGCCGTTTCCTTCCAACAGTCGACCAGGTCGCTCATAATGAACTTATAGAGGTCGTGCAGGACCTCCTGCTTGTCCTTTGGCGCCTGCGCGTTGATGACCAGGTTGAATCCATACGACGTCGAGATGCCTTTGCCCGGCTCGACACCGCAGTATTGGACCGGCCGGTAAAAGTGCTCCGATTGCATTTTCGGATTCTGCGAGGTGATCGCGGCCGGCGGGATCGGGTGGCACCAAAACATGGAACAGCGCTCCTTGAGCCAGTCCATCTGCGGCAGGGGATTGGTGGCTATCGAGTCCGCCGGATCTTCGGCTCCGTACTGCCTTGCGATCGACGCGCGGGCAGTCATCGCCTTCACGCCGGCCTCATTGTTGATGGTGCATTTGCCGTTGGCATCGAACCACTGGCCCCGGTGGGTGACGAGGATCGGATTGAACTGGATCATGGTCCATTGCGCCGCGTGCATCGCGAATTTGAAGCCCTGGCGCTTGAATCGGCTGCCGTCCTTGATGGTGAGACGCTTCGCGACCTCGCCGAACTGATCCCAGGTCTTCGGCCAGTCCTTCTCGGGGTCGAGGCCTACCTCCTTGAAATGATTGGTATTGATGTAGTTGCAGAAACCGTAGAACCACATCGGAAAGCCGTACACCTTGCCCTCGTGCACCGCGCCTTTCACGAAGGCGGGCGCGAAGTCGTCGGTGAAGGCGGCGACGGAAGAATAGCCGAGGCGCTGCACGTCCAGCGGCGCCAGCAGGCCCTTGTCAAGCCAGGTGGGCATGAACCAATCCTGGCTGACGAACCCTTCTGGCGCGGTGCCCGTGGCGAACCCGACGCTGATCTTCTTTCCGAGATCGCCGAATGTGAACCACTGGAAGTCGACTTTCACATTCGAGTTCTGCTCCATGAACAGCCTGATGCGCTTGTGCAGCCAAGGACGCTGCTGCGGATTCTCAAACGTCCACAGGCTCAGATTCATCGGAGGCCTGGCCTGCGCGAACGCGCGATGAGGGAGCGGCGTGGCGGTAGCCGCGCCAAGACCCGCGGCACCGATCGTGCGAATGACGTCTCGTCGCGTGGGGCCGCGGCCCTTCGCGTTCGTCCTTGTCATATCCATGATTTCCTCCTCGAATTTTCGTTGTTCAACTTCAGCCGGTGTTCTTCATCGCGCCGCGCGTGACTTCGTCCGTGCCGCGCCAAGGCCCGCGCGGTTCCACCCGCGACCGGTATCGCCGAGGGCTTCGTAGCCGTCTTCGGTTACCGCGATCGTGTCCTCGAGCTTGATGAAGCCTCGTTTCGGATGCGCCATGGTCGTTTCGATCGAAATCACCATGCCGTTGTCCAGGCCGCGGTCGGCGTCGTATCCGGGATAGGGTACCGGCCCCGTCGCGGTCAGCCGCGGCGCCTCATGGCTTACCAGGCCCATCCCGTGAGCGAGGAATTCCATGCATTGGCGGTGCGGCGATGCATCGAGCAGCCCCTGCCCCACCGCGAAAATGTCGCCGCCGCGTGCACCGGCGCGGATCGGTTTGCGCGCTGCCTGCTGGATCTCTTCGATCGCACTCAGCAAATCCTCCAGCTCCGTGTCCGGCTCGCCGAGAATGCCCATGCGGCACAGGTCGCCAATGTATCCGTGATAGTTGCCGCCGGAGTCCAGCGACAGAATGTCGCCTGCCTGCAACCGCTGGTCGGAAGGTGCACGGTTGAAACCCGTTCCGGCTGCGATCAGGCAGTATTCGAACGTCAGGCCGGACTGGACTTCGTCGCGGCGCATCCTCTCTACCAGCTCGCGTTTCGTATCACCCGGGGCGCACGTGGCGAACACAGCGAGCATTGATGCAACAACTCGCTCGGACGCTTCTCGCAACAGGGCCAGCTCTTGCGGCGTCTTGCGCGCGCGCAGTCTCTCCAGCGGGAACAGGGCATCGACGACCTCGCAGTTGCCCAATCCTTGGCGGATCACGGCGTCGCAATCGGCGGGAAGGAATGCGCGCTCTATGCCGATGGTCCGGATACCGTCGCCGAGACCGCGGATGTGAGCGACCGCGAGCCGCATTGCATCGGTGCTGACCCAGGTCGAGGTGTCGACGGTAGACGGCCAGAACTTGTCGAGCTCGCGCTCCCATTGCTCCAACCTGGTTCCGATATAGGCGGAGTGCTCAGGGTTGCCCTTGTGGTACACGAAGATCGGGAGGTAGCGGCTCATCCCGATCGCATCCATGTAGTCGAAGAAGAAAAATCGGTAGCCGCCAAGGAGATATTGCACGTTGTGCTTCGAGGTCGCGACCAGAACGTCGATCCCGGCATCATCCAGCAGGGCGTCCAAACGCGCGGTGTCGAACGGGATGGGCTTCGTGCTGCTGGAGCGGGTGAGAGCGGTCATGATGGGGCCTTGCTTCAACAATTTTGATCGACGGGGCGCGCGCTAACGCGGATGATGTTTTCGACCGTTAGGTTGAGGCTCGGATCCGCCCAGGGGCTGGGGAGCCCTCGCTCGATGAAGGAGCCGAGATGACGGCCAAAGCGCACGGTTTCACGTCCGTATGGCAGGCGGATGCTTTCGTAGCACTCGAGTCCCTCCGCCACCGAAGCGCTCTGCGAAAGTGCGTCCGCAAGCGCGAGCGCGTCCTGGCCTGCCTTCAGGACCCCGACGCCTACGTGAGGCCGCGCCACGAACGCCGCATCGCCAAGCAGCGCGACATTTTCGAAGCTGATGCGCCTCGATTCAACATCGTAAATGGGCTGAACCATGTATTGGCTTGCCCGCGTAACGACCTCAGCGAACTGCGGGGGCAACAGGTCGCACGCCATGTCCCGCAGCTTGGCAATATGCGAGCGGCGGATAAGCGGCGGCGGAATTGAATAATCGTATCGGCGGCCATCCTCGTCGGTGAGGACATCCGCTAGGGCATCGCCGTTCTCGACCGGATAGTACCACAAAAAGCTATAGCGTCTGCGGCCCGGCTGGGCGGAATCATCTGGGCCCAACAAAGGATATCCGATGAACTGACTCTTGAGTGGAAAGCAGAAGGAAAACCTACTGAAAGTATCGCTTCGAAAATCATCCGACAGGTCGGTTTCCGCCATGAGGCCGCGCCAAGCGACGTATCCCGCATAAAGCGGTACTGTCTGAGGCGCGAGCAAAGACCTCACCGTCGAGCGAAAGCCATCCGCGCCAACGATTAGGTCGGCTGCAATTTCCGCATGACTGGCGAAGCGGGCAACGACGGCTGCATGGGAGTTACTGATCCCAACAAGTTCCTCGCCGAGATGATAACGCTCGCGTGGGAATGCGGCTTGCAACTGATTGTAAACCTGGCTCCAAGCGGTCAGATACTGGTGATAGTCGAAGCGCGCGATAATCTGGCCGGACTTGTCGTACGCCGTGCGGCCGTCGACAGAGATTCCGAGTTCTCCATGGTCGTCCACGCCGGCAGCGGCCATAATGGCGATCATTTCGTGATGGCGTGCGATACCGGCTCCGCGCGAGGCCAGTTCGCCTCCGACCCGCTCGAAGATGTCCACATCCCAATCTCGGCGGATAAGCATGTTGGCAATGAAAAGCCCGCCAACCGAGCCTCCGATTACGACGGCCCGCCGTTGCTTGCGCCCGCGGCTTTTTGTCTGAGGTCCGTTACCCCGCATCGTGCCCTGTTTCTAGTAAGGCGCACGCAACCGCGCTAGCCAGACACAGCCCCGAACCTCGCCCCCACGCCGGATACGTTCGTCGAATCTATACCAAAGCCGACCCGGCGAAGTGGGCGGCCGCACGAAGGGTTCGCCCGAGCGCGCGTCAAAGCGTTTGCAACACTATCGGCCACTCGCATCGACCGCTACCGATTGAGCCACCGTCGCGCGAAACCCAGCAGCCCCTGCGGCATGAAGATGATCATTACAATGAAGATGATCCCGACCGGTATGAGGTAGGGGAACTGGTCGCCGAAGATGCGCGAGAACACCTCGCGCAGCAAAAGGAAGAACCCCGCCCCCGCGATCGGGCCCACGAGCGTGCCGATGCCGCCCATGACGTTGAAGATCACCGCCTCGCCGGATACCAGGAAGTACACGAAGTCGGGCGCCGCGAAGCGGTTCTGCAGGGCGTAGAGCACGCCGGAAAGCCCCGCGAACAGGCCGGAGAGCATCACCGCCACGATCTTGTAGCGCTCGACCGGGTAGCCGATGGCGCGGGTGCGCGGCTCGTTCTCGCGGATCGATTGCAAAACCATGCCGAACGGCGACTGGGTGATGCGCCGCATGATCAGATAGGAGGCCGTGACCACGGCAAGCACGAACCAGTGCAGCGTCGCCGACGTGAACGGGACCGACCAGATGCCCGGGATGCCGAGCGCCGGCCGGCTGAAGGTGAGGCCGTTCTCGCCCCCCGTCACCTCGGTCCAGGTAAAGATGATGACGTAGAAGATCTGCGAGAAGATCAGGGTGGTGATGGCGAAATAGATGTCGCGCAGGCGCGTGGAGAAATAGGCGACGAACAGGGCGACCACGGCCGAGCCGAACAGCCCGTAGGCGATCGCGAGCCAGAGATTGGGCGGCTTGATCATCAAGAGCGCGGCCGCGGCGCCGTACATGCCGAGACCGAAGAACGCCGAGTGGCCGAACGAGACCATGCCGGTGTAGCCGATCAAAATATCGGACGACATGGCCAAGAGGCCCCAGATCAGGATCTCGGTGAGGAAGCGGCGCCAGAACTCCGGCAGCACCAGCGGCGCCACGACCAGCAGCGCCAGGACGACGCCGAAGGCGGTCCAATAAGCGAGAGTGGGACGCTTGCTCATTTCGGCGTGGGGACGAAGAGGCCGGTCGGCCGGAACAGCAGGGTCAGGATCAGGACGACGAACGAAACGATCACCGCCTGGGCCGGGCTCACCCAGATGGAGGCATAGGACTCGAGCAGGCTGATGAAGATGGAGGCGGCGATCGACCCGCCGAGGTTCCCCATGCCGCCGACCACCACGACGATGAAGGCCTTGAGCACCCAATCGAGCCCCATGGCGTGGTTGACGCCGACCAGGGGCCCGAACAGCACGCCGCTCGCCGCCGCCATGCCGGCGCCGATGGCGAACACGGCCGTGTGCACCCACGGCACCGGGATTCCCATGGCCTGCGCCATGACGCGGTCCTGCATGGTGGCGCGGATCCAGATGCCGTAGGTGCCGTATTTGAGGAACAGCCAGAAGGCGCCGATGATCGTCGCCGAGAGCGCGGCGATCACCAGCCGGTACCAGGGGTAATCGAGATAGAACAGCGTGAAGTAGCCGGTGAACGGCTCCTGGATCTTGCGCGCGACCGGGCCGAACTGCCACAGCGCGTAATTCTGCAGCACCAGCGAGATCCCGAAGGTGGCCAGGATGGTGGTCAGCGGGTCGCGGCCGACCAACGGGCGCAGCGTCGTCACCTGCAGGGCCGCGCCAATGAGCGCGACCGTAAGCGTGGAAAGGATCAGCGCGACCCAGAAATTGCCGGTGGCCGCCAGCACGACGACGCCGACGTAGGCGCCGAGCATGAACAGCTCGCCATGGGCGAAGTTGACCACGTCCATGATGCCGAAGATCAGCGTGAGCCCGGAGGCGATCAGCGCCAGGATCATGCCGGTGACGATGCCGTTGACCGTCTGGATCGCGATCTGGTCCCAGGGAATGGCCTGGAAAAATTCGAGCACGGCAGCCACGGCTCACACCCCCAGATACTGATGGATGACGGCGTCGTTCACCTTGAGCTCGGACGCGGCGGCGTGGTGCCGGACCACGCCCTTCTCCATGATGTAGACGCGCTGGCTGGCCTCGAGCGTGAGCGGGACGTTCTGCTCCACCAAGAGGATCGCCACGCCCTCCCGGTGCAGCACGTCGATGATCTGGCGAATCTGCGAGACCATGCGCGGCATCAAACCTTCGGTCGGCTCGTCCAGCAGGATGATCTTCGGCTCGAGCATCATCGCGCGCGCGATCGCGAGCATCTGCTGCTCGCCTCCGGACAGCGTGCCGCCGGGCTGATTGCGCCGCTCGGCCAGCACCGGGAAGTAGGCAAAAACCTTGTCGAGCAGCGCCTGCTTTCTCGCCTCGGTCACGCCGCGGCGGTCGAGGCCGGTGCGCAGGTTCTCCATCACCGTCAGCAGTCGGAAAATGCGGCGGTCCTCGGGGACGTAACCGACGCCGAGCCGCGCCAGCCGGTGGGCCGGCAGGTTGGTGACGGACTGGCCCGCCAGCAGCACCTTGCCCTGGCTCGCCCGGACGAGGCCCATGATGGTCTTGAGCGTCGTGCTCTTGCCGACGCCGTTACGCCCCAACAGGCCCACGACCTCGCCGCGGCCGACCTCGAGCGAGACGCCGTGCAAGATGTGGCTCTTGCCGTAGTAGGTGTGGAGCTCCTCGACGGCGATGAGAGGACCGGTATGCGCTTCCACCGTGCTCATGTCTTAAGGTAGACCTCCAGCACTTTGGGATTTCGCTGGATCTCGGCCGGCGCGCCCTCGGCCAGCACGCGGCCGTAGTGCAGCACGGTGATCTGCTGCGCGAGCTCCATGACCACCTGCATGTCGTGCTCGACGATCAGGATGGTGAGATTTTCCGCGATGCGGCGCACCAGCGCCATGGTCGCATGCGTCTCGGCCGCGCTCATGCCCGCGGTCGGCTCGTCGAGGCACAGCAACTGGGGCTCGGTTGCGAGCGCGATGCCGATCTCGAGATTGCGCTGCTCGCCGTGCGACAGGTTGGCGGCGAGCTCATCCGCCTTGGCGGCCAGACCGACCGCCTCCAGCACGGCTTCCGCCTTATCGATGATGTCTCGATAAGCACTGTAGTGTCGCAGCATGGCCCAGCCGTGCCGGCGCGATTGCGCCGCGATGCGCACGTTCTCCAGCGTGGTCGCGTTCGGCAGGATGTTGGTGATCTGGTAGGAGCGCGCGATGCCCTTCTGCGAGATGCGGTCGGGGGGAAGCCCGGTGATGTCCTCGCCGTTGAACAGGATGCGCCCCGAGCTCGGGCGCATCACGCCAGTCAGGCAGTTGAAGAAGGTGCTTTTCCCGGCACCGTTCGGACCGATGATCGCGCGGATCTCGCCCCGGCGGATCTCGAAATCCACCGTGTCGAGCGCGGTCAGGCCGCCGAACCGGACGGTGAGAGCTTCGGTGCGCAGCACGGCGCCCGAAGCACCTCCCCGGCCGGCGCCGGCCGGGGAGGACACATCGATGGACGGTTCGGCCGTCACGTCAGCATCGTCATGACGAGTTGAACCATACGGACCCTGTCATGCCCCACTCGGGGCAGGCCGACCGCGCGAGCGCAGGCTAGGCGGGCACCCAGTAGCCACCGACACCGGATCCTCGCTTCGGTCGTGGTTACCGGTCCCCGCTGGCGCGGGGACGACACTGAAGGCCTCTACGTCGTGGCGAACTTGCAGGCCGGCGGGAACAGCGTCTTCTCCCCCGGGACGACCTCGACGATCGCGGGCTTGCCGCCTTTGATCTCGAAAATGAACTCGCGGATGAAGGCCTGGTGGTCCTCCTTGCGCAGCACCTTGTCGCCCTGAGGGAAGTCGTCGCCCTCCTTCATCTCCAGCCCTTCCAGCGCCTCGATCAGCTTCATCGTGTCCTCGCGGCCGCGGAAGCCCGATTTCTGCATGCCGAGCTTCAAGGCGTTGATGGCCTCGAAATTCGACTGCACGAACCGATCGGGCAGCGGACCGGAAGGGTCGATCTGCTTGAGCCGGGCCACCGCGTCGTCGAAGAACTTCTTGTGCGATGGCGTATCGAGCACCCCTTCGAGCAGCGGCAGATACCGGTTGATGCCGACGAAGCCCTCGATTTTATTGCCGAGTGCCGGGAGATTGGTGAACTCGGCGATCGAACCGTCGCCGGCCCACTTGTACTTCCGGGTCAGGCCGAGGTCGAACGCCTGGTTGCCGATGGTGACCCCATCCTTGCCGAAGAAGATCGCGAACAGGCCGTCGAAGTTGCCGGTGATCTTGGAGAGGAACGGCGTCATGTCGGCGGTGCCGAGCGGGATCCCGGTGGTGCCGACGATCTGGCCGCCGAGCTTCTTGATCTCCCCCACGTAGGCATCGCGGGTCGACTGGCCCCAGGCGTAGTCCGCATACGCGATGTGCCACTTCTTGCCGAGCTTATTGACGAGATAGGGCGCGATCGCCACCGCCTGGGCGGGCGCATAGTCGAACGGCCGGAACGTGTAGCGGCTGCACTTGGTGGTGGTCAGCGTGGTGTCGAGGCACACCCCGATCATGTTGACGATCTTGTGCTCTTCGAACACCGGCTGGCAGGCGAGGCAGACGTTGGAGAGGAACCCGCCCTCATGGACATCGATATTGTCCTCGACCACGAGCTTCTCGGCCTTGCGCCGCCCGACGTCGGGTTTCGAACTCGTAGTCGGCAACGATCAGCTCGATCGGCCGGCCGTTGATGCCGCCCGACTTGTTGATGCGGTCGACCGCCATCTGGGTGCCGACCAGCGCGGTCTTGCCGCCGGCGGCGGCCGCGCCCGAGAGCGGCTGCAGCGTGCCGATCTTGTACGGCTTGGCCTGGCCGAAGGCGGCCAGCCACGGCGCCGGAACCAGCATGGTGGCTCCGAGCGCGCCGGCCGCGGCCGCGCCGTATCCGACGAAACGGCGCCGCGTTATCTTGCCGCGGTACCAGAATTCGTGAGCCTCCTCCCCCGCTTTCACCTTGTCAGCCATCGTTGTTCCTCCCTGTGGACTTGTTGGCGAACGCCGCGAGCAGATCGGCGGCTGCCTTTCGCTGCTCCGTCTGACCGTGACCGAGGCTGCCGCGCCCCGAGCCGCGGCCCTCGTGCATGGTCGCTGCGAAAACCGGCCGGTCGCATCCGGTGCGACCGAGCATGGCCCGGATGCTAACACCGGGCCGGGGCAGGCGGAAGCAGACAGGCCAGCCCTAATTCAAGACGGGGCCGGATGCGCGGCCCCAGATCGATGATTCAGCCACGTCGGCGATCACTTCGAGATCGGGCTCGCTCACGCCATTGCCATGCTAAGCCGATAGCGGGGTCAGCTCGAACACGCGGCCGTATTTTGCGGCGGTCGTGACATCCCCTTGACGTAACGCCACTCGTACGGCTTCGAGCTTCTTGGCGTCTTCCAGAGAAAAATAGGGCGACCAGCCGCCCTCCTCCTCGATCAATTCGACCGGCACCTCGACCGCGTATTTGCCTTCGCGGACAAGTTCGACAGTGCTTTTCTTCATCGCTTTCCTCGCCTTGTGAGATCCGCGGACCACCGCGTCGGGTCGGGTCTATACGCAGTGACCAGCACGGCTGGCGTCATGCATTCCCTTCGGAATGCCCCAGACCACATGAACAGGGCGATTTTGCGTATCGCGCCGCAAGACGAGAACGGAGGGCTCTCGAAAGAAGTCCGGATAGTCCTCAATCACGAGCGCAGTCTCGATCCCAGCCACGAGCTCGTCGAGAAGAATATCATCCGCAGCGAGTTCTCGAAAGCCGTGCCGAGATATCTGCACTTCGCCGCGCCGCACGAGCAGGCGCACTTTGCGAAACGTTTCGCTCATTGATCGGCGCCGGCGGCAGCGCCAGTCTTTGCCGCGAGCTCCGGCACGACGACCGCACGGCGGCGGCGTCCCCAGCGGCCGGGCTCGTTCTCGAACACGCCCGCGCAGGCGCTGCCGCATGTGCGGCAGCGGCCGTCAGGGGTCAGAGTCCACGCGGTGAGGTCGTACCAGTCGCGGCCGATCAGCAACGCGCCGCAGGCATGGCAGTACGTGCTCTGGCCGGCGGGATCGTGGATGTTGCCGGTGTAGACGTAGCGCAGCCCCGCTGCCAGCGCGATGCGCCGCGCCGTGCGCAGCGTTTCGCGGCGGCGTCGGCGGCGTGTCGCAGCATCTTCCAGTCCGGATGAAAGGCCGTGAAGTGCAGCGGCACGTCGGGGCCGAGATGCTCCATCACCCACTCGCTCAGCGCCTCGATCTCGGCGGGCGAGTCGTTCTCGCCGGGGATCGAGCAGCGTGGTGATCTCGAACCAGACTTCGGTCTCGTGCTTGAGATACTCGAGCGTCTCGAGCACGGGCGCGAGCCGGCCGGAGCAGAGGTTGCTGGTAGAAGCCCTCGGTGAAGCCCTTGAGGTCGATGTTGGCGGCGTCCATGTGCCGGAAGAATTCGCGCCGCGGCTCCGGCGCAGATGTAGCCCGCGCTCACCGCCACCGTCTTGACGCCGCGCTCGCGGCAGGCCTGCGCCACGTCGACCGCGTATTCGAGGAAGATCACCGGATCGTTGTAGGTGAACGCGACCGAGCGGCAGCCGCTGCGCACCGCCGCCTCGGCGATCGCCTCCGGGCGAGGCGCGGTCCTGCAGCGCGGTCGAGCGCGCGCGCCTTCGAGATGTCCCAGTTCTGGCAGAACTTGCAGGTGAGGTTGCAGCCGGCGGTGCCGAACGACAGCACCGGCGTGCCGGGCAGGAAATGGTTGAGCGGCTTCTTCTCGATCGGATCGATGCAGAAGCCGGACGAGCGGCCATAGGTCGTGAGCACGATCTGGTCGTCCTGGCGCGCGCGCACGAAGCACAGGCCGCGCTGGCCTTCGTGCAGCTTGCAATAGCGCGGGCACAGGTCGCACTGGATGCGGCCATCCTCGAGCCGGTGCCAGTAGCGGCCCGGCACGCCCTCGACTGATCGATCTGGTCCATGTTTCGAGCCGGCGTCAAATCTTCGGCGTCGCACTGCTATTCTATCTGGGCGTCGGGCGAGCGCGCGGGCAACCGGCGCGAACGGTTCGCGAAAGCCCATGAGCATCCGGCCGCCAGCGGTGGCCGGCCTGTTCTATCCGGCCGATCCGGAGCGGCTGCGCGCGGCGGTCGCGGAACTGCTCGCCGGTGCTCCGGCGTCCGCCGGACCGGCGCCGAAGGCGCTGATCGCGCCGCACGCGGGCTATGTCTATTCGGGCGAGGTCGCGGCCGCCGCGTTCGCGACGCTGCGCAACGCGCCGCCCGGCATCGAACGCGTCGTGGTGATCGGTCCCGCCCACTATGTCCCGGTCGCGCGGGATCGCGGTGCCGACCGCCGATGCGTTCGAGACGCCGCTCGGCCGCGTGCCGGTCGACCGGCGACGCGCTCGCGGCCATCGCCGATCTGCCGTTCGTCGTCGCCGGCGGACGCCGCGCACGCGCCCGAGCACGCCCTGGAGGTCGAGCTGCCGTTCCTGCAAGCGCTGCTTGGAGCGATTTCGCGATCGTGCCGCTGCTGGTCGGCGACGCCGCTGCGCGAGCAGGTCGCCGATGTCCTGCGGCGGCTGTGGGGCGGGCCGGAAACGCTGATCGTCGTCAGCTCCGATCTCTCGCATTATCACGACTACGACACCGCGCGGCGCCTCGATGCCGCGACCGCCGCGCGCGATCGAGCGCGGCGACTGGGCGCGGCTCGGCCCGAGCGACGCCTGCGGCTTCCTCCCGATTGCCGGCCTCCTCATGGAGGCGCGACGCCGCGGCCTCGCGGCGCGGCGGCTTGCGCTTGCGCAATTCCGGCGACACGGCCGGCGACCGCGCGACCGCGTCGTCGGCTACGGCGCGTGGACGTTCGAGCCGATGTCGCCGGTCGCCTGATGGGCTTTCGCGGCTTCGGCGCGCGTGGGCAGGGTATGGCGGATGGTCGGCGGCGTCTCGCAGAGAATGCTCACGCGCTGTTTCTGCTTTCCGTCATAACGAGGCTTGGATGCCGACGACTCCGGCAAGCAGCAGCGCTACACCGCCGAAACGCAGGCCGGAAATCTCACGCTTGGGCAGGCGGAACCAGCCATAGCGGTCTACGAACAGCGACGCGATCTGCTGACCGGCGACGGTGAGGCCGACCACGGCGGCGGTGGCGATGACGGGGATCGCGGTGAACATCGGCGCCGACGATTACATGGTCAAGCCGTTCGGCTTGCGCGAGCTGCTGGCGCGCGTGCGCGCCGTTCTTCGTCGATCCGATGCCGCGCGGCGGCGGTCGCGCAAAGCCGACAAGCGCATGCGCTACCGCTTCGCCGGATGGGAGCTGAGCATGCACACGCGCAGGCTGGTCTCGCCGGAGGGACGAACTGTTGCGCTGACGGCCGGCGAGTTCAACCTGTTGATCGCCTTTCTGCGATCGCCGCAACGCGTCTTGAGCCGCGAGCAACTGCTCGCCGCCAGCCGGGTGCACGGCGAGGAGGTGTTCGATCGCAGCGTGGACATCCAGATTCTGCGCTTGCGCCGCAAACTCGAAGTCGATCCACGCCAGCCGCAACTCATCAAGACGGAGCGCGGCGCCGGCTACATTTTCGCGGCGGAGGTCGAGATCTCGTGACGCGAGGCACTGGAGTGCGTGCGATCGGCTTCACCGCCTCGAATGCAAAGTTCCACCAGCACGCATTCAACGCGATGGGCACGGGCGGTTGCGACGTCCTTGACCCCTCTGCCAGCCGCACGTCGGTCGTCTAAAGTTCATCAAGATCGGCCGAATCGCCGGATTGGCACCAGCTGATCGCCCGCGCCTTGACCCGCAGGCCTTCAATAGTATGCGCTGGCAGAGGCTCGAGCTCGCCGACAAGGCGGCCCGGGCGGCCGGGCTTTCGCGCGGCGGACAGCGGTCGAACGCAGGCAGCTTAACGCCCACGGACTTTCCCGTCATTTCACCTGAAAGACGTGGCTCAACACGCCGATCACGAGCTCAAGGCAGATGAGGATGATGATGTACAATTCCAGGCGATGGCTGGTGCGCGTGGAAAGCAGGTCGCCCATGGTGTCGGCCGTCTCACGAATGACCTCCAGTTTCTGACCGATCGCGCGCGCACGGGGCCCGAGGTCGTATTCATCCGTAAGCTTGCCCCATAGGCGCTCAAGCTCCGGGTGATCCCATAGCACATCCGGACGATCGGCCAACTCGACGCGGCCAGCGAGCCGCTGCTGGATCAGCAGTGCTTCACCGATCTGCTCGAGGAGCTCGCCACGCCTGCCCGCCATCAGCTTCCTCTGTTTGAGGCTGGACGCAATGGGCACCACGCGGTCGAAGGCCCGGGCAATACGCCGCTCGTCGTAGGCGAGAGCGACGCTCATGGCCAGCGCTTCGGCGACGAGCAGGAGCCGCTCGGGAGCGGTGTCCCTCAGGGACAGGACTCCGTTAGGGAGAGGTTGGTCATCGGCGTCGGGCTTGATCACGATCTGCGCGATTTCGCTCTCGCATTCGGCCAGCGGCTCGATCAGGCGACCTTCAAGACCTCTGATGATTGCTTCCTCCTCGAGCGGGTTCATCCCAATGAAGACGGCGGTGCCAAACCGGAAAAGCACAACTGTGCCTCCGCCAGCGACCCTGAATGCCAGGGGGCTGCTGGAGAACTGGTCGGCGCGCTCGAGGCCCTTGAGCTCGATCCGTTCCGAGAGTTGAAGCACCCGCGCGATCAGTGGCTCGTCGCTCATGCGATATCGCCTTCAAAAAGTGAGGTCGCCGGAAATCAGGACTCTAGCTCGGTAGCTCGGGGCCGTCCCGAACATGAAGCCGAAAACGCGAGCGTGTCCACGGTAGGCGCGAGACGATCGGCGACGCCTCGCCTGTTATTTGCGCAGGTTTTTGCGCTCGCGCGCGATCAGCGCTTCCGTCATCTGCCGCTGCAGCGCCAGCGCCTCATCGAGGAAGCGGCTGAGCAGCATCAGCTCCTTGATCGAGTAGCGCGACAGCAGCTCGGCGCCGGCGCGGGCGATCGGGCCGTAGGCGCTGGCGGCGAGCGCGCGCGCCTTGTCGGTTGCCTCGACCAGCACCTTGCGCCGGTCCTCGGGGTCACGGCGCCGATGCACCAACCCGCGTTTCTCCAGCCTGTCGACGAGCGCGGTGATCGCTGCCGGGGTCAGGGAGGTCTCCCTCGCAATGGCGCTCGCGGTCTGCGGGCCCTGGCTGGCGAAGCTCAGGCAGCGCCGTTCGGCGCTGTTGAGATCATGCAGCTGCCCGACCGTCTCATCGAACGCCTCGGTCGCGTCCTGGTAGCGCATGATCGCGCCGCCGATCGCGGTCACCAGCTGCTCTCGTTGGCGGCTTGACATTTTATTTAGATCATCTAACTATTCGATTATCGAATGATCAGGAGGCCATAAGGAATGTCCCCGATTGCAGCGGCGCCCGCAACCGAAAACCCCGCCCGCGCGCCGATCGCCGTCTGCGGCGCCGGGGTCGGCGGGCTGGTGTTCGCCGCGCGGCTGGCGCAGGCCGGCAAGCGGGTGGTGGCGCTCGAGGCCCGCAGCGAGGCCGCTTGCGGGCGCGAAGGCGTGTTCCTGACGCTGGCACCCAACGGCATGAATGGATTGCGGCCGGTCGAGTGCTACGACGCGGTCAAGGCGAACGGGATCGACACCACGGCGATCGAGATCCAGAACGCCAATGGCAGGCGGCTTGGTCTCGCGGCTCAATCGGACCACGAGGCCGCCTTCGGAGCGCCGAGCATCACGATCGGCCGCGGACGTTTGGCCGAGCTGCTCATCGCGGCCGCGCGAGCCGCGGGGGTCGACCTTCGATTCAGCACGCGCGTCACCGCCGTCAGCCAGACGGCCGACAAGGTCCGGCTCGCCCTCGGCGACGGAAGCGCGCTCGATGCCGACATTCTGGTCGCGGCCGATGGGCTGCGCTCGAACGTGCGCGCAATGGTCTTCCCAGAATATCCGGCGCCGCATTTCACCGGGCTTATCGGCACCGGCGGCATCACCGAGGCGCAGATTCCGGATACCGGCGGCACAATGCGCATGACATTCGGCAACCGCGCCTTCTTCGGCTATCTCAAAGCCAAGGGACAGCCAGTCTATTGGTTCAACTCGTATGCGGCGGACGATGGGGCGGACGGCAGGGTGATCGATCCTGCGGGCTATGCGCGGAAAATCCTGGCGCTGCATGCGGACGACCCGAGCCCCAATCCGGCGATCCTCGAACGCGTCGAGAGCCTGGACCGCTGCTATCCGATCTATGACATGCCGAAGCTGCCGACCTGGCACAAAGGTCGAGTCGTGCTCGTCGGCGACGCGGCCCACGCGGTCGGTCCGCATGCCGGACAGGGCGCCTCGATGGCGGTCGAGGACGCGCTCGTGCTCGCCGCCTGTCTCGAGGCCGAGACAAGCCCCACGGCAGCGTTCCGGCGCTACGAAGCGCTGCGTCGGCCTCGCGTCGGGCACGTCGTGAGGATCACTGCCCGCAACGGTTCGCAGAAGCGCGCGAGCGGCCGCCTGGCTTTGCTGGTCCGCGACCTGGTTCTTCCCTGGCTGATTCCGCTCAGCGTCCGGACGGGCCGACGGCTTCTCAGGCACCGGGTGGACCTTCGTCCGCTGGCGCACGCCGATGCCTAGGACTATCTAGCGGTCGGGCGCATGCCTGGCGCCAAGCAAAAATGAAGCCCGCGTGGGGGCGAGGAACGTCTGCACTGCCAGGTTTGTTGGCGCCGACAGTTGCCAAATCCCAAGACGGCACGGTCGGGAGAAGTCACCATGCATCCGGAGCCGACACGCAGGCCTCGCCGCGATGATCGCGACCGCGATGAGCGCCAACACCGCGAGCTGGCGCTTGACGACGCCCTCGCGAACACCTTTCCGGCGTCCGATCCGGTTTCCTTCCAACACCCGGCGCCGCCTGCCGACGACCGCGACGGGATAGCAGCCGAAGCAGCCCCAATGAGCGGGCCCGTGGCTCTCCTGCTCTCGAGCCTTGCTGCGAGGCGCCGACATTTGCCTCTCCTCGATCCGGCCGGCGCCTACGGCCGCCACCCGCTGCGGCCGCATCAGCTCACCGATCGCGTGACGCGCACCGAGGATACGATCGTGCTCTGTCATCTCGGCGTGCCCCGGATCGAGGCCGACGACTGGTCGCTTTCGATTGACGGTCTCGTGCGGCGCCCCATGCGCCTTGCGCTCGGCGAGCTGATGCGGCGGCCGCGTGTCGAGATCACCAGCATCCACCAATGCTGCGGCAGCCCTCTCAAGCCGGAAATGCCGACCCGACGCATCTGCAATGTGGTCTGGGCCGGCGTGCGGCTTTCCGAGCTTATCGCCGAGTCCGACCCCGACCGGGCCGCGCGCTTCC
This sequence comes from uncultured Alphaproteobacteria bacterium, assembly GCA_963738705.1. Lineage (GTDB taxonomy): Bacteria > Pseudomonadota > Alphaproteobacteria > Rhizobiales > Xanthobacteraceae > CAVTXS01. The sequence continues at coordinate 64,057 of CAVTXS010000016.1, forward strand.
TGTGGTCGAGCGGCGCCGACTATGGCGCATTCGAGCGCGTCGACTGCGATGCCTTCGTCAAGGACCTTCCGCTCGACCGCGTCGCCGCCGACGTGCTGATCGCGTTCGAGATGAACGGCGCGCCGTTGCGGCCGGAGAACGGCTATCCGGCGCGCTTGGTCGTGCCCGGCTTCTACGGTACCAACAGCGTCAAGTGGCTCACCCGGCTGACGCTTGCCGACGCGCGCGCGACCGGACCATTCACGACGCGCTGGTACAACGATCCGATTCGCGACGAGACCGGCGAGCCGACCGGCGCTACCCGTCCAGTCTGGGCAATCGCGCCGGAGTCGGTGATCGTCTCGCCGGCGCCGGATTCGACGTTGTCGATCGCGGATGCGGTTGAAGTCTGGGGCTGGGCCTGGGCGGACGGAGGCGTATCGGCGGTCGAGGTCAGCACTGATGGAGGCAGCAGCTGGACGCCTGCAGTCACTGAGCCGCCAGTGGGTCGCGCATGGCAGCGCTTTGCCACGACCTGGCGGCCCGAACGCCGCGGCGCGCAGGAGCTGTGCTCCCGAGCGCAAATGGCTGATGGTCGCCGCCAGCCACCATCGGGTGCGCGCAACGCGATCCATCGCGTCGCCGTCACCGTCGCCTGACGGCGCTCATGCGTGGCGAGCCGGGCACGTGTGTGGTCCGTGAATTTGATGGCCGCCTCCTTGACGTGGCGATATACGTGCATATACACTCTTTTTCATGAGCTCCGATCGCGATCTGTCGCAATGCTCCGAATGTCTTTGCCTGGCGTCGAGACGGGCGGCGCGGGCGATTACGCGGGCGTTTGACCGTCAGTTGCGCCCGCACGGTATCCGGGTCACGCAGTTCTCGGCGCTCGCCATGCTGGAGTTGAAAGGGCCGCAATCGATGAGCGGCCTGGCCGAGGCGCTCGGTACCGATCGCACGACGCTTACCCGCAATCTCGCCCTGCTCGAGCAGCAGTCCCTGGTCAGAATCCGCCAGGGCGACGACGCGCGCGCGCGGATTGTCGCGCTCACGCCGAAGGGCAAGGGCGCATTGGCGGCAGCGTTTCCGGCTTGGCGCAAGACGCAATCGGCATTGTCGGCCGCCATCGGCAGCGCGACGGCCGACAGCCTGCGCCGCCTGGCGCGCTCGCCGCATATCTGAGGACATAGCGCATTGCGCGCCCAACCGGGCCACGACGCACCTCGACCAGGAAGGTGTAGATACACCTAAATCAAGGAGAGTGCCATGTTGGATTTCTATGGAACGGTCGCCGTCACCGCCGCGATGGTGCTGGTCATCAACGCCGTGGTGAGCAGCCTACAGGTTTCGCGCGCGCAGCGGCTCTCGGCCGCGCTGGCGGTGGGCGTCTGGATTGGACTTGCGGCCGCCTGCGCAAGCGCCGGCCTGTTCGCCGCCCCGGCGCCGTTCCCGCTGATCGGATTGTTCGTCGCGTTCCCGCTGGTCGCCGTCGCGGCGCTCGCGCGGCTCTCGCCGGCCTGGCGGGCCGCGCTGCTCGGCCTGCCGACCCCGCTGCTGGTCGGCCTGAACGCAACGCGGGTCGTCGGCCTGTTCTTCCTTTTGCTGGCGGCAGCCGGGCGGATGAGCGGGCCCTTCCCGGTCTCGGCCGGATGGGGCGACATCATCACCGGCGTGCTTGCGCCGGTCGCCCTTTGGCTCGTGCTGCGCCCGACGCCAGGCAGCCAGCGGTTGGTCGGCGCGTGGAACGCATTCGGCGCGCTCGATCTCGTGGTGGCGATCGCGCTCGGCGTTACATCCGCGCAGAATTCCCCGATCCAGCTGTTCGACAGCCCCGGGTCGACCGCGGTCGCGATGCTCCCATGGTCCTTCATTCCGACGGTGCTCGTGCCGGTCTATCTGATTATGCACGCGGTTCTGTTCGTGCAGCTGCGGCAGGCTGCGCATGGCAACGGCCGCAATCGTCTGATCCCAAGAACGGCGTAGACGCGCGGCGCGACTGCGTCGGTTTCGATCGGCGGTGCAGCCCGGGGGTGCGATCGGGCGGGGCGTGTCCGCGCCGCCTGATCGACGGGATCGAGACAGCTATCCCCTTGGCGCTGCGAACCGCTTGTCCAGCTTCGTGAGCTGGCTGGTGAAGCCCATGGTCGCATCTTGGTGAATTCTTCGTCGTGCATCGGATCGAGCGTGACCACCATGCGCACGCTCTCGCCCGACGGGAAGAACTCCACCACCATCGTGCTCTCGTAGGGCTTCACCCCCGGCAGGAAGTCGATCACGTGCGTGATCGCCAGCCGCTCGTGCGGCCTGATCTCGACGAACGTGCCGCGCGTCTCGTGGGAAGTCGGCCTGGCCCATTTGCTTCATCGCCTCGATCTGCTCGGGCGCATCGGCGATCATGTCGTAGTGCAGCGTGCCGCCCACGCGCGCTTCGAGGGTGTGGACCTCGACGCGGAAGCCCTCGGGTCCCCACCACGACTCGAAGCCCTCCTTGGTGGTCCACAGCTCCCACAGCTCCTCGGGCCGCGCCCGGTAGGTGCGTTCGATGACCACCTTCGGCCTCGTCGCGCGCGGCGGCTGCGGACCTGCTCGCGTTGCTCATCTGCGTTTCTCCTTGTGCCGGGTTCGACGGTCCTTGCGTTGTCTCTCGAGCGCGGCTCCCAAGCGGTCGAGGCGCGCCTCCCACAGGCTGCGGTACGTCGCGAGCCATCCGTCGAGCTCGCGGAACGGCTCCGGCTCGCAGCGAGTAGAGGCGCCGCTGCCCGTCCGGCCGCATGCGAGACGAAGCCCGCTTCGTGGAGGATGCGCAGGTGGCGCGAGACACCGGACTGGTGGATGCCGGCCTGCTCGACGATGTCGTTGACCTGCCGTTCGCCGTCGCGCAGCGCTTCGACGATGAGGCGGCGCGTGGGGTCGGCCAGGGTCTGGAAGGCATCTATATGCATCACGGTACATATGCATATAGATGCATTAAATCGTTGTCAAGCCGCCGTGCGGGCGTGGCACGAAAGGCGCGGAGAACCTTGAGCGACCCTGTCGGCGTTCACAATCACTTCAAATGGAGCCGAGAAAATGCTTTGAGCGGTAATGCTTTGATAAAGACGCTGCAAAAGGGGCGAGTTGACATGGTTGCGCTTACGGCCTATCCGCTCATCACGGTGAAGCACCTCGCGGCAAGCCGCGACTTCTACCTCACGCACTTCGCGATGGCCGTCGTCTTCGAGGCGAGCTGGGTCGTCATGCTGTCCGATCGAAGCGACGGTAGGATTTGTCTCGGTCTCATGAGTGCCGACCATCCGTCGAGTCCCCCGGGGCCGGAGGTTTTTGACGGGCAGGGAATGATCATGACTTTTCAGGTTGAGGCTGTCTCAGACGTGTACGCGCGGCTGAAGAAGGCGGGTGTCCCGCTTGTCCACGATTTGAAAGATGAGCCTTGGGGCCAGCGGCGGTTCATGACCCGGGATCCTTCCGGCATCCTGATCGACGTTGTCGAGCAGATCGAACCGGCGCCTGGATATTGGGACCAATACGTCGCTGGTTAGCGATGGCCTTCGCCCAGTTCTCCACAAGCTCACGGATTTGGGTTTCGTTTGCGCTCTGCGGCATTGCCGCCTCCTGTTCGCGGCCTTGTCACTCGACATCCGCCCGGTGGCCTTGTCCCAAGGACGAATACTCCGGCCGCTATCCGACAACGGGTCTGCCCAATTTTTTCTCGGCACCAAAACGAGGTCCGGCAGGTCTAGGTCTGGCCCTCGGGTGCAAAGACTTAACCAAGCCAGTAGCGTGGCCCGGGTCCGCGGCGCCCGGCGCGATCGGCTGGGTTTGCAGAGCGCCTTCGACGTGGCCGATCCCATGCGATCATGATCGACGCTTATGCTGACAAAGTCGTCGACTACGCGAGGTGATTATCGCTGATTTACGATCAGGCGCATGAGCCTTGCGACCAAGCGCTGGGCGTGGCCGGCCTCCAGCCGTTCGCCAAATAATGCGCGGGTGTAGAGCGGGGCCAGGATGACGTCGACCAGGAGCGCGGCGTCGGGCACGCGCTCCCCGCGCCCGCGCGCTCGCTCGACCAGCTTCGCGAGATCGGCCCGTCTTCGCCGGATCGCTTTGGTTCGGTTCGCCGCGGCCTCCCCTTTCGCCGCCGCGGTACTCACCAGCATGCGAAAGAAGGTCGCCGCCACTGGATCGCGCAGCGAGCGCACGATGTTATCGGCCCAGCCCTCAAGGTCGCCGTGCAGCGAGCCGGTATCCGGCAACGGGTACTCCTGCATCAGGCCGTCCATCCCGACGTCCATGATCAGCGCCTCCACGCCGCCCCATCGGCGATAAAGACTGCTTGGCGCGACGCCGGCGCGCTCCGCCACGTCGACGAGGCCGAACCCGTGCGCTCCGCGTTGCTGGAGCAGCTCTTGGGTCGCGGCAAACACCGCGGCGCGCACGCGCGCGCTACGGCCACCCGGCCGGGGCCGCCCCCGCGAAGCGTTCCGCGACGTTCGCTTGGAAGATCGCATGACGCTGCCATAGAGCAAGGACTTACTTAAAGCAAATTTATTTGCATTAGCGTCGCGACCGGGCTAGAACCGGTGCTGCTGCCCGATGCCGGAGACACGCCCGATGAATTGTAGAGACCTACTGGTCGGTGCCGTAGGGGCCCTTGGCGCGGACACGCTCGCCGCACGCGCGCAGCCCGGCGCGAGCGGCCCGGCCGCGCGCCCAACCGGCATGCCGCATCTCATGTTTGGCGATGACCCGCAGTTCTGGTTCGAGACGCTGCGCGTCATCGGCGCTGCCGATTACGGCGGTGCGCAGTTCGGCGAGGCAATGATGACGGCAACCCGGATCAAGTCCGGCGACTACGATGGGTGGCACCATCAATGGAAGGCGACCGCCGACGCAGTTGTGGCGGAAGCGCATGCGGCCCTTAGGGCACGCCGCCGCGTGAGCGCGCGCGACGGTTTGCTGCGCGCATCGAACTACTACCGCAACGCCGAGTTCTTCCTGCACGCCAATCCGGCCGACCCCCGAATGCGCCATGCGTATGAGCAAAGCGTCGCCTGCTTCCGGCAGGCCTCGGAGCTGTTCGACCTGCCCGTCGAGGCGGTCGAGATTCCATATGAGCGCACCACCCTGCCCGGCTATTTCTATCGCGCCGATGCCGTTCCAACACCGCGTCCGCTCATCGTGATGCACAACGGTTCGACGGCTCGGTTGAGGAGATGCACTTCCTCGGTGCGCAGGCGGCAGTCGAGCGCGGCTACAACGTCCTCGCCTTCGACGGTCCGGGCCAGTTTGGGCCGCTGCACCGCGAGGGCCTGACCTTCCGCCCCGACTGGGAAAAGGTGGTTGCTCCGGTGCTCGACTATGCGCTGACGCGCAGCGCCCACATCGATCCGGCGCGCATCGCGCTCATGGGAATAAGCATGGGCGGGATCTTGGCGCCGCGCGCGGCGGCATTCGAGAAGCGGCTCGCAGCCTGCATCGCCAACGACGGGATCTACGATTACGGGGCCGCGCAGCTTGCCGGCGTTCCGCCCCCCTACCGCGAGGAATTCAAGCGGCGGCTGCGCGCCGAGCGCGACGATGACATCGACCAGATGCTGACGAGGATCATGGCATCGAGCCCCATTGCGCGCTGGGCGTTCACCCACGGCATGTACGCGATGGGCACAACGAGCCCACGTGCCTTCATGGCCGCGTGCCTCGACTACACCCTCGCCGGCGGCGTCGCCGAGGCGATCGCGTGCCCGACCCTGGTGTGCGAGGCCGAGGACGACCTCTTCTTCAGCGGCCAGCCGCAGCTGCTCTACGACCATTTGACCTGCCCCAAAACCTTGCTGCGGTTTACCGCCGCGGAGGGCGCGGGCGCCCATTGCCAAGTGAGCGCCTCGCGGCTTGCCTTCGGCCGTATCTACGATTGGCTCGACGAGGTATTCGGACGGTGACGTGCGCCGCCGGCCGTCGTCCTCTCACCACGTACGTGTCGCGATCCGGCGAGCGCGCCTTCGTTGCCGATCACGTGCGATCATGATCGACGCTTGCTTTTGCGCTTCGTGAGCTTTCGCTCCGCGCCGTACTCGCGATAGAGCTGGGCGAATTCCAGGCCCAATTCGTAGCAAATGTGCAGCCGGCGCGTTGGAATTGAACCCCACCCATGCGTCACACCATTCCGGCTACCGCTCGGCTCTATGCGGGGTCTGCGAGGCGAAACCGGCCCATTCAATCTCAGCCGGCGTGGGCGGGCTGCCAGTGATCCTGCGATGTACTGTCGGCGACGCGCCGCTCACGCATCCGGCAGGGTGAAGACGCTGCAGGGCGCCGCGATGCCGCGCAGCACGTGGTCGCCCAGCGGCACCAGTGGCGAGCTGGTTTCGGCGGCGACCGCGCCCGAGATCAACACCGACCGGCCGAGCGGCCGGCACAGCCCCTCCAGCCGGCTGACCAGGTTGACCGCGGGGCCGATGGCCGTGAAATCCAGGCGGTCGGCCGCACCGATATTGCCCCACAGTATCTCGCCGAGATGCAGCGCCGCGCCGAAGGGCAGCGGCGCCAGCCCCCGCGCCTGCCGCGCCGCATCGAGATGGGCCATGCCGGCGCGCGCGGCGACGACGGCGCGCAGCGCCGCCTCGCAGGCCTCGGCCGGCGCGCCGGTGACCGGGAAAATCGCCAGCACGCCGTCGCCGATGAACTTCAGCACCTCGCCCCCGAAAGCGTGCACCGCGCCTGCGACGCGGTCGAACCAGGCGTCGACGGCGGCGATCATCACCGCGGGCTCCGTCGCCTCGGATAGGACGGTGAAGTCGCGCAGATCGGCAAAGAGCAGCGCGGCGCGGATGGTCTCCCCGGTGCCGCGGCGCAGCGCGCCGCCCTGCACCCTCGCGGCACTGCGCCGGCCGAGATAGGCCTCGAGCAGCGCCGTCAGCGCCGCCCGCGCGGCGATGGCGGCCAGGGGCGCCGCGACGAAGCGCGCGGCTTGACGCAACCGGCCGGCCTCGGCGGGACCGAACGGCCGGCTTCCGGCCCAACCCAACACCGGACTGTCCGGCGCCGGGCCAACCGTGTCCTCGTGCACCGGGCCAAGCCCGGCCAGCCACTCGTGCCCGGCCTGGCTGAGCGGGCCGCCGGCAAAGCCGAGCGCCTCGATCACCGCCCCGGTCTGCGCTCGCCAAAGCCAGGTGCGGCGGGCGATGATCGGATGCGGCACCGCGAGCGTCAGGGCGCCGCCGGCCAGCGGCAGGTCGTCGGCCAGCAGCCGGCCGCCGAGCTCGGCCAGAAACCGCTCAGGGCCGGGCGAGGCGCCGGCCTCGTCCACCAGCCAGGCGAGGGGCGCGGGCAGATCCATGCCGCGATCATGCGGCCACGGCCCCTGGCCTGTCATCCATGCGCGGCCGGCCCCGCCGGCGCATCCTGGCCCCGCCCCCGACGCCCGTACGGTCCAATCCTCGATGAGGCCGCGTTAAACCTGCCTCCGAGGCGGCGTTCGCCCTGAAATTTCAGGAGGCTCACGAAATTTCAGGAGGCTAACCTCCTGCTTGAGTTCTTGATAATCGCGCTCGATGCGCCAGCGCAGCTTGGCGAAGTAGACCAGTCGATGCAGAGTGATGCCCTCGGGAAGGGTTGAGAGCCAATACTTGGTCGGCTCCTTCTCGCCTTCGGGCCACTCGATCGACGGCCACTTCTCCGGTCGGCTCTCGCTGCGCTTGAAGTCACGTCGCGCAATGCGAACCCGCACACGGGCAAAGCGCGAGGACAGGCGCTCGGCCGTGCCTTCTCGCCATTCGATCGTGCGCCAGGCGCGCTTGGGCAAGCCGAGCGCCAGTTCCTTGACCGAGACCGGTCGATGCCGGGTGTCGCGCCGCAAGAGCTTTGGCGGTCGTCCACGGCCAAACCATGTCTTCGGTGGCAGCGGCCCGGTGCCGGGCGCCCATACCGTGGTGTTCGACAGAATGCCGGCTACGTAGCTCAACTCCAGCGCCGTGATGTCCGCGCGCAATTCGCTGTTATTGCCATAGCCGGCGTCCGTCACCACCACGCCGCGCGGCAGCCCGGCCGCGCACGCCCACTGGAGCTGCTCGAGCGCGATCTCATGCTTGGTCTTGAAGCCAATGTCCGCCGGAACGCCCGCCTTGCGCAGCCGGTCGCCATCCTGCGCCCACTCCTGTGGCAGGTACAGCCGATAGGCCACCGGCAAGCTGGCATCGCCAGTGGCAATCGACAGCGATACAGCCACTTGGCAGTTATCTTCCTTGCCGAGCTGGCCGCAGTATTGTCGCGCAACACCGACCGAGTGTCGCCCCTGCTTCGGGAAACTGGTGTCGTCGATGATCCACGCCTCGATCGGCCCGTGCCGCTGCATCTGCGGCAGCACCATCTGGCGCACCTGGGCCAACACCTTCTCGTCCGACCAGCGCCCCTCACCGACAAAATGCAGCAACGACTGGTGCTGCGCCGCTACCCGCGCTGGCGCCGTGACCGCCGCCATCGGCTCCACACTCTTGCGCTCACACGGCATCATCAGCCCGGTGCAGTAGTCGCGCAGCGGTCCGGCTCGGTCCTTGTGGCCGATCACCCTCACAAGTCCCTCGACATAGGCCGCAAACCGCAATTCACTGTCACCTGAGCTTCCGAGACCCATCTCAGCCTCCTCATGCTGATAAGTGATCTCGCCAATATTTGATTCTAACAACTGTCGCACCGCGACCTTCTGAACTCAGTAAGAGTAGGGCGATATCGAACCCGGAACGCAGTCACACGTTGCCAGTGCGGCCGTGCCAGGGATCCGGGCCCGGGTCGCGCCCTGCTGCAACCTCGGCCAGCCGGTCGAGGTAATGGGCCCAGCCTTCCGCATGACTGGCGCATTGCTCGGCATTGGGCAGGCCAGTGTGGGTGAAGCGCAGCAGCGTGCCGTCCGGCTGCTCGACCAGATCGATCTCGATGAACTTCGACCCCGGCGGCACGACCTCGCTGCCGTCCCAGCCGAAGCTGTAGGCCAAGCGGTGCACCGGCACCACCTCGCGGAAGGCGCCGCGGGCAGCGCGAGCCCCGGTGACATTGACGAGGTAGAGCCCGCCGGGCTGCGGCTCGATCTGCGCCTCCGTTCCCATCCACCGCAGGATCTTCTCCGGATCCGTCAGAAGGGCGAACACCGCGGCGGGCGGCGCCGGGATGTGCGTCTCGCGGCGGACGACGAGGGCCTCAGGCATCGGTCTCCTCCATGGTTGCGACGGTTGGAGCATTTGCGAACCGAGGCCGCCTTCGGCCCACCTTCGTCGTTCGCTCCGTTCTCGATACGACGCTGGCTGGAGGCGACGCTCGAACGGCGTGGCGACCGGGTGAACGGCATCTCGAGGTCCGTTGAGCGTGCGCCGACCTGGTTCGAGAAGCGACGCCAATTGGAAACTCTCGCCGTCACTTAAGACGGCGTCGGCAGCGGCCGAGCGCGGAGCGCGGCTTCATCAGTGGGCGGGTCCCTCGCCCGGAGGCGCGGCGTCTGGCGCCAGGACCAGCTCCGCGTCGTCGATGACGTAGCGGACATAACGGTAGTCGCGGATGAAGCTGATCCGGCCGTCCGCCCACTCCAGCCACATCAGGTAGCTGGGCTTCACCGCCTGAGGATCCTCGTAGACCGCGATCACCTCGCGGCCATCGAGCCAGGCGGGGGCGAGCCGCACCGGGGCGCTGCGCGCATAGATGCCGAAGAACATGCCCACGTCGGCGGCGCCGGCGCGCAGCGGGTACGACGACTGGATCAGCCGCACGTCGTCGGCCAGCATCGCGCGCAGCCCGTCCCAGTCGCGCCGGTTGAACAGGGCGACATAGCGGGCCACGGCGGGCGATGGCGGGCGCGGCGCGGGCCGGGCCGGCGCCTGGGCGTTGATGGCCTTGAGCCGGGCCCGCCCGCGGGCGAGGTGGGCCTTCACCGCGTTGACCGTGAGGTCGAGCATGGCGGCGATCTCCTCCAGGGACTGGTCGAGCACGTCCTTGAGGATCACCACGCTGCGCTGCACGGTCGGAAGCTCCACGAACCGCGACACCGCGGTTTCGACCGCCTCCCGTCGCATCAGCACCTCCACAGGATCTGGGCTCTCCGGATCGGCGACCTCGTGGGCCGCCTCGATGGGCTCGGCCGCGCGGATCGCGCGGCTGCGCAGCAGGTCCAGCGCGCGGTTGTGGGCGATCCGGAACAGCCAGGCGCGGAGCGGCGGGGCCTCCTGCAGCTCGTCCAGGGCGACGAAGGCGCGGGCGAAGGTGTCCTGCACCACATCCTCGCCCTCGATCACCGAGCCCATCAGGCGCGCGCAGTAGCGGTGAAGCTCCGGCCGCAGCTCGCCGGCGAGCGCCAGGAGCTGCGCGTGGCGCGCCGTGGGCGGCGAGGATGGGCCTCCGCTCAAGCCGCCTCTCCCTCGAGGACCGTGATCCCCGTATCGCCCTTCAGGCCGAAGGCGAAGCCCGTGGCGTACTGCGGATCGTCCAGCACCGCGACCAGGTGGTCACCGAACTGGCGGGGCGGCATCGGCGCGCCGAACCGGGCCAGGAACGCCTCGCGCTCGATGCCCATCGCCCGGGCGTAGGCGCTGGACGCCTCGTCGCCGACCCCGGTCCCGCCGATGATCTGCTGCGGCACGATCGCCTGGAAGCGGATGCCCAGCCCCTTCTGCTTGGCGACCCCATTGGCGTACTTGGCCATGATCCAGAGCATGCGCTTGGCGCCGGCGTAGCCGCCCGAGAGCGGCGAGCCCTGCTGCGCCGCGCCGCTGGAGCCCACGAGGACGCGAGCGCCCGGCGCGAGCGGAAGGTTGAGGGCGGCCTGCATCCAGTAGAGGCCGGCCTTCACGTCGGTCTCCCACGGCGCGGTGAAGTCCGCCCAGCTCAGCTGGTCGAGCCGCCCCATGCGCGGGGTCGCGCCGGCGTTCAGCACCAGGATCTCGGGGCGGACGTCAGCGAGGATGCGCTGGGCGGCCCCCTCGTCGGTGACGTCGGCCGAGATCACGGCGACGCCGAGCCTCTGCTCCACCGCCGCGAGCGCGGCCTGGTCGCGCGCCACGACGGTCACCTTGGCGCCCTGGTCCACCAGGGCCTCGACGAGCCCGAGGCCGAGGCCTCGGCTGCCGCCGGTCACCACGATGGTCTTGTCCTTGAGGCTCATCGGCCTGCTCCCGTGTCTCGTGTCTGCTGAACCTAGGACGTTCGGGGCCGCGGAAAAGAGTCATCGTCGCTCTCGCATCAATGACCGATTTGGGCGATCGACCGACAAGGGGCTGCGGAATGCGCCCGCCATCGGCGGCGAGCAGTGTTTGCGCGACATCTCCCCCCTTGTTTCTCGGGGCGCTCCTCGCAGAGCGCTGACCTCTGATCCGGCGGCAGCCGGCGCACGATCAGAATGCTAGCTTTGGGGTGGCGATGCGCCAGTGACCAGGGCGGCCAAAGTGCTGACCCGGAAGGCCAAGCCGATCGCTGCGGTCGGCTTGGATCGTGCCCCCGCTCGCTCGTGGAGCGCGGGCTCGTGCCGGTGGGATCGATCCGACCATGACGACCAAGGAACAAAGAGCGCCGCCAACAATCCTGACATGCACTTCTTCCGACGAATGGAAGCGATGGCTCGCCAAGAATCACGTGAAATCGAACGAAGTCTGGCTGAAGTTTTTCAGGAAGGGATCGAACGTCCCTTCCATCACGCATGCCGAGGCTCTTGATGAGGCGCTGTGCTTCGGATGGATAGACGGGCAAGCGCAAGGTATCGATGAAACATCTTGGCGGCAGAAGTTTACGCCGCGCCGGGCCAGAAGCATCTGGTCGAAGCGGAACACGGAGCGGGTGAAACGGCTGATGCAAGAGGGCCGAATGAAGCGGTCCGGCCTGAAAGAGGTGGAGGCGGCAAAGGCGGATGGCCGTTGGCGAAGAGCCTACGATTCTCCGAAATCAATGGTCATTCCCCAAGACTTCATGAGTAAGCTCGCCAAGAACAAGAAGGCGCTTGCGTTCTTCCAAACCCTCAACAAGGCCAACACCTACGCCATCGGTTGGCGCCTGCAGACCGCAAAGACCCCCGAAACGCGAGAACGCCGTATGAAGGCGATCTTGGCGAAGCTGGCGAAGGGCGAACGATTTCACTGAGCGTTTGCCTGTTCGACAGCAAAGCTTCGGCGCGGTCGCGCTCACTGTCATGCAACAAGCTGGTTGCATCGGTGCGCATGGCCGAATTGTTGAATCTCAGGGCGTCGTGACTGCTGTGAAGTTCGCCGCAGCGGGCTTACCTGGCAAGACGGACCGGCGCAGTCGGGAAATGTGCGTAACACCTGCGTATGATTCCACTGGTTTGCCAGTTCTGCGAAAATACGACGAAAGGCTAGGATCGGGAAGAACTTGGCGTGTCGTCGGAAAAGCTGATTTCTATCATTGAGGATGACGATTCCCTGCGGCGCGCCCTCGTTGGATTGGTCCGTTCACTAGGCCACGCCGCGCGTGGCTTCGAATCAGCGGAGGAGTTTGCAGCGTCCGAGGCAATGCGGAGCTCCGCCTGCATCATCACTGACATTGGGTTGCCAGGCATGAGCGGCATTGAGCTAAAGCAGCTGCTTGTTGAGCACTGTTGTCCCGTGCCGGTCATTGTGATCACCGCACGCCACGTGGCGGGCCTCGAGAAAAGGGCCATTGGCGCCGGCGCCGTGTGTTACTTCAGGAAGCCTTTTGAAGCGGGCGCACTCATCGACTGCCTGGAACAAGTTCTGAAGGCATAGGCCCGAGGGCCACGTGTGCCGTTGAGGAGCACAGCAATGATGGCTGCGCTGACCACGTTGGGGCGCTGCCGCGTGAGCTGTCATGAGTTTATGATGGACGCCATACCGAAATGTCGGCGACGGGTGCAAACCCCGCTGCTGGCTGCGCTCCGCCTCCGGCGAGGCCGAAGAATTGGCGCCACGCGCCAATCCGTGCATGCGGTCAACG
>CAVTXS010000017.1:0-18605 GCA_963738705.1 uncultured Alphaproteobacteria bacterium
ATCTCCGTGCGGAGCGTGGGAGTTCGGAAGCTTCTTGGGAAAGCCCCACAGCTCGCGTCCGCCGGCAATGGGCGGGTGGTCGTTGAGAAACATGCAGTGGCTGTAGCTGCCCTTGCGGCCCCGGAACGAGACAGGGATAACTTGTCCGCTTTCCGTGTAGTCGCCGAAGCCAGTCGAGTCCCGGCATGCGAATGAACTCGAACTTCACTAGAGGTTCGCGCACCTGGAGCGGTTCCGGGACGAGTTCGCGAAGCTTGTGCGGATCGGTCCGGTAGGTGATGATGAGATATTCGCGGTTGCGGAAGCGATACGGCCCGATCGGGTAGGCCGGGCTGCTCAGCGGCATTGCGAACGCCCTCGTCCGCACGGTGTCTTCGTGCACAGCTGAAATCTCCTATGGTTGATTGATCGGTCTGTGGGGCTGTTTTGCGCGCTATTCCGGCCCGTCAACGGCGAGATCGAACGTGCAGACGCCTTCCTGATTGCGGGGCCGCTGGAGCGCCTCGGGATGGCGCAACGTGCGCACCGCGTCGTGATAACCGGCGCGCCAATGCTCCTCCATGGACAGCCGGGAAAACTCGTAATCCTTCGAGTGGCTCTCATAGTGCCTCGAGCGATAGATCAGCTGGACGAGGCTGTAGACCTTCTGATCGGCGATCGAGCTCAGCATCCTTGCTTCCTCGCCGGCGAGGAGGTCCGCCGGCAGCTTCGAGAGAAGACTTGCTAGCGTCTTTCGGGCGCGCTGATGCTGCTTGAACTGATCGGTGTTGGCGCGCGTGCGACTTGAATACTGGATTTCCTTCTGACGCATCACGACGTCGGCCAAATTGCCAGGAACCTCGCCGCGCGCGCTCCAGAGGCCCACCTGAAAGGCCAGCGTGTCCTGGCGGGGGCCCTGCTCAACGACCCATTGCAGCGGCGTATTCGAGATGAGGCCTCCGTCCCAGTAGAACTCGCCCTCGATCTCCACCGCAGGAAAGCCGGGCGGAAGCGAGCCACTCGCCATCACGTGCTCGGGCCGGATCGTATGCGTTTCGTTGTCGAAGTAGACGAAATTGCCGGTGCGCACGTTCACCGCGCCGACACTGAAGCGCATTTCGCGGGCATTGATCCGGTCGAAGTCGACAAAGTTGCTTGAGCGTGCTCTTCAGGAGCTTGGTTTCGTAAAAGCTCGTGGCCTCAAGAGCGCCGTTCGGGTGCAGCCAAGGAGCGGGCTGCACGACGGATGCATGGCTCAAACCCGCCAGCGATCTGCGGTTAACGAAAGCTGCGACCAAATCGATGATTGCTTGGCCCCAATCCATTGGGCCTGCGTCGAGTTCGGATACTCGATCGACGAAAGGTCTAATCTTTAGCTTAGTCGTGTTGAGTATTGATTAAGCGATTTATCAGACCGGGCTGTTCGGCTGCCATTTAGGCACGCATGCCGCTATCGTCTCGGGAAGCTAAAGCGCCCGTCGCTCACGCGGCAAGGACGAGGCGATGCCGAACCCGGTAAGCTTTCTTTCCCCCGTCTTCGGCTCACCGCGCTCGAGAGGCGCTCTATCGAAATTTTAGTATTTCAGCCTTCGCAGCTAAACCTTAGCTTATGTCGCGCAACTCACAAGCTTATATCTCGCAACTTACATCTAATTGCGCGATCGCGCCGTAGTGCATTCTATAGAAGGCGATGCGACTGATCTGACATCTTTGGGAGAAATCCACATGAAGAAGTCTTCGCTTTACCTGGCGGTAGTCGCCGGTCTTCTTGGCTTCGCCTCTGCCGCACACGCGCGCGCAGCCTACGATGGATCCTCGGACCTCGTCTTCGTGACGCAAAGAGGCGCCTGCGATTCCACCTATAATTTCACCGTTAACATCTCCGACGGGCTCGTAACGCATCCTAATCTGGTGAAGTTCAGAGGCTACGTGGCGAGATCCGGCGCGGTTCGCGCTTCGGTGAGCGTTCCCGACAAATACGCCTCCGGCTCGGGCAGACTGTCGGCCACCGCCGGCCGCGGGACTTGGACCGGTCACTCAGGAAATGCGCGTTGCGTAGGCTATTGGACCGCCCGCCGAAATTAGCTCTCGGTGCACGTCCAATCGCGGTTCGTACCTCGCCCAGGACTTCAGCGGGCTCACGCCCCCCTCATCTCGGCGGCGGCGTCAAGAACGGCGCGAACGATCTTGTCGTAGCCGGTGCACCGACAGAGGTTACCGGCAAGCCAGTACCGGGTCTCGGTTTCCGTCGGGTCGGGATTGCGGTCCAGCAAGGCCTTGGCCGCGACCAGCACGCCCGGGGTGCAGAAGCCGCACTGAAGCGCGGCATGTTCGAGGAATTTTCGCTGCAATGGGTGGAGATCATGGCCGTGCGCCATGCCCTCCACGGTCTCGATCGCGCGACCTTCAGCCTCGACCGCAAGCATCAGGCACGAGCAGACCAGACGACCGTCGACGATCACGCTGCAGGCGCCGCAGTCGCCCGAACTGCATCCCTCCTTGCTGCCGGTCAGACGGAGCTCGTCGCGCAGCACGTCGAGCAGAGTGAGTTGCGGCTCGCACAGAAACTCGGTGGGCTCGCCGTTGATGGTGGTGACTGACGTGATGCTTTCTCATCGACGCTCTCCGGCGCGCTCGTAGGCGATGACCGCCGCCCGGCGCGCCATCACGCCTGCGACCTTGGTGCGGTATTCGATTGTCCCTCGCTTGTCGTCGATCGGCTTGCAGGCTCGCCGCGCCGCACCGTCGAGGCCGGTGAGCGCGGTCTCGTCGAGCGTGCGCCCGATCAGAGCGGCGGCAGCCTCCGAGACAAGGACCGCGGTTGGCGCGACGGCGCCGAGCACGACCCTCGCATCGGTGCAGACGCCGCCCGGGTCCAGCGTGACGCTGACCCCGGCGCCGACGACGGCAATATCCATCTCGGTCCGTGGAATGAAGCGGAGGTAGGCGTCGGCCGAGCGGGGCGGGCGCTTGGGCAGGCAAAACTCGATGATGAACTCGTCCCGGTTCAGGGAGGTGCGCCCCGGGCCCGTGACGATGCTCTCCACCGGAACCTCGCGTCGCCCGTTGGCGCCGGCGAGCACGCAGGTCGCGCGCGCGGCGATCAGCGCCGGAACGCTGTCGGCCGCCGGCGATGCATTGCAGAGATTGCCGGCGAGCGACGCCCGGCCTTGCACCTGGGTCGAGCCGATCAGGTTGGTGGCCTCGACGACCCCGGGCCAGGCCCGCCGGAGCGCCTCGCATTCGCCGATCACGGCGCCGGGGGTCGCGGCCCCGATGACGAAGGCGCCGTCTTGCTCACGAATGCCGGAGATGCCGGGAATCTTCTTGGTATCGACGATCAGTTCCGGCTTGGTTCGGCCGGACCTGATCTGAACCAGCAGGTCGGTCCCGCCGGACAGGACCTTCGCAACGCCGGAGGCTCCGGCGAGGATGCGAACGGCCTCCTCGACCGTCGCCGGGGCTGAATACGCAAGCATGGGCACGGCGTCTCCCAAATGAGCCAAACGGGCGCGGTCAGATCCCGCTCGAGAGGTCTCCGAGCGATGCGAGGACCGGGTGAGGGTTCGAGTCCGGCGGTGGTCCCCTCACCCGTGCGCGCTGACGCGCGGCGACCTCTCCCCAATGGGGAGAGGTCACGACGCCGCCGTACCCGGATCCGGGTCTAGTAGCGCTGATTCGCGGTCCAGGGCGAGGGCTTGCATTTGGGCGCTCTGCGCGCGACCCTTTGTGCAGGCAAGCCCAACCGGCGACGAGACGAGGTCGCTGTGAACGACGTGATCGCGCGAGATACCGTAGCACCATTCAAATGGGTTGGAACCCGTCCGGTTCGTCCCGACGGCGTGCCGAAGGTCACCGGAACTGCACTGTACGGCGCCGACCTGACGATGCCGGGCATGGTGGTCGGCCGGATCCTGCGCTCACCGCATGCCCACGCGCTCATCCGCTCGATCGATGTCTCGAAGGCGGCGGCGCTCCCCGGCGTCAAGGCGGTCGTGACCTCCGCGGACTTCCCCGAGCAGAAGTTCGAGTATGTCGGCCCGGAGCGCGTTGCGCAGAACTTCTGGCATATGACCCGCAACATCATGGCGCGAGAGCGAGTCCTCTACGAGGGCCATGCGGTGGCCGCCGTGGCGGCTGCCAGCAAGACCATCGCCGACGAGGCGCTGTCATTGATTGCAGTCGACTACGAGGTGCTGCCGCACGTCATCGACGTCGATGAGGCGATGAAGCCGGATGCGCCGTTGCTGTTCCCGGACATGATCACCCGGGGCGTCGAGCCGCCGCCGCCGCCGTCGAACATCGCGAAGCGCAACGTATTCACGCTCGGCGACCTGGAAGCCGGCTTCGCAGCGGCCGACGAGATCGTCGAAATGTCGTTCAAGACTGCACCGGTGCATCAGGCCTATATCGAGCCGCAAGGCTGCGTGGCCCGATTCGATGCCGACGGCCAGTGCGAGCTCTGGAGCGCGAGCCAGGGGCATTTCGTCGTGCGCACGTACACGGCGCAACTGCTCGGCATGAAAATCGGCGACCTGCGCGTCTATCCGGCGGAGATCGGCGGCGCTTTCGGCGGCAAGACGGTGGTCTACGTCGAACCGGTTGCCGTCGCGCTGGCGCGTAAATCCGGCCTTCCCGTCAAGGTCGTGATGAGTCGCGAGGACGTGTTCAGGGCTACGGGCCCGACGTCGGGATCGTCGATGACGGTGAAGATCGGCGTCAAACGCGACGGCACGATCACCGCCGCCGAGGGGCTCTTCAAGTTGCAGGCTGGCGCATTTCCGGGCTCGCCGTTCATGAGCACGTGCATGTGCGCGTTTGCGCCCTACGACATCGCGAACGCGCGCGCGGTCGGCTACGACGTCGTATCCAACCGCCCAAAGGTTGCGGCCTATCGTGCGCCGGGCTCGCCGATCGGTGCCTTTGCGGTAGAAAGCGTGCTCGACGTTCTGGCCCGGAAGATCGGCATGGACCCGCTGAAACTGCGGCTGAAGAACGCCGCCAAGGCGGGAACGCAGATGCTCTCGGGCGCGAAGCTTGCGCACGATGGATATGCCGAGACCATCGAGGCGATTCTCAACCACCCGGGCTACAAGGCGCCGCTCGGGAAGAACCAGGGGCGCGGCGTCGCCTCCGGCTACTGGTTCAATGGCGGCGGTGAATCCAGCGCCACCGTCCACGTCAACGAGGACGGCACGGTCGTGGTGGCCACCGGCAGCCCCGACATCGGCGGTTCCCGCGCCTCCATGGCGATCATGGCTGCCGAGACGCTAGGCGTGGACTACGACCAGGTGCGCCCAATCATCGCCGACACGGCGTCGGTGGGATACACGCACGTGACCGGTGGCTCGCGGGTGACGTTTGCGACCGGAATGGCTGTGGTCAACGCCACGAAAATCGTGATCCAGGATATGTGCAATCGCGCAGCCAAGACCTGGGGCGTCGATCCCGAGGCGGTGGTGTGGGAGGAAGGCCACGCGAAGCCGGCGAGCAGTAACGTCGGCGATTTCAAGCCGATGTCGATCAAGGAGATCGCCAGCAAACGCGCGCAGACCGGCGGGCCGATCGTCGCCGCCGCAGGCGTGAACCCTGCTGCTGTCGCCCCTGGTTTCGCCACCCAATTCTGCGACATCGAGGTCGATCCCGACACCGGCAAGGTGACGATCCTGCGCTTCGTCGCCGCCCAGGACGTCGGCCGTGCGATTCACCCGAGCTACGTCGAGGGGCAGATCCAAGGCGGCGTCGTG
Source organism: uncultured Alphaproteobacteria bacterium (assembly GCA_963738705.1). Taxonomy (GTDB): domain Bacteria; phylum Pseudomonadota; class Alphaproteobacteria; order Rhizobiales; family Xanthobacteraceae; genus CAVTXS01. The sequence goes on from CAVTXS010000017.1 coordinate 5,727, forward strand.
CAAGGCATCGGCTGGGCGCTCAACGAAGAGTACATCTACAACTCGCGGGGACACTTGGAAAATCCGGGCTTCCTCGACTACCGAATTCCGGTGGCCTCCGATCTGCCAATGATCGAGCCGGTGCTGGTTGAGGTGCCGAATCCCGGCCACCCATACGGCGCCAAGGGAGTCGCCGAGGTTAACATTTGTCCCCCGATGGCGGCCATCGCCAACGCGATCGAACGCGCGGTCGGCCGGCGACTGACGGAGTTGCCGATGTCACCGCCGAAGGTCCTCGCCGCGATCGACGCGCACGAACAGGCGTAGGACCGTCATGTCCACGCTACAATAACCAAATCTTCGCGGAAGCGATCGCGGGTATGGGGTCGGGATGAAGCTGCAAAATACTAGCTTCGAGGTCCACTCCGGGTCTTGGTTGTGTGAAAACGTGGCGGCGCGAAGAACCGATATAGCGCATGCGGCACAGCAACACACACCTGACTCGCGGTTTCCTCCCTTGGAGTTTTCGGACGCCGGCCGCCGGTGCGCGCGGCCCGTTCGTGCGCGGCCGGGTCTTAGCCTTATCATTTAGGCCAGAACCGTGTATGACTGGCGCACGGTTCAAGCAGTCGCTTGTCCGAGCGCTGCCCAAAAAACGGCGACGTACCGAAGTCTCCGCTTTATTTCAACTGGCAGCCCTGGTGCCGTCGGCAGGCACGAAATCACCCTGAAGTGACGTTGGTATCGCGGGTCGCGGTCGTGGTCGCCCGCGCGCATCCCTAATCGTGCCGACCATTCAAGCAACTGTCCAGCAAGGGAACCGCCATGAAACTTCCTCGCCGACAATTTCTGCATCTGGCAGCGGGCGCTGCCGCGCTGCCGGCCGTATCGCGCATCGCGTGGGCGCAAACCTATCCCTCAAGACCCATCACGATCATCGTGCCGTTTGCGGCCGGCGGGCCGTCCGACGTGCTGGCGCGCGTGCTCGGCGAGCGCATGCGCGCGGTGCTGAACCAGACGGTGATCGTCGAGAACGTGACCGGCGCGGGCGGTACGCTCGGCGTGACGCGCGCGGTGCGCGCGCCGGCCGACGGCTACACCGTGAGCTTCGGCCATCTCGGGACGCACGTGATCAACGGCGCGATCTATCCGCTGACGTTCGACCTGCTCAACGATCTCGAACCGATCGGCTTGATCGGCGGCAATCCGCAGATGGTGGTCAGCAAGAACGCGGTGCCGGCGAAGAACCTCAAGGAACTGATCGCCTGGATCAAGGCGAACGAAGCAAACGTGACGTTCGGCACCGCCGGCGTCGGCTCCGGCTCGCATTTCAGCGGGCTCTACTTCCAGAGCCTGATCGGCACAAAGGCGCGATACGTGCCCTACCGCGGCACCGGCCCGGCGATGCAGGACCTGGTCGCCGGCAACATCGACATCATCGTCGACCAGGCGTCGAACGCGATGCCGCAGGTGCAGGGCGGCAAGATCAGGGCCTATGCCGTCACCGCCACCAAGCGGATCGCGGCGGGGCCGGACATTCCGACGGTCGATGAGGCCGGTTTGCCCGGCTACCACATCTGGCTGTGGTCCGGCATGTGGGTGCCCAAGGGAACGCCGAAGGACGTCGTCGCCAAGCTCAACGCCGCGATGCGCGAGGCGCTCACCGAGCCGGCCGTGCTCAAGCGCTTTGCCGACCTTGGTCTTGATGCCGCGCCGGCGAACCGGCAGACGCCGGAGGCGCTGCGCGCGCATCAGAAGGCGGAGGCCGACAAATGGTGGCCGATGATCAAAGCGGCCGGCGTCAAGCCGGGGGGCTGATCGCCTGGTGCCATCGGCAGGCACAATCTCACTTTGAAAAGCCAATGCAGGTTCAATTGCGACGCCGCCGTCACGCGGCTGCCGACGGGAAAATGAATCCGTATATCGGCGAGCCAAGTCGACGCCCCGACACGGCGCAACTCTCTTTGATGAGGTCGCGGATGGGAGGACACTATGAGAAAATCTTCACTCGCCGTAGCGGCCAAGACAAGGGTCGTGCTCCTGTTGGCGCAAGGCGTCGCGGCAGATGCCGCTGAAGTCAAGATCACAGCGGTGCCCGCAGTATCGGCGGTGATCGGAGAACTCGGCCCCCAGTTCGAGCGCGCAACCGGCCACAAGCTGGTGATCCAGTACGGGGTGACCGGCATCACGAAACGGCGGATTGAGGCCGGTGAGGTATTCGACCTCGCAATTGGCCCGGCACCTCTGATGGACGATCTGATCAAGCAGGGCAAGATCGCTGGCGACACGCGCACTGGAATCGCTCGCGTCGGCCGCGGCGTGGCTGTGCGCGCGGGTGCCCCCAAGCCCGACATCGGCTCGGCCGACACATTCAAGCGCGCGCTGCTCAACGCGAAGTCAGTCACCTATATACTGGAAGGCACGACCGGCGCTCATCTTGCGAAGGTGCTCGAGCGCCTCGGCATCGCCGAGCAGATGAAAGCCAAGACGCAACCGCAGCAGGCTCCCGAGCGTATTGGCCAGGCGGTCGCCGCCGGCGAGGCCGAGCTTGGATTTGTGACCACCAACATAATTCTGGCCTTGCCCGGTGTGGAGCTTGCCGGCCCGTTCCCGCACGAGCTGCAGGATGACATGGTGCTCACGGCGGCGTCGGCACGAGCGCCAAGCAACCAGACGCGGCCAAGGCCCTGATCAAGCTTCTCACGGGGCCGGAGGCCATTGCGATGATCAAGGCGAAAGGCCTGGAGCTCGTCGCTCCTTGATGGCGTCCGGTGCCAACAGCCGACATCGCATCTTTCGCCCTATCATCAAGACTGGAAGCAATGTAACATTGGCGCACGGCTCAAGCAGTTGCTTGTCCGAGCGCTGCCCAAAAAACGGCGACGTACCGAAGTCTCCGCTTATTTCAATTGGCAGCCCTGGTGCCGTCGGCAGGCACGAAATCACCCTGAACTGACATTGGTATCGCGGTCGCCCGCGCGCGTCCTTGGTCGTGCCGACCATTCAAGCAACCCTTTGGCGAGGAACCGCCATGAAACTTCCCCGTCGACGATTTCTGCATCTGGCCGCGGGTGCTGCCGCGCTATCGGCGGTGCCGCGCCTCGCTTGGGCGCAAGCCTACCCGACGCGGCTCGTGCGCATCATCGTCCCTGTTGCGGCCGGCGGCGGAGTCGACATCACAGCGCGCCTGATGGGTCATTGGCTCTCGGAGCGGCTCGGCCAATCCTTTATCGTCGAGAACCGGCCGGGGGGCGGTAGCAATATCGGCACCGAGGCTGTCGTGCGTGCGCCTGCCGATGGACATACGCTGCTCGCCGTCGCCATTTCGAATGCCGTCAACGCGACACTCTACGACAAGCTCAATTACAATTTTATCCGCGACATCGCACCTGTCGCCGGTGTCATCCGCGTGTCCAACGTCGCGTACGTCCATCCATCAGTTCCGGCCCAGACGATCCCTGAATTGATAGCTCATGCCAAGGCCAGGCCGGGAAAAATCAACATGGCTTCGGCCGGCAACGGAAGCTCGTCACACATGGCCGGCGAGCTGTTCAAGTTGATGGCTGACGTCGACTTGGTGCACGTGCCCTATCGCGGCCAGGGGCCTGCGCTCACCGACCTGCTTGGCGGACAGGTGCAGATCATGTTTGCCACCACGCCCGGGACGACCGAGTACGTTACAACGGGCCGGCTGCGCGCCCTCGCGGTAACGACCGCGATACGCGCGGAGGCGCTGCCGGACGTGCCGACCATGGCCGATTTCGTGCCGGGCTACGAAGCAAGCCAATGGTATGGCTTGGGTGCGCCCAAGAATACGCCCGCCATGATCGTCGACAGGCTCAACAAGGAGATCAATGCAGGGCTTGCCGAACCCAAGCTGAAAGCGCGCCTCGCCGACCTGGGCGGTATGGTGCTGACGGGCTCGTCCGCCGACTTCGGCAAGCTCATCGCCGACGAAACCGAGAAGTGGGGCAGGGTGGTGAAGTTCGCGGGCATCAAGCTCGACTGATGCAGGCAACCTCGATTGGACGATATTCCATAGCGCCCCGTTCCGCGAATCCCAGCGAGCCGCGCGTCCGCTTCGGGGTCAGAGATCGGCAGGCCGTCCGCGCTGAACACTTCCAGCAGCGCCCGCAACGTCGAGGCGGTGCCTTCCTCCTCGACCAGAAATGCCGAATCATCGTACTCGTCGCGTCGTCCATGGTCACGATCAGGTCGAGCGTCGGGCGTCGGTCCACGAACCGCGACGAGCCGGTCCGGTGCAGCATGCGTGCCCGCGTGGGCTTGACGCTCGCGCTCGCCGGTGCTTCGCGCCGCTCTATGCGATCGCGCCCGGCCGCCTGCGCCCTCGCCCATAACCTGGAAGTTGGTCGCGGTGACATGTTTTCCACGTCCTAGCCCCGGTAGAAATCACGGTATTGCTCCAGCAAAAGCTCACTTTCCCGCCGGCATCTTGGCAATGTCGGTGCCGGTAACGTCCCGGCTCGTGCCCACATTCGAGCGCCGCGGCTGGTCGGAATTCCCGCTCTGACATCACGCGCGTTCGCTGACCTTCATCCACTAGTCGCTCCGAGCGCTCGAAACGATCGGCGAAACTCTGCTCCCGCGGTTTCCTCCCTTGGAGGTTTTCGGACGCCGGTCGCAGGGCACCCGGCAACTCGTGTCTACAAGCGGACCGGGTTACTCGTGCGCAGGTGAGTGTTGCCGTGCGCTCCGTGTATACTGCGGGTTACCGTTGCTGGGGAGATTGCATCATGAAGTTCAAGGGCGCGACGATCGCGGCGCTCCTGGCTTTCGCCGCCATCCATGCATTCGCAGTCAGGGCGGAAACCCCAGAGCGCCAGGCGTCGGACTGGCCCACGAAGGTGTGGGAGGTCTCGACGCCGGAAGAGCAGGGGATGAACTCGCGCGCGGTCGCCCGCTTGATCGACGATGTCGGCACCTACAAGCAGGACAGCGTGCTGATCGTCCGGAACGGCAAGATCGTCGCCGACGCCTATTACGCGCCCTACGTCGCCGGCATCAGGCACGACCTGCGCTCGGTGACCAAAAGCTTCTTGAGCACCGTGATCGGCGTCCTGGTGCAGCAAGGAAAGCTGGAGAGCGTCGACCGGCCGGTGCTCGATTTCTTTTCCGACAGGACCATTGCCGATCTCGACGACCGCAAGAAGGCGATCACGGTTCAGAACCTTCTCGACATGGCCTCCGGCATAGCTTGGGTGGAGCGGATTCACACACCGGATGAATCCCTTCCGCGGATGTACGCGAGCCCGGACCCGACCGGGTTCGTGCTCGACCAGCCGATGTCCGATCCGCCGGGAGAGAAGTTCTATTACAAGGGCGGCGATCCGTATCTTCTCTCCGCGCTGATCAACAAGTTGACCGGGCAGGACGCGCTTGAACTCGCCAGAAAGGAATTGCTCGCGCCACTCGGCATTACCGACGTCCGCTGGGCGCCCGTCGACAAGCAGGGCGTCGTGACCGGCGAGGCCGGAATGCGCCTCACTCCGCACGACATGGCGAAGCTCGGTTATCTCTATCTGCGCGATGGTGTCTGGGACGGAAAGCGGATCATCCCGTCCGCCTGGGTCGAGCGGGCGAGGTATGGCAAGGTCACGACCAGCTTCGGCAAATACGCAAACCTGTGGTGGTCGATTCCGGACAGGCATGCGTTCATGGCGCTGGGGCGGCACGGCCAATCGATCGTCGTGCTTCCTAAGCTCGATGTCGTTGCCGTCATGACTGGCGTCGTGCCCGACGGCGAGAAGCGCTACCCCGTGTCTGCGCTGATCGATCAGATCGTCACTGCGGTCAAGTCGGACAAGCCACTGCCGCCCGAGCCCGAAGGCCAGGCGGTGCTGAGAGCGTCCCTGCTCAAAGCCGCAACCGAACAGGCGACGCCTGTCGGTCCGGCGTCGGACCTGGTGGATGCGGTGTCCAACAAGACCTGGCGCTTTAGCGATAATGAGCTGCGCCTAAGGGCGATCAGGCTGAACCTTGCCGGTGTAACCTCCCACCTTCGAGCTTACGGTCTATTTCGACCAGCCGGGCGGCCGGGAGATGATCGCTGTCGGAGCCGATCGGGCTCGATGGCCGCTCGCGCGGCAAGGCTGCCCGCTACGCCTTTGTCGCCAACAAGGGAAGTTGGGTGGACAGCCGCACGTTTGTGCTCGAACGCCGCTTCCTTGGGAACGGCGAAATGGTCTACTGGACACTTCAGTTTGAGGGCGACCAGCTAAATCTCCGCTTCAGAAACACGGATGGATACGCAATCGACCTGCGCGGCGAACCGGTGAACTGAAGCGCGTTTCCGCTCCGCCCCAAAAAAGCAGACACTGGTCGACTTGGCGGGCACTTCTCCTGGGCCCAGAAGCGGACCTGAGGTGCAGCGCGGAGGAAAGTTCAGGCGCGCTGAAGCAGCGGCTGCAACTTGCGAACGTCGGTAACGGTTTCGATCGTGCATGCATGAACGATAGGTTGCAGCGCCTACGACGCGACTTAACTGAAGCGGTCGCCCCACCGACTTGCCCGACCGGCTATCGCGTGCGGACGTTTGCCGCTGACGATGCGCCGGCGGTTCACCGCCTGCTTGAGGTCGGCTACGCTCAAGGCGGAGGGCACATTGAGCCATTTGAAGAGTGGTGGCCCAGCCTTCGAGACGACGACGAGTTTGCCCCTGATCTTTGTTTCCTCGCGCTCAATGAGCGCCAGGACATTGTCGGAGTCGCGCAATGCTGGACCAGTGCCTTCATCAAGGATTTGGTTGTCCATCCGCAAGAGCGTCGGCGCGGAATCGCGGCGGCACTGCTGAGCAGAGTATTTTGGGAATTTCGGCGTCGGGGCGTGAAGCACGTCGATTTGAAGGTTCAGGTGGACAATCCTACGGGAGCCGTCCGCTTGTATAAAGAACTGGGAATGCGAGAGGTAGCGCTCGATGGGTCGTGAGGGCTTTGGTGGGGTCGAACTTCACTTTGTCTATGACACACCCTCATTGTCGAATTCCGCCAAACGGTGCTCTCGTGCTGCCATGCCGATGTGGGTCCATACCACAACCGCTCGACCGCCGACGGCGGCTCAGGGTCGGAAGCCGAACTGACAACAACGACCCGGCGTGTGTGCTCTCATCTCGAATGCAGACGTCGACTGACGCCCATTGCAACGTCAGCTTTCGTGCCAGAAGGGAAGTAACTGCTAATCCGCTACGGATCCGCTCCGGGTCAGAAACGATCAGCGCAGGTCGGCTTTTCCACACGCTGCAAAGCTTGTGGTAGCGCGTTTCCGTCCCCGCCATATTCGGAATCATCCGGGCTTACTGCGTTCTTGCCGCTGCTGCGCCGGCCACGGCGTCGCTCGCTCGCATACGCGACGCGCACCGCCACGGAAACGCCTTCCGTCGATCAACACCCTGCCGTTCGGCCACAACGATCCGCTCAGGCACCGCATCAACGCCGATCAATGCGCGCGATCAACGGACCACGGCTCAAACGCCGCCTCCGTGGCGCCTAAATCCCCATAGCGCCCGCGGTACCGCCGAACGTTCCCCCATCGCGGTTTCCTCCCCTGGAGGCTTTCGGACGCCGGCCCTCGGTATGCGCGGCACCGTCAATCATCGGGCCGGCATCCGAAACCCTTCACAATAGCGGTCATCATGGACCTCCCCGCCGCGAGACTCATCCGCGCCGCGCCGCCTTGATTGCAGCGACGTCGATCTTCTTCATGGTCATCATCGCATCAAACGCGCGCTTTGCTTCATCGCCGCCGGCCGCCAGCGCTTCGGTCAGCACACGCGGCGTGATTTGCCACGACACGCCCCACTTGTCTTTGCACCAGCCGCACTCGCTCTCCTGGCCGCCATTGCCGACGATGGCGTTCCAATAGCGATCGGTCTCGGATTGATCGTCAGTGGCGATCTGGAACGAAAAGGCTTCGCTATGTTTGAACGCGGGACCGCCGTTGAGGCCGATACAAGAGACGCCGGCAACTTTGAATTCGACTATCAGCACATCTCCCTTCTTGCCGGATGGGTAGTCACCGGGTGCACGGTGGATGGCACCCACCGCGCTGTCGGGAAAGGTCTCGGCATAAAAGCGAGCAGCAGCCTCGGCATCCTTATCGTACCAGACGCAAATCGTGTTCTTTGCCATTGCATATCCTTTCGCTTTGAAGCACGCCCTAATCGCCATCCACTGCTTTCAAGATAGGTAGCCCAATCGCTGTTCTCCACTCGAGAACGCCCGCAAGGTGCCTGAACTTCGTGGCGCTCGCACCTTCGGAATAGCATAGCGCGCCGGCCAAGGCCGCCGGATCACGACAGGGCCTGGTCTCGGCTATGCAGCCTCCCTGAAATCGCCAATCTGCGCATCGAACGCTCGTTTGAAGGCAGGCCGCGCGGTGCAGCGTTCGACATAGGCGGCGAGGCGCTTGTCACTTGCGACGATGTCGGTGTGCTTCAGGATTCGCAGCACAGTCGTCATCATCAAATCACCCGCTGTGAAGCGGTCACCGTCGAGATATGGTTTGTCGCCGAGTGACATGGAGAGCGCGGACAGGCGCTTCCGCACAAATTCCACCGCCCCTGGGCGGCGCAGCTTCGCCCATTCCTCATTCGCGTAAAAGAGATCGATCAGGGCGACGTTCATAACGAACGGCTCGATTGAATTGAGCGCCGCGATTAGCCATTGCGTCGCGCGTGCGCGTCCGCTCGCGTCCTTCGGTAGGAGCATCTCGCTCCGTTCGCCGATATGCAGCACGATGGCCCCGGATTCGAAGAGCACGAGGCCGTCTTCCTCAAGGATCGGCACCTGCCCGAAGGGCTGTAGTGCGCGGTAGTCCGGTTTATCCTGATCGCCCAGTTCGAGGAGACGCGCTTTGTAAGGCAGACCAGCTTCCTCCAGCGCCCAGCGCGCGCGCAGATCGCGCACTTGGCCCTGGGCAAACTCTGGAACCCATTTGAAAGCGGAGATCGTGATCATGCGATGTGCTCCTTTGCGTTTTTCGCGGGCGTAGGCTGGAGCTCGTCGAACAGGCCGCTCCAGCTGATCGCCTGGCTGTAGCGACACTCGGCTCTGCGGCGAATGCTTGTTCACGGAGAGCTCGGTTCGACTGCAAGAAAATGGCGTTCCAGCTTGTCGATCGCTCCGGTCCAGCCTTCCTCGTGGCTGCGGCGACTCTCCTCGTCGTGCAGGCGCGAATGTGTCAATGTGAGTTCGGTCCCCTTGGCAACGGCGCGAAGCGTGATCTCGAGATGCGACTCGCCGGGATCTTCGGCACCACCCGTCCAGCGCCAACTCATGCTCAGCCGCTCGGGCTTCACCACTTCGAGATATTCGCCGCTGCTCTCATGCTCGCTTCCGTCAAGCGTGCGGAAGCGAACCCGAAAGCGGCCGCCAACCCGCGGATCGGTCTCCGCCACAAGCACGGGGCCGCCGTCGGGACCCCACCAGTTGGCGATGCCTTCCGGTGTGATGAGCGCATCGAAGACAATCGATGGCCGCGCGTCGATCCGGCGCACGAGCGTTAGACTGGTCATCGTCTTTTCTTTCTCGCTTCGGTTTCCTTGCTTTCGGCATAGGCCGCGAGCCGATCGAGGCTCTTCGACCAGAAGCGTTCGTAGCGGCGTAGCCAATCTATCGCTTCCCTCATGGGCTCGGGCCGGAGCCGTACCGTCACGGTGCGCCCGACTTTCGACCGGGTGATGAGGCCGGCATCGTCAAGCACGTCGAGATGCTTCATCACCGCCGGCAGCTTGATCACGAAGGGCTGGGCCAGCGCGCTGATGGATGCGCGGTCTTCGCGTTCGAGCCGGGCGAGAATCGCGCGCCGAGTCGGGTCGACGAGCGCCGCAAATGTCCGGTCGAGCCGCGCATTATAGTTCACCATATAGGAAACTATTAGCGGAAAGGGCTGGCTGTCAACCCCTCAACCCCGGCATCTTCGTAACGATGAGATTGCGCCCTGGCGCAGCGCGAACATCCGCCGGCTGGACGATTGCCCAAACTCTTACGATCAATTGAATTCAGGCGCCAACTCGCGCGCCGGCAGCGCCTTAATGTCAGGAAGAGGCTCAGCGAATTGAAGGCCTACAGCTTCTTTGGAGCGCCAAACTACATTGCATTTGCGCAGACGACTGCGAGGTGAAACACGCAACATGCATACGTCAGCAGATGTGCCAGCAGCACACTAAGGACCGCGCTCGGATGATCGCACCGGCGCGTCGATCGGTCATCATAGCAGGCGAGAAATGCCGCGGGGGGACGCAGCGGCACCATGCAATGATTCACTTGTCTCCAGGCTCCCCGCTCTGCCCCCGCGCGCTATCTCTGGCCGAAGGAATCGAGAAAAGCCGTAACAAACGCCGAGCGCAGCGGGTCGCCTGAGCCAAGCCAGAAGACCGAGCTCGCGCGATCAGTGCAGGCTAATAGAATGAGCGTCAGCTCCCGATCCGGCACCTTGAACAAGAGCGAGGAGAAAGCTTCCGAGTACCAGCCGTAGTGCCAATAGAACTTTGCAAACGGCTCCCACACAAACCAGCCAAGGCCGTACGGGAATTTCTGACCGGCGGGAGACTTCGCGGGGGTCCAAATCTGCTGCTTTACCTGCGGGCTGTAGACCTTGTCGCGATCGATCGCGACGTCATATTTGGCAAGATCCATAACCGTCGAGATCATCCCCGAGGCCGCGCTGACGTAATCGAGCGGCGGGGTGAAGGCGGTGGATTCCACCACCTTGAAATCCGCATCGAGCCGGTAAGGCTTAGCCATGCGGGCGATCACGCCGGCCTTGTTCGAATCGGCAGCGCCGAGCGCGGTATCGTTCATGCCGAGGGGATTAAGGATGTCCTCCTCGACCGCGCGATTGAATCCCTTCAGCCACAGAGCATCAATCACCGCGGTCAGGCGCGCGAATAACGATCCATTGTACTGATACGCAGTGCCCGGTTTGCCTTGCGCGGTGTGCGTGAGGTGGTGGCGCACCGTGATGCGTTCGGAATCGCAATTGTAATTTCGTGCCCAAGGCGTGTTGCGCGCTTTCAGCTCGCTGCACCATTGCGCATGGCCCGGATCGTAGCGCGACATCGGCTGATCGAGGTCGAGCTTTCCCTCTTCGACCAGACGCATGATGATGGCGGCGGCGAACGTTTTGGTGAGCGATGCGATCGGATAAGGCGTGTGCTCGCTCGCCGGCGTTCCCTTCGCGAGATCGACCACACCGAAGCCGCGCGCCAGGATCACCTCTTGCCTGTGCAGCACGGCGACCGACATGCCCGGTATGTCAAGCGAGCGTCGGATCAGCTCGATTCGCTGCTCGAACCGTTTGGTCTCGCGCATCCTGCCAACCGTCGCTTGCGCACGCGCAGCCGTCGGCATCGCGACGCCGATGACGCCAGCCGTCGCCACAGTAAGAAAATCGCGGCGCTTCATGCTTATACGTGATTTTCGCGGCGCGTCAGTAGAGCCGAATTGGAGCTACCACAGGCGCCTCCGTTGCGGCGATACTAGTCGATAGAGCAATTCCCAGGAAGTTGCGCGGAGGACCAATGTCCAGCGGAGGACCAATGTCCATACGGCTCGAGCGCGGAAGCGGAGCCACTGTCCGAAAATTTCCGCATCGGGTCCAGACATCCGTGGAGGTCGCGTGTGGGCCATTAAGCGGAAATTCTGCGATCTGACGGCGCTAGTGCTTGAGTATCACTGGCATAGTCCGCAAGTTGCAGACGCTGCACCCGCGCTGGAGTCGCCATGTGGTCTCGCCCGCTCGCCCTCGCTTTGCTCCTGCTGCCCGCCCCGGCTCTGGCCGGCGCCAAGGAGAAGGTCGCGGCCCTCGCTCCGCCAGCGTTGGTGCTCGTGGTGGACGCCAAGGGCAACGAGTTGGTGGCCCAGAACATTGATGAGCCCTTCGTCCCGGCCTCAGTCACCAAGATCGTGACGGCTTGGCTGGCGATGGAGGTCCTTGGCCGCGACTACCGCTTTGAGACCCGCTTCTATCTCGACGACAAGCGGGTGCTTTACGTGCGCGGAGGCGGCGATCCTTTCTTGATTTCAGAGGAGCTCGCTCCGCTCGCGACCGAGCTGGTCGCGGCGATCGGCAAGAAGCCGATCACCGGCATCGTGCTGGACGCGAGCTACTACCCTTCGAACCTCCGCATCCCGGGCATCGTGAACACCGGCGAGGCCTACAATGCGCTGAACTCCGCGCTGGCGGTGAATTTCAACACTGTCTACGCCGTGCGCAGCGGCAACAAGGTGCGCTCCGCCGAGAAGCAGACCCCGATCACCCCGCTCGCGATCACCCAGTTCCGGCTGCGGGGACCCAACGGAAGCGGCCGCATCAGCCTGAGCCAAGATCCCACGGTGAGCCTGCAATATGCCGGCGAGCTGATCGCCGCGTTCATCAAGCGGGCCGGCGGCAGCCTGAAGGGCAAGATCTCGACCGGAACCGTACCCGAGGGATTGGAGCCGATCTACGTTCACCGACAGTCGCGTACCCTTTCGGAGATCCTCGTCGAGCTGCTCCGCGCCTCGAACAACTACATTGCCAACCAGGTCTTCCTGGAGATCGGCGCGCACCGCCTGGGCGGGCCGGTCAGCCTCGAGAAGTCGCTCCAGGTCGCGAACGAGACGCTCGCCGCGCACGGCCTCGCCGCGGCCATCCATCTCGAGGAGGGCTCGGGCATCAGCCGCAACAACCACTTCACCGCCCGCGGGCTCGCCAAAGTGCTCGAGCTCTTCGCGCCCCACGCCGACCTGCTCCGCGGCCGTGACGGCGGCATGAACAAGACCGGCACCATGGAGGGAGTCCGCACGCTCGCGGGCTACGCCGACACCTCGAGCCACGGGCGGGTGCGTTTCGTGATCTCGCTCACGAGCAATGACCTTCAGATGCGCTTCCGACTGCTTCGGG
>CAVTXS010000018.1:0-128579 GCA_963738705.1 uncultured Alphaproteobacteria bacterium
GTTTATGCTGATTTTGCTCGTCGTTACGTATTGCTATCAACGGCAAGGATCCGCGTCAATATGGTTTTGATTTTGGTTTGTGGACGCGTCAGGTCGTTGCCGAATTAGTTGCTGTCAGATTTGGAGTAAGGCTGAGCCTCGCCTCGGTGGGCAAGTTGCTCGCCGAATTGGGATTGACGCCGCAGAAGCCGTTGATGCGCGCCTATGAGCGCGACCCGGCAGCGATCGAGGCCTGGAAGCGCGACACCTATCCGAACATTGCGGCGCGGGCCAAACGCCTTGGAGCGGAGATTTATTTCTGGGATGAATCCGGCTTTCGTGCCGATGCGGTGCAAGGCCGGACCTGGGGCGTCAAGGGCGAGACGCCGATTGTTGCGGTGCCTGGCAAGCGACAATCGGTCTCGGCTGCTTCCGCCGTCAATGCCAAGGGTGCCTTCTGGTTTGCGACCTACAAGGGCGGGATGAGCGCGGATTTGTTTGTCGCAATGCTCAAGCAGATCATGCGTCGTCGCCGCAAACCGTTGTTCCTGGTTATCGACAGTCTGCCCGCTCACAAGGCGAAGCTCGTGCGCGACTATGTCGAGACGACCGATGGCAAACTGAAATTGTATTTCCTACCCGGCTATGCGCCGGAATTGAACCCGGACGAACTGGTATGGAGCCACATGAAACGCACCGGTACTGCTAAGCGTCCGCTTGCCTCAAACGAATTGCTGCAGGAACGCATCGAGGCCGACCTTATCAATATCCAGAACAATCGAGCTCTCGTCCGCTCCTTCTTCAAGGCTCCAGATGTCGCCTATATTGCTGACGGGTGAGTAATCATTGCCCGAGCCCAATTGCTCAACGCCGTTGCGGCACCATGATGTTCTGAGCAAGAGGTTCGCGTGCAGAGCAAGGTTCAGCCGCCGGCGCGGCGAGCCAACACCGCGCCGACCTGAACATGGATCCAGCGGCCCACCTACTGCGGCCGTCGCCACCCCCCGCTCATTGAGCTTCGCGGCGATGGCGTTGTGACTTGCGGCCCCGCTTTTCTGAATGTCATGGATGACCGGCAGCAGGTTGGCGGCGAATTGCCCCGCATGCGGAGGATGATGGGGTTAAGGAAAGCCATCGTCGGAAATCCAGGGGGGACGTCGATGCCCGCAAAGCGGGCTCCGGGGAAAAATCACCGCCTCGCACGCTTCAGGTTCGCGAACATAATACCGGTGCCGCGCGACAGCACGTCCCGATCTGCGTGGACGTACAACAACAGCCTCGCGAGAGGATCGGGGAGCGTCCTGTAACTCTATACCCGCAGCACGCGCGCCGCCGGAAGTTTCATTGAAGCCTAGCACTAGCGCCACCATAATTCCGCCCACGCCTGCAACAACCAGCTTCGTCATATTTGAACCTCCGATCTTGCGCTGCTGCCGCCTCGCCGACCTTGTGAAGAAACTTGAGCAATCGACCAGTAAAGCGCCGCCCGCGTCTTGGCCCGACGGGAATGACATTGCAATTCATGATTTCTTGCCGGCTTGCGGTCTGTCGGCCATCGATTACCAGTTCGCGACCGCATTCGACGAAACGCTCTAGATCAGTCAAATCGTCCCCTGGTCGGGCATCGACATCGTCGGCCCGTTGCCGCTGAACTGCAGAATCCGCACTCTTCGCCTCCGGCTAGGGCATATCCACACCGTGCCGACCGCTTTTCCTTCAACGCAGAAGGAAATCACCGCACCTCTTCGTGCGGTCCAAAAACCCGCACGGGCCGAAGTCGCGCGGCGTGCCGCCGCCCTGGGATGGTCCCCGTTTCAACTCAGAGAGATGATCACGGATTCAAGGTGAGGTGCCATCGTCTGCGTTGTGCTGCTGCACAAGCCGTTCAAAACCGACCGCAACCGCTCTTGCGTGCATGAGCATGGCCCGTAGCACGCTCCCTTACACTCCGGGCACAGTGACGCTGTACCAGTCTAAAACGGCCCCAAGGAAAAGCTGGTCATATTGCTCACGGCTCGTTGAGAGGAACCTTCCTTGGCCCGCGTCGTTACCGCAGTGGGACGTGGATCGAGGGGACATCATGACATGTGCTGCAACTTCGCACGGGATCAATTCCGGCGCTCTATCAGCCTGCCGCGTGCTCGGAAGCGACTGACGAGACGTTGATCGAGCGGTACGCAAACTCCGATCACCTCGCCATGCGAACGTTGTTTGGCCGGCGTGTACCGCTTCGTCCTGCGTCTGGTGAGGAATGAGGCGACGGCGGAAGATGTGTTGAGCGACGTGTTTCTCGATGTTTGGCGCACGGCTTCCCAATTCCAAGCGCGTTCAGCGGTTTCGACCTGGCTTTTAGCAATTGCACGCCTTAAATCGTTATCAGTGATGCGGCGTCGAATTGATCAAGAGCTCCCGTCCAACTTTGCTGATACGCGGCCAGATCCGGCAGGAGAATGATCCAGAGATGGCGCTCCAGCACAAGCACGATGCCGAAATGCTCCAGCAGGGATTGGCTCAGTTATCAGGGGCGCACGCAGAAGTTATCGATCTCGTCTATTACCATGGCAAGTCGATCAGGGAGGTCGCGGATATAACGCGCACCCCGGAGGCCACGGTTAAGACACGGATGTTCTATGCGCGAAAGAACCTTGGTGAGGTTATTCGAAATACTGCTCCCATCGCTAATGCGGTGGGCGGCCCCGGTAGGCTCTCCTGAGTCACCGTTGGCACGGGACGCAAGGTTTGATCTGCCCACCCTACGTTTTCAAGGAAAAGCCTCCCCGATTGAGGGAGGCAATTTCTCGCAGTGAATGACGCGGCGACTAGGCTGCGGTTTTCATGCCCGCCTGCACCGGTGCAATCGCATCGGCCGTCACTTTTTGCGCCAAACCCGCGAGACATTGCTCGGCGAAGGTCTTTAACTGTTTGCGGGAGTGGGCAGACGACAACTCAAAGAACTCCGTTGGCGATTTGACGCCGACTAGCTGGTGGACGAAGTCAAGGGTGGAGCTGGTGTTCGCGCGGATCATCTCCAGCCATTGTCGATTGAAGTCCGCGGCACCCTTGGCAACAGTCGAATACGTCTGTTCGAGAACCCTTGTGGTGTGTTCCGCTGTTGCCGTTGTTTTTTCAGATACTTCATTCGCCAAGGAAGCGCCCTGATTGGCAACCTGTCTGACTGCCCCCGCAGCTTCCGTCGATGGCCGATCTGACCTGTAGCCCTCACTACCGAGGGGTTTGACGTGCTGATTTTTGTTTTCGGCCATGAACGCGATCTCCTTTGAGTTCTCCCGTCGTCATCAAGTGGGGTGCGGATGGTGCGATGCAATAGGACGTATGACCCGAGGCAAAAAAATAGAACTGTACCCAGCCAATCGATGATTGGTGCAGTGCGGAAACCTTTCGGCCTCCGAGCCGTTCTGTTTTGGCAGGTTCAAATTCAGAAAGGGCGCGCTCGGTGATGAAAATTCGCAAGAAATTCGGCCGCTATCTGGCGCAGCAGGGGAAGTGGGAAAAGATGATGGGCGCGGCCGCCCGGATGGATGGGAAGGCTGCCGGCCAGGGCTCGCAATCAAGTTATCTAACAGAGAGCCGGAATTTCGGGTCCAACCCCGGCGACCTGCGAATGTTCACGTATTTGCCGCCAGACATTTCAGCCAAATTGCCCGCTCATGGTTGTCCTCCACGGATGCACGCAGACCGCGGCTGGTTATGATCGCGGGGCGGGATGGTCGACGCTGGCGGAGCGCTTCGGGTTCGCCCTGCTCCTGCCCGAGCAGCAGCGCTCCAATAATCCAAATGGCTGCTTCAACTGGTTTCAGACTGGCGACATCGAACGGGGGCACGGCGAGGCGCTGTCGATCCGGCAAATGGTCGCCAAGATGGTGTCTGATCACGGGATCGATCCTGCCCGCGTGTTTGTCACCGGGCTCTCCGCCGGCGGCGCGATGACGTCCGTCATGCTCGCGACTTATCCGGATGTCTTCGCTGGTGGCGCGATCATTGCCGGTCTCCCTTACGGAGCCGCGAACAATGTCCAGCAGGCGTTCGAGAATATGTTTAAGTGCCCGCCGCGCCCTGCGCGCGTGTGGGGCGATCTCGTGCGTGCTGCATCACCGCATAACGGGGCATGGCCGCGTGATGTCAGTCTGGCACGGCGCGCCGACGCGACAGTGATACCGTCCAACGCGATTGAAATCGTCAAGCAATGGACGGATGTCCACGGTCTTGCGGCAAAGCCATCATTTCAGGCCGTGGTCGACGGCTACCCCCGTCAGGTCTGGGTCGAACGATACTGGCGATGAACTGATCGAGTCCTATTCTATCCCCAACATGGCGCATGGCACACCGCTTGCGACCGGGCGAGGCGGATGAGCAGTGCGGCGCGGCCGGACCGTTTCTTCTCGAGGTCGGGATTTCGTCGTCCTATCACATCGCAAAATTCTTTGGTCTCACCAGCAATCACTCTCAAATCGCATCGATGAAGAGCCGCAATGCAACGACTGAGCCGGAAAAGCCGCACATCGGTGGGATGAAGATCTCGCCACCCGCAGCGCTCGAAGGGGTAGTGTTGGACAAGCTCTTGAGAATCCCGGAGCGCGCTGATGACGCTCCGTCGTCGGCATTTGATATCGGTGCAGTGATCACCAAGGCGCTAAGGGCGGCGGGCCTGATGAAGGGCTCCTAAAGCCGCTGCACGGAATGTCGGATCGGATCCGGATGGCCCGAGTTGGCCACCGCCGGTTCTGAATTTCCCCGTCGACTAAACCGTATCGATAAAGATCGGATCATTGCTATCGGGCTTCGAGCCGTTGACCCGTTTTGGAAACCGTCACCTTTGCAAATAGTCGTTCCCTACCGGCTTCAGCTCCTCCCAGGCCCATGCTGCCGCATGCGGTCGAGCACCTCGGCAAAAATTGGTTTGGCTCAGCGATTATCATCGCGCATGACTTCAGGCTTTGGCCTCTCTCGCGGTTGTTCCATTCGTCCCATAAGCCCGCGATCGTGAGCACTGGCGCTCCATCGCGCGCGGTGAAATACCAGGGCTTCTTACCTTCTGGTCTGGGCAGCGCTTCTTTTTAAACGGCTCGCGAAAAGTGGTTTTGTCGTTACGGTCTCGACGCGAGCATTGAAGTCGCAAGACGCAGTTCCTTGAACGGTTTGCTCCACCAGAAGGGCCCCATCGCATCTCGATCAGCTCGCGCTGTCCGTCGCGCTCCACAATGGGTCCGCCGGAATCAGTCGGGCAGGCGTTGAAGCGTGGCTGAAGATTTGGAATTGCCGGCAGGAGCCACCGTGTCGAGGCGGTGCCGCTTGGACTGAATGGGAACGAACTTGTCACCCAACGCCCTTCAGCACTCGCGGCCTGCGGTGTCGCAGAGCGCGGGAGTAAAATCAACGCGTCGCAAAAGGCGCGCAGAACGGATACAGTTGCACCATGCTGTACGTTGAACTTGCGATTGTTGTCGCTCTCACCCTTATTAATGGCGTGCTTGCGATGGCAGAGCTTGCGGTCGTGTCTCCCGCCGCGCTCGCCTGCAAGCTCTTGTTACGCAGAATGTGGTCGGCGCCCGCCGGGCACTCGCGCTTGCTTCCGATCCCGGAAAGTTCCTATCCACGGTCCAAATCGGAATCACACTCGTTGGCGTCTTGTCGGGAGCGTTTTCAGGAGCGACGCTTGGGCATAGGCTTTCGGAGTGGTTCGCCGCGTTGGGCGTGCCCACAGGCATCTCCGAGACATTCGGCGTTGGTCTGGTCGTTGCCGTGATAACGTATGTATCGCTGATTATTGGGGAGCTAGTGCCAAAGCAAATGCCTTGCGCAACCCTGAACGGATTGCGGTCAAAGTGGCTCCAGCCATGACGGTGCTGGCGAAGATCGCATCACCAGTCGTCTGGTTTCTGGATATTTCCGGCCGCTTCATCTTACGTACCCTCGGATATAAGGAGGCACAGCAACATCGCGTAAGCGACGAAGGAAATTCGATCGCTGATGGCCGAAGCTAAATCGACTGGCGTCATTGAAGCAAGCGAACGCGCGATGATTGCCGGGGTGATGCGTCTTGGAGACCGGCCCGGTGCGTGCCGTGATAGAACTCCACGGCGAGAGGTGGACATGGTGGACTTGTCCGCCGGTGTGGACGAAATACGCAAAACAATAATCGAGAGCGGCCATTCGCGTCTTCCTGTCCACGAGGGAGCGCCGGACGAAATGCTGGGCGTAGTGCAAGCAAAAGACCTTCTCAACGCGTACATGAGTGGTGAGCCGCCGGACGTTCGGTCTTTTGTTCGTCCAGCGCCAGCAATGCCGGACAGAGCTGACGCTCTCGAGGTGCTGGGAGTCATTAAGGGATCGCCAGTCCATATTGCCTTAATTCATGACGAATATGGCCACTTCGAAGGCATCGTAACGAACGCCGACATCTTGGAGGCAATAGCTGGCGTGTTTAAGACCGAAGGAGGTCCAGCCGAGAAGGACGCGGTGCAGCGTGAAGACGGTTCATGGCTCATTTCAGGTAGTATGCCGGTCGACGAGATGGCTGAAATTCTTGGCATATCGCTGCCGCAAGAGGGGAGCTATCATACGGCGGCCGGTCTCGCTTTAAGTCGATTTGGCTACCTGCCGAAAACTGGAGACATTCTTCCTTGAAGCTGGCTGGCGCTTCGAAGTTGTCGACCTTGACGGTCGTCGAATTGATATGATGTTGGTGTGTCCTGTTGCGAGATGCGAGGTGCAGGCCCCCATTAGCGCTACGTCGGCAACGGGTCGCGGCTCGTTTCCGGATGCCACTCGGGAACTACGCTAATGGTCCAGCGTTGAGAGGTATGTTTCTTTTCTATTCCAACGCGGCCGGCATAGCGGTTTCAATTGTCGTGTCGGTCTTACTGTCGTTAGCCCTGATGTACGCATGCTCTGGTTCTTGATGGCGAGGGTCTTATGGCAAGTACCCCGGCGAAGGAACTCTACGGGAGTCCTGAACGGCGACCGCTGGGTTCTTTGCAAGGACACGTCGGGGGCCCTTGTGGTGTCTCATCACCCCAACGTCGCATCCGGTGGGCGACCGTCAGAGACCGAGGTCGAATTGTTTCTTTCTCAAGGCGGTTACGGGCCTGAGCAACTCGCGCTGATGGAAGCGCTGAAGGACATCGACCATGACACGCAGAACAACAACGGAAAGGATGGACTTTCCGTGGAGGCTGCAGACGCCATGTCACGGGCGCTGGGACAAGCCGTTGCCCGATGTTGGAGCGGTCTGCCACAGGAAATCCAGCACAACCTGTTTGAGGCCGCAGTCAATTCCGAAGGAGAGACGATCCGCCCCAGGCTTGCGGTCTACCTGCACGGCAAGCACGAGCGCACCGTTGATGCCGGGCAAGCGCGAACCATGCCTGAGCCGGACAGTCTCGGCGGTTAACTCGCGCTGAACACTCATCCGGACGCTCGGCTGTGGCGCCACAGCCGGACTTCGGCCGCTCATAGACAAGATTGCGTAAGCAGGGCACTTCAGCGGCGATGCACAAAGACGTCAACTTGGACATTCGGCGCCGGTATCAATCCACGCCTTAATCAGCTCACCCAGCCGCTCTTGCGTTCCCGGCACGGGAGTGCGCCCAAGTCCTGGATTCCAGCCCCAGGCGACGAGGTCATCCTTCGCGAAGTGCTCATGCAGCAGCGTCAAATCGCGACCGCCGTTGCGGGCGGGATCTTTGAGCTGTGCACAGATTTGACCTATCGACCTCCCCTCCCAGGCCATTTCAATCGGAGCGAGACCCCAACGGGGATGGCCGGGAATGCTTTGGTAGGTGGCCTTCTCCATCAGCGTGTAGTTGCGCTCGGTCGACGGCGCCGCAAGTCCACTTCCTGTGCAATCTGATCATTCGCGCGCAGATCAATTCCTATAGGCGGGAGTTATTGACCAGCGGCGAACCTTCATTGCGCTGGCGCGGGACATCTGCGTGGTATGGACTGAGCATGGACTGGATTTGCGTGTACTCTTCGGCCTCGGAGCCTTGGCGATTGTCACGTCGGTGATTCCGATTTGGCGTACCACCCGCTGGTGGGTGCGCGTTTGTGATTTCCCGCGCTTCCAGATTGGAATTCTTGCGTTAGTTGTTCTGGTGGTGACAGCGTATATTGCGCCCTCCGGTCGAGCTGCTCGACTACCTTTTTCTCGGGTTCACTGATTGCGTGTCGTGGCTTGGCAGGCTACTTGGGTCGGACCTTATCTGCCGGGTGCACCTCGTCCAGTTAAGACCTGCCAACAAAGCGAATTGGCAATCGGATTGCGGTGCTGACCACTAACGTCCTCCAGGACAGTCGAGGGGCACCCCGGCTGCTTGAAATTATCAGAGCAGGCGGACCCTGATCTTGTACTGACCGTGGAAGTCGACGAATGGTGGACGCAGAGCCTTAACGACGGGCTCACTTCGAATTATCCCTACAAGATTTGCTATCCTCTCTCGAACGGTTATGGACTTGCACTGTTCTCGCGTCTTGAGCTGATCCGACCAGAAGTTCGGTTCATTTTCGACGAGGCCATCCCCTCACTACGAACGCATGTCCGATTACGCTCAGGAGCAGTGATAAGTGTGTACGGCGTGCATCCGCGCCCGCCGGCCGTTCTGCAGGACACCATAGAGCGGGACGTCGAGCTGGTGAGGCTGGCCGTCGAAATCAAGAAACAGGGTACGCCGGCTGTTGTCGTAGGAGATTTGAACGATGTGGCGTGGTCGCCCACCACCTTGACCTTCATGAGATCGGGCGACCTATTGGATCCGAGGCGCGGCCGAGGGTTCTACAACACCTATCCAGCTCGTTGGCCAGGGTTCCGCTATCCGCTTGATTACGTTTTCAACACACGGCACTTCCAAATCTGTTCAATGAAAGTGTTGCCTGCCTTCGGTTCCGATCACCTGCCGCTCATTGCGGAGTTGAACCTAATTTGTGAGA
This sequence comes from uncultured Alphaproteobacteria bacterium, assembly GCA_963738705.1. GTDB lineage: Bacteria > Pseudomonadota > Alphaproteobacteria > Rhizobiales > Xanthobacteraceae > CAVTXS01. The sequence continues at coordinate 8,926 of CAVTXS010000018.1, forward strand.
CGAATAGTATCCGTACTTGAAGCACATGTCTCGTTAGGCGCCGAATAGGAGTTGCGTGGAACTCGCATCCCTTGAAGCTGTTGTCACCTGGCGTAGGAAGTCATTGGCGCAGGAGCGGGTCGTGGGCAAATCCCCTGTCAAACTAACGCTTGCAAGCATCTTCATCGTAGCCTTCGCCTTCGTTTCCAATGCCCAAAGTGCTGACGAGCCCGATCTCATCTTCAAACGGTCAACTGTCTTCAAATGGGTCACTCCAAACGACAAGCTTGCGACTTACGGACTGGATGATCCCGAAGTCGATGGTGTCGCCTGCCATTTCACGGTGCCCGAGCGCGGAGGATTTGGCGGCTGGATTGGGGTCGCTGAAGAGGTTTCGGATATTTCGTTAGCCTGCAGTCAGGTCGGCCCGATTAGGTTTAAGGAGAAATTTGAGCAGGGCGAAGAAGTTTTCCGAAAACGGCGGTCGCTCTTCTTCAAGAAGATGCAGATCGTCCGCGGCTGTGACGTGAAACGCAATGTCCTAGTGTACATGGTCTATAGCGATCGAATCATTTAGGGGTCGCCAAAAAATTCAACCTCCGCTGTACCGATCATGCCGTGGGGCGCCGGAACTGTGCCAAGGTGCGCTGATTGGATCGAGAAATGAACACGATTGAGCCGGATGTTGGATGGACAAGGAAATAGATGTTGGATGGACAAGGAAACAAATGCACGGGCACCCGAGCGGGACTGTCGCACGACGGCTCCCAAAGGCACCGTGCGGCTTATCACTATTGTCGCCTAGCACGACTACCAAACACCTAGCGGAAGTATAGCGGCTGCTTAAGTTTAAGAGAGCCTCCGCGGCATGGCCAGCTCATCGCGCCTGGCCCGGAGAAAACAAGCGAACGAGGACAAGGAAGACCAATGGCCAAGAGGCGCAAGAAGCTGCAGAAACGCGGAGCGAAGCTCCTGAACAAGCTAGGTAAAGTTGTAGACCAGCTCACCGGCGGGAAGAAAAAGAAAAAAGGCAAAAAATAAAGTAAAGTCCAACCCCCGGTGAAAGTGCGGGGGTCCGCTTTCAGCACCGCCTCTCTTAATCCTTGAAGAACCGGAGCGTTCGCTCTCTGGAGGTGACCAAGGCGCGGGAGAGAGATGAGCCTCGCGCCTCCCAAAAGGAAGCATACGCGCCACCTAGCAAGTGGATCTGCGCTGCGGGCCCTCGCTTAATCACGCAATTGGAGGTCTTCTAGCTGAGGCGTTCGGGAGGCGGGACCTGGAGGCCAGTGTCAGAGCTTGGTCAGCGAAAACTTCAGAAAAGCAAACGCAGACTGGCCCTGGGTTGGAACTTCGACGGGATCGGCTAGTTTAAAAAGGGGCGCCACGCTGGTGCGTCCGCGATATCTTTGGAGCTGCTTATGTCCTCGACCGATCGACCCGCCTCTCCCCCCAAGGAATCCGACGTCCTGAGAACCCCCGAATCTCCGCTGTCGGACCACTCTGCTGAGGCATCTAAGACTGGTGGCGAAGAGCCTTCTCCCGCACAGCACGAGTCCTCCGGGGTGGCCACGCGGGACACGAGCGCGCCCCCGCCGCCCGCTCGCGCGAAAACCAAGGGGGTCGCCGATATCGTTTTCATGATTGATGTGAGCGGGAGTATGAAGCCCTGTATCGATGCGCTCCGCACAAACATCGAGGCGTTTATCGACTCTTTGAGCAAGGGAGAGGGTAATAATGCCGCGCCAGTCAAGGACTGGCGCGGAAAAGTGGTCGGATACCGCGATATTGAAGCCGCCCAATCGGAAGGGATCCCCTGGATCGTGGACAATCCCTTCGTTCGGGACGCCGCCGCTCTAAAGTCGCAGCTTGCAGAATTAAGGGCAGAAGGTGGTGGCGATGAACCCGAGTCGCTGCTGGACGCTCTGTTCAAGACTGCGTCGATGGAGGCCTCCCCCAAGGGATCGCAGTCGGAAGATCCGGAAAAATGGCGTTACCGTAGCGACGCGGCACGCGTCGTAGTCGTGTTTACGGATGCACCGTTCAAGGAGACGATGAGCTTGCAAGAGGCCAAGGGCGGCTCGTTACAAGATGTTGCAAACATTGTGATGGCGAACCGGATCATCTTGAGTTTGTTCGCGCCGAATTTCGAAGGTTACGATCGATTGAGCCAGATCGACAAGTCTGAGTGGGAGGTTGTGGAGTATGAGGGATTGAGCCCGCAAGAGGCGCTAAAGAAATTCACATCCGATCCGGTGAATTTCCGCACCACTCTCAAGCAACTTGCCGCAAGCGTGTCGCGCTCAGCCGAAACCGTGGCGCTCTAAAGCGCAGGCTCTTCGATGGCGAAGAAGCTCAAGGTCGGAGACGTCATCCGAGGATATCGTATCACCAAGGTGTTTGGTCCCGGGATGATGGCTATTTCTTATGGCGCGCAAGCGCCTGACGGTCGGAAAAGTCTTCTTCAAGCAGTACAAGTCTCCTGCCCCCAGTGTGGTCTGGTACGAACCGTTCGTCGAACTATCAGCGGGAGCTTTCCTCGCGCGTACGAAACGGAAAGGCATCGCATTTCGCAGTAGCGCAGGTCGATGCTTTTGAGGAGAGGTGGGGCGGCCCCTGCTATTTCCAAGCCTACGAGTTCGTCGAGAACGGCGACGACTTGCAGAAGATTCTCGACGAGGAACGCGAACACCACCGCAGAACCAAGTTGGCGCCTACTGCAGATCCTTCCGTCTGGGCTCGTCACGTTACCTGGGCCAAGGTTTTCATGTCTGGCATCGTGGCATTGCACCAATCCAAAATCGCTCACGCCGATCTCAAGCCTGCCAATGTCTATCTGATCAAGGACCCCACGATCACGGCCGGATATCAACTAAAGCTGATTGATATGGATTTCTCCTTGATGACTGACCGAAGAGCTCCTTGGCACGGTCATCAAGGATATATTGGAAGTGATAACTATCGCTCTCCCGAGCATCTTACACGCGGTCATGTGCCAGGGCTTGCGTCGGACATTTTCACCTGCGGCCTCATTCTCTACGAACTCCTTGCTGGACGGCATCCCTATTGGAGTGAAGACCAGGGCGAATATGCAAAGCTGGTGCACGCCCACGCTGCCAAGCCGCCCGCCTTGGCGGGTTTAATGCCTCCGCCAGCCAGTAATGCAGAGGTGAGTTCGGCGTTGCACCGATGCCTCGCACCCGATCCGGCTGCGCGGCCTAGCGCAGCCGAGCTTCGCACCATTCTCAGCGGGCGGGCAGCAGCAGCTAGTGCCGCGCGGCCTGGCAAAATCCGCTACGGCCGGTTCGGTGGTGCCCGCGGTCCGTAGCCCCGCCCCCGCGTCAGCGGGCCAGCCGATCGTCGCAAACGCGCTGGAACTTCAGGAGGCTAGCGGTCGCTCGCTGAGTATCAGAGTTCGCACGGAGCTTACAAAGTCGCTGATGCAGCAGCTTGGCCCTGATGCGGAGTTCTGGGACGCCAGGCAGTGCGTAGTGGAGCGCAATGCAGATAACCAATGGGTGCTGTCGCCTCTCGGGGAAACGACCAACGAGACCCTTCTGAACGGAAAGGCCGTTACCAAGCCCGTTTTGCTTCGACAGGGCGATTCGATTGCGGTTGGTCGACAGGCAAAGGGAATAGTCAAAATGCCTCTCTCCGTTCGCGGACGGTGAGGATGATCTCGGACCCCGACCGCAGCGATACTGCGGAGCCGTTGAATGGGGATGATGGGTCGCGTGTCGCCCCCGACCCGGAGCTTACTTCGCCGACGATCGGCGCGCCAAATGCTTGAAACGGCATTGCAAAACGCCGGTGCAGAGCGTGATGGCGAACTTGCCGGGACTTCTCCCCGTCAAAACGCCTCCATTGGTGTTGCCCGTCGTTGACGTCGCGGACCTCGATTGGATCGCCCTTCGTGACCGCCTTGACATTGGTGGCGTGCGATCTCGTATGGCGGGGATTGTTTCGCGGATGGAGAACTTGCTCGACCAGACCGCCGGCGCTGCGATGTTGTTCGACTCGGATCGGACGTGTCCTGGGGATAGAGCAATTAACGTCTCACAGATAGATGAAAACGCACTCTGGTTCATCGGTGACCTACACGGCGACTTGCTCGCTCTCGAAGCCGCTTTATTGCTGATCCGTAGCTCACATTCAGTATGGCGCTGCGAATTCGAGAATTGTTTTCCTCGGCGATTTGTTCGACGATGAAGGATTTGGTCTGGAGGTTCTGCTCCGCGTTTTTGAGGTGATCCTCGAAAATCCTGCACTGGTTTGTATAGTGGCTGGAAATCATGATGAGGCTCTTGGTTTTGACGGCACGCGGTTCACGTCAAGCGTTTCACCGTCAGACTTCTCGGATTTCCTGAATAATAGTGCTGGCGATGAGTGGGTCACCCGAGCCGGAAAACTAGCGATTACTTTGTTTGCCACGGCCCCCCGTGCGCTGTTTTTTCCGGACGGCTTGCTTGTTGCGCACGGCGGATTTCCGCTTATCGACCTCCATCCTCAATTGCAGAATACAGGGGATTGGAATGATCCGGCTTGCCTGTCGGATTTCGTCTGGACTCGAGCTCATCCCACGGCGCGGAAGAAGCTTCCAAACCGTTATTCGCGCGGTAGCCAATTCGGGTTCGAGGATTTTGCCGCGTTTTGTTCGCTCGCTGCGCGACTTGGCCGCCCAGTAACACACATGGTTCGCGGACACGATCACGTCGAACAACGGTTTGCGATCTATCCGGCCTATAGTAGCCACCCGATCCTAACAACCGTAGCCCTTTCTCGGCGACTATCGCGGGAATTTTTGGGACCCTACGAACGTGCGCCAACTGTCGCGCGCTACGTTGCGGGTAGACTTCCCCAGGTTTTCCGCTTGCAGGTGCCAGCGGGCCTGATCGCGGAGGTTTACCCGGAGTCACTGGAGGACGGTGATACTCAGCTTGAAAGTACCACGGGTGTTGCATGAGTGCCGTTGTTTTGCGCTGCGCAAATTGCGGAACAACGCAAAGCAGTCCGGGTGAGTGCGAAGCGTGTCACGAGGGGCAGGTTCGCTTTTATTGTACAAATCACAAGCCAGGCCGATGGTTGGATGGTCAAGTGTGCTCGCAATGTGGGGCCGCGTACGGTCGTCCAGATCCCCGTCCCGCTGTCCCGCGAACTCCTAAGTCAGCGCCGGCGAGTCCACCTTCCTCCCGAAGGGACACGTCAGAGATAGCCAGTTCACAAGGGACCGGCCAGACCCCTGGCGAGGAAGAAGTCCCCCAGCTGACTCCCCCGGAGCACGATTACGTCACCGAAGAGGCCGTCGCTCGGGCAAAGGCGCTCAAGAGATTGCACGACTTACTTGGAGGAGCTTACGCTCGCCGGAGAACGGCCGTGGACATGGGCACGCCAGGCTATTCGGTCGCTCCGCTGATCGCTGGCGGTTGCCTAAGATTCGTGCTGCTAATTTTTCTTTTCCTTCTGCTTTCTTTCTTCGGACTATCGATGATGGGCAGCTGGCTTATGTTTGGCTTCTGACGCTATAACTTCCCCGCTCTACCGGCTACGATCGGTCGCGCGCGATTACGTTGTAGACCGAGGACGCATGCCAGGCGGCCGCCGCGAGCGGTGCGGACGCCGCGATCGTTGAGGGCCACCCCCTAAGGAAGGATTCGCCTGCAGCCTCCAACCATGAAAGTGACCGCTTTCCTTGCCAGCCGGCACAAACTCGTTGGCGGGAGCGCTGTCAATCGTCGAGGGCGACGCAGCGCACCGAAACTCGCCGGACGGGGATGAATGGTGTCCAATCACCGGCGCTGAAACCCGCCGGGGGTTTATCGGAGATCAAGAAGATCTTGCGACAATTGCAGCGTGTAATTTGGAACGTTTCGCATTTGATTGTGTTGACTTCCGGGCTGCAGCAAAAGTCAGACGTTAATGAGAAATGGCAAGACAGCAAGTTCCAAAAAATCGACGAAGAAGCCGCTCTCTAAGCGTCGTGAACCAGCGAAGAAAACGACTAGGGCCCGGCGACCAGTGCAAAGTCTAGCTCGGAGCAAGAACACTTCCGAGACGATCTCCACAGCAGCAAATGCGAGTGCGCCGAGCGCGACCCGGGAGCATATCGGCAAAAGCTCCTCTGCGTCTTTGCTATTCTGGCCGACCTTACCGCTCGCAATGATGCAAATTTGGTTCGGGCCAAGAGAGAGACGGCTCTAGGCGCTGCCCCAAAGAACGAGCCGGAGGGGCCAGAAAAAACCTCAACTGCCGGTGCTCCCCTTCGTAGCCCTTGGTGAAGCGCGGCCAGAAAACCGAATGCGGCCAGCCTGCGAAGCTGCGCGGGCATGGCGTGATATAGCTGTCGTGGTTATTCCAGCATGGCCAAAGAACCTCTTACGCCTCGCACGCCCAAACCGGTCGAGCCCGGCGCGATCCTCAGCCGTACACCGATCCGGTAAGGAGCCGCCGAATGATCCACCGAATGAACGACCGCTCATTGATCCGACGCCGCCGAACACGGACCTTCCTCGGATGTCTCCGGCGCGCTGAATGTCATCTTTCACATGATCAAAGCCGGTATCGTCGCCATATCGCACTTCGGTGCTTTCCAGAATTTCGAGACCGCGAGGGACGAGCGGATGGACCGTCGAGCGTAGAACAGCAGCGGAAGTGGAACTTCCGTGACTCCTTTGCGTTTGCAGCCATGTTCTTGTTCTTTTCCAACGGCGTAGGGATCGCAGGGTCGATCGTTGTCTCGCTCTTGCTGGACTTTCCTCTTGATGTACGCCTGCAGTGGACCCTAGCCGAGTAGAATTCGCTGGAATGGCGCTCCCACTAGATAGCGGCTACCAGTTGTATTCTCCATCTGCAACACAGAAGCACTTATGGCTACCGCATGCCGGTCAGCTTAAGCCCACATCGGCTTATGCTACGCCCACGCGAGAGCCGCGATGTCCGTGTTGTCTCCTATGATTTAGCCATTACTCCGAGAGCGGCGGTTACCTGGGCCTATGACGTATTCGGCAATGCCGTAGCCAGCGCGACATTCCAAGAGCAAACGGACCAACTGGTGATCACCAGCACGGCAAGCCTAGAGCTTGCCGCTGTCCGTGGCCGATTTTTGATATTACCGCTTCCGCGATTTCTTATCCCTTTCGGTACTCTGACGAAGAATGGACGGATCTTGGCGCCTTGGGAAAACAGCAATATCCCGCTCCAAACTCGCAGCTGCGGAACTGGGCACGAGGCTGCCGCGCGGCGATCAGGGTGAGAATTCGAACGACAATCAGGATGAGAGTGGAGCCGGGGATCGTCTCGGCGAAGGGCCCCAATTGCCCGAAGTCAGACGATCCCCGGCGGTGAGTTGTCCCCAGGGGGCAGACGCCGTCTGGCGGTCGGAGCGGTTGGGCGGAGCATCTGATTCTTCCTCAAGAGAAGGATCAGCGGCTTGCCTGGCCGACACATCACCGACTGCCAGACGAGGTTGTATATGAAGTCCCGTTAGAGCAACGCCCCGGTGATCGCTGCCGCGAAAGCTGGGTTTTCCACCGCCAGCGTCAAATCCTCATGGAGCGCGGACCGGATCTGCCGTTTCCCTACTCGTCCGGCGTCGAAGGGTCGAAGCACAGCCATATGCGCGAGCTGCGCGTGCAAAGCAGTGGCCAACCGGTCCGCATCTTCTATGCGTTCGATCCAACCCGCTCGGCGATCCTGTTAGTTGGCGGCAACAAGACCGGCGACAAGCGCTTCTACAAGAAGATGATCCCGATTGCCGACCGCCTCTATGACGAACACATGGCGCAGTTGAAACGTGAAGGGCTCATCCCATGACCGGACATCGGCCGTTCAAAGAGCTGACCGTCAAGTTTTCGCGCGAGCGCCGCGCTCGTGTTGCCGAGCGGGTCGCGGAGCTCAAGAGCGAAATGGCACTAGCTGAGCTGCGGCGGGCGCGCGAGCGCTCGCAGGAGGAGCTCGCCCGCACGCTCAAGGTGAAGCAGCCGGCAGTAGCCAAGCTCGAGAAGCGCGCGGATATGTACGTCAGTAATCTGCGGCGATACATCGAGGCGCTTGGAGGATCGCTCGAGATCACCGCCGCGTTCCCGGAAGGGCGCGTCACCATCACCAACTTCAGCGACCTCGGCACAGCTACACCCGAGAAGCGCCGGCGCCGGAAGGCGGCATGAACGCGCGAGCCGCCAACCCTTTGCGCTTGGCCCCACTCCGGGGTCGCCGCGCGGAGCTCCGCTCGCCGGCGCTTGCCGGCGATCGGATATCCTGCAGCCGTTTGCAATTCCTTCCAGTGCCAGGTTCTAGTTGGCTCCGGGCATCCTGACCGACTGATTGGTTCTTCAGGATAGAATCGCGCTATTGGCGATTCGACACTGCAACGTCCAGTCCATCATGACCGCACTGGCGCCCGTCCTCACCCCGCATGGCGTGCTGACCCTCAAGCCATCGGACGAGGCAGCGGCATTGGAGTTCGCGCACAGCGCGCGGATCGAGCAGGCGTTTGTCCGCGGTGCCGGTCACGGGCTCTTGTCCCTGGGCGCGGATGAGGTCGGAACGGCCTTGCCGCCGGTGCTGTCGTATTGGCGCGAGTTCGGGACGCGCTATGTCACCGCGCTGTGTGCGCTTCCCGGCGTCGGTGAGGGGCAGGCAAAGTCCGGCGTCCCTGTTCCTGCAGACGAAGAATTGAACCGGATGGCCGCCGCGGTTCCGCCCATGGTCGGTGCGGAATACCTGACGGCTTCGGTCCTGGCCGATCTCTGGCGAGACATCGACGCAGCGTTCGATGCCGAGCTGGCCGAAGCCAGACAGTCCCGGTTCAGGAATTCCTCAAGTCCCGTCATCCCGCCTGGAATCTGGTCGGGCGCGTGCATTTCAATCTCGCCGAGAACAGGAAGGACGAAGAGGCTCCGTTCGCCTTTCTGGCGACCTACACGACGCGGCTCTCGGCCGCGGCCAAGGCGCAGCATCTGCCGCTCGGCAAGGCCTTGCAGGAATATGCCGGCGCGAGGAACCGCGAGCGCCTGCTGTCGCTGCTGATGCCGGTCCAGCGCGCCGCCGAGCAATGCGGCTGGCTGAAGACGATGGTCGATGCCGGCGAGATCTTTCATCCGCTGCGCTGGAGCCCGCAACAGGCGCTGCAGTTCCTGAGGGACGCTCCCGCGCTGGAAAGCGCCGGCGTGGTCGTGCGCATGCCGGCGAGCTGGCGCATGAACCGGCCCGCGCGCCCGCAGGTGAAGGCGACGGTCGGCGGCAGCGCGCCCGCGCAATTCGGGCTCGATGCGCTGCTCGACTTCCGCATGGAGGTGACGCTCGACGGCGAGACGCTGTCGGCGGCCGAGATCAAGCGCCTGCTCGCGCAGTCCGACGGGCTCGCCTTCATCCGCGGCAAGTGGGTCGAAATCGATCGTGAGCGATTGAGCCGGACGCTCGATCAATTCGAGGCGATCGAGCGCCGGGCCGCCGCCGACGGGCTTGTCGTTCGGCGAAGCCATGCGCCTGCTGGCGGGCGCCGGAATTTCCGGGGATGCGGGCGCCGTCCAAGCCGACATCGACTGGAGCCAGACCGTCGCCGGACCCTGGCTGGCCAGACGCTGGCGGAATTGCGCCGGCCGGACGGCCTCGCGCGCGTCGATCCCGGACGATCGCTCCACGGCACTTTGCGGCCCTATCAGCAGGCGGGCGTGCAATGGCTTCATCTGCTCGCCCGGCTCGGACTTGGCGCATGTCTCGCCGACGACATGGGCCTCGGCAAGACCATCCAGGTCTTGTCGCTGCTGCTGGTGCTGAAGGAGCAGGCGGCCGGCAAAGCGCAAGCCGTCGCTGCTGGTGGCGCCGGCGTCGCTGCTCGCCAACTGGGCGGCGGAGATTTCCCGGTTCGCGCCGAGCTTGAAAGCGGTGGTGGTCCACCCATCGGCGGTGCCGGCGGAGAAGCCGAAGATGGTCGACGCCGCCGACCTCGCGGGCGTCGATCTCGCCATCACGAGCTACGGCTTTCTGGCCCGCGCGGCGTGGCTGGTGGAGACGCCGTGGAAGCTGGTCGTGATCGACGAGGCGCAGGCGATCAAGAATCCGGCCGCCAAGCAGACCAGGACGGTCAAGCAGCTCAAGGCCGACGCGCGTATCGCCCTGACCGGCACGCCGATCGAGAACCGGCTCGGCGACCTCTGGTCGATCTTCGATTTCATCAATCCCGGGCTGTTGGGATCGTCCAAGCAGTTCTCCAGCTTCGTCAAGCAACTCGCCGAGCGACCGCACAATCCCTACGGCCCGCTGCGCGAGCTGGTGCGTCCCTACATCCTGCGGCGCATGAAGACCGACAAGAGCATCATCGCCGACCTGCCCGACAAGACCGAAGTGAAGGCGTTCTGCCTGCTGAGCCGAAAGCAGGCCGCGCTCTATCAGCAGGCGGTCGACGATCTCGTCCGACCAGCTCGAAGACGCCGAGGGCATCGAACGCAAGGGCATGGTCCTGGCGCTGCTGATGCGGCTGAAGCAGATTTGCAATCATCCATCGCAATGGCTCGGCGACAATTCCTGGGCCGAGGAGGACAGCGGCAAGCTCGCGCGCCTGCGCGAGATCGCCGAGGAGATCGCGGCGCGGCAGGAGAAGGCGCTGATCTTCACCCAGTTCAGGGAGACGACGGCGCCGCTGGCGGCATTCCTGGGCTCGGTGTTCGGCCGGGCCGGTCTCGTCCTGCATGGCGAGACGGAGGTCGGGAAGCGCAAGGATCTGGTGCGACAGGTTCCAGGAGGACGACGACGTGCCGTTCTTCGTGCTGTCGGTCAAGGCCGGCGGCGCCGGGCTCAACTTGACGGCGGCGTCGCACGTCATCCACTTCGACCGATGGTGGAATCCGGCTGTTGAAAACCAGGCGACCGATCGTGCATTCCGCATCGGGCAGACCAAGAATGTGCTGGTGCACAAGTTCGTCTGCCGCGGCACCGTCGAGGACAAGATCGACCGGATGATCGAGGAGAAGCAGCAGCTCGCCGGGGATTTTCTCGACGGCGGGGCGGACGCGGTCCTGACCGAGATGAAGGACGACGAGTTGCTGAAGCTCGTGGCGCTCGATCTGGCCGCGGCGATGAAGGAGGGCTGACCGATGAGCGACTTCGGGTGGGGCGACTACGTCTCGGTCGCCGCGAAACGCCGGCAGGCCGAGAAGGAAGATCGCCAAGCTCAGGAAGCAGGGGCGGTCCGATTGCCCCGGTGACCATCGAGGGACGCAAGATCGCCAAGAGCTTCTGGGGCAAGTCGTGGTGCAACAACCTTGAACGATACAGCGACTTTGCAAGCCGCCTGCCGCGCGGCCGATGCTATGTCCGCAACGGATTTGTCGTCGACCTGCAGATCGCCAAGGGCGAGGTCGCGGCGATGGTCAGCGGCTCCGAGCTCTACGACGTCAGGATCACCATTGCGCCGGTCGCGCCGAAGCGCTGGAAAGCCATCTGCCGGGATTGCGCCGGAACGATCGATTCACTGGTGGAGCTTCTGCAAGGTCGCCTGGCCAAGGGCGTCATGGACCGGGTTTGCCGGGAGGGCGACGGCCTGTTTCCGGCGCCGAATGAAATCAAGCTTTCGTGCAGCTGCCCGGACTGGGCCGACATGTGCAAGCACGTTGCGGCCGTGCTCTATGGCGTCGGCGCCCGGCTCGATGAAGAGCCTCAATTGCTGTTCGTGCTGCGCGGCGTCGATGAAAACGAGATGCTCGCCGGCGCCGGGCAGGATTTGGCGATCTCGAAATCCGCGCCTACCGCCGCAAAGGTCCTCGCCGACGACGATGTCGCGGCCTTGTTCGGGCTGGAGATGGCCGAAACCATCAATTCCGGCATCCCGGTTGCGGGCGCTCCAAAGCCATCCCGGCGGACCAAGGCAAGACCTGAGGGCAAGGCTTCCGCGCCGACGAGCGCGCTGGCGGCGAAGAATGGCGATCTGCCGCGCCGGGCGCGAAGCAAGGTCGCATCGAGGCGGAAAGCCAAGATCCGTGCCGGAAAAAAGCGCGCACGAAGGCCGATTTGACTTCCCACGTGACGAATAACGGGGGATGCGCGTCGTCGCTGGCCACAGTGGTTTGGACAGTGCGGCCAAGCTATTGAGCTTCAATGTGGCAGAACCGCGCTGAAGGTCTAAACGGGCCTCGAACTCAAAGGATTCTTGTCGGATTTTGGCTCCGCCATTCCCAGGCTCGAATTCTGGCGCCCCGGCCAGTTCCGGGCGTCTCGGTGCTGCAGCTCCGGCCGTCATCTGCGACAAAATGAGACTATCGGTCATGCGGGAAGGCTGTACGATGCCTGCCGAGCCGGCGCGGGGTGCGCTATGCTCCCCGCGCACGGGTGAAACCGGCCCGGCCGGACGGATTGAGCCTGCTCGATGACCTCATCAGAAATGGGTCACGCGCGGCGTCCATCGAGGATGCCCGCGCACGACGGGATCGCCTGACGTAAGACCTGACTGGAATCAAGAACGCTCAAGGAGGATGCTGATGTACACCAAGCTCTTGATGGCCGCGGCGATCGGCGTATCGCTCACCGCGGGCGCCGCGCAGGCGCAGGACAAGCTCAAGATCGGCGTGCTTGCCACGCTCGAAGGCGTGTTGACCACGCTCGGCGAGGACTCCTTGCGCGGGCTCGAGGTCGCGATGCGCCAGGCCAACCGCAAGGCCGGCGGCCGCGACATCGAGATCATCACTTTCGCCACCAATGCGAGCCCGGATTCGGCGATCCGCGGCGCCCGCAAGCTGGTCGAGCAGGACAAGGTGGACATCCTCCTCGGCCCGGTCTCCGGGTCCGAAGGCATCGCCATCCGCGACTATTCCAAGACCCAGCCGCAGACGACCTTCGTCAACGGCACCTCGGGCGCGCTCGAGACGACGTACGTGACGCCGTCGGAGAACTTCTTCCGCTACAACTCCAACGGCGCGCAATGGATGGTGGGTGTCGGGGACTATGTCTACAACACCAAGAAATACCGCAAGATCGCTACCTTGGCGGAAGACTATTCGTTCCCCTACACGCAGCTGTTCGGGTTCGCGCTCGAATATTGCCAGGCGGGCGGCCAGATCACCGAGCGCTTCTGGGTGCCGCTCGGCACCAAGGACTTCGCGTCGATCATCGCCAAGCTGCCCGACGACGTCGATGCGATCTATCTGGGGATTGGCGGCGGCGACGCCATCAACTTCCTCAACCAGTACGCCCAGGCCGGCGGCAAGGCGAAGCTGATCGGCGGCTCGATCATGGTGGACCAGACCGTGCTGTCGTCGAAGGGCACCGCCAAGCGCTACCTGATCGGTACGCCGACCGGTGGCCCGCAGGCCGACGCCTGGGACAATCCGAAATGGCAGGCCTGGGTCAAGGCCTATCAGGATGCGTTCCCGGCCGACAAGCGCTTCACCACCCCGTCGCTGTCCGGCACCAACTACTACAACGCCGCGAACGCGATCTTCACGGCGCTCAACACCATCAAGGGCGACCTCAGCGACGGGCACAAGAAACTGCGCGCCACCTTGGCGTCGCTCGAGATCGATGCGCCCAACGGCAAGATCAAGCTCGACGACAAGCGCCAGGCGATCGCGGCGAACTTCGTCACCGAGGTGGTTGAGGCGCCGAACGGCGACCTCGTCAACAAGATGGTGAAGTTCGTCCCCGAAACGAGCCAGCTGCTCGGCTTCTCCGAAGCCGCCTTCGCCAAGCTCGGCCTGCCGAGCCGCACCAACCCGGAATGCAAGAAGTCGTATAACTGACCGGCACAAATCCCCAAGACGCTGTGCGAGCGGGCGGCTTGTGGGCCGCCCGGTCTCGTTTGAAGGGAGACCAATTGCCGCAGCTCGTGCTGCCGTTTAGGTTCGCGGCCATCCTTCGAGACGCCGCGCGTTCCGCGCGGCTCCTCAGGATGAGGGCTTGAAGGGCCGCTTACTCTACCCTCTGAGGAGCGTCGCGTCAGCGACGCGTCTCGAAGGATGGCCGCATCCCTAACGACTGCATGCAAAGCAGCGTCTCGAAGGGAGCGTGCCGCTATTGCCAAGTCCACCCGCGATGCGGAATGCTAGGGAAAACAAGCATGCGGGAGGGCGGCATGAGCCGGGCTTTGTCCGTCTACCACGGCCGTTTCGGCCGGGCGACGCTCTACGAGCTCAACCGCCCAATGACCACCCACGCGCATCGCGAGGGGCACCTGATCTTCTATGTCGGCCGCGGCCACGCCGCGGTGCCGGTGAGCGGCACGCCGCACGGACTGACCGAACGGGTTGCGGTCGCGGTCAACTCCTGGGAGCCGCACGCCTTCATCCCGAGCGATTGGACGTCGGGCGGCTTGTACCTCGTCCTCTACATCGATCAGGCCTGGTTCGAGCGCATGGGGCCGGTCGGCCATGCGGCGCTGCAGTTCGGCCGTTCCGAAATCGAGATGACGCCGCGGATCCGGGCGATGGTCGGCGAGGTCGTCTCGCTGCTCGAGGATTACGACATCGCGGAGAACTTCGACGGCACGCTGTTCGAGCTCACCGACGCCTGTTTCGAGCAGTCGTGGCGGCTCGCCGGCGGCTGGCAGCTCTACCGCGGGCCCGCCTCGTCCTTCATCGACTTCCGCGTGCGCAAGTCGATCGTGCTCCTGTCGGAGCAGCTCGGCTCGGACATCGAGCTCGACGCGGTGGCGCGCGACGCGGGCCTTTCGCGGCCGCATTTCTATCGGCTGTTCCGCCGCCAGACCGGCGTGACCCCGAACATCTACCTGAACACGCTGCGCATGGAAAAGGCGATCGAGCGGCTGGGACAGACCGACCGGTCGGTCACCGACATCGCCGACGAGCTCGGATTCTCCTGCCAGAGCGTGTTCACCCGCTTCTTCTCGTCCCATGTCGGGATGGCGCCGACGGACTACCGGCGCGCCGTGCAGGTGCTCAACTGAGGCCCGCGCCGCCGGCCGGAAAAGAAGATACTGTCGGTCATGGACAGTTCGCCATAAGGCCTTAAAAATTCAGAACAAGCGCGGCGGCCCGCGGCCGCCGGAAAGGCTTCGCGAACGCCATGACGGGCCTGGGCCGAGCGTCGATCTTGAGCGCTGCCCGCCGTGCCGTGCGGAGCGTGGCGCCATGAGCACTTTCATCGGACGCCACCCGATCTGGTCGCTCGTCATCCTGATCCTGATCGCTGTTGCGCTCTTCCTCATCCTCGCGGTGTGGCCGCCCGAATTGGAACAGATCCTCGGGCGCAAACGCATCTTCCTGAGCGCCCTGCTCAACGGCATCACGCTTGGGGGTCTGTATTTCCTGGTCGCGAGCGGCTTCACGCTGATCTTCGGGCTGATGCGCAACATCAATCTGGCCCACGGTTCCCTCTATCTGCTGGGCGGCTATATCGGCTTCGAGATCGCGAGCTTTACCGGCGGCTGGATTTTCAGCCTGATCGTCGCCTTCCTCATCGTGGCGCTCATCGGCATCATCTTGCAGTTCACCATCTTCCGGTGGATGGAGGGCCAGGACCTCCGTCAGACCCTCGTCACTATCGCGATCTCGATCATCCTCGCCGACGTCATGCTGTGGACTTGGGGCGGCGACTACTACCAGGTCCCGATGCCGAGCTGGCTCACCGGACCGGTGCAGGTGCCGCTGATCACGGCGGTGCGCAGCGACGGGGAAGCAGTCTACCTGCAGTACCCGCTGGTGCGGCTCGTCATCCTGGCCGGCGCCATCGTCATCGGCGTCCTGATGTGGCTCGCGCTCAACCGCACCAAGATCGGCATGCTGATCCGCGCCGGGGTCGACGATCGCGATATGCTCTCCGCAACCGGCATCCGCGTGCAGCTGGTCTTTCTCCTGGTCTTCGCTTTCGGCGCCGGCCTCGCCGGCTTCACCGGCGTCGTCGGCGGCACGTTCCAGTCGCTGCAGCCGGGCGAGGACATCAAGATCTTGCTGGCCTCGCTGGTGGTGGTGATCGTCGGCGGCATGGGCTCGATTCCGGGAGCCGCGCTCGGCGCCGTGCTGATCGGGATCGCCGACCAGTTCGGCACGGTCTATATGCCGACCTACGCGGTCGTTCTGACCTTTGTCATCATGGTGGTCGTGCTGGCCGTGCGGCCGCAAGGCCTTTTGCGCGGGCATTGAGCCATGGCCCTGGTGGAAACCGCGCCTGCGCAGTCACCGGCCAAGCCCGCGAGCTGGAGCGTGACCGGCGCGCTGCAGGCCCATCCGGTGCTATGGCTGCTCGCGCTCTTCCTGCTGGTGCTGCCGGCCTTCGCCAACAACTTCGTCCTGATCGAGGTTTTCGGCTGGGCGATGATCCTGGGGATGATCGCGCTCAGTCTGATGTTTCTCGCCGGCTACGGCGGCATGGTCAGCCTGGTGCAGATGTCGGTCGCGGGCTGCGCCGGCTACATGGTCGCGATCTTCGGCACCAGCGTGATGACCGACATCAGCCTCGGCTGGCCGTGGTGGATCGGGGTGCCGCTCGCGATCGTGATCGCGGTGACCTTCGGGACGCTGAGCGGGGCGCTCGCGGTGCGCACCGAGGGCATCTACACGATCATGATCACGCTCGCGATTGCCTCGGCGTTCTATTACTTCACCCTGCAGAACTATACGATCTTCAACGGGTTTTCCGGCTTCAACGCGGTGCGCACGCCGCAGGCTTTCGGCGTGGAGTGGCGCGCGCCGCTGCCGTTCTACTACCTCATCCTGTTCTGGGCCGTGGCCGCGTACCTGGCCGTCGTCTACGTCTCCCGCTCGCCGTTCGGGCTTGCCCTGCAGGGCATCCGCGACAACGCCCGCCGCATGGCCGCCCTCGGCTTCAACGTCACGGCGCACCGCATCGTCGCCTACGCGTTCGCGGCGCTGATCGCGGGAATTGCCGGCGTGCTGCTGGTCTGGCACGGCGGCCAGATCTCGCCCGACACCGCCGGCGTCGGTCCGGTGGTCGATATCCTCATCATTGCGGTCGCGGGCGGAGTGAGCCGTCCGATCGGAGCCTTCATCGGCGCGATCATCTACGTCATCCTGCGTACCTTCGCGCTCGATGTGCTGGTGGCGGTCGGCCTCGACGGCAAGCGCTTCCAGCTGCTGATCGGGCTCGGCTTCCTGTTGATCGTGCTGTTCTCGCCCGACGGCGTGCTCGGCCTGTGGGCGCGCTTGCGCGAGCGGCTGCTGCGCCCGAACGGCACCCGCGACCGGAGGGCATGATGGCGATCTCGGTCGCCGAACGCCTGAGTGCCGTCGGCACCGCGAACGCGCTCGAGTTGCGCGGCGTGACGCGGCTGTTCGGTGCGCTCGCAGCCTTGATCGATGTGACGCTGACCGTGCGGCCGGGCGAACGGCGCGCGGTGCTCGGCTCGAACGGCGCCGGCAAGACCACACTGTTCAACTGCATCACCGGCGATTTCCCCTCGACCTCCGGCACCATTCGCTTCTTCGGCGAGGACGTGACGCACTTTCCGCCGCACGAGCGCATCCGGCGCGGCTTGCGCCGGACCTATCAGATCTCCGCGTTGTTCGCCGGGCTGCCGGTGATCGACAACGTCTATCTCGCCTGTTGCGGCGTCTCGCGCGGGCGCTTTTCGCTGCTGCGCCCGCGCCGCGACGACCGGCTGATGCAATCGGCCGAGAATCTCGTCCAGGCCGTGCACCTCACCGCGGTGAAGGATCAGCGCGTGGCGGAGCTGAGCCACGGCCAGCAACGCCAGCTGGAGATCGCGCTGGCGCTCGCCGGCGCGCCCCGCTTCATCCTGTTCGACGAGCCGGCGGCCGGGCTCTCGCCGACCGAGCGGGCGGGGCTCGTCGAGATCCTCACGTCGCTCCCGCCGCATATCGGCTACATCGTGATCGAGCACGACATGGACGTGGCGCTGCGCGTCGTCGAGAGCGTGACGATGATGCACAACGGCCGCATCTTCAAGGAAGGCCGGCCGGAGGAGATCGAATCCGATCCGGAGGTGCAGGAGCTCTATCTCGGAGGCGTCCATGGCTGACGCCGCTGCCGGCAAAATTCCGCCGCTGCTGCAGGTTCGCGGCCTCAACGTCTACTATGGCCATTCGCATGCGCTGCAGGGGGTCGAATTCACCATCCACCAAGGCGTGCTGGCGGTTGTCGGCCGCAACGGCATGGGCAAGACCACGCTGTGCAAGACCATCATGGGTCTGGTGCGGGCGTCGAGCGGCTCGATCCGCTTCGGCAACAAGGATGAGCTCACGCGGCTCAATCCGGCGCAGATCGCGCGGCTCGGCATCGGATACGTGCCGCAGGGGCGCCGGCTGTGGCGATCGCTCACCGTCGACGAGCACCTGCGGGTGATCCCCGGCGCGCGCCGCGGCGCCTGGACCATCGAGCGCATCTACGACACCTTCCCGCGGCTTGCCGAGCGCAAGGACAACGCCGGAGGCCAGCTCTCCGGCGGCGAGCAGCAGATGCTCGCGATCTCGCGCGCCCTGCTCGCCAATCCGCGCCTGCTGGTGATGGACGAGCCGACCGAGGGCCTTGCGCCGCTGATCGTGGCGCAGGTCGAGGAGATGCTGGTTCGCCTTGCCGAAGGCGGCGAGATGGCGGTGCTCATCATCGAGCAGAACATCGGGGTCGCGACGGCGATCGCGGAGAACGTCGCCATCATGGTCAATGGCCGGATCAACCGCGTGATCGACTCGCAGCGGCTTGCGGCCGACCGTGTGCTGCAGCAACGGCTGCTCGGTGTCGGGCGGCACGGACATGAGGATGTGACCGCCGAGCCGGCACCGCCCACGGCAGCTGCGCCCGAGCCCGCGCCGGGCAGGGGACCGATGCGTGTCTATGTCTCCAACCCAACCCTGCCGACGCGCTGGTCCCAGCCGGCGCCGGCCGCCAAGATCGAGGCATCCGCCCGCACCAGTTCGGCAAGCGTCGTCGTGCTCGGTGACGCCGTCGGCCGGCGCGCCGAGATCAAGCCACTGGCGTCCAGCGGGGCACCGGTGGTGCTCGTCGCGGGCACGCTCGACACCAAGGGCGAGGAGCTGCGTTTCATCCGCGATCTCTTGAAACGGGCGGATGTGCGCACGCGGCTGGTCGATCTCTCCACAAGCGGCAAGCATTCGGCCGCCGACGTCGCGCCGCTCGAGGTGGCGCTGCATCATCCACGCGGTTCGGCCGGGGTCTTCACCGGGGAGCGCGGGGCCTCGGTCGCCGCCATGGCCGAGGCGTTCGAGATCTGGATCTCACGCCAGAGCGGGATCGCCGGCATTATCTCGGCAGGCGGCTCGGGCGCGACCTCGCTGGTCACGCCTGCGATGCGCCGTCTCGCCGTCGGCGTGCCGAAAATCATGATCTCCTCGGTCGCCTCCGGCGATGTCGGGCGCTATGTCGGCCCCGCCGACATCATGATGATGTATTCGGTCACCGACGTTCAGGGCCTCAACTCGATTTCCCGCCAACTGCTCGCGAACGGCGCACAGGCCATGGCCGGGATGGTGAAGGCGCGTCTCGCGGCCAGCCGCGAGGCGCGCGGCGGTCCCGCGGCGCTGCCGGAATTGCCGGCGATCGGCTTGACCATGTTCGGCGTGACTACGCCTTGCGTGCAGCAGCTCGCTGCGGCGCTCGCCGGCGAGTACGATTGCCTGGTCTTCCACGCCACCGGCGTCGGCGGCCAATCGATGGAGAAACTCGTCGACGGCGGCATGCTCGAAGGCGTGATCGACGTCACGACCACCGAGGTGTGCGACCTCCTGATGGGCGGCGTATTTCCCGCGACCGAAGACCGCTTCGGCGCGATCATCCGCGCGCGCATGCCTTATGTCGGCGCCTGCGGGGCGCTCGATATGGTCAACTTCGGGCCGCGCGACACCGTGCCGGAGCGTTATCACGGCCGGCTATTGCATCGGCACAACCCGAACGTCACGCTGATGCGCACCACTCCCGACGAGAACGACCGCATCGGCCGCTGGATCGGCGAGCGGCTCAACCGAATGGATGCACCGGTGCGCTTCCTGCTGCCCGAGGGCGGCGTTTCCGCACTCGATAGGCCGGGCCATGTCTTCCATGATCAGGCTGCCGACGCCGCCCTGTTCCATGCGCTCGAAGCGACCGTGCGGCAGACCTCGACCCGGCAACTCGTACGCGTTCCGGCCCACATCAACGATGCGGCGTTCGCGGCTGCGCTGCTCGACGCCTATCGCACCGTGCACGGCGGGCGCATCGTGCGCCGACGCGCGGGAAGGTAGGCCATGCGCTTCGAACGCGCGGCGTTGCTGGAGAAATTCCGCGGCATGATTGCGCGCAGCGAGCCGATTGTCGGCGGCGGCGCCGGCACCGGGCTCTCGGCCAAATGCGAGGAGGCCGGCGGGATCGACCTGATCGTCATCTACAATTCCGGCCGCTATCGCATGGCGGGGCGCGGCTCGCTCGCCGGCTTGATGGCATACGGCGACGCCAACGCGATCGTCATGGAGATGGCCGCGGAGGTGCTTCCGGTGGTGAAACGTACGCCCGTGCTAGCCGGCGTCAATGGCACCGATCCGTTTCGGCGGATGGAGGTGTTTCTCGATCAGGTAAAAGCGATCGGCTTCTCCGGCGTGCAGAATTTTCCGACCGTGGGCATCATCGACGGCACATTCCGTGCGAACCTGGAAGCGACTGGAATGTCGTATGGTCTCGAGGTCGACATGATCCGCAAGGCGCATGAAAAGGACATGCTGACCACGCCTTACGTGTTCAACGGGGAGGAAGCCGCCGCGATGGCCGAAGCCGGCGGGGACATCATCGTGTGTCACATGGGGTTGACAACCGGCGGTTCGATCGGTGCGCA
Source organism: uncultured Alphaproteobacteria bacterium (assembly GCA_963738705.1). Taxonomy (GTDB): domain Bacteria; phylum Pseudomonadota; class Alphaproteobacteria; order Rhizobiales; family Xanthobacteraceae; genus CAVTXS01. The sequence goes on from CAVTXS010000018.1 coordinate 29,642, forward strand.
GGCTGCGCTCAAGCTCGAGCAGTGTCCCGCGCAGGTCGATGCCTGGGCGGAAGCCGCCATGAAGGTCAGACGCGACGTCATCGTGCTGGTCCATGGCGGACCGGTGAGCGAGCCGCAAGACGCCGAATATGTCCTCAAGAACACCAGCAACTGCCATGGATTCTACGGAGCGTCCTCGATGGAGCGGCTACCGGCCGAAGTGGCACTGACGGAGCAGACGCGGAAGTTCAAGCAGATCGCCCGGCGCTGAGCCGGCGTTTCGTCGCGGCTTCAAGCCGCGCGGGGAGGAGTGACATGTCTGGCGTGTTGATCGGGACCCTGATCCTGTGGCTGATCATCGCGATCGTCGTCATCGCGATCGTCGTCTATCTGGTGAATTGGCTCTATCACCGGTCCTCGAAGGAGGTGTCCTTCGTGCGCACCGGCCTGTTCGGCGAGCGGGTGGTGATCAACGGCGGGGCTTTCGTGCTGCCGTTCATCCACGATTTCACCCCCGTGAACATGAACGTGCTGCAGATGGAGATCGTGCGCCAGAAGGCCGACGCGCTGATCACCAAGGATCGCATGCGGGTGGACATCGAGGCTGAGTTCTACGTTCGGGTCGCGTCGACCAAGGAAGCGGTCTCGCTCGCCGCGGCGACGCTCGGCCGGCGGACCATGGAGCAGGAGCGCCTGCACGCGCTGCTCTCCGGCAAATTCGTCTCCGCGCTGCGCTCCATCGCCTCCGAGATGACGATGGAGGAGATGCATGAGCAGCGCGGCGACTACGTCGCGCGGGTCAAGGCCGCCGCCGCCGAAGGGCTGGCGCAGAACGGCCTCGAGCTCGAGTCCCTGGCGATCACCGACCTCGACCAGACCGACCTCGAATATTTCAACCCATCGAACCGTTTCGACGCGCAGGGCCTCACCCAGCTGATCCAGGAGATCGAGGCTCGGCGCAAGCTGCGCAACGACATCGAGCAGGAATCGATGATCCTGATCCGCACCCGCAACCTGGAAGCCGAGCGCCAGGCGCTCGACATCGAGCGCGAAAGCGAGACGGCGCGGTTGAACCAGGAGCGCGACGTCGAGGTCCGCCGCGCGGTGCAGCGGGCCGAGCTCGCGCGCGAACGTGCGCTGCGCGACACCGAAGCCGAGCAGGCGCAGATCGCCGCGCGCGAGGAAATCGAAAAGGCCCGCATCGCCAACGAGCGCACGATCAGCGAAGCGCGGATCGCCTCCGACCGCGAGGTGCGCCAGCGCGAGATCGAACGCTCGCGCATCGTGGAAGAAGCCGAGATCGCGGCGCGCGAGGAGGTCGAAAAGGCGCGCATCGCCAACCAGCAGACCGTCAACGAGGCCCGCATCGCGTCCGACCGCGAGGTCCGTCAGCGCGAGATCGAGCGGACCCGCGCGGTCGAGGAAGCCGAGATCGCGGCGCGCGAACAGGTCGAGAAGGCCCGCATTCTGCAGGAACGGGCGGTCACCGAGGCGCGTATCGTCAACGAGGAGGAGACCAGGCGGCGCGATATCGAACGCACACGCGCGGTGGACGAGGCCGAAATAGCCGCGCGCGAGGCGACCGAGAAGCTGCGCATCGCGCAGATGACGGCGGTCAACGCCGACCGCATCGCCTCCGACGAGAAGACCCGCGCGCTCGAGATCGCACGCACCCGCACGCTGGAAGGGGCCGAGATCGCCGCCCAGCAGGCGATCGAGGCGGCGCGCATCGCGCGCGAGAAGTCGCTCGCGGCCGAGAGGATCGCCGCCGAGCAGGACACCCGCGGCCGGGAGATCGCCCGCACCGAGGCGATCGAGACCGCGGAGGTCGCCTCGCGGCAATCGATCGAAGTCGCCCGCATCGAGCAGGACCGCAAGGTACAGACCGAGCGGATCGCCAAGGAGGAACAGGTCCGCTCGCTGGAGATCGCCCGCGGCAAGGTGGTCGACGAAGCCGAGATCGCGGCGCGCGAGGCGGTGGAGGCCGCCCGCATCGCGCAGGATAAGGTCCTCGCCTCCGAGCGCATCCGCGCCGAGCAGGAGACGCGCAATCTCGAGATCACGCGCACGGAGGTGCTGGAGGCGGCCGAGATCAAGCGGCGCGACAAGGTCGAGCGCGCGCGCATCGCGACCGAGCTTGCACTCGAGAAGGATCGCATCGCGTCGGCGAAGAGCCGCGAGGTGCTCAACATCGATCAGAAGACCGCGGTCGAGATTGCCGAGGAGCAGCGCGGGATCGAAATCGCCGCCAAGCGCGTCGAGCGGGCCGATGCCGACCGGCAGGTCAAGCAGGCCGAGCTCGTCGCGCGCCAGGAGGTCGAGAAGACCGACGTCGAACGCGAGCGCGCACTCGAAGCCGCGCGCCTCGAGCGGCGGCGCGCCATCGAGCAGCTCGAAGTGGCGCGCACCCAGGCGCTGCAGGAGGCCGAAATCGCCGCGCGCGAGGAAGTCGAGCGCGCGCGCATTGCCTCCGACCGCGGTCTCGACGAGGCGCGCGTCGGGCGCGAGCGCGATCTGCGCAAGCTTGAAGTCGACCGCGAGCGCGTGGTCGAGAGCGCGCTGATGGACAAGGCAATCGCGCTCTATGCGAAGTCGCTGGAGCAATCGGCGGCGCAAGTCGAGGCCGAGAACGCCCGCGCGCGTGCGGCCGAGGCCGAAGAGCGCGTGCGTACGGCGCGCGACAGCGAGATCGCCAAACGCCGCAAGGCAGTCGAGGTGATGATCGCCGAGAAGGAGGCCGAGGAGAAGCGCATCGCGGCGGGAGCCGAGCGCGTGCGCGCGGCGGTCGAGGCGGAGGCGCAACGCCTGCTCAACGAAGCCGAGAACGTGCTCACCGATGAGGCGCGCTACTCGCTGTTCAGGCGGCGGCTGCTCGAGCGCATCGAGGGCATCGTGCGCGAAAGCGTCAAGCCGATGGAGAAGATCGAAGGCATCCGCATCCTGCACGTCGACGGCCTCGGCGGCTCCGGCGGCGAGGGCGCCCGGCGCAACGCGACCGACGAGGTGATCGACTCGGCGTTGCGCTATCGCGTGCAGGCGCCGCTGATCGAACTCGATCCTCGCCGAGATCGGCATGGAGGGAGGAAGCCTCTCCAAGCTGCCCGGCCTCATCCGCGAGGCGCGCGACCTGCAAGGCATCAAGGAGAGCGCTGGGCGAGCGCAGAAGACGGAAAGCAGCGAAGGCGGCGGCGAGAAGCCGAGCGGCCGGCCCAGTCGCGGCAAACCCGGCGGCGCGAAGGCTTAGGTAGATGGCGCGCGTCTACGTATCGAGCGTCATCAACGCCCGCAGCGACCGGGTCTGGGCGCGCGTCCGCGACTTCAACGGGCTGCCGAACTGGCATCCCTCGATCGCGGAAAGCCGCATCGAGAACGCGGAGCCCGCCGACAAGGTCGGCTGCGTGCGCGACTTTCGCCTGCGCAACGGCGACCGCATCCGCGAGCGGCTGCTCGGGCTTTCCGACTATGACATGTTCTGCACCTACTCGATTCTGGAATCGCCGATGGGAGTCGAAAGCTACGTCGCGACGCTTCGACTCACGCCGGTCACCGACGGCGAGCGCACCTTCGCCGAGTGGACCGCCGAGTTCGACTGCCCGCCGGAGCGGGAGGCCGAACTGATCGCGACCATCGGCACCGGCGTGTTCCAGGGCGGCTTCGACGCGCTCAAGCGGGCGTTCGGAGGTTGATGCGCCGTGCCACACGTCGTGAAGAGCACCATCATTGACGCTCCGGTCGACCGGGTGTGGACGGTGCTGCGCGACTTCAACGGTCACGACCGCTGGCACCCGGCGGTCGCGACGAGCGCGATCGAGCGCGGCGCGCCGTCCGACAAGGTCGGCTGTGTGCGCCGCTTTCGGCTGAAGGACGGCTCGGAGCTGCGCGAGCAGTTGTTGACGCTGTCGGACCTCGAGCAGACCTTCAGCTACTGCCTGCTCGACACGCCCATTCCGCTGTTCAACTACGTGGCGCATGTGCGTCTGATGCCGGTGACCGACGGCGACCGCACGTTTTGGAGTTGGGAGTCGCGCTTCGCCACTCGGCGCGGCGAGGAAGCGCGGATGGTCGAACTGGTGGGCGGGCAGATCTATCAGGCGGGTTTCGACGCGATCCGGCGTCACCTGCAAGCTCCGGCGTGAGGACGACACGATGCCGATTACCGTGAAAACCTTTGCCAGTCTGGGCGAAGCGGCCTCGGCGCTGGCGTCGGACCGCGGCGCGCGCTTCCTCGCCGGCGGCACGCTGGTGATGCGCGCGGTCAATGAGGGCGATACGTCGCTTTCGACCATCGTGCGCGCGACCGACCGCGCCTTCGGCGAGATCCGTCCGTCCGGCCCGCGCATCACGATCGGGGCGGGCGCCACCATGGCGCAGATCATGGCCAACCGTGAGCTTGCCTTCCTCCATCCGGCCGCGCGTGCGGTCGGCGGGCCGGCGATCCGCAACATGGCGACCGTCGGCGGGAACCTGTTCGCGCCGTCGCCATATGGCGATTTCGCCACCGCGCTGCTCGCGCTCGACGCCACGGTCGCGATGCAGGGAAGCTATAGTGGCCGCGAGACGCCGCTGGAGGACTTGCTCGCAAGCCGCGACCGCAATAGCGGCCTCGTTGTCACCATCACGTTCAATCGCCCGGCCAGCCCCGATGCGTTCCGCTTCCGCAAGGTGGCGCGCGTGAAGCCGAAAGGCATTTCGGTGCTCTCGATCGCGGCCCATCTGCCGGTGAGCGGCGGCCGCATCGCCGGCGCGCGCGTCGCCTATGGCGCCATGGCGCCGACGCCGATCCGCGCGAGGGCCGTCGAACGTGCGCTCGATGGCAAGAGCCTCGATGACAGCGGCATAGCTTCGGCGCTTGCGGCCGCCGCCGAGGACACCAACCCCGCGACCGACGCGATCGCGAGCGCCTGGTACCGGCGCGAGATCGTCGCGGTGCACCTGAAGCGGCTGCTGCTCGGAACGGCGTAGGCGGAGAATGTGGTGAGCAAGACCCCCGTCCAGTTTCGTCACAACGGCACCGATGTCGCGGTATTCGTCGACGGCGGCGCGAATTTATTGACCGCGCTGCGCGACGGCGTCGGCGACACCTCGCCGAAATTCGGCTGCGGCCAGGGTACCTGCGGGGTATGCACCGTGCTGATCGACGGCGAGCCGCATCTCGCCTGCATCACGCTTGCCGAAAGTGCCGCCGGCCGCTCGGTCGAGACCGCCGACGGCCTCAAGACCGGGTCGAGCCTGCATCCGCTGCAGGCCGCCTTCATGGACAATTTCGCAGCGCAGTGCGGGTTCTGCACGCCGGGCATGCTGATGGCCGCGAAGGCGCTCATCGACCGCAATCCGGCGCCGACGCACGCCGACGTGGTCGAGGCGATCTCCGGCAACATCTGCCGCTGCACCGGCTACGAGCCGATCATCAACGCGATCCTGGCGGCCGCCGGCGGGAGCCGGCAGCGCGCCTGAGGAGCCGATCAATGCTGGAGCTGCGCAAGGAGATTTTCGCCGACGAGCGCGACGACAATCTCAAGGAAATCGGCAAGCCGACCCAGCGCCAGGACATGGTCGGCCACGTCACCGGCACGACGACCTTTTTCGACGACCACAAGCTCGCCGGCCTGCTGCACTTGAAGGTTCTGCGCAGCCCGCATCATCATGCGCGCATCCGCCGGATCGACACGTCCGAGGCCGAACGCGCCGCCGGCGTCCGCCGCGTCATCCGCGGCGCCGACGTGCCGCGCAACCTCAATACGCTCCTGAGCCTGCTCAACTTCGGCAAGGACGACGAGCCGTCGCTGGCCACCGACAAGGTCCGCTACAAGGGTGAGCCGATCGTCGCGGTGGTCGCAAGCTCGGAGCGCGAGGCTTTCGAGGCGCTGGGACAAGTCCGTGTCGACTACGAGCCGCTGACGCCGGTCTTCGATGTCGAGGACGCGCTCAAGCCCGGCGCGCCCGTGGTCAACGAGACCTATTCGAGCAACACCTTCGAGTATCACGGCAAATACGATCACCAGAAGCTGCGCTTCGGCGACGTGGAACAGGCGTTCGCGGCAGCCGATCACGTGCTCGAAGCGCGCTACCAGATGTCGCCGATCGAGCATGCGTCGACCGAGACCAACGGCTCGATCGCGGCGCCGGAAACCAACGGCCGTTTCGTCGTCTACACCTGCGCGCAGGGGCTGTTCTTCTCGCTCGATACCACGGCGAAGATCCTCGACGTTCAGTCCAACAAGCTGCATTTCATCGGCGGAACGGTGGGTGGCGGGTTCGGCGGCAAGGTCGAACTCGCTGACCGAACCGCTGGCGACGCTCGGCTCAATGCTGACCGGCCGGCCGGTGCGCTACGTGCTTGGCCGCGAGGAGGAGATGCAGTTCGGCTCTCCGCGCGGCGCCGAGCGCATCTACGTCAAGGACGGCGTGATGAACGACGGGCGCATCGTCGCCCGCAAGGTGCGTGGACTTTTCGACAGCGGCGCCTACACGCGCCTGTCGAGCTATGCCGCCATCAAGTGCGCGGCGCACATTCCGGGGCCTTACACGATCCCCAATGTCCACGCCGATATCTACTGCGTCTATACCAACCGGGTGCCGGCGACCGCCATGCGCGGCTTCGGGGTGACCGCGGTCGACTTCGCGCTCGAATGCCAGATGGACAAGCTCGCGCACCTCATCGGCATGGATCCGATGGAGTTCCGCATCCTCAACGCCTATCGCGACGGCGACATGAAGGCGCACCGTCGCGAGGCAAAGAACACCGCGTTGATCGAATGCGTGCAGGTCGCGGCCGAGAAGGCGAAATGGCCGATCCGCGAGGAGTTCAAGCGCGCCTCCTCGCGCGTCGGCGGGGGCGGGGCGCGTGCCGCGATCCCCGCTACAGCGCTCGACCGCGGTGTGCAGCCGTCGCGGCCGGCGCAGCAGCGCACTTCGTATGACCGCCCGCAGCCCGCGGCGCCACCCCCCTTAGCGCCGCCGCTCCGTCCGGCCGCAATCGAGCCCGAGCGCCCGCCGTCGCCGCCGCCCGCGCCGGCCGCCCCGCCGCCTTCGCCGGTGCCGGGCGCCCAGCACGGGGCGACCCGCTTCTCGTCCGTGTTCGGCACCAGGAGGCGCTGATGGCCAGGCATCGCGGGCGAGGTATGGCCTCCATCAACTATCCGATCGGCATGAACCTCGGCGGCGATCCGAGCCAGGCGCTCGTGCACTCGAATCCGAGCGGAAAGTTCACGGTCTCGTTGTCGGCCATCGATCTCGGCCAGGGCCTGAAATCGGTCACGCGGCAGATCTGTGCCGAGACGCTCGGCGTGCCGATCGAGGACGTGCACGTCGACACCGCCGATTCCGACACCGGCCCGCACGACATGGGCAGCTTCGCGTCGCGCGGCACGCATCGGGTCGGCAACGCCGTGATGGTGGCGGCGCGCGAGGCGCGCGGCGTGATGATGGAGGCCGCGGCCGAGGAGTTGGAGGTCAATGCGAGCGACCTCGAGACCGACGGGCAGGGCAGCATCCACGTCAAGGGCGCGCCGCACCGCAAGATCTCGACCAAGGACGTGGCGATCGCGGCGCAATTCAAGCAGGGCAAGACGATTGCCGGACGCGGCATCTTCCTTGTGCCGCTCTCCGAGGTCGATCCCGAGACCGGCGAGATGAGCCCCGCCACCTGCTACGCGCACGCCTGCCTCGTCGCCGAGGTGGAGGTCGACGACGAGACCGGCGAAGTCGCGATGATCGAAATGAACTCGGCCTACGAGCTCGGCCGCGCGCTCAATCCGCGGCTGGTCGAGCAGCAGCTCGTCGGCGGCGCCTGGATGGGGATGAGCCACGCGCTCTACGAGACCCCGGAGCCGTATTATCCGGACCCGAGCCACGGGCCGCGCGACTTCAACGAATATGTGATGCCGGGGCCGGGCGACATCTGTCCGCACAACATCGCGGTGCTGGAGCGGCCCGCGCCGGACGGACCGTTCGGCGGCAAGGGGCCGGGCGAGATGTGCGCCAACCCGGTGCTGCCGGCGGTCGCCAACGCGATCTTCAACGCCGTCGGCGTGCGCATCGACGAGTTGCCGATCACGCCCGAGAAGGTGCTGCGGGCGATCCGCGCGCAGGGCGGCGCACGTCCGCAGACGAGGCGGTGATGCAGCTCACGTTCGCGAGGCCGCTCAAGTCAACCTCCACCGGGAGCGCCTAGCATGGCGGTTCGCGCGCAAGTGGTCGGGATCGACGGGCCGGAGACGCTGGAGCGGGCGTTCCGCTCGGCGTTCTATCTGGCCGACGACGGGCTATCGACCGCCGCGTATCTGGCGCTCGCGCTCGGCAAGCCGCTGCTGCTCGAAGGCGCACCGGGCGTCGGCAAGACCGAGGCCGGAAAGGCGATCGGCGCGGTGCTCGGGCGGCGGCTGATCCGCCTGCAATGCTACGAGGGAATCGATGCCGCAACCGCGCTTTACGAGTGGAACTACCCGCGTCAGATGCTGGCGATCCGCCAGGCCGGCGACCAGCCGATCGACATCTACCGCGACGAGTTCCTGATCGAGCGCCCGTTGCTCGCGGCGCTGCGCTCGGCCGAGGAAGCCGTGCTGCTGATCGACGAAATCGATCGGTCGGATCACGAATTCGAGGCGTTCCTGCTGGAATTCCTTTCCGATTTTCAGATCTCGATTCCCGAGCGCGGCACGCTGCGCGCGCACGAGCGACCGGTCGTGATCCTGACTTCCAACCGCACGCGCGAATTGCACGAGGCCCTGCGCCGCCGCTGCGTCTATCACTGGATCGACTATCCGGACCCGGAGCGCGAGGCGCGCATCGTGATGATGCGCGCCTCGAGCGTCGCCGAGGCGACGGCGCGGGCGGTCGTCGCCGCGGTCGGGCGGCTCCGGCGCGAACCGCTGACCAAGGCGCCGGGCGTCTCCGAGGCGATCGATTGGGCGGAAGCCGCGACGCTCTTGCATCAGCGCGGCGCGCGCTGGCCCGATGCGTTCAAGCGCGCCGTCGGCGTCGCGCTCAAGGACGAGGAAGATCTCGCCTTCATGTCGGGCCGTCTCGACGGCATTTTGGCGGAGGCGGCGGCGTGAGCGTCCTTCCGCGTGCGGTGCGCCCGTTCGTCACCTTTCCGGTCCTGCTCAGGGCCAACGGCTTCGCGGTCGCGCCCGAGCAGACGACCGCGTTCCTTGCCGCGATTGGCCTGCTCGGCCCGCGATCCATCGACGACATCCGCCGCGCCGCGCACGCCACCTTGGCTCCCGCGCCGGAGCGCCGCGCGGCGTTCGACGCGCTGTTCGGCGCGCACTTTCTCGGCGACCTGCAAGAAGGCGAGGCGCTCGGCGAAGAGGACGATACGGTGCGCGTGCTGGAGGACCGCCGCGGGAGCGTGGAGACGTTGCTGTCCGACGAGGTCAACGAGGCCGGGCAGGCCGCGACCGCGGCGGAGGCGTTGTCGGTCCGCCGCTTTGGAGCGGAGACCGACGCCGAGGCGCTGCGCCGTTTCGCGCGATCGGCGCCGGCGCGGATGCCGCGGCGCCCGGGTCACCGGCGCATGCGGGCACGACGCGGGACGAGCTTCGACACGCGGCGCACCTTGCGCGAGGCGGTGCGCAACGACGGCGACGTGATGCGCCTGCTGCGCCTCAAGCGCCGGCTGCGCCAGCGCCGCATCCTGCTGCTGATCGACGTATCCGGCTCGATGAAGGAGCGCACCGAGACGCATCTGCGCATCGCCCACGCGCTGGCGCGCGCGGTCGAGCGGATCGAGGTATTCACCTTCGGCACGCGGCTCACGCGCATCACGCGCGCCATGCGGCTCAAGCACCGCGAGCAGGCGCTCGCCGCCACGTCGGCGATCGTCAGCGACTGGGACGGCGGCACGCGCATCGGCGAAGCCTTGCAGGCGTTTCTCGCGGTGCCGCGGTTCGCCGGCTATGCGCGTGGCGCGATGACGCTCATCCTGTCCGACGGGCTGGAGCGCGGCGATCCGGCCGCGATGCGCGACGCGGTCGCCCGGCTCTCGCGCCTTGCGTGGCACGTGAGCTGGCTCACGCCGCTTGCGGCCGGCCCGAACTTCAAGCCGCAGACCGAGGGCCTGAAGGCAATCCTGCCGTTGGTCGATGACCTTGCCGACGGCTCTTCCGCGACGTCGGTCTGCGCGCACGTATTGAATCTGGAAAGGACACGGGTGGCGTAGTGCACACTCCGATGTCATCCCGGACGCGCCGAAGGCGCGATCCGGGACCCATGTACCCCGGCGCCGCAGCAGATCGCCGGCGCAGGGATACATGGGTCCCGGCTCTCGCGCTGCGCGCTCGGCCGGGATGACAGCGGAGTTATGCAAGGCGCTGCGTGAACCTGATCTAGAGAAGGACCCGACCATGGCACTCGAAATCAAGATTCTCGACTACGGCGACATCGAACTGGAATCGAGTTTCCTGGTTCTGGGCCGCGATTGCGGACGCACGCGGCGCGTGCCGACGCTGGGATTCCTCATCACGGGCGGCACCTGGCCGGTCGTGGTCGACACCGGCTACCGCTCGAACCAGATCATGGAAACGCTCGGCATGCGCGGGCTGCAATTCCACGAGAACATGATCGAGAACCAGCTCGCGCGCCACGGCGTGCGCATGGGCGACGTGCGCTACGTGTTGCACACGCATCTGCACATCGATCACGCCGGCAAGGACGACCTGTTCCCGATGAACACCACGGTCGGGCTCAACCGGCGCGAGCTCGAATATTCGGTCTCCGGGCTCATGCACCCGCAATATCCAGCGCCGGATATCAAGCATCTCGTCGACCGGCTGCACACCAAGGGCGCGCTGCGCTTCTTCGATCTGGAGATATCCGGGCCCGTCGAGGTGATGCCCGGGGTCTATGTCGAGGCCGCCGGCGCGCACACCGAGGGCTCCATGAACGTGCACGTACACACCGCCGACGGCGTCGCGACGATCTGCGGCGACGTGATCTACGACTTCAACGACCAGATCGTCGAGCCCTTCCGCGAGATCGGCGACATGGAGCCGCGCGTGACGGGCAATCACGGCGTCAGCAAGCGCGACGAGAAGGCGCAGATCAAGAAGCTCCTGAGCAACGCGCGCTACCTGCTTCCGGTGCACGACCGGCCCGCGAAGGTCGAGCACGGCATGATCACCGGGCGCCTGCACGATTCTGTACCCGGCCCGGTGGTGCAGTCGCTGCCGAAGCGCAACTGGTTCCCGGCGTGACGCGGGAGCCGGGCGATGACCCACACGGCATTGCGTTCCGAATTCGAGACCCTGATCGACGTCTACGCGCCGGTCGGCCAGCTCGGATCAGGCTTCACCTTCACCGAAGGGCCGGTGTGGCATCCGGTCGATCATTACCTGCTGTTCTCCGACATGCCGGCCGACGTGCGCCGGCGCTGGGACGCTCGCGGCGGCGTGCGGGAGGTGAGACGGCCGTCGAACAAGCACAACGGCCTGACCTACGACGCCGACCTGAATCTGATCGTGTGCGAGCACGCCACCTCCAGCCTTGTGCGCGAACGCCCCGATGGGCGTCGCGAGGTGCTGGCGTCGCATTTCGAAGGGCAGGAGCTCAACTCGCCGAACGATGTGTGCGTGCGCTCCGACGGCTCGATCTATTTCAGCGATCCCTGGTACGGGCGCATGCCGGTGTACGGCGTGGAGCGCCCGCGCCAGCTCGGGTTCCAGGGTGTCTATCGCGTGCCGCCCGGCGGCGGGCCGCCGCAGCTCCTGGTCGACCGCTCGCGCTTCGAGCAGCCGAACGGCCTCACCTTTTCGCCGGACGAGAAGCTCTTGTACGTCAACGACACCGTAAAGTGCATGATCTGGGTGTACGAGGTGAATGCCGACGGTTCACTGTCGCCGGGCCGCATTTTCGCCAGCGGTATCCGCTCGGAGCTGGAGCCGGGCGTTCCCGACGGCATGAAGTGCGACGCGCTCGGCAACATCTGGGTCACGGCGCCGGGCGGCGTCTGGGTCTATTCGCCGAACGGCAGCCTGCTCGGGAAGGTGCGGGTGCCGGAGCTGGTCTCCAACCTCGCCTGGGGGGGCGAGGATTTCCACACGCTGTTCATGACCGCGACGCACTCGGTTTACACGGTGCGCACGAAGGTCGGCCCGCGCAGCGAGCCTTATATGCGCAGCCGCGGCGGCAGTGCCGCGGGCAGCCGGCAGCGGGCCGCGGCAGTCGCCACTGATGGCGGGCTGCGCCTCGATCCGTCGCGCTGCGCGCTGATCATTCAGGACCTGCAGAACGACGTCATCATGGAGGGTGGCGCGTTCGCTGCGTCGGGCTCGCCTGGTCACGCACGGGAGCAGAACGTCGTGGAGAACGTGCGCCGGCTGGCGGATGCGTGCCGCGCCCGCGGCGTGCTGGTGATCCACGTGTGGTTCGTGGTCGAGCCGGGCGCGCCGGGCATGACGCTCAACGCTCCGCTGTTCGAGGGCGTCGTCGACAACAAGGCGATGGTGCGCGGGAGCTGGGGTGCGGCACCGGTGAGCGGACTGGAGCCGCGGCCGGGCGATTTCGTGGTCGAGAAGATGCGCATGAGCGCCTGGGAGGGCACGCGGCTCGAAACGATCCTGCGCAGCGGTAGCCGCGACGTGATCATCAACACCGGCGCCTGGACCAACATGTCGGTGGAGCACACCGCGCGCACCGCCGCCGACAAGGGCTACTTCGTGGTGGTCCCGGAAGATTCCTGCTCGACCATGAACGCAGACTGGCACAACGCGGCGATCAACTTTGCGCTGCAGAACGTCTCGGTCGTCACCAAGACCGATGCGGTGATCTCGGCGCTCGGTTGAGCCGCGGCGCGCAATTGTGGGCGAGCAGGTGCGCGATCCGGCCTCACGGTGACGACGCTGTCGCGGCACGCCGGCCGTCCCGCGCGGCAGGGCGCAATGAAACACTCTGGCCAGCTGCAGCGACAATCCGGAGCGCGGTCGCGACGCCGGCCAACATGTCCCAGCCGGAGCTGTGGCCGATCCTCCGGGCGGTGGCGATTGCGGCCTCGATGCGTCCCGAAATGACCGCAGAAACAACACTATGAAGATGCTCGCCGACATGCCCGTTTGCCGCCGCCCTGAGGAAGCAAAGACTTAAGGGCGAGGTCAAAGCCGGCGAAAGGCGCGCAACCGCATCAGCCAGCGCGGCATGGACTTCCCTTTCTGCGAGCGCGTCGAGGAGCGCAAGCGCGCCCACCAGGAAGTCGTCCCCCGACGGCGTCAGCCCGGGGCCCAGCCCGACCAGAGCTTCAGGCAACGCGGTCGTGGCAACACCGCCATGCGCGCGTGCGTGCGATAGCCATGCCTCGAAACTCGCGATCCGCGCGCGTGCTACGCGCCGCAGCGGCGTCGGAGGCGAGCCTCCTTCGTGCGAGCCGAAGACCAACGGCGCCAGTCCCTCATCCGGGGCTTCGATCGCCGCACGGCGTGTCAGCGCCGGCCAGATATCGGCCAAGTCGCCGGGCGACGGGGCGACGGGCCAATCGGGGGGACGCCACAGATTGCACCGGTCCAGGGTGAACGCAACCGCCTCGCCGAGCGCGATCTGCTGGTTCGAGACGACGGCGGTCTGACCCGGGTGCAGTCCAAGCTCCGACAGGCTACGGGTGGGTCCGCAATCGGCGATCAGCGTCAGCGGGCCATTGCCGACCTCCGCTTCACCGATGCAGATGAACATGTCGCCGGAGCGGAGATAAAGGCTGCGCTCGAACACTGATTCGATCGCGGCGGGCGCGCCCTGCCGACAGAACTCTCGCGCCAAGATGCCCGATCGCAGGATCGCGACGGCTGTTCGTCGGGGATCGGTCACCGTCATCCGCGCACGATCTGGGTTCCGGCCTCGCCCTCGAGTGCCGCGACCGCCGTGTCGAGGTCCGTGATGATGACGCGTTCGCCGCCGCCTTCGAGAAAACGGATCGTCGCGTCGATCTTCGGTCCCATGCTGCCGGGCGGGAACTGTCCCTCGGCGTGGTACCGCTTGAGCTCGCCGAGCGTCGCGTGGTCGAGGTCGCGTTGTCGCGCAGCGCCGTAGTCGACCGCCACCTTGCGCACGGCGGTGAGAATGAGAAGCGTGTCGATGCCGAGCACATTGGCCATGAGTGCCGAGGTCATGTCCTTGTCGATCACCGCGGCGACGCCTTGGCGCACGCCTTTCGCCCCCCGCACGACCGGAATCCCGCCTCCACCTCCGGCGATCACGATGGACCCCCGTGATGCCAGTTCCTGGATCAGCGAGATGTCGCAGATGTGCCGCGGCCGGGGCGAGGGAACCACATGGCGCCAGCCGCGCTTGCCGTCCTCCCGCATGAGCCAGCCAAGCTCGGCTGAAATCTGCTCGGCCTGCTCGCCGGTGAAGAAGGGGCCGATGAACTTTGTCGGATTCGCGAATGCAGGATCGTCGGGATCGACTTCGACCTGGGTCAACAGGCAGGCGACGTGACGCGGACTGTCGGCCTCGCGCAGCGCGTTCTCCAGTGCCTGGACCAGCAGGTAGGCAATCCCGCCCTGGCTATGCGCGACGCAGATATCGAGCGTCATCGGCGGCACGCGCGCACGCGAGAGCGCTTGGCGCATGAGGATCTTTCCGACCACCGGCCCGTTGCCATGCGTGATGACGAAATAGTTGTCGCGTAGCGCGATCGGCAGCAAGGCCCGCGCGGTGCGGGCCGCAACGTCCTTCTGCTCCTCCGACGTGCCTGCGATCGCCTCTGGATGCGTGGCGTTGCCGCCGATCGCAACCAACAGCCGTTTGGGGATCGCAAGGGAAGCGGCCATTGGCTCAGCCCGGACTGGATGCTCCGATCGCGGCAATTGCCGTTGCGGCCGCGTCGGCATTGGAATCCGCGACCAGGACGCCGGCTTCGGCAAGCTTGCGGACCTGCTCGGAGCGCGGCTGCGGATCGCCGTCGGTTCCGGTGACGGACGCGATGATCCGCGGTTCGCCGGCGCGGCCGCGCAAGAGGTCAGCCAAATGACCTGCAGGGTCGGGATGTCCGCCGTAGCCCAGGATGATATCGAGCAGGATCACGCCGGTTTGCGCGTCCGCAAGGGCGTCGGCGAGCGGACGGTCCCGGACGGCAGGCTCGATCATCGGATGCGGACGTCCGCGCGTGAATTCGTCGGCGCCGAGGTCGATCATGACATGGGCGTCCCTCGCACCGGTCATCGCCGCGGCGCCCGGCACAGGCACATTGGATTCGACCACAAGCCCTGCGTGCCTGAACACGATCTGCGCTTCGGAGCATAGCGTTCCGCCGGCAAACAGGCCACGAACCATCTTGCCTCGAGCCGCAGGCGCCGGCCGGGACAATCCCCTCGGTCGCCACCGGACGCCCGACCGCGGCCTCGGCCGCGGCCTTGAGGGTCGCGGCCGAGCGGGCATTTGCCGGCAACGCTCATCCCCTGCGCGCCGAGGAAGCAGACTGTGAAAGGCTTGTGGATTGCGCGACCCGGTCCAGCACCCGTTGGGCGACCGTGGGGGCGGGCGGCTTGGAGATCAGCACGATCTCCTTCGTGCCGGCGTCGGCGTCGAGCGCGTCGATCGCCATCAGCGTCGTGATCGCGCCGATCTCAGCCTTGAGGTCGCGGCCGCCCGTGCCGATCGCGTGGCTGATGCCGCGGCCGGCGCGGGCGATCAGGCACGACACCTCCTGGATGCCGGTGCCGGATGCGCCAATGATGCCGATATCTCCGCGCGGCACGACGTTGGCAAAACCGAGTGGAACGCCACCGATGATCGCCGTTCCGCAGTCAGGTCCCAGCACCATGAGGCCGAGATCGCGCGCCTGGCGCTTGAGCGCGGCCTCCTGCTCGATCGGCACGTTGTCAGAGAAGATCATGACGTGGAGCCCGAGCGCCATTGCCTTGCGGGCCTCGGCGGCCGCAAACTCTCCCGGGACCGAGATCAGCGCCAGATTGGCGTCAGCCAGCGTGTCGACGGCGGCGCGAATGGTGCGGAACGAAATGAGCGATGCCGCTGCGGGCGACGCGAGAGGTTGCTCGAGCAGCCGCTTGGCTTCCGCGAGCGCTGCCTCTCCGGCGACGGCATCGCTTGCCCGCAGCGCCAGGATCAGATCGCCGGGCTCGGCCGCGTCGCCCTCCGGGCCAAGGATGCCTGCCTCGCGCAGGATGTCTTTGTTTGCCGGCGTGCCGATGATCAGTGCTGCCTCCTCTACGCCCGGCAAGGCGGCAATCTGTCGGGAAATGCGCATCAGCACGAGAGAATCGAAATAGGTTGCGCGCCGAACTTCGTTGAGGATCACGGTCATTCGACGCCCATCGTCTGCGCGAACGCGACCAGCGCCTGCTCGAAGCATTTCAGCGGCGCCTTGACGATGCCGGCGCCGACTTGGCCGACGCCCGGCTGGCGGTGAGCAATCCCGGTGTTGATGGTCGGTGCAAGCCCGGTCTCGACCACGAGGCGGATATCGATACCGGTCGGCACGCCGGCGAAATCCATCGCCGGGATCGTCCAGGCGGAATTGCGGCCAACGGTGATCTCCGCCATCGACCGGGTGAAAGCCGCAGCCTCGGAAGCGCGTCCCGCGCCGATATATGCGACCACTGCGGGTGCCGCAGCCATCGCAAAGGCCCCGAGGCCGACGGTCTCCACAATGGCCGAGTCTCCCATGTCCGGATTTGCGTCGCGCTCGCTGAAGCCGGGAAAATCAGATTCCCATCGGCATCTCGACCGGCGCCGTGAACCAGCGGTCACGCGTGCCCGATACACGGATGCCAAAGTCCGTTCCGTTGCGGCACATGGCGGTCACCACGGACGAGCCCTCGATATCGCGCGCCGGGTCGGTCAGGGCTTTTCCCATGGCCATCGCGACGTTCAAAAAGAACTGATCGTTGCCGCCAATGAAGTCGAGGCACTCGGCCAACTCGCCACCGTTCGACGACGAGCGCGCCAGCGCCGGCGCGAGCCGACGCATGAGCAGGCTCGAGCAGGCGACGTTACGCTGGTGCATTTCGTCGCCCATGGTCAGCCCGCGCGCGATCAGCGGCTTCAGCGGAATGCCGCCGGTTTCGCGCAGCGCGCGTCCCAGCGCAGGCCCGAGAACGGCGCGAATCCAACGCAACCGGTCTAGCACCTCGTCGTCGTTTCCGCCGAACCGCATCACCTTGCCGAGGCCCTCGTTGATCGCGCAGTAGGCGCGGTTTGCGAAAGGCTTGCTTTCGATCACCATGAGCGGCTGGCTTGCGGTGGTCAGGCCGGTCATCGGCCCGACGGCGCCAAAATCGTGGTTGGGGCGAAATGTGAATGACCCCGAGGCGGCTTTTTCTTCCGCATCATCGAGGTCCTTGGCCCAGCCCTCGAAAACGGCAACGCCCATGACGGCGCCGCGCATGGGGCCACACATCCGCTCCCAATCGATCGGCGGGCCGGCATGCAAAATCATGTAATCCGCGAGATCCGCAATGGCCTGCGACGCCGGGACGACATCCACCAGGATCGGCTCGCCGGCGAGGATACGGCGCAGCGCCTCCTCATTGGCTTGATCGATGATCTGCAAGCTTGGCCCCCCGGGGCTGCCGTCAGCTTCGCAGCCTGTCGAGCAGGTCGGCAAGGTAGGAATTGCCGCCCGCCGGAGGGCTCCACTGAACGTGGACGACTTTGGCGCCCTGGTCGGCAAGATTCACGGCGAACAGCTCAAGGCCGATGTTGACGACGCGCGGCGCCGTCGCGAGCAAGTCGTTCGGGCTTTCTTCCTGATCCGGTCGGGTCATGGTTGCTCTGTCGTGCTGTGCCGCAGCCCGTTCTTACGCTTTGTCGATAGTGTCGAGCAACCCGCCATACGGCGCGGAGGTTGATCGAGCCGCCCGTGAAGGTGGATTGGTCGCAACGATGGACGGTCGGATGCGCCCGTTCGGGCTCAGTCGAAGGCGCGCGAAACGCCGGCACCTTCCACGCTCACCGCACAACCGAACACCAGGTCGGCCGTATCGTTGGTATGGGTGGTCCTGGCCGGAGTGCCCTGCATACCGACGAGAGCCGCATCGACACCGAACTCGGCAAGCAGCCTGCGGTTCACAACACTGCCATCCGCAGCGGCCGGCCATGCGTGCGCGGGATCGCGCATGCCGCCGCTGCGTAGCGCGTGTCTGGCGTACTCGAGAGCTGAATGAAAGGCATCTGTCAGCATGCGGCGACGCTCACTTGCAGGTCATCTGCGAACTTGGCTTCCGCTACAATCGCCGCTTTGCATCAGAGTTTGATGACAATAGCCCGGCCAGCGCCGCGCTCAACGGCACGCGGCCATTTGCCCCGAAATCCATCGCAAGAATTCGGCAATGTCACTCAAAAGCCACAGCCAGGGTTAACGGGAATCAGTAGACTGGATTTGTCTCTCCTCCCGAGCGGTCGCGCTCGAACCTTTCAGCCCTGCCTCGCGCGGGGCTTTTCTTTTCGCTCGGCTCTGCCGGCGGAGCCTGGAGTGCCGGAGGCGGGGCTCCGAAACGCCGGCGCTCTCACATGCGGCACGGCCGCGTGGCATACTGTGCGGCGCATGCACAGAGTGTCTCCAACCAAGGGGGCGTCACGTGGCCATCGGATTCAAAATCTGCAAGCGTTTGCGCAAGGTCGACTCATCCCTCGTCGCACGGTTCCGCGAGCTGCCGGTGGCGAACGTCAGCGACTCGATGTCCCGCATGACGGCGGGCGGCGCGCGGCTGCGGCCGATGCATGCGGGCGGCGCGATGGCCGGACCGGCCCTTACGGTGAAGAGCCGGCCCGGCGACAATCTGATGGTTCACGCCGCGCTCAATCGCGCGGAACCAGGCGACGTCCTCGTCGTCGACGGCGGCGGTGAGCTGGCGAACGCCTTGGTCGGCGAGCTGATGCTCGCTTACGCGGAGAAGATCGGAATGGCCGGCGTCGTGATCAATGGCGCCATCCGCGACTTCGGGGCGGTCCGCGCCAGCCGCTTTCCGGTGTATGCCGCGGGCGTGACGCACCGCGGGCCCTACAAGGACGGGCCGGGCGAGATCAACGTGCGGATCGCAATCGACGGCATGGTGATCGAGCCGGGCGACTTGATCATCGGCGACGACGACGGCCTGCTTTGCGTTCCGTTCGACCAGGTCGAGGAGCTCTACGCCGCGACGGCGGCCAAGCATCAAGCGGAAGAAAAGACCATGGCGGCGACCAAAGCGGGCACGGTCGACCGCTCCTGGGTGGAGGATGCGCTCAAGCGGCTTGGATGCGAGGGAGCCTGATCCGAAGGCGTCGTACGGGTGGGCAAAGGCGCGCGTACGCGCGCCGTGCCCACGCGGATCGACTGACGTGGGCACGCGCCGCTTCGCGACGCTTTGCCCACCCTACAACAGTCAACCGCGATAGCGACCATAGACCCTGCGCGCATTGGTCTCGAAAATCTTGCGCTTGTCGCCGGCGCTCACCCACTCGATGGCATCGATGTAGCGCTTGGTGTCGTCGAAATAGTGGCCGGTCTGCGGATCGATGCCGCGAATGGCGCCGACCATCTCCGATGCGAACAAGATGTTGTCGGCAGGGATGACCTTGAGCAGCAGTTCGATGCCCGGCTGATGATAGACGCAGGTGTCGAAGAAGACGTTGTTGAGCAGCAGCTCCGGCAACGGCGGTCGTTTCAGGTCCTGCGCAATGCCGCGGTAGCGGCCCCAGTGATAGGGAACCGCGCCGCCGCCATGCGGAATGACGAATTTCAGGGTCGGGAAGTCCTTGAACAGGTCCGAGGTCAAGAGCTGCATGAACGCGGTCGTGTCGGCGTTGAGATAGTGCGCGCAGGTGGTGTGGAAGTTCGGATTGCATGATGCGCTGACATGGATCATCGCCGGCACGTCGAGCTCGACCATTTTTTCGTACAGCGGATACCACCAGCGGTCGGTCATGGGCGGATCGACCCAATATCCGCCGGATGGATCGGGATTGAGATTGCAGCCGATGAAACCGAACTGGGTGACGCAACGCTCGAGCTCGCCGATGCAATTTGCCGGCGGGACGCCGGGCGTCTGCGGCAGCTGGCAGACGCCGACGAAATTGTCCGGATAGAGCGTGCACGCCCGGTGGATCAGCTCGTTGCAGATTTCCGACCAGCGCAGGCTCACGTCGGCGTCGCCGATATGGTGCGCCATGCCGCTTGCCCTCGGCGAAAAGAAGGTGCGGTCGGTGCCGCGCTCGTGCTGGATCCGTAGCTGCGCACCCTCCAGGCTCTCGCGGATCTGATCGTCGCTGATCCGCAATGCTTCCTTCTGGGGAGCTTGCGAAGGATCTTTGAGACTGGCCACTTGAAGCTTACGCCAGGCATCGAGCTCTGCCGGGGCGGTGGTGTAGTGTCCGTGGCAATCGATGATCATGGTCACACCGTTCCTTCCATTCGGCTTCGCCAAGCTTGCCTGCCGGAAGGTCGTTTTTCGAGTTCGAGCGCAAAAATTTGCCAAGGGGTCGCTGCGCGAGGGGTCTACCTCAACGCGCTGGGCCGAGAACAGCCGCCCAATGGGCCCTCGACCTACCGCTGGAGAACGGCCGGCAAGACTTGGGGAGAGAGAGAGGCGTTCCGCCGCGCGTCAGGCGTGGATCAGCGAGCCGACCGGCTCGCCCGCGAGCGCGCGGGTGAGGTTGCCGGGCACCAGGCCGTTCACGATGCGGACGCTGGTCGCCAGTCGGGCGCGCGTCAGCAGCTCGAGGACGACCGGCTCGATCGGCAAGGTCGGCAGCGCCATGCCGATCAGGTCGGCGGCGCGGATTTCGGGAATGAACTGCGCATCCGGATGCGTTTTCGGATCGGCCGTGTAGAGCCCGTCGACATCCTTCAACAGGATGACGGTGCGGGCGCCGAACACCTCGCCCACCAGATAGGAGCCTGCATCGCTGCCGTGCGGCGGAATCTTGCCGAGCGCCGGCGGATGCTCCCACAGGTCGTAAGGCGGGATGCCGTTGAACACCGCCCCGCGCGCGGCCGCCAGCATGGCCGGCAGCAACTGCACGATGAAGGGCGCTTCCAGGTAGACGAAGCCGTGGTTGGCCAGCAGGCAGGAGACCATGTAGGCGTTCTGAGCCGAAGACTTCGCCGCCAATGTCGCCAGCGCGCCGGTCGGCAGGCCGAGGTCGAGGCCGACCGACAAGATGTGGCGCGCCCGCACGCCAGGCCCGACCCCGATGACCTGGGTGTGGTTTTCCTGGTTGGCCACGATCTCGTCGAGCAGCGGCAACACGGCGGCGTGGCCGCGGTCCATGATCGACAGGCCGCCGATCTGGACGACGTTGAGCCTGGGCAGGATCGCGCGCACCGGCGATTCGGTGCCCGCGATCAGCTGCTTGTCCATCAAGGACTTGCGCATCAGGCGGGAGACGACGTGCTGCGCGCCCGTCCGGCCCTCGTTCATGCGGGAGCCCCGGCGACCGGCGCGGCATTGAACACGATCGTCCCCACCGGCTCGCCATCGAGCGCTGCGGTCAGCTGCCCGGACTTGAGGCCGTTGACGAACTGGATCTCCTTGATGTTGCGCGCGGTCAGCATCAACTCGAGGACCGCGCGCTCGACCACGAGGTCGTTGAGGTCGCGCGCGAGCAGATCCTGCACGCTGATGCGCCGGATATGGGTGGCGTGCGGGTCCTTCTTCGGGTCGGCGGTGTAGAGGCCGTCCTCGTCCTTGACGTAGATCATCTTGCGGGCGCCGAACACTTCGGCGATCAGGAAACAGCCGGTATCGGTGCGCTGCGGCGGGATGCGTCCGACGCTCGGATTGGCCTCCCACAGCTTGTAGGGCGGCATGCCCTGGCAGATCACCGCCCCGCGTTCCATCAGGTAGTGCGGCAGCGACGCGAAGCCTTCCGGTTCGAGAAAGGCAATCCCGTGCCGCGCCAGCAGGTATTGCAGCATCTGGGCATTCTGCCAGGCGACCGCGGTGCCGAGCACGGTCAGGACGCCGACCGGCAGGCCGAGATCGATCGCAAGGCTGTAGACGTGGCGTGCGCGGGTGCCGGCGCCGGTCCCCAGGATCATCTTGTGACGCTTGAGGTTTGCGACGATCTCGTCGACCACGGGACCGACGGCGCTGCGCCCGCGGTCCATGATGCTCTGACCACCGATCTTGACGACATTGACCCAGGGCAGGATGGCGAAATCCGGCGTCGCGGCAGTCGCCGCCTGAATCGCCGCGTCGCTGAGCGACCCGCCGACGAGACGCCGCCCGAGCTCCGTCAGCGTGGCGCCGTCCGTTGTGTCGTGCATGTCAGCGACCAATCCTAGCGGAACCTGAAGATGCGCAACTCGAACTCATGCCGCTCGGAGCACGGGGTGTCGAGCGAACCGAACCTCGTTGTCGCCCAGGCAGCAAGCCGGCGCAACGCCTCATCTTTGACCAGCGCCGGCAGGGCGGAGAAGCGCGCGCCGGTGCGGTGGCGGTCGATAAACGCCCGCGGCGTGCGCTCGGCGGTCCAAGCGGCGGCGGTCAATTGCGTGTGGTCGCTCGCGACGGATTGCAACCAAATCCGTACGTCGTCGCGGACATTGGCCCGACCAGGCTCGATACCCACCTCGCCGAGCAGTGACGTCAGCTGCTGCTTCATCTGCACGTCGACGCCATCGGGGGGCGCGACCGACCGGCCCAGCACCAGCGATCCGCCCGAGCGCAGCACGCGCCGTGTCTCGCCAACGACGCGCCGCCAGCCGCGCATGCCGCCGAAAATCTGGATCAGCATCACGGCATCGAAGGTCGCGTCTTGAAACGGCAGATGCTCGCCGTCAGCTTGGACGAGCCGCGGCGCTTGGCGGCTGCCTTCGCGGCTCCGCCGCGCGAATTCACGCAGCATGCCGAGAGAGAGGTCGACGCCGACATAGTCGTCGCCGGCTCTGATGAACGGCCAGCCGATCCGTCCGGTACCGGCGCCGAGGTCAAGCAGGCGTGGCCGCGACGGTGCTTCGACCGCGGTGAGAATCGCGCTCCGGAGCGTCTCCGGAACGCCGTGCGGCAAGCTGCGGTGGCGATCGAAGGTCGGCGCCGCGGCATCGTAGGCCGACATCAGCACCGGTCCCGCCGATGCACAAGCACGCCTTTACCGAATTGCATGTCCGTTACTTGTGTGAATACTCGGACTTATATGGAACCACCTGGACGATCGTCATCATGCCACGATCCTCGTGCGCCAGGATGTGGCAGTGGATCACATATTGCCCGGTGTAGTCGACGAAGCGGCTGCGCATCTTGAAGTAGCCGGGAATGACGATCTGTTCCGGCCCCAGCCCGACCGGGGCGGAGCGTCCCGACGGAATCGGGAATACGTCCCACCAGATCAGATTCGTCGTTTGCGCCGGGGGCGTGCAGGGCTTCCAGGTCTCGGGCTTGGAGGGATCGAGGAAGCATTGTCCGGGCATCCGTTGGATGCCGCCCGAGACGACGTATCTGTCGATGAGGTTGTTGTTCGCGTCCAGGAATTGTTCGTTCGGATCGAACACCTCCACGACCTGGAACGGATTGATGTGGATGTGGAACGGATGGTCGATCTGCGGCTTGACCGTCCGGTTCTCGATCTTCCACTCCTCGACCTTGTTGAGCAGCACCACCTGCCCGATGTTGCCGTCGAACTTCTGGCCGTCGATCGTGTGCACCCGGAACGGCGGACCGCCGGCGGGCGCCGGGGGCTTCGGATTGGCGGTCTCGAAGGTGACGATCTTGGTGCCCCTGACGTCCTCGGGCTTGATGTCCGCGAGGAAGACCGGGAAGCTCGCCGTCATGCTGGCCTCGGGGAGGAACTGCGACCGGTTGTCGGTCGGCGGCACCGCCGGCCCCGCCTGCACCTCAACGGTCATCAGGAGCTGCGGCGTGCCGCCCTTGGTGTCGGCCGTGGTGACGGCGTCGATGACGTTCACCGCAAAGGGTTGCACCGCTCCGGTGTTGTTGGCCGGAGCCTTGACCAGCAGGTCCACCCGGTTGCCCGCCGCCATCAGGAACGGCTGGTTCTGGTTGTTCTGATAGTTCGGGCCCGAGAACTGCACGCCGTCCTGGGCCAATTGCTTCCACTGGAAGCCGGTCGGGGGACCGGCGAAGTACGCTCCGCTGCGCGACGAGGTGTTGACGATGCGCCACATCTGCACTTCGCCGGGCGCCATGCTCACCGTCGGCTGCGACCGGCCGTTGACCACGAACGAGGGCGGCTTGCCGCCGGGGCCGCCGCCCAACAGGTTGGTGCTCACCCCGAGCTGGTTGATGACCAGGACCGGCTGGGTGCGCGTCCAGCCGGTGCCGTAGAACTTGTTGAGCTCGTCGTCGTAGGGGCCTTCGATGATGAAGGCTCCGGTCATGCCGTTGAGGACGTTGAGCGTGGTCGAGCCGTGCTTGTGGGCGTGATACCAGTGGGTGCCCGGCGACTGGCCCATCTGCAGCACCCTTGCATCGTCGCCTGCCCCATGCCCGGCGTGCGGCGCCGGCGGCGGGAACGTCTGCGCGGTGTACCGCGGCAGGCGGAAGCAGTAGGGGAACGCGCCGATATAGTATTGCGGCCACGCGCCCGCGCGGATCTGCGCCCGGTTCACCGGCCACAGCTTGTTCGCGATCGCCGGATTGCTGTCGTAGGCCTTGAGCAGCGCTTCCTGCGTGGCGCGCCAGCCGAGCGGAAGGTCGTTCCATGTCCGCGGCCATTGCGACAGCACGTTGCTGCGCAGATGGAACTCGCAGATCGAGAAGAATTCCTCGAACGGCGCCCTGACGCTCGCTTCCGTGACCACCGGCTGTCCGTTCTCCCGCAGGGAGGGACGGACCTCCAGGAAGACGTTGTCGCCGGTCGTGCTCGGGCTGGTGTGCGTGCCGTGGAAGTGGATGTTGCCGGTGCTCGATCCGTGGAAGCAGTCGGGGAACACGTCGCCGCCTTGCGCCGGGTTGCCGGGATAAGGCGCCGAGGTTTCGTCGCAGCCTTGCCCGCGCTCGCCGCGGTCGATCGAATCGCCGTAGTCGCCGGGATCGACCTGGTTGAGGAAGGTCAACGCCACGACGTTGCCGATGCGCGCGCGCAGGGTCGGGCCGGGCAGCGGGTCGGGATAGAGCTGGTTTGAGGGACTGGGAGCCACATAGGTCGGCGGCACGTAGCCCGGATAGCCCGGCGGAGAAGCGCCGGCGTAGCCCGGCAGCACCGCGTTCACCCCGGTCAGATAGCGGACGAACTGCGGCACGCAATTGTTGAGACCGAGGCCGAGGTCCATCCGCTGCGGGCGATCGGCCAGCAGGATCGTTCCGCGCAGCACGCCGCCCTGGGCAACGAGCTCCGGCACCCTCATGAGCGGCTGCCCCGGCGTCAGGCACGGGATAAATTGGGTCGGAGGATTGGCCAGCGGGCGAGCTAGCCGCTGGCCCTGGCCTTGCGCCTGGGCTGCCGAAGGCAGCGCGTGAAGCAGCATCAACGCGCCGGCGGCCGATGCGGCGGCGAGCGACCGTGAGGCCAAGAACCAGCGACCCGGCTTGGCGAACGGCCAATCTCTGTGCGGGCATCGATGCTTTGGAGCACTCCGGAGCTTTATGCGGCGCACGGTCATCGCGTTCTCCCTCCGACTGTCTCTGGCCTGTAACGATCCCAGGACACAGCGACCTCACACCCACTGGGGCTGCCCGCGGCCGGGATTCCCAGGTTCCTGCTCAGCCGGTCACGGCGTTATGGTGATCTTGCCGCGCTCCTGCGGATGCAGCTTGCAGCAGTAATAGATGGTATTCCCGGACACCGGCGGTGGTGGCGGTGGCGCCGGGAAGGTCAGCGTCGCGACGAACCAACTAGGCCGCGACGACCCGTCCGGATCGACTTCATCCGAAAGATAGTTCGGAGATCCGCTTGGCCCCACCTGTGCGTCGGTGAGTGGAACGTAGTTCGCATCGGTCGGCCAAGGCTGGTGAACGTCGTCGGTCCTGTTGTTCCAGCTCACCAGATCTCCCGCTTGCGCGAGCAGGCCGTCGGCCTCGGGCGGCTGCAGCTGCGGAACGAATTTCGCCGGGTCGCCTGGGTTCGCTCCGTCGACAATTCTTATGACCCAAACCGCCATGGTGATCCTCCCTGTAGCGTGCAAGTGTTACAAAACATCTCTCGATTGTCGAGCGAAAGCCTTCGGCTAGAGGCTGTCGGGGCATCCGACCCGCGCGCCACAGTCGCGCCGGGAAAAGTCCGCGGCGAGGCGTCAGGTCGCCTTGGCGGTGGAATGCGGCGCGCGCATCGGGTATTTGACGAGCTGGTCAATCCGCACGAGGCCCGGCTTCGCCTCGACGGCCCGCGGCGAACGGGCCACAAGAGGAAAGTCGAGGCGATATGTCGAGCGTGCGTCGCAGCGAGCCCGCCCTGGCGAAGGCGAACGGCATCGAGCTTTGCTACGACACGTTCGGCGACCGCGATGCCCCGCCGCTGGTGCTGATCATGGGGCTCGCCGCGCAGATGATCGCCTGGGACGAGGAGTTTTGCTCGCAGCTCGCGTCGCGCGGTTACTGGGTCATCCGGTTCGACAATCGCGACATCGGGCTGTCGACCAAGTTCCCCCAGCATGGGGTCCCCAATGTGCTGGCGATGCTCACGGGGCAAATGCAAGGCGATGCGATCGACGTCCCCTATACGCTGCGCGACATGGCCGACGACACCGCCGGACTGCTGGACGCCTTGGCGATCAAGTCCGCGCATGTGGTGGGGGCCTCGATGGGCGGCGCCATCGCGCAGGAGATGGCGATCCGTCATCCCGAGTCGCCTGCGCACGCTGACCTCGATCATGTCGTCGACCGGCGAGCCGGGATTGCCGATGCCGACGCCGGAGGCATTGGAGATCCTGCTTGCCCCGACGCCGATCGACCGGGAAGCCTACCTGGCACGCTACGCGCAAACCTGGCGCGTCCTGCGGGGACCCGGATTTCCACTCGACGAGGCGCGCGATCCCGAGCGCGCGGCCCAAATTTTCGCGCGTGGCCTCAATCCCGCGGGCGTCGCCCGCCAGTTGGCCGCGATCGTAGCCTCCGGCAGCCGCAAGGATGCGCTCCAATCCGTCAAGGTGCCGGCGCTCGTCATCCACGGCGATGCCGATCCGCTGGTGCGGGTGGAGGGCGGGGTGGCCACCGCCAATGCCATTCCGGGCGCCAAGCTTCTGGTGATCAAGGGCATGGGGCACGCGCTGCCCATATCGATGTGGCCGCAAATCATCGACGCCCTCGATGGACATGCGCGATGAGAAGGCCGAAGCTTCCCGTTCCAGCAAAGGCCTCCGCGAGAAGCGGCGCTTCCGCATGGGCCTACGAAGTCGGAAGGGAGGGCCCAGCCCATGGGAGAGCGCGCCAATCGGCAGGTCTTGCTCGCCGAAAAACCGACCGGAAGACTTAAGCCCGAGCATTTCCGGTTGACGCAAGGCTCGGTTCCGACGCCCAAGGACGGCGAGGTCCTGGCGCGGGTCCGCTACATATCGCTCGATGCCGCCAACCGCGCCTGGATGCAGGGCGCAACCTATCGCTCCGCCGTCGAGGCGGGCTCGGTCATGGCGGGGGGCGCCCTCGCCGAGGTGGTGGAGTCGCGCGCCGACGGCTTCGCACCCGGCGATCTCGTCTTTGCCGATACCGGCTGGCAGGAATACGCCGTGCTGCCGGCGCGGGCGCTGGTCAAGCTTCCAAAGATCGCGCCGCTGACGCATCTGCATCAGCGTCTACGGCATCGCCGGGCTGACGGCCTATTTCGGCTTGCTCCATGTCGGGCGGCCGAAGGAAGGCGAGACCATCGCGGTGTCGGCCGCCGCCGGATCCGTCGGCTCGCTGGTCGGCCAGATCGGCAAGATCAAGGGCTGCCGGGTGGTCGGCATCGCCGGCGGCCGGGAGAAATGCGACTGGCTCATGCGGGAGCTCGGCTTCGATGCGGCCGTCGACTACAAGGCCGGGGACGTGTTCAAGGCGCTGAAGGCCGCGGCCCCGCAAGGCATCGACGTCTACTTCGACAATGTCGGCGGCGACATCCTCGAGGCCTGCTTGCCGCAGATGAACCTGCACGGCCGGATCCCCTGTTGCGGCGCCATCTCGCAATACGATGGCGCGCCGGCCCCGCACGGGCCGCGCGGCATTCCCGGCCTGATCGTGGTCAAGCGGCTGGTGATGCAGGGCTTCATCGTCACCGACTATTTCAGAGAGCGCGAGCAGGCCTTCGCCGATCTGCAGGCCTGGGTGGCCGCCGGCAAGCTCAAGGTGCAGGAGGACGTGATCGACGGTCTCGAGAACGCCCCGCAGGCGCTGATCGGGTTGTTGGCGGGCGAGAACCGCGGCAAGCGGATGGTCAAGGTGGCGTAGTGCGTGTGTAGGGTGGGCAAAGCGTCGCGAAGCGACGCGTGCCCACGATTCACAACGCAGCACGTGGGCACGGCGCGCTCCGCGCGCCTTTGCCCACCCTACGATTCGATTCTCACAGCGGCTCGAGCAGCGCCTCGATCGACCCGGCGTTCATGGCTTCCCTGAACTCGTCAGCCATGCGTCGGCCGGCATCGAGCGCCAGGCCCCAAGCCCGCAGCCGTTCGGCGTCGCGGCCGCGATAGAACGCAAAGTCCTCGCGGCTCGGGATCCGGCCGGAGGGCAAGCCGGCCACCAGCTCGGCAGACGGGCTCATGAGCAGCGTGCGATCGGTCCGGCGCCCACGGCGCCACCAGAGCGGCTTATCGAACCATCGCGGCACGATGCGGTCTTCGTAGTGCGGAAGGAAGAGAATGCCGCGCCTGTCGGCAAGCTCGAGGTCCATCTGGTAGTCGATCAGGCCGCCGTCGAGGTAGTGCCCGGGCGGAGCGCCCGCGATGGTCTGGACCCGATCCATGATCAGCGGAAGCGTCCCGCTGGCGAGCACGACGTCGCGCAGGTTGTCGGCCGTCAGAGGGACCCACACCGTCCTGAACTCGTCGTCGGCGAGCGTCGCCGACGGCCGTTCCCCGCTGAAGAAGACGTAGCGGTCGAAGTGCGCGGCGAGCCATTTCGGACGAGCAAGATTCGACAGAAATGCCAATCCAAACCCGGCCTTCTGCGCCGTCGCCCCGGTAGCGGCGGCAAGCCCGCGCACATGCGTGACGACCAGATTGAGGCTCAGGCGCCTGCCGGCGAGCACGTCGGCGATCGCGGCTTCGTTGAGGATCGCATCGATGATGCGCCGCGCCTCGGCGGTGACGTCCCGACCGGCGGGCTTTGCGGTGTACCTCTGCGCAAGGTAGGCCTGCTCGAAGCGGTCGATGGCCGCGCATGGATCGGCTTGCGCGCCGCACACCAAGCGGTAGGCGCCGATGGAAGCGCCGACCGCGGGCAGGGGAGTCTTGCGGCCGCGCAGCCATTCGCCGAACAGCACGCGATCGAGCGCGCTCAGGATCAGCCATTTCGCACCGCCGGCAGCCGCGCCGATGCAGCCGACGGCCTCGGGCGTGAAGCCTTCGCGCGCAATGATGGCGCGGGCGGCGGGGCCCGCACGAAGCGTGAAGCTCGTCGGCTTGGGTGCCAAGGCGTAAAGCTCCTGCAGGTCTCATACCAGCGGCGTTAGACGATAACCTCTTCGCCGTCATGGCCGGGCTTGTCCCGGCCATCCACGTCTTGCCTGCAGCGCAAAGGAAGAAAGACGTGGATGCCCGGCACAAGGTTTCACGCCCGGGCCGGCCAAAAGGCCGGACCCGGGTGCCGGGCATGACGAGTTAGAATTCTGATGCCGCCGGTATTATGCTTGCCTGGCAATTGCCCTATGTTGGCGGCAGGGACAAGCCAATCGCCTGCGCACGTCCGCTGGGAGCCTTAAGATCATGAAGGTCACCGTAGAGATCGATTGCACGCCGTTGGAGGCAAGGCAGTTCTTTGGCTTGCCCGACGTTCAACCCATGCAGGCGCTGGTCATGGCGGAGGTCGAGAAGAAGGTTCTGGCGCAGATGGAGACGTTTTCTCCGGACGGGCTGATGCGCGCCTGGTTCGCTGCCATGCCGCAAAACGCCGAATGGTTCCGCGACATGTTTTCCGGCTTGTTCCCGCAAGGCCAGCCCGATCACAAGAAGGCCGGGTCGTAACGAGGCGCGAGGGCCGGCAATCCGGGCGGACGTGCCGTCGTTCGCAAACAGCGACCTCGCCCTTCCAGACCCTCGGCCATCCTTCGAGACGCGTCGCTTGCGCGACGCTCCTCAGGATGAGGTCAGAGGGTGCGGCCTGCTCCTGCCCTCATCCTGAGGAGCCGCG
Organism: uncultured Alphaproteobacteria bacterium; assembly: GCA_963738705.1. Taxonomy (GTDB): domain Bacteria; phylum Pseudomonadota; class Alphaproteobacteria; order Rhizobiales; family Xanthobacteraceae; genus CAVTXS01. Next base: position 59,764 of record CAVTXS010000018.1, read on the forward strand.
CGGAACGCGCGGCGTCTCGAAGGATGGCCGCGGATCGGAACCGGCCCCGCGACCGACGGCAGGCTTGCGCCCCGCGGCAGGTTTTCTCTATTGCTCGCCGGGCTCGCCGGCGGGCAGCTCGCGGCCCGCGAACGTCGCTTGCTGAACTTTTGCGCACCAGGATGCGGCCATTGCAATGACGAACCAACCACGTACGCCTCACGGAAGCCCGGTCGCGCGCCTTCCGCGCGGTTTTCAGGATTCGAGCGGAAAGGCCCTTCGGGTCCAGGAGCAGCTGATCCGCAAGCTGTCCGAGGTCTACGCGTCCTATGGCTTCGAGCAGCTCGCCACGCCTTGTGTCGAGTTTGCGGATGCGCTCGGCAAGTTTCTTCCCGATCAGGACCGGCCGAACGAGGGCGTGTTCTCGTTTCGGGATGACGACGACCAGTGGTTGGTCCTGCGCTACGACCTGACAGCGCCGCTCGCGCGCTACGTGGCCGAGAATTTTCAGTCGCTCGCTTTCCCCTGCCGCAGGTTCCAGACCGGCCTGGTGTTCCGGGACGAGAAGCCCGGACCCGGCCGGTTCCGGGAATTCGTGCAGTTCGACGCCGATACCGTCGGCACGTCGTCGATGGCGGCGGATGCAGAGTTCTGCATGCTTGTCGCCGACGCGATGGAAGCCTTGGGTCTCGCCCGCGACGACTATGTGGTCAAGGTCAACAACCGCAAGATCCTCAACGGCGTCCTTGAATTGATCGGCGTGCCGGCCGGTCCGGAAGGCGATGCGCGTCGCTTGGGGGTCCTGCGCGCGATGGACAAGCTCGACCGACTGGGTCTCGACGGGGTGGCCGAGCTCTTGGGGCCCGGGCGCAAGGACGAATTGGGCGACTTTACGCCGGGCGCCGGACTGGCCGGCCAGGACATCGATCGCGTCCTGGGCTTCTTGTGTGCCGGGGGCTCGGATCGGACCGCCGTTTGCGCCGCGCTTGGGACGCTGGTCGAAGGCAGTGCGGTGGGCCAGGAAGGGGTGGCCGAGCTGCTGCAGATGGATTCGGTCCTGACGGCGGCCGGCTTCGGCCTCGACCGCGTTCGCATCGACCCTGCGGTGGTTCGCGGCCTTGCCTACTATACCGGACCTGTGTTCGAGGCCGAGCTGACGTTCGAAATCAAGGGCGACGACGGCCGGCCGATCCGTTTCGGCTCGGTCGGCGGGGGCGGCCGTTATGACGACCTGGTCGAACGTTTCCTCGGCCGGAAGGTGCCGGCGACCGGCGTGTCGATCGGCGTTTCACGCCTCGCGGCGGCGCTCGAGGCGAAGGGCTTGTTGTCCGGCAACGCGGATCTCGGGCCTGTGGTCGTGCTCGTCCTCGACCGTGACCGCCTGCCGGACTACCAGGCGATGGTGAGCGAGCTGCGGGCAGCCGGCATTCGCGCCGAGCTCTATCTCGGCGAATCCGGCATGCGGGCCCAGCTGCGGTACGCCGACAAGCGCGGCGCCCCGGTGGTCGTGATCGAAGGGAGCGACGAACGGGCCCGCGGCGAAGTGACCCTCAAGGACTTGGCGCTCGGCGAAGAGATTGCCGGGGCGATCAAGAGCCGGGAGGAGTGGACCAAGGGCGGTGCCGCGCAGGTCGCGGTCAAGCGCGAGGCATTGGTGCCTCAAGTACAGCAAATCCTGGCGCGCGGTAGGTAGGGTGGGCAAAGGCGCGCGCTTGCGCGCCGTGCCCACGCGCGGATGCCGTCCGTGGGCACGCGCCGCTTCGCGGCACTTTGCCCACCCTACATCGTCACGCAATGCGCAGATCGTTCATCGAGCGCCGTGTCGGTTCGATGCGCGGTGTCTGCCCGCCGCGCAGCACGCTGTTGCCTTCGAACAGGGTCCGTTGGTCGAGCGGGGTCGGATCGAGCCAATCCGCTTCGCGCATGGCGCCGGACAGTCCGTAGACCGCGAGCGCATTGACGTAGGTGACCTGCCGGATGACATCGGCCGCGATGCCGCGCTCGGCCATCAGCGCGGCCGTCTTCGGCACCGCGAGCGGGTCGGAGATGCCCCAATCGCATGCGGAATCGACGACAACGCGCTCCGGGCCATACTTGCGCACGATCTCGGTCATCCGCTCGTTGCCCATCTTGGTGTGCGGATAGATCGAGAAGCCCGCGTAGAAGCCGCGCTCGAGAACCTCCTGCACGGTCTCTTCGTTGTTGTGATCGATCACGCAGCGCCGCGGGTCGAAGCCGTGCTCGACAAGCACGTCCATGGTCCGGGTCGTCCCTCGCTTTTTGTCGCGATGCGGCGTGTGGATCATGATCGGCAGCTCGAGCTCCTTGGCGAGCTCGATCTGCTGGCGCAGGTACTTGTCCTCGAGCGCCGTCTGCTCGTCGTAGCCGATCTCGCCGATGGCCACCACGCTCTCCTTGGTGGCGAAATGCGGCAGCACCTCCAGGACCGCCTCGGCAAGGGCCTGGTTGTTGGCCTCCTTCGAATTGAGGCCGATGGTGCAGTAATGCCGGATGCCGAACTGGCCGGCGCGAAACCTCTCAAAGCCGACGATCGTGGACAGGTAGTCCACATAGCTGCCGAGATTGGTGCGCGGCTGGCCGATCCAGAATGCGGGTTCGATCACCGCGACCACGCCGGCGCGCGCCATCGCCTCGTAGTCGTCGGTCGTGCGCGAAATCATATGCGCGTGCGGGTCGACGAACATCGTTCCGGCCGCGAACGTCATGGGATGTCCCGCTTCCTCGAGCTCGAGCCGCGCGCTGCCGTTGTCCGCGCGCAGCCCCACGCGCGCGCCGCAGCATGGGCACGTCAGCCCAAAACGGTCGGCCGGCCGCGAGTCGCTCGCTCCGCTTCCGGGGTGGGCTTTGTCGTTCATTGGAGCATCCTTTCCAAAAAAGTCAGCTCTTCATCAGGGTCCGCAGGTAGGCCATCACCTTGAGGATCTGGTCCTGCGTCATGCGCTTGCCGAACGGCTGCATGGCGCCGGAAGCGCCGCCGAAGATCACCTCGAACAGGCCGACGTCGTTGGTGATCCGCTCATGCACGTGCTTTTCGTCGGTGAGGCTTGCGCCCATGCGGCCCGATCCGTCGGGCAGATGGCACACTTGGCAGTAGGTCGCATACAGTTTCTTGCCTTCGGCGAGCGCGTCCTCTTTGCCGTTGTATGGGTTCTGGCCGGTCTTCCTGAATCCCTGCACCGCATCGGTCAGGGTTTCGCCGGGTTTCGGCGCGACATCGAGCGGCGAGTTGTCCATCGCGTAGCGGAACGTGATCTCCTCGGCACCGCGAAGACACGGAGCCGATCAATCCGGTCATCACCATTCCGATCGTAAGCGCGAGCCGGGCGGCATGCGCTCGTTGCTTCTCGACAATACCTGCCTCATTCGCCGGCGTTCGATGACCCCGCTTTGCCGGGAGCGAGGGGCGGATCGCCGCCGCCCCTCGCCACGTGTGCGCCGCTCAGTTCGGCATCTTCACCCGCGCGACCTCCATGCCGGGCTTCGACCTCGTCGCCGGCATCAGGCGCCACAAGGCGCCGGGCGGATTCGCGAGCGGGCCCTTGTCCTCGAGATAGAAGCAGTAGCAGTTGGTCGCGAGGACGTAGCCTTTCTCGTCCGTGTCGCCGGCGGTGAACTGGAACGGCGCCTGCATCAGCTCCTGCATCTGCCACTTGTTGGCGCCCTTGTCCCACGCGATGCCCCACACGCGACCGGAGCACCAATCGCCGACGATGTAGGTCTTGTCCATGCCGCCGTAGTTGGCGACGCCCAGGCCCTGCGCCGAGCAGCCCCAGCCGTCGGTCAGCTTGGGCGCACCCGGGTAGGGCTCCTGGTGCGGATATTCCGCGACCGGCAGCACGCCGACGATCGGGCACTTGTCGTTGGGTCCCGGCGTCGGATGGCAGTGGGAGGCCATATTGTGCTTCCACCCGTAGTTCTCGCCGCCCTTGGAGGCGCGAGGCTGCCAGTTGATCTCCTCCCAGTGGTTCTGGCCGACGTCGGCGATGAACAGGTCGCCCGACTTGGGATCGAAGTGGAACATGTACGGATTGCGCAGCCCGTACGCCCAGATCTCCGGCCGCGACCCGATCTTGATCTTCGAGAAGCCCTGCTCGGTGATGCCGAACAGGCTCATCATCTGCGGATAGTCCGCGCGCGCGAACGGATTGTCCTTCGGAACCGAGTAGGCGACGTCGTCCGCGGTGTTGACGTCGATGCGCAGCATCTTGCCCCACAGCACGTCCATCCGCTGGCCGGCATCGAGCGGATCGCCTTCCCAGCCGGCGTCGCCCTTGCCGATGTAGAGCATGCCGTCCGGCCCGAACGCGATCCGGCCGCCGTAGTGGTTGTAGTACGGCTGCGGGATATTCATGATCACCTTGACCGATTTGTTCGCCTGCTCGGTGGTGATCTGGTTCGGGCTGGCCTTGTCGATCGTGTAGCGGGCGACGATCGACGCGCCGTTGAACGGCAGCGATGCGTAGTGGACGAACACGTGTCCGTTGTCCTTGAAGCTGCGGATGGAACGCGATCGACCACAGGCCCTGTTCGACGAAGCCCGTCTGCACCTCGCTGCCGAGCGGGTTGGTCTTGGTCAGGTCGAGGAACGGCTCGGCCTGCACCTTGCCGTCGGGCATCACCACCTTCACGCGGCCGACGCGCTCGACCACGAAGATGCGGCCGGAGCCGTCATCGGCGACCGACAACGCCGACCGGGTCGTTGAACCCGTCGGCCACCTTGACGAGCGAGACTTTCGGATTGCCCGGGATCTTGCCCCCCGGCTTGGCGACTTCCGCCGGCGATTGCGGGATCGTTTGCGCCAATGCCGGCGCGAGCCGCCAGCGCAGACTCCTGCTGCGCTAAGCAGCAGCATCTGCCTTGCTGTCATGACGTCCTCCCGGTCCGCACTCCGCTCGGACGCGACTATCGCGCGCCATGGCTCTCTTGCAGGAGTTCGACGGACCGCCGACAGCTTAGGAGCGGCCCGGAGGTTGTTCAAGCGGGAAGCCGCGCCGGGCGCCCGCGCCCGCCTGCGCGGCGCCTATGCCGCAAACACATGCGTCAGGATGGCTTCCTTGACCGCGGTCGCCGCGATCGGTCCGTCAGGCAGGAGCCGCCGCTCGCTGGAGATGAACAGCGGACCGGCCGCCTCATCATCCGTGACGCGGCCGTGCGAGCCTTTCACCAGGCTCGCATCGAGCGGGATGACGTCCATCAGCGCGCGAAACCCGAGGGCACGCCGGGCGAGGCGCCAGCCGAGCGCGAGCTTGGGCGAACGGATTGCCGGATCGAGGAACAGCTCGACCGGGTCGTAACCCGGCTTGCGATGGATTTCGACCGTGCGGGCAAAATCGGGCGCGTGCCGGTCGTCGAGCCAGTAGTAGTAGGTGAACCAGGAATCCGGCCGGGCGATCGCCACCAGCTCGCCGGAACGGGGATGGTCCAAGGCGAGCGCGCGCTGCTCCGCACGATCGTATACGCCTTCGACCCCGGGCAGCGCGGCGACGATCTTGCGCACCTCCGGCACCAGGGCCGGCTCCGAGACATAGATGTGAGCGATCTGGTGGTCGGCGACCGCGAACGCTCGCGATTGCGGGATGTCGAGCAACTCGCCCCCATCTTCCATCCGCACACTCAGGTGGCCGGCCTGGCGCAGCGCCCGGTTGACATGGATCGGCCTCGATACCGGCACGATGCCGTACTCGGAGAGCACGATCACGCGCGCCCCGTCGCGTTCCGCGTCGGCGATCAGGTCGCCCGCCACGGTATCGATCTCGGCGAGGCTCGCTTCGATTCGAGCATCGTCCGGCCCGAAGCGCTGCAGGTCATAGTCGAGGTGCGGAAGATAGACGAGAGTGAGCGTGGGCGAGCGGGTGCGGCGAACGTGGAGGGCGGCGTCGGCGATCCATCGCGTGGACGCGATCGTCGTCCCCGGGCCCCAGAACTGGAACAACGGAAACGGGCCAAGCTCGCGCATCAGCTCGTCCCGTAGTTCCGACGGGGCGGTATAGCAATCCGGCAGCTTGCGGCCGTCGGCCTTGTAGATCGGACGCGGCGTGACGCCGATGTCATGGCTGGCCGCCATGTTGTACCACCAGAACAGATTGGCGGTGGAAAACGACGGATCGCGCCGCTTGCCCGCCTCCCAGATTTTCTCGCCTGCGACCAGCCGGTTGGATTGCCGCCAGAGCCAGACCTCCATCAAGTCGCGAAACAGCCAACCGTTGGCGACGATGCCGTGATCGCGCGGCAATGTGCCGGTCATGAACGTCGCCTGCATGCTGCAGGTCACCGCGGGTGTGATTGCGGCGAGCGGCCGCACCGTCCCGGCGCGCGCAAAGGCGCTGAGCCGCGGGGTATGCACACCGAGGTGGCGCGGCGTGAGGCCGACGATCAGGAGAACAAGCGTCGGATGCATGAATCCTTGAGCGCTGCAAGGAACCGAAGAACGGCGCAATTCTCGGGTAACCGCGCCGGCGCGGTCAACAGCGTTGATTTGACAAGCGATTTGACACAGCGTTGATTTGACACGAGACCGGGTCGCGACGAAGCTGCAATTGGCGGCGAAGCAACGTGCTCAACTCTGGTTCGGCTGGAAGCAATGCGTCTCGACAGTGTTCCGGGGGACGTACACCTCACCTACTGCACCAACATTCATGCCGGTGAGACGTGGGACGAGGTGCGCGCCAGCCTTAAATCCCATGTGCCGCAGATCAAGGCGCAGGTTTGCCCGCAGGCGCCGCTCGGGCTCGGCTTGCGGCTTTCCGCCATTGCGGCCGAAGCCTTGGATGCGCCGGCCGCGCTCAACGGGTTCCGCGGTTTTCTTGACCGCAACGATCTCTACGTCTTCACCATCAACGCTTTCCCGTACGGTCCTTTCCACGGTCGGCGGGTGAAGGAAGATGTGTATCAGCCGGACTGGCGTACTCCCGAGCGCCTCGCCTACACCGACCGGGCCGCCGAGATTCTTGCGGCCTTGCTGCCTCCCGGCCAGGTGGGCTCGGTCTCGACCGTGCCCGGAACATTCAAACCTCTCGCTCAGCGTCCCGGCGCGACGCGGGAGATTGCCGAGAACATTGCGCGACACGCGGCGACGCTCGTCGACATCAGGCGGCGAACGGGGCGAGAGATCGTGCTGGCGCTCGAGCCGGAACCCTGCTGCATGCTCGAAACCGTGGAGGAGACGATCGCGTTCTTCCGCGATCACCTTCACACCGATGCGAGCGCGGCGATCGTAGCCCAGCGTGCCGGCCTCGATCCTTCCGGCGCGCGAGAGGCCTTGGTGCGCCATGTCGGCGTTTGCTACGACATCTGCCACGGCGCGGTGGAGTTCGAGGAGCCGGCGGCTGCGTTCGCGGCGTTCGATGAGGCCGGAATCCGCGTCGCCAAGCTGCAGCTGAGCTCGGCCCTGCGCGTGCCCGAGCTGAGCGGAGCGACCGAACCCGCGCTCTCGGCTTTTGACGATGGCGTCTACCTGCATCAGGTCGTGCAGCAGCACAACGGGAGGCTGACGCGATACGTCGACCTCGGACCGGCGTTCGCGGCGCTGCGTGCCGGCAATGCCGGCGGCGAGTGGCGCGTGCACTGCCATGTGCCGATTTTCCTTGAGGTCGCCGGGACCTTTCACTCCACGCAGCCGACGCTCAAGGGCGCGCTCGCCTGCACCAAGGCGGGTTTCGTCGCGCCGCATCTCGAGGTGGAGACCTACACCTGGGACGTGCTGCCGGCGATGCTGCGCCAGGAAAGCCGGGCCGCGGCAATCGCGCGGGAGCTCGAATGGGTGGTGCGGGAGCTGCGGTGATGGGTGTTGCGGCGCGCCGCCCGGTCTCGTTCGCGACCCTGCTCCGCCTCGGGCGCGTATCCAATCTGCCCACGGTCTGGACCAATGTGTTGGCCGGAACTGTGCTGGCGGGCGCGGAGTGGCAGAGCTGGCGCACGGGCGCCGTGCTGCTGGCCATGACGCTGTTCTACGTCGGCGGGATGTATCTCAACGACTACTTCGATCGCAGCGTGGACGCCCGCGAGCGCCCTGAACGCCCGATCCCCGCCGGCGATATCGCTCCCGAGACGGTCGCGGCGATAGGCTTCGGATTGCTGTTCGCCGGGGTCGTCCTGCTGTTTGGGCTCGGCGTTGGCGCCGCCATTTCGGGCGTGCTGCTGGCGGTCGCGATTGTTGGATACGATACGTTCCACAAGGGCAATCCGCTGGCGCCGCTGGTGATGGGTTTGTGCCGCGCGTTGATCTACGGCACGGCCGCGGCCGCTGCGGTCGCAAGCGTCACCGGCACGGTGTGGCTCGCGGCGCTCGCCCTGCTCGCCTACGTCGCCGGCCTGACCTATGCGGCACGACAGGAAAATCTCGATCAGGTCGGCAATTTGTGGCCGCTGCTGCTGCTGGCCGGGCCGATCGTGCTCGCGCTGCCGGCCGTCTATCAGGGGCCGATAGCCTTCGTGCTTTACCTGGTGCTGGTTGGGTGGACCGTTTATGGCGTCTATTTGCTCGCCAAGCGTCCAATGGCCGGCGCCGTGTCGCGCGCGGTCGGGTTCTTCATTGCCGGCGTATCGTTGGTGGACGCCGCTCTGCTCGCCAGTGTCGGCGCGATCCCGGCTGCGCTCATCGCGACCGCCGCGTTCGCCGCAACGCTTGCGCTTCAGCGATCCATTGCCGGGACCTGACTATGATCGAGGCAACAGCCACTGCGCACGGACCGTCCAGTCCCGATCCTCCCGCCATTCTCGATTTTCTCCGCACGGCGCTGTCGCGCAACCTCACGCCCGAGGCGATGAATTGGCTCGAAGGCGAGATTGGCCGGCAACGCGGAGCCGTCGACGAACGCCGCCTTGGGATCTCACTCGGCCTTGTCGGCCGCAAGATCAACCGGACCGACCTGGCGCTCGGCGTCGACGATGTGGCGACGGCCCAGCGTCTCCGCCCACGATGGCGGCCGGACACCTGGGGAGCCGACGAGGCGGCGCGCATCGCCATTTTGCTCGCCGCCTACCATGACGACGACGCCGCGTTCGCGGCCCGTATCGATCGATTGTGCACGACGGCCGATGTGACCGAGCATGTCGCCTGCCTGAAGGGCTTCGCCATTTTCCCGGCCGCGCGCGAGCTTCACGATCGCGCCCGGGAAGGCGTTCGATCATCGACGCGACCGATATTCGAGGCGATCGCAACCAACAACCCGTATCCGTTCGAGTACTTCGACGCCGCCGCCTGGAACCAGATGGTGGTAAAATGCGTGTTCGTCGAATGCCCGATCGAAACGATCGTCGGGCTGGACGAGCGCCGCAATCCCGAGCTTGTGCAAATGTTGCGCGATTTCATATCGGAGCGGCACGCCGCCGGCCGCTCGTTGCCGGACGCGGTTCACCGCTATGCGGGTAATCACTAGCTCCGCGTGCGCGCGATGTCGCCGCCGACCTCACTTGGCGCGCGCCAGGGCAGAGAGACCGGCGCTGGGATCAACGACGGGTTTCCAGCCGGCGGCGATGAGCTTGGCCGGGTCGACGATCAGCGAGCCTCCCAGCCGGTCCCACAGATCCGAATGGCTGAACGCTGCGAGCAGGGTGGCGAACAGCCGCTGCGGAACCGGAACCAGTCTCGGTGGCCGCCCCATGGCCGCGCGCAGTACGGTCAGAATCTGGGAAAGGGCGACGGGCGTCGGGTCGGCAACGACATAGGTTTGGCCGAGGGCCGCGGGCGACGTGGCCGCGAGGCGGACGGCCGCGATCAAATTGTCGATGCCGAGCAGTGACCGCCGGTTATTGAAGGAAGCGAACGGCAATGGCCAGGCGGAGCGGGCGACCCGCAGCATTGTCCGAACATTGCCCTTCGCCCCCGGCCCATAGATCACCACGGGACGCAGGATCGTGAACGGCACGCCCGACGCCACGACGGCCCGTTCGGCCGCGAGCTTCGATCGTCCGTAGGCGCTCGTCGGAAGCGGTTCGTCGGCTTCGGTCAACACGTGGTCCGACGCCGGACTGCTCTGGGCGCTGATCGACGACATGAAGATGAGCCGCTTTATCCCGGCGGCAGCCGCGGCGGCGGCAAGCTCCGCGGTGGCCGCGCGATTGACGCGGTCATAGCGCTGTTCGGATACGCCACGGCCGGTATGGGCGATGCCGGCGAGATCAATCACGACATCCACGCCCACAAGCAGCGTGCCCCAGTCGATCGCGTGCGCAAGATCGGGCAGCGCGGCAACTTCGATGTCAGGCCCACGGGCCGGCACCGCGTGCCGCATGGCGGCCCGGACAAGCCACCCGTCGGCCGCGAGTGCCGGAACCAGCGCGCGACCCACGAATCCGGATGCCCCGGTCACCAGGATCCGGCCCGCCATGGTTGCCCCCCTCGCAAAGATGGCGGCGAATGATGATACGTCGAGAGCCTGCCTTCAAGGCTTCTGTCGGCCCACCTGTTGATACTTCGGTCTTCGGGCCGCCGCAGTAGGGTTCGCGGCGCGCGCGCTGGCGACGCCGCCGGCGACGAGGATCGGACTGCTGCTGTACCTTGCGGGAGTCTGGATTGCCGCGTGCCTCGTCGTCGCCGCCGTCGTCGCCCCCGATCTGCGGCGCGAGATCGCGCGGTTTGGTCGCGTCACCTTCGATGCCTGGCGGCATAACCATTCCTGACCGCCGTCCAACCGGGGGGCAGGAACGAGAAGCCGTAGCGCGTCGGCTTCGGCGGCTCCCGGTTTCGGCCGGGATGGCAGCACCAGAGGGCATGATGGCTGCGCCGGTTGCCTGTGGCATGAATAGCCTTGTCACGCCGGCATGCCGGCCTGCAGTGGTGTGAGCATCGTGCGTATCTTGCATTGTATTCCGCATTTGACCGGTGGCGGCGCCGAGCGCCAGCTCGCATATCTTGCGGAGCATTCCGTCCGCGCAGGCCACGAGGTTCATATCGCGTATCTCACCGGAGGGCCGGCGCCGACAGGGCCCGAGCTCGCCGGGGTTCGATTGCATCCCCTCGCGCACAAAGGCACGCATGATCCACTGCTGCTTGCGCGCTTGATCCGGCTGGTCCGACGCCTGCGCCCCGATCTGGTTCAGACCTGGCTGCTGCAGATGGATGTGCTGGCCGGATTGGCCGCATTCGCGACGCGCACGCCATGGGTCTTGCGCGAGCCGATCAGTGGCGCGTTTTGGACCAAGTCCGTGAAATCGCAATTGCGCCGCTGGGTCGCGATGACGGCCGATGCCGTGGTGTCCAATTCGACCGGTGGCGATGCGTATTGGCAAAGCCACAAGCCCGGCCATCGGCGCTTCGTCATCGGCAACGCGGTCGCAATCGAGGCGGTCAGAGCGGCCTCGCCGATGTCGCCCGCCGAGCTTGGACTGTCTCCCGATCGTCCCATCATCCTTTCTGCCGGGCGGCTTGATGAACAGAAGAATCTGGATGTTCTCATCCGGGCGCTGGCGCGGGTGGTCGCCGAACGGCCGGCCTACGCCGTCATCTTTGGCGAGGGCCCATTGCGCGCGCCACTGGAAGCGCTGATCGATCGGATGGGAGCAAGCGGCCGCATTCTGATGCCGGGCTTCAGTACAAGATTGTGGTCGGCGTTGAAGTGCGCGCAGGTGCTCGTATCGATAAGCCGATACGAGGGGCGGCCCAACGTCGTGCTGGAGGCGATGGCCTCTGGCCTCCCTCTGGTCGTTTCCGACATCCCGGCGCATCGCGAGATCCTCGACGAAGAGACAGCGTTGCTTGTCGGACAATATGAAGATCCGCAGGCGGTCGCAGGCGCGGTCATCGCCGCGCTGAGCGATCGCGACGGCGCCGCCCAGCGTAGCGAGCGCGCGCTCGCACGCGTCCTAGACGCCGGCATTCCACGGATGGCGGAAGCCTACGAGCGGGTCTACACGACAATCCTGACGCGTCGATCGCAGGCAATGTAACCTGAATTGTAGGGAGACGGAGCGAAACGAGATCGGGTAACAGGGGACGCGAAACTCCAATTGCCCCACTGCCGAAATCCATGGCGTTGACAGACTGGATGTGGAGTGCTGAGTCGGATTCGCACGTTCGAGGCTGGTCGCGTGTCACCTGTGGCACAAAGGACAAGGGATGAGCCGGCGCGTTGCCTTGATCACCGGCGTTACCGGTCAGGATGGAGCCTATCTCGCCGAATCCTTGCTCGACAAAGGGTATGAAGTCCACGGCGTCAAGCGACGCGCGTCCTCGTTCAATACCCAACGCATCGATCGCCTCTACCAGGATCCGCACCGGTCCGGGACGCGTTTCTTTCTGCACTATGGCGACATGACCGACGCGACCAATCTCATCCGGCTGGTGCAAGAGATTGTGCCGACAGAAATTTACAATTTGGCTGCACAAAGCCATGTCGCCGTAAGCTTCGAAACGGCCGAATATACCGCCAATGCCGATGGCGTCGGCGTGCTCCGCCTGCTCGAAGCGATCCGCATCTTGAAGCTCGAACACAAGGTTCGCTTCTATCAGGCCTCCACTTCCGAGCTGTTCGGCCTGGCGCAGGAAGTCCCGCAGACCGAAAAGACGCCCTTCTATCCACGCTCGCCGTATGGGGTCGCCAAGCTTTATGGTTATTGGATAACGGTGAATTATCGTGAAGCCTACGGCATGCATGCTTCGAACGGGATATTATTCAATCATGAAAGCCCGATCCGCGGAGAAACGTTCGTAACCCGAAAGATCACGCGGGGCGTGGCGCGCATTGAAATGCAACGCGACGATTGCATCTATCTTGGAAATCTCGATGCGCGCCGCGATTGGGGGCACGCGCGTGATTTCGTCGAAGGCATGTGGCTGATGTTGCAGCAGCCCGAGCCTGACGACTATGTCCTGGCCACCGGCACGTCGCATTCGGTGCGCGAGTTTGCCGAGCTCGCCTTTGCCGAGGTGGGCCGACAGCTCGTTTGGAAGGGCGACGGACCCAATGAAGTCGGCCTCGATTCGCGCACCGGAGAAATTTTGGTGAGGGTCGATCCGCATTATTTTCGCCCCACCGATGTCAGCGTCCTGCAAGGAGACGCCTCCAAGGCGCGCGCGAAGCTGGGATGGCGGCCGAAGATCAGTTTCCACGACATGGTTCGCGAAATGGTCGCCGGCGACATCGCCGAAGCGCGCAACGGCGTACCTGAAGGAAGGTCCCATGCCGGTGCCCTTTGAGCTGGCCGATCAGCGGGTATTCGTTGCCGGCCACTCAGGCATGGTTGGCTCCGCGATTGTGCGCCGTCTCGCCAGCGAGCGCTGCACGGTATTGACGGCGGACCGTGCCACCCTCGATTTGTCGCGTCAGAGCGAGGTGGAGAGCTGGTTCGCCACGGCAAGACCCGATGTCGTGGTGATTGCCGCCGCCCGGGTCGGCGGCATCGAGGCCAACAGGTCGATGCCGGCCGAGTTCCTCTACGACAACCTGGTCATCGAGGCCAACCTCATCCACGCCGCCTGGAAGGCCGGCGCGAGGAAGCTGCTGTTCCTCGGCTCGTCCTGCATCTATCCAAGAGACGCGCCGCAGCCGCTCAGCGAAGACGCGCTGCTGACCGGCCCGTTGGAGCCGACCAACGAGTGGTACGCCATCGCGAAGATCGCCGGCCTCAAGCTTGCGCAGGCCTATCGTCGGCAATACGGCGCGGATTTCATCTCACTGATGCCGAGCAATCTCTACGGGCCGGGCGACAACTATCACCCCGAGCATAGCCACGTGTCCGCCGCTCTCATCCGCCGATTCCATGAGGCCAAGGTTGTACGCGCGGGCGAGGTCGTGGTGTGGGGAACGGGAACCCCTCGCCGCGAATTCCTGTTCGTCGATGATCTCGCCGATGCCTGCGTGTTTGCGCTCAAGCGCTATTCGGATGAGGGCTGGATCAACGTCGGGACCGGCGAAGACGTGACCGTTGCGGACTTCGCCAAGCTGGTTGCCCGAACGGTCGGCTATGCGGGGGAGGTGGGTTTCGATGCTTCGCGTCCCGATGGAACGCCGCGCAAGCTTCTCGATACTGCCAAGCTCAGTGCGCTTGGCTGGAGCCCGAAGATCGCGTTGCCCGAAGGGCTTTCGATAACCTATCGGGACTTCCTTGCCGGCGGCGGCCGCGGCCGGGAAGCCGCCTGATCGGTCGGGACCCGGCGAGCCGGACCGGAATATTGCTTCGCCAATCAGCCTTGCGGCTGTAGACGAACTCATTGCAGCCGGCGCCGAACAGCCGGTAGCGGGTCGCAACCAGGAAGCTTTGCACTTCCTCGAAGCCGTGCTGCTCCATCAACGTGGCGACCTCGCGCGATCCACCGAGCCAATCGTGGACATCGTGCCGGAAGTCCATTCCGCGATCCGATCTGTAGTTCTTGACGTGAGCGTCAAAATTCCGCCCCCGCAATGCGAACGATAGCTGCACCATTTTTGCATAGATCTTTTGCACGCGAGCCTGCGTCTGCTCGGAGGCTCGCGCGTACCACCGCTTCTCGACTGCCCATAGCGGGCACAACGGCGTCTTGGCGTAGAGGGCAAACGCAAATAGACCACCGGTCTGCACCATGGCGGCGGCCTTGCCGAGGGCCGAACGCATCGCTCCGGTATGATGGAGAACACCCCACGAGTAGACGGCATCGAAGCGTCCCAGCATCCGAGGGCAAAGATCGAAGACGCTGAGCTCCTCGACCTCGTAAGGCGTTGCGGATGCGAACCGGCCGAGAACCTCCCGAGCGGTCCGCACCGATATCGGATCGACGTCGATGGCGAGTATCCTGGCGACGCCGAGCCGCGCCGCGGCCGCGGCATGCAATCCCGATCCGCAACCGATGTCGAGAAAAGCCGTATCCCGCAGCGCATCGCGGCCGAACAGGCGCGTCAATCCGCCCACCGCATCATTCAAACGGTCCTCGTCGATGAGCCGCGCGTAGCTCGCCCAGTTTTCTCCGAACCCGAAATGACACGCGGCCCCTGTCTCGCGCACGATGCGCTGATCGTCGTCCATTGCGCCTTTTCCCGGCTTGGGAGCAATCTGTCACGCCGAAAGGATATCCTTCGCCGGGCCACTCGCGCGACCCATTGTGACGTGACGATGTCCTACGGCGAATCCGATTGCTGTCGATGGCACCCACGAAGATCGGCAGCAGCGCTCAACGTCGAACCGGAGCAGAAAATGCCCGACGCCAGCAAGCTCTCGACCGCGACCCGGATCGTGCGACGGCGCGCTGGCAGCACGGTCCGGCAGGTCACCGCCGACATCTGCGTGCTGGGGGGCGGGATTGCCGGCGTCTCCGCGGCGCTGGAAGCGGCGCGGCTTGGACGCAAGGTCGCGCTGGTGGACGGCCTGCCGGCGCTCGGCGGCCAGGCCGTGAATTCGCTGATCGGGACGTTCTGCGGACTCTACTCCAACGGCCCGGACGGCTATCAGCTCACTCATGGAATCGCCGACGAGATTCTGCGCGATCTTGGCGCGCAAGGCGCGGTCCACACCCGCCTCGGGCCGAACACGAAGATTGTTCTGTACGACGAAGTCCGGCTCGCCCGATGGATCGAAGAGGCGGTTCGCCGGGCCGGCATAACGGTGCTGCTCGGCGCCGTGCAACGCGGCGTTAAGCGCGAGGATCGCCGGATCAAGTCCATCGATCTCGCAACGCGCTACGGCGACGTCATGCTCGCGGCGACGGGGTTCGTCGACGCCAGCGGCGATGCGGCGCTTGCGTGGGAGGCAGGCCTCGCATGTCGCGAGCCGGCCGACGGCCCGATCTACGGAACGCAGATGTTTGCGCTGGAGGACATCGACGAGACGCGCCAGCCGACGCGCGAGGACGTCGTCTCCCGCTTGCGGGAGAAAGCGGAGAGCTACGGCCTGGTGCGCAAGGATGGTTTCGCCTTTGCGTTTCCGGGCCGCGGTCTCGCGCTCGT
Source organism: uncultured Alphaproteobacteria bacterium (assembly GCA_963738705.1). Classification (GTDB taxonomy): domain Bacteria; phylum Pseudomonadota; class Alphaproteobacteria; order Rhizobiales; family Xanthobacteraceae; genus CAVTXS01. The sequence continues at coordinate 75,619 of CAVTXS010000018.1, forward strand.
CAACATGACCCATGTCGAGACCCCGCTCGAGCCGATCGCCGCGTCCAAGAACGCGCTCGAAGGCAAGGCGCAAGCCGACAAGGTCGTTCAGTTTCTAAGGACCGAGTTCGCGGCGGCATTCGGCAATGCCCGCGTGCGCACCTACGGCTTTCCCGGCATCCGCCAAACCCGGTGGATCGTCGGCCGGGCGCAGCTCTCGATCGACGATGTGCGGGCCGGCACGCGTTTCCCGGATGCCGTTGCGCGGACCGCCTGGCCGGTGGAGCTGCACAATCGGCCCGAAGGCATTGCCTGGGAAGTCTTCGGCGAGGATCACATGCACTACGTCCCGTTCGGCAGCCTGCTGCCGGCCGAGGCCGATAACGTGGTGGCGGCGGGACGATGTATCGACGGCGATGCCGCCGCGCTGTCGAGCGTGCGGGTGATGGGGCCGTGCATCGCCATGGGCGCGGCTGCGGCGCATGCGCTCGATCTGGCCGGCAGCGGCAGCGTGCACCAGATCAATGTCGCGGAGCTCGGCGAGCGGCTGAAGGACAACCTCGAACGGCCGTAGCGAGTAGGGTGGGCAAAGGCGCGCGTTTGCGCGCCGTGCCCACGCGTTTCTCGTTCTGCGCGGAGCGCGTGGGCACGCGTCGCTTCGCGGCGCTTTGCCCACCCTACGATTTTCAATGCAGAAACACGCGTACGGCACCGGCGGCGATCTGGTCGAGCGAGAGCCGGGCGCCGCGCCGGTACCACTGAGCGGACCAGTTGATCGCGCCCAAGATGAGCAGGCGCGCAAGCCGCGTATCGCCGGAGACACGGCCGGCCGCCGCCAACTCATCCAGCAGCCGTTGCCACAGCGCATCGTAGCGATCCTTCACCGCGATGATGCGCCGCCGGTTCGCAGGCGACAGCGAGCGCCAATCGTAGAGCAGCACCGGGATGAAGTCGTTGCCGTCTTCCAGGATGGTGCCGAGGTGCGTTCGGATCAGCCGCGCCAGCCGCTGCTCCGGCGGCAGGTCGAGCGCCATCACGTCCTCGCTCTTGCGCAAACCTTCGGCGAGGCCCTGCTCCATCACGGCGAGCAGGATCTCCTGCTTGGTCTCGAAGTGATAGAACGGGCTGCCGGAATGCATGTCGGCAGCCTTGGCGATGTCGCGGATCGTGGTGCCGTCGAAGCCCTTCTGGCGGAACAGCCGCGCCGAGACGCGCAGCAGCACGTCGCGGCGGTTGCTTTCGTTGTTGCGTCGCCGGCGGGCTTTGGGCTTCGCCGCCGTCATTGGCGCGAGAGCCGCGGCAAATTCGCGGGCGCCTCGATCTCCATGCGCAGCAGCGCTGCCGCGATGTTCTTGCCGAGATTGTCCATGCGCAGCGACCGCGCGGCCCCGCCTTGCAGCGCGCCGTTGAGCACGATCTTGAGCGCGAGCAGATTATCGAGCGGATAGACCTCGACCGGGCCCGCGCAGATCGAAGAGAAATGCGCCGCGATGCGCGACGCCGAGACCTCGCGCTTGAGCACCTCGTAGGTCGGTGCGTCGTAGGCGAACAGGCCGATGTCGGCGCGGTCGGCCTTGTCGCCGCTGCGCGCATGGGCGATTTTCCACAGCGCGACCTGCATCAGACATCCTCGACGTCGACCGTGACACGCGGCTCGATGCGATCGCGGCGCACGAGCGTCGGCCAGATGCCGAGCAGCTCCTTGGCGCCCTGGATGCCTTTAAAGCCGCCCGCATAGGGCGGGCCCGAGAGGCCGAGCCAGGGAAACAGCCGGCCGAAGCCGTCCGCCACGCGCCGGTCGCGCGTGCGAATGGTCATGCGCAGGAAGCACTCGTTCAGTTGGTCGCGGTAGGTCGAGTTGGCGTTGGCGCCAAGCAACGCGTCGTAGCCGATGTAGCTGACGTGCATGTCCTCGACCGGCCAGGCGCGCTCGGCGACCAGCCCCTTGATGATCTCGGCCGAGGTCTCGCATTTCTTGTAGGCGTCGGGCCAGGAGAACCCGATGATGCCCGTGCCCATCCAACCGTCATGGTAGCCGGCGACGACCTTCAGCGTTTCCGGCCGGGGTGCGCCGCTCGCGCCGGTGACGCGCACCTGATCGCGGCCGAGATCGTCGAACCGCAGCGTGCCCATGTCGAGCACCACGTCGGGCGAATAGTAGGCGTGCGGGTTGTGCACCTCGTAGAGCAGCTGCTGGCGAAGCGTGTCGAACGAGATGCGCCCGCCGGTGCCGGGGGCTTTCATGAACAGGGCGCCTGCCGTCCGCCCCCACCTCCGCGATCGGATAGCCGAGATGCAGGAAATCCTGGGTTTTGGCCCACTCGTCGGCGGAGCCGAAATTGCCCCCGCTTGCCTGTCCGGAGCATTCGAGCAGATGCCCGACGGTCAGCCCTTGCGCGAGCCTGTCCCAGTCGTCCCAGCGCCAGTCGAGCTCGTGCATGATCGGGCCGAGCGAGAGCGCGGCATCGGCGACACGGCCGGTGATTACGATATCGGCGCCGCGCCCGAGCGCTTGCGCGATCGGCTGCGCGCCCAAATAGGCGCTGGCAAACAACAGGCGCTCGCGCACCGTCGCGATGTCGGCGCCGGTGTCCATATGCGCCAGCGTCTCGCCGCTCGCCTGCAGCTCGTCGAGTCGATCCGCGATCGAGTCGCCCGCCACCGTGGCAATCTTCGCTTTCCACCCATTTTCGCGGAACGCGCGGGCGACCGCTTCGCGCGCGCCCTGCGGATTGAGGCCGCCGGCATTCATCACGAATTTCACGCCGTGCTTGGCGGCGAGCGGCCACAGCTCGGTCAGCATCGGCACGGCATCGCGCGCGTAGCCGGCGGTCGGGTCCTTCTGCCGATCCTTCTGCAGGATCGCGAGGGTGAGCTCGGCGAGGTGGTCGGACGCGATGTAGTGGACGCCGCCGCTCTCGATCGAGGCGCGAACCGGGCGCCAGGAATTGCCGTAGAAGCCCAACCCGGCGCCGATACGGACCGATTTCATGCGCCGAAAAGCTAGGCGCAGGCTTTCAAAAAAGCAAATGCTCGGTACAATCCGAGGCGCAAGACACGGGGGCGCAACCCGTGCGCACATCGGGGGGAGATACTTGCTCAGTCAGGTCCTGCAACTGTTCCTCGCGGGGGTCGCGCAGGGCTGCGTCTACGCGCTGGTCGCGCTCGGATTCGTGCTGATCTACAAGGCGACCGAGACCGTAAACTTCGCGCAGGGCGACCTGATGATGCTCGGCGCCTTCTTCGGCCTGACCGCAAGCGCGATGCTGGGCTGGCCCTACTGGGCGACCATCCTGTTCGCGATCACCGTCATGGCGGTCGTCGGGATGATGATCGAGCGCATCGTCATCCGTCCCGTGCTCGGCTACCCGACCTTTACGGTCGTGATGATCACGATCGGCGTCGGCTACGTGATCCGCGGCGTGGTGACGATGGTGCCGGGCTGGGGCACCGAGACGCACGCGCTGCCGACGCCGTTCGGCAATTCCGTCGTTCGGATCGGCGGCGCGGTGCTCGCGGTCGAGCAGCTGGCGGTGATCGCCATGACCGCGGCGCTGTGCGCGCTGCTCTATGTCTTCTTCCGCTTCGCCAAGCTCGGCGTCGCGATGCAGGCGACTTCGCAGAACCAGCTCGCCGCCTACTACATGGGCATCCCGGTGCGGCGCGTGAACATGCTGATCTGGGGTCTGTCGGCGGCCGTGGCGGCGTTCGGCGGCATCCTGCTCGCGCCGGTCGCATTCGTGCATTCGAACATGGGCTTCATCGGTCTCAAGGCCTTTCCGGCGGCGGTGCTGGGGGGCTTCGGCAGCGTGCCGGGCGCGATCGTCGGCGGCTTGATCATCGGCGTCGTCGAAGCGCTCGCCGGCTTCTATCTGCCGGAAGGCTTCAAGGACACCGCCGCTTACGTCGTGGTGCTGATCGTGCTCCTGTTCATGCCGTCCGGGATCTTTGGCGAAACGTTTCACAAGAAGGTCTGAACGTGCGGTTCATCTTCAAGACCGACTACGACCAGGACATTCGCCTGTTCCAGCACGGCGGACAGGTCTTCTGGTATGGCGTGCTCGCCGCGCTGCTGATCGCGGCGCCGTTCCTGGTCAGCGAATACGTGCTCTCGCAGCTGCATTTCGTCTGCATCTATTCGATCGTCGGCCTCGGGCTGATGCTGCTGGTCGGCTATACCGGGCAGATCTCGCTCGGGCATGCGGCGTTCCTGGCGGTCGGCGCCTATACCGAAGCGCTGCTGCAGTCGAAGGGCATGCCGTTTGTCGTCTCGCTGACGAGCGCGGCGCTGCTGTCGGCGGCGGTCGGGATCATTGTCGGGCTGCCGGCGCTGCGGCTCAAAGGAATCTACCTCGCCATCGCCACTCTGGCCTTCAACGTGATCGTGGAAGAGATCGTCACGCGCTGGGAATCGGTCACCGGCGGCAACCAGGGCAAGCACCTCAAGGCGATCGAGCTGTTCGGCTTCAGGCTCGTGAGCGACGCCAGCTTCTATTACCTGTGCCTGGCCCTGACCGCGCTGTCGTGCCTCGCGCTCATGAATTTGCTGCGCTCGCCGACCGGCCGCGCCTTCGTCGCCATCCGCGATTCCGAAATCTCGGCGAGCTGCATGGGCATCAATCTTGCCAAGTACAAGACGATGTCGTTCGCGCTCTCGGCGGCGCTCACCGGCATCGGCGGGGCGCTCTATGCCCACAAGGTCGCCTACATCACGCCCGAGCAGTTCACCCTTCTGACCTCGATCGAGCTGGTGACGATCGTGATCATCGGCGGCGTCGGCTCGCTGCACGGCGCGGTGCTGGGCGCCGCTTTCATCATCGTGTTGCCGCAGCTGATCTCGATCGGGAAGGATTGGCTGCCATCGGCAGTCGCGAACCAGTCCGGCTTGCAGTCGATCGTGTTCGGACTGGTGTTGATCGCCTTCATCGTCTTCGAGCCGCTCGGCCTGTACGGCCGGTGGCTGAAAATCCGCAGCTATTTCCAGGTGTTCCCGTTCTATCGTGCCGGCACGTTCCGGCGGCAGAAGAGCTACATGCGATCGGAGCGCCTGCGGTGAGCTTCTTCCGGGTCGAGGATCTGGGGGTGCGGTTCGGCGGCGTGGTCGCGGTCGCCGGCGTGAGCTTCGAGGTGAAGCAGGGCGAGGTCTACACCATCATCGGGCCGAACGGCGCCGGCAAGACTACGATCTTCAACCTGATCGGGCTGATCTATCCGCCCACGTCCGGCCGCATCTTCTTCGGCGATCGGGAAGTGAAGGGCGCGCCGCACCACGTCGCCGAGTTGGGCATCGCGCGTACCTTCCAGAATATCGAGCTGTTCGAGCACGCGACCGTGCTGCAGAACCTGTTGATCGGCCGCCACCGGCACCGGTCGACATCGCTGTGGCAGGAGCTGTTGTTCAGCCCGAGCGTGCGTGCGGTCGAGCTTTCGCACCGCGCGGCGGTCGAGCGCGTGATCGACCTGCTCGATCTCGCGCACTACCGCGACAGCCTGGTCGCCGGGCTGCCCTACGGCGTGCGCAAGGTGGTCGAGCTCGGCCGCGCGCTTGCCACCGAGCCGAAGCTGATGCTGCTCGATGAGCCGTCGTCCGGCCTCAATCCCGAGGAGACGAACGACATGGCGTTCTGGATCGCCGACATCCAGCGGGAGCTCGGCATCACCATCCTGATGGTCGAGCACGACATGAACCTGGTCTCGCGCGTCTCGAGCCGCGTGCTCGCCCTCAACGAGGGCCGCATGATCGCCGAGGGGACGCCGGCGGAGGTCCAGTCGCACCCGGCGGTGATCGAAGCCTATCTCGGGGGAGCTTGAGACGCGATGACCGCTCCGCTGCTCGAGCTGCTCAACGTGGAATCGAGCTACGGCCCGGTGCAGGCGCTGCGCGGGGTGACCCTGTCGGTGCCTGAAGGCAAGATCGTGACCGTGCTGGGCGCCAACGGCGCGGGCAAGACCACGACCCTGAAGACGATCTCCGGCATCATCGATCCGCTCAAGGGACAGGTGAAATTCCGCGGGCAGGAGATCCAGGGACAGTCCCCCGACCGCATCGTGCGTGCCGGCATCGTGCACGTCCCGGAAGGCCGGGAGGTTTTTCCGCTGCTATCGGTCGAGGACAATCTCAAGATGGGCGCCTATACGCGCCGCGACAGCGACGGCATTGCGCAGGACCTCTCCGCTGTGTTCGGCTATTTTCCGATCCTGCGCGAACGGGCCCGACAGGAGGCGGGGCAACTCTCGGGCGGGCAGCAGCAGATGCTCGCGATCGCGCGCGCCCTGCTGGCGCGCCCGGCGGTGATCCTGATGGACGAGCCGAGCCTCGGCCTGTCGCCCAAGCTCACGGCGGAGATTTTCGGTATCGTGCAGCGCATCAATCGCGAGCGGGGTGCGACCATCCTGTTGGTCGAGCAGAACGCCCATATGGCGCTGAAGATCGCCGACTACGGCTATGTGCTGGAAGTCGGGCGCATCGTGATGGAAGATACCGGCGCCCGGCTTGCGGAGAAGCCGGATATCCAGGAATTCTACCTCGGCATGAAAGCCGGCGGGGTGAGGGGGGAACGGCGGTGGAAAAAGAAGAAGCTCTGGCGGTGACCGCGGCGGCCGACACCGTGCCGAAGATGTTCTGGCACGGCGTGCGCACGCGCGGCGCGCAGGTGATCCTCCGCCAGAAGGAATTCGGCATCTGGCAGAGCGTGACCTGGACCGAGTTCGGCGCCATCGCGCGCGAGGTCGGCATGGGACTGATTGCGCTCGGCTTCGAGCCCGGAGAGTGCGCCGCCGTCCTCTCCAACACCAACCGCGAGTGGCTATACGCCGACATGGGGATTCTCGGGGCCGGCGGGGTGTCGAACGGCATCTATCCGACCGACGCCCCGGCGCAGGTCGAATATCTGTGCGCCAATTCCGCGGTCGTGCACCTGTTCGTGGAGGACGACGAGCAGCTCGACAAGGCGCTGGAGGTCCGTGCGCGGCTGCCGCAGTTGCGCAACATCATCGTATTCGACATGGACGGGCTGCGCGACTTCACCGATCCCCAGGTCATGAGCTTCGAGGCGTTGCGCGCGCTCGGGCGCGAATACGATGCCGCCTATCAGGGGCTTTGGGAGGAGCGCCTCGGGGCGCGCAAGCCGGAAGACCTTGCGGTCCTCATCTACACCTCCGGAACGACCGGCAAGCCGAAGGGCGCGATGCTTTCGCACGCCAACATCGTGTTCGCGTGCAACCTGTACAGCCGCATCTTCGAGCAGCGCCCCGACGACGAGCGCATCTGCTTCCTGCCGCTCTGCCACGTGGCCGAGCGCGTGGTCGGCTCCTACACATCCTTGCTCACCGGCACCCGGCTCAATTTCGTCGAGAATCCCGAGACGGTGCCGGAGAACGTGCGCGAGATCGCGCCGACGGTGTTCGGCGCCGTGCCGCGGATCTGGGAGAAGTTTTACTCCGGCGTGCTGATCCGCCTCAGGGAAGCGAGCCGCCTGCAGCAGGCGGCGTACGGCGTCGCGATCGGCATCGGCTATCGGGTGGCGAAGCGGCGCGAGCAACGAAAACCGGTTCCGGCGCCCCTTGCCGTCGCGTTCTGGCTGGCGCGCGCCTTGGTCTTGAACAACATCCGCAAGGTGATCGGCGCGCATCGTGCGCGGCTCTTGATCACCGGCGCGGCGCCGATCTCGCCCGATCTGTTGCGCTGGTACATGGCGCTCGGCCTGGAGATGGTCGAGGTCTGGGGACAGACCGAGTCGGGCGGCATCTCGACCGCGATTCCCGCCGGCGGCGCCAAGCCGGGATCGATCGGGCTGCCGCTGCCGGACACCGAGGTCAAGCTGTCGCCGGAAGGCGAGCTGCTGGTGCGCAGCCCGTCGGTGTTCATGGGCTATCTCAACCAGCCGGAAAAGACCGCGGAGACCTTGCGCGACGGCTGGCTGCACACCGGCGACGTCGGCCGCATCGACGAGGAAGGGTACTTCTACATCACCGACCGCATGAAGGACATCATCATCACGGCCGGCGGCAAGAACGTGACGCCGTCGGAAATCGAGAACCAGCTCAAATTCTCGCCCTATGTCACCGACGCGGTCGTGATCGGGGACCGCCGCCCGTTCCTCACCGCCTTGATCATGATCGATCACGAGAACGTCGAGCAATACGCGCAGGGGCGCTCGATTCCGTTCTCGAACTACGCCAGCCTCTGCCGGCGGCCGGAGATTCAGGAGCTGATTCAAGGCGAGATCGAGAAGGTGAACGCGGGCTTTGCGCGCGTGGAGCAGGTGCGCAAGTTCCGCCTGATCGAGCAGAAGCTCACCGCCGAGGACGAGGAATTGACCCCGACCATGAAGCTCAAGCGCAAGCTGGTGAACGAGAAATACCGCGACCTGATCGAAGCGATGTACGCCCGCGAAGCGGCTTGATCTTGAGCGGCCGGAAAGCGCACAATTGCCGTCAACGCCCAGAGGGAGGAATAAGCCCATGAAACTCGTAGCCGCCGCAATGCTTGCGCTCGCCGCCGCCTCGCCGGCGCTGGCGCAGACGCAGGGCGTTTCGAGCACCGAAATCGTGGTCGGTACCGCGCAGGATCTGTCCGGTCCGATCGTTTCGCTGTCCAAGCCGGCCGTGAACGGCATGCGCATGCGCGTCGACGAGATCAACGCCGCCGGCGGCATCCATGGCCGCAAGCTCCGCCTCGTCGTCGAGGATCACGGCTACGACCCGAAGAAGGCGGTGCTGGCGGCCCAGAAGATGGTCCAGCAGGATCGCATCTTCGCCGCCGTCGGCTCGATCGGCACGCCCACGGCCGTCGCCGCCATGCCGATCTATCTCGACCGCAACGTCGCGCACCTGTTCCCGCTTACCGGCGCGCGCGAAATGTTCGACCCGCTGCACAAGCTGAAATACTCGTTCTCGGCGCCGTACTACGATCAGATCCGCGCCGGGCTCAAGCGCCTGGTCAAGGACAAGAGCCTGACCAAGATCTGCACCCTCTACCAGGACGACGACTTCGGCCTGGAAGTGATGCGGGGCGGCGAGCAGGGGCTCAAGGACATGAATATGGCCTATGCGGAGCGCACCACCTACAAGCGCGGCGCGACCGATTTCTCCTCGCAGGTCCAGAAGATGAAGGAGGCGGGCTGCGACGGCGTCGTGATGGGCACCATCATCCGCGAGACCATCGGCACCATCGCGACCGCGCGCCGGCTCGACTGGAACCCGCAGTTCATCGGCACCACGGCGAGCTACTTCGACATCATCCACAAGCTCGGCGGGGCGGCCGTGAACGGGTTCTACTCGACCTGCACGATCAACTATCCGTACGAGGACGATCCGTCGAAAGAGGTGCGCGACTGGTTCGCGGCCTACAAGGGCAAGTTCGGCGAGGACCCGACGGTGTTGTCGGTCTACGGCTATCAGCTCCTGAGCATGTTCGCGACGGCGGCGGAAAAGGCCGGCCAGAACCTCACGCCCGACACGCTCGCGGGCGCGCTCGAGACCCTGACCTATCCGAGCGACAAGTTCGGCGGCGACGAGCAGAAGTTCGGGCCGACCAAGCACCTCGGCTCCGACCGCTCGATGCTGTGCCAGATCGTCAACGGCAAATGGAAGTCGGTGAGCGAGTACATCAACTAGCCGACAAGGAACGCGTCCCGGACGGGCGACGGCGAAGCTGGGACGTGAGCAGTGGATGGCGGCCGCCGAAAGGCGGCCGCGCTGTTACTTAGGAACGCGTTGCCGTGGGCGCGCTCACGCGCGGCGTCGTGAGTCCTGACCAGTGCGCGCGTCGCCTCGGCGACGCGGCGGGCGCGCTCGATCGGCGACAGGCCCGCGTATGCTGCCGAAGGCGCCTCCACGGCGATCGGGATCGTGGGTGGAAAGGCGTCCAGGAACTCCGAAAGCCACAACTGGCCTTCCCCGGGGTAAAGCCGCCCGCCTCTCGCCTCTGTGCGGAGGCCTTCGGCCGGTGGCGGCGTGCGCGGCGCGTCGCAAAGATGCACGTAGGAAAACAACGCCGGGTCATAACGGGCAATGTCGGCCGGGCTGCCGCCTGAGCGGCTGAGATGCAGCGCGTCCACCAGCAGACCCGCATCCGCCGGCGCCGCTGCCATAAGCAGGTCGGCGGCAGCCGCGAGATCGCGCACGTGCGAGTATGGGATGAACTCCAGCATGACGCGCAAACCACGGGCGCGTGCGGCCGAGCAAAGTCCGGCGAGATTGTCGACCATGCGGTCCCACGCCGGATCGTTGCCGACAGCGAGCACATAGCGGGCGCCAAGATCGGCGGCGAGGTCGGGGGCCGGAACGAGCGCTTCGACGCGCGTGTCCGGCATCAGCCAGACCGCCTCGACATCGAGAATAGTTAGGCCGGTCTCTCCCAGGCGGGCCTTGATCCGCCGTTGCAGCGCCGCGTCGCCGATGACAGGCACGATCACGTCCCCCGGCAGCGGCGGTACGATCCGCAAGCCGACCGCGTCGAAGCCCCCGGCCGCGGCTGCCTCGATCAGCGCGAGCGGGTCCGCGTCCAACACGGTCAGGTGGGCAAGCGAGAATGGGCGCATCAGGCGGCGGTCGCTTTGGCAACCGCTTCCGGCCCGTAGTCGAGGTTGCTCGCACGGCGGATGCCGGCGAAGGCGTCCGCAGGATCGCGCGGCTTCACCTGCAACGGGATGCAGATCGCGTTGATGCCGTTGGGACTGAAGAGGGCGCTGCAAAGCTCAGGCGGCCACATGATTTTGAGCATGGCAACTCCCCTGGGACCCCGAATCTGAACTGCGCTTCGCGCGAAGCTCAGGTGCGCTTCGTGAGGACGATATGCGTGACGTTCGCCGTGGGAACGTGCTCGGTGCACCGATAGCCGAGCGTTGGCGCATCGATGCCAGCGAACAGGTGTTCGCCGGAGCCGAGCAAGATCGGGGAGATGGCCAGGTGCATCTCGTCGATGAGTCCTGCGCGCAGGTACTGCCGGATCGTCGCGACCCCGCCGCCGAGCCGGACGTCTCGCCCGTTGGCCGCTTCGAGGGCGCGTTTGTGTGCGGCGTCGATGCCGTCGGTGACGAAGTGGAAGGTGGTGCCGCCCTCCATGACGATCGATGCCTGAGGGTGGTGGGTGAGCACGAAGACCGGGCGTGTGATAGGGCGGGTTGTCGCCCCACCAGCCCTTCCAGTTGTCGTCGGGCCATGGTCCTCGCACGGGCCCGAACATGTTGCGGCCCATGATCCACGCTCCGATGTTGGCGAACCCGCGCGCCGCGAAGTCGTCGTCGACGCCGGCGGCGCCGCCGTCGCGTCCAAGCATCCGTTGAAACGTACGGGTCGCGAATGCCCATTCGTGCAACGCGATGCCGCCGACCCCGAGCGGGTTGGCGAGGTCTTGGTCGGGGCCGGCGCCGAAGCCGTCGAGCGATACGGCGAAGGCATGGACGCGCAGCTTGGACATAGATGGCTCCTTCCTTCGAGGCTTGCGCCTGCCGTGCCTCGCGCCTCCAGGCCACACTCACCCCACCACATACGCGGCGCTGCCGGTGGCGATCAGGTCGCCGGCGTCGTTGGCGAGCTCCATGTGGGCGAAGGCGATGCCTAACGGCGCGCGAGGTCTACCTATGATCGGAGCCATGGAGGCGGTGCACAGCGGCACTACGACCCTGTGCGATGACACCAATGTCGCAGCGCGCGTCAGCCAGGATCCACCCGTCTCGGCGGTCACGTTGTTTCGCCTTTCTGGCCTTGTTTCAACGGAAGCGCGGACCCACCGCGCCGCAAGGGCCTTATGGACAGTTTCTGTTGGCATGTAGCTTGCTCTGATTTTTCACGGGCGTAAACTTTGTTGGAATGAGGAGAACCGCACATGACCAAACTACATGTTTCGAGACGAACGCTTCTCGGCTCAATCGGGGCCGGACTGCTGATGACCGCCAACCGTACGGCGATGGCGGCGCCGGTGACTTTGGAAGCGCTGAAGAAAGCCGGCGAGGTCAAGGTGGGGTGCGAAGCCGCTTACGTTCCCTTCACGTATCGTGACAACACCGGAAAGATCGTCGGATTCGATGTCGACTTCGCAACCCGCATCTGGGAGCCGGTGGCGGTCAAGCCAATCTTTATCGACACGCAATGGTCCGGTGTCATCCCCGCGCTCTACGCCGGTCGCTTCGATATGGTCCCGACCATGAGCTACACGAAGGAACGTTTGGAGCGCGTTCTGTTCAGCATTCCTTACGCCGATGCCTCGCAGGCGCTGCTCATCCGCTCGGCCGACAAGGACAAGGTCAAGACGATCGCCGACCTGTCCGGAAAGGTGCTCGGCATCAAGCTCGGTTCGCCCGGCGAAACGCTCAAGGTCAAGCTCGACGCACAGCTCAAGAGCGAACGCGGCGGGGGCTTCAAGGACGTCAAGACCTATGACGACCATCCGGCGGCATATCTGGCGCTGGCGCAGGGAAGCGTGGACGGCGTGCTCAACACCGTACCGACCCTGAGCGTCGTCCTGCGCGACAAGCCAGGCGCGTACGCAATGGTGCAGAACGTCGGCGGCAACAATTGGCACGGCTACGCATTCCGCAAGGAAGACACCGAAATCGCCAACTATATGAACCAGCGCATCACGGCGATGAAAGGCAACGGCGAGATCGGCGCGCTGCAGGACAAGTGGTTCGGTTTCAGGATGAACCTCGCCGATCAGATCCCGACTTTCAGCTAGGTCAGGCATTACTCGGCCGCACGCGGGTGGCGCGATTGCGCCGCCCGCCGACTTGGAGCGTGTCGTGACGATCGACTGGGACATCGTGCAGACGGCTATCCCGCTCCTCGCGCGCGGGACCGTCGTCACCCTTCAGATCAGCCTCGTTGCCGGCGTCCTCGCCTGCATCATCGGATTCATGCTTGGCCTTGCGGCGCTGAGCAACGTGCGCGCGCTGCGCGCGACGATCGCCGCCTACGTGGACTTCGTGCGCGGCACGCCGCTGCTGATCCAGGTCTTTCTGGTGTTCTTCGCATTGCCGGTCATCGGCATCCGTTTCGATGAGGTCTGGGCCGGCATCGTCGCGCTGGCATTCAATACCAGCGCCTACATTGCGGAGACCGTGCGCGGCGGGGTCGGAAGCGTCGAACGCGGCCAGACCGAAGCCGCAAAGTCGATCGGGATGTTCCGCTGGCAGATCCTGACCTACATCCTGTTGCCGCAGGCGCTGCGTCCGATGCTGCCACCGCTCACCAATGAACTGATCAGCATGACCAAAAACACCTCGTTGTTGTCGGTGATCTCGGTCTACGAGCTGACGCGCGCCGGGCAGGCGATCATTTCAGTGCATTTCGTGCCGTTCGAGATATACCTGCTGCTCGCGCTCTATTACTACGCACTCATCAAGGCGCTGTCGTACTTCTCGCGCTGGGTCGAGAACCGCATGCCCGTGCTATGACGGCCGAAACGCCCGTGCCCGCGCTGCGTGCCGAAGGGCTGTCTAAGACCTTCGGGACCAAGACCGTACTGAGCAACGTCGGGCTCGAAGTCCACAAAGGTGAGACGGTGGTCGTGATCGGCGCCTCCGGCTCCGGCAAGACGACGCTGCTACGCTGCATCAGCCATCTTGAATTGCCGACCTCGGGTTACGTCGACGTCGACGGCCAGCCGATCGGCCGCGTGGCGGCAGGCAGGGGCTGGAGGGCGGCGTCCGAGCGGCAGCTTGCCATTCAGCGGCGCGCCATCGGATTCGTGTTTCAGCGCTTCAACCTGTTCCCGCACTTGAGCGCGCTCGACAATGTGGCCATCGGGCTGCGCCGCGTACGCGGAATGCCGAAGAAGGCCGCGCGCGGGCGCGCCGCGGAGCATCTGCACAAGGTATTTCTCAGCGATCACCTCGACAAGCGTCCGGCCGAGCTCTCCGGTGGCCAGCAGCAGCGCGTCGCCATCGCGCGCGCGATCGCCATGGAGCCAACCATCATTCTGTTCGACGAGCCGACCTCGGCGCTCGATCCGGAGCTGGTGCGCGAGGTGCTCGACGCGATCCGGATGTTGGCCTCCACCGGCATGACCTCGGTCATCGTGACGCACGAAATGTCGTTCGCGCAGCAGGTTGCGAACCGCGTGATCTACATGGACGAGGGCGCGATCGTCGAGCAAGGCACGCCGGCCGAGGTGTATGGCCGTCCGCGCGAAGACCGCACACGCCGGTTTCTAGAGCATTTCACCATTGCGCACATGAAGGCCGCCCAATGAGCCAAAATGCACCGCTCGATCTGATGATACGGGGCTGTACCGCGCTCACATCCGATCCCGCGATGCCGGTGATCGACGACGCCGTCATTGGCATCCGCGGCGACAGGCTCGCATGGATCGGCGACGCCGCCGACCCCGGCGCGCCTGAGGCCCGCCGCGTTATCGAGGCGCGTGGACACCTCGCGACGCCGGGTTTCGTCAACGTGCACACCCACGCGGTCCTCTCGCTCGCGCGCGGCATGACCGAGGATATGGGCTTCGCACCGGCCTACACACCGGGCGTCCCGCACGCCTACGACATCACCGAGGACGAAGCGATTGCGCTCGGTCGCTTGACCGCGCTCGAAGCGATGCTGTTCGGCTCGACCATCATCAATGACATGTACATCCACGCTCACGCGACATTACCGGCGATCGCCGAGCTGGGCTTGCGCATCTCGTCGTCGGGTTGGATTCACGACGTCGATTTCTCGCAAATTCACAACAGAATTTGGCACTACGATCCAAAGATCGGCGAGCGCTGCTTGCGCTATGGGGTCGATCTGTACGATCGCTTCAATGGCGCCTTCGACGGGCGCGCCAGCGTCATGCTGGCGCCGCACGCGATCGACACCTGCTCCCGCGAGTTCCTGCGCGACGTGAACAGCGAACGTCGACGACTTAGGCGTCCGCGTGATGACGCACCTCGCACAGAGCTACCTGGAAGTCGAACAGGTCCGGAAGCGGGACGGCGTCACGCCTGCCGAGCTGCTCGACGATATCGGCCTGTTGGACGAGGGCCTGATCGCGGCGCACTGCACGGTCATGACCGAAGACGATATCGCACGCGCGGGCCGCGGCGGGATTACGGTTGCGCATGCGCCCAAGGTCAATCTGACCGGCGGCTACCTTCCGGTGACATCCAAGCTGCGGCGGGCCGGCGCGCGAATTGCGCTGGCGACCGACAACATGCATGGCGACATGGTCGAGACCATGCGCTGGGCGCTGGCCTCTGGGCGTCTGCAAGAGAAGGTCGTCAACGATTTCTGGCAGGCGGCAGACGTGTTTCACATGGCTACGCTCGGCGCCGCCAAGTCGCTTGGCCGTGACCGTGACCTTGGGAGCTTGACCGTCGGCAAGAAGGCGGACGTTGTGCTTTTCGATTTCCGCCGCGCCCATCTGACGCCGGCATTCAATCCGATCGGCACGTTGGTGCATACCGGCCAGGGCCGCGACGTTGCAACCGTGATTGTCGATGGCTGTGTCGTGGTGGAAGCGGGCCGGGCCACCCTCGTTGACGAAGATAGAATCCGCGCCGAGGGTGCGGGCGCCGCAAGGGCCCTCTGGACGCGTGTGACAGGGCATGCACCGGTGGGACCCACGCGACGGCACCCCGTATGCTGACGACGCGGATATCCACGCCGATGCGAACGGCGCTGTTGTGTCGGAGCAGCCGTAGTGCGGGTAGCACCAAATCATCGCTCGCGGAATTTCGCTTGTACTGCACGGTTGCGGAAGTCCCGAGCGGGACGACAGCAGCGAAATCCTGCGCCGGGTGGTAGCTCAGGGTCCGATAGGGCCACCCACCTCTCCTCTCAAGCGGCAGAGTTACGCGCCTCACCCCACCACGTACGCGGCGCTACCGGTGGCGATGAGGTCGCCTAAATCGTTGGCGAGCTCCATGTGCGCGACCGCGATGCGGTTGCCGAGCCGCACCACGCGGCCGGTGGCGATGAAATACTGGCCGCGGCCGGGACGCAGGTAGTCGACGTGCAGGTCGATGGTGCCGATGTTGGGGAAATTGATGCCGCCGGGCTCGTCGGTGCCCTGCGCCAGCAGCGCGAGCTGGATCGCCAGGCCGGCGGTCACGTCGAGCACAGCCGAGATCACGCCGCCGTGCAGGATCTGCCGCAGCGGATTGCCGACCAGGTCGGGGCGCATGTCGAAGCGGATCTTCGGCGCCTCGGGGTCGACCGACTCGATCTTGAGGCCGAGCACGCGGTTGAACGGCACGATCTCCTCGAACACCTGCCGCATCCGCGCTTCCATCGCCTTGGCGTCGAACGCCTGCGCCATCCTCACCACCCGAGCTGTTTCGCCGCCAGGTCCTTCATGATTTCGTCGGCTGCCGCCGCCGATCGCGAACACTTTTGCCTCGCGATAGACGCGCTCGGCGCGGGTGCCGCGGATGAAGCCCGCGCCGCCCAAGGTCTGCACTGCCCCGTCGGCGCAGAACTGCATGGCGCGCGCGCAAAAATTCTTGGTCATCGCCAGCTGCGCGATCCATTGCCGCTCGCGCGGCGCACCGGTGAGCCGCCAGCACGTATCGTAGAGCATCGCGCGCGCCGCGTGCACGCGGGTCTGCATGTCGACGAGCTTGTGGCGGATCGCCTGGTGCTCGACCAGCCGCTGCCCGAACGTCTTGCGCTCGCGCGCCCAGTCGACGGCGTCGTCGAGGCAGGCCTGCGCGAACCCGACCGCGGCAGCCGCCATCCCGAGCCGTTCGGCGTTGAAGTTGCGCATGATCGCGCGAAAGCCGGCATTCTCCTCCCCGATCAGGTTGGCGGCCGGCACGCGCACGTCCTCGAACCGCAGCATCGCCGTGTCCGAGCACCACCAGCCCATCTTCTTGAGCGGCGCGCGTGAAAAACCCGGCCGGTCGCGCTCGATCAGCAGCAACGACACGCCGGCTGCGCCGGGGCCGCCGGTGCGCACCGCCACCGAGTAGTAGTCGGCGCGCATGCCGGATGTGATGAAAGCCTTTTCGCCGTTCACCACGTACTCGTTGCCGTCGGACCGCGCGCTCGTGCGCAAATGCGCCACGTCCGACCCTCCGCCCGGCTCGGTGATCGCGAGCGCGCTGATTTTTTCGCCTGCCAGGATCGCCGGCAGCACGCGGCGTTTAAGCTCTTCGCTGCCGGCGGCGGCGATCGGTGGCGCGCCGATCTGGTGCGAGAACAGCCCGGCATGCACGCCGCCGGCGCCGGCAAGCGCGATCTCTTCGGACAGGATGACGTGATAGAACAGGTCGGCAGGCGTGCCGCCGTATTCCTCCGGAAAGCCGAGGCCGAGAAGTCCCGCCTGCGCGGCCTTGCCGTACAGCTCGCGCGGAAACTCCTCGGCCTCGTCCCAGGCCGCTGCATACGGGTTGATCTCCCGCTGCACGAATCGGCGCACGGTTTCGCGGAACGCCTCATGCTCAGGGGTGAGGGCGGGATGCAGCAGAGCGGTCATGATTGTATCCGGCGGCCTCATGACTCGTCATGCCCGGCACCCGGGTCCGGCCTATAGGCCGGCCCGGGCGTGAAACCTTTGTGCCGGGCATCCACGTCTTTCCTTTCTTGATGCGGCGGCAAGCAAGACGTGGATGGCCCGGACAAGCCCGGCCATGACGGGACTATGCTTTGCACTCGGAACGCCCCTTCCAAGTTTGAGCGCACACTCATGCGCCTTCCAGCTCCATCAAGAGATGCCCCGGCGCGACCTGAGCGCCCGGGACGACGTGCACGGCCTTGACACGGCTCCGGACCGGGGCCCGCAGGCCATGCTCCATCTTCATCGCCTCGAGCACGACGAGCGGGCGTGCCAGCATCGACCGTGTCGCCTGGTTTGGCGTGCACCGCGACCACGCGTCCGTTCATCGGAGCGACCAGCCGGCCATCGCCCGAGCCCGCGGCGCGTTTCGCAGGCGGCACATGCAGCGTCCTCTCGAGTCGCCGGCTCTCAGCCCCGCGCGCCAGGTGCACGGCATCGTCCTCGAGCAGGAATGCGACCGCTTCCTCAGGCCCTTCGCTGATCGCGACGCGGGCGCGCGGCGGATCGACGCTGACGACGCGCACGCCAACCTCGCCGCCGGCTGCCTGTGCCCGATAGGTGCCGACGGCAAAATGCAGCGCAATCTCGTCGTCGCCGAACTTCATCGCCATGGCTCGCGCCGGGTTGTTGCTCCAGGAGTTCCACTCGCCGAAGCCGGCGCTTGCGGCGATCAGCGCGGCCGCGATCGCAAGCGTCTCGGCGTTCGGCGCCGGCGGCTCGATATACGCGACGTGCCGCGCCAGGAAGTCGGTGGTCGCGCCGCGCGCCGCAAATTCTTCGTTTCGCAAGGTTGCCGCAAGGAACGTCTTGTTGGTCGGCACGCCGAGCGCCACGGTCCGATCGAGCGCTTCGGCCAGCCGCTCGCGCGCGGCGTCGCGGGTCGCGCCGTGGGCAACCAGCTTGGCGATGAGGGAATCGTAGTACGGCGAAATCTCCGTGCCCGACGCGAGGGCATGATCGACGCGGACGCCGTCGGCCGGCAGCCACACCGCCAGGCGACCGGACTGCGGCAGGAAGTCCCGCGCGGGATCTTCGGCGCACAGCCGCGCCTCGATCGCGTGTCCGGTGAAGCGGATGTCGTCCTGCCGCAACGGCAACGGCTCGCCGGCGGCGACGCGGAGCTGCCATTCGACCAGGTCGAGCCCGGTGATCATCTCGGTCACCGGATGCTCGACCTGCAGGCGCGTATTCATCTCCATGAAATGGAAGGTTCCCTCGCGGTCGAGGAGAAACTCGACCGTGCCGGCTCCGACGTAGTCGACCGCGCGCGCCAGCGCGACAGCGGCGGCGCCGAGACGCTCGCGTAAGGGCTCGTCCACGGCCGGGGAGGGGGATTCCTCGATCAGCTTCTGATGGCGCCGCTGCACGGAGCAGTCGCGCTCGCCGAGATGCACCACGTTGCCATTGGTATCGGCGAATACCTGCACTTCGATGTGGCGCGCGCCCTCGAGCGCCCGCTCGAGCAGGATTCGGCGGTCGCCGAATGCGTGCTGGGCTTCCGACTGCGCGGACTTGAGTGCGCTCGCGAGCTCGCTTTCTTGCCGCACCAGACGCATGCCGCGGCCGCCGCCGCCGGCCGCCGCCTTGATCATCAGCGGGAAGCCGACGCGTGCCGCCGCTTCCGCCAGCGCCATGTCATTTTCGCCGGCTTCCTCCGACCCCGGCAAAGTCGGCACGCCGGCGGCACGCGCCAGCCGTTTCGCCGCCGCCTTGTCGCCCATGGCGCGGATGGCGGCCGGCGGCGGTCCGACCCAGACCAGGCCGGCGTCGAGCACGCCCTGCGCAAAATCCGGGTTTTCGGCCAGGAAGCCATAGCCGGGATGCACGGCATCGGCGCCCGAGCGCTTCGCCGCCTCCAGCACCGCCGCAATGTTGAGGTAGGACTCGGCCGGAGCGGCGCCGCCGATGCAGACCGCCGTGTCCGCTTCGCGGGCGTGACGCGCGGCCGAGTCGACCTCCGAATAGATCGCGATCGTACGCAACCCCATCCGGTGCGCGGTGCGCTGGATGCGGAGCGCAATCTCGCCCCGGTTGGCTATCAGCAGCGAGCGCACAATCGTACCAAGGCGAAGGGCATCGACTCACATTCCTCGTCATCCTGAGAGCCTGCCCCGGACTTGATCCGGGGTGCGAGGCCGCGGAACGTGGCCGAGCCTCGAAGGACGCATTGCATAGCCCTCTGGATCCTTCGAGGCCCTCGCTCCGCTCGGGCACCTCAGGATGACGGACATCAGTTCCGCGGATAGGTGCCCATGTGCTTGCAGATGATGCTGAGCATGACCTCGTCGGCGCCGCCGCCGATCGAGGTCAGGCGGCCGTCGCGATAGAGCGCGCGACACCGGATTCTCCCAGGTGTAGCCCATGCCGCCCCAGAACTGCAGGCAGGTGTCGGGGATCATGCGGGCGAGCCGGCCGCCTTTGAGCTTCGCCATCGAGGCGAGCGTGGTCACGTCCGCGCCCTCGATGTAGAGCGCGACGGCGCGATAGACCAGCGCGCGCAGACTCTCGAGCTCGGTCTGGCATTCGGCCAGCGAGTAGTGCACCCATTGCTGATCGAGCACGGTCGACCCGAACAGCTTGCGCTCGCGCGTGTAGGCGACTGTGTCGTCGATGCAGTTCTGCAGGCCCTGCAGCAGCTTCGACGCCGCCCACAGCCGCTCTTCCTGGAACTGCAGCATCTGGTAGGTGAAGCCTTTGCCTTCCTCGCCGACACGGTTGCGCTGCGGCACCCGCACATCGTCGAAGTGGATCTGCGCGGTGTCCGACGACATCATGCCGATCTTGCGGAGCTTCTTGGCGACGGAGACGCCCTTGGTCTTCATCGGCAGGCAGATCAGCGTCTTGTTCCGATGCGGCGCGCCGTCCGACGTATTGGCGAGCAGGCACATCCAGTCGGCTTGCGTGCCGCTCGTGGTCCACAGCTTGCCGCCGTTGATGACGTAGTCGTCGCCGTCCCTGCGCGCCGTGGTCTTGATCGAGGCGACGTCGGACCCGGCGCCTGGCTCGGACACGCCGAGGCAAGCCACGTAGTCGCCGGCGATCGAGGGCACGAGGAACTCCTTCTTGAGCTCGTCCGAGCCGAAGCGCGCCAGCGCCGGCGTCGCCATGTCGGTCTGCACGCCGATCGCCATCGGCACGCCGCCGCAGCGGACGTAGCCGAGCGTCTCGGCCATCACCATGGAGTAGGACCAGTCGAGGCCGCTGCCGCCGTATTCGACCGGTTTGGTGAGGCCGAGGAAGCCGAGGTCGCCGAGCTTCTTGAATACGTCGTGGGCGGGGAAGATCTCCGCCGCCTCCCACTCATCGACATGCGGATTGATCTCCTGGTCGATGAAGCGCTTGAGGTTCCGCCGCAACTCCTCGTGCTCCTGCGTGAACTTCATGGGCTATGTCTCCTCGGAACAGAGCCGAAATTGAACCGTCATCCTGAGTTGCCAACGGCGTTGGGTCGACCCGCTGCGGATGAAACGATCTATACATTGCGGGTACTCGCCAGTATTCGCTCTATATGTCGATCGTTTCTAAGGTGCTCGGCCGCGGAACGCGGCCGAGCCTCGAAGGAGGCTCCAGAAGTCTCCAACCGCGCCGCGGCGCGTGCTTCGAGGCTTTTCCCGACTTCGTCGGGAAAAGCACCTCAGCATGACGGCGTTGGAGTCCGCTGTAAGCCATTTCCTTCTTTTCCCACCACGCGCTCATGGCCGCGCCACGGCGAATTGCACGGGCCGCACCGTTCGGGCGTCGGCCTCCCGGCAGATCGAAAGCGCGTAGCCGAGCACGTTGCGCGTATCGCGCGGATCGATGATGCCGTCGTCCAGCATGAGCGCGCTGGTGACGAATGCGCTGCTCTGGCGCTCGAAATTGTCGATGATCTTGCTCTTCATCTCGTCGATCTGTTTGGCATCCGGCTCCCGGCCTTTGCGCCGCGCACCGGCCTCCATCACGTTCGCCATCGTGAGCGCCGCCTGCTCGGCGCCCATGACGGCGGTCTGGGCGTTCGGCCACGAAAACAGGAAACGCGGATTGTACGCCCGGCCGCACATGCCGTAGTTGCCGGCGCCGAACGAGGCGCCGCACATCAGCGTGATCTGCGGCACGTCGGCGTTGGAGACCGCCTGGATCATCTTCGAGCCGTGCTTGATCATGCCGGTCTCTTCCGAGACTTTGCCGACGATATAGCCGGTCGTGTTCTGCATGTAGAGGATCGGAAGGCCGGCCTGACAGCACGCCTGGATGAAATGCGTCGCCTTGTTGGCGCCGGCCGGGTCGAGCGGCCCGTTGTTGGTGACGATGCCGATCGCGATGCCTTGCACGGCGGCGTGGCCGCACACCGTCGCCGGACCGTAGTCCGGCTTGAAGTCGAGGAAATCCGAGGCATCGGCGAAGCGCGCGATCGCCTCGCGCATGTCGACCGGTTTCTTGGCATCCTCCGGCATGATGCCGAGCAGTTCGTCGGCGGGGTAGCGTGGCGGCGCTGCCGGCGGTAGCGGCGACGCGGCCCCCCACGCGAGCCGGGCGATCACCTCGCGCGCGAAGCGCACGCCGTCGGCGTCGTCTTCGGCCAGATATTCGCCCAGGCCGGACACATGCGTGTGCATGAGGGCGCCGCCGAGCTCCTCGTCGGTGGCGATTTCCCCGGTCGCGGCCTTGAGCAGCGGCGGCCCGGCCAGAAACGCCTTGGCGCGGCCGCGCACCATGATCACGTAGTCGGACAGTCCAGGCATATAGGCGCCGCCCGCGGTCGACGAACCGTGGACCACCGTGACCACCGGGATGCCGGCGGCCGAGAGCTTGGCCAGATTGTGGAAGATGGCGCCGCCGTGGATGAAGCCCTCGACGCGGTAGCGCAGCAGGTTGGCGCCGGCCAACTCGACGAGATGCACGAACGGAAGCCTGTTGGCGAGCGCGAGCGCCTGCGCGCGCAACAGCTTCTCGCGCCCCATGTGCTGGATCGCGCCGGCGTCGATGCCGGAATCGCTCGCGACCGCGAGGCAGCGGATGCCCGAGACGTAGCCGATGCCGGCGATCATGCCGCCGCCGGGAACCGATTTCTCCAGGTCCGGCGTGTCGAGACCGTAGCCGGCGATCGAGGAGAGCTCCAGCCAGGGGGCGCCGGGGTCGAGAAGCCGCGCGATGCGCTCGCGCGGCAACAGCTGCCCGCGCTTGTCGAACAGCGGCTTTGCTTTCGCGGACTGCTCGCGCGCCCGCGCTTCCAGCGCGCGCAGCCGCGCGATCAGCGACAGCATGTGCGTGCGATTGCGCTGGAAACTCTCGCTCGCCGCGTCGATCGTCGTTTCGATGACGGGCACGGGTCAGCCCAAAACCTTCGGCTTGCGTGCAAGGTGGAAGCCGTCGAAGGGCGCGGTCCGTCCTTGCCCGGGTCGGTCCCAGACGCGCTTTGCGTTCGGCACCGCGCCGTCGACGCGCAGGCATGCGCCCGAGATGAACGCCGCGGCAGGCGACAGCAGGAAGCACGATCGCGGCGGAGATTTCCGATTCGGTGCCGAGGCGGCCGAGGGGCACTTTCTTGGGCAGCCCGCGAATGCGGTCGGCCATTTCCGGCGGATAGTGGTCGAGCCCCGAGGAGGCGATCCAGCCCGGCGCGATGGCGTTCACGCGCACCGGCGCCCATTCCAGCGCCGCCGTTTCGGTGAAGTTGAGCATGCCGGCACGGGCGGCGCCGGAGTGGCCCATGCCGGGCATGCCCATCCACATGTCGGCGATCATGTTGACGATCGCGCCGCCGTTCGGCTTCATCCACTGCGTGTAGCATTCGCGCGCCATGAGGAAACCGCCGGTGAGGTTGGTGCGCACGACCGCGTCCCAACCGCGGGCGGAGATCTTCTCCAGTGGCGAGGAGAATTGCCCGCCGGCATTGTTGACTAGAAAATCCAGACGGCCGAGCTCGCCGAGCGCTGCCGCGACGACCGCCTTCACGCGTTCCTCCTCGCGGATGTCGCAGGCGTAGCAGCGCGCCGCGCCGCCGGCATCGGCGATCTCGCGCGCCACGGCCTCGAGCTTGTCCTGCTTGCGGCCGACCAGGGCGACGCTCGCGCCGAGCGCGGCCAGTTCATGCGCCGTGCAGCGGCCAATGC
The DNA here is from genome assembly GCA_963738705.1 of uncultured Alphaproteobacteria bacterium. Taxonomy (GTDB): domain Bacteria; phylum Pseudomonadota; class Alphaproteobacteria; order Rhizobiales; family Xanthobacteraceae; genus CAVTXS01. Next base: position 99,178 of record CAVTXS010000018.1, read on the forward strand.
CGCTGCCGGCGCCGGTCACGATGCCCGTCTGGCCTGCGAACAGGTCGGCCCGAAAGGCCGTTTTAAACGGCGTGGTCATGGCGGCGTGTTTGATGAAACCTCGGTCTTTCTGCAACCATCGCTGCTGGGGCATTCACCACGCCAATGCTCACCAAGCAAATGCTTGGTAAGTGTGTCCCAACGGAATATGGTCGGTCAACAGCCGAGGGTGGACGCATGGCGACGAAGTTACCCGCGTTCGAGAGCCTGCTGGTCGAGCGCGGCGGCGCGCAGCTGCACGTGACGCTCAACCGGCCGGATGCGCGCAATGCGCTGAGCCGGGACATGGTCCGCGAGCTTCTCGCCGTCGCGGATTTGCTGGAGAACGATCAATCGGTCAGCAGCGTGGTGCTGCGCGGTGCGGACGGCACGTTCTGCGCGGGCGGCGACATCAAAGGGTTCATGGCCTCGTTCAACTCGCCGCCGCCAGCGCCGGGCGAGAAAGATTCCATCGCGCGCGGCAATCGCGATTTCGGAACGTTCCTGTCCCGCTTCGAGGCGCTGCCGCAGACCATTGTGGTGGCGGTCGAGGGCGCCGCGTTCGGAGGCGGCCTCGGATTGATGTGCGTGGGAGACGTCGTGGTCGCGACCGCGGACGCGCGGTTTGCGCTCACGGAAACCACCCTCGGCATTCCGCCGGCACAGATCGCGCCATTCGTCGCCGCCCGGATCGGCGTGGCGCAGGCACGGCGCATGGCGCTCACGGGCGTGCGCTTCGACGGCCGCGAGGCCGTGCGCATCGGCCTGGTCGACGTCGTGTGCGACGACCGAGCCGGGCTGGAAGCGACCTTGGCGAAGCTCCTGGCCGATATCAATCGTTGTGCTCCGAAGGCGAATGCCGCTACCAAGCGACTGCTGCTCGCGAGCGTTGCGACCCCGCGCGACCGATTGCTGGACGATGCGGCGGAGGCATTCGCGCAAGCCCTGCGCGGTGCGGAGGGACGCGAAGGCGTGGCGGCTTTCCTCGAAAAGCGGCCGCCCCGCTGGGTCGATGCGCCCTAACGGCGGCTCATCGCTTCGACGTCGGTCGACGTGGGGTGCGCCCCGTCACCGCCGCCAGACCAGCGCGCTGGATACCGCATAGTTCCATACCGCGCCGACCACCGACCCCAGCAGGCCGGCCAGCCACCAGACCGGCCTGTTGCTGTAGAGCCAGGTCGCGACCCCGATATTGCTGACCGCGCCGATCGCGCAAATCACGTAAAACGTGAGCAGACCCTTGAGCGCCTCGACGCCCGTGAGCCGCTGGTCGCGGTAGGTCACGGCATTGTTGAGGAAGAAATTGCTCGTCATGGCGACGAGCGCGGCCAGCGTCTGTCCGGCGGCGAATGAAAGCCCGAGCAGGCTCAGCGACCCTTTCAGGGTGGCGAGATGCACGCAGAATGCCCGACGCGCCGACGAGCAAGAAGCTGACGAACCGCACCGGTATGGCGTTGCGGGTCGTCTTGCTGATCAGCAGGCCGAGAAAATCCAGTGCGACCTGGCTGTCGAGCTTGCTTGCTCCGTGCAGCCGGGCGCGAAACCGGTACGGCAGCTCGGACACGCGAACCTCGCCCGGCGCCGAGGCGAGAATGTCGGCGAGAATCTTGAAGCCTTGGGTCGAAAGCCTGGGGGCGATGGTCTCGACGAGTTGCCGCCGCAGCATGAAGAATCCGCTCATCGGGTCGGTAGCCTCGACCCCGAGAATGCGGCGCGACACCATGCCGGCGAGGCGGCTGGACACAAGACGCGGGCGCGACAACCCGTCGGCGCTGGCGTCGGCGAGGTAACGGCTGCCGACGACGAGGTCGTATTGTCCGCCGCGCAGCCGGCCCAGCATTTCGGCGAGCAGCGCTTCGTCGTGCTGCAGGTCGGCGTCCATGACGGCGACGAAGGGCGCGCTGCTTGCGAGCATTCCCTCGATGCAGGCTCCCGCAAGGCCGCGCCGGCCGACACGGCGGATGCAGCGCACCCGCGCGTCGTGATCACCGAGGGCCTTGGCGATGGCGGCAGTGCCGTCCGGCGAATCATCGTCGACGAAAATGATCTCCCAGGCGACGCCGGCGAGCGCGCGCGCTACGTGCTCGACCACGATCGGCACGTTGGGCCCTTCGTTGAACGTAGGCACCACCACCGTCAGTTCGGGAACGGCGGCAGCGGCAGCGAACGAAGGCGCAGCAGCGTCGAGGCGAGACATGAGGCAGGCGTACCCTCAGAGCGGGTTTGCGGGCGCCGGGCCCAGTCGGCCCGGCCTGCAAGGCGGGTCTTTGGACTGCCGTACCAAACCCCGAGTCGCCATGCTAGCATTGCAGCTGTGTGGAGGCTTGGGCGACGCCGCCGCTGGTCGATTGGATCCGGTCGAGCCGCGATGAGCAGAAATCGCTTCTGGGCGACAGCCGTTGTCCTGACCGTGCTGGAGGCGTTGGCGTTGCCGACGAGCCCTGCGGCCGGTGCGCAGCCGCGGCTCTCCACCAACGAGAGTTACGTCGAGGAGGTGAGCCAAGTCGGCGAATTCGACATCACCGATGCCAAGGCCGTCTTTGCCTTCGTGCTCAGCGCGCTTCCCGACCGGGTCAAAGTGTATCCGACGGAGAATTACTATTATTTCGCCTTCCATCATCGCGGACTGCGTTATGTCGGCAACATCCGTCTGGAAAACGAGACGCGCGATCAGGGCAAGATTCACTTCGCCTACGAGGTGGAGTCGGCCGAATGGAACGGAGCGGAGAAGCTCTTTCACATCCTGCTCGAGCGCTCCCACGGGCTGGTGGTCGACAAGCTCGACCGGCTGGTCTATCGCCTGACCTACGGCGGCAAATCGGTCGTTTTCGAGCTCAACGACCTCTCGAAGGTGGTGCCGCCGGCGGCCGCCGTAACCTCGCAAGAGCGCTATATCGGTCCGGTGTTCGACGAGTCCGCAATCCGGTTCTTTCTCGTCTACAATCCGAAGCTGAAGATCTTCCATTATGTTCTGGACGAAACGGCGCCGGTTCCGGATGAGCTGGTTGCATCAACGGTCAACGAGCGCGTCGTGATCGGCAAGCGCACCGGCTTTGCCTTCTACCGCGATCACAAACGCGAACGGAAGATCCTCATCGGCGTGTTCGAAGGCAATGTTCGCGTCAACAACTATTTTGACGGCCCGTTCGACCAGCTTCCCGACAACTTCATCGAGGGCGAGACGCTGCGCAGCGCGATCCTGGAAATCGAACCGAGTCTGGCCGGGCGAATTGATCGCTTCGGCAGCTCGTTCGATGGCCAGATGCGGTACGCGATATCGCCCTACATGCAATACGCCGCCGTGAGCGACCTCGGACGCATCCATCGTTGCGCCGTCAGCAGGCGCGCGTCGTCCGATCGCTACTACAAGTGCTTTGTGGTTGACGGGGCCGCCGGCGGGCCGCGCGCTGAACCGCGCAGAAGGACGCCCGCAGTAAAGCGGGCGGGACCGTCCGGCCATACGTGGGAGGCGCGCTAGCCCGTTCAGGCGCGCCTGCGATGGTCCTCGATGTCGACCAGTTTTGCAGGCTGGGCCGCCGCCGCGACGTTCGCGCTCGGACCGAAATGCAACGAGGCCGGGTCGGCAAAGGCTCTCGCCGGTTTCGGCGGGCTGAACAAAAAGCCCTGCACTTCCGCGCAACCCTCCGCGCACAGGAACGCAAACTGTTGCTCGGTCTCGACCCCTTCGACAGTGACGTCGAGCTCGAGCTCGCGCGCGAGCACGAACATGGCCCGGACGATCGCGGCTGACCGGCGATGGTTGGGCAGATCGATGGTGAAGATGCGATCGATCTTGATGCGGTCGAAGTTGAGGCGGCGCAAATTGCCCATCGAGGTATAGCCCGACCCGAAGTCGTCCATCGCCACTTGGATACCGAGCGCGCGCAGGCGCCCGAACATGCTGGCCGCCTGCGCAAAATCCTTGATCAGCACGTCCTCGGTGACCTCGAGCTCGAGGCGGTGGGGATCGAATTGATAGTGCGTGATCAGGTCGCGCACCCGGTCGACCAGCTCGCTGTTGAGCTGCACCGGGGAGACGTTGACGGAGACGCGCACGCTGTCCGGCCATCCTTGGGCGGCCTCGATGGCTTGGCGCATGATCGCGTCCGTGAGATTGCCAATGAGGCCGGTCTCCTCCGCCAGTTTGACGAATTCTCCCGGCGGCACTGCACCGAATTCGGGATGAAACCACCGTCCGAGCGCCTCGAAGCCGGCCACCGTCCCATCGCGGGTGCGCACCAGAGGCTGGAAGAATGCCTGAATGTCCCCGTTCTCGATTGCCGCCTTGAGCTGCTCGCTCAGGGCGGTGCGGCGCTGCCGTTCGCGGCCGATGTCGTCGCCGAACAGGCGGCATCGGGCACGTCCCTCCGCCTTGGCGTAATGGAGGGCGAGGTCGGCGTTCTTCAGCAGATCATCGGTGTTGGTTGCGTCGTCGGGAAACACCGCCACTCCGATCGAGGCGCCGACCGCGATCGAGCGCTCATCGAGCGCGATCGGACGATTGAGCAGGCGGCGAAGCTGCTGGCCGATCAGCCGGACCTCGGTGGCGTCGCCGATCTGATCGTAGAACACCACGAACTCGTCGCCGCCGAAGCGCGAGATCATCACGTCCGCCGGCAATTCGAAGCGCAGCGTGTCGGCAACCGCGTTTAAGATGCGGTCGCCGGCGACATGACCGTGATCGTCGTTGATTTCTTTGAAGTGATCGAGATCGATCCATATCAGCGCGCAGCGTTGGCCGTTCGTCCGCGCGCGCTCGATCAATTCGGTCACGCGCGCGGTCAGCATTTCGCGATTCGGCAAGCTGGTCAGCGGGTCGTAGTGGGCGAGAAACGAGATGTGTTGCTGCGCTGCCTTGCGTTCGCGAATGTCGCGAATCTCCATCAGGCGGCGCGGCATGCCTGAATAGGGGATTGTTCGCGCGGTGATCTCGACCGGGATGGCAGTCCCGTCGGCGGCCTTCAGTTCGGTCTCGAGATGGACGTCAACGGGCGCCAGCAGGCGGTTGATCGCGTCCGAATCGCCCAGGAGGCTGCTGATCATCGCGCCCTGCAGGGCACCGGCATCGGAGCCAAGTAGGCGACACAGGCTGGTGTTGACGGTGACAACCTGCATGCCGCTGCACACGACGATGCCTTCGTCGAGAACGTCGAACAGCAACTCGAGGCGTTGGACTTCCTGGACCGCCCTGTTCGCGCGCCGATACAAGACAATGGCGGCCGCACCGAGCCCGCCCAGGCCAACCATGCCCAGCACCGCAACGGCGATGATGGGCGCCACCAGCTCGAATTCCGATGCCGGGCTCATCGAAGGCGCGGATTGGGGCGGCAGGGCAAATGCGCCACCCCCCATGACGACGGCGACCAGCACGGCGAGCAGCGCTGCGACGGCGTGCCCGCGCTTCGCCGCAGGCAAAGCAAGGCGCACCCCCGCGCGCCGCGGAGCGCAGCAATGGCTCGATTTGTATGCCTCGTCCGGCATGGACGGAAGCCTCTCGGCGAGCACGGCCAAGGGTTTGGACGGCGCCAACGCAACTCGCATTAGGCCGGAAATTTCTGCAAATCCGACTAACGCCAGAGGCGAAGTCGTGGAACAGCCTTAAGGCCAGCTAAACGCAAACCGGCAAATTGCGAAGAGCGATCCCAAATGCCGCAAAAACCCGCTTTTGGCCGATATAGAGCCAACTCGCTCCCGATGCTCGCGGATTTACACTTCGTTACGGCAGTTCCCGTATCGTTCGAGAGTGCGACGAAATTCGTTAACGAAAGGTGCTGCGATGAAAAACCGCTTTCGCGTGATCTTAGCCACGCCGGTTGCCGTGGTAATTGCGTGCGCGGGTGCGCGTGCCGTCGAGCTGCCCGTGGTCGGAACCGGTGACGGGATCGAGGTCCTTCGGGTGGTCGGTGCCGCCTATTCGGCCGACAACCCGCAAACCACCGTGCTGGTGCCGCCGAGCATCCATTCGAGCGGCGGGATAGCGGCGGTGGGCTCCGACAAAGAGGTGCTCGGGCGCATCGCGCGACCCCTGTCGGAATCCGAAAAGGCCGCCGGCTTGATCGCCGTGCCAGTGTTTCGTTTGCCGGCGGCGCTGTATGTGAACCGCTCGGCCGGCGTCACAGGCCTGACCGCCGCGCAACTGAGCGATATCTATGCCGGCACAGTGACGAATTGGCGCCAAGTCGGCGGTCCCGACTTGAGGATCAAGGTCGTGCGGCGCGAGGATGTCGACAGCACGCTCAACGTACTTCGGAACACGATGCCGGGGTGGAAAAACCTCGTCATCACCGAGAAGTCGAAGACGGCGACAACCACGCAGGACGCCTTCGAAACGGTTCGCACCGTCGACGGTGCCATCGGTTTCGGCCCTTACAGCAAGGAGCTCGAAAACGACTTGGTCGTGCTGAAGATCGACGGCAGGTATCCAACCAATCTGGACTATCCGAGCGCCGTCACGCTTTCGATCATCTACAAGGAAGCAACTATTACGCCGGAAGCAAGAAAGTTCGTCGAATACTTCAAGACCGAAAAGGCCAAGGCCCTGCTTTCCGGCGTGGGCACCGTTCCGATTGCGGAATGAGGATACGCTTTGCGGCGCTTTTCATCGCTCAGCACGCGGCTCGTCGTTGCGGTTCTCGCGACGGCGAGCGTCGCGTTCACCGTGTCGGTCGGCTTGACGATCTGGCAACTCAATCTCGGCCTTGAGCGCCAGGCGTCTCAGCTCGCTCGTCTGTCGGAAGAAAAGCTCGGCGAGCGGCTGGATGGAGACGCGCGGCTTGCAGGGGCGCGCGTGCAGATGCTGTTCTCCGATGCGGGGCTTCGTCTCGAAAGCATCGCGCAGCGCGCCGACGTGGTGAAGGCGGTATCGACCCGCAACGGCATAACCATCAGTGAACTGCTCGGCCGCGCGGCGCGATCGGCCGATCTCGATGGAATCCTGGTCGTCGACTCGAAACTGGCCGTGATCGGCGCCGACAAGGAGGCGTTGAACGCGGGACAGCCCCCCAATATCGAGGTGATCGACATTCTGGCGACCAGCCAGGCGTTGGCGGCGCATCCGTTCTCCGAGCTGATCCGGCCCTTGCTGGCCGAAAACGACCGCAAACGGCCCGTCACGCTTCGCCGGATCGTCAATTTGACCGACGACCTCGCCAAGGCAATCGGCAGCAAGAAAAGCGCCCCGCTCGCCGTGGTCGCGGTCGAGCCGATTTTCGACGATTTCGGCGATGTGTTCGCCGCTCTTGTCGGATATCGTGCCCTGCGTCAAAGCGAGCCGACGCTCGAAGAGTTTTCAAAGCTCGAAGGAGCCGCGGTAGCGGTATTCAATTCCGATCGTTTGATCTCCTTGGCCGGAACCAACGGCTTGTCGATGACGGTTGCAGCCGCGCCGGGCTCCACGCTGCTGCGAACGAGCGATGGCCGGTTCTGGGCGCGTTGCGCGGATTTGTTCGATTCTTGGCGTGCCTGCTCCCTGGCGCCCATTGCCGAGCTTTACGCGTTGCGTGACGAGTTGGTGCAAATCGGCGAGATCGAGGGCCGATCGCTCACGGTGTGGCTATCGATATTCGCGGTCTTCTCGCTGGCGCTGTTCGGCGTCATAACCTTGCTGACAGCTCGACGCATCAGCCGGCCGCTGGCGCACATCACCGAGGCCGTCATCGCGGTGGCGCGCGGCGACTGGAAGTCGAAGGTCTCGGGCGCCGAACGTCAGGACGAGGTCGGCGACATCGCGCGTGCGGTCGTGGTGCTGCAGCGCTCGTTGGAGGAGCGCGATCGACTGCGCTCCGACGTCCTTTCCGCGGAAACGGTGAAGAAACGGCGCGAGACGTTGGAGGATGCCATCCGGCGGTTCGACCGTATGATGCGCTCGATGCTCTTGAGCGTGAGCGACAGCGTCGAGGTGATGGACGACACCGCGAGGGAGCTTGCGCGCATGTCGTCGGTCGCCGAGGGCGAGGCCGCGGAGGCGGCGTTCGTTTCCGAGAGCACCGTGTCGAACGTATCGACGGTGCGCTCGGCGACCGAACGGCTGAGCGCGTCGATTGCGGAAACCGTCGAGCGGTTGCGGGAAACCGCCAACGCCATGACGGCGACCAGTTCGGTCGCCCAGTCCGCCTCGCTCACGGCCGAGGGTCTGACAAGCACGACCAAGGACTTCGACAATGTCGTCCAAATGGTCGAGGAGATTGCCGTGCAGATCAATACGGTCGCCCTGAATGCCACGATTCAGGCGTCGCGCGCAGGCAATGGCGGGGCGAATTTCGGCGCCGTGGTTTCGGATATCCGCGGTTTGGGGGATCGCATCGCCAGGGCCAACGGCGACGTGGCAGGCCGCATGTCGCGCATGCGCGGCGCCAATGTGGAAGCGGCCGAGGCTCTGCATACGGTCGTGCAGAGGCTCAATCTGCTGGTGCGCCAGACGATGACGGTCGCTCTTGCCATGGAGCAACAGGACGCCGTGACGCGACAGATCGTCGAGGGCATGAACGCCGCCGCCAACGGGTCGGTCAACGTCTCGACCAGCGTCGGCCGGCTGAAGGCGACGATCGAGGAGGCGCGGGAAGCGTCGATGAAGGTGGTGACCAAGGCGGCTGACATGGCCGATGAGGCGCATCGTCTGGACTCGACCGTGAAGTCCTTCCTGCGCGAAGTCACCGCTTAGAGCAACGGCTGCGGCCAGTTGCAGTCAAGGGCGCCCGGCCGAGCGCCGCGGCGGAGCGATCGGCTGCGCTGCGGGGGCGGCCGGCGCGGACGCGGTGCCGGGCCTTGCGCCGCCCCAAGCGTCGTTCAGGCCGCCGGTTCGCGCTGCATTGCTCGACGCTGCCAGAGCGTCGCCGGTTCCGCTCGCAGGCCGGTGCAGCATCTGCATGATGCGGTCGACCAATGAAGGCTTCTGCTCCCCCGGCAGGAACGGATCGGCATAGCAGCGCGCAGCGGCCGCGCGCGCCTTTCGCTTCACGGTGTCGACCAGGCCGGGCGGACCGGCAACGTAGACCGTATCCTCCAGCCCGAGCGAGGGCAGGTAGTGGGTGGGGCGGCCGGGAAGAATCGGCCCGCCATATTCGCTCTCGGCAACCGCGATCACGTCGCGCACGCCGTCGTCGATCAGCCAGTCGAGCGAGCGGCGCATGTAGAGACCATCGAGATCGCGCGCGCCCGCAATGACCACCAGTTCCCGGTGCGGCTGCTCGCGGCGGGCGGTCCGGGCGACCGCCCAGATCGGTGCCCAGCCGGTGCCTCCGGAGACCAGCACGATCGGCCCGGTGCCTTCGCGCAGATAGGCGTAGCCAAAAGGTCCGCGCACCTGCACGCGATGACCGGGTCGGATCGTGGCGCCGAGCTGCGTCGAGACCACTCCGCCGGGATAGCGGCGGATGTGAAACACCAGTTCGCGGTCGCGCGCGGAGCCATCCTCGCGCAAAGCCGGACTCAGGTCGCGCGCCGGAAATCCCGAGAACTTCACGCCCAGATACTGGCCGGGCCGGTAGCTGATCGGCTGGTTGAGCGCCACGACGACTTCGACCACGTCGGCCGCGAGCACGGATATCTCGGTGACCCTACCGCTCTCCTTGGCGGTGACAGGAACTTCCTCAAAACGGATCTCGGCGTCTCCCAGGACCGTCGCCTGGCACGCGAGCACGCTGCGGCCGTCGCGCGTGCCCTGATCGTCGATCCGACCTGAGACGACCTCCACCCGGCAGGTCTCGCATTGGCCGGAACAGCAGTCGTGCGGAATGGCGATCCAGCCGCCCAGCCCGGCATCGACCAGGGTTTCGCCGATCCTGGCGTCCACCGATCGGCCGTTAATGATGAGATTGCACGTCGTTCGCATGATCGAACCTTGAACACTCACACATGACCTGCAGGATTGCGGCCGGATGAACTGTCCCCAAACAGATCAAGGCTGCGTGACGATCCGCACCGGCCGAACATGCCGCGTGTGGCGCGTCTGCGTGTGGTCGAAGACATTGACCCACATGTAGAGGTCGCGTCCCGGCACGAAGTCGTGGTCGTACTTGCTGCCGGTCCGCAGGTTGCGGACCGTCTCGAGATGCCAGTGGCCGTCCTTCCACTTGGCGGCGCCCCGCACGTCGGCGCGGTCACCCTCGTAGTTGCCGACTGATCAGGACGCCGGGCATGACGGTGCCGACCGGGATCTGCGCATCGAGTTCGGCCGAGTAGGGAACCACCTCGTTCTCCGTCATCCACCAGCGCGAGCCTTCCTCGTCGCTCGAGTTGGGATCGAGATCGAACTTGCCGAGCGCCGCGACAGTCGCCTTCCAATCCTTGGGCAGCTTTGGCACTTTCACCGGCCCGCGGAAACCGCCGGGCGGCTCGCCCACGTAGTTGTAGCTGTAGAAGGCTCGGCCCGGATCGTTCCAATACCCGGCCTGGTAGCGTGCCTTGCCCGCGGCCTCCGCCGGTGTGGCATCGCGCGGGGCGCCGAAGTACTGGTCGTCGACATAGCCGAGATGGCCTCCGCGCGAGGCCTTCCACTGCCACAGGTCCACCAGATTGTCGTCGCTGTCGGTGTAGTGATAGCCACGCGCGTGCAGCGGCTTCGGCTTGTCGGCGAGCGGCTTGGCGCCGAGATGCGTGCTGTCGGCGTTGCCGAATGCCGGCGATCGCGCAAAGCCGATCGCGAGCTTGTCCTCGTAGAAAGTGTTGACGTCGGCGATGTCCGCATGGTCTTGCAGCAGATGCCAGCCATCCGCCCGCTTGATCAGGGGGATGCGGCGCATCGACCTTGAAGGGTCCTCCCAGCGGAAGGCGAAATAGACCTTGCTGCCGTCGTGGACGGCGCGGACTTCGACCATGGATTCGCCCGTGCCGCCGAGGGCATTGCCTTGTTGCGTCCGGATCGACACGGGCCGCGATCGGTTCCAGATCGGATCGTCGAGCACGCCGTCGATGGTCGGAGCACTGTTGACGCGCGTGATCACGAGCGTGTCGCGCGTCGACCAGTCGATCCCGGCCGCCAGCGCGGCGGTTGCAACGCCGACCGCCGCGGCAACGAGCAACGGCCACGACCGCGTCGCCCGCGTGACGACCAGCTTGGCAGGCCGGAACACGCGGAAGATCTGCCACCATCCGCCCTGTAGGTAGTGCGAGACGACGTGCACTAAAATGTAGCCGAGGCCGACGAAGGCGGTAGTGGAATGGACCCATACCAGCCAGCCGCCGTAGCCGAGATAGAGGAAGACGCCCGTCACCGTCATGACGACGATCAGGGCATAGAGAAACCAGTGCAGGCCGACATTGAGCGCTTCGAACTTCATCCTGCGTGCGGTCGGCATCAGAAACACGCGCAGCTTCTTGAGCGCGTTGCGCGCCGAGAGGCCGCTGCGGTGGATGTAGATGAGGTAGGCCGAGGCGCAGAAGAACAACGTCAGGCCGGCGGCGAAATGAAAGGTCCAGACCTCGCCCCAGGGCAGGATGGGCGCCAGCCAGTGCGACACCGGCGCGAGATAGGCGTCCGCGGCGATGCGAATACCGGTGAGCAGACTGACCACGAAGGCAATCGCCGTGACCCAATGCAGGACCAGCGTGCCGACGTCGGTGCGCGGCGGCAGATTGCGGCGATCGCGTGGGCCGGCTTGACTCGACCCACTTGCGTCAGAAAAAGGGGGCGCGCGGGAAGTTGGATGCAGATCCCGGTGCACGATGTCCGCCATTTCTCATTTGTCCTCAGTTCTAGCTGGACGTGGCCGACCGACGGTCACGCCATCGGCACACCGGGCGCAGGTGCACCACCTGAAACCTTCGGTAGCAGGCATAGCGGACTTTATCGATAAGAGTCACGCAAAAAATGTAAAATTTCGTTAACCACCTGGCGGGCATAAAGCCGCAAGAGCCGAGAAAGCGCGGCCAAAGTGTATGAAACGGACACGGTCAGTGTATCGGAACCGTCTACTGCTCTGACATCGCCGGCTGTTCTTGTGGATACAACGCCGATAGGGACCGACTATAGCGAGTTCTGCCTGGATACGCGCGCGGGTTCTTGAAATATTCTATGCAACCTTCAGTGAGTTCTGGGCGGTGCCGGTCGCGCCGGGAGCCTTGCGACCCAAATCGCTGGCGTTATTGTAGGTTTGCCTGCCGGCGAGCCCCCGCATGCCCGGCTCGTTCGAATTTGAACCTTACCCGCTCTCCCGACGACTAACTGTACGAGCCGATCCGGCCGCCCGATGCAGACGACATCAGACGAGGTTCTGATCGGACGGATCGCCAGCGGCGATCGGCTCGCGATGCAGGTTCTGTTCGCCCGGCACCACGTGCGGGTCTACCGTTTCGTGCTGCGGGTGGTCGGCGACTCGACCACGGCGGAAGACCTGATCAGTGAGGTGTTCCTCGACGTCTGGCGGCAAGCCGGCCGGTTCGAGGCGCGGTCGGCGGTCTCCACTTGGCTGCTGGCGATCGCAAGGTACAAGGCGTTGTCCGCTTTGAGAAAACGGACCGACGAGGAACTGGACGAGGAGGCCGCGGAAGCAATACCGGATACGTCCGACACGCCGGAGGAAGCCGTCCAGAAGAAGGACAAGAGTGAGATCCTGCGGAAGTGCCTGACGTCGCTTTCGCCGGAACACCGGGAGGTCATCGACCTCGTGTACTACCACGAGAAGTCGGTCGAGGAGGTCGCTACGATCGTCGGGATTCCCGAGAATACCGTGAAGACCCGGATGTTTTACGCGCGAAAGCGGCTATCGGAAGTGTTGAAAGCAGCAGGAGTTGATCGAGGTTGGCCATGACGACGACGCCGAATGCGCTGGAGCGCGAGGAAATCGAACAGCTGCTGCCGTGGCATGCTGCCGGGACGCTGAGCCGTCGCGACGCCCAGCGCGTCGAGCAGGCATTGCAGAGCGACGCCGACCTGGCACGCCAATACGCGCTCGTGCGCGAGGAATTCTCCGAGACGATTCACCTGAACGAGACGCTCGGCGCCCCGTCGTCGCGGGCGATGGAACGCCTGTTTGCCGGGATCGAAGCCGAGCGCGGTCCCGAGCGGCAGCCCCGGATGTCGGTCGCTTTCGGCACCTGGCTTACCGAGCAGCTTGCCGGGCTGTCGCCGCGCAAGCTCGCCTATGCGGCGACGGCGGCGGTGGCGGTGATCGCCATCCAGGCCGGTCTGCTCGGCGGCCTGTATATGGCGGACCGGGATGAGGGTTTCCGCGGCATCGGCGGCCCAAGCACGACGGGACCCAGGAACTGGCGACCAAATCCGATCCGACCGGCAGCTTCGCGCTGATCGGCTTCAACCCGCAGGCGACCGCCGCGGACATCACCAAGTTCCTTGAGATGAACCAACTCGTCGTGGTCCAAGGTCCCCTCACGGGCGGTCTCTATCGCGTGCGCATCTCTCCGGCTCCGGTTCCCAAGGACGAGGTGGGCGAGATCACCGCCCGCCTGGCGAGGGAAGGCGGAATCGTGCGGTTCATCGCGGCCCAGCAGTGATGTATAGTGCCGGCCTGCCCGACCGCAGACCGACGGCGGCGGAGCTGACCACCATCGTCGCTTGAGCTGTCGCGAGGAGGCTTCGATGCACCCGCACGACGGAATGCGCCCCCCGGCTGCCACCTTTGGCCCGCAGCGAGACAGGCGACTGGCGCGAGGGTCGCGTTTCATTCTGGTCGCGCTTGCGAGCGCAGCCCTCATGGTGCCGGCGTTGCCTGAGGCGTCGGCGCAGTTCGGCATGGGTGGCCTATTCGGCCGTGGCCAGGGGTTTCCGGGCGCCGGCGCCATGCGCGGTCCGGCCCCCGCCGGCACGGGCCTCAAAGCCGGCGCCATGCGCGGCCCTCAGGGCATGGGCTTCCAGGGCGCCGCCACCCGCGCACCGGGTGCACGGGTGCCGGGGCTGCAGGGCTCCGCCACCCGCGGCCCGGGCCTCCAGGGTAGCGGAACGCGCGGGCCGGGCCTGCAGGGCGTACCCGGCGCGGGCCGCGGCGGGTTCGGCAGGCCGGGCATCATTGGTATTCCCCCGCTGCTCGTGCCGCCCTACGTCGGTCCATCCGGTCCGGTCGAGGTAGTCGAGGACGACCTGCCGCCGCCACGGCGCGCCGGTGGTGCCGGCAGCAAGCCTCCGGCGAGCGGAAAGACCGCGCAACAACCGCCGGCCGGCCGGGCCGTGAGCGGCATGCCGCCGGCGGGCGAACGGCGGTTCGTGCCCGACCACCTCGTCGTCGTGCTGCGTGCCGACGTTACCGACCGCCAGCTCGACGCCTTCCTGCGGCAAAATCGGCTCGCGCGCACGGCCGGCGGCGATCAGCGGATCGCCCTGATCGACGCCCGCGTGGCCCGATTCCGCATCGTAGGCGGCCGCTCGGTGCGCACCGTCATCCCGGAGCTCGCGCGCAACCCACTCGTTGTCACGCTGCAGCCCGATTACCTCTACGGGTTTGCGCAGGTGCAGGAAGCCGCCGCCGCGGCCGATCCCAATGCGGCGAGCGCGCCGGCAGGCGCGCCGAAGGAGGAGGCGCCGGCGCGCGATCCGACGATCGAGCGGCTGCAATATGCGGTCGGCAAGCTCAAGCTTCCGCAGGCGCACAAGGTCGCGCGCGGCGGCCAAGTCGTGGTGGCGGTGATCGATTCCCGCATCGATGCGGCGCATCCGGAACTCGCCGGCGCGGTTGTGCGCGAGATCGACGTGCTCGACGACAAGGACGGCAAGCCGCACTCGCACGGCACCGCGATGGCCGGCGCGATCGTGGCGAAAGCGCGCCTGATGGGTGTTGCTCCCGATGCGCAGGTGATCGCGGTGCGCGCGTTCTCGGTCACCTCGGCGGGAGCCGCCGCCAGCACCAGCTTCGCCCTGATGCGCGGCCTCGACGGCGCCGTTGCCGAGGGCGCCCGTATCATCAATCTCAGTTTCGCCGGACCCGCCGATCCGTTGCTGTCGCGCGCCCTCAAGGCCGCGCGCGACAAGGGCGTGGTCCTGATCGCGGCCGCCGGCAATGCCGGCCCGCGCGCCGCGCCGCTCTATCCGGCGGCGGATCCGAACGTGATCGCGGTGACCGCCACGGACGCCGACGACAAGGTCTACAAGGGCGCCAACCGCGGCAAACACATCGCGGTGGCGGCGCCCGGCGTCGACATCCTGGTCCCGGGGCCGCAGGGGGCATACGAGATGTCGACCGGCACGTCGGTCGCGGCCGCGCATGTGAGCGGCGTGGTGGCGCTGTTGATGGCGCGCAACCCGGCACTCGATCCCGACGCCGTGCGCAGGATCCTGACGGGAAGCGCGCGCGCCCTCGGGACGCGCGGGCGGGACGACGACTACGGCGCCGGACTGGCGGACGCCTATAACGCCCTGCTGACCATCGACCCCAAGGCGGCCGAGCCGGTCCCGCTCGCCGGCGCACCGACCCGGTAAGGCGGCGGGCGCGCCGTCACTTGGCCGTGGCTCGCCGGCTCGGGTGCGCTGCTCGGCGCGATGTTGAGCCCGGGTGTTGCTGGCGCTCCGTTCGGGCTACCTTACGATAACGACAACACACGGAGCACGCGTCGATGAATCTCAAGCTGCACCACGTCAACCTCTGCTCGACCAACGTTGCCGCCCTGGACGAGTTCTATCGCACGGTGCTCGACATGCAGCCGGAGCCCAGCTTGAGCGCGCGCCGGGTGACGCAACAGGGCTACGCGGGCGACGTCGCCTTCGTCACCGACGGCACGACGCAGGTGCATCTGGCCGAGAAGGACCTCGGGGTCGGCTTTCGCACCGGCCAGGCGGTCAATCCGGTGGAGCGCGGCCACATCGCGTTTCGCACCGACGACATCGAGGCGTTCAAGCGGCGCCTTGAGGAGAAGAACATCCCCTATTCGGACTACGGCGCCTGGGCGATGAGCGGCTGGGAGCAGATTTTCTTCTACGATCCCGACGGCAACATCATCGAAGTGCATCAGGTGCGAGCCACGTAGAATGGGCGGTTCCGTTTCCGTGCGCTCGTTCAACAAAGCCGGACGAATGCCGCTCAGGCACGCCGTCATTGTGCTGGCCGCCTTGCTGCTTTCCGGCTGCTACTACAGCAAGAATCCCGTTCTCGACGCTGCCGAAGGCGATCCCTTGCCGGGCGGTCCCGGCTTGTTTGAGCGCGAGGTCACGCACGAGAATCTCAAGGCGATTGAACGCATCGAGATCAGCGAAGCCAAGCTCGGCGCGGGTCATCGCTACGCCGCGACCCATACCCGGATAACCAACGGCGCGACCACCGTTGAGCGCTACGATGCCCTGCTGAAGCAACAGCCGAACAACAGGTACGTGGTTCAGCTGAACATGGGCCCGGAAGGTGGCTACAAGATCCTGGTTGCCGAGATCGACGCCAAGGAAATCAGGTTCGCGACCGTGACCGAACCGGAGGTTGTCAACGTGGCGGCGAACCTCGGGATCGAGATCATGGCCACGCCCCGGTTCCCATTCGATTCGGGTCTGGAACAGGCGGTCCGATCCGGCAAGACGATCCTCGCTCGCAATCCGCCGGGATCAAACGACGGTCCTGCGTTGTATGCCCCCAAGGAAAAGGCGCTCGCGGTTGCGGCCGCGTTGGCCGGAAACGAGAACTTCGCCTTCATCCATAAATATTCGCGCACCCAAAGCGCGCGGTGAGAAGTGAGGCGGGCGGGGGCTTGAGCAGGAACGAAATCACCTCGACGACGCCTGCGCGATGCCCTTCGGTGGCGCCTCTGCGCATGCTGCGTGTTTTCCGCGCTTGCCGCTGATGATTTGCGTTGGACGCCCGCGCCGAAGGCGCTACAAGGCCGGGCGGGGGAGCGGTCTTTGTGGCATGAGTGACGACATCATCCTCGAAACCGAGGATCTCACCAAGGAATTTGCCGGTTTCGTCGCCGTCAACGGCGTGGCGTTGCGCGTGCGCCGCGGGTCGATTCATGCGCTGATTGGCCCGAACGGCGCCGGCAAGACCACCTGCTTCAACCTGCTGACCAAGTTCTTGGCCCCGACGCGCGGCCGCATCGTCTACAAGGGCCAGGACATCACGGCGCTCGCCGCCTCCGACATCGCCCGGCTCGGACTTGTGCGCTCGTTCCAGATCTCGGCGGTGTTCCCGCACCTGACCGTGATGGAAAACGTACGGATCGCGTTGCAACGCCGGCGCGGCGGCTCGTTCGATTTCTGGCGCTCCAAGGCGGTGCTCGACGCGCTCAACGAGCGCGGGCTTGCGCTGATCGACAGCGTCGGCTTGAGCGAATTCGCCCAGTCGACCGCGGTCGAGCTGCCGTACGGGCGCAAGCGCGCACTCGAGATCGCGACTACGATCGCTCTCGACCCCGAGATGATGCTGCTCGACGAGCCGACCGCCGGCATGGGTCACGAGGATATCGACCGCATCGTCGCTCTGATCAAGTCGGTTGCGGCCGAGCGCACCATTCTCATGGTCGAGCACAATCTCAGCGTGGTGGCGAGCCTGTCCGATCGCATCACCGTGCTCACGCGCGGCCGCGTGTTGACCGAGGGCGACTACGCGACCGTCTCCGACAACCCGGATGTGCGCGAGGCCTATATGGGTGTGGGGCATGACTAGCGGTCCGCTGCTCGCCGTGGCGAACCTGCAAGCCTGGTACGGCGAGTCGCACATCCTGCACGGCGTCGACTTCGAGGTGATCGAAGGCGAGGTGGTCACCCTGCTCGGCCGCAACGGCGCCGGCAAGACCACGACGCTGAAATCGATCATGGGCATCGTGCCGCACCGCACCGGCTCGATCCGCTTCGACGGCGAGGAGGTGATCCATCGCACCTCCGACAAGATCGCCCGCGCCGGCATCGCGTTCTGCCCGGAAGAGCGCGGCATCTTCGCCAGCCTTGACGTCGAGGAGAACCTGCTGCTGCCGCCGGAGGTGCGCCCGGGCGGCCTTGCGCTCGACCGCATCTTCGAGCTGTTCCCGAACGTGAAGGAGCGGTTGCGCAGCCAGGGCACCAAGCTGTCGGGCGGCGAGCAGCAGATGCTCGCGATCGGCCGCATCCTGCGCACCGGCGCGCGGCTGCTGCTGCTCGACGAGCCGACCGAGGGGCTCGCCCCCGTCATCATCAAGCAGATCGGGGCGACCATCCGCACCCTGAAGGCGCAGGGCTTCACCATCCTCCTGGTGGAGCAGAATTTCCATTTCGCCTCGACCGTCGCCGACCGCTACTACGTGATGGAGCACGGCAAGGTGGTCGAGCGCTTCGCCAATTCCGAGCTCGAAGCCAAGATGGAGAAGCTTCACGAATACCTCGGGGTATGAAATACAATGGCCTCATTCTCCAAAAACAAAGGAGTGCTGTAATGAAGAGTATCGTAGGATTGGGCGCACTCGCGCTCGCTCTGGCGTGCGGAGCCGCGCACGCGCAGATCAGCGACGGCGTGATCAAGATCGGCGTGCTCAACGACATGTCGGGCCTCTACGCCGACATCACCGGCCGCGGCTCGGTGTTCGCCGCGCAGCAGGCGGTCGAGGACTTCGGCGCCGCCGCCAAGGGCCTGAAGGTCGAGATCATCGGCGCCGACCATCAGAACAAGCCGGACATCGGCTCCAACATCGCGCGCACCTGGTACGACGTCGAGAAGGTCGACGTGATCGTCGACGTCCCGACGTCCTCGGTCGCGCTCGCGATCAACGAAGTGACGCGCGAGAAGAACAAGGTGTTCCTGGTCTCGGGCGCGGCGGCCTCCGACCTCACCGGCGCCAAGTGCTCGCCCAACACCATCCACTGGACCTACGACACCTGGGCGCTCGGCAACGGCACCGGCAAGGCGATGGTGAAGACCGGCGGCGACACCTGGTTCTTCCTGACCGCGGACTATGCTTTCGGGCACGCGCTCGAACGCGACATCGGGGCGGCGGTGGAGGCGAGCGGCGGCAAGGTGGTCGGCAAAGTCCGTCATCCGTTCCCGGGAACGGACTTCTCCTCGTTCCTGTTGCAGGCGCAGGCCTCGAAGGCGAAGGTGATCGGTCTCGCCAACGCGGGCGGCGACACCATCAACTCGATCAAGCAGGCGGCCGAGTTCGGCATCACGCAGGCCGGTCAGAATTTGGCTGGCCTGCTCGTCTTCATCAGCGACGTGCACGCGCTCGGGCTGCAGACCGCGCAGGGCTTGGTGCTCACGGAGTCCTGGTACTGGGACGGCAACGACGCCAACCGCGAGTTCACCAAGAAGTTCCAGGCGCAGTTCTCCGGCAAATTCCCGACCATGGTGCATGCCGGCGTCTACTCGGCGGTGACGCACTATCTCAAGGCGGTCGCCGAGCTCAAGAGCGACGCCGACGGCAAGGCGGTGGTCGCCAAGATGAAGGCGACCCCGACCGACGACAAGCTGTTCGGCCAAGGCTCGATCCGCGCCGACGGCCGCAAGGTCCACGACATGTACCTGTTCGAGGTCAAGAAGCCCGGCGAGTCGAAGAAGCCGGGCGACTACTACAAGGTCCGCGCCACGATCCCGGCCGCGGAGGCGTTCCGTCCGCTCAAGGAAGGCGGATGCCCGCTGGTCAGCGGCTGAGCCTGTCATTCCTCCTCTGAAAGGGGAGGGTGGCTCCGCGCGCAACGCGGAGCCGGATGGGGTGATCGCGTTGTGTAAACAGGAACCCCCACCCGGCCTCGCTTCGCCATAGCTCGATGCTTTACATCGAGCGTCGAAACGTTCCGCGATCGATCACGTGATCGATCGCACTGCACCCTCCCCCGCAAGCGGGGGAGGGATGCAGCGGTCAGGCCGGGCGAGACTAGACAGTCCATGGTCGAAATCTTCGGCATCCCCTCGCAGGCGCTGTTCGGGCAATTGCTGCTCGGGCTGATCAACGGCTCGTTCTACGCGCTGTTGAGCCTGGGGCTCGCGGTGATCTTCGGCATGCTCAACATCATCAATTTCGCCCACGGCGCCCAATACATGCTGGGCGCGTTCACGGCGTTCTTCCTGTTGCAGTACGCCGGCCTGAACTATTGGTGGGCGCTGCTGATCGCCCCGATCCTGGTCGGCATCACCGGCGTCGTGATCGAGCGCCTGTTCCTGCAATGGCTCTACAAGCTCGACCACCTCTACGGCCTGCTGCTGACGTTCGGCATTGCGTTGATCCTCGAAGGCGTGTTCCGCAACTACTTCGGCTCATCCGGACTGCCTTACCGCGTGCCGCCGCAGCTCACCGGGGGCCAGAACCTGGGCTTCATGTTCCTGCCGAACTACCGCGCCTGGGTGGTCGTGTTCTCGCTCGTCATCTGCCTCAGCACCTGGTTCGTGATCGAGCGCACGCGGCTCGGCGCCTATCTGCGCGCCGCGACCGAGAACCCGACGCTGGTGCGCGCCTTCGGCATCAACGTCCCGCGCATGATCACGCTGACCTACGGGTTCGGCGTGGCGCTGGCGGCACTGGCCGGCGTGATGGCGGCGCCGATCTACAACGTCAGCCCGCAGATGGGCGCCAACCTCATCATCATCGTGTTCGCGGTCGTGGTGATCGGCGGTATGGGCTCGATCATGGGCGCGATCTTGACCGGCTTCGCGCTCGGGCTGATCGAAGGCCTGACCAAGGTCTTCTTCCCCGAAGCGTCGAACACGGTGATCTTCATCATCATGGCGATCGTGCTGATCATCCGGCCGGCCGGCCTGTTCGGAAGAACGGCGTGATGCGCCCGGCACAATTCTGCTGTCATCCCGGCCGAGCGAAGCGAGAGCCGGGACCCATGTCTCCCGGTCTCCTATGCTGCGGTACATGGGTCCCGGCTCGCGCTCGCTGCGCTCGCTTGGCCGGGATGAACTCGCGTTGGTGAAAGACTGATATGGCACAAATAGCCGAACCGATCCCGACCTCCGCCCGCCCGGCCTGGCTCACGAGCGAGGCCATCGGCTTCATCGTGATGGTCGTGGTCCTGGTGATCGCGCCGGCTTTCGTCTATCCGGTGTCGCTGATGAAGGCGCTGTGCTTCGCGCTGTTCGCCTGCGCCTTCAACCTGCTGATCGGCTATGTCGGCCTCCTGTCGTTCGGCCATGCGCTGTTTTTCGGATGGGCGGCCTACGTCGCGGCGCATCTGGCCAAGGTCGGCACCATCAGCCTGCCGTATTGGCGCGCCGCCGGCGCGTGGCAATGGTTGGTCATCCCGCTGCCCCCGCTGTCGCCCGAGCTCGCCATTCTCGGCGGCACGCTCGCCGCGGGCGTGTTGGGGCTGATCGCCGGCGCGATCGCGATCCGCCGGCAAGGCATCTATTTCGCGATGATCACGCTCGCGCTCGCGCAGATGATGTATTTCTTCGCCGTGCAGGCGCCGTTCACCCACGGCGAGGACGGCATCCAGGCGGTCCCGCGCGGCTGGCTGTTCGGCGTGTTCAGCCTGACCAACCCGACCGCGATGTACATCACCGTGCTGGTGATCTTCCTCTTGGGCTTCCTCTTGATCTACCGGATCATCAACTCGCCGTTCGGCGAGGTCTTGAAGGCGATCCGCGAGAACGAGCCGCGGGCGATCTCGCTCGGCTACAAGACCGAGCGCTACAAGCTGGTGGCGTTCGTGATGTCGGCGACGCTCGCCGGCACCGCCGGCGCCACCAAGGCGATCGTGTTCCAGCTCGCCTCCCTCACCGACGTCGACTGGCCGATGTCGGGCGAGGTGGTTTTAATGACCCTGGTCGGCGGGCTCGGCACCGTTTTCGGCCCGGTCGCCGGCGCCTTCATCGTCATCGCCATGCAGGACAACCTCGCGCACTATGGCCAGTGGGTGACGGTGATCCAGGGCGTGATCTTCGTCGCCTGCGTGCTCGCCTTCCGCCGCGGCATCGTCGGCGAGCTCGCGCACTACTTCCGCATCAAATTGTAGGGTGGGGCAAAGGCGCGCGCTTGCGCGCCGTGCCCACGCGAGTGTGTACGACGTGGGCACGCGCCGCTTCGCGGCGCTTTGCCCACCCTACATTCCCGGCTTCGCAATCACACCGGCCGGTCGCCCTTTTGCACCGTGAGGGTGCGGGCATCGACGCCGGGCAGCATGCGCGCGGGGTCGCGCGTGACCACGATGTCGAGAACGGTCGGCGTCGACGTATTGGCGAGCCCGTCGCGCAGCGCGGGCGCCAGCTTTTCGGGTTGCTCGACGCGGATGCCGTGGCATCCCATGGCACGCGCGATCGCCGCGTAATCCATCTCGATCAGATCCGACGACTGATAGTTGCCGCCACCGAACATCGAGTGCTGCAGCGCCTTCACGTATCCGGAGGCCGCGTTGTTGAATACGCATATGACGAAGGCGGCGCCGGTGCGCCGTGCGGTCTCTAATTCGCCGAGCGCCATGTTGAAGCCGCCGTCGCCGGTGAGGCCGACGACGCGGCGCGCTCCGGCCGCAAGCTGTGCCCCGAGGCTGCCTGGTACCCCATAGCCGATGGACGCGAACCCCCGGTCGGCGATGAAATGCCTTCCGGCGCGCTTGGTATCATAGAGCAAGCCGCCCCAGTGGCCCGCGAACCCTCCGTCCGCGACCAGGATGGCGTCCTCCGGCATCAGGCCGTTCAACTCGTACACGAGGCGCCCGACATTGATCGGCGTCTCGTCGGATTGCAGCCGGTCGGCGGCGCTCGCGCGCCAGTTGGTCATGCGCTCCGGCACTTCGGCGCAATAGTCTTTGCGTCGCGTGCGCGCCTTCGCACCCGCGCCGAGCGCCGCGGCGAGGTCCTGCAGCGCGAGCCGCGCGTCAGCCGCAAGGGCTACGTCGGCGCGCGTCGTGCGGCCGATCTCCTCGGGCGAGATATCGACGTGGATCAGCGGCTTGCCGGGCGGGATCAGCTGGAAACGCCTGGTCGCGATCTCGCCGAGCTTGCAGCCGATGACGATCAGCGCATCGGAGGCGGCGATGAGCTCGTTGGCGATGCGCGAATAACGGCCGAACAATCCGGCTGACAGCGGATGCGTGCAGGCGATTGCGCCCTTGCCCGACATCGTGTGCGCGACCGGGACGCCGTGGCTCTCCGCCAGCGCGAGCAGCGCCTCATAGGCCTGCGAGACGTGGATGCCGCCGCCGACCAGCAGCAACGGCCGCTCGGCCTTGGCGACGAGCGCGGCCGCGCGCTCGAGGTCGGCCGGGTCGGGACGCGTGCGGCGCGCCTGCGCTTTGAGCGTGCCGGGATCGATCCAGAAATCGGCGGCGTCGAAGTCATGCTCGCCGTGGCAGACGTCCTCCGGCACGTCGAGCACGACCGGTCCGCAGCGTCCGGAGGTCGCGATCGCGAAGGCGCGGCGGACCAGCTCCGGAATTCGCCTGGTCGCCTCCACGCGGATCACGTCCTTCACGGCCGGGCGCAGGATCTCCGCCTGCCGCGCCTCCTGCGTCATGTTCTTGCCCGCATGGTCGCGATTGGCGTCGCCGATCAGGACGACCTGCGGAATGCCGGCGTTGAAAGACTCGACGAGCCCAGTGACCAGGTTGGTGGCGCCCGGCCCGAGCGTGGCGTCGCACACGCCGGGCCGATTGGTGACGCGCGCATAGGCATCCGCCGCGAACGCGCCGCAGCGCTCGTCGTTGATGAGATGATGCGTCAGCCCGAGCGCGCGCACGGCTTCGTAGAACGGCAGCAGCTGGAAGCCGCCCATGCCGAACATCGGGCCGACCTCGTGGAGCTTGAGCATTTCGGCGAGCGCTTGCCCGCCGTTGAGCCGGCGCGCGGAGTTGGAGGCTGGCGCGTTCATTGCCGGAGGTCCTGCAGGCGCGCCGCGGCGAAGCGGCCGACCAACTCGACCGCGGAGATGCCGATCTCGCCGCCGTAGCGTGCCGCGGTGGCGTTAAGCGCGCTGACGAAGCCGTCGCAATAGGTCGATGCCCCGTCGCCGATGCGGGCGCTCCACGCGCTCACCGTCGCGCCCGCAATGCCGCGCGCATCGAGCGCCGGCAGCCGCGAAATGCCGACGTCGTCGGCGCCGAAATCGGCGTCATTGAAGACCGCGGCGAATACCGGGTGCTTCACGGCGGATTCCGGCCGGCCGGCCAGCAGCGCGCCATGCGAGCCGGTGAGGACGATTGCACCGGCATCCTCGGGTCCCACCAGCGAGTTGGAATCGAGCGCGCAGATGGGCACGCCGGGCGCCGTCGGCTCCTTGATCGTGTGCCGCCTTTCCGGCAGCGGCGGCGGCCCGCGGCTCGGAGCAAGATCGGCGGCCGTCAGCATGTCGAGCGCCTGACGCACGGTCATGCCGGCGAGAACTCCCAGCTCCAGCGCCGACGCGTTGACGTGGCTGATCACGCCGCGCGCCACGCAATCGGCGCCATCGCCAATGCGCGCCGAGCGATGGCCGACCGTCGCGGCGGGCACGCTCAAGCCATCGAGATAGGCGAGCCCGCCGATCCCGGCGCGTTCGCGCCCGACGCCGGCGTCGCACAGGATCACACCCTTCACCGCGGCACGCGCGGCGAGATAGGCGGCAAAAATCCCGCCATGCGAGGCGGCAAGCACGGCGCGTCCATGCGCATCCGGGCCGAGGTGGGTGACGCTGTCGGTGACGATTGGGGGTGGCACGGTCGCGGCGGCGAAGGGTTTGCGTGGGGTCGGAAAGGCGGGCAGACTTGACCATGCCTGCCCCCGCCGGCGCAAGCCGCGCACCATCCTCCGAGTCTCAGATGAGCGATGCCGGCGACAACTTGAAGCGTCTCATCGATCTCTATCGCACGATGGCGCGCATTCGCGCCTTCGAGCAGACCGCGCTTGAGGCGCACAGGGCCGGCGAAATTCCCGGGCCGTTGCATGTCTCGATCGGCCAGGAGGGCGTGGCCGCCGGGGTGTGCATCAACCTGCGCAAGGACGACCGGTTGACGTCCAATCACCGCGGGCATGGCCATGCGATCGCCAAGGGCGCCGATCCGGCGCGCATGATGGCGGAGCTTTACGGCCGCGCGACCGGCTACTGCGGCGGCAAGGGCGGCTCCATGCACATCGCGGATTTCTCCGTCGGCATGCTCGGCGCCAACGGGGTGGTCGCCGGCGGCATCCCGATCGCCTGCGGCGCCGCGCAAGGATTGAAGCTGCTCAAATCCGACGCCGTCGTCGCCTGCCTGTTCGGCGACGGTGCGGTCAACCGCGGGCCGTTCCTGGAGGGTCTCAATTGGGCCGCGCTCTACCGGTTGCCCGTGCTGTTCGTGTGCGAGGACAACGCGGTGGCGGCCTTCACCCGCGCCGACGCCGTCACGGCCGGCCCGGGCGCCGGCGCGCGGGCGCTGGCATGCGGCGTACCGGCAACGAGCGTCGACGGCAACGACGTGGTCGCGGTCGACGAGGTGGTTGCCGCCGCCATCGCGGCGGTTCGGCGCGGGCAGGGCCCGCAATTCGTGCATGCGCGCACGTACCGCCTCATGGGTCACACCTCGACCGACGCAGCGGCGTGGCGCCCGGCGGACGAGGTCGAGGCGGCGCACGGGCGGGAGCCGATCGCCCGCCTTGCGCAGGTCCTGGCAGAGCGCGGGGTTGCGGCGGAGAGCCTCGCGGCCATCAGCGCGCAGGCCGCCGACGAGATCGAGGCGGCACGCGCGGCGGCGCGGGCGGCGCCTTGGCCCGAGCCGGTCGCGCCTTCGAGGACGTGCAGGACGTCGGAGCGGTATCGCGGCTTCAATGATGCGCGGGCGCAGACGCGACTGTCATCCCGGGCGAGGCGCAACGCGCCGAGACCCGGACCCTGTCCGCCGACCTCCGAAATGGACCGCAGCGCTGGGATTCAGGCCCCGGCTCGCGCGATCCCGGCCTTCGGCCGGGCTCGCTGGCCGGGATGACACGATGGAAAATCCGGAACGCAAGGTCCAAACGGTGACGCTGCTGGAGGCGACCCGCCTCGCCGTGCGGCAGGAGATGCGGCGCGACCCGCGCGTGTGGGTGCTGGGCGAGGATGTCGCGCGCGGCGGCTTGTGGGGCCAGTACCGCGGCTTCGTGGACGAATTCGGTCCGGACCGCGCGGTCTCCACGCCGATCTCGGAGGCGACCATCATGGGCGCCGGGCTCGGCGCGGCGCTGGTCGGCACGCGTCCGATCATCGAGATGCGCATCTTCGACTTCGTGATGTGCGCGATGGACGAGCTCGTCAACCAGATCGCCAAGGTCCGCTACATGTTCGGCGGCCAGGCAAAGCCGGCCGTGGTGGTGCGCATGCCGCACGGCATGTGGCGTAACTCGGCCGCGCAGCATTCGCAGATGCTGGAGGCGTGGTTCGCGCACCTGCCGGGCGTGGTCGTGGTGACGCCGGCGACCGCCGCCGATGCCGCCGGATTGCTGGTGCAGGCGATCCGCACCGATGATCCGGTGCTGTTCTTCGACCCGAAGGATCTTTGGACCGCGACCGGCGAGGTCGGCGAGCCGATCGAGCCGATTTCCTTCGGCCTTGCCCGCAAGGTGCGCGACGGCGATGCCGTCACGCTGGTGACCTGGTCGGCGGCGGTGCCGGTCGCAACGGCGGCCGCGGAGAGCCTGGCCGGGGAGGGGATTGCGGTCGACCTCCTCGACCTGCGCACGATCTGGCCCTGGGACGAGGACGCGGTGGTTGCCTCGGTGCGCAAGACCGGGCGGCTTCTGGTCGTGCACGAGGCCGTGGAAGTCGCCGGCTTCGGCGCCGAGGTGGTGGCGCGCGTGGTCGAACGGCTCGGCCCCTCGGGTCTTAAAGCCGCGAGGCGCCTCGCGGCGCCGCGGATTCCGGTCCCGTTCTCGCCACCGCTCGAAGCCGAGGTGCGGCTCAGTCCGGAGAAGGTGGCGGCGGCAGTTAGGAGATTGCTCGCCTGAGGATGTGGCGGGCCGAGCCGTGGCGGCGGCCCACTCACTGCCGAGCATATGACTCGCTTCTATGAGCGGATCTCGGTGAGGCCAATGCACAAGCGGCCCACTCGGGATGCCGGAATGTCGGAGAGCCCTTGCCGATAGCGGCTGGGGGACGAGGATTCGAACTGAATGCAACGCAAAGCCTTGGACGCCTCCTAGCCCATCGCAACGCACGGCGCCGCGTCAACCATTGGGGCACCACCGGACATGCACCAGGGCGGCGCCGGCGCGAGTGACCCGCAACGGGCCTCGAGCATCATTTGGGACCGCCTGGGAATTGCGGGAGATCATCCGTGATCGTGAACCATGGCGCTTTACTTGCGACGTGAACGTGAAGCTGCGGTCGAACGCCAGGGTCGTCATCCAAAGCACCGAGCGGCAGGCCATAGTACGAGGTGTGAGCGTCAAACTTGCTGACTATTGGGGAGCCGCACACGCGGCAAAAGCCTCTATGATTTCCCGGGGAGGATTCGTAGAAGGTAACAAGGTCCTCACCCTGCACCCACTCGAACTCCGCTGCTCTTACGCTTGCGCGGCTTCGAAACGCGGCTCCTTGGGCTTTGCGGCACATCGAGCAATGACAATTTAGCGCTCGGGACAGCGACCCAGTGATCTGGTATCTCACGCCGCCGCACAGGCAGCTTCCGCGGATCATGCGCATCTCCAACATCGTTAGGCCCCGGCTCGTACGTCGCCGGGGGCGTCTACCTTGTGGCACGTCTACCGCCTCGCAATGGCAGTCCAAAAGAATCTCCTTCTATCGGATCTTCGCGCCGCCACGTTTTCACACAACCAAGACCCACAGCGGACTTTCAAGATCGAGCTTTGCGGTTCGAGGAACAGGGTACCAGCCGGTCAAGGAACCGGTGGGAAAGCGCCACACCAGCGTTGGAATGCTTTCGGGTGACGCTTCCAGCGTTCACGCGGCTTGAGCCAGCGCCACTGCGTCCGGACCCGCCGGGAAGCGGAGCTGCCCGGATGTATCGTTCGCGGCACGCCATACCGCCTCGGCCACGTCGGACTCCGTCGTCACCATGGCGGGCTGCGCAAATGCAGCGAAAATGGGCTGAGCGAACGACGCGTATGCCTCGGGAATCAACTCGTCGATGCGCAGCTCCGTATTCTGCGAAAAGCGAGTGGTTGGGGCGTAGCCCGGCTCAACCAGCTTGACGCGCACGTTGAAGGCCTGCAGCTCGTGGGCCAGCGATCCCGTGAACCCTTCGATGGCCGTTTTGCTGGCGGTGTAGACCGCTACCAGCGGCATCGGCGCCAGCGCCACGGTGGAGGTCACGTTCACCACCACGCCTGATCTCTGCGCGCGGAGCTGGGGCAGCACGGCCTGCGTCATGGCCATCACGCCGAACGTGTTGGTCTCGAACACCTTGCGCGCTTGGGCCATCGGCGTCGCTTCAAATGCGCCGACCAGCCCGATGCCCGCGTTGTTGACGAGCACGTCGATGGGCCCGCTGTCTTCCAGCGCCGCCGAGATGCTTTCGGGCTTGGTTACGTCAAGCGGCAGCACGCGCAGGCGCTCCGATTGCGGCAAGATGCCGTCGCGCGGCGTTCGCATGGTGGCGACCACGTTCCAGCCCTGCGCGTGGAAGTGGCGTGCGGTCTCGAGGCCGTAGCCCGACGAGCAGCCAGTGATCAGTACGGTGTTCATGGCGGTTTCCCCTTGCGGTTCGGATGGTGCAGGGATAGCCATCGGAAGCCGGACGTTCTACAATTCACAGTCCATATTTCTTTTGCGACAGTCCAGACATGACCGATCCGCTCTCGGAAGTCATCGCGCTCCTGCGACCGCGTACCGTGTTCGCGAAGGGCATCAGCGGCGCGGGCCGCTGGGGCGTGCGTTACACCGACTTCGGCCAGCCAAGCTTCTGCACCGTGATCGAGGGGCGCTGTCGTCTCGCTGTCGACGGCCAGAATGCCATCACGCTCGAGACGGGCGACTTTGTGCTCTTGCCCGCGACACCCGGCTTCACCATGTCGGGCTTCGAGCCGGTGACGCCCGCGCGCATCGACCCGAAGCGGTTGCCTTCGCCGGCCGGTGACGTTCGCCACGGCAGGCGCGGCGGACGCCCCGATGTTCGGCTGCTCGGCGGCTACTTCGTCTTCGACTCCCCCGATGCGGGGCTGCTGGTATCGCTGTTGCCGACGCTGGCGCATGTGCGCGGCGTCGATCGCCTTTCCATGCTGGTACGGCTCGTCGGTGAGGAATCGAGCGAGCGGAGGTCGGGCCGTGACCTCATTCTCTCCCGACTTCTGGAAGTGCTGCTCATCGAAGCGCTGCGGTCGACGCAGGGAGAGGCAGCGCCTCCGGGGTTGCTGCGCGGGTTGAGCGATGCCCGACTCGCGGCGGCGATTCGGCAGATGCACGGCAACCCCGCGCGGTCGTGGACCGTGGCCCAGCTCGCGAAGGAAGCCGCACTGTCCCGTTCTGCGTTCTTCGATCATTTCACACGCGCCGTGGGGCTTCCGCCGATGGAGTACCTCCTCGCCTGGCGCATGGCCCTCGCAAAGGACCTGCTACGCCGCGAAGAACTCGCGCTCGCCGCAGTCGCCGAACGCGTCGGTTACAGCTCGGCGAGCACCTTCAGCACCGCTTTCAGCCGCTACGTCGGCCAGCCGCCGGGTCGCTAC
>CAVTXS010000019.1:0-216424 GCA_963738705.1 uncultured Alphaproteobacteria bacterium
GCCCGAGCCGGTCGGCCGCGACAAGTTCGCGGGCGCGCCCGAGAACGCCTTCAAGGTGGCGCGCGAAGCGCCGGTGTCGACGTTCTCGGTCGACGTCGACACCGCCTCCTATTCGTTCGTGCGCGCGGCCCTGAACCGCAACGTGCTTCCGCAGCCGGCGGCGGTGCGCACCGAGGAGTTGGTCAACTATTTCCCCTATGCGTACGAGCTGCCCCCAAGCGCGGCCGAGCCCTTCCGCGTGGCGGCCGCGGTGTTCCCGAGCCCGTGGTCGCAAGGCCGCAAGCTGATGCGGATCGGCATCAAGGGCTATGAGATCCAGTCCGCCACGCGCCCGCGCGCCAATCTGGTGCTCCTGATCGATACATCGGGCTCGATGAATGCGCCCAACCGGCTGCCGCTGGTCAAGCAGTCGCTGTCGATGCTGCTCTCGCAGCTGGCGCCGACCGACCGCGTGGCGATCGTCACCTACGCGGGCAACGCCGGCACCGCGCTGGAGCCGACCCCGGTTTCCGAGAAGGCGAAGATCGCCGGCGTGATCGAGCGGCTCGAAGCCGGCGGCAGCACGGCGGGAGGCGAGGGCATCCGGCAGGCCTATGCGCTCGCCGAGCAGAATTTTGACGCGGGCGGCGTCAATCGCGTCATCCTGGCGACCGACGGCGATTTCAACGTCGGGATCACCGACCGCAATGAGCTCAAGGGGTTCGTGGAGCGCCAGCGCGGGAAGGGGATCTTCCTCTCGGTGCTCGGCTTCGGCATGGGCAACTACAATGACGCGCTGATGCAGGCGCTCGCCCAGAACGGCAATGGCGTCGCGGCCTACATCGATACCATCAACGAGGCGCGCAAGGTTTTGGTCGAGGAAGCGACCTCGACCCTGTTCCCGATCGCCAAGGATGTGAAGATCCAGGTGGAGTTCAATCCGGCAACGGTCGCCGAATACCGGCTCGTCGGCTACGAAACGCGCCTCCTCAATCGCGACGACTTCAACAACGACAAGGTCGATGCCGGCGACGTGGGCTCCGGACAAACCGTGACGGCGCTTTATGAGATCGTTCCGGTCGGCGGCGCTTCCGCGGTGGGCGAGCTGCGCTACGGCGCGCCCGCGAGCACCGACGAGCGCAGCCGATCGAACCAGAATGCCGGCGAGTACGCGTTCGTGAAGATCCGGTACAAGTTGCCGAAGTCCGAGGTGAGCGAGCTGATCAGCTTGGCCGTAGGCCCGGCATCCGAGCACGCGCGGTTCGAGGACGCGCCCGCCGACGCCCGCTTCGCGGTGAGCGTCGCCGCCTTCGGCGAGATCCTGCGCGGCGGGCGGCACACCGGCGCGTTCGGCTACGACGATGTGCTCCGGATTGCGTCGGCGGCGCGCGGCGAGGACCCGTTCGGCTATCGATCGGAGTTCCTGCAGCTCGTGCGGGCCGCGAAGACGGCGAGTGCAATGGTGCGGCCCTAACCGTGATCCGGGTCGGGCAGTCTGGCCGGAAACCAATCCCTGACTGCGTTCGCGGCCATCCTTCGAGACGCCGCCTTCGGCGGCTCCTCAGGATGAGGGCTGGAGCAAGCCGGCCCCCCCGGCCTCATCCTGAGGAGCCGCGCGGAACGCGCGGCGTCTCGAAGGATGGCCGAAAAGAACCCAACGGTTCCACCCGGGATTAGAGCGCGATCGCCAGGATGGTCCCGACCGCGACGCCGAGCACGTAGGTCCACACCAGGGTGAGCCGGCCCGACATCTCGTCTTCCGCAAGGTGGGCGTCCATGTCATACCTCGTGCGCCCCGCCCCACATCTGAAACGCCCGACGCGTTCCCCGGTTCCCGGCCGCTCTTGCTGGCCGTGGAACCGGGATGCCATCATGCGGCGACTGAGATGATCCGGGCGCCGTCATGGCGCGGATAAACAATCCCGGGAGGGCGCCAAATGCGTTGCAGGATGCTCGTGCTCGCGGGCGCGCTCGCGTTGGGGGCGACCGCCGCCGCCGCGCAGACCTATCCCACCCGCACGGTGCAGATGATCGTGCCGTTCCCGCCCGGCGGCAACACCGACATCATGGCGCGGGCGCTGCAGAACGAGCTGTCGAAGGCGCTCGGCGGCTCGGTCATCGTGATCAACAAGGGCGGCGCGGCCGGCACGATCGGCATTATCGAGCTGATCAAGGCGGAGCGCGACGGCTACACGCTCGCGCTCTCGCCCAACAATCCGCTGACCGCGCAGCCGCACATGCAGAAGCTGCCCTACGGCATGGATAGTTTCCGCTACGTATGCCTGACCTATTACGCGCCCTATGTGCTGATCGCCGGCCCGCAGGCGCCGTTCAAGACCTTCCAGGAATTCGTGGCGTTCGCGAAGGCGAAGCCGCAGAACCTGGAATACGGCCATCCCGGCCCGGCGAGCCAGCCGCATCTCGGCATGCTGGCCGTGCTCAAGGCGATCGGCGCCGACGGGCTCGGCGTGCCGTTCCAGGGCGCCGGGCCGATGTCGCACGCGCTGCTTGCCGGCACCGTCATGGCGATCACCGAGACGCCGGCGATCGCCAAGGCCAGCAACCTGACGATCCTCGCGGCGCTGTCCCCGGAGCGCATCGCCGCGCTGCCCGACGTGCCGACCATGAAGGAGCTCGGCTATCCGGCGGAGGCGTTCACGGCCGGCGGCCTGATCGCGCCCGCCGCCACGCCGCCGGAGGTCGTCGCCGCGCTCGAGAAGGCGTGCGCGCAGGCAACCGCTGCGCCCGAGTACAAGGCGATCGTCGAGCGGCTCAACGCCGAGCCGCGCTACCTGCCGGGCGAAGCCTTCCGGGCGATGTTCGACGCCAATTCGGTGCGCAGTGCCGACGCCATCAAGGGCGCGGGGCTCGCCGGCAACCGGTGATGCGGCGCGCTCGCTTGGCTTCCGTCTATCGCATATGACTCCATCATCCTGAGTTGCCAACCGGCGTTGGGTCGACCCGCTGCGGATGAAACGATCTATGCATTGCGGGTACTCGCCAGTGCCCGCTCTATATGTCGATCGTTTCTTATTAGGTGCCCGAGCGAAGCGAGGGCCTTGAAGGATCCAGACGTTACCCGCATCGCCGCGTGCGTGCTTCGAGGCTCTCCCCGACTTCGTCGGGAAGAGCACCTCAGCATGACGAGGTTTTGTGTCTCGAGATGAGTGCGCAGGACAGCCCAGAGGCACCTGATGACCCCGCGCCAGCCCGGCGCCGCGCGCTGTTGATCACCGCGCTCGGGGTCGTGCAGATCCTGATGTGGGGCTCGACATTCTACCTCCTGGCCGTGCTCGCGCCCGCGATCGTCGCCGAAACCGGCTGGCCGTCGCGATGGGTGATCGGCGGGATCACGATCGGGCTCATCACCGCCGGATTGATCTCGCCGCGCGTCGGCCGCGTCATCGACCGGCGTGGCGGACGGCCGGTGCTGGTCTTCAGCTCGATCGTGACCGGGTGCGGCTTCGTCGCGCTTGCGCTCGCCTGGTCGCTGCCGGCCTACCTGCTCGCGTGGGTCGTCCTCGGCGTCGGCATGGGCGCCGGGCTCTACGATGCGGTGTTCGCCGCCCTCGGCCGTCTCTACGGCGCCGATGCGCGCGGCGCGATCACCAGCCTTACGCTGTTCGGGGGCTTCGGCAGCACGGTGTGCTGGCCGCTCAGCGCCTGGCTGCTGGCGACCTGGGACTGGCGCGTCACCTGCCTCGTCTATGCCGGCATCCATCTTGCGGTGTCGTTGCCGATCCATGCGCTCATGTTCCCGGCAGCGCCCGCGCAGCGGAGGGCGGCCGAAACGGTGCAGCCGCCGGGGCCGGTGCCGGCGTTGTCGAGCGCGGAGCGCGTCGTGTTCGGGTTGCTCGCGGGCGTCCAGATGCTGGCACAGGCGATCGGCGCCATCGTCATCGTCTATCTGTTGGTGTTCCTGCAGGCGCGCGGGCTGACGCTCACCGCCGCCGTCGCGCTCGGCACGCTGTTCGGGCCGGCGCAGGTGGGCGCGCGCGTGATCGAGCGGATGTTCGGCGCCCGCTACCATCCGATCTGGACCATGATCGCCGCGGCCGCGCTGATGACGCTGGGTCTCGCGCTCTTGCTGATCGACTTACCCGTCGTCGCGGCTGCGGTGGTGGTCTACGGCGCCGGCTACGGCGTCACCTGGATCGCGCGCGGCACGCTGCCGCTCGCGCTGTTCGGGCCGGAGCGCTACCCGGTGCTGATCGGCCGCCTGGCGTTGCCGAGCATCATCGCACCGGCGCTCGCGCCGGCCGCCGGGGCGCTGATGATCGAGCGCATCGGCACCTCTGCGACCATCGCGGTGCTGACCGCGGTCGCGCTCGTCAATGTCGGGCTGGTCGCCGCGCTGTGGCTCGCGAGCCGGCAGCAGCGGGCCACTCGCGGCTGAGCGGCGGGCCGCGCAGCAACGCGTGCGCATGGCGCGCTTATGCGCGCGCCTTTGCGCACCCCCCGGCCGAATCGGGCCGCCCCCCGGCGCTCCGGGCGGCGCGTCCCTGGGTAAAGAAAGTCACTGCACCATTGCGCCGTAGATCAGGTTCTTGAACAACAGGCGGCTCTGCAGGCGCGGCGTGGCGCCCTGCGTCAACTGAATTGCGACCAACCGCTCCTTGGGGTCGATCGTGAAGCTGGTCCCGAACACGCCGCCCCACATGGCG
Source organism: uncultured Alphaproteobacteria bacterium (assembly GCA_963738705.1). Taxonomy (GTDB): domain Bacteria; phylum Pseudomonadota; class Alphaproteobacteria; order Rhizobiales; family Xanthobacteraceae; genus CAVTXS01. The sequence goes on from CAVTXS010000019.1 coordinate 4,644, forward strand.
TCACCCCTGGAGCCGGCCGTCCAGCCGAAACCGTCGTGCAGGCGGATCGCAAAGCCGAGGCCGAAGCCGTATCCCGGTCCGGTGGAGGCGGCGGTCGAACCTCCCAGTCCGACGATGTGGTCCGATAGCATGAACTCGATCGTCTTCTTCGACAGATAGCGGCGGCCTTGATATTCGCCGCCGTTAGCCAGCATCTGCAAGAACCTCAGGTAATCCTCGGCAGTTCCGCAGAGGCCTGCGCCGCCCTTGAGATAGCTCTTCTTGATCTCCTCCTCGGCCACGCAGAATTTCAGGGACGAGGGCTTCAGCGCGTCGCCGTCCGTGACCTCGGCAAGGCGGGACGATTTGTCGGCCGGCACCCAGAACGCCGTGTCCTTCATGCCGAGTGGCCGCAGCAGCATGTCACCGAGGGCCTCGTCGAGCGGCTTTTTGGTGGCGCGCTCGACCAGGAACCCCAAAATGTCGGTTGAGATCGAGTAATGAAACCGGGTGCCCGGCTGGTGTGCCAGAGGAATCTGGCCGAGCTGCTTTAGCATCTCGTCGCGTGCAATGGGCTGTTCGCTCGCCTCGATGTTCGCCTTCTCATACGCTTCCTTCAGGTGCTTCGAACCCATCGCACCGGCGTAGAAAAACCCGGACGTGTGCCGCATCAAGTCCTGTACCGTGATGGGCCGGGCGAGCGGCGCGTCGGTGGAAGCCGCAGTCTCATCGTGCGCCGTCTCCTGCGCGTCCACCCTGAGGTCCTTGAGCTCCGGCAAGAGGGTCGCAATCGGATCGTTGAGCTTGATCACGCCTTGCTCGACCAGCATCATCGCCGCGACGGTGGTGACCGGCTTGGTCATCGAGGCGAGGCGGAAGATGGCATCCTTGCTCATCGCCTTGGTCTTGGCGGCGTCCTGGAATCCGTGGGCCTCGAAGTGAACGATTTCGCCTCGGCGCGCGATCAGGGTGACGGCACCCGGGAACACCCCCTTGTCCACCTGCTCCTTCATCACCGCCCCGATCCGGGCCAGACGCTCCTGCGACATGCCCTGGAATTCATCGGTGGAGGCCGCAGAGGGCGCGCCAACTCCGACGTTCTGTGTCTGAGAGAGCGCGCCCGTCGCCAACGTGGCAGCGGTGAGCGCCGTCGCGATTGAAAGAGCTTTGCCGGTCACGGCCCCCTCCCTGTTTGCGGAATGAAAGCCGATCTTAGCCAAAGACCTGTTCGGCTGCCATACGGGGGATGCGCTTCAAGCAACTCTCGGTACGCATGATCGAGTGCGCAGACCCCGACGTGTTGCCGACGACGACGCTGTGGCCAACCGCCTCCAACAGCTGGGTCGCGTCGGCTGGCGGCGCGCTGATGATCGGCGCATCGGCACCTTTGGGACCATCGCGGCGCTGACCGCCGCGGCGCTCGTCAATGTCGGGCGGTGGCTGCGCTCTGGCTTGCGAGCGGCGCAGCAGCGAACGCGCGAGGCTTAAGAGCCACTGAGTGCGCGCAGCTACTCTGCGGCTTCGTGCTGCGGTTGGAGCCGTGCCGCCGGAAGCGGATGCCCCGCCTCGCGCGCTGCGGCGATCCAAGCGTCCATCGCCACCGATACTTCCGCGACGGCCTCCTCGGGCCGTTGCCCGCGGGCTGCATACTCAATGGCCGGGGAACTCTGGGATGCACGTAGAATTCGATGGCTTCCAGAAACTCTTTTCAGGTCAAAGCCGTAAGCGCGCTGGTCGCGTTCAAGTTCACGAAACTTCACAGCGCTTCTCCTGGAAGGACGTGGCGGGATCGCGCTGGTAAATCGGTTGGCCAGCAGTTGATCGAAATTGCCCGCCACTGATCGCGTCGCCAAACGGTCATCAATGCCCCGCCGCCAGGGTCCCGCGCTGGCGCGTATCGGCGGCGCCGGCCCAGCCCTCCTGCGTGCGCATGATCGAGTGCGCAGACCCCGACGTGTTGCCGACGCCGACGCTGTGGCCAAGCGCCTCCAACAGCCGGATCGTGTCGGGCGAGAAGCCGCGCTCGGCCGTCACTTCGTCGGGCAGCCACTGGTGATGGATGCGCGGCGCGAGCGTCGCCTCCGCGATGTTCATGCCGTGGTCGATCACGTTCGACATCACCTGCAGCACGGTGGTGATGATGCGGCTGCCTCCGGGCGTGCCGGTGACCAGGAACACGCGCGCCGTCCTTGAGCACGATCGTGGGGCTCATCGACGACAGCGGGCGCTTGCGCGGGCCGGGCGCATTGGCATCGCCGCCGACGAGGCCGTAGGCGTTGGGCGCGCCCGGCTTGGCGGCGAAATCGTCGAGCTCGTTGTTGAGCAGGACGCCGGTGCCCTCCGCCACCAGGCCGAGGCCGTAGGAGAAATTGATCGTGTAGGTGTTGGCGACCGCGTTGCCGGCCGAGTCGACGACCGAATAGTGCGTGGTCTGGTCGCCCTCGGGATTGAGCAGCGCGCCCGGCTTGATCTCGCGTGCCGGCTTGGCACGCGCCGGATCGATGCGGGCGCGCAAGCGTTCGGCATAGCGTTTCGAGGTCAGCGCCGTGACCGGCACGCGGACGAAATCCGGGTCGCCGAGGAATTCGGCGCGGTCCGCATAGGCGAGCTTCATCGCCTCGATCATCGGGTGCAGCGTGGCGGCGGCGCCGCCGCCGGCACGCAGGTCGAAGCCCTCGAGCATGTTGAGGATCTGCGACGAGGTGCACGCCGCCGGACGAGGGCGGCGGCATCGAGAGCACGTCGTGGCCGCGATAGCTGCCGCGCACCGGGCGGGCGCTCGACCGCGCGGTAGTTGGCAAGATCGTCGGCGTCATCTGGCCGCCGGCCTCGCGCACCGCCGGCGACGATCTTTTCGGCAATCTCGCCTTCATAGAAGGCGCGCGGACCGCGCGCCGCGATCGCGGCGAGGGTTCCGGCGAGATCGGCCTGAATCAAAAGGTCGCCACCGCGCAGCACGCTGCCGTCGGCGGACGCGAAGATCTTGCGCGTGGACGGCCAGCGGGTGAGCCGCGCCGCAGCGCGCGGCAGCGAGTCGGCAAGGTCGTCCTCCACCATGAAGCCGTTGCGCGCCAACGCGAGCGCGGGCGCGATCAGCTCGGCAAACGTGAACTTGCCGGAACCGTATTTCTCGTGCGCGAGCGCCAGCCCGGCGACCGTGCCGGGCACGCCGACCGCGAGCCCCGAATCGCGCGACTTCTTCGGATCGGCCTCGCCCTTCTGGTCGAGGAAGACGTCGCGCGTGGTCGCTGCCGGCGCGGTCTCGCGGTAGTCGATCGCGACCGTCTCGTTGCGGCCGGCAAGATGCACCAGCATGAAGCCGCCGCCGCCGATGTTGCCGGCGCGCGGGAGCGTGACCGCCAGCGCGAATCCGACCGCGACCGCGGCATCGACCGCGTTGCCGCCCGCCTTGCAGAATCTCGACGCCGACGCGGGTGGCGCGCGCCTCCTGGCTCGCCACCATGCCGTGCGCGGGCGAGAACCGGATGGATACGCGCCGCATCGGCGATGATCGGCGCCGGGGATTGCGCGTGGGCGCCAAGCGGCGCGGCGGCGAGCAGCGCGGCCGCCAGCGAGAGCCGGATGACCGTCATTCCGGATCGCCAGCCGAACTCGGGTGCCCCGAGTTCGGCCAATTTTGGTCGGTCGAAGTCGGATGTATCCGACTTCGAGCTGCGGCGAGTCCGGAATCCATACGCCGTGCCGCCGGGGTTATGGATGCCGGGCTCGCGAGCGGAGCCCGGGCTCGGGCGGCGCGAAGCGCCGACCGGAGTGCTCGCGCCCCGGAATGACAAAGCCTCATACGATCATCAGACAAGCGTTTGACAGCCTTTCGCGCCGAACGCTACGGTCGGCTCAGCACACACCATACTTTCGGGAGGACGCTCATGCCAACGCGGCGCACGACGCTTGCCGGACTCTTGCTCGTTGCCGGGCTCGCCTCGGCGCCGCCCGCGACCGCGCAGAATTTCACCAAGCAGGTGCACGATCATCGTGCCCTACGCGCCGGGCGGCACGTCCGACATCCTGGCGCGCCTGATCGCCCCGAAGCTGTCGGAGGCGATCGGCCAGCCGGTGATCGTCGAGAACAAGCCGAGCGCCTCCGGCAATATCGGCGCCGACTTCGTCGCCAAGGCGGCGGGCGACGGCCACACGCTGCTGATCACCGACGTCGGCACGCTCGCGACGCAGCCGAGCCTGGTGAAGAAGCTCTCCTTCGACGTGCAGAAGGATCTGGTGCCGGTCACCATGGTGATGTTCTCGCCCTACCTGTTCGCCGTGCACCCGTCGGTGCCGGCCAACACGTTCGACGAGCTGATCGCCTACGGCAAGGCCAATCCCGGCAAGCTCAACGTCGGCAACAGCGGCGTCGGCTCGATCCAGCACCTGACCGCGCTGGTGATCCAGAAGAAGCGCGGCATCGACTGGAGCCACGTGCCCTATCGCGGCGGCGCCGCGGCGATCCGCGCGGTGGTCGTCGAACGAGAGCAACGTGATCTTCAACGGCGCGCTCGCCGACCATGCCGTTCGTCGCGCAGAACCAGCTCAAGGGCATCGCGGTCTCGGGCGACAAGCGGCTGGCCGAGCTGCCCGAACCTGCCGACCTTCAAGGACATCGACATGCCGATCGTCGAGACCGGCTCGTGGCAGGGCTTCCTCGCCAGCAAGGGCACGCCGCCCGCGATGGTCGCGCGGCTCAACGCGGAGATCCGCAAGGTGCTGGCGATCCCGGAGATCGCCGGCAAGATCGTCGAGCTCGGCGGCGACATCCGGACCAGCAACGCCGACGAGTTCGCGGGCTGGATGACCAAGGCGATCGCCGAATGGGGCGAGGTGGTGAAGGCCGAGAACATCAGCCTGGATTGAGCCGACTTCCACCGCCGTCATGCCCGGCCTTGTGCCGGGCATCCACGTCTTGCTTGCTAACCTGGTCGAAGAAGACGTGGATGGCCGGGACAAGCCCGGCCATGACGAGTGCGACTTGGAGGCTCGTGCATGCCTCACGCGGCTGAACATTCCCGACCTCGCCTTCGCGCTGTTCCTGGTCGCGCTCGGCGCGCTCGCCTTCGCGCTCGCGAGCGAGCTGCCGGTCGGCAGCGCCGCCGTCGATGGGGCCGGGCTACGTGCCGCGCGGGCTCGCGCTGCTGATCATGATCTACGGCGTCGTGATGGGCGTGCGCGCGGCGTTCGCGGGCCGGCAGCCGTTTCCGGCGGTCGCGTTGCGCCCGCTGCTGCTGATCTGCGCCGCGGTCGCGCTGTTCGCGCTCCTGCTGCCGTTCGCCGGTCTCGCGCTGACGAGCGTCGCGGTCGTGGTCTGCGCCGGCTTCGCCGCCTACGACGTGCGCCTGCGCGAGAATGCTGCTGCTTGCGCGTCGCGCTCGCGGTCTTCGCGGTGCTGCTGTTCGTGCACGGCGCTCGGCCTGCCGATCCGGATCTGGCCGTGCGCGTGAAGGGGCCGTTCTCCGGAAGGCTGCGCCAGGTCACGAGCCGCGCATGGACCTGATCGCCAATCTCGCCACCGGCTTCGCGGTCGCGCTCACGCCCGCCAATCTCGGGTTCTGCTTTCTCGGCGCGCTGATCGGCACGCTGGTCGGCGTGCTGCCGGGCATCGCGCCGATCACCACCATCGCGATCCTGCTGCCGTTCACCTTCTCGCTGCCGCCGGCCTCGTCGCTGATCATGCTCGCCGGCATCTTCTACGGCGCGCAATACGGCGGCTCGACCACCGCGATCCTGGTCAACGTGCCGGGCGAATCCTCCGCCATCGTCACCTGCCTCGACGGCCACCAGATGGCGAAGCAGGGCCGCGCCGGGCCGGCGCTCGCGATCGCCGCGATCGCGTCGTTCTTCGCCGGCACGGTCGCGACCGTGGTGATCGCGACCGCGAGCGCGCCGATGACCTGGCTGGCGCTGAAGTTCACCGCCGCCGGAATATTTCAGCCTGATGGTGCTCGGCCTCACCGGCGCGGTCGTGCTGGCGCACGGCGCGCCCGGCAAGGCGGTCGCCATGGTGTTCGTCGGCCTGCTGCTCGGGCTGGTCGGCATCGACGTCAACACCGGCGCGCCGCGCATGACCTTCGGCATCGCCGAGCTCGGCGACGGCATCGGCTTCGTGCCGGTCGCCATCGGGCTGTTCGGCATCGCCGAGCTCGCGGTCACGCTCGGCAGGCCGCAGGACCGCACGCTGCTCGACGTTCAAGCTGCGCAATCTGTGGCCGAGCCGGGACGAGATGCGCGCCTGCATTCCGGCGATGCTGCGCGGCACCGCGCTCGGCTCGGTGCTCGGCGTGCTGCCGGGCGGCGGCGCGGCGCTCTCCTCGTTCGCCGCCTACGCGCTGGAGAAGAAGTCGTCGCGCACGCCCGAGCGCTTCGGCCGCGGCGCGATCGAGGGCGTCGCGGCGCCGGAGGCGGCCAACAACGCCGGCGCGCAGACGAGCTTCATCCCGCTGCTCACGCTCGGCATCCCCGGCAACGCCATCATGGCGCTGATGGTCGGCGCGCATGATGATCCAGGGCATCCAGCCCGGGCCGCAGGTGATGACCTCGCAGCCGCAGCTGTTCTGGGGCGTGATCGCCTCGATGTGGCTCGGCAACCTGATGCTGATCGTGCTCAACCTGCCGCTGATCGGGCTGTGGGTGTCGCTGCTGCGCGTGCCCTACCGGCTGATGTTTCCGGCGATCGTGCTGTTCTGCTGCATCGGCACCTATTCGGTCAGCAACAGCGTGTTCGACGTCTGGGTGATGCTGCTGTTCGGCGCGCTCGGCGTGTTCTTCATCAAGGTCGGCGCCGAGCCGGCGCCGTTCATCCTCGGCTTCGTGCTCGGGCCGCTGATGGAGGAGAATTTCCGCCGCGCCATGAGCTCTCGCGCGGCGACCCGATCGTGTTCGTCGAGCGGCCGATCAGCGCGCTGCTGCTCGGCCTGGCGCTGATCCTGCTGGTCATCCTGGTGCTGCCGGCGGTGCGGGCGAAGCGCGAGCAGGTGTTCCAGGAGTGACCGCCTCCGGCATTGCGAGGAGCGTGAGCGACGAAGTTGTAGGGTGGGCAAAGCGCCGCGAAGCGGCGTGTGCCCACGTTGTGCAGACCGCGTGGGCACGGCGCGTAAGCGCGCGCCGTTGCCCACCCTACAATTGCCTCGCCCTCGGCTCGCAATGACGGCCCTTGGCGCTGAACCCGATCGGCAAAGCGTGATAGGCTGCGGCGTCCGCCAACAATGCGAGAAGGTGCAGCGTTGAGCTCCTCGACCCGTCCGGTTCCGCGCAAACGGAGCGCGCCGTACGCGCCCCACCTGGCGTATTGGGGCCGGCCGCTGCGGGATCGCGAGCCGGAAAGCTCCATCACGCCCCTGTCGGTCGCGACGCCGGATGGGCTGACGCTGTTCGCGCAGAGCACCGGCAATCCGGACGGCGCGGAAATCGTGTTCATCCACGGCTTCTCGCAATGCCATCTGGCGTGGCGCCGGCAGATGGCCGATCCGGCGCTGGCGGCCGAATTCCGCATGGTGGCCTACGACCTCCGCGGCCACGGCCTCTCCGACAAGCCGCCCGAGCCCGAGCGCTATCGCGACGACCGGGTGTGGGCCGACGACCTCGCCGCGGTGATCGAGGCGGCCGGCTTGCGGCGGCCGGTCCTGGTGGCGTGGTCCTACGCGGGCCGCATCGTGTCCGACTACGTGCGGGCGCACGGGCAGGACCGCATCGCCGGCATCAACTACGTCGGCGCAATGACGAAGAACGACCGCGCGCAATTGGGGCCGGAGATCCGGCACACCGTCGCGATGACCGCCGACGATCTCACCACCAATATCCGCGCGTCGCGGAAGTTCGTGCAGTCCTGCTTCGGCGGCCGGCCGGTCGGCGAGGAGATGGACATCACCTTCGCCTACACGATGCTGGTGCCGGCCAAGGTGCGCGCCGCGGTCATGGATCGCAGCCGCAACACCGGCGACATGCTGGCAGAGCTCAAGCTGCCGGTGCTGGTCACCCACGGCGCCATGGACCGCATCATCGCGCCGGCGGCCGGCGTCTACACCGCGTCCGCGGTGCCCGGGGCAAAGCTGTCGGTCTACGAGGGCGTCGGCCACTCGCCGTTCTTCGAGGACGCCCCGCGCTTCAACCGCGAGCTCGCCGAGTTCGCGCGCGCCGCGACATCCGTCCCCTGAAAGGGGAGGGTGGCTTCGCGGCCTGTAGCCCGGATTGAGCGCAGCGAAATCCGGGAATTGAATTGAATTGCCGTCGCTAGCCCGGCTGGTTCAGTTCACCGGGATGCCGGCCCGGGCGACGATGTCCTTGTAGATCGGCACCTCCTTGACGAGGCGCGCCTTGAGCGCGTCGGGGCCGCGGGCGAGCACCGCCATGCCGGCGTTCTGCAGGCGGTCGCGCACCTCGGGACGCTGCAGGATGGCGATCACCTCCTTCGACAGCCGCGCGATGATGTCGGGAGGCGTGCCGGCCGGCGCGAACAGGATGAACACGGTCTCGAAGTCGAAGTCCGGAAAGCCCAACTCCTCGACGGTCGGGATGTCCGGCAGGTCGTGCCAGCGCTCGGTCCCGGTCACCGCCAGTCCCCGCAGCGTGCCGGCTTTGACCTGGGCGTGGATGTTGGAGAGCGCCATCGAGCCGAGCTCGAGCGTTCCGGCCATGATCGCCTGCATGGCGGGCGCCGCGCCGGTGTAGACCACGTGGGTGATGTTGACGCCGGCGCGCAGCTTGAGGAGCTCCATGGCGAGCTGCGGCGTGGTGCCGGTCCCCGGGCTCGCGTAGTTGAGCCTGCCCGGATTGGCCTTCGCCTGCGCCAGCATGTCGGCGAGGCTTTTGATGCTGCTCTTCGGGTCGGCGACGATGATGTTGGTCGAGGTGGTCAGCTCCGCGATCGGCGCCAGGTCCTTGAACACGTCGTAGGTCAGGCTCTTGTAGAGCGCGGGGCTGGCGATCACGCCGCTCGAGGCGAGGAGGAGCGTGTAGCCGTCGGGCTCGGCGCGCGCCACCACGGCGGCGCCGAGATTGCCGCCCGCGCCGGCGCGGTTCTCGATCACGATCGATTGGCCCAACACCTCGCCGAGCGGCACGGAGACCACCCGCGCGATCACGTCGGTCGCCCCGCCGGCGTTGAACGGCACCACGATGCGGATCGCCCGGTCGGGATATTTTGGCTGCGCGGATGCCGGGGCGGGTCCGGCGAGAACCGGTGCCGCCGCGAGCAGCGCCAGCAGCAGGAGTTGCGACGCAGCGCGACGCACGCCGCAACGCGCGAACCCTGTGCGCATGGCTTCCCTCCCCTGGAGCTGTTTTTGTCCGTTAGGGCACCGGCTTTTGTCTTGGCCGAGGCCGCTGCCCGTCATGCCGCGGGGTTGCGGATAGATTGCGCCCAGGCGCGCCGCGCGTCCAGCGCCACCTCGTTGCGGGGTTACGTCTTCGCTTGTCTCATAGTCTCGAGAGCGGAATCGCTTGCTCGCGGCCGTCCTCTTCAACCAGTACCAGCCGGCCGTCGTCGGCAGCGCGGAGCTGTTCGTTCGCGTTCAGCAGCTCGATGCCATAGACCGACCCGTCCGGTACGATGTCGACGTTGAGCTCGTCGCTGACGCGGACAGTTTCGATTTCCTTCCCTTTGGGGCGCAGGCGCAGATAGGCGATATTCCGGTCGGGATCATAGGTGAGCTTCATCGCCTCGTCCTCTAGAAAGCACGTCTGGCAAATGCGAGATGGCTTGCAGGTCGCTCTGTGCGTCCTTCGAGACGCGGTCCTTCGGACCGCTCCTCAGGATGAGGAGGTAGTGCATGGCGTGCACGAAGGCCCTCATGCTGAGGAGCGCGCGGAACGCGCGCGTCTCGAAGCATGCGCAAAGATTTTCCCAGACCTGAACGCATTGGCAATGCGGTTTCCTGAAGGCGGTCTCAGCAAGGGCTCATCCGCGCGCCTGCCCGTGGTACACCGCGTTCGGCCGCATGTCGGTCGCGGAGGCGACGCGGTTCGACATGTTGAAGAAGGCGGCGACCGCGGCGATGTCCCAGATGTCGCGGTCGGTGAAGCCGGCCTTGCGCAAGCGCCTCGCGGTCCTCATCCTCGACCGTCCACGGCGTCTCGCGTGAGCTTGACGGCGAAATCGAGCATCGCGCGCTGGCGCGTCGGAGAGCCGCGCGGCGCGATAATTCATCACCATCTGCTCGCCCAGGATCGGATCGCCGGAGAGCGCCCGCACCGCGGCGCCGTGCGCGACCAGGCAGTAGTAGCAGCGGTTCACCGAAGAGACCGCGACCGCGATCATCTCGCGCTCGAGCTTGGAGAGGCCCGAGGGCGCCAGCATCAAGTCGTTGTACATCGCCACGAAGGCTTCGAGCTTCGCCATGTCGAACGCGTAGGCGGCGAGCACGTTCGGAACGAAGCCGAGCTTCTCCTCGCATTTCGCGAAGTAGGCTTGCATCGCCGGCGTAAGCGGCGCGGGGGGCAGGTCGAGCGCGATGATCGGCGAATCGTCGGCGGTGGACGGGTTCGCCGTCCCCACCTTGCCGGACTGCGGTTGCTGGCTGCGCAGTGCCGCGCCGCGCGCCGCTGCCGGGCGCACCTTCTTTCGCGATCTCGCATTCGTCATCCGCCACCTCTCCGCCGTCGTCGTTCCGTTAGTTCGGCGGAGCGTATCCTGCTGCGGTGCCGGAAGGAACCGCCGCGGCGGAACGCGCTGAGTCCTCTTTCGTCGTTGCGAGGAGCGTTAGACGAAGCAATCCAGAGCGGCACCGCCGCGACCGCCTTCGGCTCGCAATGACGGCTGCCAAATCCCCTCGACGCGCCGGCCCGGATGGGAGAAACTTTGGCTTGACGCCGCACAGCCGTGCCGGGCCCAGCGGCAGGGGGAACAGCGATGGCCGTCGCCGCTCTTGTCGACACCGAGGACGAACGCGCCGGACGTCAGCTTGCCGCGCAGGCGGAAACCATCCTGAGCGGGCGCCGCGGCGATATCCCGCCCGGTTTTGTCGGCCTCCTGTTCGGCCGCGCCGCGCTCGAAGATCTGCTGCGCTACGCCGCCAAAGACCTCGCCCGGCTCGCCGAGGACGCCTGGACGCGGCTGCAGGAGCGGCCGCCGGGCGGGCCCAAGGTCGCGGTCGAGAATCGCGCTCCGTTAAGCGGGACGTCACGGCTCGGCGCGGTATCGATCATCGAGATCGTCAACGACGACATGCCGTTCCTGCTCGATTCGGTGCTCGGCGAGCTCGGCGAGCAGGCGGTTGACGTCCGCCTGGTCGTGCATCCGATCCTCACGGTCGAGCGGGACGCGCGCGGCAAGCTCGTCGGCTTCCATGGCGCGAAGCCTGCTTCCGGAGCGGCCGCGCGCGAGAGCTTCATCCATATCCATATCGGCCGCATCGACGACGCGCGCTGCACTGAACTCGCGCGCGCGCTGACGCAGGTTTTGGGCGACGTTCGCCTCGGCGTGCAGGATTGGCAGGCGATGCGCGCCCGTGTGGGCGAGGCGGTCGCGGGCCTGAAGGATAATCCGCCGCCGCTGCCGCTGGAAGAAACCGCCGAAGCGATCCAGTTCCTGGAGTGGCTCTTGGCCAACAACTTCACGTTCCTCGGCGTCCGCGACTATGCGCTGCCGGGCGAGACCAGCGAGGTCGAGGCCAGGTTCGAGACCGGCCTCGGCATCCTGCGCGACCCGCAGGTGCGCGTGCTCCGCCGCGGCACCGAGCTCGTGACCATGACGCCGGAGATCCGCGCCTTCCTCGAGGAGCCGAAGGCGCTGATCATCGCCAAGGCCAATGTGCGCTCGCGGGTGCATCGCCGCGTGTATATGGACTACGTCGGCGTCAAGCGCTTCGACCCGAACGGCGCGGTCACCGGCGAGCTGCGCATCGTCGGCCTGTTCACCTCCACCGCCTACACCCGCTCGACCCGCACCATTCCGTACCTGCGCCGCAAGGTCGCCGCCGTGCTCAGCCGCGCCGGCTTCGACGAGAACAGCCATTCCGGCAAGGCGCTGGCGAACGTGCTCGAAAGCTATCCGCGCGACGAATTGTTCCAGATCGACGAGGACACGCTCTACCACTTCGCGCTCGCGATCATGCAGCTCGAGGAACGGCCGCGGCTGCGGGTGCTGGCGCGGCGGGATCGCTTCGACCGCTTCGTCTCGGTGCTGGTGTTCGTGCCGCGCGACCGCTACGGCAGCGGCGCCCGCAGCGCGATCGGCGCCTTCCTCGCCAAGATCTACAACGGGCGCGTCTCCGCGTTCTATCCGTTCTTCCCGGAAGGACCGCTGGTCCGCGTGCACTTCATCATCGGCCGCTACGAAGGCGAGACGCCGAACCCGGATCGCGCCGTGCTGGAGGAGGAGGTCGAGGCGATCGTCCGCACCTGGACGGACGATCTGCAGGAGGCGCTCACGCTTGCGCACGAGCCGGCGCGCGCGCAGGCGCTGCTCGCGCGCTACCGCAATGCTTTTTCCGACGGCTATCGCGAAGTGTATTCGCCGGCGACCGCGGTCGGCGACATCCGCGTGATCGAGGACCTCACCTCCGAGAAGCCGGTCGACATCGACTTCTATCGGCGCCTCGGCGAGCCCGAGACCAGCGCCAGCCTGAAGGTGTGGAGCGCCGGCCGGCCGATTCCGCTCTCGGAGCGGGTGCCGGTGCTGGAAAACATGGGCTTCAAGGTGGTCGACGAGCGCACCTACAAGATCGATCCGGCCGGCCATGCCGCGCGCGAACTCTGGTTCCACGACATGCTGCTCGAGCGCGACGACGGCGGTGCGATCGAGCTCGAGGCGCTGGCGCAGCGGCTGCAAGCGTGCTTCCTCGCCGTGATCAATGGCGAAGCCGAGAACGACGGCTTCAACGCGCTGGTGCTCGCGGCCGGGCTGCCGTGGCGCGACGTCGCGCTGCTGCGCACGCTCGCGCGCTTCCTGCGGCAGGCCCGCATCGCCTATTCGCAGGACTATCTGTGGACCACGCTGCGCCGGCACGCCGGCCTTGCGGTCCAGATCAATGCGCTGTTCCACGTCAAGTTCGATCCACGCCTCGACGTGTCCGGGCAGGAGCGGGCGGAGCGGCTCGCGGCGCTCGCGTCCGAGATCGAGGCGGGACTGCAGGCGGTCGATAGCCTCGACGAGGACGTGATCCTGCGGCGCTTCGTCAATGCGGTGCAGGCGGCGGTGCGCACCAACTTCTTCCAGACCGATGAGCAGGGCGGCGCCAAGCCGACCCTGTCGGTGAAGTTCGAGAGCCGCGGCTCGACGAGCTGCCCGCGCCGCGTCCGCTCTACGAGATCTTCGTCTATTCGCCGCGCATGGAAGGCGTGCACCTGCGCTTCGGCAAGGTCGCGCGCGGCGGCATCCGCTGGTCCGACCGGCCGCAGGATTTCCGCACCGAGATCCTCGGCCTGGTGAAGGCGCAGCAGGTGAAGAATGCCGTGATCGTGCCGGTCGGCGCCAAGGGCGGCTTCGTGCCGAAGCGGCTCGTCGCCGGCATGCCGCGCGAGGCGTTCCAGGCCGAGGGCGTCGCCGCCTACAAGCTCCTGGTGTCGAGCCTGCTCGACATCACCGACAATCTCGGCCCCGACGGCGTCATTCCGCCGCCCGACGTCGTGCGCCACGACGGCGACGATCCCTATCTCGTGGTCGCGGCCGACAAGGGGACCGCGACGTTCTCCGACATCGCCAACGGCATCTCGGCCGAGCATGGATTCTGGCTGGGCGATGCCTTCGCGTCCGGCGGCTCCGCCGGCTACGACCACAAGGTCATGGGGATCACCGCCCGCGGTGCCTGGGAGGCGGTGCGCCGGCATTTCCGCGAGATGGACGTCGACATCACGACGACGCCGTTCACGGTCGCGGGCGTCGGCGACATGTCCGGCGACGTGTTCGGCAACGGCATGCTGCTGGAGAACACCATCAAGCTCGTCGCGGCGTTCGATCATCGCGACATCTTCATCGACCCGCAGCCGGAGCCGCAAAAGAGCTTCGAGGAGCGCAAGCGACTGTTCGCGCTGCCGCGCTCGAGCTGGCAGGACTACGACAAGGCGCTGATCTCCGCGCGGCGGCGGCGTGTTCTCGCGCTCGGCCAAGGAGATCACGCTGTCCGATGCCGCGCAGAAAGCCATCGGGCTTGCCAAGGCCAAGGCGACGCCGCGGGACGTGATGCGCGCCATCCTTCGCATGAACGTCGATCTCTTGTGGTTCGGCGGCATCGGCACCTACGTGCGCGCCTCCAACGAAGCGGACGAAGCCGCGGGGGATCGCGCCAATGACGCGATCCGCGCCGCCGCAGCCGAGCTCGCCTGCAAGGTCATCGGCGAGGGCGCCAATCTCGGCATGACGCAGCGCGGCCGCATCGAGGCGGCGATGCGCGGCATCCGGCTCAACACCGACGCGATCGACAACTCGGCCGGCGTCAACACCTCCGACGTCGAGGTCAATATCAAGATCGCGCTCGCCGGCGCCGTGCGCGCCGGCGCGCTCACGCTCGCCGCGCGCAACACGCTGCTGGCCGAGATGACCGACGAGGTCGCGGCGCTGGTGCTGCGCAACAACTACCTGCAGACGCTTAGCCTCTCGCTGACCGAGCGCCGCGGGGTCGAGGATCTCGGCTTCCAGCAGCGGCTGATGCAGACGCTGGAAGCGCGCGGCGAGCTCGACCGCAGGCTCGAGTTCCTGCCCGACGACATGGAGCTCGGCGAGCGGCGACGCCGCGGCCAGGCGCTGACCCGGCCGGAGCTCGCCGTGCTGCTCGCCTACGCCAAGCTGTCGCTCTATGACGAGCTGCTCGATTCCGCGGTGCCGGACGATCCCTATCTCGGGCGCGAGCTCGGCCGCTATTTCCCCAAGCAGCTCGGCGAGCAGTTTCCGCAAGCGCTGCAGACGCACCGCCTGCGGCGTGAGATCATCGCCACGCAGCTCGCGAACTCGATGATCAATCGCGGCGGGCCGTCGCTGTTGGTGCGCATCGCCGACCAGACCGGCGCCGCGCCCCCTCGGATCGCGGCGGCGTTTGCGGGCGTGCGCGACAGCTACCGCATGACCGCGCTCAATACCGAGATCGACCGGCTCGATGCGAAGATTCCCGGCAAAGTGCAGCTCGACCTCTACGCCGCCGTGCAGGACCTGCTGCTCGACCGGCTGGTCTGGTCCCTGCGCCATGTCGATCCGGCGCCGGGGCTCGCCGACATCGTGGCGCATTACGAGCGCGGCATTTCCGACGTGGAGGCGATGCTCGACGACGCGCTGCCGCCGGGAGCCTTGGCGGCGCGCACGGCGCGCGTCGCCGGCTTGCGGGACGCCGGCGTGCCGGAGGAGCTGGCGCGCCGCATCGCCAACCTGCGTCCGCTCGCGGCCGCGCCCGACATCGTCCTGGTCGCCGACCGCACCGGGAAACCGGTCGCCGATGTGGCTACGACCTACTTCGCCGCCGGCTCGTTCTTCGGGCTCGACCGCATCCGCGAGCCGGCGCGCGCGATTCCCGTGTCCGACTATTTCGACCGGCTCGCGCTCGACCGCGCGCTCGACTCGATCGCCGACGCCGAGCGGCGGCTGACCGCCGAGATGGTCAGCGACGGCGCCGCCGGTCCGGCCGCCGTCGAAGCGTGGATCAGGCCGCGCGCGGGCGAGGTCGAGCGCATCCGCGCCGCGGTCGACGAGATCGCGGGCTCGGCGCTGACGATCTCGAAGCTCTCGGTCGCCGCCAGCCTGGTCGGCGATCTGGTGAAGAGCTGATGGCGGGCGCGTCCCCCGCCGGCATCGCCGATCCGGTCAGGCCGTCGTTGGCGATGCGCGTCGTCGGCTGGACGGTCATCCTGCTGCTTCCACTGGTGTCGCTCGGCCTGGCCGAACTGGCGATCAGATGGGATGGCCGGTACAAGGTCTACAGCGAGAAGAACGGCCTCGCCTACGTTTCCATGTACCAGGACGAGTCGGAGCCGTACCGGCGCCGAACGGCAAACGCTTCCTCCACGCAGGTGCAGCTCGAATTTACCCATGAGCTGGTGGCAAACAGCCTCGGCTTTCGGGACGTCGATTGGCCCCGCGAAAAGCCTGCCAATGAGCTTCGGGTGCTCGTCCTGGGGGATTCCTTCATCGAAGGAATGGGAGCGGACCGCGACAACACCATGCCGGCTTATCTGCGGGACATCCTCGCGGTTCACGTACCCGATCGCCGCATCGTGGTGATGAACGGAGGGATAGCGGGAAGCGATCCGGTGCATAACCTCAACGCCTTGACCCGCGTTTTCCTCGAGCTCAAACCGGACATCGTCGTGCAATCGATCAATGTCTCGGACGTGGCGGACATCGCGGTGCGAGGGGGTCTGCATCGCTACGATCGCGACGGGCGGCGCAGCGCCAATGCGCCGGCGATCGAGCCGCTGTTTCGCGCAAGCCACCTGGTCCGGGCGATCGTCACCAAATGGTTCGGATACAACAATCTGCTGCTCGACCGGAACACGATGCAACGCCGCGCGAGGGCGGCCGTCGCGACAATTTGCGAGGTGATCGAGCGCGAAGCCGCGCTGGCCGGCAAGCACGATTTCCATCTTGCGGTGGTGGCTCATCCGAGCGGCAGCGAATTGACCGGCGCACGCAACCCGTTCGCCGAGATCGAGGCTTGCCTGGCTTCGAATGCGGAATACGTCGACCTGTTCGGGGAGATGGTGCCGGTAGCGGCCGCCGACCCGCATCGCTATGCGTGGCCGGTCGATCAGCATTTCAAACCCGCAGGCTATCGGCTCTTTGCCGAGCTGGTGGCGCGAAAGCTGCTCGCATGGTTTCGCCTCGCGGCCGATTGAGCATGATCGCTTCAGCCGGAGCCACCAATTCGTCATTGCCGGGCTTGACCCGGCAATCCATCTCTTCAAAAAAGATTCTTGCGAAGAATGATGGATGCCCGGGTCAACCCTCGCAAATCGCTGTGGCGATTGCTCGCCCGGGCATGACGATTCCGCGGACGATCACGCCCTAGGTATGGCAGCTTCGCGCCCCTCACCTGCCTCGCCGCCGCGCGGCGCGACACCCGCCCTCGCGACGGGAGGCGGAAGCTCGCGTTCCGCCATCGTGGGCTGGCTGCTGTTCGACTGGGCGGCGCAGCCGTACTTCACGCTGGTGACGACGTTCGTCTACGCCCCCTACTTCGCGGGCGCGATGGCGGCTGACCCGGTGCAGGGGCAGGCGATGTGGGGCTACGCGACGGCGGCAGCCGGCCTCGTCATCGCGTTCTCGTCGCCGGTGCTCGGCGCGATCGCCGACGCGGCGGGCGGACGCAAGCCGTGGATCGCCGGGTTCGGCGTGGTGCTGGTGCTGGCGTCGTCGGCGCTCTGGCTCGGCAAGCCGAACGATCCGGCCACGATCCCGCTCGCGCTCGCCGCCTTCGTGGTCGGCACCATCGCGGTCGAGTTCGCGACGGTGTTCAACAACGCCATGATTCCGAGCCTGGTGCCGCCCGAACGCGTCGGCAGGCTCTCGGGCACCGGCTGGGCCACCGGCTATGTCGGCGGGCTGGTCAGCCTCGTCCTCACGCTCGGGTTTCTGGCGGCGGATCCGGTGAGCGGTAAGACGCTGCTCGGCGGAACGCCGCTGTTCGGGCTCGACCCCGCGCTGCGCGAGGGCGACCGCGCCGCCGGACCGCTCTCGGCGGCCTGGTTCGTCGTATTCGTGCTGCCGCTGTTCCTGTTCACGCCCGACCAGCCGCGCAAGCTCCCGGTGGGCGCCGCCGTCCGCCAAGGCCTGGCGACGCTCGCGAACACGTTGCGCACGCTGCCGCGGCACCGCGACACCGCGCTGTTCCTCGCCGCCAACATGATCTACGCCGACGGCTTGGTGGCGCTGTTCGCGTTCGGCGGCATCTATGCGGCCGGCACGTTCGGCTGGCACACCATCGAGATCGGCATCTTCGGCATCCTGCTCACCGTCACCGGCGCCGTCGGCGCCTACGTGGGCGGCAGGCTCGACGACCGCTTCGGGCCGAAGCCGATTATCCTCGGCAGTTTGGCGATCCTGATCGTGGTCGGGATCGGCATTCTGTCGATCGGCCGCGACCATGTGGGATTCTTGATTCCGGTGGCGCCGCCGGCGCCCGGCGGCGGCCTCTACGGCTCGACCGCCGAGCGCGCCTACGTGCTGCTCGGATTGCTGATCGGGCTCGCGGCCGGGCCGCTGCAGGCGGCCTCGCGCACCTTGCTGGTGCGGCTCGCGCCGCGCGATCGCGTGACGCAGCATTTCGGGCTGCTGGCGCTGTCCGGCAAGGTGACGTCGTTCCTCGGTCCCTTGCTGGTCGCGACCGTCACGGCGGCGCTCGCCAGCCAGAAGGCCGGCATGGCGGTTTTGATCGCGTTCTTCGTGATTGGCGCGACGCTGCTCTCGAGGGTGCAAACGACGGCCGCAACGCACTGACCTGGTGTCCCGGGCGCAGCGCATCGTCAGTGACGCGGCGAAGGCATGCCGGCGCGTTGGGGGCTGAGGCGCAAGGCTTGCACTGCGGCGGCTTGGATGCCTGCGCCGTCGGCCGTCGGGCAATCTCCGTTTCGAGTGTGCGGCGTGCGGCAAGGATTTCTCGATCACCTCCGGCACGCTGTTCGGATCGCACAAGCTCCCGCTCCGGGGCTACCTCGCGGCCATCGCGATCTTCTGCAATGAGGTGAAGGGCTAGCTTTGACCGAGAAGGGCACGCTTGCCGCGAAGGCTATAGACGCCCCAGCGGGGCTGGATCACTTCGCGGGGCTTTTTCATGGGCGCGGCGATCTTCGGGGAATCCGAGTCCCGTTGCCGCACCGAACGTGTTAGGCTCGCGCGCTTCTCCCAAGGGGATTGTTCACGGCACGGAAACGGCCGGGCTGGCCACCTCCGCCTGGCCGTTTCGCCAGCGGAGGCCGGCAACGCTACAGCAGGGCGACGAAATCAGCCACGGCGAACAGGTCGAAAATCGAGATGCGGACAGGCGTTTGAAGTGGGAGCGCCCCGCGCTGCAGCGTATTGTGCCTGGAGGGGCTGAATCCGGGCCGCAGCCCCTTGCCGAGGCTGCCCATGCCGTCACCCGTTCCGCAACTCGGGTGCGCGGCTTCGCCGATCCAGAGATGGATTTCCAGCTGCTCCGCAGCCTAGGCGCAGCAAACTCGATGGGCGCAGCCGTTGGCGAGATCCTCGCAGCCGTCCGGGACATCAAGGACGGTGACCCCCGCACCTGGCCTCCAGCCTTTGCGGCTCTGGGCGATCAGACGCGCTCGCTCGCGCGCTCAGTGCTGCAGAAGCATCCCGTGAGCGCGCGCGACCACTTTCAGCGCGCCAGCATGTACTACCGAGCGGCGGAGTACTACGACGACCCGGTCACCGACACCTCGCGAACGCACGGACTGGCCTCACGCGACGCCTTCCTGGACGCCGCCAAGCTCCTGCCCTGGAAGTCGGAGGTGCTGCAGATCCCCTTCGAGCACGTGTGGCTGCCCGGTTACTTCATACGACCTGCGGCTACCGAAGCTCGGCCTTCGCAAGACGGTCATCGTTCTAACCGGCTTTGATGGGACGGGCGAAGAGCTGTATTTTCAAACGGGACAAGCTGCGCTGGAGCGCGGCTGGAACGTGTTGATCGCGGAAGGTCCGGGGCAGGCAGGCTTTCTCCGTTTCCACCCAGATGTGGTGTTCCGGCCCGATTACGAGCTCCCGGTCGGGGCAATGATCGATTATGCACTCTCGCGGGCTGAGGTCGATCCACAGCGGCTTGCACTTTATGGCATCAGCTTTGGGGGGTACTTCGCATCGCGTGCTGCCGCACATGATAGTCGGATTAAGGCAATGGTGGCGAACTCGCCGATCCCGGACCTGCGCGCCTACATGGTCGGTTTTGTCGGCCCCGAGATGGCAGCCAACCCACCGCCGCTGAGATTGGAGGAGATCGACCGCATCCCTGATCAGCAGATGCCACCCGGCATGAAGCTCAGCCTCAAGGCGTCGTTGCGTCGCTTTGGAGTAGATAGCCTCGCGGCGTGGCTTGAGCGCCTGCGCGACTTTCGGATCGGGAATGCTCTTCAGGATATCCGCTGCCCGAGCCTTGCTCTGGTGGGCGAGGGTGAGGGTTCGGTCGCCATGGACCTGTTCGAGACCTTTAGTAGCAGCGTGAGTGGACCTGTGACGCAGCGCATTTTCACAACAGCGGAAGGGGCGGACAGCCATTGTCAGCTTGGCAACTTGCCGCTCTCGAATGCGGTGATTTACGACTGGCTGGATGAAGTGTTTACGTGACGAGTTTGGTCATTTTGGGATTCTATATGACGCTGGCGGACAAGGCCACACCCCGGCGGGCGGTCGGCCATCTTACGAACTGCGGTTTAGTATCTCCCCGCAACCGGCGCCCCGAATGCGCCGAAGCGGATGTTGAGCCCAACGCGTACGACGCTCGTGCTCTCGCGGATGTCCACGAATCCCGGCGTGAGGCCGGCCACTTGCGGAGTGAACGCGATCCGGTTGGTGCCGAAGTCGTAGCAGCTGTATTCGACGAAGCCCGACACGAAGTCCGTGAACGCGTATTCCCCGCCGACGCCGATGGTCCATCCCGGCTGCGTCGCGCGGGCCGCAAAGGCGGTGCCGAGGATGATGGTCGTCGCATGATACGCATCGCGCTCCCAGGCGCCGCCTCCCCGCACGTAGCCGAGGAAGCGATCAAAGGCGTAGCCGATGCGGCCGGTGACGGAGGCGAGCGCCTCGGCGCGGCTGTGATAGGCCACGCCGAACTCGCGCGCGCTGTCATGGCGGCCGACCGCATCCGTCCAGGCATAGTCGCCCTGCAGGCCGATCACGAAGCCGCCGGCGAATTGGTAATCGCAGCCCGCCTGCACGCCGGCGACCCAGCTGTCGGCATCATGGCCGCCGAGCGACTCGCCGAAGAAGGCGCCGCCGGGCGTCCGCACGATCCAGCCGTTCTTGGAGGTGCGCAGCGCGCCCACCTGGCCGCCGACGTGGCAGCCAGTCCAGCTCCAGGACGGCGCGATCGGCGGCGCCTTGACGGGAAGTCGCAAGTCGGCGGCGATCGCGGGGCTCGCCAAGGCGATCAGCGTGGCGGCTCCGGAAAGGAATTTCCGCATGGTTCTCGCGCCCACATGATGCCGAACGCAGCATGCTCCGATCTTCTGGCGGAGGCTGTAGCGGTCCGGCCACACCGCTTGGGTTGCAGTAAAGCCCCATCCGGCAGGCATCCCATCTTCTGTGCGCAAGGCCCATTGTCGCCCACCAACGCGCTGCCGAGTGCATACGCCTGATGCACAGGACAAGGGCGCCGAGCGCTAAGCAGGCGCTACGCGAGCAAGCCGCATTCTGGCTCCGGATGGCAATTGAGATGGAGCGCGTCGAAGGTCGCGGTTCTCAACGCGAAACTAGGCCGCGCACGGCCAGCAAGCCGCGGCGGCAAAACTGACCTGGCATCAAAGCGGACGCACCTTGGTCTCACCCAAATAGGCCAGCGCTGCATTCCTTAACTTCCATTGTTCGCGTTCGCCAAGTGTTGCCGCCGTGACTATGCCTTTCGCGAGCGTATCGCGCGTTACATCGGCGTGGTGTCCTACCTCAGTTCCGCGTTGACCGGCGATAGACCCAACCGCACGGTGGTAGTACGTTCCGCCACGCGGCAGCGGGGGTTTGACTGATTCATGCGGCTTTGGTGTGGGCTCGGTACGGCGGTGCTGGTCATAGCCCTGAGCAGCATGCCCGTGTTTGGGCAACCGCCAATGCCGGATTCTGCTGGATTTGAGGCCCGCCTTTCAGAAGCTGTACGCACGCTTGCCGAAACGGAACCGCGCCTCAAGCAACTGCCCCTGCGCAAGCGGCAGAGGTTGGTCGAGTTCGTCATCGGCAACATGCTGTTCGTGACAGCGCACGAAGTCGGTCATGGCGTGCTTGCCGAAATGGAGATCCCGAATGCTGGTCGGGATGAGGACGCTGCGGATGCATTCGCCATCCTGACTGCGTTGAAGCTCGGCAGTAGCTTTTCGCATCGGGTTCTTACCGAAGCTGCAAAGGGCTGGTACCTGGCAGACCTGCGCGACAAAAAAACCGGAGAAAAACCGACCTACTACGACGCGCACGCAATGAATTTGCAGCGTGCTTATCACATCGTCTGCCTGATGGTCGGATCGGATCCGGAGAAATATAGAGAGCTTGCGGACATAGCGGGGATGCCGATGGACCGCCAGCAGAGCTGCAAGGATGATTTCAGGACCGCGCAATGGTCGTGGGAGACGTTGCTCAAGCCGCATCTGCGGGCTCCCGACAAGCCGACCCAGCAGGTCGAGGTTATCTACGGGCCGGCGAGCGGTAAGCTTCAAGTTTATGCGCGAAGCTTTCGCGAGCTGCGCTTTCTGGAGCCGCTTGTCGAATACCTTGTCCAGCATTTTGCATGGCCGAAACCTCTGACCATGGAGATGCAAGGCTGCGGAGAGGTCGGAGCTAGCTGGCGCTCCCGCCGGCTCAGGCTTTGCTACGAGATGGCAGAGGACTTTGCCGAACTCTATAGCGAATATGGCGGCCGACTGAAGTCATTGAGGCCGCGGACGCCCTTAAATGTGCGGGAACCGCGCAGGGCGCCTTAGAATGCCTGTCCGGCTGCATGGCCACTGCACCGCGCCTGTGAGCACTTGAGGCCAGAGCGGCGCGGTAGATTTCTGATGGGGAGTTCGGGACCTCACCATCTCGGTGGCGTGCGCAGGATCCGCCGAATCGTCGCAAGACGGCGCGGCCAGTTGCGGGGATCGATCAGGCTCAGATGCCGGGACGGCGCCGCGCGGAAAAGCTGGACGTGGCGCTCCAGGATGGTGGCGAGGATTCCCCGGGTCTGCCGGTTGGGGTCCTCCACCGTTTGCCGCAGCACCTGGAGCTCGTCGATGCCATTCCCGAGCCGTGGAACGGACTGCGGAAGCGAGAACAGCTCCCGCGCCAGTGCAACGGCTCTCTCCAGGACAGGCGTGTTGCGCGTAGCGCGGAAGCGCCATGCCAGCTCGTCCCAATCGATTTCGGTCTCGTAGCGCCTGCAGAGCAAGGCGAATTCGAGCAACCAGCGCAAGGACACGGTCCTGCGAAGATGCAGGCGGTCGACGATCTGGCTATGGACGAGATTGTGCGCGACCTGATCCGTCGCGCTTGGAATCAGGACCCTTGTGTCGCGGAACGACGATGGCGCAGCGTTGGCGAGGAGACGCTCGGTGGGGAGGAGCTTGGCGGCCGATGGCACGACGGCCTGCACGTGCAGCTCCAGGCTCGTGCCGGTCTCGTTGTGGACGTGCGAGGGCAGATGATGCGACGCGCCCTCGGTCCACGCCGAAGGCTTTGGATCGGTGAAACCTACGGCGCGCGCGCATTGCAGCGCGTCGTTTGATCGTTCGCGGGGGACCAGAACATCAAGGTCGCTCAGGAAACGAATGCCGACGTGCGGATAGAGTTGCTCGGTCAAGGCAGCGGCGCCCTTGAGCAGAACCGGGGTCACGCCGATGCCATTCAGTGCGCGCGCAAGCGAGGCCACCTGACCGAGGAGGAGCGTGTTCCGGTTTGTGTTGTGGACGAATGCAGCCTTGAGATATCCGTCGGCGTCGGCGGGGACGTTCTCGTTGCTCCAGAGGCACCACGCCAGCGCGGGCGCTACCAGGTGATCACGGCTTGCTTCGATCAGGGCCGGCCAATCCGTGTCCTCCCGGCTGAGCTCCGGCGAGCGTTGCCCGCAATACCGGGCAAGGCAACGGCAAAGCAGTTGGTGCGTCTGCCAGCGGCTCAATGTGCGACCGCCTCCTCGATGTCGGGCGGCTTGGGGTCGAGCTGCCCCGGCGAAGCGCGCCGGTATCCGCATTGCGAAGTGCGCAACATCGCGTATGAAACTCGTTTTCCGGGCGATTGGAAAGAGCCGCCCGATGTCCCTTGACAGTCTGGCCGAAAACTAATCCGTCATCCTGAGGTGCTCGGCCGCAAAGCGGTCGAGCCTCGAAGGATGGTCCAGAAGTCTCCAGCGGCGCCGCGTTGCGTGCTTCGAGGCTTTCCCGGACTTCGTCCGGGAAAGCACCTCAGCATGACGAGGTTGGAGATGGGCTGGAAACAGGCGGCTCATTTTCGGTCAGGCTCTGAAGGTGCCGACTTGCCGACTGAGCACGACAATCCCGGCGCGGAAGGTCTCTCGTGCCATTTCGCGTTCGGACTGCGGATCCGCTCCGAGCTGCCGTTGCCGGAGCTCGGCACCGTGCGGCCGGACGATGGTCTCGGACCGGCGATCAACATTCGGCTTGGGCCGGTTCCGCCCGCGCTGCCGTCGGCGCGCCATTCGAGCCCGGCCTTTCAGATCGGGGAGGACGACTACCTGCTCACCGTGAGCAAGGTCGGGCGCTATCGCGTGCGCGCCGGCTGCGAGATCCTGGTCGAGCCCGCGGCCGGCAGCTCGGACCGCAACGTCCGGCTCTTCCTGTTGGGCACCGCACTGGGTGTGCTTTGCCACCAGCGCGGGCTCCTGCCGCTGCATGCCAGCGCCATCGAGGTCGAAGGTCGCGCCGTCGCCTTCACCGGTCCGCCCGGCGCCGGCAAGTCGACCCTGGCTGCGCATTTCCACGCGCAGGGATATCGGGTGCTGTGCGACGACGTGTGCGTCGTCAGCTTCGACGCCGGTGGGCAACCGCTTGCCTGGCCGGGGCTGCCGCGGCTGAAGCTGTGGCGCGACACCGTCACCGCCTTCGGACGCGACGCCGATGCGTTCGATCGCGTGTCACGACGAGCTCGACAAATACCACCTGCCGATGGAGGGCGATGCCGGTCGCGATCCGATTCCGCTGGCGCGGCTGTACGTCCTGGGGGAGGCGCTCGATCCGGCAGAAAGGATCCGGGCCCTGACCGGCACCGAAGCCGTCGATGCGGTGATGTCCAATACCTACCGCGGGCGGCTGGTACCGCTCATGGGTCGCGCCATGCCGCACTTCCGGCAGTGCACCTCCCTGGTGGGGCACACGCGCGTCTTCGCCGTCGGCCGACGGTGGGGGTTCGACGTGTTCGCCCGCGAGGCGGACGAACTCGTGCGGCATGGGGGCACGGCGTGAGCGTCGTTGCGCTGGCTGGCATCTTCGATCAGTGTAATATCAGCGGCATTAGGCGACGACCTATCCGCCCGTCATGGCCGGGCTTGTCCCGGCCATCCACGTCTTGCTTGCTGCAGCATCAAGGGAAGAAAGACGTGGATGCCCGGCACAAGGTTCATGCCCGGGCCGGCCAAAAGGCCGGACCCGGGTGCCGGGCATGACGAGTCAAAATCCAGTGCTGCTGGTATAACTGTCATGCGACGTATTTGCCGCATCGGCGAGTAGAAAATGCAACCATCACCTTCCCTGTCCTCCGAAGCCGTGATCGTCCGCGGCGACGGCTTGATCGAGGCCGAGGTCGACGGGGAAATCGTCGCACTTCATGTCGATAGAGGCACCTGCTACGGCCTCAACAAGGTCGGCTCGCGCGTCTGGCAACTGATCGCAGCCCCGATGAGCATCGAGGATCTGTGCGCGAAGCTCGTGTCCGAGTACGAGGTCGATCCCGCAACCTGCGAGCGGCAGGTGGTCGACCTGCTGGAGGAACTGCGGGCCGAGGGGCTGATCAAGGTGCGCGCCGCGGGCGGCGCCACCGGCGACTGAGCCATGTCGGCGATCGCCGGCCTGTGGCGTCTCGACGGCCGGCCCGATGCGGGCGACGCCGTCGCGCGCATGCTCGCCTCGCAGGAAATCTATGGACCTCATGCGGGCGCGCAGTGGGCGAACGATTCGATCGCGATCGGCCGCCGGCTGATGCGCCTGCTGCCCGAGGATGCGCATGACCGCCAACCGCTCGTCGGCGCCGGCGGGCGAGCGGTTCTGGTCGCCGACCTGCGCCTCGACAATCGCGACGAGCTGATCTCCGCCTTGGAGATCTCGCCCGAGCAGGCGCGCACCCTCTGCGACGCCGCAATCCTGCTGGCAGCCTGGGAGCGCTGGAACGAGACCTGCCTGGAGCGGCTTGTCGGCGACTACGCGTTCGCGGTCTGGGACGCCGCGCGCCGCCGCCTGGTCCTTGTGCGAGATCCGCTCGGAATGCGGCCGCTGCACTATCACCGCGGCAATGGCTTTTTCGCCTTCTCCTCCATGGCCAAGGGATTGCACGCACTGCCCGAGGTCCCGTACGCGCCGGACGAGGGACGGGTCGCGGAGTTCCTGGCGCTCATCCCCGAGGCCGGTCCGCGCAGCTACTTCAGGGGCATCGAGCGGGTCGAGCCCGGCCATGTCACGACCGTCACGGCGGATGGCCTTTCGGCCCGCCGGTTCTGGGAGCCGCAACGGCGCACAATCATGCTTGGCGGTCCGGAGGAATACGCCGAGGCGCTGCGATACCACGTCGACCAGGCGGTGCGCAGCCAATTGCGCGGCGGGCGAGACGTCGCCGCCCACCTGAGCGGCGGCCTCGACAGTGCGACGGTCGCGAGCACGGCAGCGCGGCTGCTGGCGCCGAGCGGCGGCCGCGTCATCGCTTTCACCGCCGTGCCGCGCAGCGGCTATGACGGGCCGGCGCCGCCCGGGCGTTTCAACGATGAAGGCCCGGTTGCCGCCCTGACCGCGCAGATGCATCCCAACATCGAGCATGTGCTGGTGCGCAGCGAAGACCGATCCCCGCTCGACAATCTTGATCGCAACTTTTTCCTGTTCGAGCGGCCGGTTCTCAACATCTGCAATGACGTGTGGATGAATGCGATCAACAACGCAGCGCGCGAGCGCAGGCTCGCCGTCATGCTCACCGGACAGATGGGCAACATGACGCTGAGCTACGGCGGTCAGGAGGCGCTGCCGGAGCTGCTGGGAGCCGGACGGTTGGGGCAATGGGCGCGCACGTCTTTGGGGCTGCTGCGCGGCCGACACCTCAACTGGAAGGGCATATTGGCGGGTACGTTCGCTCCTTGGGTGCCCAGGCCGCTATGGCGCTCCCTTGCCCGGGTGACGACTGGGAGATCCTTCGACATCCGTCAGTACACCGCGATCAATCCTGATCGGCTCGCCGACCAGGAATTTGTCCAGCTTGCGAGCGAGCGCAGTCTCGACTTTGGCTATCGGCCCTGGAGGGACGGTTTTGCGATGCGGCTGTGGGTTCTGCGCCGGGTCGACATGGGCAACTACATCAAGGGACACCTGGCGGGCTGGGGCGTCGACACGCGCGATCCGACCACGGACCGGCGCCTCCTCGAGTTCTGCTTGTCGGTGCCGGCCGAGCAATACCTGTGCGACGGCGTACCCAGGTCGTTGACGCTGCGCGCCTTCGCGGACCGGCTGCCCAGCGCCCTGCTCGAGCAGCGCCGCAAGGGCTATCAGGCGGCCGACTGGCACGAGCAGCTGACGGCGGTGCGCGAGCGGCTGGGCGAGGAGGTCGACCGCCTCGATGCCTTTGCGCCCGCGGCCGGGACGCTCGACGTTGCGCGGCTGCGCCGGCTGGTCGACAACTGGCCGACCCGCGGCTGGGAGCGCGACGAAATCATGTTTCCCTACCGCCTTGCGTTGTTGCGCGGCGTTTCGGCCGGGCATTTCCTGCGCCGCGCCTCGCGCGTCAATTGAAGCGGGAGGAGTGGCGACATTGTCCGCTCAACCGACCATCGATGCCCTCATCGCTCGTGTCGCCGATCGTCCGCGCGCGCTGGCGCAGCTCGGCCGTGCGCGCGAGCTCCCATCGGTGGAGTCCGCGTGATCCCGGTATCGCTCATGCAGAGATTCGGGCGGCTGCCATGGCGCGACCGGCTCATGCTGATGGAGGCGACGCTTTGCCTGGCGGCCGCGGCCATTGCGGTCGCGATCCTGCCGTTCCGGCATGTCGCACGCTGGGCCAGCCGGCGCGGGCGCCGGGCAATTCCATCGGCGGATGCGCGCCGCGCTGCGGCTGACGGCGTCCGCTGGGCGGTGCAAGCCTGCGCGCGGCGGGTGCCGTGGCGCGCGCTCTGCTTCGAGCAGGGCTTGGCGGCGCAATTCATGCTGCGCCGACGCGGCGTGCCGGCAATCCTCAACTACGGTGCGGCGCCGGATGCGCAGAACGGTCTCGCCGCGCATGTCTGGGTGAAGGACGGCGCGGTCGACATCGTGGGCGGCGAAGTCGCCGCGCGTTTCGCCGTGCTGGCGACGTTCCCCCCCGACAGTGCGGCCGTGGAAGCGGGGACCAGGACCACGTCGGCACCGCAGGACGATGCGTCCGCCACTGCAAGGCCGCCCGGAGAGGCCGTGCGGGTGCTCGGCCGTTTCGCGCGGACCTTCGCCGGCTCGGTGCCGGGCCGCACGCAGGCCGGCGCCGCCCTGCTGGTGCTCGCTGCCGGGTTGACCGAGGGCGTCGGGCTGGCGCTGCTGGCGCCGCTGGTCGCACTCATCGGCGACGGCAAGACGCTTGCGGGTCCGATCACCGACGCCTTGACGCGTGTGCTCGGCGTGGTCGGCCTGCCGCTCTCCCTGCCGGTGCTGATCGCCATTTTCGTCGGGCTGATGACCTGCCGGACAATCCTGGTGCGCGGGCGCGACGTGGCGCTCGCCCGCCTGCGATCCGATTTCGTCGAGCGGCTGCGCACTCGCCTCTACGAGGCGATCACGCGGGCCGCATGGCCGTTCATTGCGCAACAGCGGCTGTCCAACCTCACCAAGGCGCTGACCACCGATGTCGAGACTGTCGCCCACGGGACTCAGGTCTTTCTGCAGGTCCCCGCGCTGGCGGTGGTCGCCCTCATTACATTGATCGTCGCCGTCGCTCTGGCGCCGCTGCTGACGGTCGCGGTCGTCGCCTGCGGCTGCCTGATCGCGGTCCTGGTCTGGTATCGCCGCGGCGACGTGTATCAATCGGGCCGAGAATTTGCGGCTGCCTATCGTGCCGCCTTCGACGAAATGAGCGACTGCCTCGCGGCGCTCAAACTGGCCAAGAGCCACAATGCCGAGGAGCGCCATCGCCTGCGTTTCGAGGCCGCGACCGCGCGCCAGCGCGATCATCTGCTGGCGTTCGCGCAACGCCAGGCCGAGTCGCGCATGCTGCTGCAGCTCGGTGCCGCGGTGGCGCTGGGGCTGTTCGTCTATGTCGGGGCAACCTTCGCCAATCTTGCGGTAGCGGAACTGCTGGTGCTGATCGTGATCTTCGCCCGCCTGATGCCGCTGCTTGGCGAGCTGCAGCAGGCTCCGCAAGTCATCGTTCACATGCTTCCGGTCTTCGACGACCTGTCCGCACTGATTCACCGCTGCGAGGCGGCGTGCGAGCAGACGCCGGTCAGCGGCAGCGACCGGCTGGCGCTGCGAGACGAGATCCGCCTTGCCGATGTCCGCTTTCGCTATGGCGACGGGGACGGCGAATATGTGCTCGACGGCGTCGATCTCGGCATTCCGGCCGGCACCGTGGTCGCCGTCGCGGGCGCGTCCGGCGCCGGCAAGAGCACGCTCGCCGATCTCATGATGGGTTTGATCGTGCCGGATTCGGGCTCGGTGCTGGTCGACGGCGAGCCGCTGGCTCACGCGCGCCTGGCGGCGTGGCGGCGCAGCGTCGCATACGTGCCGCAGGACAATTTCCTGTTCAACCAGACGGTCCGGGCGAACCTCGCCTGGATGTCGCCCGAGGCCACCGAGGCGGACCTCCTCCAGGCTCTGGCCATCGCCGGCGCAGACAAGCTCGTCGCCGCGCTGCCCGCAGGCCTCGATACCGTTATCGGCGAGCGCGGCAGTCGGCTTTCCGGCGGCGAACGTCAGCGCCTCGTCATCGCCCGCGCTCTGCTGCGCCGGCCGACCTTGCTCATTCTCGATGAAGCAACGAGCGCGCTCGACGAGGAGAGCGAGCGCGCCGTCTGGGGCGTGGTCGAACGGTTGCGTGGCGCAATGACGGTCGTGATCATCGCCCACCGGTTCTCGACGATCCGGCAAGCGGACCTGATCGCCGTCCTCGACCAAGGCCGCATCGCGCAACTGGGACCGTGGCACACACTTGTGGCGGACGCGCGCGGCACCTTCGGTCGTCAGTACCGCGACGCGGCGGCTGGTCGATCGTGATCTTTGCAGGCCTGCTGGGCCCGCATAGCCACGTGGAACATGGAAAGCCTCGGCCTCCGCGTGCCGGGCCCCGCAGCCTGGTACGGGCGGCGCGCCCCCACACCGTTCATGCCGCGGGCCGCGTGAACGAGTGCAATCAAGCCATGCGTCTTACCGCCGCCGAAGCTAGTATCGAGACGGAAGATCGCAGCGACCGCCCCTGACTACGACTACGATGGCGCGCAGTTGTTCGAGCATGCCTGCCGAATGGGACACACCGAGCCGCGCGCTCGCGACGCCGCCTGCCCCCATGCGACATCGTTGCCAATGCGACAATGCGACGGCGATCAAGCCCCAATACCTGCATGTCGGGAAAGCCTTTTACGCTGAATGCCATCGCAGCTCAGAAGCTTGCATGCAGATCAGTTATAGCCCGCAAACAAACAAGCCAAGTCTGTTTGTGTGTGGCTATACAATAGTCGATGTTATCGCGCAGGTTCCGAAGGGCAACCCATCATCTGTGCATGCGACACTACCGGATTTCGTCATGCACCCAGACACGGCCTGCAAGTGAAGATGCGCGAGAGCGGAGCCCGCTCCACCGCCCATCCATGGCGCTGGAATTTTGCATCCTGACGGCCGCGCGCACCGGGGAAGCGCTTGGCTGCGTAGCCGCCGATGACATCCGCCGTGTCTTAGAATTTCCAACCCTCGGCGAGTATCATCTGCTGAAAGGTGATGCAGGTAACGCCTTCAACGCCACACACGTAGGGAATTTTTCGATTTTCGTCGCTTCCTGGGTGTTCGTCTGCGACAACGATCCAGTCAATACCTCCATCTTTCGCCATTGCAATCACAAAAGGATCGGCGCCACTGATACCCTTGTGCGGCTTCTGCTTATTGTGATGTGCCGCCATAAGGGCGCGCACAATCCCCTGAACCGCAACCAACTCCTCAACGAAGAGAGCGGTCTGCGCCTTGCACCACGTATGGCAATCATCGCCTGGTTTGATTTCATCATAGACAGCCTTCGGCGATCGCAAGCGGCCGGCCGTTATCAGTTCCTCGATGCGGTCCTGAAGGCCTTCGAAGATCGAGGGCGGATAGTCCTCAACGTACCACTTGATGATCGAGCTGGTGTCCATACAGTAGATTGTCTTCGGGGGCGGCAACGTCAGCTCCCGAACACAAGCTCACGCACCTTTGCCACCTGTCCCGCGCGCAAACCGAGATAGCGTGAGGTGTCGCTAAGCGAGAGATTCGAAGTCAAATAGCTTTCGAGTATCAGGCTGACGAACGGACGACCGAGGTCGCTGACAACCTCTTGCGGCATGTTCCTCTTAAATTCTTCGTCCTCATCCTTGGCAGGTGCAGGCTCGTACACGCGCCACAAACCGGCGCGCGCGCCGTAGAAGGCCTGCGTAGTTCGCCCAACTGTCAACAAGCGACGCAAGATCACATGCGTGCTGACACCAAAGTTGCGGGCGATGGCGGTTAGCTCGTCGTCGCTCCAGTCCCGAGCCTGTGTGTGAGGACTCACAAGCGGATCGGAAAGAAGCGCATCGCGTGGCACGAGAGCCGCTGCGGCAACGGCGTTGCAGAAGATTTCGGTCTTCTGCTCCTCAGGCGCCCGGACGAAACTCTCTTCAATGTCGCAGAGGCTACTCTGGCGCAACAGCACATGCACGAATTCATGTAAGAGCGTAAAGGTGCGACCGTTTGGGGCAAGCTTGCGATTGATGCCAATAATCGGAAGGGGTTGCTCTGTCAGCGAGAAGCCGAGCATTTCCGACGGCTGAACGCCCGTCACCTGAAACACAAGGACACCAGCCGCCTCAACCTGGGCGCGCCAAGCATTGTAGCTCTTGCGCGGATCACGCCAAGCACGTTGCTCGGGTATCTTGACCTGAAGCAATTCCCGCACCCGACCGCCCAGACGTTCTGTGGCTTCGGTGATTTGGACGACGGGCAACTCCCTCAATTCACGGTCCTGCTCTGTCGCAAGATCGAGCGCGAGGTCGCGACGTTGCCGAGCTTGGCGAAGCTGATAACGGAGCGCGCGGCTGTAGTGAAAAACACCGTCACCCGGAAGCCGTCGGAAGTCGTGAGGTAGCGGAGCCTCATTGGGGGGAGCGGGCAGATAGAAGTCGCTCAACTGCCGTCTATAAACGGTCGCCATCTTGCGAAGCTGGGGCATGCTGGGGCGTTCTTCGCCCCTTTCCCACGCGACTACCTTCTCATCTTTGGTCTGCAGCGACCGCGCGGCTTCCTCCGGCGTAAGGCCGGCCGTCTCCCGCGCCCACTTCAGGATGCCCGCCTCCACTATCGCTTCGGTACCACGAGAGGCCATCAGCGAGTTTCCACGAACGGTCTGCTATCGGCACCCGGACACGTGCTGCGGTCTGCCACGGGGCAAATTCCAAGCCCTACTAGTGCAGTCTTGTACGATAGGCGACTGGTGCGTTGCTGTCTGCATCTGGGGGCTGGTCCGGGGACCGACCGTGAGTCCTCATAAAAATTATCTATTTATCAGTCACTTAGCTAGTATTGCTGGTGGAGGGAGAGGGATTCAAACCCTCGATACGGTTTGTCTCGGCTGTCGCCACGGCAAAGGCAAGTTCGGGGTCGTTTTGCTACGGCAAGATTTAATGCGCCTGTGAGTAGCGTGTTCTCGTTTTGTTCGCTAGAGTGCTCGTCGAAAGGGGCCTGCTCGCGGCGTGACGGATCAAGTCCGAGCGCGCGAGCGGTGGTGCGGCAGCTTCGGCGCCAAACAGCCCTTGTTCCGAGGGCATGAGACGACAGCAACCCTGGCGCCATTGCGCGCGCGCCAGACAAGGGGCTCAACATGGACGCACTCATTCGGCCGGCCGTCAGCGAAATCTTCGCCAACCCGCCGCTCGTGCGCGGGGAGGACGAGGCCGCCTACCAACGGGATGGTCGGGCAACTCGGCGCCGAGAGCGGCGCGGCAACGGCCTTCGATTGGCTGCAGGTCAAGGACGTCGAGCGCTGTCGCTCGCAATGACGGCGCAGCCGAGGAGGCCAGTCGACATGAACACAGAGGACCTGCCGCGCACCGGACGGAGCACCGGCCCGCGCACGCCCCAAGGCAAGGCGCGCTCGGCGCGCAATGCGTGGCGGCACGGCCTCACCGTTCCGATCCGCGCGGATCTCGTCTGGCGCGCCGAGGTGGTGCGGCTCGAGCGCGCGCTTGCGGGCGAGGTGCCGCGCCAGGTCGCCCGCATGGTGGCCGAGGCGACCGTCGAGCTCTCCCGCGTCGCGAGAGCCCACGACGCGCTGATCCGCGAGGCTGGAAGGGGCCGCGCGGATGGAGAAGCTGCGCAAGCTCGATCTCTATGAGGCACGGGCCCATGCGAAGAAGCGGAAAGCATTTCGTCTCTTGTCGTGCCATTGCATCCTTGGGGGCGGCAATCGCGGAGTGTGGCGCTGAAACACCAATTCGAAAAACGAACTGCCCCACTGCCGAGGTGTGTGGCGTTCAGGCACCATTTCGAAAAACGAACTCCCGCCACGGCGGATGGGTGTTGCGCTTGAGCACCATTTCGAAAAACGAAGTCCCGCCGCGGCCGGACGCGTGTGGCGCTCAAGCACCATTTCGAAAAACGAACTCCCGCAACATCGATTGATGTTGCGCTTGCGCACCAGATCGAAAAACGAACTCCAGCCGCGGCCGAACGCGTGTGGCGCTCAAGGATCGATCCTTCGGACCGCTCCTAATAAGAAACGATCGACATATAGAGCGAGCACTGGCGAGTACCCGCAATGTATGGATCGTTTCATCCGCAGCGGGTCGACCCAACGCCGGTTGGCAACTCAGGATGAGGAGGGCGGCGTAGGGCACGCACAAACCTCCTCATGCTGAGGGCGCGCGGGACGCGCGCGTCTCGAAGCACGCATTTCTTCCTACAGCTCGGGCGCGGCCGGTCAATGCCGGAAATGCCTCACGCCGGTGAACACCATGGCGATGCCGTGGTCGTCGGCGGCCTTGATCACCTCGTCGTCGCGCATCGAGCCGCCCGGCTGGATCACCGCGGTGGCGCCGGCCTCGATCGCGACCAGAAGGCCGTCGGCGAACGGGAAGAAGGCGTCGGAGGCGGCGACCGAGCCCTTCGTCAAAGGCTCGGCCAAGCCCGCCTCCTTGGCGGCGTCGCTGCGCCTTGCGCGCCGCGATGCGCGCGGCGTCGACCCGGCTCATCTGGCCGGCCCCGATGCCGACGGTGGCGCGATCCTTGGCGTAGACGATGGTGTTCGACTTCACGTGCTTGGCGACCCGGAACGCGAACGTGAGATCGGCAAGCTCGGCGTTGGTCGGGGCGCGGGCGGTCACGACCTTGAGCGCCATGTCGTCGACCGCGGCGTTGTCGCGCGACTGCACCAGGAGCCCGCCGGCGACCGATTTGAACGTGAGGCCGGCCGCCCGCGGGTCGGGCAGGCCGCCGGCGAGCAGCAGCCGCAGGTTCTTCTTCGCGCTGACGATGGCCAGGGCCTCATCGGTCGCATCCGGAGCGATGATGACCTCGGTGAAGATTTCCGTGACCGCGCGCGCGGCCTGCGCGTCGAGCGTACGGTTGAGCGCCACGATGCCGCCGAACGCGGAGGTCGGGTCGCACGCCAGCGCCTTGCGATAGGCGTCGAGCATCGTCTCGCCCTCGGCGACGCCGCACGGATTGGCGTGCTTGACGATGACGCAAGCCGCGGTGCGTGCCGGATCGAACTCGGCGACGCATTCGTAGGCCGCGTCGGTGTCGTTGATGTTGTTGTAGGACAGCTGCTTGCCCTGCACCTGCCGCGCCGTGGCGACGCCGAAGCGCTGCTCGCCCGTGCGGTAGAACGCCGCCGACTGGTGCGGGTTCTCGCCGTAGCGCAGCGCCTCGGCGAGCCGGCCGCCGACGCTGCGGTAGCTCGGCGCGGGGTCGGCTTGCTCGCGCGCGAACCAATTGGCGATCGCCGCGTCGTAGGCCGCGGTGCGCGCATACGCTTTCGCCGCGAGCCGACGCCGCAGCGCGAGCGAGGTTGCGCCGCCATGCGCGGACAATTCGTCGAGCACGGCGCGGTAATCCTCGGCATCGACCACGACCGCCACATCGGCGTGGTTCTTGGCGGCGGCCCGGATCATCGCCGGCCCGCCGATGTCGATATTCTCGATGCAATCGTCGAACCCGGCGCCCTTCGCCACCGTTGCCTCGAACGGGTAGAGGTTGACGACCAGGAGGTCGATCGGCGCGATGCCGTGCGCGCGCAGCGCGGCGGCGTGGCTCGCATCGTCGCGGATCGCGAGCAGCCCGCCGTGCACGTTCGGGTGCAGCGTCTTGACGCGGCCGTCCAGCATCTCGGGGAAGCCGGTCAGCTCGGAGACGTCGCGCACCTGGAGGCCGGCCGCAGCCAGCGCCTTGGCGGTGCCGCCGGTCGAGATCAGCTCGACGCTATATTCACCGAGAGCGCGCGCGAACTCGGCGAGCCCTCCCTTGTCGGAAACCGAAATCAGGGCGCGGGTGACGCGGCGCAGGCGCTCGGGCATGGCTATCCATCAGCGTTCAACCCCCGTCATGCCCGGCCTTGTGCCGGGCATCCACGTCTTTTTTTGCAACCGCAGCAGAAAGACGTGGATGGCCGGGACGACCCTCGCCGCCGGGGCGACGGCGGCTCGCCCGGCCATGACGGTCACAACGGCAGTTCCGGCTCCTCCTCGAACCGGCGTAGCGTGCCGGTCTCGGCCGGATCGAGCTGCGAAAAGCTCCAGGCAATCCGCGGCGTCTGCCGGACACTGGCGTGGATCACGATTTGCACGGTGCGGCGCGGGCCATCGCGGCCGGCGAGGTATACGCTTTCCTCAAGGTCGACCTCCGCCTCGTGCGCCTCGAATGTCCACACCTCGCGGTTCGGCAGCATCAGCATGACGCCCTGCCGGTGCGTGAGCCGGTTGGCGCGCACCGCCGGATGGAGGTGGAAACGGATGGCGTAGCGGTCGGGCGCGTTGCGCGGCAGCTTCTCGCCGCGCGCAGGCACCAGGGCATCCTCGCCGTCGAGTCGTCGGCCGTCCGCCGCAAGCGCGACGGTGCGCTCGTGCACGACCCCGAAGCGGCCGGCGTATCCGTCATGGGAGGCCCGCAGGGTCGCGCCGCGATCGTCCTCACGGGCGACGCGCACATCGTCCGGACCGGCCACGATGGTCGCGCCGACCAGGCGCTGCAGCGGGCCGGAGGCAAGGAATCGGCACGAGGAGGTGTCGTGGAGGGTCAGCGTCGAATGCGCCGCGGTGGTGCGCGACAGGTGCCGCCAGGTGTCGCGGCTGGTCGCCGGCAGTCCGCAGTTCACCACGATGCGGTGGCGGCGCGTCGACAGCTCGAAGGCGAGACATCCGGCATGGGCCTCGTGGCTGACCGCCATCGGCGGCGGCCGGCCGGCGTCCATCAGGAGGACGGCGCCGCTGGCGTCGAGGCGCTGGTAGCCGGAGTGGGCGGCGTTGGCGACCGGCTTGCCGCGCGCATCGTCGTAGGCCAGCACCGTCGCCAGCAGGTCGGGCGGCGTCGGCCCCATGCCGTTGAAATTGCCGAAGACGCCGTCGCCGTGGCGGAAGAACCGCAGCATCGGCATCATGCGGTCGACGGCGTTGATGAGGGCGGCCGGCGGTTGGATGTTGCGGGCGCCGAACGCCTGGCGCAGCGGCAAGAGGTCGAGCAGGATCTCGATCAGCGCCCCGGGATTGCGGCTGACGTGGCCGCCGTCGGGCAGCACCTGCCGTTGCAGCTCGTCGATGAGCCGGCGGCCGACAGGCTTCAGCAGCCGCGTCTGGCCGGCCATGCATAGCGCCGCATAGTTGAGGGCGAGCACCGCCTGCAGCCGCGGCAGGCCGTCGCGCAGGCTGCCGGTACTGCGGCGGAGATAGCGCACCTGCCGGGTCAGGCTGCGCATGAAACGGCGGTAGAAGCGCACGTCGGCGTCGTGCAGCAGGAACGGCGCGTGGGTCAGCCACGAGATGATCCGGCGCGCCACGATGTCGGGCCGCCAGGCATGTGCATTCCACTGACCCTGCAGCGCGATCCAGTCGTCCACCAGCGCGCGCGCATTGGCACGCGTGATGGCGGATTCGGCCGCGCGCAGGTGGCGCAGCCAGCCGAACCCCAGGAGCGCCTCCGCCCATTCGGGCGACGGCGGCGTCATCTCGAACGGCGAGCGGCCATCGCAGGCCAGGATCTTGCCGGCGAAGGCGAAGCGGCCGCCGTAGATCTCGCTTGCGCGGGTGGGATCGGCGGTGCGCAGATCCTGCGGCGCGATCAGCAGCCGATCGGCCCCGGCCGAGGAGAAGCGCCAGCGCAACAGCGGGTGCGCATGCAGACGCCCGACGCCGGCGCGCAGCGCGCGGCGCGCCACGAACAGGGACAGCCTCGTCCGTTCCGCGATCAACCCGCGGGCCATGTCGCCTCTTGGAGGTCGCGAGCCCCTCGTCCCGGCTCGCCGCGGTGCACGATATCGGAGCGCGGAGTCGCGGCCAACCGGTCGACCGAAACCCGCTGGGAAACCTCAACTTCCCTGGAGGCGGACGGCGTGGCGGTCAGCCAACTCGGCCATCCGCGAATCAGCGACATGGCCCGGGTGAGCGCACAATGGCGCTCCGCGTTTCGGCTGCCGCGTAGGGCGGAATAGCGAAAGCCTATTGCGCCAGGCATGAAAGGTGAAAAGCGGCGCAATACGCTGCGCCATTGCGCCCTACGGACTTCGCTCGAGCCGGGCGGCGTAGAAGCCGTCGAGACCGGCCATGCGCGAATCGGCGTCGGGCAGGTGGCAGGGCAGCGTGCGCAGGTCGCCGGCCTCGGTGACCAGGTCGGTAAGACCCGCGAGTTCGCGCGGCTCGATCGGACGGCGGCGAAGATGTGGATGCCTTGCGATGGCGGCCGTGACCTGATCCTCGCTCTCTTCGGGCTCGAGCGAGCAGACGCAGTAGACGAGCACGCCGCCTGGCTTCACCAGCGCAGCGGCGCGATCGAGCAGCCGCCGCTGCAGGTCGGTGAGCGCCGCGAGATCGGCCTCTCGCTTGAGCCAGGCGACGTCGGGGTGGCGCCGGATCGTGCCGGTCGAGAGGCACGGCGCGTCGAGCAGGACGGCATCGAACGGCCCGGCGTCCCATTCGGTCGCGTCGGCCGCCACGGTTTCGGCGCGCAGACCGAGGCGCGCGAAATTCGTCTGCAGTCGGGCCAATCGGATCGGCGAGCGGTCGACGGCGGTCACGTTGGCGCCGGCCAGCGCCAGTTGCGCGGCCTTGCCGCCGGGTGCCGCGCACAGGTCGGCGACGATAAGACCGGTTATGTCGCCGAGCAGCCGCGCCGGCAATGCCGCGGCGGCGTCCTGCACCCACCAGGCCCCCTCGGCGTAGCCAGGAAGCCGCGACACCGGGCCGTGCGCCACGGTACGGACCGTGCCGGTGGGCAGCACGCGGCCGCGCAGGCGCGCCGCCCACTCGGCCGCGATCGTCCTTGACCGTGACGTCGAGCGGCGGCGCATGCGCCAGTGCGCTCGCGACCGCACGCGCGGTCTCGGCGCCATAGCGGGCGCTCCAGCGCGTCATCAACCACTTGGGAACGTCGAACGCATCCGCGTCGATCTGTTGGAGCTGGTCGCGCCCGTCACGCGCGACCTGGCGGAGCACGGCGTTGATCAGGCCGGGGAAGCGGGACGCGCGGCGGTCGGCCTGCGCGAGCCGGACCGACAGATCGACGGCGGCATGATCCGGCACGTCGAGCCACAGAATCTGCGCCGCTCCGATCAGCAGCGCGGTCTCGACCCGCGGAGCGTCGGCCGGGAAACCCTGCTCGAGATAGCCCGACAGCAGATGCCGCAAGGTGCCGAGCCGCCGCAGCACGGTCGCGGCCAGCATGCGCACCAAGGCGCGGTCGCGATCGTCCAGCGCCGCCAGACCGGGATGCATATGCTCGCCGTCGAGCTGCTCGTCGAGCGGGCGGCGCTGACGCAGGACGGCTTCGAGGATTTCGGCCGCAATGCGCCGCGCCGCAAGGCCGGGCGCTTCGACCTGCAAGGCCTTGCGGGGACGGATCATGCCGGGAGTTCACCTCAATCGAGGCAACACTCCTAGCGGCCCGTCTGGTCGAAATAATGGCTGCCGCGCCGACGCGGCCGCTGGCATCTCACGGGCGCTCGCGCCCGCGCGCTATTCGATGTCCGACATCCTCTCCGGACGCCTCAGCGGCGCCGGTGGCGGCCGCGGCGCGGCGCGTTCTGCAATTTCAAGAGTTCCGCCCACGAAGAACGCTTGGGCGTCCGCATCCCAGCCCCCGATCCAGAACCGAGCCTCCCAAGGTTCTATCGTAGGCTTGAAACCCAGCAAAAATGCCGGGGCGGCGATCAAATCTGGGTCCACTTCGGATCGCAACCGGTACTCCCAGACCATACGAACCGGGAAGAAACCCGCGACGCCGCCGTCGGCTGCGATGTTGCGGCGAAGAAATTCGATCCGTTCCTCAAGTCCAGGCCGGGCCTCGGGATCGGCAGCGGCCAAGTCGTCCTGCAGCGTGGCGACTCGGTTTCTCCAAACGGCGACGAGCGAGGCAATACCGGTTGCCCGCTCCATGAAACCTGCATCGTCAATGAGGTCCGTGGCATTGAATTCCCGATAGGGAGAGCGCGGATCGGACGGGACGGTCGCGCGGCGCAGCCGATCGGCTCCTCTGACGATGGAGAAATCGAAGGGAACGATCGGTTCCAGGCCATCCTCCGCGATCACTCCGTTGCGGCCCTCGAATTTCGGCATCGTTCAGCAGGTGCACCTGCGCTCCCAACAGGGGATGGCCGGCGATCACTTGTCCATCGAGGTTGATCGATCGCACGACGACGCCGATCCCGTGGGCGTGCGAGCGCACGAAAGGAGGCGCTTGGAAACGGATGATGCGATCGAGGTCCGGCTCGCCCGCGTAGGATCTCATGTATCCGGACACCCCGCGCGGCTCGTCATACGGATCGGGATCGGTCGGGAGCCGACAGAGAGCCCATCCCGCGAAGGTGACGGAAAGCATCACGAAACTCCCGCGTCGGCAGCAAGGTCTTCGCGCATGATCGATAGGGTCTCCCCGATCCCGCTCAGGCGCGGCATGCTGTTGCCAAGGTCCGAACACTCCGTGGCGAGCGCGGCCAGACGTTCCAGCAGGATGGTCCAGCGGGCCGCGGGATACGGCGAGATGGCGATGTCGGAATAGATTTCGAAGCTCGGGCCGGCGCGCTCCGGAGCCGCAGGATCGCCAAGCGGCGCTGTCGTCAATTGTTCCGCGAGCGGGCGCACCGCCACACTCATGATGCGCTGTGAAGCGAGCTGGAGGGATCGCCGCTCCTGCAACCCCGGGCCACTCCCCGGGTCGGGGGCGAGCGAGAAATAGTGCTGGAGCATCAGCAACATCACGCCGTACGTCGCGTTGAAGAGCTCGGCTAGCCGTAACGAGGTCGGGTTGGTTATCAGCGTGACGGGACCGCAGCCTTTCGGATTCACGGCGCGTGGCAGGGTTGCGCGGAACGTTCCGGGCGGCTGCAAAACGCCCTTCGCGAAAATACGAGGTACGAACGTCAAGAAAGCCGTTGTAATGGGAGCGCGCCCTATTGGTGGACGTTCCCTCGCCGTCTTCGATGATGTTCTCAAGCGCGGAGAGCGCGGACGCTCGATTGCTGACGACGCGAATGTCGAGCCCCGGGTCGGACCAGTTGTTGCCGGTTTGAGCCGAGGGCGGACCGATGAACAGCTCTTTCTCCGGTATGGCGCGAAAGCCTTCGGCGATCTTCGCGTATAGCTCGCCGACGAACTCGAATGTTATCGGTTCCGGCGCGACCGCGGCGAGCGCGGCCTCGTCCGACCTTGTCAAGATCGGATCCCGGCGGAGGCGGCATGGGGAATGCCGCGCGGAAGCTCGAAGACAAGAAACTTGTACAGCGCCGTCGCGAGGGATCAGGTCGAACGGGAACTCAGATGCGCAGATTGGAGACGACAGGTGGCCGATCTCTTCGCGGGCAGTCCGGAAGATCTGCGCCTGCCAAGCGCGAACATGGTTGCGGTCGTCAGCTGCTCGTCCAACTTCATCGAAGCCCGGCGTAGAGGTACTGAACAGCAATCCATGCTCGATCTCGGACGCTTCATGGAGCGCGTTGATCAGTTCCTCGCGCGTGTCGATCGCCACGATACCCCCGAGCTGCGAGAGGAGCCTCCGATGGGATCATGCGCCATGTCAACTCAACCGCCGTTGCCGACGAGCGCGGCCCGCGGGGCGTCCGGATATCCTTGTCGCGGCGTCGGGAGTCGACCGAGATGGGTGCACGGCACCGCGCCGCGCGCGGCGCGAGCAGGCTGGGCTGCGACCGTGGAGCGTGCCTAGCCCCACGGGCCGGCGCGGCGATTGCCGCCCCACGGCCCGCGCGGTTGCGCGCCGCCAGGAGCAGTCCGTGCCGCAGGTCGCGCAGGCGCCGTCGCATAACCGCCGCCCATCGCGCGGGCCAGCTCCTGCAACGCGGCGATCCGGTTTTCGGTCGCCGGATGGGTGGAGAACAGGTTGTCCATGCCGCGACCGGTCAGCGGGTTGACGATGAACAGGTGTGCGGTCGCCGGGTTGCGCTCGGCGGTATCGTTCTCGACGTGCTGCGCGGCGTTCGAGATCTTGGCGAGCGCCGAGGCGAGCGCCAGCGGCTCGCCGAGAATCTCGGCGCCCATGCGGTCGGCGGCGTATTCGCGCGTGCGGCTGATGGCCATCTGCACCAGCATGGCGGCGAGCGGCGCCAGGATGACCATCAGGATGGTGCCGACGATGCCCATGCCGCCCTGGTTGTCGCGGTGGCTTCCGCCGAAGAACATGCCGAACTGCGCCAGCATGGAGATCGCACCCGCGATGGTCGCCGTGATCGTCATGATCAAGGTGTCGCGGTTCTTGACGTGGGCGAGCTCGTGCGCGATCACGCCGGCCACCTCGTCGCGGCTGAGCGACTGCAGCAGGCCGGTGGTGACCGCGACCGCCGCGTGCTCGGGATCGCGGCCGGTCGCGAACGCGTTCGGCTGCGGGTTGTCCATCAGGTAGAGCCGCGGCATCGGCAAGCCGGCGCGAGCCGCGAGTTGCTGCACGATATCGTAGAGCTCGGGCGCCGCGCGGGCGTCGACCTCCTGCGCGCCGTGCATCGACAGCACCAGCTTGTCGGAGTTCCAGTAACTGAACAGATTCATCGCGGCCGCGACGACGAGCGCGATCACCATGCCGGCTTGGCCGCCGATCAGGTACCCGACGGCCATGAACAGCGCCGTGAGGCCCGCCAGCAGGATCGCGGTACGCAGGTAGTTCATGTGCCGCTCCTCGGACGCCGGCGCGGGTCGCGCGGCGTCTCGTGGCATCAACGCCCCGGCAGGATGTTGGGAGGCATCCGCGGCTTCTCAAGGCGTGCGGCGCAGGGTCGCGGGGGGCGCGGAGACGCGGGCGCGCGACCGCGGTATTTCGCAGGACTTTGGGAAGACCTGGATGAAGGGGCCGCTACCGCGTCACCACCACCGGCGTGCCGACGCTCACGCGGCCGTAGAGGTCGACCACGTCGCCGTTGTGCATGCGGATGCAGCCGTAGGAGACGAACCCCCCGATCGAGCCGGGCGCGTTGGTGCCGTGGATCGCGTAGGTGCCGCCGCTCAAGGTGAGCGCCGCCGCGCCCATCGGGTTGCGCGGCGAGCCGCCCGGGATCACGCTTGGCAGCGAAGGCTTGTCGCGCTTGACCTCCGGCGGCGGCGACCAGGCGGGCCGCAGATACTTGCCGTCGATGCGGGTCTGTCCCGACCACTGCTTGCCGGCGCGGCCGACGCCTACGGGATAGCGGATCGCGCGGCCGTCGCCGAGCACGTAGTAGAGCCGTCGCTCGCCGGTGCGCACCACGATCGTGCCGGCCGGCGCCTCGGCGCGGAAGTGCACGATCTCGCGGGCCGGCGCCGGATCGGACGCAACGGAAAGGCAGGAGACGCCGGCGGCAACCGCCGCCGCAATCGACCCCAAGCGCATGACACCCCGTTCCCCGGCCGCCTGCATCATTGGCTACGCGGCGGCAGGCCGGATTCCTCGATACTGATGGACCGCATGATACGGGAACGGACGGCGCCGTTCAGCGCCGAACTGTTGGTAACCTAAACCAAGGCTAAAATTTACGCCGCGGTGTGGCGCGGCGGCATCGGTTGCAGGCGGTTCGTAGGGTGCGCAAAGGCGCGCAGGACGCGCGCCGTGCGCACGTATGGTCTCCGCCGCAGAACGTGCGCCCGCGCCGCTATCGCGGCGCTTTGCGCACCCCTGCATTTTGTGTGGCATCGGTTGCGGACGGATGCGCCAAGGGCCACACCTGCCATGCCCTTCGCACGATTCGCCAGGGAGATGCCCATGACCGCTCTGCGCGCTGCCGCAATCCTCAGCGTGGTCGTATTCTCGACCAGCCCTGCCGTTGCGGTCGATCTGGTCGGCAACTGGCTGACCGAGAACGGCCGCTCGCGGGTGCGGATCGCCGATTGCGGCGGGGCGCTGTGCGGCACCATCGTGTGGCTGAAGGAGCCGAACGATCCGGAGACCGGCAGGCCGAAGACCGACAAGAACAATGCCGACGCCGGCAAGCGCAGCCGGCCGCTGATCGGCGTGCCGATCGTGCTCGAGCATGAAGCCGGGCGGCGCCGACAAGTGGACCGGCCAGGTCTACAACGCCGAGGACGGCAAGACCTACAGCGGCAACATCACGGCGCAGGGCGCCAACGCGCTCAAGCTCGAAGGCTGCGCGCTCGGCGGGCTGATCTGCAAGGGACAGAGCTGGACGCGGGCAAGGTGACCCCGCGGTCCCGGGAGCATGCGCACGCGCGTTGCGGCGCTTTTGTGTTCCCTACGTTACGGCACCTGCTCGCCGCCGTAGATATCGCTCACCGCCAGCTCCAGTCCCGGCGGATCGAGCATGATCCGGCCCGCGGTAACGATGCGCGTGCGGATGGTGTCGTCGCCGCTGCGCGAGTGGTGCAGGATCGTCGCCTGGGTGGGGTCCACGATGAGGTAGTGCGCCACGCTCGGCAGCCGGAAATAGCCGGCGAGCTTCAGGGAGCCGTCGACTCGACGAGTCGACGGCGACAAAACCTCGACGATGATCACCGGCTCGGAGACTTCAAGTACCGTAGGAGGGAGTTCTCGGCCGCAATAGACAAGGGCATCGGGTTCGTACGCGGTCGTGTCATCGATGCGGACGGTGGCGCCATCGGTCAGCACATGACAGGGAAGGTTGCGGTCACGGACGCCGACGAGCAGCGCCAAATAGACGGCACCCTTGATCTTGGTATGCCCGACCGTTTCGGGCGACATGGCGACGACCTCGCCGCGGAAGAGCTCGTAGCGGCCCGGCCGCCCCTCGGCCCAGGCGAGAAATTCGTCCACAGTCATGCGCGGCTTCGTAAGTGCGGTCATCGCCTGGATCATATTCTGGTCACGGGCGCGAGGCGAGGGCCGGTGAGCCATGAACGGCCGCCCGGCCGGGCGTCCAGGACCTACGAGTTCATCGAAAGCGGCAAGTCGCTCAACGCAGAGCCCGCCAGTCATGAGGCGCACCTTTTGGCGGCTCGGCGACGCGTCGGCAGCCGTCGCCGGTAAGAGCACTTGCCGCCCCGGCACCGTACCGGCTCTGCTGGCTGCTCCAGAGCAATTCAGCGTCGCGCAAGGGCGCTACGCAGCTCATTCAATCCTTTGGCGGCCGGTGCGGCAGGCTGCTCCTTGACATAGCGATCGAGGGCCGCGGCGACGAACTTATGCTGGCGCGCATTGGACTCGAGCGACCACAGCGCCTCCGCTGCATGGGTCACCCGAACAAGAATACCGGGCG
Organism: uncultured Alphaproteobacteria bacterium; assembly: GCA_963738705.1. GTDB lineage: Bacteria > Pseudomonadota > Alphaproteobacteria > Rhizobiales > Xanthobacteraceae > CAVTXS01. Next base: position 49,456 of record CAVTXS010000019.1, read on the forward strand.
GATACTTCGTGAAGATCGGCATGACCTCGTTGTCGGAACCGGATTTTGCCTTGATCACGACCGCGACCACGACAATGTCGCGCACCTCGATGTCCGATTGCGCGGCAACGGCGGCGTAATAGTCGTAGATCGGGCGTACATAGATCGCGTCCCCCGTAGCGAAACTGGCGCCCCATAGGATATCGAAACTGTTCTGCTGGTCAGGTCGCAGCCGATGCAGGGGGAAGCCAGGCCGAATGGTCGCGATCTGATCTTGCGACCAGCCCCAGCTCTGCGCGGTGGCCACCGCCTTATCATGCCTATCCGCCATACGAAGACCCTCAACCACAATGAACTGCGTCTGCCGACCCAGTTTCATCGCTGTTACCGTCTCGATCTTTTCAGGATGTTTCGCAAAAAGGCCGGCGAGGAAGCCCATGTGTACGCTGAAGAAGCTGCCGAATTGGCGTTCCCATTCCGACAGGAAGCGGGGAACGTCGAAAGGCTCCTCGTAATATCGCGATAGAGCCGTTTGCAACTCGCGCACCCGAGGGTTCGCGCTGTTCTGCCCATCCTGTGCGAACAGCGACGATGCCAACCCCGTCAGGAAGCACGAGCAGGAGCAGCACCAGGCGAAGTACGACGCTTGGCTGGGCCATAACGTGCCCTCCCCTGGACTAGTCTAGCCAAATGTGTGGCAGCACCGACACACAGTCTTGCGCGATGCACCGGTGCGGACGAAGTGTACGATTTTGCATAGTCGACCGTGCTACCACTCCTAACCTGCAAGGTCAGGATAGGAGGACGCCATGCGTGCTCATGCATCAGCCCCTCGAATCGCCGGCCGCGCAGGTTGCGCCGCGCTCTGCCTTGCGGGGATTTCCGCCGCTCAACCGTCGCAGGCAGCCGAGTACGGCCTCGGGACCTATCTGTTGGGCCTGACGATTCCGCAGGCGGGCTACACGCCGCCGCCGGGGGTCTACTTCTCCGACACCATGTATTTCTACGAGGGACGTGCCGGCCCCAATATCAACCTGCCCTTCGGCCGCGTCATCGCCGCCGGATTGAAAGAACAGTTTTTGGTCAATATCGCGACCTTGAGCGTATTCACCGACGCCAGTTTCCTGGGCGGCACGTTCGGTCTGGCCGGAACGGTCCCGTTCGGCAGGGCCAAAGTCCAGGGGAATCGGGTGAAAAAATCATGCGGCGATGAGGCTTGCGAGGAAGTCGTCGTCCCATGCGGCGACTTTGCGCTTGAGGCGGAGGGAGTCGTTGCCGGGGGCTCTTCGGATCAGGTTGTGGGCCATGTGCTTGAGGGTGGTGAAGTTGGCAGGGGCGTGATCGGTGCGGATACGGCATTCGTCGTCGCGGAAGATCATGTCCATCACCCAGTGCAGGCTGTTTTCGACCGCCCAATGGCTGCGGATCGCCGGCCCCAGTTGGTAGGCCAGCAACACCAGGGAGGTGATGTAGAAGCGCGTCTCCCGCTCGATTTTGTCGCCGATTTCGCGCGTGCTCTCGACCATGACGACGCCTCGCAATCCGGGCCAATCGTGGCGTTCCTGCAGCCAGGCGACATCATGGATCACGGTGTAGGTTCTGGTTTCGATGCGGCCGTGATCGCCATCGACCGTCTCATGGCGGCTGACCTTGGTATCCTTGAAGCCGTTGGCCTTCTGCTCGGCGACGAAGACCTCGACATCCTCGCGCAGCGTGCCTTGGTTGCCTTTGAGGGCGAGGACGTAATCGGCCTTCTTGTCGAGGATTTTCTGAGCGATGTCGCGCTGGCAGCCCATCGCGTCGATGGTCACGATGGCGCCCTCGATCGCCATCATGTCGAGCAGCGCCGGGATCGCGACGATCTCGTTGGACTTCTCCGCCACCTTGACCTGCCCGAGCACCAGGCGCTGACGCGCGGCGAAGGCCGAGACCATGTGGATCGGCGCTTTCGCGCCTTTCTTCTGGTAGGACCGGCGCAGCGTCTTGCCGTCGATGGCGATCACATCCGCCGGCGCTCCGGTCAGCGCCGCGACCCAAGCGACGAAGCAGCGCTGGAATTGCTCGGCATCAAGCGTCGCAAAGATATCGCCGAGGTGATCGTGCGACGGCGTGCCATCGCGAAACGGCCGGAACCGACGCAGAAGGTCGAGCTTCTTCTCGCCGAACCGGGCGATATCGACGAACGTCTCCGCTCCGCCCAGCACCGCGAGCAGACACAGCAGCAGCACCTCGTCGAGCGGATAAACCACCTTGCCAAGCTGCCGAGGGTCCGGCAAATCCTTGAAATACTCCAGAAAAACAATGGTTTCGCTGATCGCTCCGAAATCCGCCGCAGCCTTCTCCATCGCCGTCCTCCGTAAATCGAATCAGGAGGATCACGACAAATTCAGCACTTCAGCCCTTTGTCACGCACTTCTTCACCCGATCGCCCTGCCAAAGTCTCAGCCGACTTGACGTTCGGCGGGCCCTTGGGAACGATCGGCCGCTCCGATTCGGTCACTGGGCTCGGCGATTCCGCCATCACTGCGATCCTCGGCTGGCATGCGGGGTTCCACCACTGGAACGTGAGCGCGACGGGCGTCATCCCAACCGGCGTCTACAGTCCCGATCAGCTCGCCGTTATGGGCCTCAACCGGCCGGGCGTCGATATCAAGGGCGCCTACACGTACCTCAACACGCAAACCGGGACCGAGGTGTCAGGCGCGGCCGGGTTTACCTTCAATTTCATCAACACGGCGACCGACTACCTGACCGGCACCGAGTTCCACCTCGAGGGCGCGGTCATGCAGCACCTCCCGTCAGGTTTTTCCTTCGGGGTCGGCGGCTACCATTACCACCAGATCACCGGCGACAGCGGGCCGGGCGCGCGGCTCGGGCCGTTCGAGGGGCGCGTGACGGCGGTCGGACCGATGCTTGGCTATGTGCTCAAGGCCGGCGTCATCCCGATCAATCTCAACGCCCGTTGGTTTGCCGAATTCGACACCGAGAACCGGATGAAGGGCAACGCGGTGTTCGCAACCCTGAGCATGCCCTTGCACGCTTTCGCGCCCCCGGCGCCGCCGAAGGTCACCAAGTAGCCACCGCGCCACTCGGAGCGCAATCGATTAGACTGGAGACGCCCATTCGTCGCTGCCCATGAAGGCCGGAGCGGTGGATTTCCTGACGAAGCCGGTGGACCACCGGCAATTGCTCGACGCGATCGCGAATGCGGCGGCGCGCGACGCCGACGCCCGCCGGCGCCACCGGCGGCTCAATCCGGGCTGCGGGCTACGCGGCGTGCTTGCGCAGGCGCAGCGCGAGCAATACCAAAATGACGCCGTACACGATCGCGTAGCCGCCGATGATCCAGACCACCGCCAGCGCGCCGGCGCCCGGCAGCGCGAGCAGCACGACGCCGAACAGCACCGAGAGCGCACCGCCGAGGATCAAGAGCCACTCGTTGTCGATCTCCTTGCGCAGCCTGATCGCGCCCACGATCTCGAAGGCGCCGACCGCGATCGCCCAGCCGGCGATGAAGAACAGCAGCACGAGCGCGGTGACGCCCGGCCAGAGGAACGTCAGCAGGGCGGCCGCAATGCCGGCGAGCCCGACGATCGCCAGCCACCAGCGCGGCGCCGGCGCGCTGCCCTTGATCGCCGCGATGATCGCGCAGACGCCGTCGACCAGCACAAACGCGCCCCAGAACAGCACCAGCGTCACCAAGGTCAGCCCGGGCCACGCGAAGGCGAGCAGGCCGAACACGATCGCCGCGATGCCGCGTAACAGCAGCAGCCACCAGTTTTGCGCCAGCGCGTGCACCAGCGGCGGCGCAGGCGGAGCTTGGGATTGCACGTGAGCTTGCATGGCAGACCTCCTGGCTCAGGATCGAGCTTACATTGGACTCAGTTGGCTCGCACCACCGCCGGCGGCGGGCGGGTTTATGAGTTCACGCCCCTAGCCAGCCGGAGTTCAGGCATTGCTTTGCGCAGCCTGGTCGCCGACCGGAACGGTCGCGGTGAGAACCGTCTTTCCCGGCGCGGTCTCCATTTCCAGGCTTCCGCCGACTTGGTGCAGCCGCTCCCGCATTCCGGCAAGTCCCACTCCGCGCGCGTAGTCGCCGCCGCTCGCTTTCCCGCGCGCGCCAGGGACGCGGATGATCTCGGCCATGCCGATGCCGGCGTCCTCGATCACCAATGCGACCTTGTGCCCGCCCGGAGCAAGCCTTCGCGCAAGGCAAATTCTTGCCGTCGAGCTGACGGAGTGGCGGGAGACATTCGTCAACCCTTCCTGCACGACGCGGAACAACACGAGCTCGACATCCCTTGGAAGCCGATCGATGTCGGATGACACTTCGAGATCGACCTCGATACCGCTGCGTTCAGAAAATCCGTCGACGTAGTGCCGTAGCGCCAGGGCCAACCCTGCTTCGTCCAGCAACGGCGGATGAAGCAGGTAGGAAACGGTACGAAGCTCGCGGATCGATTGCTGCAGCGCCTTGTCGAGCTCGTTGAGGGTTGGCTTGGCTGACGGCGGCACCATCTGATTGAGACGGCCGGCCATCAGGGTGGCGACAACCAGGTTTTGACCGGTGCTGTCATGCAGCTCGCGCGCGATGCGCCGTCCCTCCTCGTCGCGCGCGCGCAGAATGGAGCCGGCAAGCTCGCGCGTGGTCTGCCCGGCGCGCCGGAGCTCGTCGATTGCGGCGCCAAGCAACAGCACAGGAATTGAAAGTGCGATCAGGAATATCTGCAGGGCAAGCACGTTCCTTTCCGGATCGCCCCCGATAAAGAGACTCGGGCCGTGGGCAGTCCGCCACGTCAACACGATCGTGATGAGCAGAATCGCTCCGCTCGCCCCTTTTTCGCCGAACCGGATCGCCGCCCAAAGAATAAGCGGGAGCGGTGTATAAAGCAGAGCGGGAAGGAATCCGCTGGTCACCGTCCTTGCGGTAACCTCGAACGCAACAGTGCAAGCAAAGATCAGCGCCACCCCGACGATCAATGCTTCGACCAGCCGGCGCGGGGAAGCGAACGCCGACGACGTCGGACTGTCGCTGACCCAGGTCAGGAAAACCGGACCGAAGGTCAGCGCTGCCAGCGCATTGCCGACGTACCAGTGCGACCAGAACAGCCAATAGTCCCCGCTCGGTGCGCCGCCCAGGATCGGCACGAAGGCGCCACCAAGCGCCGCGATGGCGGGGCTCGCGCCGGCCGCGATCAGAATGTAGATGCACGCCTTGCGCAGGGTCGCGAACCAGGGAGGGCCGCCCAGCAGCCCGCGCACCGCGACCGCGCTTGCCAGCGCCACCATGCAGTTGGTGGCGAACGCCACGAGCAACTGCGTTGCATGCATCCCGATGCGAACTTCCGCCACCACATGGGCCAGGAATGCCGCCGCGATGAACACCGGCCAGCGCCGCTCGGGAACCAGCAGCAGCGCGCAGAACAGGATGACGTTGGGGGGCCAGAACAGCGCGAATATCTTGTCCGACAGCGTGCCGAAATAGAACGCCGCCTCGGCCCCCAGATAGTAGGCGAGGGCGAGAACGAGCGGCGCCCGCAGCGAGCCTGCAATGTGAAGCAGCCGGGATTGGGCGGTCGGCAGGGCAACGTCCGAACTCATCGTCGAGCGCTCCGGGTTGCTCCCCCACAGTCATCAATCGGTCGCATCAGGGTGTGAGGATCAACGCCACTCGGCATCGGCTGTCGGAATGAGACCATACAGTATCCCGAGCCGCGCGCTCAATCTCATGGTTTTCCCTGCCCGATCTCAGGGTAAACCCCAACTGCCTGTCATGCCTCGGTTTCGTACTATGAGACACTGATGCGGGCCAAGTCTGGCGACCCGCCTCATGGGTGGAGCGCTGTGCGCTTCCTGGGGCGAATAGTCTTTGTGCTGATCGCGGGCGTAGCGTGCGCGGCCCCCGCGGCCGCGCAACCATTGCCGCGCTCGGTGCTGATCCTCGATCAATCGGAGCCTAGCGCGCCGTGGGGCATTGCTTTTAGGGATGCCCTTCGATTGACCCTCAACGCGGGGGCGGCCGCGCCCATTGCCCTCTATTCGGAGGTCGTCGACCTCGGCCGGTTCAACAGCCCACGATATGAGGAACTTCTGCGCACCTACCTGCGGGAAAAGTACCGCGACAGGCCTGTCGGCGTCATCATCGTCAACGGTTCGACGGCGCTCGAAATGCTGTTGCGCCTGCGCGCGGAGCTGTGGTCCGAGGTGCCTGTGGTCTTTGCCGCGGTCGACGAATCGACGGCCGCTCGATTGAGCCTTCCCCCGCAAGTGACTGGGACGACGTTTCGGCTGACGCTCCGCAATGCCGTGATTTCGGCACAGGCGGTGGTGCCGAAACTCAAGCGCATTGCCTTGGTGGGTGACCCTTTCGAGCGTCAACCATTCCGGCGCCATTTTGCGCAGGAACTTCCGCTCTTCGCCAATGAGCTGGACATTGCCGATCTGTCGGGCCTGCCGATGGCAGAGGTCAGGAAGCGTGTCGCCGCGCTGCCGGACGATGCCGCGATCATATACACGACCCTCCACGTCGACGGCGCGGGTGTGACGTACATTTCGCGCGACGCGCTCGTCGCCGTAGCCGAGGTGGCCAACCGGCCGATCATTGTCGATGCCGAGACTTTGGTCGGCGTCGGCGGCATCGGGGGCCTTGTCGCAGTCCCCGAGCCGATTGGCCGAGAAAGTGCGCTCCTGGCGTTGCGCATTCTCAATGGGGAAACGGCTTCGAGTATTCCAATCACCACGGGCGACTTCATCAGACCGGTCTTTGACTGGCGCCAGCTGCAGCGCTTCGGGGTCAGCGAGAACAGGCTGCCGCCGGGAAGCGAGGTCCGTTTTCGCCCGCAAACTCTATGGGGTCAGTACCGCTGGCAGATGATAGGCGTCGCCTTGCTGGTGCTGTTTCAGGCCGCGCTCATCGCCTGGCTGCTGTTCGAGCACCAGCGCCGGCGGTGGGCAGAGACCGAATCCCGCCAGCGACTGCTCGAAACCGCGCATATCAGCCGCACGGCCACCGCCGGCGCGCTATCGGTTTCGCTTGCGCATGAGCTTAACCAGCCTTTGGGTGCGATTCTGAGCAATGCGGAGGCCGCCGAGGAGCTCCTGAAGGCGGATGCGCCCGATCTGGCTCTAATCCAGGAGATTCTCGCCGACATCCGCCGGGATGATCAACGCGCGGGAGAGATTATCCGCCGTCTGCGTGGACTCCTGAGAAAGAGCCAGCTCGAGCTGCAAGAGTTCGACCTGAACGACGAAATCCGCGACGTGCTCCACATGCTGGACGCCGAAGCGGCGAAACGGGGTGTCATACTCAGTGCCGACCTCAGTGTCGACCTCAGGCACCGGAATGCGTTGGTCCGTGCCGAAAAGGTGCACGTGCAGCAGGTCATGTTGAACCTCGCCATGAACGGCATGGACGCCATGCTCAATTGCCTGCCCGGAAAGCGCAGCTTGACGTTCCAATCCGCGCTGAACGGATCCACTGTTGAGGTGTCGGTATCCGATACAGGGACCGGCATTCCGGAAGGTAAGCTGAAAGGCGTGTTCGAAACATTCTACACGACCAAGCCGCAGGGCACCGGACTGGGATTGTCCATAGCGCGCACCATCATTGAAACGTACGGGGGCCAGATTTGGGCGGAGAACCGACAAGCCGGCGGCGCGGTGTTCCGCTTCAGGCTGCCGCTGGCCAAGGTGCGGCCGGCATAACACCTGCGCTCGTTCATGTGGTCGACGACGATCGGTCTTTCCGTATGGCGACAGGCCGTCTGCTGCGGGCTTTGGGTTTTGAGGTTGCTCTCTACGAGTCCGCGGATCGGTTGCTTGAGAATCCGCCGAGCACGGCGCGCGGCTGCATCTTGCTCGATCTGCAAATGTCCGGCCTCACCGGACTTCAGCTGCAGGATCGCCTCTCCCAGATGGGGAACCTGCTGCCGATCGTCTTCTTGACCGGCCATGGCGACATTCCAACAAGCGTGCGCGCGATCAAGGCCGGCGCGGAAGACTTCCTGTCCAAACCCGTAACCAAGACCACGTTGCTTGAAGCCATCCAGCGCGCACTTAGGCATTGCGACGAAAGGCTGGAAAAGCACGGCCGGCTCGGCGCCTTGCATGCTCTGGTCGCCACGCTGACGCCGCGCGAGAGCGAGGTCTTTGCATTGATCGTCCGCGGCAAGCTCAACAAACAGGTCGCCCACAGTTTGGGCACTTCGGAACGCACGGTCAAAGCGCACCGGCACAGCATCATGGCGAAGCTGCGCGTCCGCTCGCTCGCGGAGGCCGTCTCGATCGCCGAGCGGCTCGGAATGCTGGCTGTGCCCGGCGGCGACCAGAGTTGAGATAATAGTAGCGGCATCACACTCCGACTCGTCATGCCCGGCACCCGGGTCCGGCCTTTTGGCCGGCCCGGGCGTGAAGCCTTGTGCCGGGCATCCACGTCTTGCTTCCGTTGGCGATACTGCAAGGAAGACGTGGATGGCCGGGACAACCCTCGCAATCGCTGTGGCGATTGCTCGCCCGGCCATGACGGTGCGCCCTGGATTTGAGCGTCGGGACACCTCCCCTAAGGACAATATGCGTCAAATCGATGCCGGGCCATTGTATGCCAAGATTACGACGCGTCCGGCGGGCCTCCCCCTCCGCACGCGACCTGCTGGATACTTTGCTGATGCCGATGCCCCAAAGGCTCGTCGCCGTCGTCGATGACGATCCGGGCATATTGAAGAGCCTCGAGCGGCTATTGAAAGTCCATGGTTTTGAAACCAAGGCCTTCGCAACGGCCGAGTCGTTCCTCGGCTGCACGGCGGCGCGCGAAGCATCTTGTCTCGTTCTCGATGTTCACCTCCCTGGCCTGTCCGGCATCGATCTGCGGCGCCGACTTACGGCCGCCGGCTCTAAATTGCCGATCATCTTCATCACCGCTGTCGACGATGACGCCACCCTCGCCGAGGCTGTCGAGGCGGGGTGCAGTGCGTACTTGCGCAAGCCCTTTCTGGCGCACCTTTTGATCGGCGCAATCGACAAGGCGACGGGCAAGGCTTGAGGCGCGCCTTCACCTTCAGTGTCGTCGGGGACCCAGTAACCACCGACGTGCCAACTTCCCAATGTCGGTGGTTACTGGATGCCCGCTTTCGCGGGCATGACGGCGTGGTGATTCCATTCGTCATGAAGACGCTTAGCGGCACGCCCGCGCGTCTCGTCACTCCCTAGTGATCGCGGACGGCTGTTTCCCTAAGGGGCAATATCGTTCGGGCGATCCCAGTGCGAGAATCGCGCCATGATGAAAGCACCCGGCATCACGTCATGGCGGGGACGCTCGGGGTCGGACCGCGCGCGCATGCCGGTGCGGCGGGAACGCTACCGTGCGATCGTCGCCGAGTTCGAGGCGATCGCCGGTACGAAAACAGGCGAACCCGTCAGCGTGGCGGCTTTCTGCACCGCCGCAGGCGTCAGCCAGCGAACCGTCCTGCGAGCGTTTCGCGCGGTGCATGGCGTTTCACCCTCCCGGTATCTGCAATCGGTCCGCCTGCTGCAGGCAAGAGAGATGCTGTTGTCGATGAATGTCGAGGCGGGAAGCGTGACACAAGTTGCGATGCGCCTTGGGTTCCTGGAACTCGGCCGGTTTGCGGCCCTCTACCGCAGGACGTTCGGCGAAACTCCGTCCGCGACGCTTTCCCGCAACGTGGCCGTCAACGGCGGCCGGCATCGACCAGGAAATTTTGCGGCCCCGTCGACTCCGTTCGCCGGCCGCGAGCGGTCGGAAGCTTGAGAGCGTCGGCCGCCGCATTGCGGACATGGCCCGCGCCATTCGTGCCGCCACGAAGAAAGCTGCGAAGTTTCTGGATTTCGAAGCGCTATCCGGCCTACGAGAAAGCTCGATATTCCGCAGGGCGCCTTTGCGGGAACGCCGCCGTTGCCGCCCGACAGTGCGACCGCGGTCGCGGCGACGGTCCGCCTCGTGTCCATGCCTTCCCTGTCGAACCACGCGGCCGGGGAGATTGTACGCCTGGTCCTGGCAACCATGGCCAGATCGGCACCGGTTGGCGCACGACAGGAGACATGAATCATGAATGCCATGGCAATATCTTGGATTGCGTTTGCCTGCATCTTCGGCGGCGCGTTTCTCGGCATCTTCCTGCGCAGCAGATTGCCGGGGCATCACCTGAGCGGGGACACAAAGGACGTCGTGCGACTCGGAACCGGGTTGATCGCCACCCTCTCCGCGCTTGTCCTCGGGTTGCTGATCGGCTCGGCCAACAGCACGTATGAAGCCCAGAACAGTCAAGTCAAACAGCTCACCGCCCATATCGTTCTGCTGGACCGCACCCTTGCGCTGTACGGGCCGGAGACGGATTCGCTCCGCAACCTGCTGCGGCGCGGCATCGCGATTTTGGCCGACCGGATTTGGCGCAAAGACGATACCGGTTCCGGAAAGGCGGAGCCATTCGAAGCGAGTGACGCGGCCCTTGCGTTCTATGACCAGATCCAGAAACTGTCGCCGCGCAACGAGGCCCAGCGTTCTTTCCAGGCCAGGGCGATAGAAGCCAGCACCGATCTGGCAAAAGCGCGGCTGCTGCTGTTCGCCAACGCAGGCGGGGGGATCCCCATGCCGTTCCTCGTGGTGCTGGTTTCCTGGCTCACCATCCTGTTTGCGAGCTTCAGCCTGTTTGCCGCCAGCAACGCGACGACCATCGCGGCCCTTGGCGTTTTTGCGCTTTCGGCGGCTGCTTCGATCTTCTTGATCCTCGAACTCGGTGAGCCGTTCTCGGGTCTCATGATGATTTCCGACGAGCCGCTGCGCAACGCGCTTGCGCCCCTCGGCCGCTAGAGCAGGCGGCTTCAACCAGTGAGTTGGGCCGCGCCCGGCGGCGCGGCCGGTGCACTCAACGTTGTTCTTGCCTCGGCTTATGCGATCGGAGGTCGGTCGCTCGTGGAGCGTTGGCGTGTGCCGGCATATCAAGACCGGCATGCTTAAACTTGATGCAACGCGAAAGTTCATAGCAATGGTTCGCCCTCGTGCAATGCTAGCCCCTTAGCGATTCAATTTTTGGGGGATTGGTATGGTCGCAGCACGGACGCCTTTGTGGACATGGGCGTGGCCTGCATTGGCGTGGGTGATTTTGTTCACGACGCCTTTTCTTGGCGGTGGGGGATTGATTGCCGCGCCTGCGGCAATCGCGCTGTTGGCCACGGTGTTTGCCGCCGTGTACCACGCGGAGGTGATCGCACACCGGGTCGGCGAGCCATTCGGCACCCTGGTCCTCGCCTTGGCCGTCACGGTGATAGAGACGGCGCTGATTGTCTCGGTCATGATTGCGGATCCCGTGGCAAACTCGGGACTGGCACGCGACACGGTTTTTGCCGCCGTCATGATCGTATGCAACGGCATCGTCGGCTTGTCCCTGCTCTGGGGCGGCGCCCGTCATCACGAACAAGGATTTCAGGTCCAAGGTGCGAGCGCCGCGCTGGCCGTGCTGGCCGTGCTCACCACCCTCACTCTGATTTTTCCGAACTATGTGGCACGCGAACTGGGCCCGCTCTACAGCACCGCACAACTGATTTTTGCCGGAATTGTATCGCTGGTGCTCTACGGCTCGTTCGTTTTCATTCAGACCGTGCGGCACCGTGACTACTTCCTCCCGGTCCAAACTGACGATGCAGAGGCGCATGCGCCTCCGCCCACCGCCAAGATGGCATTTCTGAGCGCCGGCCTTCTTCTCATCTCGCTCGTCGCCGTTGTGGTTCTTGCCAAGATTCTCACTCCGCTGGTCGAATATGGAATAGCCTACCTCGGCGTAGCGAAGGCGGTGGTGGGAATCGTCATCGCCACGCTTGTGTTGCTGCCCGAAGGTCTGGCGGCTCTCAGGGCGGCGCGGAGCAATCGACTACAAACCAGTCTGAACCTGACACTGGGATCTGCGCTCGCAACCATCGGGCTGACGATCCCGGCCGTCGCCGCTGTTTCGATCGCGCTCCGACAGCCTCTGGCACTCGGCCTCGACACGAAGGATCAAGTTCTCCTCGCGCTCACGCTATTTCTCGGCGCCATCACCCTGGGCACCGGCCGAACCACAGTGCTTCAAGGCGTGGTACACTTAGTTGTCTTCGCCGTGTTTTTGTTTTTTGCGGTGGTACCATGAAGCTTGGCGGGCCCTCCGCAGCGGACGCGGGCCGCACTTGCCGCCCCCAAGGCCCGGGGAACGGCGGTTGCGGGTTTTCGAGGGCGTGCAGGTCCCTGCACTGACCTCCAGAAAGCGCGAGCAGCACGGACGGCGAAAGCCGACCGCCGTGCGTCTGACCTTGCGCCGGCAATTGCGGCAATTCGTGCTGAAGGAATCGGCAGAGGTCCGAAATCAATGCGAGTTACCTATCCATGCTGAACTTCGGGCGACATCGAAAATGTGAGGAAGGTCCAGGCCGGCTTTCATCAAGCCGCTGACGCCGGCGCAGCAGAGAACGTCGCCGGAGTTTTTCAACATCCTGAACTTCGTCCTGCAGTTCTGTCCGACCGTTCCGTCCGAGACGGAACTCATTTCGCCAGGATCGGCGTGGGTGCCGGCAAGACCTTCGACGCCAGCACGCTCTCGCCCGCGCTTCTCGTTAGAGTTCTCCACTTCCCCTAAGGACAATACCGCCGGGCACCGGCATTCGCGTAACACCAGCCACTGTGCGGGTGCGGATTTCCGCCGGCGTGAAGTCCGAGCGGCACTTTCAACCGCCTCGATATGCGCAGAAACGCCAGGGTCGGGAGAAGGGGCGCAATGGCTGGCACCAAGAGCGTCTACACGGCGTGCTCGTGAAGCATGTCGTTCACTGGGACTGAAATTAACCTGGGCTTCAAACACAGGAGATGACTATGCGCTTGTTCGTACTCTCTGCTATCGCCGTCACCGCGTTCTCCGCGGCCACGACTGTCGAAACGCGTGACGCGAACGCCGTCGTCTATTGTGCCGCCGGTGTCTACCGCGCCGGCTGCGTCGTCCGTCCCGGCGTGCGAGGTGTTGCCCGGCGTACGACCCGGCGTGTTGTCCGGCGATCCGACATGGTGCTCAAGCACGACGTCGCCCTTCTTGGCCACCTCGAGAACGGCCTCGGCTTCTACCGCTTTACCTACAACGGCAGCGACAAGGCCCATGTCGGCGTAATGGCGCAGGAAGTGCAGACGATCCTGCCCGCCGCGGTGGTGCGCGGCAGCGACGGCTATCTGCGGGTCTTCTACGACAAGCTCGGCGTGAAGTTCCAGACCTATGACCGGTGGGTCGCGTCGGGTGCACATGTTCCGACCGGCGCACCGGTCGAGCACTGACGCCAGCACGAGCGCAACCAGGGAGGCATGCTCTTTGCAGCGGCAGGATCACCTTAGTTGTGCGCCGCTGCTTGAGAATGGGTAGGTGTCGAGCGCCTGCCGCCAACTGTTGGTACTGGGCCGATCCGGCGCAGACGCAGGGTTACTGGGACTACTGCCGCCGATGACCGAGAGCCGCTCACCAACGAGCGTGTCATCGGCGAGAGCAGGCTCGCACTGCACCTAAGGGCACTATCGTCGGGCACCCGGTGGGGCTAGCCTTTCAAGGATTGCCCCGGCGTGCAAGCGCCGGGGCCAACAAGCGTTTGCGGGGCCGCCGCATGAAAGTGTTGAAAGAACCCTTGCTTCATTTCGTGCTGGCGGGCGCCGCCTTGTTCGGCGCCTACGCGTGGATCAATCGCGCCGCGGAAACTCCAACCGCCGGCAAGGCAGCGCAAATTCACATCGGTGCGGGCGACGTCCAGTGGCTTGCGGAGAATTGGACCACGCAATGGCGGCGGCCACCGACGCGTGAGGAGCTTCGCGGACTGATTACCGATTACCTGAACGAACAGTTGCTCGCGCGCGAGGCCCGCGCCCTGGGTCTCGAAGACAATGACGTCATCGTCCGGCGACGCCTGGCGCAGAAACTGACCTTCCTGATCGACGACACGTTGCGTCGAGCCGAGCCGTCGGAAACCGAGCTGCAGCAGTTCTACGAAGCCAATGCCCAGCGTTTCCGAAGCGACGCGCGCATTTCGTTTACGCAGATCTATTTCAGCCCGGAGCGCCGCGCCGATGCGCGGGCCGATGCGACGGACGCGCTGAGGGTCCTGCACCAGGAGGGCGCTCCGCTCGCCGACCGCAGAGCAAGGCGATCGCTTGTTGATCGAAACCGAGTTCCACGACGAAACCGAGCAGTCCATAGCCAGCGCTTTCGGTCCCGGCTTTGCGCGGGCGGTGTTCTCGCTCAAGCCAGGCGCCTGGAGCGGCCCGATCGAGTCCGGATACGGCCTGCACCTGGTGCGCGTTTCGACGCTGCGGGAAGCTCGGTTGCCTCCGCTTTCCGACGTGCGCGCGCGCGTGGTGGAGGAGTGGAGGAACGCGACAGGAGAAATCGGCGAAGGATCGTTATCTCGATGAACTGCGCAAGAAATACGACATTGTCGCCGACGAGGCGGTAAAGGCACTCATTGCGCCCAAGGTGGCCGCCGGGACAGCAGACCAATGAGCCCGCGCCGGCGGACTGATCTCGGCGCTTGCGTGCTCCGCGCCTTTGCCTTGAGCCTGGCGGGAGTCTGCGGATTTTCCGTGCTCTTGTGGCAGTCCGCGACCTGCACCGCCCACGAGGTCCGGCCGTCCTATCTCGAACTGCGCGAAGATCGCGCCGGCGAATTCGACGTGCTGTTCAAGACGCCGATGCGCGGCGAGCTTCGCCTCGCGCTCGCGGCGACATTCTCCGGCCGGGCCGATGCCGTCATGCCGATGACCACGCGAGCCACGGGCGATGCCGCGGTGCAGACCTGGCGCTTCAGGGCGCTCGATCCGCTGCGCGGCCAGACCGTCGGAATCGCCGGCCTCGAGAACACCATGACGGACGCCCTGGTGCGCGTCGTGTTCCTGGACGGCACCTCCTGGGTGCGCCGGCTGACGCCGCAGGAACCGGCCGCGACGATTCCGTCGCTCCAGAGCGGCTGGTCGGTGGCCGCGCTCTATCTCAAGCTCGGCGTCGAGCACATCCTGCTCGGCATCGATCATCTGCTGTTCGTGCTGGCGCTGCGTCCTCATCACGCGCGGGACGTGGCTGCTGGTGAAGACGATGACCGCGTTCACGGTCGCGCACAGCATCACGCTCGCGCTGGCGACGCTCGGCTACGTGCACGTGCCGTCCGCGCCGGTCGAGGCGGTGATCGCGCTGAGCATCGTGTTCGTCGCCGTCGAGATCGTGCGCATGCACCAGGCCGGGAAGGCCTGACGGCGCGAGCGCCGTGGCTGGTGGCGTTCACGTTCGGCCTTCTGCACGGGTTCGGCTTTGCCGGCGCGTTGAGCGAGGTCGGCCTGCCGGCGGGGCACATCCCGCTGGCGCTGTTGTTCTTCAACGTCGGCGTCGAGATCGGCCAGCTCTGCTTCATTGCCGCCGTGCTCGGCTTCATCGCGCTGATCCGACGCATCCGATTTGCGCGGCCGCGCTGGGCGGACATGGCGGTCGCCTTACGCCATCGGCAGCATCGCCATGTTCTGGGTGATCGAACGCGTCGCTGCATTTTGACCTGCGCACCAAGTGGCTCGAACTGAGGGAGAAAACCATGATGAAAATGTCACCGCTGCGGCTGGTTCTCGCCGGCCTGATGGCCGCCGGTCTCAGCTCAGCCGGCCTGGGCGCAGGACGTCGGCACGCCGGCGAAGGAACAACTCGAACAGGCTTTGCCGAAGCCGGCCTATTCGCCCTACGCGGATCGCAACTTTCCGACGCGGCCGTTCTTCGGCGACACGCATCTGCACACCTCGTTCTCCATGGATGCCGGCGCGTTCGGCGCCCGGCTCGGTCCGCGCGATGCGTATCGCTTCGCGCGCGGCGAGCAGGTCATGGCCTCCACCGGCCAGCCGGTGAAGCTCTCCCGTCCGCTCGATTTCCTCGTGGTCGCCGATCACTCGGACAACATGGGCTTCTTTCCCGACCTGTTCGCGGGCAAGCCCGAGCTGCTCGCCGATCCGACGGGCCGCAAATGGTATGACATGATCCAGTCCGGCAAGGGCGCGGAGGCCGCGATCGAGATCATCGTCGCCTTCTCGCACGGCACGTTCCCGAAGGACCTGATGTACTTCCCCGGCACGCGCGCCTACCGCGGCGCGTGGCAGGAGACGATCGCCGCCGCCGAGCATTTCAACGAGCCGGGCCGCTTCACCGCCTTCATCGGCTACGAGTGGACCTCGAACACCGGCGGCAACAACCTGCATCGCAACGTCATCTTCCGCGACAACGGCGACAAGGCGAGCCAGGTCGAGCCGTTCACCGTGTATCCGCCGTTCGGCAGCGACAATCCGGTCGAGCTGTGGAAATGGATGGACGCCTACGAAAAGAAGACCGGCGGCAGCGTGCTGGCCATCGCGCACAACGGCAATCTGAGCAACGGCACGATGTTCCCCATCGTCGAGGCCTTCGGCAAGCGCTCGACCGCGAGTACGCCGAGACAGCGCGCGAAGTGGGAGCGGCTCTACGAGGCCACGCAGACCAAGGGCAACGGCGAGGCGCATCCGTTCCTGTCGCCGAACGACGAGTTCGCCGACTTCGAGATCTGGGACAAGGGCAATCTCGACGGCAGCGTGGCGAAGAAGAAGGAGATGCTCGAATTCGAGTACGCCCGCTCGGCGCTCAAGAACGGCCTCAAGCTCGAAGCAGAAGCTCGGCACGAACCCCTACAAGTTCGGCCTCGTCGGCAGCAGCGATGCGCACACCGGCCTCGCCGCGATGGAGGAGGACAACTTCTTCGGCAAGACCGTCCCGCAGGAGCCGAGCCCGCATCGCATGGGCGCCACCTTCATCAACAATCCGACGACCGGCGTGAAAATCATGGACTGGGAGGTCGGCTCCTCCGGCTACGCCGCGGTGTGGGCCGAAGGAGAACACCCGCGCGTCGATCTGGGACGCCATGCAGCGCAAGGAAACCTACTCCACCACCGGCTCGCGCATGATCGTGCGCTTCTTCGGCGGCTGGGATTTCGAGGCGCAGGATGCGGACAACCGCCTGCCCGCCCAGATCGGCTACACCAAAGGCGTGCCGATGGGCGGCGATCTGCGCGCGGCGCCGCAGGGCAAGTCGCCCACGTTCCTCGTCGCCGCGCTGAAGGATCCGATCGGCGCCAACCTCGACCGCTACCAGATCATCAAGGGCTGGCTCGACAAGGACGGCAAGCTGCACGAGAAAGTCTACGACGTCGCGTGGTCGGGCGACCGCAAGCCGGGCAGCGACGGCAAGCTTCCGCCGGTCGGCAACACCGTGGATGTCGCGAACGCGACCTGGACCAACACGATCGGCGCGCCCGAGCTGATCACGGTGTGGAAAGACCCGGACTTCGACCCGAGCCAACGCGCCTTCTATTACGGACGGGTGATCGAGATCCCGACGCCCGCGCTGGACCGCCTACGATGCGAAACGATACGGCGTCAAGCCGCTGCCGGGCACCGCGATGACCATCACCGAGCGCGCCTACACCTCGCCGATCTGGTACACGCCGGCGAAGTAGATCCTCGAAGGCGGGTCCGATAGAGATTGCCATGCGCATCCGAAAGGCAATCCTTACGCCGTCGTCTGGTCCGAACCTTGATGTTCGGAACCATGATGATCCTGGTTGCCGCCGGCAGCGGTCGCCTGCGGCTATCACGATAACGTAGCGCTGGCGCGCGGCGTCTTGAACTGGGTCTATCCGGACGCGCTGCACGTCGTCGGTGCGATATCGACCGCAGTCGCCGAGCGACGGCTGCCCGCGGCAACTCCCGTGCCGGGCGCGCTCGGTCTTCTCGGGCTATCACGGCGCCGTGCGATTCACTCGAACAGCATGCGCAGCAGCTGCGGATGCTTTCCGGCGAGACGCGGCCGCCGGCATTCTCGCTGTTGCTGATCGAGCCGATGCTGTGGACGCGCTTCGTAGCGGAAGACGGCGATCTGCGAGCGCAGGTCCACACTTCCGGGCCGCAAGCCGGAGACCTGGTGCTGATTTCGGGCGAAGACGTGATCCGGGAAGTCACGCGCAACCGTCTGACCATCGGTGAAGCCCATCGTCGTGGGCTCGTCCGCCTGTACGGAACGGAAGAGCAGGTGGCGCTCTTTCTGACCCTCTACGATCGCGTTGGAGGCGTGCGCCCCGACCAGTGAAACAATCCGGAAAGAGGAGACCGCGCCATGAACGACCATCGAACCGATCAGGAGCGGCAGGGCAATTCCTCGCAACGCCCCGAGAGCGTCAAGCCAAATCATGAACCAAGAGGCGAACACGTCATGACTGATGACACGGACGCTGGGCAGCGAACCATGAACCGCCGCGATGCACTCAAAACAGCGGGGCTGGCTGGAGCCGCGGCTCTATCAACGAGTGCCGTGGCGTCGGCGCAGACGGCTGACGGCACGCCAGTCGCAAAGAACCCTTACGGCGGCGTGCCGGGCGGCGGAATCACGTTACCGTCGTATTATCGGCCGACGCCCTATCTCGTCAGCAACAACATCTATTACCCGGGCCAGGAGCAGATTGGCCCCGACGAAATGCGGATCTCCTTCATCGGCAGTACGCCGATCCCGGTCACGCGGGCGCAGGCCGGCACCTGCATCATGGTCGAACTGGGTAACGGCAAGCGGTTTTTCTTTGATTTCGGCTCCGGCTGCATGCGCAACATCATCGCGATGGCGGTGCCGTTGCAGACGGTCAACGACATTTTCTTCACCCATCTCCATGTCGATCACTACGCGGATCTTCCCTACCTTTTCGCCTTCGCTCCGTGGATGGGGCGCTGGAAGCCGTTGCGCGTCCATGGGCCGTCGGGCCGCACGCCCAAGGACGGCATCAAGACGATGATCGAGGGCATGAAGATGATGACCCATTGGCACACCGACTCCTTCAATGCGTGCCCGATCGGCGACGGCTACGAGGTCGAGGTCAACGAGTTCGATTTCCGCGACGACAACGGGGTTTGCTACGACAAGGATGGCGTCGTCATCCGCCACTGGCGGCGGTCGCACCTCAAGGACGGCGCCTCGGCCTACCGGCTCGACTGGAATGGGCTCTCATTCGTCTGGACCGGCGACGGGCGACCCGATGAACTCTCGCTGGAACTGGCCAAGGGCGTGGACGTGTTCGTGACCGAAGTGCAACCGGACACGGCCAACCTCCAGTCGTTGAAGTTCGGCATGCCGCCGGTCATCCTCAACACGACGATCGACCAGGCCCACAGCCCGCATTACGCAGTCGGCTACATGTTCAACAAGATCCAGCCGCGTCTCGCGATGGTCACGCACGTGGGTTACGACGAGGAATTGATCCCCGAGATCATCGCCGGGATTCGCGTCCATTACAGCGG
The DNA here is from genome assembly GCA_963738705.1 of uncultured Alphaproteobacteria bacterium. Lineage (GTDB taxonomy): Bacteria > Pseudomonadota > Alphaproteobacteria > Rhizobiales > Xanthobacteraceae > CAVTXS01. Next base: position 68,784 of record CAVTXS010000019.1, read on the forward strand.
GTTGTTCCAGTTCGGCGCGCCCGACGTCGTGGTCGTCAACGTGACCAAGGATGCTGTCTGGACGCGCAAGGCGGCGATCCCCGATGCCGGCAACATGGCTCGCCCGAGCCCGAGAGACGCCATCGACCTGTTCGACCTGAGCCCGACGAATCTGGAAGTCAGGTTCCCGAATCCCCGACATACGACCGCTGACATGCAGGAGCCGGCCGTCCGCGATCGGGAGATCGACCCGAAGAAGTACTACCCGTCCGACATGTATCGCGAGCCGCAACGCAATTTCCCGAACGGCTTCAAGATCGATGTCCGCCAAGTCGTGCAACAGAAGCTCCGTGCGAACGCAGGCCAAACTCACGGGCGAGCAGGAGAAACTCCAGCAGATCATCGACAAGCTCATGCAGGGCCGAATAGTGACCGCGACGGGTCAACCCCTTACGCAGGTCGTCCCCCTGACGGTCCTCACCGGCTTTCTCGGCGCTGGCAAGACGACGCTGTTGAACCGCATTCTGACCGGCGATCACGGCCTTCGGGTCGCGGTGTTGGTGAACGACTTCGGTTCGATCAACATTGATGCCGAGCTCGTTGTCGGCATCGAAAGCGAGGGGGATGTCATCAATCTCGCCAACGGCTGTGTCTGCTGCAACATCCGCGATGATTTGGTCACCGCGGTGACGCAGGTGATGACGCGTGCCGAGCGGCCCGAATACATCCTGCTTGAGGCCAGCGGAGTGGCCGACCCGTCCGGCATTGCGCTGACTTTCATGGACGAAGGCATGCGGGACCGCATCAGGTTGGACAGCATCATGTGCGTCGTGGACGCCGAGCAGATATTCGCTGCACCGGAGATGATGGAACTGAAGCTTCGCCAGGTGGCATTCGCAGACATGCTCATCCTCAACAAGGTCGATCTTGTCGCCCCGGAGGAGATCGAGCGGATCAAGGCATGGCTCGACGACCGGTTCCACCGCTATCGGCTCGTCCAGACATCCCGCGGAAACGTGCCGCTGGAAATCCTGTTGTCGGTCGGTCGGTTTGATCCCTCCCAACTCGATGCCACACCTCCACACGAGGAGCCCAGCCATCCTCCTGACTGTGATGATCCCGATTGTGGGCATCACCTTCATGGTCATGGGCACGACCACGCGCAGGCCTTCAGGACGTGGAGCTACGAAACGGAAGAGCCTCTTTCATTGGAAGCGCTGCGGGAAACGGCGCGCAAGCTTCCCGCCAGCATCTATCGATGCAAAGGCGTGGTTCATACCGCCGAAGAGCCGGGCCGCCGGGTCATCCTTCAGGTTGTCGGCAAGCGCGTGGATATCGCAGTTGGGGATGAATGGAATGGCCGAGAACCACGAACCCGGATCGTCGCCATCGGAGCGCATGATGGCGTGGATGGAGCTGCGCTGCGTGAGGTTTTTGACCGATGCCGTGATGCAAGGCCGCATGTGCAAGCGCATCCTGCGGGGGAAGATTGCGGCGTTCTGGTTCATCGAGCGCGTGGCGCGGTTTATCTGATTGGGTCCGGTTCCGCGTAGCAGACATCCCGGTAGGTCCGGGTCGGTCCAATTCCGGAGCACCCCGTGTCAGTCGTCCCTGCACCTAAGGACAATATCGCGAGCGCGCGCCTGGGACGAGGATTGGCTGTCCGTCGGAGCATCGCCATGCGCACCGCAAGACGATTGGTCGCAATCGCATTGTCGGTGGGCCTGGCCGGCTGCGGTCAAGGCTCGCAGGGGCCGCAGGGCGATGCGGGCCCCCCGGGCACTCCAGGCGCCAAGGGCGATGCCGGACCCCCCGGACCCCCCGGCATTGCCGGGCAGCCTGGAGTGCAGGGGCCGCCCGGGCCTCAAGGCGCGCAAGGACTGCAAGGTCCGGCGGGACCGCCTGGTGCGGGTTCGCCGGTCCGCGTCGTGCGCGTGGACTGCGAAACCGCGCCCTGCACCGTCGAGTGCGGGACCGAAGAGGTGCTGCTCGCGGCCTATTGCGGCGCCAAGAGAGCTTCCGCCATCTTCCCGACCGAGCACTCGGCATCGTGTCACGGCCGCGGGATCGCAAGCGACCATCTCGTTGCGACCTGCGCGAAGGTCTCAATGCCGTCCGCGGCTCCCGTCACGCCCCGACCCCAGCGCGCCGCCGCCGAGGCGCGCGACTTTCCCAATCTCAACGTCGGCCCCAATTGCCGCTCCGCATCGGATCGGCAGAAGTGCATGGAGGGCGAGCAAAGCGCGCGTGAGCAACTCGCCAAGGAGTGGGGGCAGTTCGCGACAGGCGACAAGGCAAGCTGCACCCAGACGGTGTCCGCTATCCCCGGATCGGAAAGCTACGTCGAGCTGCTCACCTGCCTCGAGATGGCAAGAGACGCACGGAAGCTGCCGAAAGAATAGCGGCTAAGCGCGCATCCCTCGAGACTTTCGGCAAAGTCCGTGCGGGATGAACCGCCGGGAGCTGCTCGCTACCTGCGCGACCGCGGCTCACGGGTGGTGCGGCCGGCGCGCGCGTCTGGAGACCCGTACGGTGCGGGCCGGCGATAGGTGCCGGGCGCCGGACGGCCTCTCTCATTGCCGAAGTAGCCATAGGCTGGTTGCGGCCCGATGTCGGCCGAGCCCTCGCCGGCGGCCGCGGCCGCGATTGCCGACGAGGCCGAGGCTGGCGGCGAGGGCGAACTGAACCAAGACTGTGCTACTAAAGCTCTCGCCGGACGACAACGACGATGCGGACCGTTGTCGATCAACTGGTCGTGTCTGCGATCGATGAAGCCGTTCGACAGGCCATGCGAAGATCACCTCGGGGTTTGCCCCGCCCGAGTCTCCGGAAAACCCTGATGGCCGGAAGGGTGAAATCGAGCAAGAATTGCCTAGTGGTCCGTCTTGTCCGTGTCGACACGGCGGAGAACAGTGCGCGGGTTCTGGCGCCGAAAAAGCAAAAGATATGCGAGAGGATCGTTGACGGTAAAATCTTAGGCGATCCTGTCACCAGCGCTTCGCCATATCGAGCCCACCGTGGAATGGTGTAGGGCTCATGAGCATTGAAGCGGCCGGCCTGCGCGCGGCGGGCGACGGGACGCCGTACAGGACGTGCAGTTGGTGTCCAAGCGGCGCATCAATCGGCCTTAGGTATCTTCACCATGCGGTAGTCAACCGAACCCACGACCTCCTATACGGTAGTGGACTACTTCTGGCCCACCACCGCCTATGCACGGCGCTTGAAAACTGCTACCGATGTGGTTTACTCGCCTAGCGGCGTAGGAATTACAGGGAGCTCGACAATGGCGCGCGCGAAGCAAGCATCGAAGCGAAAGCGTCCGAAGATGGCCTTGCCCGCATGGGGGGCTGCGGGAATGTCTTTGGCAATGGCGGGCGGCGCATCGGCCGCAGTTGCCCCGACCACGAATGGATCGTCGCAGGGCACCGCACTGCCCCCGGTCATTACGCTCGGTGAGGAGGAACTCTCCGACATCAGCTTGGCCACCTTCTACGTCCTCGACCGGGAAAGACGTGCCAGTCCCGGCGAACGCGTGGCCCAACGCCGGTGCGGCGGCGGCGGTCGCTGCGGCGGCGCCGGCCGGTGTGGCGGTCGATGCGGCGGCGGATGCGGCGCCGGCCGGTGTGGCGGTCGATGCGGCGGTGGATGCGGCGTAGTCCGCCGATGCGGCGGCGGCGGCTGCGGCGTGGGATTCTGCGCCGGCTGCAGCTGCGCCTGCTGCCTGTCGTGGGGCGCTTGCCAGGTCTGCTAGCCTCCAGTCCCTTCCTGTTGCGTACAGCGCAGGTCGTCATGGCCCGGTTCGATCAGGCTCGACCGGGCCAGACGCATCTTGGGTCCGCCGCGGAGCGGGACTGGGATCTTAGGCCGCGCAGCGTCGCCAATCCGCCGGCCAGGCTTTTTGAACAACACCGGACGCCGACCCGCAATCGCGCGGGCTCGACGGTGGCGGCATTGTGCAACCCGTAGACTGCTCGGCTCCCCACGACGATGTGGGGGGCGCGCGGCGAAGGCAGAGGCGCAGGTGCCGACCTCATGAAAGATGATCGCCGGAACAGTCCTGCGCTTCATGACAGCAAGGACGTTCCGCAGTTCGCGCCGAATTTCACCGTCTATGTGCTGCCGCCCGATGTCGTGTGCCTGTATTCAGAGCACCGCAAGTTCTTTCTTCACGGCGAGCTCTACTGTGCGCTGGCATCCGCGATCGCAGAAGGCGGCTGGAGCTTTCGCGAGCTCGTTCGCGCGCTGGAGCCGCATTTTCCGTCGGACAAGATCCACGAAGCCCTGAGGCGGCTGGTCGACCGCGGCCACGTCCTGCCGGCATCACGCTCGTCCGCCGGCGCCGTGGCCGCCTATTGGGCAAGCCTCGGCATGTCGCCGGAGGACGCGCAGAAAAGCCTCCGGAAGTGCCGCGTACGCATTCGATCGATCGACGTGCAGGGTGCAGCGGCACTTGGCGCCGCGCTGAAGCGGCTGGGCGTTCGCGTCGTGCAACGCTCGCCCGATCTGACGTCACGCTGGTCGGCGACTATCTCGACGCACGCCTGGCTGAGCTGAACCGGCAGCATCAGTCGGACCGCAAGCCCTGGGTGCTGGTCCAACCTTCGGGCATTTTCCCCTTGGTGGGCCCGGTGTTCACCCCGGGCGAGAGCGCGTGCTGGGCTTGTCTTGCCGCGCGCATGAGACGCAACCGGGAGATCAGGGGGATGCTCGACCGCAGCCAGGCACGCTGCGTCGCCGTTTCGCCGCTCGCCCGGCACACGGTCGGGCAGAGCGGGATCCAGCTTGCAGCGGTCGAGATCGCCAAGGCGATCGCCACCGGCTTCCGCACGGACTTGAGCGATCACATCATCAGCCTCGACCTGACGGGCGCGACCATCGTGAAGCACTACGTGGCGACCCCGCCCGCAATGTCCGAGCTGCGGCCGCAAGAAGCTGCAGCAACCCGCGCCGTGCGCCGGTGCCGATCGAGCTCGGCGCCGGCAGCAAGGTGGTGATGACGAGCGGTGGATACCGCACGGTTTCGTCGCGAGCCACGGTCGAACGTTTCCGCAAGCATGTGAGCCCGCTTACCGGCGTGGTCTCGGTGCTCGAGCGGATCGAGGCCGACGTGCCTCTGAACACCAACTATTACGCCGGGCATAATTTCTCGGCGCCTGCCACGCACGGTCGATGAGCTCAGGGCGGGTCTGAGCGGCGGCAGCTTCGGCAAGGGCAGCACGGCCGAGCAGGGGGAAGCCAGCGCGCTCATGGAGGCGATCGAGCGCTATTCCGGGATCTTTCAGGGCGACGAAATCAGGGTCGACGCGGCGGTTCACGGATTTTCCGTCGGGCGATGCCATTCGGCCGAATGACGTCATGCTGTTCAGCGACGCGCAGTACGCGCAGGATCTTTCAGCGATCAACGATCCGATCGAGGCGCGCACGATCCCGGCCCCTTTCGATCCGTCGGCCAGGATCGAATGGTCGCCGGTGTGGTCGCTGCGCGACCGACGGTTCAAGTATTTCCCAACCAGCCTGTTGTATTTCTTCTACCGGGGTCCCGGGGAGATCAACGCGGACTTCCAACGGCTGCGCGGCCGGCAACACGCTGGCGGAGGCCATCGTTCAGGGATTCCTCGAGCTGGTGGAGCGGGATACTTATGCCATCTGGTGGTACAATCGCCTGCAGCGGCCGGGAGTGGACCTCGACCGGTTCGACGACCCCTACATCCGCGACCTGCGAGCCCAGCTTGCCGACCACGGACACCGGCTCTGGGTGCTCGACGTCACCGGCGATCTCGGGATTCCGAGCTTCGTTGCCATGGCGCTCTGGGAGACGGACGGGCGCGAGAATATCGAGTTCGGCTCCGGCGCGCATTTCGATCCCCGCATCGCCCTGCTCCGCGCGCTGACCGAGGTGAACCAGTTCCTGTCGATCGGCCTCATGGGCGAAAGAGAGGGAGACAAATCGAGCCTCGATGGCACCACGCCATTCCGCCTGCAGGAGCACCCCTACCTCTCACCGAGCGGCGAGCCGCCGGTCTACCCGGACACCGGCGCGACGTTCGGGCGCCTCGATACGCGCGAGCAGGTGGCGGCCTGCGTGCGTGCCGTCGAACGCGAGGGCCTTGATTTCCTCGCCCTCGATCAGACGCGCCCCGACATCGAGGTTCCGGTCGTGCGCGTGATCGTTCCGGGGATGCGGCATTTCTACCGCCGCTTCGCGCCGGGCCGGCTTTATGATGTTCCGGTCAAGCTCGGATGGCTGGACCGGCCGCTGCCGGAAAGCGAGCTCAATCCGATTCATCCGCATACCTGAGGGCGGCTTGCGCGCCGCACCAGCAAAGCGCGGACGACGGGCGGGGCCGCGAATTGTTTCCGCCCGGCTCAGCGATCACGTCACGCTCAAGCACACGGCCGGAAACATCATCGCCCACTTCAACGGTTATTCGGTCGGCTTGGGACCGTTCGGCGCCGGCGCGGCGGATCGTGCGCAAGAGCTGCGCACGGGCCTGCCGCTCGCCTCGTTCGTATCCGGCCGCCGGGCCATCGACAAGGAGACCGATCGATTGGCCCGGCGATTGGCCCGGCATGGTCTGTTGGAGTACGCCGTCCAGCGATCGCGCAACGAGGACGAGGTCGTCATCGAGCCGCAGGTTGCCGACTATTGGCCGCGAACGTCGCCGCTCCGCAATGCCGAGGTCCTCGTCCTGTCGCGGTTCGCGTACATGCGACGGCGCGGCGACGAGATGGTGCTGGAATTGCCGCGCGCCGGGGCGTTGTTCAGGATTTCCGATCCGAAGATTGCGGCCACGCTGGCCGCGCTCGCCACGCCGCAGCGAGTCGGACAACTCCGTCGGCAGGACGGTTTTCCCGGGATTGAGCTTCTCGCCCTGCTGGCGGACTGCCGGATCCTTTTCAAGGTCGACGCCGCCGACGACGGCAACCTCCGACGCGCCGAGGGCGACCATGACCTCGTCCTTTGGGACTTTCACGATCTCTTGTTCCACGCGCGCAGCACCCCGGGCCGGCACGCCAACCCGCTCGGCGGGACCTATCCGCATGCCGGTTTCAGCCCTCCGCTACCGGCGGTGCGGCGCCGCTGGCCCGGAAAGAGGATCGATTTGCGCACGCTCTCGCTCGCACCTGCAGGGGTCATTTCGCCGACCGCAAGGCTGCTGCGGGAACGTCATTCCGTTCGCAGCTTCGATGACCGGCGACCGATCACGCTCGCTGAGCTTGCGTGGTTGCTCGACAGCACCGCGCGTGTCCACTCGAGTTGGAAAAGCCGGATCGACCTCGGCGACGCCCGTCCGGTGGTCGCATATGCGGCGAGGCCGTATCCGGCGGCGGGCGCCGGCTACGAGCTCGAGCTTTATCTCGCCGTCGACAACTGTGCGGGGCTGGCCCGCGGATTCTATCATTACGACGCCGGCGGACACGCGCTGGTGCCGATCGGGGCGCGCATGCCGCACCTCGACGCGCTGTTGACGGAATCCCGGCTTGCCATGGACGCGCCCGCTGCGCCGCAAATCGTGATCACCATTGCGGCGCGCTTCGGCCGGCTGTCATGGAAATACAGCTCGCTCGCCTATGCGCTCATCTTGAAGGACGTCGGCGTATTGCTGCAAACGCTCTACCTGATGGCAACCGACATGGGACTTGGCGGATGTGCGATCGGCAGCACCAATATCGATCTGTTCGCGAAGATGACCGGGATCGAGTTCCACGTCGAGGGTCCGGTCGGTCAATTTGCCCTTGGTCGCGGCACGCAATCGGGGGCTTCCGGCTGACCGTCCGCCTCTGTTACCAGGACCATTTCCGCCCGGGGGCACTGGAGGCATCGCGCGCTGCGGCGCGCACGAAATATCCGACGGGGCTGCTTTTCCGCTGCCCCTCCAGCGCGAATACGGCACCCTGAGGGTCCGCGCATCGGACGATCCAGCTGCCGCCCGGCACCTCAAGCGGACCGTCCAGGATCTCGCCGCCACCGGCCTTGACGCGTTGCGCCGCCGCGTCGATGTCGCCGATGTTGAAATAGTGGAGCCAGAAGGGGGCCGGGATCGTCGGGGGCTTGGTGACCATGCCGCCGATCACCTGCCCACCGGCGGAGAACAGCTGATATGTTCCCGCCTCGCTGATGTCGGCGTCGGCTTTCTGCCAGCCGAAGAGCTCGGCGTAGAAAGCCCAAGCCGTCTCCCAGTCGGTGGCGATCAGCTCGTGCCAGCCGACGCGGCCCCGCGCGTCCGGCTCGGCCGGCGGTTGCTGTCCGGGTTGCAGCCATTTGAATAACGCGAGCCTTGCGGTTTGCGGGTCGGCGAAGATTGAAAAGCGGCTGACGTTGGCAACGTCCGTCGGCGGGACATGCACGGTCCCGCCAAGGCGCCTGATCCGATCGGCGGTGGCATCCACGTCGTCGACTCCGACATATCCGACCCAACTTGGCTGCACACCCATTTTCCTCGCGTCCTCCGGCAGTCGCGTCAGTCCGGCGACCGAAGCCTTTCCATCGCTGAACAAGATAAAGGGCTTGCCGGGCACCGACGCGTCCCACGCGCCCCAGCCCACCACCTTGGTGTAGAAAGCCATGGCAGCCGGAACGTCGGTCGTAATCAACTCGTACCAGACGAAACGGCCATGCGAATCGACCACGTCTCTTTCTCCCATCCTGGCCCGCAAAGGCACCTAGAGGACATCTGTTCGACATGAAACCACAAATGACGCCCCTCACGCGCTCTTTGGTCTCTTCTGAAAGCGGACGGGGCGAGCGGCTGCTCGCTTCGACGTGTTCAGCGCCACGGCGGCGCGAACGAGCGTCTTCAGCGCGCTACTTCGGCCTGCCCGCACTTGGGTCCGCATTCGGTTGTTCGATGGCCTTGCGCAGCAGATTGAGGTTTTTTGCGGAGCCCAGGAAGAAGCCTTGTGGGAAGCGCCGCGCCTCCAGCAACCACTGATAAATCTCTTCCTCGGCAATCGCGTTGACGCCGAGACCCGCGATGTATTGCAGCCGCAGGTCGCGATCGGTGTTGACGACCGCGTCCTTCAGCCATGGCGCGAAGTCGATGCCGCGGCCGAGATAGCTCGAGAGCAACTCGATGTCGGACTGGAAGCCGAGCTCGCGCAACGCCTCGGCGGCCCGCGCGCTCTCGGGCCGATTGAATCGCTGTGCGACGGCATCGACGTCGATCGGCGCGGGATCGGCCTGGCCGAACAGCACCACGTCCGCGCCGCCTTCGCGGTCGTTGATGAAGGAATGTCCGTAGGGAAACACCGAAAAGAACGTGGCCATCTCGCTTTTCACGGTCTCCGGAGAGCTTTCGTAGAGCGGCACCCACTGCGTGATCACGCCGCCGGGGTTCAGATGTCGCTTGGCCAGCGCGAAGAACTCCTTCGTGTAGAGCGCGGCGGCGCCCTTGACCCAGGGGTGGATCGGGTCGGTGGTGATGACGTCGAACTTGTCCTTGGAGGTCAGAATAAAGTGGCGGGCATCGTCATAGACGACGGTGACCCGTGGGTCCTTCAGGACGTCGTGGTTCTCCTTGCCGAAATAGGTCGACACGACCTCCGGAATAAGCGGCTCGATCTCGCAGATCACGATCCGCTCGATCTCCGGATAGGTGACGAACGAGCCCGCCGTGACACCTGCGCCAAAGCCCACGATCAGCACGGAGCGCGGCTTCGGATGCAGCAGCGCGGAGAGATGGCCGAGCATGCGTTGCAGGCGCATGTCGCTCGGATCACTGCTGGCCTCGGTCTTGCCGGCGACGTGGAAGTAGCGCACGCCGTCCTGACGTTCCGACACAGCGACCGAGGAGTTGCGGCCCTCGCCGATGTAGAGCACCGTCGTTTCGTTCTGCGGCACCAGGATTTTCCGGCCGAATGCGTAAAGCTGGCTCGGCACCTCCGGCATCCCCAGCGCCAGCGCCGCGGCCGCAATCGGAATCGCCACGAAGGCACACGCGCGCGCGACGGCAAGGCCGCGTGACCGGTGGGCGGGCGCGCTGTGGCGCCAGCCAGAGGCCAGTATCACGAGGGCGGCGAACGCGGCGATCGCCAGCAGGATCCGCTGGGCCCAATAGGTGCCGACCCAGGGGATCAACACCATGGTGAACACCAGCGCGCCAGCGATTGCGCCCACGGTGTTCGCTGCGTAGACCGCGCCGACCGCGCGGCCGGTATCGTCATGCGTCGGCGCCGCAGCCGCCAGCGCGAGCGGAAAGCTCGCACCCCAAAAACATGCCGCCGGCAGCACAGCCCACAGGCAGCGCGCGAGATCGAGCTGAAAGGTCACCCATGGGTTGATCGTAAGCAGCGGATCGATCGGCCAGTAGGGTATCCACAAGTTGATGCTGAATGCGGCCCAGCCGATGCCCGCGACCACGAGCGCCTGACTCCAGCCGAGCGCAATGCGCGGGTCGCGTCCACCGCGGGCCACCAGCGAGCCGACACTGCTCCCGATCCCGAGTCCGAGGAGAAAGATCGCAAGGATGATGGAGAACGTATAGATCGACGGGCCGAGCAGCAGCGACAGCAACCGGGTCCAGACCACCTGGGCACCGAGCGCCGTCAGCCCCGACAGCGCTATCGTCACAAGGACGGCAAACGAGCCCGCGTGCGGCACCAGCACCACTGGCACGCCGGCTGCCGCGGTGGCCGGCTCGTGGTCGCGCGCCAACGACGCCATCACCAGCGCCAGCACCGCGCAAAGGGCATTGATCGCAGCGCCGACATAGGTTGCTGTGGCAAGGTCGTAGAGCCGCAGCAGATAGAACCCGGCCAGCAGGCAGCCGAACACGGCGCCCGCCAGATTGGCGGTATAGAGGATGCCGAGCCAGGACACGCCGTGCGACGTCTTTTCGATCCAGCGCGCTGCGCACGGCAGCGTCGCCCCCATCAGGACCGTCGGCGCGAGCAGGAACATGACGCACAGCAGTGCGCGGAACAGCACGCCGTTGAAGCCGGGCCGACTGACGCTCACGTACCAGTCGGCCGCATCGGGAAGGAAATACAGCACCAGCACGGCGATCACACCGATGCCGAGTTCCATCACCGCATAGACTCGCAGCGGATGCAGCGACTGCGGCACCACGCGCGAAAAGGCGAGACTGCCGAGGCACATCCCGCCCATGAAAGTTCCCAGCAACACCGCAAGCGAGATCGCCGAGGAGCCGATGACGAATTCCAGAAGCTGGAACCAGATGATCTCGTAAATCAGCGCCGCGCAGCCGCTGGCGACGAAGCAGCACAGCAGGAGCGGATAGTATTTTTCGGATGCCGCAGGCAACGTCGCTCGGTTGATGTCGCTCATCGGCACCCGCAATTGTCTCGCGTCGGCATGATGGGGAGTTGCGGAAAAAGCATGCCCGACAGGCTTCGTGCTGTCCAGCACGGGAGGCGCGCGGGCTTCAACGCTGCGTGCGTGTGTGCGCGACGGCGTCGCGCCAGCCGGACCATTTGCGCGTGCGGGTCGCGGCGTCCATTCCAGGCGTGAAGCGGCGCTCGCGCTGCCAGGTGGCGGCAACTATACGCGACCGCGTATAGTTTCGAGTTATGCGCGATCGCCTATATTGACGTTTTCCGCCCGATCCGCCCGGCCAGCCCCAAAAGAGCTTTCTCTCGACGGCAAACGTCACGGTTTTGCCTGTCCCCAGGACTCGCGCGGGCGGGATTGCCAGTCCGGCAGGAGGTCAATTCAGGCTTGCACGGCGCCGTCGCCCTCGGATTTGGGCGCTGCATCGTGCGATGCCGTAATCAGCTCGTACCAGACGAAACGGCCATGCGAATTGACCACGTCCCCACGTCGTGGCGTTGCCTCCCGTCGCTGGCCGTACGATCGACCCAGGCCGAGCGACGAGCACACAGCCATGACGCGAGCATTCACCGAGGCGTGGTCGTGAACCGGATATCTTGGCGGATGCCATAGTCTAGCCGAGCTGTTCAGGCTGCGTTCATGCGGATGGGTATCACATGCCCGTCAGACAGCGGCCGGACACGGGTGCCGTCGAGTTCCCCTGCATTCACCCGAACGCGTCGAGGGAGCGCAAACATGAAAGGCAACGCCATGAAAATCAGTAGCATTGCTCTGCTGGCGGCACTCGGGACGGTCGCGATGGCCCTCCCCGCGGCAGCCGCTCCCGCAGTATCCGGCACGGATGCTCGTGCAACCCAGCCGGCTTTGATCCAGTTGGCGCAGATGAATCCGCGACAGATCAATGAAGCGCGGGGCGGAGATTTCAAGAAGGGCAAGAAGGCGAAGAAGAAGAAGGGCAAGAAGTAACACCTCCAAGTCCTGAGAATTGAGGACGCCTCACTCCGCATTTCGGAGCTTCGGCCCGATCGCAACTCTCTGATCGGCCCCTGATGGCTGGTCAGGGGAGCGGCGAGGCTTCCTCGCCCGGGCCGTGCTCTGCTCGTCCTCTTGGATTGGTGGCGGGACTGCTGCTTGCGCAGCCGTTTAGTGCGCAAGCGGTCCCGCCCGCCTTGCCATCGCCTGAAGACCTAACATTAGACGGATAGCTGTCGGATTCCGCATAGCACGGCTGCGGCCTCGCAGTCATACGGGATGCATCGCGCCAAGCCCCCGCTGCGGTGTGAGACTGTGGGTCCTGAAGAGCAAACGAGCGCAACGGTCGCCGAGCTCGAAAGCCGGGGCTATACCTATATTGGTTTCAAATGCCCGGCCTGCGGTCACACCAGCCGCAGGTCCCTGTTCCTCCTGCGCACGCGCGGGGAGATCGCTCCGGAGACGACATTCGAGGCAGTCGTCCGCGGCCTTAGGTGCGCCAAATGCAAGGCGAGCCCGCGTCCTGGATCGGCTCGCCCGGTGCAACGGGGCGTGGCGTCGCCGGAGAAGACGCGAAAAGTGCGCAAGGATAGCCGTTGAACGGCAAGGCTCTGCAACGAGCCCAAGCACCGCCCGACCGGAATGTGTGGCAGCACCGACACACAGTTTTGCGCGATGCGCCGGCGCGGACGAAGTGTCGGATTTTGCATAGTCGACCGTGCTCCCACTCCTACCCTGCAAGGTCAGGATAGGAGGACGCCATGCGTACTCACGCACTAGCCCCTCGTGCGGCCCGCCGCGCAGCTTGCGCCGCATTCTGTCTTGCCGGGGCTTGCGCCGTTGAACCTTCGCAGGCGGCCGAGTACGGCCTCGGAAACCATCTGCTGGGCCTGACGATCCCGATGTCGGGCTACACGCCGCCGCCGGGCGTCTACTTCTCCGCACGATGTATTTCTACCAGGGAAGCGCCGGCGGCGACCGACTACACCACCGGGACCGAGCTCCACCTCGAAGGCGCGGTCATCCAGCACTTGCCGTCGGGTTTCTCGTTTGGTGCGGGCGGCTATCACTACCGCCAGGTCACTGGCGACAGCGGCTCGGGCGCGCGGCTCGGATCCTTCGAGGGGCGCGTCACCGCGGTCGGGCCGGTTCTCGGCTACGTGCTCAAAGCAGGCGTCATATCATCCCGATCAATCTCAACGGCCGCTGGTTCGCCGAATTCGATACCCAGAACCGGATGAAGGGCCATGCGGTGTTCGCGACGCTGAGCATACCGTTGCACATCTTCGCGCCGCCCCCGGCGCCGCCGATGTTCACGAAATAGCCAGCGCCTAACTTCGATCGACGAAGACGGCCCTAAGGGCTATATCGCGGTGGCCGATCCGAGCCTACCGTTGCTGGCCGCTGCCACGTGTCGGTTAATTCAAAAGGCGCAACGCCCATGAAGGTCCATTTCCCATTTTCTCGCCGACGGCCGAAGGCGGCGAGGCTTCCTCGGCTAGGCTGTGCTTTGGTCCTGCTGGGCTTCGGAACCGGGCCACTGTTGGCGCAAGCGGCCCCGCCCGCCGCGCCATCGTTCGCGGAGCGTGTCGCCGAAACGGAACGCGCGCTGGTCGAGCACGACCCAGGCCTCCACCATTTCCCGGTGCACAAGCGAAAAGCCTTGATCGAGTTCGTGATCGGCAACCTGCTGTTCGTGTCGACCCACGAACTTGGCCACGGCGTGCTCGCCGAGCTGGAGCTGCCGAATCTCGCACACGACGAGGACGCGGCCGACAACTTTGCCATTCTCACGACACTGAAGGTGGGAAACAGCTTTTCCGACAGCGTGCTGGTCGAAGCGACCAACGGCTGGTATCTGGCCGATCTGCGCGACAAGCACACCGGAGAAAAGCCGGCTTACTACGACTCGCACGGCATGAATTTGCAACGCGGCTATCAGATCATTTGCATGATGGTCGGGGCGCACCCGGAACGGTTCAAGGAGCTGGCAGACCGGGCGGAAATGCCGGAGGACCGCCAGGCGAGCTGTAAAGGGGATTTTACCTTCGCGGCGTGGTCGTGGGAGGCGTTGCTCAAGCCCCATCTGCGCGCCGCCGATGCGCCGAAGCAGAAGATCGAGCTGACCTACGGGGACGCCGAGGGCAAGCTCGCCGTCTACGCCCGCACCTTTCGCGACATCAAGTTCCTGGAGACATTGGCCGAGCATGTCGGCGAGCGGTATGCTTGGCCCAGGCCGTTCGCGATGGAAATGGTCACGTGCGGCGAGGTCGGCGCCAACTGGCACTCCGGCAAGCTCAAGATCTGCTACGAGATGGCTCAGGAGTTCGCCGAGCTCTACCGCGACTACGGCGACAAGCTGAAGATTTTCGAGGTTGCAGAGAAGAAGAAGCGCTGGCCGCGATGAAGGACCGGGCACAGCGGGTTCGGCCTGCGGGCCCGCTGCTCCTCGTCGCGGCCCGCTCTACCCTCGCCGCCGGAGCATCGGCGCATGATCTTGCCGGTGGTGGTCATCGGCATCGCGTCGATGAAGGCGACCTCGCACGGATACTCGTGCGGCCGAGAGCCTGGTGCGCACGAACGACCGGATGTCGGCGGCCACCGCCGCGGATGATTGCTCATCTCATGGTCTGCGCGCTTTTCTTGGTGAACGTTTCCCAGATTGCGAGGTGGGACATCGGTAGCTCGTTGATTTCGACATCCAACGGCGCCAGCGCGTCGTTGACCGCATTGGCAACGGCGGCCGGCGCACCGAGGTAGCCGGCTTCACCGGAACCCTTCTGTCCGAAGGTGGTCAGCGGAGACGGCGTGCAGTGGTCGACGATCTTGATCGGCGGCACTTCAAGCGCGCTCGGGATCAGGTAATCCATGAATGTGCCGCTCACCAGCTGACCGTTGTCGTCATAGGCGAACTTTTCGTAGAGCGCGGCACCGATCCCGTGGGCAATGCCGCCATAGGTCATGCCGTGCACGATGTCGGGATTGATCATGACCCCGCAATCGTGTCCGCAGACATATTGCTTGATCTCGGGAACCGCGGTCTCGGGGTCGATTTCGACATAGACGATGTGAGCTTCGAACGCGTAGCACGGATAGATCTGGATGCGGCCATCCGGCGTCGGCAAGCCGCCGCCGGTCGGCACCTGCCAGACGAATTTCGCCTGCAGTCCGGGCTCGACATCGGCCGGCATCGCTTGAAATTTGCGCTGTGCAATCTGGACCAACTGGTCCCAGCTCAAAACTTTGGCCGGCACGCCCTTCAGGCTGACATTGCCGTCGTGGTACTCGACGTCCTCCTTGGCGCATTCGAAATTGTGGGCGGCGATCGAGAGCAGCGTGTCCTTGATCTGACGCGCCGCGCCGGCCGCAGCGCCGCCCAGCATGATCGCCATGCGGCTGCCCACCGGGCTGTTCGACGGCAAGGCGGAAAGCGAGTCCGCATGGATCACCCGGATGTGCGCCGGATCGCGCTCCAGAACCTCACCGATGACTGTCGACACCAGTGTTTCATGGCCCTGTCCCGATGACGACGTGCCCATGATGCCGGTGATCGAGCCGGAGAGATCGACGCGGACGAGGCAGGAATCCATCCATGTCGTGGTTTCGTTCTTCGGGTTGAGCAGCGGCTCGAAGGCGGAATTTCCGCCGCTCGGCTCAAGGCAGGTCGAAATGCCGATGCCCGCGAGCATGCCGGCCCGGCGCGCCTGGTCGCGCCGGCGCAGCAGCGCCGGATAGTCGATCGCGGCCAGCGCCTTGTCGAGGACCGCGTGGTAGTCGCCGGAATCGTACGTCGAGCCGCTCGGGATCGTGTATGGAAACTGGTCCTTGCGGATCAGATTCTTTTGACGCAATGCGACCCGATCCACGTTGAGGAAGCGCGCCACGCGGTCCACGGCGCGTTCAAGCGCGAAGTTCGTCGGCGACTGGCCGAAGCCGCGCACCGCCTCCTGTGGCGTCTTGTTGGTCAGCACCGAGACCAGCTCGTACGCTATCGCGCCAATCCGATAGGGGCCGCAGATGGCGCTGATGGGTTTACCGAGCTGGAACGGCGCGCGGCCCGCATAGGCTCCGACATTGTCGATCGCCCGGATCTTCAGAGCGCGGATACTGCCGTCGCGGTCGAAGGCGACGCTGACGTCGAAGATCCGGTCGGGACCGTGCATGTCCCCGCCGCGCATGTTTTCGAGCCGGTCCTCGACGAGGCGGACCGGGTGGCCGAGCCGTCTTGCAAGGTAGCCGACGAGCACGGTGTGCTTGAGCCCGCGCTTCACGCCGTAGCTGCCGCCGACGTCGACGTCGTAGTGCACGCGTATCGCATTGCCGGGCAGGCGCAACGCCTGAGCGGTCTGGTCGGGATATTTTGGCATCTGAATGGACGCCCAGATGTCCAGGATCTCCGTGCCGGGGTTCCACTGCGCCGCGACCGCGAAGGTCTCGATCGGCACCGTAGCGCTGCGGCTCCAGATCGCCCGAAATCCGAGTTCGTGCTCCGCTTTGGCGAACTCGTCCTCGACCGGACCCCAGACGAATTTCCGGTGCAGGATGATGTTCGACCCGTGGTCCGGATGGACCAGCGCGCTGGCCTCCGTCATCGCCCGTTCCGGCTCCATCACGTGCGGCAGCGACTCGTACTCGACCTCCACCAGTTCGGCTGCGTCCTCGGCCAGCGCGCGAGACTCCGCCACGACGGCGGCGACCCATTCTCCGGCATAGCGCACACGATCGCGCGCCAGCGCCCAGCGCGTCATCTTTGGTGCGTCAACGCCAATCGGCAGCGAATCCGTGGCGGCGCAGAACTCTTCGCCCGTCAACACGTAGTGGACGCCCGGCGCAGCGCGCGCCGCGTCGGTCCGGATCGACAGGATTCGCGCACTGGCATGCGGAGAGGCCACGAGCGCGACGTGCTTCAGGCCGGGGATGATGACGTCAGCGGCATAGCGGCCGCGCCCGGTGACGAAGCGCGGATCCTCCTTGGTGCGGCGTTTGGCGCCGATATAGCGGAACCCGTGCGGGCTGGCGGCTTGACGCGCGGTCATACCGTGCCCTCGGCCATGCGTTGCGCCGCAAGCGCGATGGCCTCGACGATCTGCTGATAGCCGGTGCACCGGCAGAGATTGCCGCCGATCGCCTCGCGAATCTCTTCTTCGGTCGGTCGCGGGTTGGCGTTCAACAGCGCCTGCGCGGCGATCAGCATTCCGGGCGTGCAATAACCGCATTGCAGCCCATGCGCTTCGCAGAAACTGTCCTGCAAGATGCTCAAACGTCCGTCCGGCGGCGCCAGACCCTCGACCGTGACGATCCGATGTCCATCCGCCTGGACCGCATACATCAGGCAGGCGCGGACGGCCTCATCATCGAGCATGACCGAGCAGGCGCCGCAGATCCCGTGCTCGCAGCCGATGTGCGTGCCGGTGAGATGCAGATGCTCGCGCAGCCAATCGACCAGCGACGTGCGCGCCGCGACCTGGCCGGTTCGCTTCGAGCCGTTCACCTCGACCGAAATGGGATAGAGCGTCTCGCTCATCGCGCCACACTCGCCGCGTCAAAGGCCGATTGCAGCACGCGCGTCACGAGCACGCCGGCAAGATGGCGCCGGTAGGCAGCGCTGGCATGGGTGTCGGTTTCGGGCTCGAGCGCCGCCGCGGCGTCCTGCGCGACGTCGCTGAGCATCGCCTTGTCCGGACGATTGCCGATGAGGCGCCGCGAGAGTTCGGGAAAGGCGACCGGCGCCGGCGCGGCGCCGCCGACGCCGAACGTCGCGCATGTGCAATGTCCGTCGTCGCCCACCGCGATCTGGGCGGCGGCAGCAACCATGGCGAAATCGCCGTGGCGGCGGCTGATCTCGGTGAACGCCGATCCGACCCTCTTGTCGCGCCAGATCGGCCATTGGATTTCCTCGAGACATTCGTCCGGCCGCAGCGAGGTCGTCATCGGTCCTGCAAAAAATGCGGCGGCGGGCAACGTCCGTGTGCCGGATTTGGCACGCAGGACCAGCTGGGCCTCCAGGATTTGGGCGACCAGAGGCAGCTCCGCCGAAGGGTCGGCGTGCGCCAGACTGCCGCCGATCGTGCCGCGGTTGCGTGTCTGTGTATGGCCGACGAACGCCAGCGCCTGACGTAGCAAGGGCACGCTTGCGGCAAGCGTGTCGTCGCGCTCGATGATGCATTGCCGCGTGCACGCGCCCATGCGCACGGCATCGGGCTCGAAGGTCACGAATTGCAACATCGGAATCTCGTTGATGTCGATCAGCCAGCTCGGCCGCAACAGCCGGAACGCCATCATGGGAACGAGACTTTGGCCGCCGGCCATGACCTTCGCGCTGTCGCCATGTTGCGACAACAATTCGCAGGCCTCCTCGATCGAGGCTGCGCGGGCATACTCAAAAGGCGGCGATTTCAACGTGCACCCTCGATGACGCGGCCCGCAGCCGGTGCGCTCGTTCAACGCGCCCCAATGGCGATCCCGGCCGCTTTCACCAGCGCGGCATTCGTCAAGATCTCGTCGCGAATATGGGCGTCGAATTGGTCCGGCCGCATGAGCATGGACTCTGCGCCGAGTTGGGCCATGCGGTCCCGCACCTCCTTCGCGTCGAGCGCCTTGGCGGTCTCCTGATGAATCCGGTTCACGATGTCGCGCGGCGTCTTCGACGGCACCGCCATGCCGACCCAGAAATTGTAGTCCGAATTCAGAACTCCGGCCTCGAGCGTCGTCGGCACGTCCGGCAGCGCCGCCGAGCGCTTTGTGCTCCCCACGGCAAGCGCCAGCAGCGTCTTTTCCGCGACCAACGGCAACACAGCATTGACCGGGCAGAAATAGTAGTCGACGCGGCCGGCGACGACCTCGGTCAACGCCTCCGGCGTCCCCCTGAACGGCACATGCACGACCTCGATGCCGGCTCCCAGACGGAACCGCTCGCCGTTGAGTTGCGTCGCGGTGCCAACGCCGGCGGACGCATAGTTCATCGTGCCGGGCTTTGCCTTAGCGGCGCGCACCAGGTCCTGCACGTTTTGAATGCCCTTTGCGGGCGAGATCACCAGCACGTTGGGGATGAGCGCCAACGGCGTAATGCCGACAAGATCGCGAACCGTGTCGTAGGGCGTGTTGGGATAGGTCGTGGGCGTGATCGTATAGGACGAGGAATGCACCAGGATCGTGTGGCCGTCCGCCTCGGCCCTGGCGACGGCCGCGACTTCGATCGTCCCACCCGCCCCCGGACGGTTCTCGACGACGAACGGCTGACCCAACTGTTCCGCCAGGCGCTGGGCCACCGTCCGCGCCATGATGTCGGTGGCGCTGCCTGCCGTGAAGGGCACGACCACTTGCACTCGATTGTTTGGCCACGATTGTGCGAGCGCCTCGGTCGCAGTCACGAGCGGGCCCGCACCGACGGCGAGCACGCCCGCCGCTGCACCCAGCATGAATTCACGCCGTGCGATAATGGGATCCATCTTCCCCTCCGCTATGGTCTGGTATTTCTTCTTGCCCTCGATCGCCTTTTGTGGCCGTTGGGCAGTTTGGCGGTCAGCCTAGGAGCCCGGGGCAGCGCTGTCATCATCGGAACACATCGGAACAGATGACGTCCCGCGATTTTTCCATCAGGGCAATCGGGACATCCGTGTGGAGACGTGAAGCAGCAGGGCCAACGGGGAGTGGTTCACGCCCGCTCCCGCAGCAATCGGCGGATGATCTTGCCGGTGGTGGTCATCGGCATCGCGTCGATGAAGGCGACCTCGCGCGGATACTCGTGCGCCGAGAGCCTGGTGCGCACGAACGACTGGATGTCGGCGGCCAGCGCCGCGGATGATTGCTGCTCCGGCTTGAGCACCACGAACGCCTTGACGATCTCGGTGCGCACCGGATCGGGCTTGCCGACGACGGCGGCGAGCGCGACCGCCGGATGGCGGATCAGGCAGTCCTCGATCTCGCCGGGCCCGATGCGGTAGCCCGACGAGGTGATGACGTCGTCGTCGCGGCCGACGAAGGTGAAATAGCCGTCCTCGTCGACGACGCCCTGGTCGCCGGTCGTCATCCAGTCGCCGACGAACTTCTCGCGCGTCGCCTCGGGCCGCCCCCAATATTCGAGGAACATCACCGGGTCGGGCCGCTTGACCGCGATCTGCCCGAGCTCGCCGGGCGCGGCCGGCGATCCATCCGCGCGGATGACCGCGACGGCGTGGCCCGGCACCGGCTTGCCGATCGCGCCCGGCCGCACGACGCCGAGCATCGCGCAGGACGAGAGCACCAGGTTGCACTCGGTCTGGCCGTAGAACTCGTTGATGGTCAGGCCGAAGGCCGAGCGACCCCAGTCGAGCGTCTCGGCCCCGAGCGCCTCGCCGCCCGAGCCGACGGTGCGCAGGTTGAGGTCGTGGCGCCCCTGCGGGCCTCGCGCCGAGCGCAGCATGCGCAGCGCGGTCGGCGGGATGAAAGCATTGCGGACGCCCGCGCGGGCCATCAGCGCGAAGGCCTCCTCCGGATCGAACTTGTCGAACTTGCGCGCCACCACCGGCACGCCGTGATGCAGGCACGGCAGCAAGGCGTCCAACAGGCCTCCGGCCCAGGCCCAGTCCGCCGGCGTCCAGAACCGGTCGCCCGGTTGCGGCAGGAAATCGTGCGGCATCTCGACGCCCGGCAGGTGGCCGAGCACGACGCGATGACCGTGCAGCGCGCCCTTCGGCGGACCGGTGGTGCCGGAGGTGTAGATCATCATCGCGGGATCATCGGGCGAGGTTGCGACCGCGGTGAAGGCGGACGCGGCGCGCGCGATCGCCTGGTGGAAGCCGAGGGCGCCGTCGGCCGCGCCATCGATCGAGAGCACCAGCCCAGTCCAGGCACCTGGTCGCGCAGCTCGGCGACCTTCGCGGCGCCTTGCGCATTGGTCACCACCGCCTTGGCGCCGGAATTCTGCAACCGATAGGTCAGCGCATCGACCCCGAACAGGACTGCGAGCGGCAACGCCACGGCACCGGCCTTGTAGACCGCGACGTGGGCGGCGGCGACTTCCGGCACCTGCGGGAGCAGGATGGCGACGCAGTCGCCGCGCGCGATCCCGTGCGCGGTGAGCACGTTGGCGAGTCGGTCGGAGGTGTCCTTCAGCCAGCCGTAGCTGATCTCGTCGGCGCGCCCGTCGGGATGCACATGCAGGATCGCAAGCCGTCGCGGGTCAGCCGCCGCCCAGCGGTCGCACACGTCGATGCCGATGTTGTAGCGCGCCGGAACCTGCCAGCGGAACGCGCGGCAGAGCTCGTCATAGTCGCGGACGTCGGGAAGCATCGTTAAGGTGCCGCGTTCTTTACACGACGGAAACATTTCATGAAATTCCGCCGAAACAAACGTCCGCTATCAGCTGGCCCGAGTTGTGCCAACAGTCGAGGCCCTGGATCGTCCGCTGGAGCCTGTACTCGGGCCGGCCGAAGGCCGGACCCGAGTGCGGACGATGACAACAGAGAGTGAGGAGGCGCTCCACGTGAGTCTGGCTCTACCGACGCTGTTCACACTGCTTACGGCCGCGTTCTTCCTTACGCTCGAGCGCGTGAAGCCCGGGCGCGAGCTGCCGAACGCACCGGGCTGGTACGGCCGCGCGGTGCTGATCAATCTCTGCCAGGTCGCGATCACGTTCTCGACCAACACGCTGTGGATCAAGCTGTTCGCGGGCGCGTCGGTGTTCAAGCTCGCCAGCCTGCAGATGCCGCTGCTCGAAGGCTTCATCGGCTGGTTCGTCGGCACGTTCTTCTTCTACTGGTGGCACCGCATCCGCCACATGCACGGCTTCTGGCAGGTGTTCCACCAGGTCCACCACTCGCCGGCGCGGATCGAGGCCATCACCTCGTTCTACAAGCACCCGGTCGAGATCCTTGCCGACTCTGCGCTCGCCGCGGCGATCCTCTACTTCCTGCTCGGGTGCTCGCTGGAGGGAGCGCTGTGGTTCAACTTCTTCGCAGCGACCGGCGAGTTCTTCTACCACTCGAACTTCAAGTCGCCGCCCTGGCTGAAATATTTCATCCAGACGCCGGAGCTGCACTCGATCCACCACGAGCTCGACGTACACAAGTACAATTTTGCCGACTTGCCGGTCTGGGATCGCATGTTCGGCACCTACCGCGACACCGACACGTTCGCGCCTGCCTGCGGCTTCCCGCGCCACAACGAGCGCAAGCTCGCGCGCATGCTGGTGTTCCGGGATGTGTATAACGACTAGCGCCGTAGCCCGCATGGAGCGCAAGCGGAATGCGGGGCAACGCGTCATCGCAAGCGGACGCATATCCCCGGATTTCGCTGCCGCTCCATCCGGGCTACGGCTGCCTTAATTCACCTTGATCTGCGCCTCGGTGATCCACTTGCGCTGGGTGTCGATATCCTTGCGCATGAAGGCGTCGAACTCGGCGACCGTCATCGGCATCGGCGCCGAGCCGAGCTTGGTCTGCCATTCGCGCGCGGCCGGAGAGGTCATGACCTTGGTGACCTCGCGGTTCATGCGCTCGACGATCTCTTTCGGGGTCGCGGCCGGCGCCATCATGCCGATCCAGATCGGGCCGTCGAAGCCCGGCAGCGTCTCGGCGACGGTCGGCACCTCGGGCAAGAGCGGGCTGCGCTGCGGGCCGGTGGTGCCAAGCGCGCGCACCGCGCCCGAGCGGACCTGCTCGAGCATGGTCGGGATCGCGTCGAACATCCACTGCACCTGCCCGGCGATCACCGCGTTGCGCGCCTGGTCGCTGCCGCGGTGCGGAACATGCTGCACCTGGATGCCGGCCATGGCGCGGAAGATCTCGCCGACGATGTGATAGGGCGTGCCCGGTCCCGAGGAGGCGTAGTTGAGCGCGCCGGGCTGGGACTTTGCGTAGGCGATCAGCTCGGGCACGGTCTTCGCCGGCACGGACGGGTGCACCACCAGGACATTGTAGGCGATGTTCATGCCGGCGACGGGGCTAAGATCGCGCAATAGCTGGTAGGGTCGGTTCGGCAGCAACGTCTCGTTCGCCGTGTGGGTGTTCGACATGATCAGGAACGTATAGCCGTCCGGCTCCGACTTCGCGACCGCGTCGGTGCCGATCACGGCGCCGGCGCCCGGGCGGTTCTCCACGATCACGGTGGCGCCGAGCGGCTCGCGCAAATGCTCGGCCAGATAGCGCGCATAGACGTCGGCGGAGCCGCCGAGACCGAACGGTACGATGATCTTGATGGTGCGGGACGGCCAAGCTTGCGCAAACGCCGGCCCGGCGGCGAACGCCGCCCCGGCCGCCAACGACAAGCTCAAGACGTCACGACGTGTCTTCGCCATTGCTGTTCCTCCCGATCTTTAAAGGCTTGTTTGCGGACATGTGTGGCGCGCAGGCCCGAAAACCGCAAGCCCGCGGCTGGATCCGGCGAGACACGTTTCTGCGAGCCCACTCCGTCATGGCGAGGAGCAAGCGACGAAGCGATCGAGATCGACACTTCCGTCTGGATTGCTTCGCCTTCGGCTCGCAATGACGGGGAAAGCGTCAGGTCGCCGCAGCGAGCTTCTTCGCGATTTGACGCTTGAGCTCGAGCGCGCGCGCCGACAGCTCTTCGCTCTTGGCCTTGAGCAGGAAGGCGTCGAGACCGCCGCGATGGTCGACGGACTTGAGCGCGTTGGCGGAGACGCGCAGCCGCACCGAACGGCCGAGGGCGTCCGAGATCATCGTCACATTGCACAGGTTGGGCAGGAACCGCCGCTTGGTCTTGCGGTTCGAGTGGCTCACCTTGTGGCCGGTCTGCGCCGTCTTGCCGGTCAGGTCGCACCGCCGTGACATGTCGATAACCTTCCGCTTTCGCCAACGCCGCGCGGGCGCCGGCGGATTTCAGCCGATCCTCAGGGAGGAAAGTGCGCGGACCTATAGGGGGCGGGGCGAAACGCGTCAAGCACCGGGGCCCCCTCGCCGGCGGTCGCGCGGCACCATCACATTAACGACGCATTCCGCCTCGACAACCGGATTTGGCGCGGTGCCATCGGCGGCCGTTATGTTTGCTCGCCGTTCCGATTTCCCACTGGTCACACCGCGCTTGCCACAAGGCTGCGCATGCCGTTGCTGCGAGGGTTCAATCTTCGTTTCGTGGCCGTTCTGGCGCCTGTCCTGGCGGCTTCGCTTGCCGCCTCGACCGGTCCGGCATCCGCAGAGGGCAAGCTCGAAGCGCATTATCGGGTCACGCTGGCGGGTCTGCCGATCGGCGGAGGCGCCTGGGTCATCGATGTCGCCGACGACCGTTACACGATGGCGGCGAGCGGGCAGGTGAGCGGGGTGCTGAAGGCATTTTCGCGCGGCGAGGGCACCGCCGCGGTGCGCGGTACCATCCAGGGTACCCGCATGGGGCTCAGCGGGTACGCGATGCACATCAAGTCGCGCAACAAGGTCGACGAAGTGCGCATGGCGGTTGCTGGCGGCGCCTTGAAGGAGCTGGCGGTCGAGCCGCCGGTCGAGCCGAACCCGGACCACCCGCCGGTCACGGAAGCGCACAAGCGCGGATTTCTCGACCCGATCAGCGCCGGAATGATCCCGGCCGCCGGCGCCAACGGTATCGGTCCGGAAGCCTGCCAGCGCACGCTGGCCATATTCGATGGCCGGCAGCGGTACGACTTGGCGCTTGCCTACAAGCGGATGGACAAGGTCAAGGCCGAGCGTGGCTACGACGGGCCGGTCGTGGTCTGCTCGGTTTCGTACCGGCCGCTCGGCGGGCACGACCCGGAGCGGCAGGCGATCAAATTCCTACGCGACAACCGCGACCTGGAGATGTGGTTCGCGCCGATTTCCGGCACCCGGTTTCTCGGCATGTACCGAATCGTGATCCCGACGCTGCTCGGCAGCGCCGTCCTCAATGCTACGCGCTTCGTCAGCACGCCGCGGTCCTCGCGGGCCGGCGCCGCCAACGCGAAAACGCAGTGATCATGGTCTTGAAGCTCGGACAGGGGCCTTGACTCTTCCTCCCCGGCATGATCGCCGCGGCTGTTAACCTGTCGCACGGCAGCAACGAGGCGATCGCGCCTGCCGCTACCCCATCTCGTGTTGTCTCTATGTACGGCCGCTATATATCGCGTGAACGAAGTCCGAAATCGAGCGAGTCAGCGATTCGGGCGCGATTCGTTCGAGACTCGTTCCGTTCCTTAAAGCCGCGGCTTGCCGCCGTCGCATTGTGATACAGAGTGAGCCGCGGAGCCGCTGAAAGCTCCGGCCCTCCCCGGAAAGCCCATGACCTTGTCCTTCTCCTCGGCCGGCAACCGTGCCCCCCATGCGCGTGGCGCCGGCGTCACCGCCGTTCTGGGGCCGACCAATACCGGCAAGACCTACCTGGCGATCGAGCGGATGCTCGGCCATTCGTCGGGCATCCTCGGGGTGCCGCTCCGCCTTTTGGCCCGCGAGGTCTACAACAAGATCGTCGACCGGCTGGGCCCCGAAGCGGTGGCCCTGGTCACCGGCGAGGAGAAGATCAAGCCGGCGAACCCGCGCTACTGGATCGCAACCGTCGAGGCGATGCCGCGGGATCTCGACGTCGCATTCCTGGCGATCGATGAGGTGCAGCTCGGCGCCGACCTGGAGCGCGGTCATGTGTTCACCGACCGCATGCTCAACCGGCGCGGTCGCGAGGAGACGCTCGTGCTCGGCGCACAGACCGTGCGCCCGATGGTCGAGAAGCTGCTGCCGGGCGCGCACATCCTCAGCCGGCCGCGGCTCTCGCAGCTGACCCATGCCGGCGACCGGAAGATCACGCGGCTGCCGCGCCGCACCGCCATCGTGGCGTTCTCCGCGGATGAGGTTTACGCCATCGCCGAGCTCATTCGGCGTCAGCGCGGCGGCGCGGCCGTCATTCTCGGTGCCTTGTCGCCGCGCACGCGCAACGCCCAAGTCGCTCTCTATCAGGCCGGCGACGTCGACTACCTGGTTGCCACCGACGCGATCGGCATGGGCCTCAATCTCGATGTCGACCACGTCGCGTTCGCGTCGGATCGCAAGTTCGACGGCTACCAGTTCCGCCGGCTCAATCCCGCCGAACTCGCCCAAATTGCCGGGCGTGCCGGTCGCGCCATGCGCGACGGCACCTTCGGCACCACCGGGCGCTGCGAGCCGTTCGAGCCGGAGGTGGTCCAGGCGCTCGAGAGCCACAGCTTCGAGTCGATCAAGGTCATGCAGTGGCGCAACACCAGGCTCGACTTCGCGTCGCTCGGGGCGCTGCAAGCGTCGCTCGCGATGACGCCGACGGAGCCGACACTGACTCGGGCCCCGGTGGCCGAAGACATTCGCGTGCTCGAACACGCCGTCCGCGACGACGACGTCCGCGCGTTCGCCAAGGCGCCCCGCGCCGTGGAGCTCTTATGGGAGGCCTGCCAGATTCCCGACTACCGCAAGATCTCGCCCGCAACCCACGCCGAGCTGGTCATTACCCTCTATGGATTTTTGATGCGGGAGGGTAGGCTGCCGACCGATTGGTTCGAGCGCCAGGTGGCGCAGGCCGATCGCACGGACGGCGACATCGACACGCTATCGACGCGGATTGCGCATATCAGGACGTGGACATTTGCAGCGAACCGTCCGGATTGGCTCGACGATCCGGAGCACTGGCAGGGGGTCACCCGCGGCATTGAAGACAGGCTTTCAGACGCGCTGCACGAACGGTTGCTTGACCGCTTCGTCGATCGGCGCACCAGCGTGCTGATGCGGCGGCTGCGAGAAAACACGATGCTCGAGACCGAGATCACGAAAACCGGTGAAGTCCTGGTCGAAGGCCATGCTCTCGGACGGCTGGAAGGCTTTCGTTTCGCCGCCGATCCGACCACCGGCGGCTCGGACGCCAAGGCGCTGCGGGCAGCCGCTCAGAAGGCGCTCGCCGGCGAGATCGATCAACGGGCGGGGCGGCTGACGGGCGCGAGCGACGATCATTTCGTGCTCACGTCCGACGGCACCATCCGCTGGCTCGGCGATGCGGTCGGCAAGCTGGTGGCCGGCGAGGACGTGTTGCATCCACAGGTGCGCGTCATCGCCGACGAGCATTTGACCGGCGCGCCGCGCGACTCCGTCCAGGCGCGGCTCGACCTGTGGATCAAGGCCCATATCGAAAAGCTGCTCGGCCCGCTCGGCGCGCTGGCCAATGCCGCGGATATCACCGGCATGGCGCGCGGCATTGCGTTTCAGCTTGTGGAAGCCTTGGGGGTGCTGGAGCGGCATAAGGTCGCCGACGACGTCAAAGGCCTCGACCAGGAGGCGCGCGCGGTGCTGCGAAAGTACGGCGTGCGCTTTGGCGCCTATCACATCTATCTGCCGGCGCTGCTGAAGCCGGCCCCGCGCGTGCTCGCGATGCAGCTGTGGGCGGTGAAGCAGGGAAGCCCGGATACCAAGGGACTCGACGAGCTGCCGCAGCTGGCGGCGAGCGGACGGACCTCGTTCCCGGTCGACAAGGAGATCCCGAAGTCCCTCTACCGCACCATCGGGTATCGCGTGTGCGGGGAACGCGCGTTGCGGGTCGATATCCTGGAACGGCTGGCGGACTTGATCCGGCCGGCGCTGGCCTGGCGTCCCGGCGCCGTGGCCGCCAAGCCCCCCGGCGCCGTCGACGGCGTCGGGCTTCGCGGTGACCGGTGCCATGACGTCGCTAGCCGGCTCGTCGGGCGAGGACTTCGCCTCGATCCTGCGCTCGCTCGGCTACCGCATGGAACGCCGCCCGAAGCCGCCCGAACCTGCACCGGAAAGCGCGGCGCCGGGCGACACCGCGCCGGCCGCACTGGGTGTGGCGCCGGTATCGGCGGATCCGGTTTCCGAGGCGGCCGATGCTTCCGATGCACCGCAGGCGGCCGAAACGGAGGCGGAGGCGGAACCCGCCGAGAAGCTCACCCCGGTTGCGCTCGGGGAAGCGCCGGTTACTCCGACCGATGCGATCGAAATCGCCATGGCCGAGATCGCGGCGAGCCTGCAGGCAGCCGGCGCCACGGCGATCACGGCCAGCGGCGGCGCCGATGTCCAGACCCAGGCTGGCGAGGCGACCACGTCAGCGAACGGCTCCGGTGCGCCGGCGGCCCCCGCCGAGGACGCGCTGATGGAAATCTGGCGGCCTGGGCGGCGCGAGGATCGTGGCGCGCCGCGCAGCCGCACCCGCGTCAAGCGCCGGGAGCACGGCCGCGCCGCAACCCCGGGCGGACCGGAGGCGGTCGCCGCCGCTGCACCCGATTTGCAGCCTGGCGCCGTATCGCCGGAAGTCTCCGCGCCGCCGCCCGCGGTCGGCGACGCGACCGGTGACGCGGCCGGCGAGCGCCGGCGCGAGCATCGCAGGCGCCGTGGCGGCAGCGATGAGCGCACGCGGGAGGATCGGCGCCCCGATGAGCGGCGGCGCGAGGACCGCCGGCGCGATGATCGACCGAAGGACGACCACGAGCGCCGCGAGGGCTATCGCGGCAAGCCGCGCCGCGAGCGCGCTGATGCGCCGCCGAGGAGTTTTGGAGCTCCGCGCGAGCGGCGCGAGAAGATGCCGGACCCGGACTCGCCGTTCGCCAAGCTTGCGGCCCTCAAGGAGCAGCTCGAGGCCAACGCCAAGGAACGGCGCTAGCCGCGGCGGCCTTGGACCGGCAGCGCATCGACAAGTGGCTGTGGCATGCACGGATCGTGCGCACGCGCACGGCGGCAGCCGCGCTCGCCAATGGCGGCCGGGTGCGGCTCAACAGCGAGCGCATCGATGCCGCCAGCCGGGTGGTCAAAGCCGGCGACGTGGTGACGGTGGCGCTCGATCGGACCGTGCGCGTGATGCGGGTCACCGGCTTTGCCGAGCGGCGCGGGTCCGCCGATCAGACGCGGGGCCTCTACGAGGACGTGGGCTCCGGATCGCCGCCTGCCGCCCACAACCCGGAGGTTGCCGTTGCGCCAACGCGCGAACCCGGGGCAGGACGCCCCACCAAGCGGGACCGCCGCGACCTCGAACGATGGCTCCGCGATGATGAGGGCTCGTGACCGGCCAAAGCAGGGTGACGATCAAAGGGCGATGAAATCGCGCGCGCACACACTACTTAATGTGGGAAGGCCGGTATAATGCGGGAAGGCTCGTGCATCCGGCTCGCCCGACGAGCCATGGGTCGGGCAGCGCTTGCACCGTTACGACCCATACGCTACGCACCTCGCGGCGCCCGAGAAGCGACAGCCGATGACCTACATCGTCAACGACAACTGCATCAAATGCAAATACATGGACTGCGTGGAAGTATGTCCGGTGGATTGCTTCTACGAGGGCGAGAACATGCTCGTCATTCACCCGGACGAGTGCATCGACTGCGGCGTCTGTGAGCCCGAGTGTCCGGTCGAGGCGATCAAGCCCGACACCGAACCGGGGCTTGAGAAGTGGCTGAAAATCAACGCGGATTTGTCCAAGACCTGGCCCAACATAACGGTCAAGCGCGATCCCCCGGCCGACGCCAAGCAATGGGAGGGCGTTCCGGACAAATTCGATAAGTATTTTTCTCCCAATCCAGGGGAGGGCGACTGATCGGCGTTAACCGCCGAGGTGGATTTGACCTTTGTAGGGGGTGGATTCGGCATTTCGCAGTGCCGCAAAGCTTTAAATCCCCCTAGAATTGTGATATACCAATTCCCACATGACCAGCATGGCGACAATGAACGCTCCCCTGTCGGGGAGCCTCTTTTTAGGTCGCCTTCCGAGGATCCATCAGTAGAGGGCGTGAAGTTCCACGCACGGGCAGTGGCCGCAAAACCGCGTCATCGTTCGAAGAAGAGTACCCCGAAGAGTTCCGCCAGCTCGCGCCGCCGGACCTCACAGGCTTCACGGGCCGCCGCCGCTCGCCGCGCGACCGCCAAGAACAAGGCTGCCGGCCGTAGCAAGCCGAAAAGCCAAGGAGCAACACGCCGCATGACCAAGAAGACTGCCGCCCGCCCGGCGGCCACCAAGAAGACTGTCGCCCGCCCTGTGGCCGTCAAGGCCGCCCCGGACAAGAGCAAGAAGCGGATCGAGCTGCACGCGGTGCCGAAGCCGCTGCCGGCGGTTATCGAGGTCAAGAAGCCGACCCAGCGTCAGGGCTTCAAGACCAACGAATTCATCGTCTATCCGGCCCACGGGGTCGGCCAGATCGTCTCCATCGAGGAGCAGGAAGTCGCCGGCTACAAGCTGGAGCTGTTCGTCATCAACTTCGTCAAGGACAAGATGACGCTGCGGGTTCCGACCACCAAGATCACCTCGGTCGGCATGCGCAAGCTCGCCGAGACCCCGATGGTGCGCCGCGCGCTCGAAACCCTGAAGGGCCGGGCCCGCATCAAGCGCACGATGTGGTCGCGCCGGGCGCAGGAATACGAGGCCAAGATCAATTCCGGCGATATCGTCGCGATCGCCGAAGTGGTGCGCGACCTCTACCGGTCCGACACCCAGCCGGAGCAGTCCTACTCGGAGCGGCAGCTCTACGAGGCGGCGCTCGACCGGCTGGCGCGCGAGATCTCGGTGGTGCAGCGGATCACCGAGACCGAGGCGGTCAAGGAGATCGAGGCGGCGCTCGCCAAGGGCCCGCGCCGCGGCCCCAAGCCGGAGGCCGAGGAGGCGTTGATCGAGGACGAGGCGGCCTGACCGCCCAGCCCACTACCGGAATACCGAAGGCCCGGCTCTGCCGGGCCTTTTTCATGTCAGCCGGAATCACTCCCAGCCGTCTGCCCGCCAACGGGTCCGGCCTTCGGCCGGCCCGATGACAGGCTCCGGCGGGCATCCAGCAAGCCCTGAAGTCGAGGCCTTGCGAGGTGGTTACTGGATCCCGCTTTCGCGGGGACGAGACTATGCGCTAAGAGGCGCGCTATCGTCCCTCCCCGGAGAATGCCATGACCGTGCGAGCCGGCCGCGAGTTCTTGGCGATCCCCGGTCCGACGGTGGTGCCGGACGAGGTGCTGCGCGCCATGCACCGGCCGGCGGTCGACATCTATTCGGGCGCTTTGATCGGGCTTACCGACTCGCTGCTGCGCGACTTGAGCAGGGTCTTTCGCACCGAGGGCCGGTCCTACATCTACATCGCCAATGGCCACGGCGCCTGGGAGGCATCGCTCTCAAACGTCTTGTCACGCGGCGACAAGATCCTGGTGCTGGAAAGCGGCCGCTTCGCGCTCGGCTGGGGCGAGGCGGCGGCGCTGATGGGCGCCGAGGTCGAAATCCTCAAGGGCGACTTCCGCCGCGCCGTGCGCCCCGAGGAGGTCGAGGCACGGTTGCGCGCCGACACCGCCGGCGCCATCAAGGCGATCCTGGTAGCGCAGGTCGACACCGCCTCGGGCGTCGTCAACGACATCAAGGCGATCGGCGAGGCGGTGCGCGCCGCGCGCCACGGCGCGCTGTTGATGGTCGACGCCGTTGCCTCGCTTGGCTGCATGCCGTTCGAGATGGACGCATGGGGCGTCGATGTCGCGATGTCGGGCTCGCAGAAGGGGCTGATGACGCCGCCGGGCCTCGGCTTCGTGGCGGTCGGCGAGCGCGCGCGCAAGGCCCACATGAGCGCCGGGATGCGCACGCCGTACTGGGACTGGACCGCGCGCGAGGGCGAGCTGCACTACCAGAAATACGCCGGCACCCCGCCCGAGCACCTCCTCTTTGGCCTGCGCGCCGCGCTCGACATGCTGTTCGAGGAGGGCCTCGAGAACGTGTTCCACCGCCACCGCCTGCTGGCCGAGGCGGTGCGCCGCGCGGTCGCCGCGTGGGCGGAGGGGCAGGCGCTCGCCTTCAACATCGCCGAGCCCGAGGAGCGCGCCGACACGGTCACCGCGCTCGCCATGCGCGACGGCCACGACCCGCAGGAGCTGATCGATTTCTGCAACGAGAAGTGCGGCGTGGTGCTCGGCATCGGCATCGGCGCGCTGTCCGGCAAGGGCTTTCGCATCGCCCATATGGGCCACGTCAACGCGCCGATGATCCTCGGCACGCTCGCCACCGTCGAGGTCGGCCTCAACGCGCTCGCCATCCCGCACCGCAAGGGCGGCATCCAGGCGGCGGTGGAATGGCTCGGGAGGGAAGTGGCGGCGTAAACGCAAAGGCGCGGCATTCTTCGCCAAGCGCCGCTTCATTTGCGGTTCCGGCCGCGACGGCGGAGTGCAACCAGGACAATCCGGACGGCCGCGATCACATCTGCGCCCCGCCGCCCACCGCCACCTCATACGCGCCCGATACGGTGTTTTGCTTCAGCCTCGGCCTTGGAATGTGAAAGGCCCGCAGGCGCCCTCCCCGGTTTCGAGAGCGGAAGCGACGAAGCAGTCCGGATGGACGCGTCTTCGGCGCGCAATGGCCGGTGCGCCGGAACCCGTGCGCGGGCCCGCGGGTTTTATCCGGGACGGTCCGGAGGTTGCGATGAGAAAGCTGTTGCTGATTGCCGCGGCGGTGCTGGCCTTCACCGGCGCGCGTGGCGCGGCGCGTTCGTCCGGCGCGGCTGCAGCGGCGGCGCCGCGCCGGCTCTCGTTCGCGACAATCTGGCCGATCCTGTTGGCGCCGCGCTGGCTGCGCGTACCACTGCTGCTGCGCGCCTTGATGGGGGGGCGGACGCAGGCCGCCGCCGACCCCGCGGCGGTAACGCCGCCCACGAATGATTTGAGCCCACGGGAGGTCCACATGCGAATGATCCTGATCGCCGCCGGCTTTGCGCTCGCGCTCGGCACCGCGGCGCACGCGCGTGTCCCAAGCGGTCTTGCCACCGATGAGCTGCGCGGGCTCGCGCAAGCCGATGCCCAGCACGTCAAGAACGACAAGTACAAATACAAATGGAAGGGCGACGGCTGCAAATACGAATTCAAAGCCGACCGCAAGGGCTTCAAGGAAAAATACAAGTGCAAGTAAGTGGCTCGCGGCGCAAACCTGCTGACCCTGAGATCGCGCGCCGCCCTCGCGCCCGATCAGTTCAGCGCAGCGTGAAGCTCGGCGGAAGCCAGCCGCAGCCGGCGCGAAAGATCGCGCGAGACGTTTTGAAAGATCAACGAGGCGATGTCGGGATGCTCGGAGATGATCTCGCGATAGGCGCCAAGTGTCAGCACATAGAGGTCGACCGGCTCGTCGACGATCACGGAAGCGGAGCGCGGCTTGTCCTCGATCATCGCCATCTCGCCGATGGTCGTGCCTGGCCCGTACGCGGCGACGCGCAGCCCGCGGACGCTATTGCCGACCCGAACGCTGACCGCGCCGGAGCGGATCATCCATATGCGATCCGCAGGGTCGCCTTCATGGCAGAGTGCAGCGCCGGCCGGCAAAGATTCCTTCAGCAACAGTGCGGCCAACGTCTCGACCTGTGCGGCCGACGCGCCCTCGCATAGGTCGAAGTCGGCAACGTCAAGCAGCCCGCCGTGCGCGCCCTCGCCCCCGGGAGTTGCTGGCACAGCTTGCTGCCGGATCAGCGTGTTCTCGGCAAACTCGAGCGCATCGTCGACGTCGCGGAAGCAATCCTCGGCGCCGAAGATCTCCCGCACCACCGCGTCGATTGCCTGCGGCACCCGGGCGATGACCAGCCGCCGCCCCGCCAGCATCAGCGACCTTTTGGTCTGCTCGATGAGCCGGACGCCGGTCGCATCGATATCGGTCACTCCTCGAAAATTGAGGATCACGACACGCGCTTGCTCTTTCGCCTTGATGGCGCGCGCCAGATCCTCGGCGTTGCCGAAGAACAATGGGCCCTCGAGGTCGAATACGGTTATGGCCTCGCCATGGTTCGCCAACACCTCGCTTTCCAGGCGCGTGCGAACCCGCTTTGAGGCGAGCGAGCGGCTGTCCCGCTCGCCCCTGATGATCGGTCGACTCATCGATACGATGAAGACGATGCACGACAGCGCGATGCCGACCCCGACCCCGACCAGCGGCTGGTTCAACGCCGTGGGCAACAGGACGGAGAAGTGGATGAGCGCATTCCGGCGCGCCCGCGAACGGGTGACGCTTGGCGGTGCGAGCGCGCGCCGCAGGATCGACCCTGAATACGGATCGATCATCAACCATCCCGTGAGGATGATGACCGGCGCTAACGCGCACAGGGGAACGGCGCCGACCGCTCCGGGAAAGACGAACAGGAGCGCGAGCAGGGCAGCCACCGAGGCCAGGGCCGAGAGCCGGCTGCGACCTCCCGCGTGATAATTGGCGGTCGTCTGCGACGCTGAGGTGGACAGCGGCACCGCTCCGACGAGGGCGGAAACCACGTTGGCCGCACCCAAGCCGATCATGTCGCGCCGCGGCCGCGGCGGAAAGTCGGCGATGTTCTGCGCTGCGCGGGTCGCAAGAACGGTATCCAGGAGCCCGACCGCCGCCAGGATTAGCGCGCCCAGCCCGATGGCCGTGCAGACTTGCCCATTCCGCCACAGCGGCGCGAGGTCGGCTTGCGCCATCCGTTGCGCCGTTGCAAAGGGCGACGCCCAGAGCTGGTCAAGCGCATTCGATCCCAGGGTTGGACCAAGCGCAGCGGTGTAACCGTAGACGCCCGCGGCGTAATAGCCGCCAATGCCGGCGATAAACGTGATCAAGATCGCCGGTGCCCGCGGCGCCGCCGTTCTGACGCAGAAAGCGATGCCCAGCATCGATGCGGTGAAGACTGCCAACGCGATGTTCGGCGCATGGCCGCCGAACGCGGCGTCCCCCAGCTGGCGTAGCGAGGCCGCTCCCAGGATGGCGGGCGCGAACTTCAGCAGCAGCAGCGCGCCGATGCCGGAGACGAAACCCGACACCACCGGATAGGGCACGAATTTCACCAGCCGCGCGGCGCCGACCGCACCCAGCAGCATCTGCACAAGACCCGTGAGCAGCAGAAGCGGCAAGGCCACAACGTGGAGATCGCCATGGGCGCCCAGCGTCGCGCCGATTGCGCCGAGGACACCCGCCTGCACGGCCGCGAAAGGGGCGGTCGGCGACATCACCAGGCCGGACGCGCCTCGGGCGAGCGCCGCCACCAAGCCCGCAACGGCGGCACAGACCAGCCCGGCGACCGCCCCCCGCATGGCATAGTCCGGACCGAGCGGGCCGTACGCGATCACCCCCGCTGCCGCCGCCAGCGGAAACGCGAGAGGTAGAATACTCAAGCCCGCCAGCACCTCTCGGCCGATCAGATCGAGACGAGATTTGCTGCTTCCGGCAACCCGCACGTTCGACCTCGACACGTCCCTTCAGCGTCCCACCGACGGGGTCATGCGGTGTCAGCCGCGCCCATGGGCTGTGTCCGGGATGAATCCAACGGCAAGGCTATCACACCTTGCGTCCGAACAGCGCGATGGCTGCGAGCGGGAGGATCAGCCCGAGCGCGGTGGCGGTGATCAGCAGCAGGCCGAGCTCGGAATAGTCGCCGCGCTGCACGACGAAGATCTGGTTGAGATACTTGGTCTGCAGCGCTCCGGCGACCAGCGCCATGTTCATCAGCGACGCCATCAGGGCAAACCAGGTGGCGCGGTGGCCGGCCGGCGCGTAGTAGGCGACCAGGGTGAGCAGCGGGATCATCGAGAGCTGCGCGAACGGCGAGGCGGTTGCGGCGTCGACCAGCGCGATCGCGCGCGCCCCGATGCCGAGATTCGCCTCCGTCCAATCGGCAAGGCCGTAGTAGAGGCCGATGTTCGGCAGCGACAGCACGGTGCCGGCGACCGCGATCCAGAACAGCACCGCGACCACGGAGTATTCGGTCAGCTGCTTGGAGAACATCCACATCGCGGCGATCGCGATCAGGGCCGCGGTCTGGCGTAAGGTTCCGTAGAACGCCTCGTCGAACTTGAGCACGTCGAGCGTCCACCAGAAATAGCCGTCGCCGACCGACGGCGTGGCGCGGAACGCGAAGATGATGATGCTGGTGAAGAAAATTGCGCGCCGCGTTGCCGGGTCGAGCTCGCGCGTCACCAGCACCAGCATGGTGCAGATCACGGCCATCGACACGACGAAGATCAGCTCCTGCGCGAACGGCACGCCGCCGAGCGCGATCGCCAGCACGCCGGCGCCGAACGCCGCGCCGCCGCCGAGGATGCGCCAGTCGAGCGGCCGGCGCTCGCCGGTCTCGGTCTCGATCAAGAGCACGCCGACGATGGAGATGGCGGGAATCGTCAGGCCGAGCAGGAACACGGTCTCGCGCGCCAGGAACTGCGCCAGCCAGCCCGACAGCCCGGCGACCGACAGGATGCCGACGCCGAGCGCGAGCCGGCCGAGCACCTGCACCATGCCGAGCTCGGCCTTGATCTCGGCGTCGGGGCGCGGATTGCCGGCCGCGTCGGTGCGCGCGACCACCTCGGTCGACATCGCGTCCGCCACCACGTCCTGGATCACGGTGCCGAGCACGATCAAGAGCGCGCCCAGGATGTAGAGCCGATCGGCCGCCATGACGGCGAGCCAGCCGCCGGCGGCGCCCGCCAGCGTGAGCATTCCGGCGGCGGTGAACGTCGCCCCGATCAGGATGTAGACGCGCCGCTGCGAGCCGAGGATCGGCACGCTGTCGACCAGTTGGCCGAACACCATCTTCACGGTCCATGGCAGGCTGAGCCAGACCGCGATGCCGGCGAGCTCGGCCGGGCTGAGCGCCAGCTTCTCCTTGATCCACATGTCGCGCGACACGTCGATGATGCCGAGCGCCCCGTAGGCGAAGTAGACCAGCAGCAGCGGCAGGTAGGCGAGCCGCAGCGCCACGAGCGGGCGCGCGAGCGCCACCAGCCACTTGGTCTGCAGCTTGTCGGCGAGGCCGCGCAGCGCTGGCGGCAACCACGGCGCACTTGCGGGCTGGGGCTGGACGTCCATTAAGGCGGGCTTTCCGGCGAATCGAATCCGATGCGGAACGAGAATATAGGCGGCGCCGCCGCCGTGTGTAGCGCGGCGGCTTCACCCCTCGCCCGCGAAGCGGGGAGGGTTCGTTGAGCGACAAGGCCGCATTGGCTGTGCGCCGCCGTCAACGCGCGGCGCTTCCGTCCCGCTCTGGACGCGGCACCGGGACGCATGACCGCGGCAGGGAAAACCGCGGTGCCGGAAAATTATTCGTCGTGTCGTGCTATGACCCAGTCGTCCTAACCGGACACCTTGAAGAAGAACGGATCGATTGAAGTTCTCACCGTGGTCTGGCCGTCAACGCTCAAAAGTTTTCTGCTCGTGAAATCGGCATTGCGCTGGTAGACGACCCCATTGGGAAAATTTGCTTTGTCCGGTACGTTGCTGGCTGAGAAAATTCCATAGAAGTCCTTGCCGACCGCGACGAGGTGATCGTAGTCGCCAAGATACGGGTCGAAGGTCTTCGGCGGGGAAGCCGCAAGCGTGTTGGCTAGCGTCAGGTCCGACCACGTTGTGCCGTTTGTCGTCCTCCGCAGGTGTGTTTCCCAACGCTGGTTTACGCCCGCGCCCGTCAGCTGCTGATAGAGCAATCCGACGACGCCGTCGCTGTTGATCGCCAGCGCGGCATTGGTGCCTCGCGGCACCGTGAGCAGATCGGTGTTCGACCAAGTGGCGCCGCGATCCGTCGATCTTCGCACATGAATGGTGAAACCGTTGGCCGGCTCATCGGCGCCCCACGCGAGGTAGACGGTGCCGCTCTGGCCTGACCGAGGGTCAACCGCGATCGACAGCGTGCCACCCAACCGTTGTTGGCCGTTCTTGGCCAAACCGTTGCGATCGAACGTGAACTTCGCCCCTTGGGCGACCCGCATACCCACTTGGCCATCCGCCGCATCCTTCAGGTCTTCGAAGGGGCCGGCGGCGTTGCCTCCACGGTCATCCCTGACCACCACCACGTCGCTTGTGATCTGCAACGTTCCGGCAGCAAAGTTGCCGGTGCGCGACCGCCAGCCATAAAAGACCGCGTAGACCGTTCCGTCCGGGTGCAGGGTTGGCCGGATCTGCGGACCGTTCTGGCCGGCCGTTGTGCGATGCTCGATGCGCACGCGCTTGAAGGTCGGGGAGGTCGCCCCGGCGTTCAGAGCGATGTCGAGCGTGGCGGATTTCGGGCCAGCCGCGAAGTCGTTGCTGCCCACATAAAGACGTTCCTTGCCCAGATCGGGGCCGCTCGCCACGGTCATCGCCTGGGCGAACGGTTGATCGGGTTTCTGTCGATCGACCAGGATCTCGAGCACATCGGCGCTGCTGAAGTTTGCGGTTCGCAGGATAGCCATTCGGGTATCGTCATCGGGACTGTCGGGGCGGAGAATGCCGGCATAAAGCTTGTCGTCGGTACCGCTGAAAGCGACCGCGATGTCCGAGGTCTGCCTGCCGCCCGGGACAACCATATTCAAAACCCACGTCTTCCCGCCGTCGGTCGAAACGAAATACGGCGCCGATTCACCGCCCATCGGATCGGGAGTGAATGCCGACCCGGCGATATGGTTGGGGTTTGTCGGGTTCACCGAGATGAACGGTTCGCTGTCT
The DNA here is from genome assembly GCA_963738705.1 of uncultured Alphaproteobacteria bacterium. GTDB lineage: Bacteria > Pseudomonadota > Alphaproteobacteria > Rhizobiales > Xanthobacteraceae > CAVTXS01. The sequence goes on from CAVTXS010000019.1 coordinate 107,326, forward strand.
TGATTCTCCTCAAAGCTGAGCGACTTCGGAATGATGTTGACCACCAGAACTCCGGTTGCCGCCGCTGTGATTTTCGCCGCCTTCGCGGCCGCCTTGGACTTACGCTTGGCTGCCGGTTTAGGCGCGCGCGAGGCCCGTTTCCTGGCTGCAGGCTTCGGCTTTCGAGAGCCCCTCTTGCTCATGATGATCCTCTCAACGGGCGTCTTCCACGCCAATGGCCGTTCGCACGAAAGATCCTGGGCCTCTCGTCAGCCTCTATTTCTTGGCTGCCTCGATGGCGGCCGCCGCTGCGGCCTCGTTGTGGGCTGGTTGGAAGTCGGCGGAGCTCAAGGACGTGAAGGTCTCCTTGCTTCCCAGGCTCGCCGCCGCCAAGCCAAGCGCGGCCTGACCGCTGACCGCGTCAGGGTGAAGCGAGAAGACGCCTTCCTGACCGGCCTCAAACTTGGGCGCGCGATGCCAGCGCACGTCGGTGCTGCTTGGAAAACGCACGACGACCTGCCTGTCGCCGACCGACCCTTTGTGGACCTGTTGCACCTCGACGATTGCCTCACGCCAGAACGGTGCGTGCTCGCTAATCGGCTCGTCCGGAGTAACGCCTGAAGCGGCTGCGGCCGCGGTGACGGCCGACGGCCCAGGCAATCCAACGGCAACAACTTTGCCGCTGATCACGACCGGCGCTTCGGTCGCGCGCTCGCGGATTCTCTGGTGGGCGGCCGCACGAGCGGCTTCGGGCTCCAGCGCCCTGCCGACCAGAGCGGTGCTGGCCGCCGCGGCCTGCTCTTCGACGGGCTCGTGGCCGAGCGATTGGACCGCGAGATTCTCGCCGAACATCCAACCTTTGGCATAAAAGACTGCGCGCTGGCCTTGCTTGACCCGCTCACCCTTTGCCAGCTGAACGGTGACGTCCTGACCGGCATATTCGGCAAGGCCTTCCGGAGCGCGCACCACGCGTTCGACGGACACCACGGCCGTCCGCGCCGCGCCGGCGACAGCCTTGAGATTGCCCGCCTTAGTCTTTTTGACTTTGCCCTGGAAGACGAACTTAGCCGCCTCTTTGGGTATTGCAGCCATGATTGACCTCCGTCTAGCGGTGCGTTCGGCCACCGCCAGGATCCCTGATCGCTATGCCGAATGGCATCGAGCACACCCAGCAAAAATGTCGCATATTTTGCCGCTGATGGCCGCGAGCCGACCCGTCCGGTGCTCCGAACGCCAACCGCGCAAACCGAGCGCCTTGCATTGTGCTCCCCGCGCCTCGGCACGTCAACGTTGTCCAACACAAGATGGCAGCACGCGCTCACTTGGCGGGGACGTAAAGCGACGCCGGCTCCTTCGCCGCGCGTGCCTTCACCGCGCCTCTCCCCCGCGAAGCGCCGATCCGGTTGGGCCTTTGCCCACCGTGCACGGTGTGCCCTAGATTGATCTCGGCGGCGGCGTCGCGTGCCGGAACGGAATGAGCCCGCATGATCGATCTGACGCAGGAAGTTCGATGTGCTGGTGGTCGGCGGCGGCAATGCGGCGCTGTGCGCCGCCATCACCGCGCGGCACGCGGGCGCGTCCGTGCTGGTATTGGAGGCGGCGCCGAAGTTCTACCGCGGCGGCAATACCCGCCACACCCGCAACATGCGCTGCGCGCACGACGCCGCCACCGACACCCTGAGCGGGCCCTACGGCGAGGACGAATTCTGGGACGATCTCAAGCGGGTGACCGAAGGTCACACCGACGAGGCGCTGGCCCGGCTCATGATCGGCCAGTCGAAGGAGATCCTCGACTGGATGCCCCGGCAGGGGGTGCGCTTCCAGCCGTCGCTCGGCGGCACGCTGAGCCTCGGACGGACCAACTCGTTCTTCCTCGGCGGCGGCCGGGCGATGCTCAACACGCTCTATCTCACCGCCGAGAGCCTCGGCGTCGCGGTCGTGTACGACGCCGAGGTGGTCGATCTCGCGATCGACGCCGGCATGTTCCTGTCCGCGACCTTGGTGCGCGGCGGCGAGCGGAGCACCGTGCGCGCCGCCACGCTGGTCGCGGCCGCCGGCGGCTTCGAGGCCAATATCGAGTGGCTGAAGGTCTATTGGGGCGACGCCGCCGACAATTTCCTGATCCGCGGCTCGCCCTACAATCGCGGCACGCTGCTCAAGCTGCTGCTCGATCGCGGCGTGCAGGAGATCGGCGATCCGACCCAGTGCCACGCCGTTGCGATCGACGCGCGCGCGCCGAAATTCGACGGCGGCATCATCACCCGGCTCGACTGCGTGGTGTTCGGCATCGTGGTCAACAAGCACGCGCGGCGCTTCTACGACGAAGGCGAGGACATCTGGCCGAAGCGCTACGCGATCTGGGGGCGGCTGGTCGCGGCGCAGCCGGACCAGATCGCCTACATCGTGTTCGACGCCTCCGCGCTGACGCTGTTCATGCCCTCGCTCTACCCGCCGGTTGAGGCGGCGAGCATCCGCGAGCTCGCCGGCAAACTCGCGCTTGACCCCGGTGCGCTCGAATCAACGGTCGATCGCTTCAACGCCGCGGTGCGGCCCGGAACCTTCGACCACACCATCCTCGACGACTGCCGCACCGAGGGGCTCGACCCGCCCAAGAGCCATTGGGCGCGGCGGATCGAGCGCGCGCCATTCTACGCCTACCCGGTGCGCCCGGGCATCACCTTCACGTATCTGGGGACGCGCGTGAACCGCGATGCCCGCATGGTGATGCGCGACGGCAGGCCGGCCGCCAACATGTTCGCGGCCGGCGAGATCATGGCCGGCAACGTGCTCGGCCGCGGCTATGCGGCCGGCATCGGCATGACCATCGGCAGCGTCTTCGGCCGCATCGCGGGACGGGAGGCGGCCGCCAATGCCCGCAACTGACCGGGCCGGAACGCGCGGCGACATCGTGCATGCGACGCACGCGCTCGCCGAGGCCGACCGGCTGATGACGGTGTGCAACGCCTGCCGCTACTGCGAGGGCCTGTGCGCCGTCTTCCCCGCCATGGAGCTGCGGCGCGCCTTCCCGGACGGCGATCTCAACTATCTGGCGCACCTCTGTCACGGCTGCGGCGCCTGCTATTACGACTGCCAATTCGCGCCGCCGCACGAGTTCGACGTCAACGTCCCGAAGAATTTTGCGGTGGTGCGCGCCGACTCCTACCGCGCCTATGCGTGGCCGCGCGCCTGCGCGGGCCTGTTCGAGCGCAACGGTCTGGCGATCGCGATCGCGGCGGCGCTCTGCGTCGCGGCGTTCATCGCCGCGTTCGTCGCCTTCCACGATCCCGCGGTGCTGTTCGGCGTGCACAAGGGGCCGGGCGCGTTCTACCGGCTGATGCCGCATGGCGCGATGGCGGCACTCTTCGGCGCGGCGTTCCTCTATGCGATCGTCGCCGTCTTGATGAGCGTGCGGCGCTTCTGGCGCGACAGCGCGATCGCGCTCGGCACCGATCGGCGCCGCCGCGCTCTGGCGCGCGGTGGCCGACGCCTGCACGCTGCGCTACCTCGACGGCGGCGGCATCGGCTGCTTCAACGACGACGATCGCCCGCGCGACCGGCGCCGGCTCCATCACCACCTGACCTTCTACGGCTTCCTCATGTGCTTCGCCGCCACCTGCGTGGCGACGCTCTATCACTACGCGCTCGGCCGCGTGGCGCCGTACCCCTGGTACGATCTCCCCGTCGTGCTCGGCACCGTCGGCGGCGTCGGGCTGCTGATCGGCCCCGTCGGCCTGTTGGCGGCGAAGTGGCGGCGCGATCCAGCGCTCGCGGACGAGCCGCGCTACGGCATGGACACCGCCTTCATCGCGATGCTGTTCCTCACCAGCCTGACCGGTCTCGCGTTGCTGCTGTTGCGCGAGACGGCCGCGATGGGGCCCTTGCTCGCGCTGCATCTCGGCGTGGTGTTCGGCTTTTTCGTCACGCTGCCCTACGGCCGGTTCATGCACGGCATCTACCGCTTCGCCGCGCTCGTGCGCTACGCCGCAGAGCGGCGGGCGCTCGAGAGCGGGAGTGATATCAACGGTGTCGGAGACTGAACTGTCATGCCCGGCACCCGGGTCCGGCCTTTGGCCGGCCCGGGCGTGAAACCTTGTGCCGGGCATCCACGTCTTTCTTTTCTCGGAGCTATCGAAGCAAGACGTGGATGGCCGGGACAAGCCCGGCCATGACGGTTCTACGTGCGCGCCTGCGGGAAATGCGCGATGCCGGGCGGCAGCGTCACCCACGCATACATGGCCTCTTCCCAGACCGAATAGGTCGGCGCCGGAAAGTCCGGCGCGTTGAAGGCGCCGACCGCGATGCCGTAGTGGTCGGGGCGCAGATCCGCGATCCAGCAGACGGTTGAGCCGCAGGTCGGGCAAAAACGGCCGTGCAGCTTGCGCCCCTCCTGCCCGTCGCGGGTGTAGATCTTGTGCTCGCCGTCGAGACGGACGCGGTCCTTGCGGAAATACGCATTGCAGGTCAGCGGCACGCCGGTGCGCCGCTGGCAGTCGCGGCAGTGGCAAACATTGACCACGTCGGGCTCACCCGCCGTCGCCACCTGGAACCCGCCGCACTGGCAGCTCGCCGTCCTGGCCACGTGACGCCTCCATTCTCGGTCCTCATCGTCCGCCAAGGCGGACGACCCAACAAACACAGGCGGTTGCTCAGTTCGTTTTGCGAAATGTTGCGTCCATGCCGCATCCGCGCGGATCAGACCCGGAGCGGAATTTGAAAATACAAATCATTGACAATCTCGGCTCCGCTGGCTGCCAAGTTCGTTTTGCGAAATGTTGCATCCAGGGTACACCTCGCGGGAGAGGCATCAGCAGGTGCCATCGAGTTCGTTTTGCGAAGTTCAACTCCTGATTGGCGCTGCCCTGCAACCTCAGGGTAGGGGTCGAGCGGCTGGCACCCCGTCGGGTGCGTCGACCAAATAGCGGCCGCACGTCCGATTGTGAGGATAGAACAAAAAGAGAACATAGTCAAGATATTTGCGCCTAAACTCGGTCGTCCCCGCGAAGGCGGGACCAGTAACCTCAGCCCGCAGTGTGTCGTGCGCCGGTGTAGCACCCCTGGCGTCATTGAATTGTCATCAACCGCGCCTATATCAGGCGTGCCAATTCGCCTTGGCGCGCGGTCGCGGCCTTCCACGGATGTACTGGGAGGCGCGGTCATAGCGGCGCGCCCCGTGAGCCTTACCACGGATGAACTGGGAGGCAGGATCAGGCGAAGCGGCACAGGCCCGCCGGGGAGCGATCCCTAGGCGGGTTTTCGTTTTTCTTGCCCTCACTGTGTCCCGGGCGCAGCGCAGCACGCAGTGAATGCGGCTCGCAGAACCGGGACCTTCGCAAACGCCGGCGTCCGTGAAGGTCCCGCATTTGCGCGGCAGCGCTACGCGCTGCAGCGCGTGCGGGACGTGGCGTCACTCCACCACGATCTTGACCTGCTCGCCGGGGACGAGCGCCTGCCCGGAGGCGAGGCCGTTGAGCACCAGGAAGCGCTCGGCCGGCCGGTCGCTCGCCATGCGCGCCGCCATCCGCTCGACGGTGTCGCCGGCCTGCACCGTCATGGTCTTGATGCGCAGCGGCCGCGCCCGCTCGATCTCCTCGAGCGTCATGCGACGGAAGCTGCCGACCAACTCGCGGAAGGCGCGGTCCGACTCCTGGCTCCGCTGCTTGGCGGCGAACACGAAGCGGTAGACGTCGCTCCCGAACCGCAGCGCGAACAGCCGGAACGTCCACTGCTCGCCGCGCGCGGTCGCGGTCGCGCCCGCAAAGCCGTTGATCGTCAGCTCCTCGACGCTGCGGACGTCGACCCGGTCGATCCAGCCGGAGGCGAGATACTCGGTGAGCTTCTGCTCCGTCGGCACGCGCACGACGTCGAGGCGGAGCGCCTGGCTGCCGTTCTCCTTGAGGCCGAGCACCGCCTGCGCGGTGTTGTCGAGCGAGAAGCCGTCCGGCGCGACGAAGCTGAAGCCGAGCTTCGGATGCAGGAAGCGGCGGCCGCGCACGAACCCTTCGCTCGGGTCCTCCCCGAAGGTCAGGCCGTCGGTGGCGGCCAGATAGGTCGTCCGGTCGCGCCCGCCGATCCCCGGAGAGGCGTGCTGGCGCGCGCTCGCGAGCGCGTTCTTCACGCGGTCGGGAGTCGAGGGATGCGAGGACAAGAAGTCGATCGAGCGCGCGTCGGAGCCCGACATCGCCGCTGGCTTGAGCGCGGCGTTGCGCCCCATGGCGGTGAGGAAGCGCGTCGCCCCGTACGGATCGTAGCCGGCGCGCGCCGAGATCCCGACCCCGATGCCGTCCGCCTCCAATTCCTGCGCGCGCGAAAAGCTCGCCAGCGCGATCTTCGAGCGGGCGAGCGCGAGCGCGCCGGTCTGCGGATCCGAGAGCACGTCGGTCACCACGCGGCTGACGATCGCGGCCTGCCGCGCCTGGTCCTCGCGGATGGCGGCGTGGCGCGCGGTCACGTGCGCCATCTCATGGGAGAGCACGGAAGCGAGTTCGGAGGTGTCGTTGGCCAGCGTCAGCATGCCGCGGGTGACGTAGAGGTGGCCGGTCGGCAGCGCGAAGGCGTTGATGGCGGGCGAGTTGAGGATGGTGACGCGGTAGCGCAGATCCGGCCGGTCCGAGGAGGCAACGAGCTTGTCCAGCGTCTCGCGGATCACGCCTTCGAGCCGTTGAGCCTGGTAGGCGCCGCCATAGGCGGCGAGGATGCGCTGGTGCTCGCGCTCGGCCGCCGGCAGCGGCTCGGCCTGCCGCGGCGGCTCGGGCAGCGTGACGACGCGGGCGAGCGGCAGGGTTTCGGCGCAGCCGGCAGCGAGCAGGGCGAGCACCGCTGCCACCGGCGCCAGGCGCGCCCGCGTTGCCGCTTTCCCCGACCGATCGTGCAGCGCTCCGATCACGTCCCAGTCCGTCTAATCCTTGGAGCCCGTTTGAAAATGCGACAGTCGGCTTGCAGACCGCTCGTTGCGTCCTTCGAGACGCGGTCCTTCGGACCGCTCCTCAGGATGAGGAGGTGGTGCATGGGATGCCCAAGACCTCCTCAGGAAGAGGAGGTGGTGCATGGGATGCCCAAACCCCCTCATGCTGAGAGCCTGCCCCGGACTTGATCCGGGGAGCGCGCGAAACGCGCGCGTCTCGAAGCACGGGGAACGTCTTTCCACTTGAACCATTCTCAAACGGTCTCCTAGCGCCCGAGCACCTCGATCTGCTCCGGGCGGCTCGCCTCGATCCAAGGGCCGCCGCGCTCCTCGACAAAGCCCCGCACGCGGATACGCAAACGTTCGAGCCGTTTCGGCTCCAGGCCGGCCGCCGCAAAGGTGCGCTCATTGCGTTTCGCAATGGTGACCGTGAAATCCTCAGTCCAGCGGCGCCCGAAATTCAGATAGACCGTGCCGCCGCTTTCGCGCACCGAGAGCACCCGGCCCTCGACCAGCGCGAACCGCCCGCGCTCGGCCAGCACCGCGGCCGGCTCCTCCGCCCGCCGCGCCGCATAGCGGGGATCGCCCCACAGGCCGCGCCCCGCTCCTCGCGCCTCGCGCTCGGCCGCAAACAGCGGGCCAGCGCAGGCGGCCTCGCCCACGCGGGCGGCGACCCGGGCCAAACCGCGCTGCAACATATCGTGCTGGACGGAGCGTTCCAAGCCCGCAGTGCCCACCAAAACCTGCGCCGGCACGCGCCCGTGGCGGTCGGCGGCCGACGCCCCTTTTAGGACCACGGATTTGTCCAATATGAGGCGTTCGAGCGCGATTTTGGCCTCGAGGCCGAAGTCGGTTCCGGTGACCGGTTCCGGGCCTGCGGCGGCCGTCTCGGCGGGGGCAGGCACCTCGAGACCGGCGAGCCGGACTTCGCGGCCGTCGTCGAGCCGGAAGGTGCGCCCGTCGGTGACCTCGCGCACCTGGCCGGAGCCGAGGGTGTCCAGGCGGCAGCCGGGCGCCTGGGCGTGGGCGGGCGTTGCCGCAGCAGCCAAGCTCGCAGCGAACACGGCAATCGCGGGCAATTGCTGCGCGGCCATGCGATACACCTTCCCCGCTATGTTACACTGTCGAGACGGAACTACTTGCCGTCATGCCCGCACCCGGGTCCGGCCAAAGGCCGGCCCGAGTGCAGGCTCCAGCGGGCACCCAGTAACCACCGACTTTGGTTCGGTTGCACGCCGCCTCCGGGCTCGTACGACGTGACGTCATGGATGCCTTCGATCCCATCTCGTTCGGCTTCGCCCTCCTCCGGGATTTTCAGTTCCCCGGCGGCATCCGCGTGTATGAATGCATGAATCATCCGGCCGTCGACGGTGCGCACGACTTCCTTCGCCTCAACCTGTATCTCTCGAAAGACGGCAGCTACGTCACGATCTGGCAGGGTCTGCTTGAACCGATCATCGCCGAAGCGAAGCTCAAAGGCCTCGCGAACATCCAACTGCCTGCGGATTTCGATTTGTTTTCGTCATATTCCGAAACACTCTTCAGGGGCCATATCAATTCAGTCGAGGCAGCGGCGCAAATCTTCAAGGCCCTGCGCATCGAACGGTCCGGAGAGCACTACTCGCTTCCCCAGGTCCTCGGCGCGGATGCGGACAGCAAGCTTCGATGCGATGTGATGACCACGGTCGCGTAGCCGGAAATATTGGCCGGTTTGTCCGGCCGGCGATACTACCGTTCCCGTACCCAGCACTAGATGTCCGTGTGCGCACCGTTCCCGTGGGCAGCCGAACTGGCGGCCAGGCCGGCCACAAGCGCGACGATCGCGGGCAATCGCGGCGCGGCCATGCGGGATGCACCCTCCCCGGCTAGGTTTACACCGCCCGCGACGAAACCAGTGACGGTCACGCCCGCGAAAGCAGGCACCCACAAAGGGCGGCGACAGAGCATGCCGCGCGCGGGTTGCCGCGCATTGGGAGTGTGCTCCCCGACTTCGTCCTCGATCGAAGTGTCATCGCGCGTCCGTTTCGGCCGGCGATTCGCCGCAGAAAATGCGGTAAACCAGCGGTGTCAGCTTCTAACTCGTCATGCCCGGCACCCGGGTCCGGCTTTTTGGCCGGCCCGGGCGTGAAACCTTGTGCCGGGCATCCACGTCTTTCTTCTTCTGATGTTACGGCAAGCAAGACGTGGATGGCCGGGACAAGCCCGGCCATGACGGGTAGACGGCCGGACAGTGCACTAACGCAGCCAGCCTTCGCGGTCGAGCGCGCGCATCAGCTGATCGGTCGCGTCGCGGATGTCGTTGCGGCGGCCGCTTGTTCCCGCCGCGAGCAGAAGCGCGGTCGTGCGCAGCCACCAGGAGCGCGATTGGCATTCGGCCGGCAGCCGTTCGAGCAGGGTCTTGCGCGCTTCAGCAAGCGTGCGCGTCGGCCGCAACGGCCCTGAAAGGGGCACCACGGGATACGCCAGCTTGCGAAACCAATATTCCGGCATGCTTCGTTATTACGCGCTGCCGGCCGCCGGCGCGACCGTTCTCTTGCGCGTTTGGAAAATAAATCCACCGCGGTAGCGCGCAACGTGCTACAGCAAAGCGGCGGATCCTGCAGTCGCGAGCGCTCGCGCCGACCTGTTGCGGGTGGCTGGGCTCTGACGACGGCTGCTTGAAATGCTTCGCGCGGTTGCCGAGCGGGTTCAAGGAGCAGGTTCGAGCGCCGCTTGAGATCGGCGCGAACGGATGACGCAGACATATGACCGACCCCCCGGTGCAACTCGACCAACATCGCGGCATGGCGGCGCAGAAGGCGACCGAGATCCGGCGTTTGGTGGCGGACGTCGAGGCCGAGGCGCAGGCGTTGCGCGCGCGCCAGGAGGCGTTGGAGGAGCAGCTTGTCTCCGTCCCGGCCGCCTCGTGGGTCGAAGCGGCCGGCAAGGCGCGATATCTGCTCGGGCTGTTCGCGGCGACGCCGGCGGCCGAAGACCCGCGCCGACAAAAGCTGATCGCCAACGTGCTCGAGGATTTCGCCCGCCTCTCCAGAGCCGGCGGCGAAGACGGGGACACTTGACCACGGACCGGCGCCAGCCTCGTCCCACTCACGAAAGGTCGATCATATGCAAATCTATATGTTCCGCTCGGAGACAAAGCGAGAATTGCGCGCCTTTGCGGCCGACCGGGCGGGCAGCCAATTGCCGGGCAAATTCGCGCCCTGGCACGTGACCGGCGTGATCACGCCCGAACGCAAGCCGCCGCACAATTTGCCGCGCGACACGATCGAGCGCGCCATCAACGACCAGGGCTTCCAGCTCTGGCGCATGAAAGCCGCGACGTGAGGGCTGCGCCCGTCGCCGCAACGTAGCGCTGGACCGTACGCTCCCGCGGTGTCTTGAGCGAAATGCCGTTCCGTCGTGCGGACGTAGGCCGTGAGGGTGCCGCAACTCAGCCGCGGCCCTTTCCTTTTCAAGTCACGCTTCACATGTTTGCAGCTTTCCGGCTTTTTGTGCGGTCAGGGCTTATTGTGCAAAGTGCCCCACACCTTTTACTCTGCTGACGCAGCGGTCCCGTAGCTCAGCCGGATAGAGCAGCGGTTTCCTAAACCGAAGGTCACAGGTTCGAGTCCTGTCGGGACCGCCACTCTCCCAACTCGCGACTACCAGCAGATGTTGATCGAAACAGGGTTCGAAGCCACCCCCGAATCCAATCCCGAAGAATTCCGTCAGGCTCTCGCCGCCGACGTTGCGCGCTGGGCACCGCTCGTCAAGGCGCTCGGTGTGAAAATCGATTGAGCGCTGCACGCATCCTCGCTTGAGCGGAGACAGCTGTGGTCCGGACGTCGCCCATCCACGATCCCGGACGCTATTGTCCGCCCAGGACTGATCGCATAGCCTACCGAGCTGCCCCGTGAGGCCCCAGCCGCCCGCGTCGCTTACGCTGCGGCAACCGCTATTCGCAACATATGGAGAAATCGCATGCCGACGTTCATGCTGTCGCTGAACTGGACTGACCAAGGCATCCGTTCGGTCAAGGATGCCCCTAAGCGCGCCACGGCCGCGCGCGAGCTCGCCAAGAAGGTGGGTGTGGAGATCAAGCAGGTCTACCTGACTTCCGGCGACAACGATCTTGTTCTCTTTGTCGATACCCCGAATGGAGACAACGTGGCCAAATTCGCGCTCGCCCTTGGGGCTCAGGGCAACGTCAGGACCCGCACCGCCAGAGCCTGGCCCGAAGCCGAATTTCAGAAATTGATAGCCGAACTTCCGTAGCCGGAATCATTCGCCGACGGTTCACGGAACCGCCAGCACCACCGTTGCCTCAACGCCTCGCAGGCGTCGCCAGAGGCGCTGCCTAAGCGACGGTACCAACAGGGCTGGATCGTTCAACGCATCAGCATCGAGGGAACTCATCAACCGTGCCGGGACCTCGATCGTCGGCCGGTTGCCGAATAGCTCGGCGCGGTCAATTCCCACATCTTTGAGCTGAGCGTCGGACAGCCCCGCCACCACGCGACGCGCGCACATGGCGGCCCAAGCTTGGCCGAGGGCTTCCGCCATGGCCGCTACCAGGGGCGGCCGACGCGCAACGACGGTGATCGTGCCGCGCGGAGCTGAATCGAGGATCGCGTAGGACATTGGTTGTCTCCCATTCCGGTGGCGCCGAAGCGGCAACCGGCCGATCAATGCCATCCTCCCGCTTGCTGGGCGTTCGCTGGTCCGTGAATTTCCCGTTGCCGTGGCCGACCGGGCCGTGAAATCTGCGCAAAATCCCGCCGAGGCCGTGTTAATTCTTGTCGATGCGTCAGTTCGAGGCAGGGCATGCGCTTGCGATTGCTTGGTGGCTTGGAAATTGAGCCTTCGGGCGAGATCGCCCGCAAGACGAAGCTCGTCCTGGCCGCGATAGCGCTCGCGGGAGCCAAGGGGATCAGCCGCGCGCAGCTGTGCGGCATGTTCTGGCCTGACCGCGCGGCGCCTCAGGCCCGCAGCAGCCTGCGGCAGGCCCTGGCGGCGCTGCGCAAGTCCGGCCAGAGGCAAGGCGACCGGATCGTGATCGACGGCGATCTCGAAACGGTTCGCCTGGCGGGCGACGACATGGCGCTCGACGTTCGATCATTCCAGCGTGGGATCGAGGAGGGCTCGCTGCGCGGATGGGGCGCCGCGGCCGATCTCTATCGGGGCGACTTGCTGGCGGGGGTCGAGTTGCCGGCGGACCTCGACGAGTGGTTTTCAGCTCACCGCAGGGTGCTGCGCCAACAGGCGCTGGACCTTGTCGAGCGCATGAGCAAGGCCGAGGCTGCGGACTCCGAGGCCACAGCCGAAGCGGCAGCCGAAGCCCTGGCTGGGCGCCTGCTTTCCACAGACGGGGCCGCAGAGGAAGCGCATCGCGCCCTGATCCGCATCCACCTGCGGCGGGGCCACGTCAACGCCGCGCTCCGTCAGTTCGACCAGTGCCGGGCCGCCCTGCAAAAGGAACTCGCGACCGAGCCGGACCGGGAGACCGTCGCGCTTGTGACGGCGCTGCGCGCGGGCGCGGCAGCTGGCGCGCATGCCGAGGCAAAAGCACCCGCGCTCGGTTCCGCGCCGGCGCCCGGCGCGGGCGCGCCCCCACGAGCCCGGGATCAGCCATCGGTCGTGGTCATGCCGTTCGATAATCTGAGCGGCGAGGCCGACGAGTACTTTGCCGATGGGATTGTCGAGGAGATCACGGCGGCGCTGTCATGCATCCGCGACTTCTTCGTGATCGCGCGCCAGTCCGCATTCACCTACAAGGGCCGCTTTGTCGACGCCCGCGAGGTCGGCAAGGAGCTTGGCGTGAACTACATCGTCGAGGGCACAGTTCGTCGCGGCGGAGAACGGCTGCGCATATCCGTGCAGCTGGTCGATGCCGCGAGCGGCGCGCAGCTCTGGTCGGACCGCTACGAGGGTGCGGCCACCGACCTGTTCGAATTTCAGGATCAGATCGCAGCCAAAGTCGCAGGCGCGATGCATCCGGCGGTGCGGCGCGCTGAAATCGACTTGGCGAGACGCAAGCCTCCGAGCAGCCTGCGCGCCTACGATCTCGTGATGCGGGCTTTTCCGAAGCTCTGGGGGCAGAATGCGACCGCGATCAACGAGGCCATCGCGACCCTCGGCCAGGCGGTGACGACCGATCCGACTTATGGCCGGGCGCATGCATTGCTCGCCTGGTGTCACGCGCTGAAACTGATGTACATCTGGTCGCCTTCAGCCAACCAGGACCTTGAAGCGGCAAGTCGGGCCATCGAGATGGCCTCGGGCTTGATCGACGACGATCCGACGGCGCTGACCGCATTGGGGGCGGCCATGAGCCTCTGCGGCGAGCAGGAAAGGGCGTCGGCCCTGATCGAGCGCGCGCTCGCCCTTGATCCCAACAGTGCGTGGGCGTGGGCGCGATTCGGCTGGGCCGCCATTTACCGGGAAGAGGCCGATCGCGCGTTGGAGAGGTTCGAGCGGGCGATGACGCTCAGTCCGCTCGATCCGTTTTCCTTCAACATGCGAATGGGCATGGCCGCAGCGCTCGTTCAGGCAGGTCAGCTAACGAAAGCCATCGCCATTGCGCTGGATGTCATAAACAAACATCCCGAGGTCACCTGGGCCTATCGACAGCTGGCAGCATGGTCGGCCATGAATGGAGACTTGGACACCGCCCGGTGGGCCGCGCGGAAGCTGTTGAGCGCTCACCCAGACTTCACGGTCAATCGATATCTGGCGCTTCCCGCATGGCACCAGGCCTCCCGCTTTCGCGACCGCATGGCGGTTGGCCTGAGGCAGGCTGGCTTGCCGGAGTGACCAACCAATGCGCAGCCACGCCGGCGACGTTGCCGCTTGGAGCACGGGCGGCGCTTACTTCAGCGCGACCTGCAGGGTGAGCTGCCCACTCACGTTGAAACCTTGCGGCACGTTCGGTCCCGGCTGACGCATCACGTTGACGTTGATCGCCTCCAGCCTGCACTCCCGTGCGAGCACCTCGCGGAGGATATCGCATTCGCGCTGGGCGAATTCGTAGATGTTGCGGCGGGCACGATCGCGGATCTTGTCGGCCTCGTCCCCTTCGCTGGCCGGCGCCGGCATGAACAGATTGATGCTGACTTGCACCCGCACCATCTCGCTGCCGCGCTGCTGGACCAACGTCGGCTGCACCTGCAATTGCGCGGCCTGCGACTGGCCGGGAAGAACGATGCGTTCGCGCACCAGGGGCATGAAGTCCTGGGCCGTGGCGGCGGCACCCGACGCGGTCGCGATGAACATGCCCAAAACGAAGCGGCTGATCATGACAAGCCTCCTGCGATGACCCACCTAAAGGCGACCATTGTGGCGAGTTGAAGCCGCCACCCTCAAATCGCTCAAGAGACCGTTTGAAAATGTGGGATCGGTACTGCCGATCGCGTTCCGCGTCCTTCGAGACGCGGTCCTTCGGACCGCTCCTCAGGATGAGGAATGTGGTGAGTGGCATACACAAACCTCCTCATGCTGAGGAGCGCGCGGAACGCGCGCGTCTCGAAGCACGCGAAACGTTTCCCCAAGCTCCAAGGCATTCTCAAACGGGCTCTAAAAGCCCTAACGGCCAGACGCGCTGATGCGCTAATATTTGGGCCAAAATGGCGCTTAGGCGCGAAGCAGCGCCATCGATCTGTTACGACGGGAGACTCGCGAGGATCGGAGGTGCACCATGCATCGCTTTTCGCTGGCATTTGCCTGCGCCGGGGTCTTCCTCGGCCTGACCGAAATAGCCTCCGCGCAATTTGGAATTTGCAGACCGGTCGGCGAGCGCGCCAAAACGACCGATGTCGGTTGCTGGATCGTCGCCCATGCGTCGGTCGGCGAGCTGACGCAGCCGCAGGTGTTCTGGCACTTGGACGCCTATCCGACGCGGGCCGCGGCCGAAGCGGCCAAAGGGCCGCGCGGCACGGTGGTCGAGTCGCTCGGGAAGGTTTGGCTGCTGTCGATCGAGGACAAAGGGTGGCGGCCCGCCGGAGGCGAGCGCGTGGCCGAGATCGGGCCGCTGCCGATCACGGCAGGACAGAAATACTCCGTCCAGTACATGGAGGCGATCTTCGATCCGGGCATGACCGCCCCATCGCATGAGCATGCCGGACCGGAGGCCTGGTACACGCTGGCGGGAGAAACCTGCCTGGAAACTCCCGAGGGCAAACATATCGGACGCGCCGGCGGGCCACCGCTGATCATACCCGGTGGACCGCCCATGCATCTGACCGCCACCGGAACGGAGCAGCGCCGGTCCCTGGTGCTCATTCTCCACGACGCCGCCAAGAATCCGTCGATGCCAAGACCCGACTTTGTGCCGAAGGGCTTGTGCAAGAACTGACGCGGATCCCGCTCGCATTGACTCACCTCTCCCAAAGGGAGAGGTCGACCGCGCTGAGCAAGGCGAAGCGCGGGCGGGTGAGGGGTTAGAGAGTCGCCGGCTGACCGCAACGCCCCCTCACCCGGATTGCGCGCCTTCGCGCGCAATCCGACCCCGGATCAAGTCCGGGGCAGGCTCTCTCCCCAACGGGGAGAGGTGAAGAGGCGTCGCCGCCGTGAACCAACACCACCGGAATCGGCCGCCGGCATCAGGCCGCGGGTGGGCCATACAGATGGCACGCCACCGCGCGGCCGCCGCCGAGGTCGGTGAGCGCGGGATCGTGCGTGCGGCAGACCTCCATCGCCTTCGGGCAGCGCGGGTGGAAGCGGCAGCCGGGCGGCGGCCGGAGCGCGCTCGGCACCTCGCCGGTGACGATCACGCGCGGGACGGCGCGCCTCGGCCACCGGATCGGCGACCGGCACCGCCGCCAGCAGCGCCTCCGTGTAGGGGTGGAGCGGCGTGCGGTAGAGCTCGGCGCGCCCGGCGATCTCGACGATGCGGCCGAGATACATCACGGCGATGCGGTTGGCAGATGTGGCGCACCACCGCGAGGTCGTGCGCGATGAACAGGTAGGTGAGCCCGAGGCGCTGCTGCAGCTCCATGAACAGGTTGATGACCTGCGCCTGGATCGAGACGTCGAGCGCGGAGACCGGCTCGTCGCACACGATCAGGCTCGGCTCGAGCGCGAGCGCGCGCGCGATGCCGATGCGCTGGCGCTGGCCGCCGGAGAACTCGTGCGGGTAGCGCTCGGCCATGTCGGGCAACAGGCCGACCATGCGGATCAGCGCGGCGACGCGCTCGCTCAGGCCCTGCGTGACGCCGTGCACCTCCAGCGGCTCGCCGATGATGTCGCGCACCCTCATGCGCGGGTTCGAGCGAGCCGTAGGGGTCCTGGAAGACCATCTGCATGCGCCGGCGGATGCCGCTGCATCCGCGCCTTGTCGAGGCGGGCGATGTCCTCGCCCTCGAACACGATGCGCCCCGCCGTCGGGGTGAGCATGCGCAGCACCGCAAGGCCGGTCGTGGTCTTGCCGGAGCCGCTCTCGCCGACCAGGCCGAGCGTCTCGCCGCGCCGGATCGCGAACGAGACGCCGTCGACCGCCTTCACCGACGCCGACCTGGCGCGAGAACACGATTCCGCGGGTGACCGGGAAGTGCACCTTGAGCCCCTCGACGCGCAGGATCTCGTCGGCGCCCAAGGCGCGCGCACCGGCGCCGGCGCGGTGTCAAGCGCTTCAGCGCGCATCGGCGAAGCACGCCTGCAGGTGCCGCGCGTCGGCGGCCACCGCTTCGCAGCGCGCGGGCGCTCGATCGCGGCAGGGATCGACCGCGTGCGCGCAGCGCGGCGCGAACGCGCAGCCGGCGGGCAGCGCGGCGAGGTCGGGCGGCTGGCCGTCGATCGGCACCAGGCGGGTGCCGCGCGTCGCCGTCGAGCCGCGGCACCGAGGCCAGCAGGCCGCGCGTGTAGGGGTGGCGCGGGTCGCGCGTAGAGCTCGCGCGCCGGCGCGGTCTCGACGATGCGCCCGCCGTACATCACGGCGACGCGGTCGGCGTAGCGCGCGACCACGCCGAGGTCGTGGGTGATCAGGATCAGCGCCGAGCCGGTCTCGCGCGTGAGCTCCTTGAGCAGGTCGAGGATCTGCGCCTGCACGGTGACGTCGAGCGCGGTGGTCGGCTCGTCGGCGATGACGAGCCGCGGCTGGCAGGCGAGCGCCATCGCGATCATCACGCGCTGGCGCATGCCGCCGGAGAACTGGTGCGGATAGGACGCAAGGCGGCTCGCCGCGTCGGCGATGCGCACGCGGCCGATCAGCTCCTTGGCCTTCTCCAGCGCCTGCGCCCACGGCATGCGGCGGTGCAGGTTGATCGGCTCGCCGATCTGCAGGCCGACGGTGAGCGCCGGGTTGAGCGACGACATCGGCTCCTGGAAGATCATCGCGATCTTGTTGCCGCGGATCGCCTGGATCTCGGCGTCGTCGAGCTTGAGCAGGTCGCGGCCCTCGAAGATGATCTCGCCGCTCTCGATGCGGCCGGGCGGGTTCGGGATCAGGCGCAGGATCGACAGCGCGGTGACGCTCTTGCCCGATCCGGACTCGCCGACGATCGCCACCGTCTCGCCGGCCGCGACGTCGAACGAGAGCTCGTCGACCGCGGTGACGGTGCCGCGCTCGGTGCGGAACCGGGTGGTGAGGTTGCGGACCTGGAGAAGAGGGGTGGTCATGCCGGGCTTGGCTCCAATCCCTCCCCTGCGAGGGCAGGACGATCGCATACCACAAACCTCGTCATGCTGAGTTGGCCACCGAGGGCGGCTCGACCGCTACGGATGAAACTATGGCAGAGTTGGAGGCCGTCGGCACGGAGGTCGGCATTACCTTGGTGCAGTTGAGCCGATGCTGAGTTGGACCGTGGGACCTTGGGAGCACCCCCCAGTCGCCCAAATCGTCGAACGCGAACTTGGTTTTGCCTCTAATCTGCTCAAAGGCATTGCCGAGAGACGTAAACACCACCCGGCTCGCACTCCATTTTCGACACGCGCGGCAACGTTGATGCCGTCACGAAGATGTCGTCGCCGTCGATAATGATGGCGCCGACATTGATACCGATGCGAAAGCAGATTCGTTGCTCGGCACCGCTCGCGCCGCGCTCCGCGATCTTCTCTTGAATCGCAATTGCGCACGTCACCGCGTCCACAGCGCCGGCAAACTCGACCAGCATGCCATCGCCGGTGGTCTTGACGATGCGGCCTTTGTGCTCCGCTATGGCGGGATCAACGACCTCGCGCCGGTGGGCCTTGAGGGCTTCAAGGGTCCCGACCTCATCCACAGCCATCAGACGGCTGTAGCCCGCGACGTCACCGGCCAGAATGGCTGCCAGCCGGCGCTCTACTCTCTTGCTGGTCATGGTAGTCGGACTGCGGCCGCTTGCCAGAGCGCAGTTTACGGCTGAGCGCTATAGTTGTCTACGAGGTGCATTGTCTCAGAAGTTTCAACGGAGCAGTCATTCGTTCCCTCATCGGGCGACGTCCGTTTTTTCCTCTGTCGCCAGAAAATCGTGACTGCAAGTCGGCTGCCGATCCGTGAGCTAGAGGCAGACGCAATGAGTCTCGGTTCGAGTTTATCCAATAGCGAGCCATACGCTCCTGCGCCGGAGTCCCGTTCTGTTCGGGGTGCGTGGGGGTATCTGGGAGCGGGGTCGGGCGTTCGTGGGTCAGTCGACGAGGCGCGGCTGAAGGTCCGGGAGCAGGATTGTGGAGCCAAAAAATGCCGCAGCAGCGGGCGCTGCCGTCGCGGTCAGTCCGGCATTCCCGCCTTTCGCAATGCATTCGTGATCAGAGCCCGGCGTTCGAGCGGGACAAAAGGCCGGAGGTAGTTAGAAATGCGCCGACCAGGCGCGATCTCGAGCAGACGTTTCATGGCAGCTTGCGCTTTATCGAGGTCGCCGGCCAAAGAGTTCGCAATCGAGAGCGCCACTAGAGCATCGATGTTGTTCGGCTGGCCGCGAAGGGCTTTTTCAGCCCACACCGTTGCTTCGCGTAGCGACCCGCGCGAATATGCGCATACGCGGTCGCGGCCTCCATTCCGTGGAACTCCAAATCGAGCGGGCTCAGCCGCATCGCTCGTGCCAGATGCTCGATCGCGATCTCCGGTTCGCCGAGCCAAACCCTCACCCAGCCGCTCACGTGCCATGCTCGCGCGAAATTGGGATTGAGCAAAAGCGCTTGGTCGATAAATGCTACGCCCTCCTGCAGTTGGGCAGTTGTCGGCGCGAGAAAGGCGAGACCAAATCCGCCCCAGGCGAGCGAAAAGCTATCGTCTTTCCCGCGGTTGATTGCTTCACGCGCAAGCCTCCTGAGCTCATTCTCCTGCTCGGCGTCGAAGATGCGGCCGGTCAAAAAGCGCCGGATGTAGCAATAGGACGGCGAAAGCGTAGGCTTGAGCATAGTCCGGATCGAGCTCGATCGCCTGATACAGCAGCCGGGGAGCGCCTCTTCATTACTCTCACTTGTCCATCGGTATATCTGATCCAATGGCGCGCAAGAAGCAATCGTAAGCGTTAAGATCTGCCGGTGTCTTGCGCTTGACGCGCGCCATTTCCGTCGCGAGCAGCTTCGGGTCGATCGCTCCCACGACCCCGCTTGCTACCTGATCCTGAAGCTCAAAGACATTTTCGAGCGAGCCGTCGAAGCGGTCGGCCCATAGATGTGCACCGCTTGTCGCATCTATCAGTTGTGCGGTTATGCGCACCCGGTTTGCTGATTTCCGCACACTGCCTTCGAGCACATAACGGACGCCGAGCTCGCGGCTCACCTGCTTCACATCGACCGCCCGCCCTTTGTAGGCGAACGTTGAAGTGCGAGCGATAACAAGCAGCCATTTAAAGCGGCTGAGCGCTGTGGTGATTTCCTCGACCATGCCATCGGCAAAATATTCTTGATCAGGATCACCGCTCATATTCTCGAACGGCAAGACTGCGATGGACGGCTTGTCAGGAAGTGGAGGGCCCGCACCTATCTTCTTGGTCAGCGCGCTATACGTTCCCTCGCGTACAGCATAAGCGCGGACTGGCTTCGAGATGTTCTTGAGGCGCTGCTCGCCGCGATCCTCGAAGCCAACGTCCAGCTTACCGTCGACCTCGCTGTGGACCTTGCCAGAGATCAGGATGCCGCCTGGATTCGCGATCCCTTCCAGCCGAACAGCAATGTTGATCCCGTCGCCATAGAGATCACCATCCTGCCCCACGATAACGTCACCAAGGTTGAGCCCTATGCGTAACCTTAGGGGACTGCTGCCCGAGGCGAGATGATCCTGTATCTCAACCGCGCATCTCATGGCGGCTAAGGGACTCGCGAATTCGGCCAGCGCCCCATCACCCGTGGTCTTGATAAGTCGCCCTTCGTGGCGGGAGAGACTTGGCTCGATCAATTCTCGCTTGAGCCGCTCGAACTCGGCGTAGGTAGGTTCCTCAGCGTGTTGCATCAACGATGAATAACCGACCACGTCGGTGGCCAAGATTGCCGCTAGTCGCCTTTGAACCCGCTGCTCGGTCACAGCACCCTCTCGCAGGTGCCTGCCCACACGGGCGTAGATGAGCTCCCGCCGCCATTTTCGACAAGCTCCGACGGATGCTCAGCCTAGCACATTCTCGCGGGCTGTAGGCGGCAGTCGAGGGAGCCTTTGCCGAAGCCGCATGCCAAGGCCGCGGACTGCGCTCGCGCTTCCGTGGACGGGTGCAAAGGACCGCGCTCCGGCCAATTCATGGTCAAGTTCCGGGAGCGGGAGTATATTAGGCTGATGGCTGTGAGTTCGCCCGATCTGAAGGCGTTCTTGGTCGCTACACCTTTCTTCGGTGGCCTCTCGGACGCAAGCCTCGATCTCCTGATCTCAATGCTGGTCGAGCGCCGCTTCGACGTCGGTGCCACTGTCGTAGCGGAAGGAGAACCGGGGCGCTCAATGTATATTGTTCACTCCGGCGAGCTCGTGGTGAGCAAGCTCGGGGAGTCGGGGCGCGTGATTCGCATGACGGGTCTCGGGCCTGGTGACTTTTTCGGCGAAATGACGCTCATCGAAATGCAGAACCGATCAGCCACCATCGTCGCGGAGAGCCCAACCCTGCTGTACGAGCTCACCGCCCGAAACCTCTACACGTACTACAAGGCCGACATCTACGCGTATGTGATGGTGATACAGAATATCAACCGCGAGCTCTGTCGGCGGCTCCGCCGCGCCGACAATCGCATTGCCGAGCTGGCAGATGCTTCACGGGAGTGAATGACGCAGATTCGCGTGCGTCCTGTGGGTTGAGAAGAAACTGCGATCAGTGAAATGGGCGCGATGGTTTAGTTTTACACCGCAAAAAGTTTGAGCCGCCTATGTCTCAGTTGGGCCAGAACCGGACTAATTGCGCGCCGCCGCGCCACGCGGGAAGCGTTGGCCGTCGCGGTCAGTCTGGCATTCCCGCCTTTCGCAATGCATCCGCGAGCAGGGTACGGCGTTCGGGCGGGGTATGAGGCGGGAAAAAATTAGAAATGCGCCGACCGGGCGAGATCTCGAGCAGACGTTTCATGGCAGCTTGCGCTTTATCGAGGTCGCCGGCCAAAGCGCTGGCAATCGAGAGGGCCCGTAGAGCATCCACCTCGTTCGGCCGGCCGCGAAGGGCTTTTTCGGCCCACACCGTTGCTTCGTGATAGCGACCCGCGCGAACATGCGCATGCGCGGTCGCGGCCTCCATTCCGTGGAACACCAGAATCGAGCGGGCTCAGCCGCATCGCTCGTGCCAGATGCTCGATCGCGATCTCCGGTTCGCCGAGCCAAATCCTCACCCAGCCGCTCAAGAGCCATCCTAGCGCGTGGTTGGGATTGAGCAAAAGCGCTTGGTCGATAAATGCTGCGCACTCTTTCAGTTCGGCAGTTGTCTGCGCGAGGGAGGCGAGACCAAATCCGCCCCAGGCGAGCGAAAAGCTATCGTCTTTCCCGCGGTTGATTGCTTCATGCGCAACCCTCCTGAGCTCATTCTCCTGCTCGGCGTCGAAGATGCGGCCGGTCGCAACGCGCCGCATGTGGAAACAGACGGCGAAAGCGTAGGCTTGAGCATAGTCCGGATCGAGCTCGATCGCCTGATACAGCAGCCGGAGCGCCTCCTGGAGCGCCTCTTCATTACTCTCATTTATCAATCGGTATATCTGATCCCTGGCGCGCAAGAAGCAATCGTAAGCGTTAAGATCTGCCGGCGTCTGGCGCTTGACGCGCGCCATTTCCGTCGCGAGCAGCTTCGGGTCGATCGCTCCCACGACCCCGCTTGCTATCTGATCCTGAAGCTCAAAGACATTTTCGAGCGAGCCGTCGAAGCGGTCGGCCCATAGATGTGCACCGCTTGTCGCATCTATCAGTTGTGCGGTTATGCGCACCCGGTTTGCTGATTTCCGCACACTGCCTTCGAGCACATAACGGACGCCGAGCTCGCGGCTCACCTGCTTCACATCGACCGCCCGCCCTTTGTAGGCGAACGTTGAAGTGCGAGCGATAACAAGCAGCCATTTAAAGCGGCTGAGCGCTGTGGTGATTTCCTCGACCATGCCATCGGCAAAATATTCTTGATCAGGATCACCGCTCATATTCTCGAACGGCAAGACTGCGATGGACGGCTTGTCAGGAAGTGGAGGGCCCGCACCTATCTTCTTGGTCAGCGCGCTATACGTTCCCTCGCGTACAGCATAAGCGCGGACTGGCTTCGAGATGTTCTTGAGGCGCTGCTCGCCGCGATCCTCGAAGCCAACGTCCAGCTTGCCGTCGACCTCGCTGTGGACCTTGCCAGAGATCAGGATGCCGCCTGGATTCGCGATCCCTTCCAGCCGAACAGCAATGTTGATCCCGTCGCCATAGAGATCACCATCCTGCCCCACGATAACGTCACCAAGGTTGAGCCCTATGCGTAACCTTAGGGGACTGCTGCCCGAGGCGAGATGATCCTGTATCTCAACCGCGCACCTCATGGCGGCTAAGGGACTCGCGAATTCGGCCAGCGCCCCATCACCCGTGGTCTTGATAAGTCGCCCTTCGTGGCGGGAGAGACTTGGCTCGATCAATTCTCGCTTGAGCCGCTCGAACTCGGCGTAGGTAGGTTCCTCAGCGTATTGCATCAACGATGAATAACCGACCACGTCGGTGGCCAAGATTGCCGCTAATCGCCTTTGAACCCGCTGCTCGGTCACAGCATGCTCGCTCTCAGGTGCCTGCCCAGGAGCGTAGATGAACTCTCCGCCGCCACTTTCGGCAGGCTCCGTCGCATGCTCAGCCTAGCACATTCTCGCGGGCTGTAGGGTTGCGGACCTGTAGCAGCGGCGTGGTCATGCCGCGCTCGGCTCCAATCCCTCCCCTGCAAGGGCGGGACGATCGCGTACCACAAACCTCGTCATGCTGAGTTGGCCACCGAGGGCGGCTCGACCCGCTACGGATGAAACGATCTATTCATTGGGGGTGTTCGCCAGTGCGCGCTCTATATGTCGATCGTTTCTTAGTAGGTGCTCTCCCCGACGAAGTCGGGGAGAGCCTCGAAGCACGCACTGCGGCGCTGTCGGCGACTTCTGGATCATCCTTCGAGGCTCGGCGCGTTCCGGGTTCCCATCGCGCTTCGCACGATGGGCTCCCGTCGCGCCTCGCACCTCAGGATGACGGCGTTCATATGGTAGCGCTGAAAGCGAGACCGAGCTCAATACCCCATCTTCTTCTTCAGCTCCTGGTCGATCCAGATGCGGGCGTAGATCGGGCCCGGGCGCACCGCGCCGGCGCGCAGCTCGCCCGCGTAGTTCTTCACCCACGGCCACCAGGCCGTGTAAATGTACGGCGTTGGCAGCCACACAAACGGCGCCTTGTCGAGCATCTCGCGGGTCATCTCACGGATCATGTCGACCCGCTTCTCCTCGTCGCGCGTGCGGTACATCTCGTCGATGCGCGCGTCGAGCTTGGGATCCGACCACATCGACGTATTCCAGGTCTGCCCGGTGGCGAAACTCATGCGAATCGTCGTCGTCGGGTTGGAGCGACCCTTGTTCATGAAGTAGCCGGGCGCGAGCGTCTTCGATGTCATCGCCGACAGGAACGCCGCGTATTCCATCGGCTGGATTTCCATCTTGACGCCGACCTGCTCGAGGTAGGCTGCGACCAGCGGCAACAGGTCCATGTGATCGGGGCTGCAGGCGCAGACCTGCACCTTGAAGCTGAAGCCTTTCGGATATCCGGCTTCCGCCAGCAGCTGCTTGGCTTTCTGCGGATTGTGCGTGAACAGCTCCTTCACCGAATCCGGCATCGCTTCCAGCGGCTCGTAGTAGCCGAGGTAGTCCGGGTGCTGCGGATCGGCGAACAGCTCTGCATTGCCGTCGTAATAGGCCTTCACGATCTCCTGTTTGTTGACCGCCATGTTGAGGGCACGCCGCACGCGGATATCGTCGAACGGCTTGGTGTCGACGCGCAGCGAGAGGAACGTGCCCGACATGCTCAGCCATTTCGACCACTGCAGCTGCGGCGCGCTCTTCTTGAGCGGCTCGACGTTCTGCCAGCGGATGGCCTCGAGGATGTCGAGCTTGCCGGTGCGCAGCGCGGTGACGAAGGTCGCCTCGTCCTTGATGGTGCGGTAGACGACCTTGTCGACGAACGGCAGCTTGTATTCGGCGCCGCCGATCTTCTCCTTGTCCCAGTAGTTCGGATTTTTGGTGTAGGTGTTCGAGTTGCCCTGCACGAAGTCGGTGAGCACGAATGGCCCGGTGCCGTTGACGTTCTTCCAGTTGGCGGCGCCGGCGGCGACGACCTCCTTCGGATAGATCGGCGAGTAGTACCCCCAGCCGAACCGGTAGTCCCACTCGGCGTGGAAATCATTGAATTGGAACACGACCGTGTGCTTGTCGGTCGCTTCGACCTTGTCGACATGGTCGAAATAGTTGGGAATCTTCTTCGGGCTCTTGTCGAGACGGTTGTAGCTGAACACCACGTCTTCCGCGGTCAGCTCGCGCGCCGCCATCACGCCCGGCTTCTCGGGGAACATGATGCCCTTGCGCAGCTTCACCTCGACGCGCAGCGGATTGTCCTTCCACTCCCAGCTTTCGGCGAGCTCGCCGCGGATCGCATCGGACGGCAGCCAGGCGTCGGCATAGAACGGATGCTTGCCCTTGTTGCGCCGCGATTTGCTGAGGTCGGCGGCGAACAGCTGCTCGTAGAACTGGCCGGTGTCGTGGTTGAGCTTCCAGTTCCAGTCGGCCGGGTCCCAGGACAGCGCCGACAGCGTCACGTAGACGGTGCCGATCTCCAGCGCGCCGCCGTATTGCGGCTTCTCGGCTTGCGCCAGCGCGGCGCCGGCACCGAGCGTCAACGACAGAACCAGAGGAATGACCTTGAGGCTCTCCCTGAACCGATTTCCCGTCATCGTCTCCTCCCTTTGAATTGGCGGTTGTTTTGAACTTACTTATACCAGCGGCCCCAGGTTCTGACTCGTCATGCCCGGCCTTGTGCAGCCTTGTGCCGGGCACCCACGTCTTTCCTCCTCTGGCGGTGCCTCAGGTGCGGCATCGCCATGCTGGATTGCTTCGCCTTCGGCTCGCAATGACAGGAAACCCCGGCCCGTCATTGCGAGGAGCGCACGCGACGGTCAACTCGACCCGCGCATGCGCGGATCGAGCAGGAGTGCCGGACGCGTGGGCACGGTGCGCTGCGCGCACCCCACAGCTGCGCTGCGCGCGAGACACTGGCCAGAGCGCTCAATACCCCATCTTCTTCTTCAGCTCCTGGTCGACCCAGATGCGGGCGTAGATCGGGCCCGGCCGCACTGCGCCGACGCGCAGCTCGCCGCCGTAGTTCTTCACCCACGGCCACCACGCCGTATAGACGTAGGCCGTCGGCAGCCAGATGTACGGCGCCTTGTCGAGGATCTCGCGGGTCATCTCGCGGATCATCCCGACCCGTTTCTCCTCGTCGCGCGTGCGGTACATCTCGGTGATCTTGCGCGTCGAGCGCCGGATCCGACCACTGCGACGGATTCCACATCTCCTTGGTGTAGAAGCTCTTGTGCAGCGAGCGCGTCGGGTTGGTGTGGCCGTTGTTCATGAAATAGCCGGGCGCATTGGTCTTGGTGGTCATGGCCGAGAGGAACGCCGCGTATTCCATCGGCTGGATTTCGAGCTTCACCCCTACCTGCTCCAGATACGCGGCGACGAGCGGCAGCAGATCCATGTGATCGGGATTGCAAGCGCACACCTGCACCTTGAAGCTGAAGCCCTTCGGATAGCCGGCTTCCGCCAGCAACTGCTTGGCCTTCTGCGGATTGTAGGTGAACAGCTCCTTCACCGAGTCCGGCATCGTCTCCAGCGGCTCGAAGTAGCCGAGATAGTCGGGGTGCTGCGGATAGGAGAACAGCTCGGCGTTGCCGCCATAGTAGGCGCTGACGATCTCCTGCTTGTTGACCGCCAGATTGAGCGCGCGCCGCACCCGGATGTCGTCGAACGGCTTGGTGTCGACCCGCATGGCCAGGAACTGTCCGCTCATCCCCAGCCATTTCGACCATTTGAGGCCCGGCGCGCTCTTCTTCAGCGGCTCGACCTGCTGCCAGCGAATGTTCTCCAGCATGTCGATCTTGGCGGTGCGCAGCGCCGTGACGTAGGTCGCCTCGTCCTTGATGGTGCGGTAGACGAGCTTGTCGACGAAGGGGAGCTTGTACTCCTGGCCGCCGATCTTCTCCTTGTCCCAGTAGGTCGGATTCTTGCTGTAGGTGTTGGAGTTCCCCTGCACGAAGTCGGTCAGCTGGAACGGACCGGTGCCGACCGCGTTGCGCCAATTGGCGGCGCCGGCGTCGGCCATTTCCTTCGGATAGATCGGCGAGTAGTAGCCCCAGCCGAAACGGTAGTCCCACTCCGCGTGGAAATCGTTGAACTGGAATACGACCGTGTGCTTGTCGGTCGCCTCGACCTTGTCGACGTAGTGGAAATAGCCGGCCTGCGCCTTCGGGCTCTTGGCCAGCCGGTAATAGCTGAAGACCACATCATCGGCGGTGAGCTCGCGCGACGTCATCACGCCGGGCTTTTCGGGGAACATGATGCCCTTGCGCAGCCGCACCTCGACGCGCAGCGGGTTCTCCTTCCATTCCCAGCTTTCCGCCAATTCGCCGCGGATCGCATCGGATGGCAGGTAGGCGTCGGCATAGAAGCGATGCTTGCCGCCGTTGCGCACGCTCTTGGACAGGTCGGCGGCGAACAGCTGTTCCAGGTAGTTGCCGGTGTCGTGGTTGAGCTTCCAGTTCCAGTCCGCCGGATCGAACGACAGCGCCGAAATGGTCGGGTAGACCGTGACGATCTCCAGCGAGCCGCCGTATTGCGGCTTCTCGCTCTGCGCCAACGCCGCCCCGGCGCCCAGCGACAACGACAAAACCACAGGGATGACCCTGAGGCTCTCTCCCAACCGTTTTCCGATCATCGTGTCCTCCCTTTTAAGTTGGCGGTTGTTTTGAACTACTAATACCGGCGGCCCTAGATTCTGACTCGATGGCCGGGACAAGCCCGGCCATGACGGGCGGAAACGTCATCATTGAATGCCGCCAGCATCAACTGCGACCCGCGCATGCGCGGATCGAGCAGGTCGCGCAGCGCGTCGCCAAACATGTTGGTGGCGTAGACGACGACAGTGAGGCAGAGGCCGGGCGCCAACGCCAGCCACGGTCCCTGGAACATGAAAGTGCGGCCGGAGCCCGACAGCATGCCGCCCCAGGTCGGCAGACGGCGGCGGCACGCCCAGCCCGAGGAACGACAGGCCGGACTCGGCGAGGATCACGGTGCCGACCCGCGTGGTGAACAGCACGATGATCGGCGGCATCACGTTGGGCAGGATGTGGCGCCACAGGATGCGCCGCGTCGAGGCGCCGATCGACTGCGCGGCGTGCACGTACATGTTCTCGCGCACCGAGACGACCGCGCTGCGGATGATGCGCGAGCCGCCGATGCCGAGCAGCAGGCCGAGCGTGCCGATGATCTGCGGCATGCCCGGGCCGACCACCGAGACCACGACGATCAGGATGACGAGGTCCGGGAAGCTCATCCAGGCGTCGACGAAGCGCTGGCTGACGAGGTCGAACTTGCCGCCGAGGTAACCGGTGACGATGCCGACGATCACCGAGATCACGGTGGCGATCGCGGCGGCCGAGAAGCCGATGATGACCGAGAGCTGCGCGCCATAGAGGCAGCGCGAGAGCATGTCGCGGCCGAGATTGTCGGTGCCGAACGGGAACTGCCAGGACGGGGCTTTGAGCCGGTTGATCGGGCTGATCTGGTTCATGCCGTAGGGCGCCAGCACGTCGGCGAAGATGCCGCACAGCAAGAACAGCACGAAGATCACGCCGCCGGCCGCGCCCAGCGGCTTCTCGCGGAACAGCCGGCCGAGGAACCGCGCGGCCTCGCTGCGGGGCGGCGGCGGCGCCGTGTCGGCGATTGCGACCATCAGCGGTACCTCACCCGCGGATCGAGCACCGCATAGCTCAAGTCGACCAGGAGGTTGATCAGCATCACGGCGACGCCGACGGTGAGGAACACGCCGGTGATGATCGGGTAGTCGCGCTGGTAGACGGCGTCGAGCAGCAGGTTGCCCATGCCGGGAATGACGAAGATCTGCTCGACGATCACCGCGCCGCCGATCAGGAGCGGCGCCTGCAGCCCGACCAGCGTGACCACCGGGATGAGCGCATTGCGCAGCGCGTGGCGCATGACCACCAGCTTCTCGCTCAAGCCCTTGGCCCAGGCGGTGCGGATATAGTCCTGGCGCAGCACTTCCAGCATCATGGTGCGGGTGAGCCGCATGGTGATGGCGGAGAGCGCCATTCCCAGGACCGCCGCCGGGACAATCATCTGCTTGAGGTTCTGCAGCGGGTCGTCGCGGAACGGGACGTACCGCACCTCCGGCGACCAGCCCCACCAGATCGACGGGAACACGGTGATCATGGTGCCCATCCAGAAGCTCGGGATCGCGAGCAGCAGGATCGAGAACGAGCGCGCGACGTAGTCGCCGGAGGTGTCCTGGCGGATCGCCGAATAGACGCCGATCGGCAGCGCCAGGCTGAGCGCGACCATCAACGCCAGCAGGCCGAGCTCGAAGGTGACGGGCAGCCGCGCCAGCAGCTGCTCGGCGACCGGCGTGCCCTGCCACAACGACTGGCCGAAGTCGCCGCGCAACAGGATGCCGCCGATCCAGCGGAAATATTGCTCCCACATCGGGCGATCGAGACCGAGCACGCGCACGAGCTGGTCGCGGCTGAGCTTGCCGGCGCTGACGTCGTTCTGGCTCAGCATCAAGTCGATGACGTTGCCGGGGATGAGATGGACGGTGACGAAGACGATGACGCTGGCGAAGAACAGCGTCGGGATGAGCGCCAGCATACGCCGCGCGATGTAGGCCTGCATGGCGCTACGCCTCCATGCGCGAGGCTGCGCGCGTGGATAGGCGCGAGGCCGCAATCCAGGCCCGGTCCTCGCTGCTTGACGCGGCGGTCATCGGTGCGCCGTTTCCCCCCGGAAGCCCCAGCCCCGCGTCTTCGATGCGCGGTCGATGCGAGCCTAGCACCGCGGCGTCGCCACGCAACCGCACCCCGGGGGCCGCGTTTCGCCGCGCGAAACGGCGACTCCCGTAGGGTGGGCAAAGCGCCGCGACGCGGCGCGTGCCCACGTTGCGTGCACGCGTGGGCACGGCGCGCATTCGCGCGCCTTTGCCCACCCTACGACTTCGCCTTGGGCTCGCAATGACGGAGACCCCGGAACGATACTATGATGATCACGGCAACGGAGGTGCAAGCATGGACGTGCGTGACAAGGTTGTCGTCGTGACCGGCGGAGCGGACGGGATCGGCAAGGCGTTGTGCGAACGCTTTCATCGGGAGGGCGCCAAGACGTTGGTGGCTGCGGACCGCAACGCCGACGGTGCGCGGAGCGTTGCCGCGTCGGTGAATGGCCTGGCATTCGAATGCGACGTCGCCAAGGAAGACGACATTGTCCGCCTGGTCGACGAGACCGAGCAGCGCGCCGGGCCGATCGCGCTGTTCTGCTCCAATGCGGGCATCGGCGATTTCAAGGGCGCGCCGGACAATTCCGCCTCGTCGCCGAACGAGCAATGGGCGCGCGGCTGGGCCGTCAACGTCATGGCGCACGTCTATGCGGCGCGCGCGCTGTTGCCGCGCATGATCGCCAGAGGCGGCGGCTATTTCCTCAATACGATCTCGGCAGCCGGACTGCTCAACCAGATCGGCAACGCGGTCTACGGCACGACCAAGCACGCCGCCGTCGGCTTTGCCGAGAATCTCGCCTTCACCCATCGCGACCAGGGCATCCGTGTCTCGATCCTGTGCCCGCAGGGCGTCGACACCGCCATGCTGCGCGCCAGCGGGCACGGGCCGCAGCACCTCGACGGCGTGCTCACGCCGGAACAGGCGGCGGACTTCGTGGTCGCGGGACTGGCCGAGGAACGGTTCTGCATCCTGCCGCATCCGCAGGTGCTGCAATACATGCGCAACAAGACCGAGAACTACGATCGCTGGATCGCCGGCATGGCCAAGCTGCGCCGCTCAATGGCGGCCGGCGGGGGGTGATTGTTGACCCGTCATGCGCGGGCTTGACCCGCGCATCCATCAATCTTCGAGTTTCTTTGAAAGGATGGATTGCCGGGTCAAGCCCGGCAATGACGGGCCAGCGCCATCGCGCTCACCGGCGCACGAGATTGCGCGCCCACTTGGCGGCGTCGATGGCGCCGCGGCGCAAGCCTTCGAGCCCGTACGCCAGCATGAAGCGCCGGTTGGCCTGCGGGGCGAGCGCGATGAGCTGATCGGCCAGCATCAAACGGTCGTGCCAGAGATGGTCGATCATCGGATGATCCGGCGTCGCGCAGGAATCAACTCGGCCGATGGTCGGATCGGCCAGCAGCGACTCGGTGAGCTCGAGCACGAGCTGCACGCCGGGCGACGCGCGCGCGAGGTCTTCGTCATAGGCGATCTTCCAGAACCAGCCGGCCGAACCGCTGCGCAGCAGCATGGCGGCTGCGATCACGCGGTCGCCCGAGCATGAGGCGATCGACGCGCGCCTGGCCACCGCCGGCGAGGCCACGAACCGCGCGCCGCATGAATTGGTGGGCGTCGGGGTCGAGCGCCGCCGCGGTTCGCGCCCGGCCCTTCCAGCCCTTTGCTTCGAGCGCCAGGAAGGCGTCGAGCGCGTCGTTGATTCGCGACGGCTCGGACGTGCTTGCAACCCATAGCTTTCCCCGCTCGGCCAGGCGCCGCGCCTGGCGACGCAGCTCCTTGCTCTTGCGTGGCGGAAGCATGCGCTCGAGGTAGTCGGCGCGCTCGAGCGGCGGGGTAAGCAAGGCACGGCCGTGCTGCGCGAACCAGGCGATACGGCCTTCGCGCTTGAAGACGGCGACCGCCAGCGCGGTCGCGAACGGGCCCGCGGCCGGCGCGAACGGCAGCAGCAGCAGGTCGGGAAGGCCGGCGTCGCCCGCAACGAAGTCCAACGCAGCCTCGATCGCGCCTTCGGCGCAATCGCGATCGACCAACGGCGCGCCGAACGGCGCATAAGGATGCGTCCACCCCACCAGAACCGGCAACGGGATGCCGTAGCGCCTGCGTTCGACCCGCATGGGGAAAAAGCCCACAAGCCGGTTCGGCTCCGTATCCGACCAGACCAGGACGGCCCCGATGTCGCGCCCGAAGGCCGACGCGGCGGCGAGCGCGAAGGCCGGCTCGTAAAAGATGTTGGGCTCGAGCGCGCGGGCGGCGAGCGCCTTCCATGCCTGGGTAACATCGGCGAGCGACGCCAGCGGCCGCCATTCCGCATGAGGCCGCAAGCCGGAGGCCGGCGAGGCAGCCGGCTCATATGAAGGCGATTGCGCGTCGGACCCGGCTCCGACCGTCGAGGCCATCCGCAGGATCGAGCGCCACGATGTTCGTCATGATGACCGGGCGTCAGGCCGCGCGGCCCTTGCCGCCGCGCCAGATGAACACGTGCAGCCCGAGCCGGCGCTTGGTGACGATGAACAAGAGGATCGATTCGATCACCAGCGCGGTCGACGTCGCGATGGCGGCGCCAATGCCGCCGAAGCGCGGGATCAACACCACACAGCCGACGAGATTGAGCCCGAACGCCGCCGCGTAGACGATCGCGCAAACGTTCTGCTGCCCGAGCATGTTGAGCAGCCGCTCCACCGGCCCGACTGCCGCACGCGCCAGCAAGCCGGCGGCGAGCACGAACATGATCGGATAACCGTCGGTGAAGCCGGGGCCGAACAGCCACAGGAACGGCCGGCCGAGGGCGAGGATCGCGGCGGTCGCGGCGAGCGACGGCCAGAACGTCCACTTGATCGAGTCGGCCAGGAATGCCGAGAGCCGCGCGCGGTCGCCGCTGACGTGGTACTCGGTGAACCGGTGCGCGACCGCGGCCGACACCGAGAAGTTCACGAATGCGACCAGCGCCAGCGTCTTGGCCGCCGCATAGTAGACCGCGATCTCCTCCGGCGAGCGGAACGCTTTCAGCATCAAGATGTCGGTGTAGGTGAGCAGCAGGTAGAAGCTCTCGACCAGGAAGATCGGCAGCGAGGTCGCGAGCCACATTTTCGGCTCGTAGACCTTGGGCCCCGCCTCGACGGTGTCGCGCAGGCGGCGGTCGAGCACGACGAGCTGCAGGATCGCGGTGAGCCAGGTGGCGCCGACGGCGGCCAGCATCGCGCTCGTCGCGTCGAGCGGAAAGCCGGCCGCGTAGGCGAGCGCCATGAAGACGAGCAGCAGCAACGGCCGCAGGATGAATAGCGGGGTGAGCCCGACGTTGAGCCAGTTGTAGGAGCGCGCGATGCCGTCCTGCACGCTGCCGAGCGCGTAGAAGGGCAGGCAGCAGCAAGCCAACAGCAGCGGAAACACGAGGTAGGAATCGACCCACGATCTGAGCAGAAGGATGCAGCCGGCGGCCATGATCGCGACGACGGATGCGGCCCCGGCCGCGATCCAGCGGCTGCCGGCGAGGAAGCCGCGCAGCAGGTCGCCTCGCCCGCGCTGGGCATATTCGGGGATGAAGCGCTGCGCCGACTGCGCGAGGCCGAGGTCGAACAGGCCGCCGACCAGCAGCACCCAGGTCCAGACATAGACGTAGACGCCGAACTCGAACGAGCCCATCCAGCGAGCGAGCAGCACCTGCGAGAGATAGAGCAGCGCGGCGCTGGCGACGCGGATCAGGAAGGCACCCCCCGCCATGCGCTGGGCGAGCGAGGCGTGGCTGGCGTCGCCCAACCAGGCGCGCGCACGGTCGGCCAGGCCAGCAAGCCCCAGCCGCGACGATCGGCGGGCCGCGTCCTCCGAACCGGTCAGCACCACCTCACGAGCCTCCACGTCCGCCCCCCATGACCGGACTATGGTCAGGGCGCGCTTAACGTTCGGTTGGGATGCTGATAGAAAGTGATAAGCATATGAAATTTCTTGTGCATTTCGCACGCTCGATCAAACGCTTGACCTAGTAAGGAATTTACCTTACCTCCCGGGTGGCAGGATCGATCGAGCGCTGGAGGAATTATGGCGATCATCGAAGAGTTGAGCACCATTACCGCAAAGGGGCAGACCACGATCCCCAAATCTATTCGCAACGCTCTGGGTGTGGGTCCCGGTGACCAGATCGCATTCCGCCTGGACGAATCCGGCATAACGGTTCGCCGAGCCGACAACGCTCGTGAGGATCTGATCGTCGGTTCATTTCTAGCTTTTTTGGCGCAGGACATGAAGCAAAATCCCAGCAATCTCAAGGCGCTTACGCCCGATCTGGCCAAACAAATCGCTGAACTGATCGAAGGCGTGGAAACCGACGTGGACGCCCCGATCGAGGGCGATGTCGCTCTCTGAACACCGGAAACACCAATCTGGTTGTCAATGGATGGACAATCTACGCCCATCCGCTTTTTCTCGCTCAGTTGGAGCGATTGATTGAAGCCGTGGCAGCCGAAAAAGAGAGGAATCCGACCACCTACCGGCAGACTCCAAACGCCAAGCTTTTGAAAGCCCTGAGCGAGATTGTATTCAATCGAATCCCGCAGGATCCTGCCAACCGTCGCTACCGCCAGGGCGACTCCCTCGGCGACGACTATAAGCACTGGTTTAGAGATAAGTTCGGTGGTGGCCGGTTCCGCGTTTTCTTTCGCTACCACGCACAATCGAAAATCATCATTTTCGCTTGGGTCAACGACGAGAAGACGCTTCGAACCTACGGCTCGAAGAACGACGCCTACGCGGTGTTTGCGTCCATGCTGAATGGCGGCACGCCTCCGGATGACTGGCACGCACTCGTGAACGCCCGCAAAATGCCCAACCTCGTAGAGCGCATCAGGAAGGCTCTGGCAAAAGCCAGCGAGCAGTAGGTTACGCTGCAGTCACCCCGCGAACCCGCCGCCGTCGAGGAAGGCCTGCTCCTCCGGCGTGGTCGACCGGCCGAGGATGGCGTTGCGATGCGGAAAGCGGCCGAACCGGCGGATGATGTCGGCGTGCGCTTGCGCGTACTTGATCAGCTCGGCATCGCCGGTCGCGTTGAATAGGGCAAGGCCGCGTTCCTGGTCGGCGATGTCCTCGGAATGCTCGAAAGGAAGATAGAAGAACGTCTGCTCGGCCGGCGGGAAATTCTGATCGAAACCGCGCGCAAGCGCGCGCGCCGCCACCGCGCGCGCAAGCGGATCGGCCGCATAGGTGCGGGCATCGCGGCGGAACATGTTGCGCGGGAACTGGTCGAGCAGGATCAGAAGCGCGAGCGCGTCCTCGGGCGTTTGTTCCCACGCCACCAGGAGGCCGCCCGCGCCGGCCTCATAGGTGGCGAGAAAGCGCCGCCCGATCTCGTCGTCGAACGCCGCATCCTTCTTGAACCATTTGTCGGGACCCGCGGCGCGCCAGAACGCCAGCACATCGCGCGGTTCGGCTACATCAAATGAGGGTACGTTTTCCGGCACGGTTGGCACGCAATCGTCATGCCCGGGCTTGACCCGGGCATCCATCATTCTTCCCAAAGGCCTCTCTTGAAGGGATGGATTGCCGGGTCAAGCCCGGCAATGACGTTCGCGGCGGCGCTCACAGGCGAACGTCACCGGCCACGAGGCGATCGTAACCGGCTGGATCGAGCCGGACGAAGGCCTGCGCCTGCGGGTC
Organism: uncultured Alphaproteobacteria bacterium; assembly: GCA_963738705.1. Taxonomy (GTDB): domain Bacteria; phylum Pseudomonadota; class Alphaproteobacteria; order Rhizobiales; family Xanthobacteraceae; genus CAVTXS01. Next base: position 142,246 of record CAVTXS010000019.1, read on the forward strand.
GTCGAAGAAAATCGGCTCGCCGGAAGCGGCCGGATCGAAGCCTTCGCGCGCAAGCTCGCCCTTCTTCTGCTTGAATGTCCCGGTGACGTCGATCTTGTCGGTCACGCGCAGGAACATCGGCCGCGCGTAGTCCGGCAGCTGCGCCTGCAGATGCCGGCGCAGCGCCGCGAGATCGATGCTGTCCTCCGCCACCACCGCCGCCATTCCGGCCTTCCCGTCATGGCCCGGCAGCGTCACGCCGTAGACGTTGGCCTCCCGGATGCCCGGGAAGGCGGTGATCGCTTCGGAAACTTCCGAGGTCGCGACGTTCTCGCCCTTCCAGCGGAACGTGTCGCCGACGCGGTCGACGAAGGAGAAGTAGCCGTTTTTGTCCTTGCGCATCAGGTCGCCGGATCGGAACCAGGCATCGCCTTGCTCGAACGCGTCGCGCAGGATCTTCTTCTCGGTCGCCGCCTTCTCCGCATAGCCCTCGAAGCGGCTTCCCGGTTTCGTCGGATCGTTCAGGATCCTGCCGATGACCTCGCCGGGCTCGTCGACATCGCACTCGACGCAAAAGCCCTTGGCGTTGCGGACCGGCTCACCGGTCTCGATGTCGAAGCGCACGACCTTGACCGGGAAGCGGCGGGCGAGGAACCATGGCAAACGCCCGACCACGCCCTCCCTGCTCTCGAAGTTGAACAGCGTGCAATTGCCTTCCGTCGCGGCATAGAATTCCAGGATCTCCGGGATGCCGAAGCGCTGCTTGAATGCCGGCCACACGTCCGGCCGCAGTCCGTTGCCGCAGACGAGCCGGACGCGATGCTTGCTCTCGCTTGCACTTGGCGGGGTGTTCACGAGATAGCGGCAGAGCTCGCCGATATATTGGAACATCGTGCAGTCCCAGCGCACGATATCGTCCCAGAATTCGCGCGCCGAGAATTTTTCGCGGATCACGGTGGCGCCGCCGTTCGCCAAGAGGGCGCCGGTCGCCACCACCCCGCCGACCGTGTGATACATCGGCAGGCAATCGTACATCCGGTCGGTCTGCTGCACGTCCATGGCGCCGGCGAAGCCGTGGCTCGCGAGCATCAGCCGGTAGTGATTGACATTCGCGGCCTTCGGCAGCCCGGTGGTGCCTGACGTGTAGATGTAGAGCGCCCGGTCCTCGATGCTGAGCGGCCGCCGCTCGCTCACCGACAGCGCATCGCCCGGCAGCACGTCGACGGCGCCGTCGATGCGCGGGAAATCCCCGCCGCCGTCGCCATGCAGCCGGATGCGGGCGTTGGTGGCGAGATGCGGCTGCGCGCTTGCGAGCGCCGCGCTCAAGCTCGCCGCCGCCACGATATGCCTGGGCTCCACGATGTTGATGCAATGGGCGAGCGACTGGCCGGTGAGGTTGGTATTGAGCAGCGCCGCGACCCCTCCGACGCGCGTCACGCCGAGCCAGGTCGCCATGTATTCCGGCCGGTTCAGCATCAGCAGGCAGACCGTGTCGCCCTTCTGCACGCCATTCGCCAGCGCCCAGCGCGCGTAGCGGTTGGCGCGCGCCGCGAGCTCGCGATAAGTGAACCGCTCGCGATCCGACAGCAGCGCCGGTGCGTCGCCGAATTGCCCGGCGAGCTCCTCGATCGCGACCGGGAAGACGCGCTCAGGGTTCGCGACGATCGGCTTGACCTTCTTGAGCGTGCGCAACGCGCCCTTGAGGCAGGTGACGTCGCTCCTGATCCGATCGATCAAGCCCATGGCGTTTCGCCCCCGTTCGTGCGCCTAGGATCGGACAGTCGCGATGCGCTTTGCAAGGCCGCGTCTAACCCAAACGCAGAAACCCATGCGGGTCTGGTCGGAATTCAACGCTACGCCCGTGTCCGGGCGCCGCGCGAAGGACGCTACCGATCCAGGCCGCCGAACGGGACCAGCGGATTGTCGGCGAGCGCGGCAGCATCCGGCCGATCGACCCGCACCTCACCGAGGAACGCGGCGAACAACCCCTCGACGACACGCGGCGCGATATCGCGGGTGATGAACACCAGGCGCGTGCGGCGGTCAGCGTCCGGCCAAGCCGGCAGACTCGCGGGTGGGTGAAACACATGCTGCACGCCGTGGATCACGACCGGTGCGTCCGGCGTCTCGGCAAGCCGCACGATGCCCTTGACCCGCAGCAGGTTCGGCCCGTGCATCGAGCGCAAGAGGTCGAGGAACATCTCGAAGGCTCCGGCTGGAATCGCCTGCTCGGTCGCGAGCGTAAACGCCCGGATGCGATCGTCGTGCCGGTTCACGTCGTGACCGTGATCGTGACTGTGGCGGTGCGCGTGCGCGGCTTGGTAGGACTCTGCGGCCAGCCAGCGTTCGACGTCGGGACTTTTTCCCCCCGGATCGTACAGGCCGCAGTCGAGCAGCAGCGCCGCGGTCGCTTCGCCGGCAGCAGCGTCGAGAATCGGCGCCGCAGGATTGAGCGCCCGCAACCGTTCGATCAGGCACTGCTTCTTGTCGGCGCGTTCCGGCCCCGCCAACAGATCGGTCTTGGTCAACACCAGGCGGTCCGCGACCGCCGCCTGTTTCACCGATTCGGGATGCGCGTCGAGCGTGGCGAGGCCGTTCACGGCATCGATCAGCGTGACCACGCCGTCGAGTCGATGGCGCAGGACCAGATACGGGTGCACCATGATGGTGTGCAAGACCGGCGCCGGGTCGGCGAGGCCGGTGGTCTCGATCACGACGCGGCCGAAGGCGATGCGGCCATTGTCGAGATCGCGCAAGAGCTTCTCGAGCGCGGTCACGAGCTCGCCGCGGACCGTGCAGCACAGACAGCCGCTCGCCAGCAGAACCATGTCGTCGGCGACTTGCTCGACCAGCAGATGGTCGAGCCCGATGTCGCCGAACTCGTTGACCAGCACGGCGGTGCCGGCGAGCGCGGGGTCGGGCAGCAGCCGGTTGAGCAGCGTGGTCTTGCCGGCGCCGAGGAAGCCGGTAAGCACGGTCAGCGGGATCGGCGTGGGCGGCAGACGCCGCGTGCCCGGCGACGTCATTTTGGCAGCCGCCGCGATCAGGGGTTCGGCTTGGCGGCGGGTTTGGCGCCGCTGGCGGCCGGTTTGGCAGCGCCGCTCGCCGCCGGCTTTTTCGCCGCGACCGCGGGGGCGGCGGCGGCGGCGGGCTTGCGGGTGGCGGCGGAAGCTTTCGGCTCAGGTGCGATGATTGCGGTGCTGCTCGCCGCGATGGGCTTCGGCCGAGCGGCAGCCTTGGGCTTGCTCGCCGCCGGCTCGGCGACCTTCGGGGCAGGTGCCGGGTTCTCGGGCTTGGCCACCGCGATGGGCTTCGGCCGAGCGGCAGCCTTGGGCTTGCTCGCCGCCGGCTCGGCGACTTTCGGGGCGGGTGCCGGCTGCTCGGGCTTGGCCACGGCGATGACCGCGCTCTTGCGCGCACCGCGCTTAAGCCGCGCCCGCGCCGGCGCCTCGATTGCGGCGACCGAAACTCCCTTGGGCGGGATCGCCGCCACCTTGATCGGCGGCATCGAGGGCGTGAGCGCGCCGAGCAAGGACCCGCTGCCGCTGGCGGTGCGGAAGTTCGGCAGCATCATGGCGTAGGCGGCCGAGCCGGAGTCGGGCTGACTGCCCGCCGGCTGGTTCTCCTCTTCCTCGCCGTGGTCGGTACGGATGCGGCGCCGGTTCTTGCCGCACACCTCGTCCCGCAGATTGGGCGGCGCGGCCGCGATCGGTTGCAGCGCGTCCACGCTTCCGAGCGAAGGCAGGAGCCAGGACAGGCCGACGCCCGCGCCGAACCCCGTCTCCAAGAGACGCGCCGTCTTCTCCGCCCGTTCGGTCGACGAGGGCGCGCCGAGCACCACGGCGATCAGCCGCCTGCCGTTGCGGCTCGCAGTAGCGACGAGATTGAAGCCCGACGCGCAGATGAAACCGGTCTTCATGCCGTCGGCGCCGGGGTAGCGATCGATCAGCTTGTTGTAGTTGCGCAGCACCCGGCGGCCGAACTTGATGGCCGGGATGCGCCAGTAGAGCTCGTGCTCGGGAAACTCGCGGATCACGGCGCGCGCGAGGATCGCCATGTCGCGCGCCGACGTGACCTGGCTCTCCGCCGGCAAGCCATTGGGATTGACCCAGCTCGATTGCGTCATGCCGATGCGCGCGCCCGCCCGGTTCATCTCGTCGGCGAATTTCTCCACCGATCCGGAGACGCCTTCGGCGAGCACGACGGCGACGTCGTTCGCGGACTTCACCATCAGCATCTTCAAGGCATCATCGACGGTGATCTGGGTTCCGACCGGGAAGCCCATCTTGGACGGCTGCTGCGCGAGGGCATTCTCCGACACCGTCAGCAGGGTATCGAGCCGCAGCCGGCCTTCCTTCACGGCGCGCAACGTCACGTAAGCCGTCATGATCTTGGTGATCGACGCCGGATACCACGGATAGGTGGCGTTTTCCGCGTGCAGGACCCGTCCGGTGTCGGCCTCGATCAGCAGCAGCGCGTCGGCGCCGGCTCGCGATGCGCTTGCGACACTAGCTACGCCCATCGTCGTGACGATGACGAGAAGGCGGGCGAGGATCGGCGCAGACGGTAGATGCAAGACTCGGTCCGCAGTTGGCTCGACGTTGGCGAAGCTTAAGATTGGACGCAACGCGGGCGGCGCACTATCTAGACTGAACGGCCCAGGGACGCAAAGAAGCCGTTTCTGGTATCGTTACCACCGCCCTTATCGGTCAAGACGTTGATCGCCGGGGAAAGCGTCGAAAGTTCGGCAAAGGAGAGCGTTCATGACCGCTTGCATCGTTGGCTGGGCCCACACGCCGTTCGGCCGCCTCGATACCGAGACCGTGGAAAGCCTGATCGTGCGCGTCGCCACCTCGGCGCTTGCGGACGCCGGTGTCGAGGCCAAGCAGGTGGACGAGATCGTACTCGGGCATTTCAATGCCGGATTTTCCGCACAGGATTTTACCGCCTCGCTGGTGCTGCAGGCCTCGCCCGATCTGCGGTTCAAGCGCGCGACCCGCGTCGAGAACGCCTGCGCGACCGGCTCGGCCGCGGTGCATCAGGGGCTCAAGGCGATCGAGGCGAAGGCCGCGCGTATCGTCCTCGTCGTAGGCGTCGAGCAGATGACGACCACGCCCGCGCCTGAGATCGGCCGAAACTTGCTGAAGGCCTCGTATGTCCGCGAAGAAGCCGACATCGAGGGCGGATTCGCCGGCGTGTTCGGCAAGATCGCCGGCGGGTATTTCCAACGTCACGGCGACCAGTCCGATGCGCTCGCGATGATCGCGGCGAAGAATCACAAGAATGGCGTCGGCAATCCTTACGCGCAGATGCGCAAGGATCTCGGCTACGAGTTCTGCCGCACCGAGAGCGAGAAGAACCCGTTTGTCGCCGGGCCGCTGAAACGGACCGACTGCTCGCTCGTCTCCGACGGCGCGGCGGCGGTGGTGCTGGCCGACGTCGAGACCGCGCTGCGGATGAACAAGGCAGTGGTCTTCCGCGCCGCGCAGCACGTGCAGGATTTCCTCCCGATGTCGAAGCGCGACATCCTCAAGTTCGAGGGCTGCGCGGAGGCGTGGCAACGCGCGCTGGCGCAGGCGGGCGTGGCCTTGCGCGACCTGTCGCTGGTCGAGACGCACGACTGCTTCACGGTCGCCGAATTGATCGAGTACGAGGCGATGGGGCTCACTCCCGAGGGCCAGGGCGCCCGCGCCGTGAAGGACGGTCTCACGCTCAAGGGCGGCGCGCTGCCGGTGAACCCGTCCGGCGGCCTCAAGGCCAAGGGTCACCCGATCGGCGCCACCGGCGTGTCGATGCACGCGCTTGCCGCCATGCAGCTCACCGACACGGCCGGCGACATGCAGGTGAAGGACGCCAGGCTCGCCGGTCTGTTCAACATGGGCGGTGCCGCGGTCGCCAACTACGTGAGCATTTTGGAGCGGCTCAGGTGAATTGCGGGGCGGGCAATGCCTCGGGAAACGGTGCGAATGACAATCCTCGAGATCTATAGTGCTGCTCTCCCCGTTGCTCGTTCTCGTCGTGGCCTTTGGGGTCGCACGCGTGTCGCGGTGGCTGGACGAGCGTGAGGAGCGCGGCCAAGCGCGCTGATGCCGGCCAAGCTCTGACGACGGTCGCTCTATGAACCGGACTGGAATTTTGATCGCCGTCGCGATCGCCACCGTCGTGGGCGTTACTTTTGGATTATTTCCCGAGCTCGACATCGCAATTCTGGGCCTGTTCTACGAGCCGGGCACGGGCTTCGCGCTGCAATCGCACCGGGTGTGGAACCTGGTGCGCGACAGCATCATGATGGTCGTCGGCGTGATGGTCGGTATCCCGATCGGCGCGGTCGTCGCAAAACTGATCCGGCCGCGCGCGCGGCTGGCATTTCCCGGCCGCGCCGTGGCGTTTCTCCTCACCACGGTCCTGCTGGCGCCGCTCATTACCGCGAACGTGATCCTCAAGGACAACTGGGCCCGGCCGCGCCCACGCGACGTCGCGGCGTTCGGCGGGCCGGAGCGGTTCGTGCCGTGGTGGGATCCGCGCGGTACCTGCCGGGCCAATTGCTCATTCGTCGCCGGGGAGGCATCGGGCGCGTTCTGGACCCTCGCGCCTGCCGCGCTTGCGCCGCCGCAATGGCGGCCGCTCGCCTACGGTGCGGCGATTGCATTCGGCACAATCGCCGGCACCTTGCGGATGGCCTTCGGCGGCCACTTCTTCAGCGACGTCGTGTTCGCCGGCGTGATCACGTTCCTGATCATCTGGCTGGTGCACGGCGCACTCTATCGCTGGCGGGGCGGATTGCTCTCGGACGAAACGATCGAGCGCGCGCTGGAGCGCCTGGCACGCTGGCCGCGGGCGCTTTTCGGCCGGCGATCGGCCGAGCCCTCGGATACGCCGCGCGCTGCGGGACCCGACGTCGCGAAGGAACGGCAGCGCTGAAGTAAGGGGCGCCATTCTGACAGCGGCGCCGATTCTGGCTCGTCATGCCCGGCCCTGTGCCGGGCATCCACGTCTTTCTTTTTGCGGGTTTCGCGGCAAGCAAGACGTGGATGGCCGGGTCAAGCCCGGCCATGACCGGGCATGGGCCATTGGGGCTATTCGGCCGCTTCCGACAGCAGCGTTTCGCCGGGCCGCACGCGCGTGAATACGACTGGCTTGCTTTCCACGCTCATCCGGCCGTCGCGCAGGCGCACCGCAGCGTAGCGCGACGTGCCAAGATCCGACGCGTCCGGAAAATCCTCGCGGAAATGCGCGCCCCGGCTATCGGTGCGCGCCTCCGCGCCCGCGCAAATCGCGCGGCTGACCAGGATGAGGTTCTCCAGGTTGAGGCGGTCCATCCAGGTCAGATTGTAGCGCCGATCCGCGTCGGCCACGCCCATCGCGGCGACCTCGTTCTGCAAAGACTCGAGCGCCGCGCGCCCACGCCCGAGACTCTCACCGGTGCGCAGGATGCCGACATCGTTCCACATGGTGTCATGCAGGGCGCGGCGGATGCTCTCGAGATCGCCGCGCGGCTTTTCGAGCGGCGCAAAGGCGCGCTCAGTCGCTATCTCCAATATGGCCGGGTCGATGTCCGCGAGCGCGCCAGTTCTGTCGATCTGCGCCGCCATTGCGGTGCCCGCGAGCGCGCCGAACACCGTGGAGTTGGCGACGCCGTTGCCGCCCAGCCGGTTGGCGCCGTGCACGCCGCCGGTGTCCTCGCCGGCAGCGTAGAGCCGCGGCAGCGGCGTGGTGCAGTCGGCCGCGAACACAACGCCGCCCATCATGTAATGCGCGGTCGGCACCACCTCGACGCGCCCGCCGGCGAGGTCGAAGCCGCAGTCGGCGCATCGCTCAACCATGCCCTTGAACTCGCGGGCCACGCGCTCGGGCCCGAGATGGCTCATCTCGATCCACACGCCGCCGTTCGGACTGCCGTACCCGCGCCGGAGCCGGTCCATGATGGCGCGGCTGACGATGTCGCGGGTCGCGCGCTCGCCACGCGGGTCATAGGTCAACATGAAGCGCTCGCCGGTCGCGTCGACAAGGTAGCCGCCGGAGCCGCGCAGGCCTTCCTCCAGCACCGTGCCGGTCATGCGCGTGTCGGGACCGGCGAGCAGTCCGGTCGGATGGAACTGCACCATCTCCATGTCGCGCAGCGGCAAGCCGGCGCGCAGCGCCATCGCCATCCCGTCGCAGGTCTTGTCGCCCGACGGCGTGTGGTAGCGATACATGGTCGGCCCGCCGCCGGTCGCGAGCAGGGTCGACCGCGCGCGCACCAGCAGCGCCTCGCCGGTGCGCATGTCGAGCATCAGCACGCCGGCAAGGCCCGAGCCGTCCGCCGCCGGGATGAGGTCGAGCGCGCGGACATCCTCCAGCCGTCGCACGTCGCGGCGCCAAACCTGTTCGGCCAGTCGGTTGATGATCTCGATGCCGGTGAGGTCGCCCTTGTGCACGGTGCGATCGAAGGTCTGCCCGGCGAATGCCTTCTGGTGAATGGTGCCGTCCGGGTTGCGGTCGAAGAAACAGCCGAGCTCGGTCTCAAGCTCCCGGATGCGCAGCGGCGCCTGCGTCACCAGCAGCCAGGCGAGGTCCTGGTCGTTGAGCCAGCCGCCGCCCTCGATCGTGTCCATGAAATGCCGCTCGATCGAGTCGCCCGGCGCCAGCGCGACGTTGTAGCCGCCCTGCACCATGCGGGTGCAGCCGCATTTGCCGAGCAGCCCTTTCACCGCAATGGTGACGTCGAGATCGGGATTGCGCTTCTTGGCGTGCAGCGCCGCGAACAGCCCGGCACCGCCAGCGCCGAGGATGAGGATGTCGGTGTCGAGGCGGGCGGTCACTATGCGGACCCCTAGAACGAAGATGCATCCATTGGGGAACTAGAGTACACATACCGCATGTTGGAACGCGAGAAGATCGAAAAGATCGCAAAGGACGTCGCTGCCGCCAAGTTGGGGGCGGCGAATGTGGCTCGCGTGGAGACTGCGTCGATCACCGATTCCGAAGGTCAGGAGGCTTTGCGAATTACGATCGTGATCCCGGAGGATGCCGTCGGAAGGCTCTCCGGGGATGCAGCGCTCGACACGCTCGTGAGCATGCAAGAACGCCTAGGCAAGGCGGGCGAGGAGAGATTGCCAATCATAGAATACGCGACGCAGAAAGAGCTCAACGCGGTTGACGACACCTAACCCTGAGCATCTATTCGAGCAGGCTGATCGACTCGCCACACCGCCGCCTGCAGGCGCACCTCGGCAGGTGGACTTGAGGCGAGCCATTTCTGCTGCCTACTACGGAGTATTTCATGGAATCCTAACTGCCGCGGCCGACGAGTTTGTCGGTCGGACGCAACGGTCAACCGTTCACTATCGCCTCACTTACAGGAGCGTCAACCACGCGGCTGTAAGATTACTGTGCAATGAGTTGAAGAAATCAACCTTGCCGCCGAAGTATGTGCAGTATCAACCATCGAAGGGCTTCGGACCCAACATACTGGCGTTTGCGACGGCCTTCGTTGACTTACAAGAAAAGAGGCTCTTAGCCGACTATGATCCGCTCTTTCGTGTTCGAACCTCCGACGCCGTTCTTGCAACAAAAACGGCACGCACCGCATTGGAGCGCTTCGGGAAAGCCAGCAAGGTCGGCCGGAGAGCGTTCTTGAGTTTGTTGCTGTTCGCTCCACGATAGACGCGCAAAACGACCCTTCTGGCCGAACCCGGGTTCACTCCGCCGCCCCGATGCTGGCGAGGACGGCGGCACGCTTGGCGGCCGCGCATCTCATGCACTTGCGCGTGCAGCGAGCCGCCGTGCGAGTCCATGGTCACGAGCAGCGGCCCGAACCCGCGGATGCGGAATTGCCAGAGGCTTTCGGGATGCAGGTCGTCGAGGTCGACGTCCTCGATCGTTTCGATCCAGGTGGTCTGAAGCGCCGCGGCGCCGCCGACCACGGCGAGATACGCACCGCCGAGATCGCGGAAGGCTTGCAGCGTCTGCGGCCCCATGCCGCCCTTGCCGATGATCAGCCGCACGCCCTCGCGCTCCATCAGCTTGGCGGTGAAGCGCTCCATGCGCTGCGACGTGGTGGTGCCGATGCAGAGCGGCGCATAGCCGGCCGGACTCTCCGGCGACGCGTCCACCTTGCGCACGTTCGGAGCGGTATGGATCACCGCATGGCCCTTGAGATCGAGCCGGGTCGCGCGCTCGTGGTCGAACATGTGGATCAGCGTCGCGTCGCGGATGCCGAACAGCCGCCGTTCCAGCGTGACGGTGTCGCCGACCTTGAGCGCCCGCGCCTGCGCCTCGGTGATCGGCATGTCGAGCACGTGATGGGTCATGTTTTGACCCCCTCCCGATCGCTTCGCGATCGACTTCGCCCTGCAAGGGGGAGGGATAGGGTGGGGGTCAAGTTGGCAATCATCGTCCTCACCGGAACGCGATGCCGCCCGGCGTGATCACCGCGTTGGCGCGGCGCGCCGAATGGCATTGGATGTTCACCGCCACCGGGTTCATGGTGATGTGGGTGGCGGCGACCTCGACGTGCACCCGAAAGGCGGTCGAGCGCCCGCCTAACCCCTGCGGACCGATGCCGAGCGCGTTCACCGCTTCCGAAAGCTCCGCCTCGATCTTGGCGCCTTCCGGATCGGAGCACGCGGTCCCGAGCGGCCGCGTCGCGGCAATCTTGGCGAGATGCATGCAAAGGTCCGACGTGCCGCCGATCCCGACGCCGACGATGGTCGGCGGGCACACGCGCCCGCCGCACTCGATCACGCGATCGATGACGTAGCGCTTCACGGCTTTGGCGCCGTCGGCCGGGATCAGCATCTGCAGGAAGGAGCCGTTCTCCGAGCCCGACCCTTTCGGGATCATCTCGATCTCGACCGTCTCGTCGCGACCGTCGAAGTCGACGTGGATGATCGGGACACCCACGCCGCACGACGTCTGCTCGTTCTTGCGCGTGAGCGGATGCACGACCGAGGAGCGCAGCGGGTGCTCGCGCGTCGCGCGCGCGCAGCCGCGGCGGATCGCCTCCTTGATGGCCACGCCGTCGAACTCGACGTTGCCTCCGATGGTGACGTTGTAGATCGGGATGCCGGTATCCTGGCACAGCAGGTTATTGGTGCGCTCCGCGACCGCGATGTTCTCCACCATGGTGCCGAGGATGGTGCGGCCGGTGGTGTCGGTTTCGGCGGCCTGCAGGCGCGCGAACCCGGCCTTGATGTCGGGCGGCAGCAGCTTCAACGCCCGCACGTAGAGCGTCTTCGCCAGCTCCTCGACTTCTTTCGGATCGAGCTGCATGGGGTCTTCTCCTAAATGACCAGCGCCGCGCCGGAGGCGACCAGCAGCGCCGCGAGCAGCTGCCGGAACCTTCGATCGTCGAGCCGCCCGTAGATGACCCAGCCGAGCCACCCGCCGGCGGCGAGCGCGGGCAATGCTGCGATCAGTAGCACGACACCGGCCAGGTCGACCGCAACGAAGCCGATCAGGACCAGCGTAGCGAGATGCGCGAACACAATGAAGGGCTGATAGACCCCGCGGGCAACTTCCTTGGGCCACCCGCGCAATTGCGCCCAGATCGCCGGCAGGACGCCGGAATAGCCGCCCAGACCGCCGAGCACGCCGCTGAGCAGACCGACCAGCGCATCGGCAGGGCGGCCGCCACCGCCGACATAGGGAAGCCGCGGGGCCAAGAGCGCATAGAGCCCGTAGCCAAGCAGGAACAGGCCGAGCGCGAGCTTCAGCCGGCCGGCGTCGCTCACCACCAGCAGCCCGACGCCGAGCGGAATGCCGAACGCGCCGCCGAGAATGAACGGCCAAAGCTTGCGGTGCTCGATGCCGCGGCGCGCCGGCCAGAGCGTGCCGATCTGCAGCAGCACGCCGCACGAGACCACCAGGAAGGCGCTGTGCACGGGACTGAGCACATGCAGCCAGATCGACGATGCCACGATGCCGAAGGCAAAGCCGGCGGCGCCCGCCGCAAGCCCGCCGAGGAACGCACCTGTCCAGAGGATGGCCAGGCTCTGGGTGCTCAGCGCCGAAACGACGGCCGGGTCACTGAACATTGAGAGCGAACACGAGGCCAATGGCCGAGGCTGCGGCAACGCAGGCGCCGACCGTGACGGCCGTGCGCTCGCGCAGGCTCAAGAACTCGATCGCCAGCACGCGCACGCCGAGCGCCATGTGAAGGGCGAGCGCAATGACGATGGCGAGCTCCGCCGCCTTGACGATCGGTGCGCTGGTGGCGGCGAAGAACGCGTCGAGGCTGTCGGCGCCCTTGAGCGCGGTTCCCAGAGCCAGAAAATGGATTGGCAGAAAAATCGCGAGCGCGACACCCGACAACCGGTGCAACAGCGCCGCCAGGAACCCCGGCTGTCCGTGCGAGGCGCGGATCATGCCAAGTACACCGCGACCACGGCCCGCATGCCGAGCGACAGCAGCAGCAACGCAAAGGCGCACGCCGTCAGATCGGCGGCCACGCCGCGGACCCGCGTCCATTCGCGCAAGATGTTGCGCACGCCGATCGGCGCGTGCACCGCGACCGCGACGACGAACAGGGCGTAGAACGCCAGGAACCAGCCGTTGCCACGGGTGCGCCCGAGCACCTCCGCGGCGGTCAGGCCGCCTCGCACCGCGTAGATGATGGTCGCCAGATGCACGACGACCGCAAAGGCGAGAACCCCGGCGCTTGCGCGCTGCGCAAGAAACAGCACGGCGTTCACGCAGACCTCCGCAGCGTCCGGCGGACCATGGCGCGCTTCAGTCCGGCGATGGAATAGGTGGGCGCGATGCCCTTTGGGCAGAACGTCGTGCAGCTCATATGGGTGTGGCATGCCTGGCAGCCGGAACGGCCGGAGACCGCCGCCAAGCGCGCGTCCTGCCCGCGATCGCGGACGTCGTTGAGCAACGTCCAGGCCCGGTTGAGCGCCGCCGGTCCGAGGTAGTCCGGGTCCCAGGCGACCACGTCGCAGGCCGAATAGCAGATTCCGCAACCGATGCATTCGATGCCGGCGTCGGCCGCCTGGCGCGCCGGCGTCGCGGGCGGCGACGACCGCAAAATCGTCCGCCGGCTGCGGCCCGGCCTCGAAGGTTCCTTTCGCGTCGCGCCACTTGTCGAAAAACTCCGCCATGTCGACGGCGAGGTCCTTGACGACCGTGAAGTTGCGCAGCGGCTCGAGCCGCAGCATGCCGGCGTCGCCGACCACCTGCGCGACGCGCGTACGGCAGGTCCAGCGCGGCCGGCCGTTCACCACCATGGCGCACGAGCCGCACATTCCGACCCGGCAGGCGAACCGGTAGGACAGCGTCGCATCCTGCTCGCGCTGGATCTCGGTCACGACGTCGAGCACGGTCTGGTTCGCGCGTCGCGGCAGGTCGAACGACTGGAAGCGGCCGTCGCGCGCGCCGCGCCAAACCTCAACGCGCAGCGTCTCCACGCCCGGTCAACTCCCAGGCAACTGATGCGAACTCCTCGAAATACACGTCGCGCCAGCTCGACGGCTTGACCGGCAGCATGCCGACGCGGCTCATATAGTCGGCGTAGTCCATGATCTTCTTCGGCACCGTGGTCCACTCGTTCTCGGGCAGGCGGATGATCCGCTCCGCTTCCGCCGGCGACAGCTTCGAGCCCTCGGCCTTCACCCACAGTGCGGCGACGCCGGCGGGATCGGCGGCGATCTGCTTCATCGCGTCGTCGAGTGCGGCGAGGAATGCCTGAATGATCTTGCGGTTCTCGCTGTAGAATTTGCTGGTTGTCCACACCGAGTTGAACGTGTGCGGCCCGCCGAGCACCTCGTAGCTGTCGAGCACCTTGCGCACGCGCTTGTCCTCGAGCTGCTGATACTGGAACGGCGCCGAGCTGAAATGGGCGGTGATCTCCGACCGGCCGCTCATCATCTGCGCCATCCCGTCCGGGTGGCCGAGCGAGACCGTCAGGTGATCGAGCTTGCCGTGCTGGCCCGGCCCGAAGGCTTTTTTCGGCCGCCATTTGCAGAGTGACCGCCTGGATCGACACTTTCACGGCCGGCAGCGCGATCCGGTCCTTGTCGGTGAAGTCCTTGATCGTCTTCACGTCCGGGTTGATGGTGTTGAGGTAGAGCGGCATCGAATTGATCGCCGATACGCCCTTCACGCCGATGTTGTTGCGCGTGCGCCCCCAGATGGTGAGCAGCGGACCGACGCCTCCGGAGGCAAAGTCCAGGTTGCCGGAAACGATCGCCTCGTTCATCGGCGGCCCGCCGGTGAACTTCACCCACTCGGTCGCGAGGTCGAGGCCGAGGCGTTTGCCGTGCTGCTCGAGCAACTTCCTCTCCTCCATGATGGTGAGCGGCAGGTAGGAGATGCCGAACTGCTTGGCGAGGCGGACGGTCTTGGTCTGCGCGAAGGCCGACCCGGCGCCGAGCAGCATCCCAGCGAGTGCGATGGCGGCGGCCACGATGCCGACCGTCCTGATCCTGTGCTGGCTCACTGCGCTTCCTCCGTTATTGATCGCGCGGGCGTTTTCGCGCTTATCTGATGCCATCAAAGTTTGTCGGATATCATCCGTCAAGCGTACTGCAAACCCTCATCCTTTGCCGTGGTCCGTCACGATGAGCCATCCCGCGAAATCGACTGCCGCCGACGTCGAAACCATCCAGACCGCGCTTTCCAAGCAATTCGGCGAGGATTTCTCCGTCGATCCGACCGTCTCCGGCCTCGACGGTTTCGCCCGGCTGGCGAACCACCGAACCATCCGGCGGTATTCGTCGCGCGCCGTCGACCGCGACCTGCTCGACCTGCTCTGCGCCTGCGCGCTCTCGGCACCGTCGAAAAGCGACCTGCAGCAGCGCGATATCCTGGTCGTGCGCGACACATCCAAGCGGCGCGCAATCGCGGATCTCATCCCCGACATGCCCTGGATACGCGAGGCGCCGGCCTTCCTGGTCTTTCTGGCCAACGGACGGCGCCTTCCGCACATCGCCGAGTCGCGCGGGAAGCCGTTTCCGAACGATCATCTCGACCTGTTCTTCAATGCGACGGTCGATGCCGCGCTGGCGCTCGCGACCTTCGCGGTGGCGGCCGAAGCCGTGGGGCTCGGCTGCTGCCCGATCAGCGTCATCCGCGACCATGCGACGAAGATCAGCGAGCTGCTGGCGCTGCCCGCGCGCGTCATTCCCGTCGCCGGTCTGTGCGTCGGCTGGCCGGCGGATGCCGGATACATCAGTCCGCGTCTGCCGCTTGCCGTAACGCTGCACGAGGATCGATTCGACGATCGCGACCTCGACGCGCACATCGACAGGTACGACCGCCGCCGCGCCGCCGCGCATCCCTATCGCAACCAGCGCGATGTTGCACGCTGGGGAGCCACCGAGCGATACGGTTGGTCTGAGGACAAGGCACGCCAGTATGCCGAGCCGCAGCGCGCCGATTTCGGCGCGTTCGTGCGCGGCAAAGGCTTTCGCCTGGACTGAAGGTCCCGGCGAGCTCATCGCTTCCGGCATCAGGAGAGGTTCATGCTGCAAAGGACGAAGCAGTTCCCCGCCGTCGGCGCAAACCGAGATCGCCTTCTGGTCCGCGAAACGGCTCGCCGCGCATGTCCGCCGGCGGAAGATCGGCTGCCTGGAACTGCTCGAGCACTATCTGGCGCGGGTCGAGCGGCATAATCCCCCGCTCAACGCCATCGTGGTCACCGATCCCGAGCGCGCGCGCAAGCGCGCCAAGGCCGCCGATCGCGCGCTCGCCAAGGGCGACGTCTGGGGACCGCTGCACGGCGTGCCGATGACCGTGAAGGAGTCCTACGATGTCGACGGCCTGCCCACGACCTGGGGCTCGCCCGAATTCAAGGACAGCATCGCGGCGACGCAACGCGCTCGCGGTCGACCGCTTGCTGGGATGCCGGGGCGGTGCTGTTCGGCAAGACCAACGTGCCGCTGATGCTCGCCGACTGGCAGAGCTACAACGCGGTCTACGGCGTCACCAACAACCCGTGGGATCTGTCGCGCGTGCCCGGGCGGATCGTCCGGCGGCTCGGCGGCGGCGTTGGCAGCGGGCTTAAGCGCGCATCGAGGCCGGCAGCGACATCGGCGGCTCGATCCGGGTTCCGGCGCACTACTGCGGCGTCTACGGCCACAAGCCGACCTACGGGCTCTGCCCGCCGCGCGGCCACGCCTTGGCGGGCCGCGTCGCGGCGGCGGACATCTCGGTCATCGGCCCGCTGGCGCGCAGCGCCGACGATCTCGATATCGCGCTCGCCGCGATGGCCGGCCCCGACGCCATCGACGGCGCCGGCTATCGCCTGGCGCTGAGGGCGCCGGCCAAGACGGCGCTTCGCGCAGTTCAAGATCGCCGTCATGCTCGACCATCCGAACGCCGCCGTCGACCGCGCCGTGGTGCAGGATCGGCTGCAGGCGCTGGTCGATTTCCTCGGCGGCAAGAAAGTGAAGATCAGCGACGCGCGCGCGGCCCGCGATCGATACCGATCGCGCGCGCCAGCGTCTTCGTGGCGCTGCTCTACGCGGCCATGTCGGGCCGCCTGCCGCAGGCGAAATTCGACGCAGGACCTCAAGAGTCGCGCGCGTGCTCGACCCCGCCGATCAGAGCCACGCGGCCCAAATGACGCGCGCCAACACGATGTACCACCGCGAGTGGCTCGGCCTCAACGAGGAGCGCCACCGCATGCGGCTGGCCTGGGCGGAATTCTTCCAGGACTACGACCTGCTCTTGTGCCCGCCCGCCTTGTCGGCCGCATTCCCGCACAACCACGAAGGCGAGCCGTTCGCCCGGATGATCCCGGTCAATGGCAAGCAGGTGCCGGTGATCGACCAGCTGTTCTGGGCCCTCAACTCCGGCGCGCCGTATCTGCCGTCGACGGTCGCGCCGATCGGCCTCACGGCGCAAGGCCTCCCGGTCGGGGTGCAGATCATCGGGCCGCAATTCGGTGACCGCACCTGCATCGCCTTCGCCAAGCTGATCGAGCAGGAGTTCTACGCCTTCGTGCCGCCGCCCGGCTACGATTGAGCGTCCGGCCAAAACTCTTTGGATGGTGTTCAGTCAGGCTTGAATTCGAGCGTTGGCAAAGAAATTTGGAGTGATCCATGGCTGCTAGGACCAAACGTTGGGACCCGGCTGAGCACCTCGATAGCGACGAAGCCATCGTCGCCTACGTCGATGCGGCGCTCGCAGATGGGGATCCGAATCTCATCGCCGCCGTCTTGGGCGATGTTGCACGCGCGCGGGATGTCACAAATCGCCCGCGAAACCAGCCTGTCGCGCGAAAGCCTCTACAAGGCGCTTGATGTCGACGGCAATCTCAGGATTGCTTCGCCTGCATTGCTTCGTCGCCTGCGCTCCTCGCAATGGCGGCAGGGCCTTCCCCCACGAGCTTGATCTGGCCCGGTGAAGCCTTTATCCGACGGTCGACCGCCAATACGGCCAAGGGAGACGCCATGGACGCGCCGCATCTGCTCGTGCACGACAAGAAGGACACGGTCGGCGTGGTGGCCATCGAGGGTCTTCGAGGCCGGCACCGACATGCTGTGCGTCGTGACCGCCGACAATTCCTCGTTCAGGCTCAAGTCCAAGATGGACGTGCCGATCGGCCACAAGGTCGCGCTTGTCGACATCAAGTCCGGCGACACGGTGTGGAAGTACGGCCAGGACATCGGCAAGGCGGTCGCCGACATCAGGAAGGGCGAGCACGTCCACGTGCACAATCTGAAGACCAAGCGGTGGTGACATTCATGGCTCCCCGGCGGTGTCATCCCGGCCGAGCACCGCAGGTGCGAGAGCCGGGAACCATGAACCGCTGCATGGGAAGCACACGAGAGCGTCGGGATGCGTGGATCCCGGCTCTCGCTGTGCTCGGCCGGGATGACAAATGAAGGGTGGTGAGATGGCAGGCGGCAACGGCAAGAGCAAGACAAAGGGCAAGTCGAACCTGCGGTTCATGGGCTGGCGGCGCGAGAACGGCCGCGTCGGCGTGCGCAACCACGTGGCGATCCTGCCGCTCGACGACCTGTCGAATGCGGCCTGCGAGGCGGTCGCCAACAACATCAAGGGCACGCTCGCGCTGCCGCACGCCTACGGCCGCCTGCAGTTCGGCGAGGACCTCGATCTGCTTCTTCCGCACGCTGATCGGCACCGGCTCAAACCCGAACGTCGCCGCCGTGGTGGTCATCGGCATCGAGGACGGCTGGACCAAGCGGGTGGTCGATGGCATCGCCAAGACCGGCAAGCCGGTCACCGGCTTCGGCATCGAGGGCACCGGCGACATCGGGACGGTCGCCAAGGCCGCCCGCGCCGCCAAGGATTATCTGCAGTGGGCCTCGGAGCTTGCGGCGCGAGGAGTGCGATATTTCCGAACTGTGGGTGTCGACCAAATGCGGCGAGAGCGACACCACGACCGGGCTCGCGTCGTGCCCGACCGTCGGCAACATGTACGACAAGCTGATTCCGCAGGGCATCTACGGTGTCTTTGGCGAGACGTCGGAGATCACCGGCGCCGAGCATCTCGCCAAGGCGCGCGCCGCCACCCCGGAGATCGGCGAGAAGTGGATGAAGGTGTGGCAGGCCTACGAGGATGAGGTCATCCAGGCGCACAAGGTCGACGATCTCTCCGAATCGCAGCCGACCAAGGGCAACATCGCCGGCGGATTGACGACCATCGAGGAGAAGGCGCTCGGCAACCTGGAGAAGATCGGGCGCACGTGCCGCTACATCGACGTGCTCGCGCCCGCCGAGGCGCCGGCAAAAGGTCCTGGCCTCTACTACATGGACACCTCGTCGGCAGCGGCCGAGTGCGTGACGTTGATGGCGGCGGCGGGCTACGCGGTGCACACGTTTCCGACCGGCCAGGGCAACGTGATCGGCAACCCGATCGTGCCGGTGATCAAGATCAGCGGCAATCCGAAGACGGTGCGCACCATGTCGGAGCACATCGACGTCGACGTTTCCGGCATCCTGCGCCGCGACCTCACGCTCGATCAGGCGGGCGACGCGCTGATCGAGATGATCGTGCGCACCGCCAATGGCCGCCTCACCGCGGCCGAGGCGCTCGGCCACCGCGAGTTTGTGCTCACGAAGCTGTACCGGAGTGCATGAGGCCGTCGGCTCTGGTATTCTGCCGGCAACCGACCAGGCGATCCGCATGCCCAATCGTCCCGCAGGTGAAGCCGATCTGGTGCCCGCCGAGGAAGCCGGCGGCGCGACCTACGAGCATGACTTCTACACCTGGACCTTCGAGCAGGCGCGCCTCGTCCGCGAAGGCCGATGGGCGGCGATCGATCGCGAGAACGTCGCGGAGGAGATCGAAGTCCTTGGGCAAGGAGCAGTTCGCCAAGCTGCGCAGCGCGATACGCGTTCTGCTGCTGCACATGCTGAAGTGGGATCATCAGCCGGACAAGCGGAGCCGCAGTTGGTCGCTTTCGATCAGGGCGCAGCGGATCGACCTCGAGGATGTTCTCGACGGCAATCCGGGCTTGAAACCGAGGATCGGCGAGGCGATCGAAAAGGCCTACCGCAAGGCCCGTGTCGAGGCCGCGCAGGAAACCGGCCTCGAGGAAGAGCAATTCCCGCAACAATGTCCGTATACTTGGAATGACATAGCAGGCCGTGACTTTTCGTTGTGACGGCCAAGCTTTCCGCAGCACCCAGAACTTCCATCTTGATCCTGAATGACTAACGTTCCGGCCGTCGCGGCCCCCATCACGCGCGCGACGACAACGTTGCGGGCGCTCGCGCCCGGCGTCGCGCTCTCCGTCGCGGTCGCGGCCGCCGCCGTGGCCAGCGCGCCGCTGATCGGGCGGGTGGCGCCGATCCCCGCCATGGTGATCGCGCTGTTCATCGGCATGGCGCTCAATTCCTTAGCCGTGAAGCCGGCGTTCCAGCCCGGCACTGACCTTCTGCGTCAAAAAGCTGCTGCGCTGGGCGGTCGCCCTGCTGGGCTTGCGGATCGCGCTCGGCGACATCATCGCGCTCGGCCTGCCGACGGCCATCCTCGTCGTCGTGTCGATGGCGGCGACGGTGGTCAGCGGCTTCATGCTCGCCCGGCTGTTCGGGCAGGCCGCCGGCTATGGTGCGCTGGCGGGCGCCGGGACGGCGGTGTGCGGCGCCTCCGCGACGCTTGCGACCTCGACGGTGCTGCCGAACTACTCGGGCAAGGAAGCCGACGTGGTGTTCGTGGTGGTGGCGGTCAACGCTCTGTCCACCGTTGCCATGGTGCTCTACCCGCCGCTCTGCACGTGGCTCGGGTTCGACGCGCACTCCACCGGCGTGATGCTGGGCGCTACCATTCACGACGTGGCACAGGTGGTCGGCGCCGGCTATGCGGTCTCCGACACGGTCGGCAACGCCGCCGTGATCGTGAAGCTGTTTCGCGTCTTCCTGCTGCTGCCGATGGTTTTGGCGATCGGCTGGTGGTTCGCCCGCGCCGGCGCCGAGACCGGCGAAGCGCGGGTGCCGGTGCCGATCTTCGCGCTCGTCTTCCTGGCTTTGTGCGTCGTCAACAGCATCGCGCCGTCGCTGCCCTCGTTGCTGCCGATCTATGCGCCGATCAAGGACGTCCTTGTGCTGGCATCGACCTGGGGATTGCTGATCGCGATCGCGGCGCTCGGTCTCGGCACCTCGCTCACCGCGATCGCTGCGCTCGGCTGGCGGCATGTCGCGACCGTGTCCGGAACGACCTTCGTGATCCTCATCATCGCGACCGCAGGACTGCTGGTCTTGCTCTGACTGACGCCATGGCGACGCTGCCGCTCGACGACGCTCAACAGCTCGTGGCGCAAGCGTTGATGCGCTGCCGCACTAGCGCCGACAATGCCGGCGCGGTCGCGCGCGCCTTGGTCGCCGCCGAAGCCGATGGCCTCAAGGGGCACGGCCTTGCCCGCGTGCCGAGCTACGCGGCGCAGGCAAAGGTCGGAAAGGTGGACGGCTTCGCCACACCGAGCCTTTCGCGTCCTCGTCCCGCCGTCATCGCGATCGATGCCGCCAACGGATTCGCCTATCCGGCGATCGACGCGGCGGTTGCGGCCCTGCCGCAAGCCGCGCGCGCAACCGGCATTGCGGCGGCATCGATCCGGCGCTCGCACCATTGCGGCGTGGCCGGCCATCCGGTCGAGCGGCTCGCCGAAGGCGGGCTCGTCGCCTTGATGCTGGCGAACACGCCGGCGGCGATCGCACCTTGGGGAGGCTCGCGCGGCGTGTTCGGCACCAATCCGATCGCCTTCGCGTGCCCGCTGCCGGCGCGCCCGCCGATCGTCGTCGACCTGTCGCTGTCCAAAGTCGCACGCGGCAACATCCTGGCGGCCAGGCAGCGCGGCGAACGGATTCCGGAGGGGTGGGCGCTTGATCGCAGCGGCCAGCCGACCACCGACCCGGCGGCCGCACTCGACGGCACGATGCTCCCGCTCGGCGACGCCAAGGGTACGGCCCTTGCCCTGGCCGTCGAGCTCCTGGCCGCCGGGCTCACCGGCGCGAATTTCGCCGGCGAGGCATCATCGTTCCTGGACGCCGAGGGTGATCCGCCCGGGACCGGGCAAATCCTCATTGCCTTCGACCCCGCCGGATTCGCCGGTGACGGGGTCGCGCGGTTCGCCGCCTTTGCGGCTGCGATCGAGAGCCAACCGGGGGCACGGCTGCCGGGCGCGCGACGTCTCACCTCCCGCGAGGTGGCGAGACGGCGGGGCATCGCGGTCGACGATGTGCTGCTCGCCGAGATCGCTGCTCTTTGAGGATCCCGCGGCCGGACCGTCCCGCGCGCCCGCCCCTTCGGTCGTTGTGCTATGCACCATTGATCTTGCTGCCATGCAGCAAGCCATTGATGTATTTCTGGTATACCAGAATTATTTGGTGATCAGAACGAACACCTCGGAGCCCTTTGATGACCACCTTGACTCTGACCGCAGTGAGCCGGCTCCGTCCCGATCGCGTTTTCGGCGCGGTTCGGCGCGTGCTCGCCGGCGTCCGGGAGGGCCAGGACATTTGGCGCCGCTACGAGGCCCTGTCCGGACTGTCGGACAGCCAGCTGGCGCGGCGCGGGTTGACGCGCGACCAGATCCCGCAAGCTGCAGTGAGGGGCTTTTGACCTCACGCCGCCGCAGTTGCGGCTCACATCGGCGCCGCGCTCGCGATAGCCAGACGCTCGGCGTCCGGCCCGCTTTCGACGGTCCGGGGCAACCGGGGGGATGGCTCCTCGCCCACCCAGCGGCCGACGAAGCCGGCCAGCCATTGGCGGATGGCATAGTCGTAGGCGGCCCGATCAGCGAAATGATCGGCGCGCGGTTTGGCGCCAGGCAGTTCCAGCCGCGCGGCGCCGCGCGTGGTCCAGCGACACATCATCGCGTGCGTGACTTCTGGATGGAACTGGATGCCGTAACCGGCCGGGCCATAGCGGAACGCCTGCACCGGAAACGTGTCGCCTTCCGCCAGGAGATCGGCCCCGGGCGGCAGGTCGAATCCCTCGCGGTGCCATTCATAGACGTAGTCCGGCCAGAACTCCTGCACCGCCCGTCCGGCTTGCGTCGGGCGGATCGGATAGTAGCCGACCTCGACGTGGCCGTCCGCATGGCAGAACACCGTCCCGCCCAGCTGCCGCACCAGCATCTGCGCGCCCAGGCAGATGCCGAGCAAAGGCTTCTGTTCCTTCAACGGAACCGCCAGCCAGTCGATCTCCCGCCGGAGGTAATCGTCCTCGTCGTTGGCGCTCATCGGCCCGCCGAACACGACCGCCCCGGCATGCTCCTGCATCGTTTCCGGCAACGGGTCGCCGAAACGCGGGCGGCGAATGTCCAGCGCGTATCCGAGAGTGCGCAGCGTTTGGCCGACCCGGCCTGGCGTCGAATGCTCCTGGTGCAGGATGGTGAGGATCGGGAGCTTCATGGAGCGGCGAACGCGTGATTCATGGCGGCGCACACTCCTACCCGGTTCAGCGGCGATTTCAAAGGGTTCGCGCCCGCGCCCGCGCACATAGCTGAATTGCCTTCTCGCACTATCGCGCCGACAGTGGTCCTATTCCCAGCCCCGACTCGATCCGACGCAGCCATTGAAGGCGGAGCCCATGTCACCCAATGTCCTTCGCCTTGGACTGGCGGGGTTGGCGGCCTTCGCGGCGTTCGCCATGCCTTCACGCGATGCCACTTCGCAGGGCGCGCAGGTCGAACGCGGCAAGTACCTTGTTACGTTGGGGGGCTGCAACGACTGCCACACACCGGGATATTTCTTCGGCAAACCCGACACGGCGCGCTTCCTCGCCGGCTCGGAGATCGGATTCGAAATCCCCGGTCTCGGCGTGTTTCACGGCCCCAATCTCACGCCCGACCAGACACCGGCCTCGGCAAATGGTCGTCGCGGAGATCGTGACTGCGATCACCAAGGGCCAGCGCCGGACGGCCGCGTGCTCGCGCCGATCATGCCCTGGCACGCGTTCGCAAGCGTGACGCCCGAGGACGCGGCCGCGATCGCGGCCTTCCTCAAGAGCCTGCCGACGGTGAATAACAAGGTTCCTGGACCCTTCGGCCCGAACGAGAAGCCGACCTCGTTCGTAATGAAGATCATTCCACCGGTGCCGAAATGACCGCACCGCCTCTCGGGAGACCTCGAGCGGACGCGCCCATGCCCCGCTCATGACTTCGAAGCGGCCCCTTGCTTCATTCAGGGTGTTGGGCCGCCGGCAGGCGTGGCAATTCGCGCCAAGGAGGCGCGCGTACCGGTTTGGCGCGTGGCGGCTGTCTTCGCGCGTCTGGCCAACACCCGCCCGATGAGGACGATTAGCGGCCCACGAGGCGAAGCGGACGCGACCCGCTCGGCAATGTCCTCGACGGTTCCGGCAATGACGATTTCATCCGGCCTTGTGGCGCGCGCGACGGCGGTCACCGCTTCGGCCACTGCGGTCCGGCCTGCGCCCTGCGCCGTCCCTTCTGGTGCGCATGGACAAGCTTGAGCATCAGGCCGCGCGGCAGCAGACGCGGGACGGCGGCGACGAGCTTGTTGCCTAGTCCCGGCACGACCAGCCGCCGTCCGGCCATCAGGGCCGCATAGCCGTCGCGCGCGACCTTCTCGGCCGATTGGGAGAGCAGTGGCGGCGGCTTGCCCCCCGCGAGGCCCGCGCGCGCCTGGAACGCAGTCGCGACCGGCCCCGGGCAGAGCGCGGTCACCCGTACGCCCTTCGGCGCCAGCTCGCGCGACAGCGCCTCGGTGAACGAAAGCACGTAGGCCTTGCTGGCGTAGTACACCGCCATGGTCGGGCCGGGGAAGAATCCCGCCACCGATGCGACGTTGAGCAGGCCGCCGCGGTGGCGCGTCAGGCTCTCGATCCAGCGCAGCGACAGCTCGGTCAGGCTGCGCACGTTGAGATCGACCATGGCAAGCTGCTCGTCGCGGTCGAGCTCGGCGGCCGAGCCCAAGAGCCCGAAACCGGCATTGTTGACGACGAAGGCGGGCTCGAGCCCGCGGCCGGCGAGCTCGTGGCCGATACGCGCGCCGGCATCGAGCCGGCCGAGGTCGACGGGGAGCACGTGCGGGCGCGGGTGCCCGGCGGCGCCGATACGGTCGGCGAGCTGGGCGAGCTGCACCTCGTTGCGCGCCACCATCACGACCTCGTGGCCGTGCGCGGCGAACACGCGCGCGAGCTCGGCGCCAATGCCCGACGAGGCGCCGGTGACGAGGACGATCGGTCGGAAGGTGGACATTTGTGTTCCTCAGCGCCCGGCCGGGCGAAGCAGGCTTATAGCAGCGGCGCCGCTTCTTCACCTCGCCCCGTTGGGGAGGGGTGAAGCAGAGCCTGCGGCATCGGAGGGGTAAAGCAATTCCATTCAGTCGGCTTTTTCCGGGCCGCCGCGGCCGGCCGCGACCTGGCGGCGCAGTTCCAGCCGCTCGCGCGACGAGACGTTGAGAAGATCGGCGACCCGCCAGACCAAATTGTCCTCGAACTCGCTCACGCGCCCGTCCGCATAGATGATCTCCCACATCATCTCGATAATGCGCACCCGTCCGTCCTCGTCGAGCGTCCGGTTGAGCAGGCTGGTGAACCGATAGAGATCGACAGCCTCGCCCTCGACCGTTGTCGCCTCGTCGATCAGCTCCGCGGTTGCGGCGTCGTCGAGATCGAACCGATTCTTGAGGACGGCGTGAAGCTTCTGGCGCGCGGCCTCCGAGATGGCGCCGTCGATCCCCACGACATGGATGAACAGCGCGGCGGCCGCCAAACGGTAGTCGTTGTCCGCAAAACGATCCTGCGGCTTCGCCCCGCCCGCGAGCTCGGAGAAGAAAGTCCGTAACGTATCCAGCATGGTCGGCCTTTATTTGCCTCTCCCCGCTTGCAGGGAGAGGTTACGCGGCGCCGCCGCTCAGGCTATCTAACCACTCGCCGCCGGTTTTTCATCGGCGATAAGCGCGAGCAGGCCCTTGAGCAGTTGCGTCGGCGTCGGCGGGCAGCCGCGGATGTGCAGATCGACCGGCAGCACGCCCGAGATGCCGCCGACGCAGGCGTAGCTTTCCGCGAACAAGCCACCGTCGACCGCGCAGTCTCCGACCGCCACCACCCATTTGGGATCGGGCGTGGCGTTGTAGGTACGCTCCAGCGCCTCCCGCATGTTTTTGGTCAGCGGGCCGGTGACCATCAGCACGTCGGCGTGCCGCGGCGAGGCGACGAAGCGCAGCCCGAAGCGTTCGCAGATCGTAGATCGCGTTATTGAGCGCGTGGATCTCCAGCTCGCAGCCGTTGCAGGAGCCGGCGTCGACCTCGCGGATCGCGAGGCTGCGGCCGAGCCGGCGCAGCGCCGCACGGTTGACGCTCGCGGCAAGCTCGGCGAGCGCCGCCTCCTCGGGCGCGGGCGCGCGTTCCGTGACCGGCCACTTCACCAGGTTCTCGAACAGGATCCTGCGCATGCTGGAGCGCTCTCCCAGCCCGTCATGCCCGCGAAGGCGGGCGACCCAGTACCCACCGCGCGGCCGGCGTTTACTGGATCCCCCTGCTGGCAGCCTGCTACTCGGGCCGGCCGAAGGCCGGACCCGAGTGCGGGGGATGACGGCAGAGATAGTTTCACTTCAGAGATCATGGCCGGAATACGAGCAGTTGAACGATTTGTTGCAGAGCGGGAAGTCGGCGACGATGTTGCCCTCGATCGCGGCCTCCAACAGCGGCCACTGAAACCATGAGGCGTCGCGCAGATGGCACCGCGCGACGCGCCCATCCGGACCGATGCGCACCCAGGCGAGCACGTCGCCGCGAAACGCCTCGGCAAGGCCGAGGCCCTCGCGCTCGGCGTCGAGCGCCCCCGCGGGCGTCGCGACCAAAACCGGGCCGTCGGGAAGGTCCCGCATGATCTGCTCGATCAGGCCGAGGCTCGCCTCAACCTCGCGGATGCGGATCCAGACGCGGGCATTGACGTCGCCCTCGTGCAGCACGGGCACCTCGAATTTCAGCTCCGGATATGGGGGATAGCTGGGCGTGAGCCGCACATCGAACGCACGGCCCGAGGCGCGGCCGACGAAGCCGCCGGCGCCGAACTGGCGCGCGAACTCAGGCCTCAGGATGCCGGTCGCGACCGTGCGGTCCTGCAGCGAGGCGGTGTTGTCGTAGAGCTCGACGAGCGCCGGGAAGCGCCGCCGCACCGCGGCGGCGAGCGCCCCGATGCGGCCGGGCGCCGCCTTGTCGAGGTCGGCGGCAACCCCGCCCGGCACGACGCGGTCGCGCATCAGCCGGTGGCCGAAGCACGCGTGCGCGGCGCGCAAAACCTGCTCGCGCAGGATGCCGCACTCGGCATGCAGGATCGAGAACGAGGCGTCGTTGCAGATCGCGCCGATATCGCCGAGGTGATTGGCGATGCGCTCGAGCTCCGCCATCAGCGCGCGCAGCCATTGGGCGCGGCGCGGCACCTTGAGGCCGAGCGCCGCCTCGACCGCGTGCGCGAACGCGATCGCGTAGGCGACGGTTGAGTCGCCGGAGGTGCGGCCGGCAAGCGCGGCCGCGCGCTCGAGCGTGGCGCCCGCCATCAGTGTCTCGATGCCCTTGTGGACATAGCCCAGGCGCTGCTCCAGGCGCACGACGGTTTCGCCGTTGGCGGTGAAGCGAAAGTGCCCGGGCTCGATGATGCCGGCATGCACCGGACCGACCGGAATCTGGTGCAGGTGCTCGCCCTCGACGGGCAGGAACGCGTAGGTTTTTGGCGCGCGCTCGCCGAATGCCTCCGACTCGAGGCTGGCGCCGGCGGCGGCAGGTTTTTGCAGCGCGTCGACCGGGATGATTCTTGAGATCCAGCTCTCCGCGAACCGCTCGGGCTCGGTTCTGCCCGGCGCCCCCGGCGGGCGGTCCTGGGGTCTGAGCGGAGGCGCATCTGTTTCCCAGCGGCCGTGATCGAGCCAGGGGCGCGCGTCGATGGCGCCCTCAGGGTGAAGGCCGAACAGGTCGCGGAGCGCGCGCTCGAGCCGGATCGCCGGCGGATGCAGCGCGCCGACCGACGGAAAGGTGCCGTCCGGACATTCGAGCGTCGCGACGCCGAGGCTCGAGCGCGCCTCGTCGAGCAGCGCCATGTGCACGACCCCGGCGTCGGCCCACAGCCCGAGCAACGTGAACTCGCCAAGGACCAGCCCTTGGGCCAAGTCGCGCCAGGTCGCGGCGTCGACGATCGCGCGCGGCCACGGCGCGTGGCGCTCCACCAATCGGCCGCGCTGAATGAGGTCGCTGAGCCCCGCCATTCTCGACCCTCACCCGAGTAATGTACAAGGGTGGGCAAAGGCGCGTGGAGCGCGCCGTGCCCACGCGGGATCAGCGACGTGGGCACGCGCCGCTTCGCGGCGCTTTGCCCACCCGACGACCGCCTTCGGCTCGCAATGACACGCCATCATCCTCACCCCAGCAGCCGCGCGACGTTCTGGAACCAGGCGACGAGCGGCGGCGGCAGATAGATGCCGGCCGCGAACACCAAAGCAAGGTGCGCGAACAGCGGAACGTAGGAGGCTTTCGCCTCCGCCACGGTCCCGCGCGGCTCGCCGAAGCAGAGCCCGTTGAGGCGGAGCAGCAGCGCCCCGAACCCGACCAGCAGGCCGAGCACCAGCGGCACCGCCAGCAGCGGCTCGCGCACGAACGTCGACGAGACGACCAGGAATTCGCTCATGAACAGGCCGGTCGGCGGCAGGCCGGCGATCGCCACGACGGCCATCACCAGCCCCCAGCCGAGCGCCGGATTGGTCTCGGTCAATCCGCCGATGTCGGCGATCTTCTGCGTTCCCTTGATCTGCGCGATGTGGCCGACCGCGAAGAAGATCGCCGACTTGGTCAGGCTGTGCAGCGTCATGTGCAGCAGGCCGGCGAAGTTGGCGAGCGGCCCGCCCATGCCGAACGCGAAAGTGATGATCCCCATGTGCTCGATCGACGAATAGGCGAACATGCGTTTGATGTCGCGCCGGCGGTAGAGCATGAAGCTCGCGAACACGAGCGACATCAGCCCCATCGTCACCATCAGCGGCCCGGGCGCGAGCGCGGCCGGGTTGACGGCGAGCAAGACCTTGAAGCGCAGCAGCGCGTAGAGCGCGACGTTGAGCAAGAGGCCGGAGAGCACCGCCGAGATCGGCGTCGGGCCTTCGGCATGGGCGTCGGGAAGCCAGGCATGCAGCGGGGCCAAGCCCACCTTGGTGCCGTAGCCGAGCAGCAGGAACACGAAGGCGAGGTTGAGCAGCGCGGGATCGAAGTTTTGGGCGTGCGCCACCAGGCTCGTCCACACCATGGCGTCGAGCCCCTCGCCGATCACCGGCCGCGCCGCCATGTAGACCAGGATGGTGCCGAACAGCGCCAGCGCGATCCCGACGCTGCCGAGGATGAAGTATTTCCACGCCGCCTCCAGCGCCTCGTGGGTGCGGTAGATGCCGACCATCAGCACGGTGGTAAGGGTCGCGAGCTCGATCGCGACCCACATCACGCCGATATTATTGGCGATCAGCGCGAGGTTCATCGCGAACATCAGGAGCTGGTACATGGCGTGATAGAAGCGCAGATGCGTCGGGCGTCAGTCGCCCGATCTCCAGCTCGTGCGCGATGTAGCTCGCCGAAAAGACGCTGGTGGTGAAGCCGACGAAGGTGGTGAGCACGATGAAGACGTTGTTGAGGTCGTCGACCAGGAGGTAGCGGCCGGGCGCCGGGCGGGCGACGAACAGCGACGCAGCGGCGAGGAAGGTTGCGAGCGCGGCGAGCACGTTGAGGCGGGCACCGAGCCGGTAGCCGGGCAACAACGCGAGCGCGGCCGCCGCGGCGAGCGGGATCAGCAGCACAGCGGCGAGCGCGTCAAAAGTCATCGCCGCTCTCCGCGGAAGCGGTCGAGGGCGCCGACGTCGACGGTGTCGAAGCGCTCGCGGATACGGAACAGGAAGATGCCGATGACGATGAAGGCGATCAGGATCGAGAACGCGACGCTGATTTCGACCACCAGCGGCATGCCCTTGGCGCCGGTGGCGGCGAGCACCAGCCCGTTCTCCAGCGACATGAAGCCGACCACCTGGCTGACCGCGTTGCGGCGCGTCACCATCAAGAGCAGGCCGAGCAGCACGACCGCGAGCGCGAAGGCGAGGTCCTCGCGCGCGATCGGGTCGGCCTCGGGCGTGACGCGCAGCATGATCACCATCGACAGCGCCACCAGGCCCATGCCGGCGATCATGGTCATGCCGATGCCGACCGCGGTCTCGATCTCGCGGTGGATGCCGAGCGCCCGCACGATGCGGTGCAACGCGACCGGGATGACGATGGCCTTGAAGGCGAGCGCGATCCCCGCGGTGATGTAGAGGTGCGGCGCCTCCTGGACGTGCGCCTGCCAGGCGACCGAGCAGGCGAGCACCAGCGCGTGCAGGGCGAACATGTTGAGGAGCGCGTAGAGCCGGTCCTGGTAGAGCTGGATGAAGCTCACCAGCACCAGCGAGCCGGCCAAGAGATGCGCGACGTCGAAGGTCAGCCCGCGCATTAGACCGTCCCCACTCTCTCGGCCGTCATCATCCGCGAAAGCGGATGACCCAGTAACCACGGGGCTCCGTTGTGGGCACGACCGTGCGACACCCGATGTCCGGTGTTTACTGGGTCCCCCGCCTTCGCGGGGGATGACGCTGAGCGCGTGGATGCACCTTGCAGCATCACAAGCTCCGCGAGACGAACAGGAGCAGCGTGGCGAGGAGGCCGAGCATCAGCGCGGCGCCGAGAAATTCCGGCACCCGGAACACCCGCATCTTGGCGATCGAGGTCTCGAAGAACGCGAGCAGGAAGCCGCCGGCCGCGAGCTTGGCCGCGTAGGCGGCGACCCCGGTCGCGAGCGCGGCCGCGCCCGCGTCCTTGGCGGCAAGGCCCCAGGGCGCGAACACGCAGCCGATCAGCGAGACGTAGATGAGAAGCTTGAGCGCCGCCGAGAGATCGATCAGCGCCAGGTGCCGGCCGGAATATTCCAACACCATGGCCTCGTGCACCATGGTGAGCTCGAGGTGGGTCGCCGGGTTGTCGACCGGGATGCGGGCGTTCTCGGCGATCGCCACCATGATGAGCGCGACCAGCGCGAGCGCGAGCGAAACGCGTAGGCCGACGTCGCCGGAGATCATGAACACCGCGACGGTCGAGAGCTGGGTCGAGCCGGCGATCAGCGCGAGCGTGAATACGACCATGATCATCGCGGGTTCGGCGAGCGAGGCGATCATCACCTCACGGCTCGACCCGATGCCGCCGAACGCGGTGCCGACCTCCATGCCGGCAAGCGCAAGCGCGAAACGCGCCAACGCGAGCAGCGCGATGATCACGATCAGGTCGGCCGCCGCACCGAACGGGAGGCCAGTCGCGAACGTCGGCACCAGCACGGCGGCGACCCAGGTGGTGGCGAAGATGACATAAGGGATGACGCGGAACAGCCAGGAAGCGTTCTCGGCCAGCACCACGTCCTTGCGCAGCAGCCGCACGAGGTCGCGGTAGGGCTGCAGCAGCGGCGGGCCGCGCCGGCGCGTGAGGTGTGCTTTCACTTTGCGGGTCCAGCCGGTCAGCAGCGGCGCCAGCAGGACCACCAGCAGCATCTGCGCGCCCTGCAGGGCGAGATCGGCGATCACGGCCATATCGCGAGCACCAAGAGCAGCGTGACGAGCGCGAGGAAGACCAGCGTGAGGTACTGACGGATGGTGAGGAACTGCAGGCGGTTGAGCCGGTCGGCGGCGACGCCGACCAGGCCGGCGACCGGCGCGTAGAGGCTGTCCCACGCGAGATCGCGCAACTCGACCGCGAAGCGCGCCGGCGCGATGAGGCCGGGCGGCGGCATCTCGACGTGCTCGCGCGCGCGGAACACCACGGTGCCGAACACGCGGCGGATCGGCTGCGCGAAGCTCGAGGCCGAATATTGCGTCGCCGGGTTAGGGTCGGGGAATCCGCAGTCCCAGGGCGGGGCGCGGCGCAGCTTGTCGGAAGCGAGGCGGTGGATCGCAAACGCCGCGATCGAGCCCGCGAGCGCGATGAAGCCGAACACCAGCAGGCCGTTGTAGGACGAGCGGCTCTCGACGATCGGCACGATCGTGAGCCAGGCGAGCGCGCTCTGCGCCGGCACGCGCCCGCCGACCGTCTCCTGCACGGCGGGCGCCAGCGCGTCCATGAAGACACCGGGCGCGACGCCGATGACGAGGCAGATGGCGGCGAACGCG
This sequence comes from uncultured Alphaproteobacteria bacterium, assembly GCA_963738705.1. Taxonomy (GTDB): domain Bacteria; phylum Pseudomonadota; class Alphaproteobacteria; order Rhizobiales; family Xanthobacteraceae; genus CAVTXS01. Next base: position 173,794 of record CAVTXS010000019.1, read on the forward strand.
AACATGGCGGCAAGCGAGAGCCGGTCGGTCTCGTGCGCGCGCTCGGCCTCGGCGGTGCGCGGGCGCCCCAGGAAGGTGATGCCGAAGGCCTTGACGAAGCAGGCGGCGGCGAGCGCGGCCGAGAGCGCGAGCAGCGCGCCGACCGCCGGCACCTCGAATTTCAGCCCCCACGACTGCAGCTGCGGCGAGAGCAGGATCGCCTGGAAGGTCGAGCCACTCGGACACGAAGCCGTTGAGCGGCGGCAGCGCCGAGATCGCGACGCAGCCGACGAGGAACGCGAACGCGGTCTGCGGCATGCGATGGATGAGGCCGCCGAGGCGCTCCATGTCGCGCTCGCCGGTGGCGCTGAGCACCGCGCCGGCGCCGAAGAACAGCAGGCTCTTGAAGACGCAATGGTTGAGCACGTGCAAGAGCGCGGCGGTCATCGCCAGCGCGGCCGCCCACGCCATGCCCTGCGCCTTGAAGGCGAGCGCGAGGCCGAGCCCGATATAGATGATGCCGATGTTCTCGACGGTGTGGTAGGCGAGCAGACGCTTGAGGTCGTGCTGCATCAGCGCGTAGAGCACGCCCATGACGGTGGTCAGCCCGGCGAGCGCCAAAACCAGCATGCTCCACCACCAGGCCGGCGGCCCGATCAGGTCGAAGGCGATGCGCACGAAGCCGTAGACGGCGACCTTGGTCATCACGCCCGACATCAGGGCGGAGACGTGGCTCGGCGCGGCCGGATGCGCGAGCGGCAGCCAGACGTGCAGCGGCACCAGGCCGGCTTTCGATCCGGCGCCGATCAGCACCAGGACCAGCACCAGCGCGGCGAGGTCGGGCGACGGAGGCGCGGCGCGGATGGCCTCGAACGCGTAACCGCCGCCGGGCCCGGCCAGAAGGCCGAAGGCGAGCAGCAGCGCCAGGGTGCCGAAGCTCGCCATGATCAGGTAGACGTAGCCGGCATGCGCGTTGTCGCGCTCGCGGTGGTGCGCCATCACCAACGCCCAGGAGGAGAGCGACATGAATTCCCAGGAGAACAGGAACGTGAAGGCATCGGCGGCGAGCACCACCAGGTTCATGCCGGCGAGGAACGCCGGATAGAACGGCAGCACCCGCATCGGCGCTTGCTCGTGGCGGCCGTAGCCGAGCGCGAACAGGCTCGCGCCCGCGGTGCCGAGGTTGGCGACGGCGAGGAAGAAGGCCGCGAGCGCATCGAGGCGGAGATGGGCGCCGAGCCACGGCAGGCCGAGCGGCAGCGTGACGGCGGCGGGCGCCTGCCCGCCGAGCAGTTGCGCCAGCGCGGCGGCAAGCGTGACCAGCGCGGCCGCGAGGCTTACGCCGTAGACGATGCGGTTGGCGTGCGCGGTCCGCCCGACCACGACCGCCGCGGCCGCGGTCGCGAGCAGCACGGCCACGCACGCGAGCGCAACCATCACCGGCATTTTCTTAGGGCCCCCCGCCGCGTCGACTTGTCGGCCGCCGCGGCCTCATCCGGCGCCAGAATCAGCGTCCAACCCGATGGTTACGGGGATGGCGCGGAGGGGCAAGGAAATTCCCCCGAGGGTGCATGATGCATCGGAAGCGTTGCTATAGCTCACCCTTTGGCCTATCTATGAGCTATAGAAACCGCGCCCATACGTCATGGCCTGGAACTGGCAGCGGCCGGATTGGCCGCAATTCAGCTTCGACGCGGCGGCGCTTGAGCCTTTGGAGCGGCAGTTCCTGCTGCGCTCCGGCGAGCTCATCGGCGTCCTCAAGCATGTCGGCGAGCATGACCGGGACACGCTCAAGATCGAGTTGATCGGCGACGAGGCGCTGAAGACCTCGGAAATCGAAGGCGAAATCCTCGATCGCGCGAGCCTGCAGTCCTCGCTGCGCGAGCAGTTCGGCCTCGCCACCGACAAGCGGCGCGTCTCGGCGGCGGAACGCGGCATCGCCGAGATGCTGGTGGATTTGTATCAGCGCTTCGCCGATCCCCTGAGCCACGAGACGCTGTTCGCATGGCACGCCATGGTCATGCGTGGACAACGGCGTATCCGGGTGATCGGCGGCTACCGCACGCACGCCGAGCCGATGCAGGTCGTCTCCGGCAGCATCCATAATCCGAAGGTCCATTTCGAAGCCCCGCCGTCGGAGCGGATGGCGGCCGAGATGGACGCCTTCGTCGCGATGGTTCAACGCGACCGCGCCGGGCGGGACGCGGCCGTTGCCGGCATTGACCCGCGCCGGCATTGCGCACCTGTACTTCGAGAGCGTCCACCCGTTCGAGGACGGGAATGGGCGCATCGGGCGCGCGCTCGCGGAAAAAGCACTGGCGCAAAATCTCGCGCAACCGAGCCTGATCGCGCTCGCCTATACGATCGCGCGCGCGCAGAAAGCCTATTACACCGCGCTCGAGCGCAACAACAAAGACAACCAGGTCACCGACTGGCTGGTCTATTTCTCCGAGACCGTCATTGTGGCGCAGCGCAATACGATCAAGCGCGTCGAGTTCTACGTTGAAAAGACGAAGCTGTACGACCGGCTGCGAGGCCAGTTGAATCCGCGTCAGGAGAAGGCGGTTGCCCGGATGTTCCGCGAGGGCTTTGACGGATTCAAGGGCGGCCTGAGCGCCGAGAACTATATCAGCATCACCCAGGCTTCACGCGCGACCGCGACGCGAGACTTGCAGGATTTCGTTGCCAACGGTGCCCTCACCCGGACCGGGGAATTGCGGCATACCGCTATCAATTCCGGCGCGCGACCTGTAGGGTGCGCAAAGCGCCGCGAAGCGGCGCGTGCGCACGTTCCACGGCAGGGCTTCCGCGGCCATCCTTCGAGACGCCGCGCGTTCCGCGCGGCTCCTCAGGATGAGGTTGAGCACGCCGCGCCTGTCACAGGATCGGGTTGGGCAGCCGCGCCCTCTGACCTCATCCTGAGAGCGTCACGTAAGCGACGCGTCTCGAAGGATGGCCGCTTTCGGCGGCTCGATGCGGAGCCTCTCGAACGGTGAGGTCGCATTTTCGCCCGCCGCACCGTCACTGCAAAAACTCATCCGTATAGAGCCCCTCGAAGCTCTTGAGCGCGTCCTTGGGGTCGAGCAGCTTCGCCTCGAGGCTCACCTTCTGGGAGTTCTCCAGGCCTCGCCACGGTCACCCGGATGTCCTTGGCGTGCGCCTGCGCGCCACCTTCCAGGCCGCCGCCAGCAGCGCCGGATCCATCTTGGCGAAGCGCTTCTTCAGAAGTCTCGAACACCTCGTCGGGCTTCTCCTGGATCATCTTGGCGGCGCCCGCCATGGCGCGCGCCACGCGGACGCATTTATCGCGCTTCTCCTTGCAGGTCTTCGGCAGCGTATAGACCAGGCCGTAGGCGAACGGGATCAGGTCGGGCGCGTCGGTGACCGCGCTTGCCACCATGATGGCCGTGGCCCTTGACGACCGCCTGGGTGGTGAACGGCATCGACGTGGCGTAGCCGTCGATCGCCTTGTTCTCCAGCGCGGGAACATCGACGGGCGGGTCCATCGGCGCGATGCGCACGTCCTTCTCGACGTCGAGGCCACCGCGGCTGGTCACGTAGCCGCTGCCAGGCGTGCACGATCGCAGCCGACGCCCTGGATGCCGATGGTGTTGCCCTTCAGCGCCTTGGCGCGCTCGGCGAGCGGCATCGCGTCGGTGATCCTGGCGGCGTCGGCGACGTCCTTGCGCAGCACCAGCTCGACCAGCGGCCGATCGACCAGGTTGACGATGGCGAGGAACCGTCTGCCCCTGCGCGGCCGCGCGCAGGAACACCGGGCCGGTGCCCATGGTGAAGTCGGCGCTGCCGGCCAGCACCGCGTTGGGCGAGCCGACGCCCGTGATGGTGCGATCGGTGACCTTGAGGCCTTCCTTCTTGAAGAAGCCGGCATCCTCGGCGACGAATGCGGCCGTGAAGGTCAGCGTCTGCGCCGGCAATGGCCATGATCACGTCGAGGTCCTGGGCGCGGCCGGGCGCGGGCGTCAAGCCGGCCGCGATGCCGAAAGCCGCGACAAGCACGCGATGTCGCCGGTTGAACATGGGCGCCTCCCGCTATCGTTTGGGCGAAGGTAGCGGGCCGGGCTCGGCGCAACAACGCCTTCGCCCTCCCTCGCGAGGCCCGGGGCTACCGCTTTTGCTCCAACCCCGTCATGCTGAGGTGCTCTCCCGGACTTGTCCGGGAGAGCCCGAAGCACGCGATGCGGCGATGCTGGCGATTTCTGCGAGCATCCTTCGAGACCCTCGCTCCGCTCGGGCACCTCAGGATGACGGAGTTCATATGCGATTTTGCCGCCACCGGGAGACCCCATGACCGCGCTGGGAGAGAGCCGCAGCCCGGATCCGGCCGAGATGCGGTGGTCGCGGGCCGCGAGCGCGCTGCGGGCGCGCGGCGACCAGCTGATCGTGCTCGCCGTGCTGATCGCGATCTGGCAGGGGCTAAGCTTCGCGCTCGGCGTCTACTGGGTCGGCTCGCCGTGGGGGGTGGCGACCCGTGTCGCGAGTCGGCGCGTTCGGCGGCGATCTCTTACGGCACGCGGCGCTACACGGCGCTCGAAGCGGCCGCCGGCTTCGCGCTCGGCGCGCTGCCGGCGGCGGCGCTGCCGTTCGGGCTGCGCCGCTTTCCGATCGCAACCGCCATCATCGACCCGTTCATGGTCGGGGGCTACGGCGCGCCGAAGCTCGCGCTCGCGCCGCTGTTCATCCTCTGGTTCGGGATCGGCATCGAATCGAAGATCGCGCTGGTCGCCATCACGGTGTTCTTCATCGTCTATTTCAGCGCGCTCGCGGGCGTGCGCGCGCTCGACACCAGGCTGGTGCAGATGGCGCAGGTGGTCGGCGCGCAGGAACGGCAAGTGGTGCGCCACATCGTGTTCCCGGGCGCGGTGCCATACATCTTCACCGGCCTGCGCATCGCCATGCCGTACTCGATCGGCGGCGCGGTGATCGCCGAGCTGATCTCCTCCAATCGCGGCCTCGGCTACCTGGTGCAGCTCGGCGCGATGAATTTCGACACCACCGGCGTGCTCGCCGCGCTGACGGCGGTGACCTTGATCGTGTTCGTCGGCAACTGGAGCGTCAACGCGGCGGAGCGATGGCTGCTGCGCTGGCGCCCGCCGGCGGATCTGCGCATGCAGGCGGGAACTTGAGCCAATGGCGAGCGCCGAGCCGCTGCTGGAGATCCGCGCGCTCTGCAAGCGCTTTCCCGCGCGCGCCGGCCGCGAGCACGCGCCCTGGGTGATCCAGAACCTCTCGTTCACGGTCGCCGAGGGCGAGTTCCTCACCATCGTGGGGCCGTCGGGGGCCGGCAAGAGCACGCTGCTCAACATGCTGGCGCAAGTCGAGACCGCGAGCGGCGGCGAGGTGCGCTTCCGGTCGGAGGCGGTTGCACTGGAAGATCCCAAGCGACTGGCGCCGGGGCTGTCGTGCCGGATCGGCTACGTCACGCAGGAGGACAACCTCTTGCCCTGGCGCACGACGCTGCAGAACGTCCTGTTCCCGCTCAACGTCCAGGGACGGCTCACGCCTGAGACGCGCGCGCACGCCGAAAGCTTGATTCGCGCCGTCGGGCTGGCGGGATTCGAGAACCACTATCCGCACGAGCTCTCCGGCGGCATGCGCAAGCGCGCCGCGCTGATCCGCACGCTGGTCTACGATCCGCCGGTGATCCTGATGGACGAGCCGTTCGGGGCGCTCGACGCGCAGACGCGCGCGCAGCTGCAGGAGGACCTGCACCAGCTCTGGATTGGCGGCCGCAAGACCATCGTGTTCGTCACCCATGACATCGCCGAAGCGATCGCGCTCGGCGACCGCACGCTCGTGCTCTCCCCGCCGCCGGCGCAGGTCGCCGGCGAGCATCTAATCGACATCCCGCACCCGCGCGACATCCGCGGGATCATGACGCACCCGGCCTTCGCCGGTCTCTACCAGCGCATCAGGGCGCAGGTGCATTGACGACAAACGACCGCGCACTCGATCTCGCCGCGCCGCCCCCGATCAAGTGGCAGCGACATGCGGTTGCGCTCGGCCGCCTGGGCTTCGCGCTTGCGCTGCTGCTCGCCTGGAAGCTCGGCGCCGACCTCGCCGGACCGATCTACCTCGCCGACCCGGTCAAGGTCGCCCAGCGCATCGCAGCCGACGCGGCGTCTGGCGCGCTAATCCGGCACACGTATGTCACCTTGCGGCTTGCGGCGATCGGGTTCGCCATCGGCTGTGCGGCGGGCGTAGCCCTGCCGTTTCTGCTTCGCCGGCTCCCACGGCTCACCGCCGCGGTCGAGCCCTACATCATGGCGTCGGTCGGGATCCCGAAATATGCGCTGATGCCGCTGTTCATCCTGTGGTTCGGCATCGACGACGCCCCCAAGCTCTGGCTGGTGGGGCTGCTCGTCTTCTACGTGATCTTCATCGCGGTGTTCGCCGGCATCCGCAGCGTCGACCGGCGGCTGATCAATATGGCGCGGGTCGTGGGCGCGAGCGAGGCGACCATATCGCGCGAGGTGATCTGGAACTCGCTCACGCCGTTCTTCTTCGCCGCGCTCAAGATCGCGCTGCCGCGCGCGATCTCGGCCGCCATCATCGGCGAGTTCCTTGTCGGCAACGAGGGCTTGGGATACCTGATCGAGTCGTCGCGCCAGAATTTTGACACCGCCGGTGTGTTCGCCGGAATCGTGGCCGCCACCGCTTTGGTGCTGGTGGTCAATGCCGTGTTGAGCGCGCTCGATCGGCGCATCAATGCCTGGCGGCCGTCGGATCGCGACATGCAGCTTTAGGACAGAGGCCCGTCCGTCGTTGCGAGGAGCGTAAGCGACGAAACAATCCGGATGCCGCGCCGCCCATTCTGGATTGCTTCGCCTTCGGCTCGCAATGACGGAGAGGGCTCGTCCATGCTAGAGCGCGTGGCATGAAAGTGCCGTTCAAAGGTGCGATCGACTGCGACCTCCATCCGGCCATGCCGCGCGTGCCGGATCTCCTGCCCTATCTCGACGAGTATTGGGGCGACCAGCTCGTCAACCGGCACATTGACCGTTACAGCTTCGTTCTCACCAGCTATCCGCCCAACTCGCCGCTCTCGGCGCGGCCGGATTGGCGCGCGGCGTCGGGCCTCCCCGGCGGAGACTTGGACATGATCCGGCGTCAGGCGCTCGACGCGTTCGGGACCCGGCTTGCGATCTGCAACCCGCTGCACGGCGCCATCGCCCTGTTCAATGACGACATGGCGGCGGCGCTCTGCGCCGCGATCAACGACTGGGTGGCCAAGGAGCTGCTCGACCGGGAGCCGCGGCTGCGCGCCTCGATCCTGGTGCCGCCGCACAACCCGGAGCTCGCGCTGGCCGAGATCGAGCGTATCGCATCCGACCGGCGCTTCGTGCAGGTCCTGCTGTTCGCGATGGGCGACATGCTGCTCGGGCGGCGGCTCTATTGGCCGATCTATGCGGCGGCCGAGAAGCTTGACCTGACGATCGGGGTGCATGCCGGCAGCACCTACCGGTTCGCGCCGACGGCTTCCGGCTGGCCGGCCCACCGGGTCGAGGACTATGTGGCGCAATCGACCGCCTTCGAGGGCCAGCTCGTCAGCTTCCTGGCCGAGGGCGTGTTCCAGAAATTTCCGGCGCTCAAGATCGTGCTGATCGAATCGGGCTTCACCTGGCTGCCGCAGCTGATGTGGCGCACCAGCAAGACCTGGCGCGGGGTGCGGCCCGAGGTACCGTGGATCGACCGGCCGCCGGCGGATATCATCCGCGATCGTGTCCGCCTCACGCTGCAGCCGGTCGATGCGCCGGCCTCCGATCCGCGGGCGCTCGCCCGCACGCTGGAGCATATCGGCTCGGACCGCATGCTTCTGTTCTCGACCGATTATCCGCACTGGCATTTCGACGGCGAGGACGTGCTCCCCGACGAGCTTTCCGACGAGACCGTGCGCAGGATCATGATCGACAATCCGCTCGAGGCCTACCCGCGTTTGCGCGAGCCGTCGGCGGCTGGCGAGCAGGCGACGCAAGACAGGGAGACGGTGCGATGAACGTTCCGGTTCGCAAAGTGGCCGCGGGGGGCACCCCATCGCGCTCGCGCGATGGGGACGCGGCTTCGCGGCTCGCCATCGTCGACTGCGACATCCATCCGGCCTTTCGCACGCCGACCGAGCTTTTCCCGTTCCTCCCCGCGCGCTGGCGGGAGCATATGGCGACCTTCGGGGAACACGTCCGGCACGGCCTGTCCGGGCAGCTGCCTTACCCGCGCATGATGGCGGCCGGCATGCGGGTCGATTCCTTCCCGGAGCAGGGACCGCCCGGCTCCGATCTCGGGCTGATGCAGCGCCAGCACCTGGAGCCGAACGGCGTCGAATGCGGCATGCTGATGCCGCTCAGCAAGGCCGGAATGGAGGAGCGGAACCTGGAGTTCGCGGCGGCGCTGGCGAGCGCGGTCAACGAGTGGCAGCTGGAAGCCTGGATCAGGAAGGAGCCGCGGTTGCGCGGCGGAATCGTCGTGCCGCAGGAGGATGCGGCGTTCGCGGTGTCGGAGATCGAACGGCGGGCCGCCGATCCGGCATTCGTGCAGATCCTGCTCTCGCCGCGCACCAGCGACCCGCTCGGCCACCGCCGCTATTGGCCGATCTTCGCGGCGGCGGAGCGCGCGGGCCGTCCGATCGGGCTGCACGTGCAGGGCTACAGCGGCGGTCACCCGTCGACGCCGGCCGGATGGCCGACCTATTACATGCAAGAGCACTACGCGATGACGAGCGGCATGCAGACCACGCTGATGAGCCTGGTCTTCGAGGGCGTCTTCGAGCGGTTCCCGGAATTGAAGGTCGTGCTGATCGAGGGCGGCTTTGCCTGGGCCCCGGCATTCTGTTGGCGCATGGACAAGCACTGGGAGCGGATGCGCAAGGAGACGCCGCACGTGAAGCGCCCGCCGTCGGAATACGTCCGCCGCAACGTCTGGTTCACCACCCAGCCGATCGAAGAGCCGGAGACGCCGCGTCACCTCGAGGACATCATCGACTGGATCGGCTGGGACCGGCTGTTGTTTTCGACCGACTATCCGCACTGGGATTTCGACCACCCGCGCTACGCCTTCAAGTTCAAGCTCGACGACGACAAGCGCGGCATGATCTTCCGGGACAACGCCAAAGCGTTGTACGGCCTGCAGTGAATCGCCACGTCGTCGCCCGCGCCGACGAGATCAAGCCCGGCACGTGCAAGATCGTGACCGCCGGCGGCCGCGAGGTCGGTATCTTCAATCTCGACGGCGAGTACTTCGCGCTCGCCAATCGCTGCCCGCACGCCGGCGGGCCACTGTGCAAGGGCAGGATCGTCGGATTGATCGCCTCCGACGGCCCCAACCGCTACCGCATCTCTCGGCCCGGCGAATTCGTGCGCTGCCCTTGGCACGGATGGGAGTACGACATCCGGACCGGCCAGTCGTGGTGCGATCCGAAATCCGTCACCGCCAAACACTTCCAGGTGACGGTCGAGCCGGGCGTGGAGCTGGTCAAAGGGCCGTATGTCGCCGAGTTGTTTTCGGTCGCGCTCGAAGCGGACTATCTGGTCATCGACATGCCCAGCGCGTCGGGGCGGGGCGGTCCGCGCCGGAATTGATCGCGTGGGAGCGGGCGTTGTTCACGGCGCGCTTCTGGCTCCTGCATCCATGACCCGCAGTTAAGCGGGTTTCGCGTCCGCTCAACCCACCGGACGCGACGGCTATCAGGCGACCGGCAAGAGCGGCCAGGTGTTCTTGCCCACCTTGCCGTCCGCGGTGATGTCCGAAAACGACTGGAAGTCGCTCACGGCATTGAACGTGCTCTGTCCGAACTCGCCGTCGACGGTCAGCTGCGGAACGCCGGTGAGCTCCGCCGCGATCCAGAAATTCAACCGGCGCTGCAGCTCGCGGACCGCCGGGCCTTTCGAATTGCGGATGAGGAACGGGAACGGGCTCGCCTGGTCCGGGAACAGGAAGCGCACGTGCAGGTGATTACTGTGATTGACCAGTGGATGGACGCCAATAACTCCCGGGTCGTTGAACCAGATGATTTGGACCGCGAGCTTTCCGTTGGCGGAGATGATGTCGACCAGCTCCTGCGTCAGCGCCCTCGAATACACCGATTCGGTATAGAGCACTGGTCCTTCAGTGCCGTTGTTGCGCAGGGGCCGCAAATCAACGTCGATGCCCTTCTCGTGCGATGCGTGCCCGTCGATGTCGCCGCCGCCCTGCTTGCTAATGTCGCCGACCCCGATGCGCGGGGCGTTGTGCCGGAGCAACCAGATTCGTCCGGCCTCAAGCAACGCATCGATGGTTTCCCTGATTCCGAAGCGATGCTCCTCCTCGTAGTAGCCGAAGATGCCGGGGGCGGAATTCGGCATCTTGGTGTTGACCGGGACGGCGGCGTCGCCGCCGCGCTCACTCGCGGCGAACGCACCAGTCCCCTGAGAAACGGCGGCACTTCGCGCGGCGCCTCCTCGACATCGGATTCGCCCGGAAGGACGGGATCGCGCTTGATAGGTTGTTGGGATTTCGACGCAGTCATCCTTCTGCCTCCGATCGAGAGTTTGCACGTGTCGCTAACCGGAAGCCTACGGAAGCGCCTACGCCACCGCAACCCCTGCGCGCATGCCGCCACAGCGCGAACCGCGGATCGGCGAGGTGCAATCCGCATGGACGGGCCGACCAGCGGGTTACGTCTTCGGCCGGCCCGCCTCGCATCGTTCTGCTGCTCGATTGTCTCAGCGGCCAATTTTCGGTCAAATCACCATCTTCTGGCGCTCGGACGCGGCACAATGAAACGAGAGCTCTATGCAGATCATCGCCAATTCGACCCTGCCTTCCGTTCGGTCGGTTGTTCCACATCGTCACCACGACGACCGTGGCTTCGTTTCAGAAGTATGGCGCGCAGATGTCTTGAGATCGGCAGGGATCGTCGCGGACTTTGTGCAGGAGAACCACGCGCTTTCGCGCGCGGCCGGCACGCTCCGCGGCCTTCATTTCCAGATTGGCGCAACCGCCCAGGCCAAGCTGGTTCGCTGCTCACGCGGCGCGATCTTCGATGTTGCCCTCGATATTCGTCACGGCTCCCCGACTTTCGGACGTCATGTCGCCAATATTCTAAGCGCGGAAAACTGGCAGCAGATCTATATTCCAGTAGGTTTTGCCCACGGATATTGCACGCTCGAACCAGATAGCGAGGTCGCATACAAGGTCACCAGCTACTATGATGCCGCTGCCGAGAGGGGCCTCGCGTGGGACGATCCGGCGCTGGGTATCGCCTGGCCGCTGAACCGGAACCACGTCAACCTGTCGGAGCGGGACCGTAGCCATCCACGGCTTGCCGAGCTTCCTCACTATTTCCCGTTCGCACGCTACTCTGATTGATTGATTCCGCAACTTCACAGCTATCGACGAACCGAGCTAGAGTCGTCATGACCTTGCGACCGGTTGGTGCATGTCGTGAGTAGAAGACAATCCGGGGGCGGGCGTGAGCTATTCGCTGCTTGTTCTCACGCGCTATAGCCGCAAAGGAGCGAGCAGCCGCGTGCGGCACTATGACTATCTCCCGGCGCTCCGGCGAGCAGGGTTCGAGGTTACGGTCGCTCCTTTTGCCGACGACGACTATGTCGACCGGCTCTACGGCGGGAAGCGGCTTTCCACTATTGCGCTTATCAAGTCTTACGAAAGTCGATTTCGTCAGCTGATCGGTTCGAAACGCTACGACCTGCTGTGGATCGAGAAGGAAGCGCTGCCGTGGCTCCCGGCGTGGTTGGAAAGAGCGCTGCTGGCGCGATGCACATGCGTAGTGGATTACGATGATGCATGGCATCTGCGATACGCGCGTCATCCGCGAGCGCTGGTGCGATATTCACTCGGCCGCAAGCTCGAAGATCTTACGGCCGGCGCGGCGCTGGTGGTCGTCGGAAGTTCAGTCCTCGCCGATTGGGCCGGCTCGTCCGGGGCGCGGCAGATTGTCGAGCTGCCGAGTTGCGTCGATCTTGATCATTATTCGGTCTTGCCGCTTCCGGAGGGCCCGTTCACGATCGGTTGGATCGGGACGCCGATCACGGCGAAGTACCTGGCGCTCGTCGCGGAGCCGATCCGCCAGCTGCAGACCAACTATGGGGCGAGACTGATCGCGATCGGTGTCGGCGACGACTTTTCGCTGCCCGGGGTGACGATGGAACGCGCTTCGTGGTCCGAGGAAACGGAAGCGACCGACCTCGCCCGCTGTCATGTTGGGATTGCACCGTTGGCGGACGGGGCTTGGGAGCGAGGAAAATGCGGATATAAGCTTGTCCAGTACATGGCGGCGGGCCGCGCGACGGTTGCTTCGCCGGTCGGCGCCAACGCATCGATCGTCGTTCACGGCCAGACCGGCTTGCTGGCCGCCACCACGCAAGAGTGGATCGATTCTCTCCGTATGCTCGCTGCCAATCCGAGCCTCTCGAGCAATTTTGGACTCAATGGGCGGCGACGCGTCGAGGAAATGTATTCCGTGCAAGCCACGAGCTCGAAACTCGTCGAGGCCCTGCGGGAAGCGGCTTCGTCGGATGGCCGGGCGACCTCGTAATGGCGGGCGGGACCACCTGTATGGGTGATATTCTGATTCTCGGCGCCCACGGGCAAGTCGGCCGCGCGCTCGCGTCGCTAGCGGCAGATCGGGGGCTCTCCCGCAGGGCGCTCGGCCGGGCCGACTGCGACGTGACCGATCGAAAGATGGTCGACCGGGCGATTGAACGCGCATCATTCGTCGTCAACTGCGCAGCGTACACCGACGTCGACGCTGCCGAGCTCGAAATCGCGAGTGCCTATGGGGTCAACGCCGTCGCGTGCGAGCATATCGCCTCGGCCTGCGCCAGGACCGGCGTGGCTCTGCTCCATGTGTCGACCGACTACGTGTTCGACGGCACAAGCCCGCATCCCTGGCGCGAGGAGGACCCGACGCGACCGCTGAGCATCTACGGCCGCAGCAAGCTGGCCGGCGAGATCGCCGTGCGCGCCCGTCTGTCGTCCCACATCATCCTGCGAACGAGCTGGATCTTTTCCGCGCATGGGCGCAATTTCGTCAAAACGCTCCGCCGTCTGGCAAACGAGCGATCGCAGCTGTCGGTCGTCGACGACCAGGTTGGAGGGCCGACGGAAGCGACCGACGTCGCGGCGGCTATTCTCGACATCATCGCGCAGGTCGCCAAACCGGCATCGGCCGCCTGGGGCACCTACCACTTCAACGGATATCCGGCTGTCAGCCGCTACGAATTTGCACGCGCCATCCTGGGCGATCGTCCTGACGTAACGGTTTCGCCGATCGGCACGAGCGAAATCAACACGGCGGCTCGCCGCCCTTCGAACTCGGACCTGGATTGCGGACGCTTGGCGCGCGTCTTTGGCATTGCGCAGCCCGATTGGCGTCCGGCACTGCGACGGGTGCTCGATGCCTTGACGGCCCAGTGCTGATGTGGCCTGAAGGGCAGCCGAAACAGCTGGAAAGCCGGATGAGCTCAGGCCTGCAAGGAGCTGAACACCAATGCCCAGCCTGCGGCTCCGCTGGCGGGACGAAGCGCGGACCAAGAACGACCACGACATTATTTCCTGCCGACGTTGCAGGACTCTATACGCCTCTCGCGATCGCGCACGCGCTCGATCGCGCGACGGCTACGAGAACTACTACGATCACGAAGAATCTTTCAGTTCCTGATTTCATCGACCGACGTTTGGACGAGATTGTCGCCGGCTTTGACGCCTTACCGACAGACGGGCCGGCTGTTGGATATCGGGTTCGGAGCGGGATCGCTGTTGCAAGCGGCAGCGCGCGCCGGCTGGATCGCGTCCGGCGTGGAGGTTTCACAAACGGCTGCCGAGCATGTCAAGCACCTCGGCTTCGATGTCTTCTGCGGAGAGCTGACGGACGCGCACTACCCCGAGGGCTCTTTCGACGTGGTGACGGCGAGCGAGGTGCTGGAGCATGTACTCGAACCGCGCCTCTTGATAGCCGAGATTGCGCGGGTCAGTCCGCCCGGGCGGCCTTCTCTGGGCTGACCACGCCGCATGGCAGAGGCGTTTCGTCGAAAGCCTTAGGGTTGAAGTGGAGCGTCTTCACCCCGCCTGAGCATCTACAGTTATTTTCCATCGGCGGCATAGAGCCTTGCTCACGGATGCCGGCTTTCGTCAAATGCGTGTCGCAACGCACGGCATCAACCCGACTGAACTCCTATCCACGTTGAGCGCAAGGGGGATTGCAGATGATCGGGGCTCGATCGCGTGCAATCTGGATATCGGCTCAACGAATTTATGGGCCGAAGCCGAATTCGTCGGGCGCTTAAGGATCTGATCAATGCAATGCTCAGCATGAGCCGCGCCGGTGATTGCATTGAAGGTATGGGCGGTGAAATAGCCTAATCCGCCGAAGCCGCGAGCATCCCCAGCGGCGGCCGAGGCATCGAGAAGGATACTGAATGATGTGGTGGCGCACGCCCGCGCACGACCGCATTGGAATCTTTGCGGGGCGCCGGCTTGCCGCTCTCTGCTCCGCGGCTTTTCTGGCGTCCTTCGTGGTGAGACTTTTTTCTTCGCCTGGCGCGGCGCGCTGACGCCTCCGGACACTGCCGACTACCTATTGCTCGCAAACAACCTCCGGGAGCACTTCGCGTTCAGCCTCGAGGCGGCCGCGCCCTGCGGGTCGAATTTCGCTATTGGCAGCTCGCGATGCCGTTTCTGTTGGTGAGCGCCGCGTCCGGAGCGCATAACCTGACCGGGCTATTCGGTCGCAGAACTACCCCCGGGGCTCGCCATTTGAGCGGACGAGAAAGCAGCATAGATGGAGCCGATGACCCGCGCGAGAACGGTGCTGTTCTATCTGCTCATGCTCTCGCCCGTGGGTGCGCTGTTCGCGCTCGGCGCGCTGCTCTTTTTCTGCACGAACGTTCCGCAGATTCTCTACGCGCGGTCGATCAGGAACATCTATTTCGATTGCTTCCGCTTCGTGCCGGAAGCTTTCGTCTACACATTGCAGCCAGGCATCTGCGAGGTGGGCAATATCGAGCACGCCTCTACCTTCACCAGCGACGCCAACGGCTTTCGCAACGCTGCCCGCAGCTCGTCTGCTTTCAGGGTGGCGGTGCTCGGCGATTCGCAGGCGCATGGCTTCGGCGTGCAGGATAACGAGACGTTCGCGCACCTCCTCGAGGCGCGCCACGGCTACCCGACAACGAACCTCGCGATCGGATCCTACGCCACACTGCGGGAGGTTGAGGCGTTCGCCAAGCACGGCGCCACCGCAAGCTACGTCGTCGTGCAGTACTGCGACAACGACGCCTCCGAGAACGAAGCCTCGCTCCGTCTGCCAAGCAATGAGCTGCACGCCCAAGTCGAGAGTAGCTGGAAGGCGCGGGCCGCCCGCTACCACGAGGGCAAAGCGCTCGGCTTCTACAAGCCGCTCCGCGACTTCTTCCCGCTCGCGCGGGAGGGAGCGTTTATTTCCAAATCGGCCTGGCGCCGCAAGGCCGATTGGAGGGACATGGAGCAGGAGGCTCGATCATTTGCCCAAATCCTCGCTCGCTACCGCGAGGTGCTCGAAGGCAAGAGGGTCATCGTTTTTGAGGTGGCCACTTGGGGCGCCAATTCGCCGCGCTTTGCTGCGACGTTCGGCGGCGAACTGGCGAAGCTCGGCTGGCTCCAACACCGCCTGATTGACTTCATCGTCGATCCTCGGGGCCGCGCGACTATTTCTTCCTCGACGATCATATCAACCGGAGCGGCCACCAAAAGCTCTCGGCCGCGATCGCCGAAGAAATCGGGCGCTGGGAGGCCGCGGGGCCCAAGTAGGTTTCCCAGCCGCTTGCGCTTTTTGAACACGCCGCGTCCGGAGCGCATGACTGACGGGGCTATGCGGCCGCAAGAGTACCCCGAGGCTGGTTATTTGAGCGGCGCCAGCCGTCCAATTGCGCCAAAATCGACCCTGTCTCGATCGGGTTTGGCGCGTGTGTGATCTATTTCTCGCCCGGTTTGCTCGGCCGCATATCGGATATCGCGATGCGGATCCCGTCGGCGGAGTAGATCAGGATCGCGCATTCGCGGAGCTGGCCGCGATCCTGCGCACGAAATTGGAATTCCATCTCCAGCGCATCGCCCGAGCGGACCGTGGAAGGGGTGACGCGCACCTCCTGCAAAGCAAGGCTCTTGCCCGGCATGACCGCATCGTCGGGATGGGGCGCTGCACGGTTCTGGTCGAGATTATGCGGCGATGACATCGTCCGTCTTGCCTTCGCCGGCAAGAGCGCCGGACATCAGGTGGAGCGACCTGGCACAGAGTGCTTGAACGGCCGCCAAATTGTGGCTTACGAACAGGACGGTCCGCCCGCTGCCGGCGATTTCAGACATCTTGCCGAGGCATCTCTTTTGAAATGCCGCGTCGCCGACCGCCAATACCTCGTCCACCACCAGGATCTCGGGTTCCAAGTGCGCTGCGACGGAGAAGGCCAGGCGCATGTACATTCCACTCGAGTAGCGTTTGACCGGCGTGTCGAGAAATTTTTCCATTTCGGCAAACGCGACGATACTGTCGAATTTGCGCCTGATCTCGGCTCTGGTCATCCCCAGGATCGCGCCGTTGAGGAAAATGTTCTCGCGCCCGCTGAGCTCAGGGTGGAAGCCGGTTCCGACCTCGAGCAGGCTCGCGACTCGCCCGTCGATCGTGACGCGGCCCTCCGTGGGCTCGGTGATGCGGGCGAGGATCTTGAGCAGGGTGCTCTTGCCCGCGCCGTTGCGCCCGATGATGCCGACGACCTCGCCGCGCCTGATCTCGAAGCTCAGATCCTTGAGAGCCCAGAAATCTTCGTGCGCATTGCGAGCGACCGAGCGTCCTCGCAAAGCGTCGACGCTGGCGCGGATGGCGCTTCGCGCGCCTCGCGCGATGACGTCGCGAAGCGCAACATAAGGCTCACGGTCGGGCCCTTGGCTGATGACATATTTCTTGCCGAGGCCCTCGGCGCGGATGACGATCTCCTTGGTCATGTCAAATCAGATCCGCAAATGTCCGCTCTGTTCGCCGAAAGTAGGAAATGCCGAGCCAGAGCAGGACGGCGGTAATCGCCACGCTCACCGCAAGACCGGGCACATAGAGCCGGCTTTCGGCACCGAGAAGGCACCAGCGAAACCCGTCGATCACGCCGACGATCGGATTGAGACTGTACCAAAATCGCCATTCTGCCGGCACCGCCGCGCTCGAAAAGCCGACAGGCGAGGCATAAAGGCTCAACTGAATGATGAACGGGATGATGTAGCGAAAATCTCGATACTTCACGTTCAGAGCGGCGACCAGCAGCGCGGGGCCGAGGCTGGCGAGAATCGCCAGGACCACGAAGGCCGGCAGCAGGATGATCCGCCAGCTCGGCAAGAAGCCGAACCAGAGCATGAGTGCGCCCAGCATGACGAGATTGATCGCGAAATCGACCAGCGCCGCGATCGTTGAGGAAATCGGAACGATGATACGTGGAAAGTACACCTTGCCGATGAGGTTCGCGTTGCCGACGAGGCTGTTCGAGGCCTCGCTGAGGATGGTCGAGACAGGAACCAGGCCAGCAATCCGGCGAAAACCATGACCGGATAGGGCGCCGCGCCGTCGGTCGGCAGATTCGCGAGGCGGCCGAAAACCAAGGTCAGAATCAGCATCGTCAGAAAGGGACGCACGATCGCCCAGGCGACGCCGATGACGGTCTGCTTGTAGCGCACGGCGACGTCGCGCCAGGCGAGGATCGCGAAACAGTTCGCGATAGCGCCAAAGGTCGCGCCAATAATTGCGCTCGGCTCGCCCCGCTTCCAGGACGATCGGTGGCTCCCGGCCGGGCAGGGCACCGATCTCCGTCGGTCGCGGAACTCGTTGCTGCTCATGGTTCACGCCGCAAGCTCCTCGAAGGCCGAAGCGGGGCTACGCACAGCAAGCATCATGGTCGGCCGTTGGCCGGACTCAAGTGTGCCGGCTCCTCAACCTGTAAGGCTGATCTGCGTCCTTGCCCGAAGGAGACAACATGTGCACGAGCCGGTTCGCCGCAATAATGACCAGCAGGATGAAGAAGCCGTAGCGCATCCGGTACAACGCGCCGACATTGATCACCGCCAGAGCCAGGGACGTGACCCCACGGCGGCAACACCGAACAACAGCCAGACCGGGAGCCGCGACCTCGATCGCCATAGCTCGATCAGCACCAGCGCCTCGATAAGGTACATGACCGACATTTCCAGCCCGCTAAGGAACCTGCCCGCCAGACCTGCCTTCTTGCCTTCGGCAAACCATTGATCGGGAAACGGCGCCAGGAATCCAATCATCGCGGCGCGCGGGAGATAGCGCACAACGTCCATGGCGCTGTTGAACCGGACAGCGGTATCGATATTGGAGCCGGCATCTTTGGCGGGACTGACATTGGTATGCTTTCGGACGAATTGGTTTCGCATGCGTGAAATTTGGATCGCGGCGGAATCCGCGCGCTGCTTGAGCGCGGCGAATAGCGAGGCGTCGCGCGCGACCGCGTGCTGCGGCGGTGCGCCGGCTTGCAAGCCTTGCTTGCCCGCGAGCAGAACGACGCCCATCGCGGACAGCACCAGAACGACACTCAGCACATTGCCCGCCAAAAATCTGCGCTCACGGACCAGGCGCGCTAGCAACAAGCCGGTCCCGATTGCAACGAGCGCGAAGATGATCGGGCTCCACGCGTAGTGCCTCGTAAATCTGATAAGGCAAATCGCCGCTGCGCCGCCTAGCCCGTTCCACAGGCCGGCGCGCAGGGGAAGCGACCTCGTCAGGCAACAGGTGAAAACCAGCAGCAGCGACAACAGCGCTGCGATGAACAGCGGGTCCTTCAGGAGCTGCGTCGTGTGCAGCAGGAAGGACGGCCACACCGCAACGGCGCCGGCGGCGACAAGCCCGGTCGGCCGGCCGAAGACTTCCTTCCCCAAGGTGAACGTGAGCAGCAAAATGGCGATGTAACACAGGAGATTGACCGGCTCCGCACACAGGATCGTCGGCCCAAGCCAAGGCTGCAGTGCGGCGAATCCCAATGCGTACGGCTTGAGATGATGATGAAGGGGCGAAAACAGCCAAGCGCCGACGCCCTCCTCCCGCAGGATCTCCGAAAGGGCGAGCACTTCCGGAAGATAATCGGCATTGTCCAGGATGACCGTCGTGGAGAACCCGTTCGCGTCGAACAGCGGAGAGATCGCCAAGTGGCCGGCTGCGTAGATGGCGAGCGTGAACAGCACATGGAAAACGGCGGCCCCGAGGAGCAATAGTGGACCGGAACAGGGAGTGGCCAGTCTCCCAACCATTATTGTCCCATCAATAATGCGGAGCGCGTGTCGTCGGCACTCACGGGGCCAATTGCTTGCATCGTTTCGCCTTCACCCAGCCGACAAGCGTCGCAACGTCGATTGTGAGCAGGATCAAGCCCACGCACCCGAGTCGCAATGGGTTGAGGGCCCACAACAGCCCGCGGCCCTCACGCCGCCGCCAGACCTTGCGAAGGATCCGGGCAGCGAGCCACAAGCGGAACTCGCGAGCGAGCCACCAGGGCGCGTGCAGCACGCCAAGCGCGAGCGAGAACACGACCAGGGCGTACTGGCGCGGCCAGGCCGTGGTGCCAATCCCATTGTCTGCCCGCCCAAACGTTGTGCATCGAGTAGAGCGCGAACCTGCGGAAGGTGAGGGCAAGCGTCGGTTGCAGGTGCCACCAGACGGTCGCGCCGGGCGCCCACGCGACCTTGAACCCCCCGTCCTTGATGCGCTCGAAGAAGACGAGGTCCTCGGCCGCGCGCATGTCGGGAAAACCCCCGACCTTCTGCCACGCCTCGCGCCGCAGCATCATCGAAGCCGCGATTGGACCGCGCATCCGCCCGCCCGCGCGATCGACCTTCGGCGCCAGATAAGCCAGGGCGGCGCATCGTTCGAAGAAGGAGTCCTCGACCGGCTCGTAGTTCCCGTACACGATTTCGGCCCCGGAGCTGCGTGCGGCCTCAACCAGGTGCTCGAGCCATGCAGGTTCAGGACGGGTGCCCGCATCGATGAAAGCGACCCATGTGTTCTCCGCCGCCTCAGCGCCGACGTTGCGGTTGCGTCCCGGAGTGCCGTCGCCTGCGTCCAGCACGCAAAACCTGGCATCGCCCGCCGTCATTTTCCGCGCGAGGTCCAGGCTGCCGTCGACAGAGCCGCCATCGACGATGACGATTTCGGCAGGTGAATAGGTTTGTCGGTTAATCGCATCGAGGAGCTCAGGGAGTGAATTTTCTTCATCGCGGACGGGAATCACGAGTGACACGCGCGGCCGCTCGCTGGTCGGCGCGTCATCCGCACGCACGCTCGTCTCAAGGCTCATGACGAGCTCTGCAATTCAGGTTGCTCGGCGACCGGGCATCCCCGCTCCTTGGCGCGACGAGGAAACATGCGCTCAGCGCCGTTCGGGAGCCGGTTCGGACGCCGGTTTCGACAGTCCGGTGGTCAGCATCGCTTTGAGACTTCCCCAAAACAATCGAGAGCGAATGCCTTCCGGGTGCACTATCAACGCGCGCATCAACTCGCGTGCCGCCTCCCCGCCTCGGCCCCCTCGACTTGCGGCGACCGAGCGGCGCAACGAGAGCGTCGCCTTGCACCAGCGTCGATCCGCACCGCGCAAGCCGGCTTGGTAAATCTCGGCGATTTCGTCGAACTCGCGCTCGAACAGGTCAGCCTCCGCCATGGTTTTGCTGGCGGGGTGCAGGCGATAGCCGGCGAGCGGAACCGAGAGGTGCTCGCATCGGTGCCCGGCGAGCAGCAGCCGCACGTAAAGCTCGTGGTCGAAGCAGCAGCGCCACTTTTCCGCAAAGCCGCCACGGAGCAACTCGCGCCGCCAGAACATGCCGGGCTGCGGGGCCGTGTAGGCCCAGCAGAGACAGTGCGCCGCGGTGCGCGGAACGTCGGCCACGCACAGTGAGGTCGCGACGTCGCCGAACATCAATGTATCGCCGCACACCCACTCGCAGCCCGTGTGCGCGGCAAAGTGGCGGGCGATCGCCGTCGAGAGCGCCGGGAAGGTAGACGTCGTCCGAGTTGAGGTAGGCGACGATGTCCCCGGTCGCCCGCTCCAGGCCCTTGTTGAGCGCGTGGGCCTGCCCGCGATCTTTCTCGCTTTCCCAGTAGGCCAGCCGGTGCGCGTATTTCCTCAGAATCGCCAACGTCTCGTCCGAGCTTCCGCCATCCACGACAATGTATTCCAACGGCTCGTAGTTCTGGCCGAGCACGGAGAGGATCGTCGCTTCGAGATATTGCGCCTGATTGAGGGTCGGCGTGATGATGCTGATCTTCGGATGCATCTCAGCGGCTTTCGAGCGACTTGTAGATCCCGTCGTACGTGGCGATCGCGTCGTCAAGCGCGAAGCCGGATTCGGCGGCGCCGCGGCAGCGTCGGGCCGTTTCGGGGTCGCGCCACAGCGCCTCCAGATCGTTCACCGCGCGATCGTAGGCCTCGGCGGTGAATTCCGACACCACCGACCCCACCCGATTCTCGGTGATGATATCGGCCACGTCTCCGACGCGGGCATTGGCGACCACCGGGAGGCCGCAGGCCAAGCACTCGCCGAACTTCGTCGGACAGGAGGCGAGCTTCGAGTAGGACTGGCGGGTGAAGAACAACGCACCGTCCACGGCCGCCACCCAGCGCGCCACCTCGGCGTGGGCGAGCGCCTCGACCTGGAAGTCCACCCCTTCGACCAGCCCCGCCGCCGCGCAGGTTCTGCGAATGAGTTCGTGCTCGTCGGGCGCCAGGATCAGGAACAGGAGCTGATGCCAGCGCAGCTTGGCCCGGCCGATGAACGCCACCATCTCCTGCAGCAGATACCAGGTGCCCACTTGGCCCTGATAGACGACGATCGGCGTCGCCGGCAGCCCCAGCGCGCGGCGGGCTACCGCCTTGTCAGCCACAGGCTGGAACCGCCGCAGATCCGCGCAAGTGGGGATGACGCTCACCGGCGGCAGCGGCTTCGCCACGCCGGGGATGTCGCCAAGCACCCGATGAGCGGCGTGGGTCAGGACGACCACGTGGTTTGCCCGCCGCAACCCCCGGCGCTCGACGCGCTTCGCCAGCCGATAGAGCAGCTTGTGGATGGGCCGGGTGCGCGTCCACAGGTTTCCATCGATGCGCTCGTCCGCCCAGAAGCCGCGCATGTCGAACACCACCCTGCGACGCCCCGCCACCAGCAGCGCCATCAGCATCGGGACGTAACTGCGAGCATGCAGAAGGTCGATGCCGTTGCGTCGGATCATCCAGCGCGCGACCAGCACCCCTTGCATGATGTCGAAAGCCGTGGCGGCGATTGTTGAGGTCTTGTGGTAGCGCAGCGCCACCCAGGCAATCCCTTTGCCGGCCAGCTCATCCCGGAGCTGCGCGCGTGCGGCCGCAGTGGCGGTGGTGCGCTCGAAGCTGAGGATGCTGATCCGGTGTCCCTTGGCTTGCAGCCCACGCAGATACGGGAGGATTTGCGACTGCCCCAAGGGACTGAGGAGGCCGTCGTAGGTCAAGAACAGGCTGCGCATGCAGTGCTGGCGGGAAGCCCCGAGGCTACCTCGTCTAGCATGCACGCGCGCGGAGGGGCAATCGGCGGTCCAATCGGCCTCCAATCGGCCCTGGCCTTGACCCTGGTCCGCCCATGACCTTACGTGGACCGCTTTTGACCGTGGCAGTGCGCAAGGCGTTGGACGTCGCGACAACGAACTCATGTGCGGCATATTCGGGAGTGTGGGGGCGCCGCCGCTCGGGCCCGAGTCCATAACGCGGGTGCTGGCCACGCTGCGGCATCGCGGACCCGAGGCGAATAACGTTGTCCGCTTGCAGGAAGCCACGCTGGCCCACACCCGCCTGCGCATCATCGACCTGTCGCCGGCTGGCGCGCAGCCGATGGCAAACGAGCACAACACCATCTGGGTGACCTTCAACGGCGAAATCTACAACTTTCAGGAGCTGCGTCGCACGCTGGCCGGGCTGGGCCACCGCTTCCGCTCACAGTCCGACACCGAAACGCTGGTCCACGGCTACGAGCAATGGGGCGACGCGCTGGTGGATCGCCTCGATGGGATGTTCGCCTTCGGGATCTGGGACACGCGCTCGCGACGGCTGCTGCTGGCGCGCGATCGCGCCGGGAAGAAGCCGCTGTTCTATGCCCAGCACGGCGAGCGCTTTCTCTTTGCCTCCGAGATGAAAGCCCTGTTCGCCGCCGGTGTCCCGCTTGAGATCGAGCCGGCGGGCGTGGTCGGCTATCTGGCCTACGGCTACGCACCGCCGCCCGGAACGCTGTACCGGGCGGTGAACGAGCTCGAGCCGGCGCATCGCCTCATTGTCGAGCGCGGCCGCGCGCCGCGGACCGAGCGCTACTGGAGCTTCGACTTCCGCCAGCGCGAGTCGCCGCCCGGCGAGGCCGAAGCCGCTGCGCGCATCCGGCAGCTCATGACCGAGGCCGTGCGCAAGCGGATGGTAGCGGACGTTCCGGTGGGCGCGTTTCTGTCGGGGGGATTGGACTCGACGATCGTGGTCGGGCTGATGGCGCAGCTCGGACCGAAGGTCCGCACCTTCTCCATCGGCTTCGAGGGCGACCCGCGCCACGATGAGACGAAGTTCGCCCGCCTCGCCGCCCGCCGCTACCAGACCGACCACACCGAGTTCCACGTCCGCCCCTCCGACTTCGACCTCATAGAGAAGCTGATTTGGCACCACGACGGCCCTTTCGGCGACTCCTCGGCAATCCCGACCTACGTGGTTTCACGGCTCACGCGCGAAAAGGTGACGGTGGCGCTGACCGGAGACGGCGGCGACGAGCTGTTCGCGGGCTACCTGCGCTTCCTCGGCGCAACCGTCATGGAGCGAATCCCCGATGCGCTGCGCCCGCTGGCCGGGATGGCCGCCCGGATGCTGCCTGCGGGAGGCCCGAGCCGGGGTCTGGTCGCGCGCGCGGGACGGCTCCTCGATGCCGCAACCATGCCCCTGGGCGATCGGCTGGCGCGCTGGAGCTCGTTCTTCGCCTTCTCGCTCGAGCGGACTCTGCAGGACCATCTGCTTCCGCACATCGAGGGCGCACTGCGCTTTCATCGCAACTTCTTCGCCGCGCCCGAGGGCCGTAGCCCGCTGGCGCTAGCTCTCAACCACAACTTCGGCGCCTACCTGCCGTGCGATCTGCTGGTGAAAATGGACCGGACCAGCATGGCGCACGCCCTGGAAGCGCGCTCGCCATTCCTGGATACCGCGCTCGTCGAATACGTTTCAGGCCTGCCCGACGACTACAAGCTGCGCGGCCGGACCACCAAGTACATCCTGCGCAAGGCATTCGCAGACCTGATGCCGCCCGAGATCCGCTCGCGCGGCAAGATGGGCTTCGGCATCCCTCTGGGCACCTGGTTCCGGAGCCACCTGCGCACCTACCTGACCGACCACCTCGCCTCGCCAACCGCCCGTATCGCCGACTATGTGCGCCCCGACGTGGTCGCCCGCATGCTATCGGGCCACATGGCACACACCGCAGACCATGAGCACGAGCTCTGGGCGCTGCTGACGCTCGAGCTGTGGCTGCGCATGCTGCCCAGCATGACCCGGCCATGGGCCGAAAACACCGAGCCGGCGGCGGTGGACGCCCGTGCGGTCTGAAAGGCCACTGTCCCCTCGGCATGCAGCCGCGCCCGGGGACACGTGGCGCCGGCGAGCGAGTTCTGGTATCACAGGGGGCCGCCGCCTTCGGCCGGCATGAGGGAATCTCTATGCGCTTGCCATGCCTCCGCATGAACGGGTCCGTTGCAACCGCGGCCTTCCTCGCCTGGAGCGCGGTCGCAACCTTGGGCGCGACCGGATCGGCTGCCGCGCGCGACTTCCGCGCCGCCGACACCCAGGCCGAGGACTACCCGACCGTCCAGGCGCTCGATGGTGATGGACCGGCTGGTCAACGAACGGACCGGCGGGCGCCACCGCATCCGCGTGTTCCATTCGCGCCAGCTCGGCGAGGAAAAGGAGACGATCGAGCAGACCCGGGTCGGCGCCATCGATCTCAACCGCACCAATGTGGCGCCGCTCGGCAGCTTCGTCCCGGAAGCCAACGTGCTGGCGCTGCCGTTCCTGTTCCGCTCGATCGAGCATCTCTACAAGGTGCTCGACGGGCCGGTCGGCGCCGACATCCTGGCGAGCTTCGAGCCGCACGGCTTCGTCGGGCTCGACGTTCTACGATTCCGGCGCGCGCTCGATCTACAACAGCGTGCGGCCGGTCCGGACGCTCGCCGACCTGAAGGGCCTGCGCATCCGGGTGCAGCAATCCGATCTGATGGTCGACATGATCAAGGCGCTCGGCGCCGAGCCGGTCGCGCTGCCGTACGGCCAGGTCCTGACCGGCCTGACCACCAGGCTGATCGACGGCGCCGAGAACAACTGGCCGTCCTACGTCACGACCGATCACTACACGGCGGCGCGCTATTACACCCTCACCGAGCACACGATGAGCCCGGAAGTTCTGGTCATGTCGCGCAAGCGCCTGGGACAGCCTTTCGGCCGAGGACCAGCGCGATTTTCCGCGAGGCCGCGCGCGAATCGAGCCGGTTCATGCGCGAGCAGTGGAAGGCATGGGAGGAGCGCGCGCGCGCGCAGGCGCGAAAAGGCCGGCAACGTCATCGTCGCCGACTTCGACCAGCAAGCCGTTCATGGACGCGATGTCCGGAATCTACGATAAGTCGCTGCCGGCGAGCCAAGCTGCAGCGAGCTTGGTCGAGCGCATTCGCCAGGTGCAGTGAGTGCTGCTACGTGGTCGCACTGGAGCAAACGGACAGACGCCGACGGCGCGGTCGGCGGCCCTGCAGCGCCGCCGGCGCGTTCGGCATCGACGCACTGCATCCGCGCGCTGCCGATCCGCTGGCGCATCTTCCGATCGCCGGCCTCAATACGGCCGTGGTGCTATCATCCTCGCCGCGCTGATCTGGGACGGCGCCAAGAGCCTGAGCGCGGCCTGGACCGACGTGCGGCAGGTGCGCGATTCCGACCGGCTGCTGGCGCTCGCTGGAGAGCGAGGCCGGGCGCCTGCAGAACCTGATCCATCGCTATTTCAATCAGCCCAACCCGGAAGTGTTCGCCGAGATCACGCTGCTGCGCGAGGCGCTGCTGACCACGCTGCGCAACCGCGCCTCGGTCGACCCGATGCTCGCCGGCACGGTCGAGCGGGCTGGTCGAGGCGACCGAGAAGTTCCTCGCCGGCTTCGACGACCTGCGCGGCGACCGCAGTCGCGCATCGCGCGCACCTACGAGAACGAGGTGCTCAAGCCCGCGCGCGACATCGCCGGGCTCTACGCCATCATCGACGGCGCGATCGGGTTCGCGCGACGCCTGATCTGGCCGTCGCTGTCGAAGTCGCGCGAGGCCTTTTCGGCCACCGTGGTGGCCGCCAACGCCTATTACCTGTCGCTCGCCTCCGACCGCGGCCGACGACGCCAACAAGAACCTGGAGACGATCGAGCGCACGATTCCGGTGATGCTCGATCTCGCCGACAACGACCTGCAGCGGGCGGCGCTCGCCAAGCTGCGCGAGCAGTCGCAGATCCTGCGCCAGGGCCTGAACAATCTCACCGCCAATTTCGCCACGCAGGCGCGCCTGCTGCGCGACGCGATCGACGGCAACCAGGGCGCCATGGCGGCGCGCGATCGACCAGCTGTCGGCGCAGATGCGCACGCGCGAGCGGCGGGCGCAGGAGCGGTTCGACCGCAGCGCTCGCCGACGTCTACCAGCAAGGTCGCGATCGTCGCGATCGTGTTCCTGTCGCTGATCGTCGTCATCGGGGTCGCGATCACCGCGCAGCATCAGCGCGCCGCTGCGGCGAGCTGCATGACGCGCGATGCATGCGATCGTCGCCGGCAACTACGAAAGCCGGCGTGCGCGGGCTCGAGGCGCGCGACGAGATCGGCGAGATGGCGCGCGCGGTCGAGGTGTTCCGCGAGAACGCCATCGCCAAGCGGCGCGCCGAGGAGGAGCTGCGCGCCTCCAAGGAGCGCGCCGAGCAGGCGCTGACCGAGCTGCGCGACACCCAGGAGAGCCTGATCGAGGCCGAGAAGCTGGCCGCGCTCGGCGGCCTGGTCGCCGGCGTCGCGCACGAGGTCAACAATCCGGTCGGCATCAGCATGACGGTCGCGTCGAGCCTGGCGCGCCGCTGCGAGAGCTTCGCGGCCGAGCTGGAGCACGGGCAGCTGCGCCGCTCGCGGCTCGACCGAGTTCATCGAGGGCAACCGGGAAGCCGCCAACCAGCTGGTCGCCAACCTGCAGCGCGCCGGCGAGCTGATCCAGTCGTTCAAGCAGGTGGCGGTCGACCGCAGCCACGCGCGAGCGCCGGCAGTTCGATCTGCGCCATTCGACCGAGCAGATCCTCGCGAGCCTGCGGCCGGGCTTGAAGAAGTCGCACATCGAGCTGGTGACCGAGATCCCCGACGGCATCGTGCATGGACAGCTATCCGGGCGCACTACGGCCAGGTGCTGACCAACCTGTTCCTCAATGCCGTCAAGCACGGGTTCGACGGCGTGCCGGAGGGCACGATCCACATCGAGGCGCGGCCGGTCGGACGCGGACCAGGTCGAGATCAATCTTCTACGACGACGGCAAGGGCATGACGGAGGAGGTGCAGCGGCGCGCCTTCGATCCGTTCTTCACCACCCGCCGCAGCGAAGGCGGCACCGGACTCGGGCTGCATATCGTCTATAATCTGGTGACGCGTCGTCTCGGGGGCCGAATCATGCTCTCCTCGGCGCCGTGGCGCGGGACGACGTTCCGCATCACGCTTCCGCTCGTCGGCGCCGCGGCAGGAAGGCGAACCGGCACAGGCTGCCGGGTGATCGGATCGATACGATGGCCGAAGACGACGACCTCTTGACGCTGCATCGAAGACGACGAGCCGGACGTCGCGCCGCAATACGGCGCGCCGTGGAAGGTCGCCGTCATCGACGACGATCCGGCGGTGCATGACGGCACCCGCTTACGCGCTCTACGACTACGTGCTCAACGGCCAGAAGCTCGACATCGTCTCGGCCTATTCGGCCGACGAGGGACGCGAGCTGCTGCGCAACCATCCCGACATCGCGGTGGTGCTGCTCGACGTCGTGATGGAGACCGATGTCGGCCGGGCTCGAGCTCGTCGACTTCATCCGCAACGAGCTCAAGAACGAGACCGTGCGCGTCATCCTGCGCACCGGCCAGCCCGGCCAGGCGCCGGAGCGGCGCGTCATCGTCGACTACGACATCAACGACTACAAGGCCAAGACCGAGCTCACCGCCGACCGGCTGTTCACCGCCATGACGGCGGCGCTGCGCAGCTACCAGCAGATCCAGCGCATGGTGGAGACGCGGCGCGGCCTCGAGATCATCATCGACGCGGCCGCCAAGCTGTTCGACTTTCAAGTCGATGCAGCGGCTGGCCGAGGGCGTGCTCACCCAGATCGCCTCGCTGCTCAACGTCGATTGCGCCGGCATCCTGGTGCTGCGCGACGAGGGCAACAACGGCGAAAGCTTCTCGGTGCTGGCCGGCTCCGGCTGCTACAGCCAGTTCACCGGGCTGCGCAGGTCGAACCTCGAGACCGAGCTGCGGCAGCTGGTGCGCGAGGCCTTCGTGCGCCGCCATCACGAATTCCATGCCGAGCGCTCCGTGCTCTACATGCAGACCGGCAGCGGGCGCGAGATCGTCGTGCTGCTCGAGGCCGCCAAGGATCTGTCCGACACCGACCGGACGCTGGTCGAGGTGTTCTGCAGCAAGCTCTCGGTCGCCTTCGACAACGTCATCCTGTACGAGCAGCTGCAGGAGGCGAACGCGCGCCTGGAGCAGCGGGTGATCGAGCGCACGCGCGAGCTGACCGCTCGCCAACCGAGCGGCTGGCCGCGCAATGGGAGCGGCTGCGCCGCGCCAATGCGTTCAAGAGCGAGATCCTCGGCAAGGTCGCGCACGACCTGAAGAATCCGCTCGGCGTGATCACCGGCCGCACCGAGATGATGACGGATTTTCTCGACGTCGTCGCCGATCTCGGCCGACAAGGTGCGCTCGCAGATCCAGCATATCCGCGATTCGGCCGAGCGCCTGATCGGCATGGTCGATACGCTGCTGGCCGACGCCATGGCGGACGCGCTCAACATCAGCATCCGGCGGGAGCCGATCGACGTCTCCGGCGCTGGTGCAGCGAGGTGGTCGAGACCAGCCGGCCGCTGCTCGACAAGCAAGCGAGCAGCGCATCGCGATTGACGGCGCCGGACGCCTGACGGTCAGCGGCGACCCCGATCGCCTGCGGGAGGCGATCGACAATCTGGTGAGCAACGCCATCAAGTATTCGCCGATCGGCGGCCGCATCGAGCATCTCGGTCGCGCGCAGACGGCGACGACGCGCTGATCACGGTGTCGCGACAACGGGCCCGGCCTGTCGCCCGAGGACATGTCGCGCCTGTTCGGCCGCTTCCAGCGCCTGTCCGCCAAGCCGACCGCCGGCGAAAGCTCGACCGGCCTCGGCCTGTCCATCGTCAAGCGCATCGTCGAACTGCACGGCGGCCAGATCACCGCCGAGAGCCCGGGACCCGGCAAGCGGCACCACCTTCACCATCGCATTGCCGTTGGAGACGGAGCACGCCGCATGACGACCAGAACCCACATATCGTGGTCGTCGACGACGAAGCGTCGACCCGCGACATGGTCGGCGATTATCTCGCGCACGCACGGCTTCCAGGTCGAGCCTGTGCGACGGCGGCGCGAGCCTGCGCGAAGCTGCTCAAGAAGACACCGCCCGATCTGATCGTGCTCGACCTCAACATGCCGGAGGAGGACGGGCTCTCGATCGTGCGCGATCTCAAGCAGCACTCGCCCGTGCCGGTGATCATGCTGACCGCGACCGCGAGCGCGATCGACCGCGTGGTCGGGCTCGAGCTCGGCGCCGACGACTACATCGCCAAGCCGTGCGAGCTGCGCGAGCTGGTGGCGCGCATCCGCTCGGTGCTGCGCCGCAGCCAGGCGGCGCCGCAGGCGGCGCCGCCGCCGCGGACGCGCAAGCCGAAGCCACACGCACGGTGCGCTTCGGCACCAAGTGGCTCGACCTCGACGCGCACCTGCTGCGCGACGACGACGGCAACGAGCACCCGCTCACGACGTCCGAGTTCACGCTGCTCAAGGCGTTCGCCGACAATCCCAAGCGCGTGCTCTCGCGCGAGCGGCTGCTCGACCTCGCCAATGCGCGCGACCCGGACGCGTTCGACCGCGCGATCGACATGCGCATCACCCGCATCCGCCGCAAGATCGAGCCGGATCCGGACGCACCCGTCGATCATCCGCACCGTGCGCGGCGCCGGCTACCTGTTCTCGCCCGACGGCAAGGAGCGCTGAGGCGTCGAATTCGTCGCAGGTCTCAGGGTGGGCAAAGGCGGACTGGGCGTCAGTGGGATGATTTTCGTCTCTGCACCTCATCGGTGGCGCGGGATCATCAAGGCTTGCATTTGAAGTAGCGGGTTAGTTCCAATCCCCCACGATCGCATAGCCTGTTGAGCAAGCATTATGCTCGGGCAGCTATGGAACGGCCCCTGCCCCGCTGATGCATGCAGGCAAGCGGCGATCAACCGGCATGCTCGTACCTCTCCCCAGTTGCGGCGTGAGCGAAAACCCTCGTGAACGCCGGACCGATAGCCGCCTGAAGGCGTTCACCCTTGGGGGCGCCTCGTGGTGTGCCGGATTTGTTGAGTTATGAGTTCGACAACAACAACCGAAAGGCCAGTCGTTCTCATCGTCGAGGACGACGCCTTGGTTCGGGCGAGCGTCGTCGACTGGGTCGAGGACGCAGGTTTCGAAACCGTCGCAGCGGCGAACGCCGACGAAGCGATCTCAATCCTGGAAAACCGCAGCGACATCCGGGTGGTGTTCACGGACATCGACATGCCCGGCTCCATGGACGGTCTCAAGCTCGTACGCGGTCCGCAACCGTTGGCCTCCCGTCAAGCTGGTCCTGACATCCGGCCAGATGTTGCCGGCGGCCGGGGACTTGCCTGAAGGTGGGCGCTTCGTTGCGAAGCCTTGCGGCCCGTCGCAGGTTGCCGCCGCTTTTTGGGAGCTGGTCGCCTGAGCGGCACGAGCGGGCATCGGGCGAGGGGCACGTCAATCACGATCAAGCCAGCGACGACGGAGGTTGATGTTGCTGCGGCCATCTCTACGAGCGCTTGGCACCGGCGAGTCGGGAAAGCCCGGTTCTGCGACGCTATTCCTGTTCAAGTACACTTTTCTGACCCGGGCATGGCCGACCTGGGCGCGCTATGCGGCTACCGCCGTCATCGTGCTCGCGACCTTGGGCATTCGACTCGCGCTTCACGCGTGGTTTCCCGGTTCGCCTTTCCTGTTGTTCTTCCTGGCGATCATCGTGTGCGCGGCGCTTTTCGATCATGGCACCGGCATCTTCGCGGTCCTGCTCAGCGCAGGATTGGCGAAATGGTTTCTTATCGAGCCGACTGGAACGCTCAATGTGGTACGGACGGAGGACATCGCCGGGCTCGCCGTCTTCGTCGCCATCGGGCTTGTCAGCGGCGCGATTCTTGAAGCGCTGCACAAGGTCGCCCACGACCTTGCGGATGCCAACGAGCTGCTTGTTGCCTCCGAGGGAGAAAAGGATCTCCTCCTGCAAGAAGCCTCGCATCGGTTCAAGAACGAGCTCACGATGCTGTCCGCCCTGCTGCGGCTTCAGCAGCGGTCGATTCACGACAGCGCGGCAAGCTCGGCGCTCGGCTCCACCGCCGACCGGGTGCAGGTTGTCGGCAGGGTCCACGAACGACTGCAGCGCTCCAAGACCACCGCCGTGGTGGATACGCGCGAGTTCGTCTGCGCGCTATGCGAGGACCTGAAAAAGACCATCGAGCTGCGGCCGGTCGCACTGGAGGTCGATGCCGAGAGCCATCTCCTCAGCCAGGAACGAGCGGTGCCGGTCGGCCTCATCATCAACGAGCTTCTCACCAATGCCTTCAAGTATGCGTTTCCCGATCAAATGGCCGGCAGGGTGCAGGTGCAATTCGTCCGCGAGGGGGATGCCTACCGCTTGCGTGTGACCGACGACGGCGTCGGGATGGCTGTCGAAAGAAGTCCTGCCGGCACCGGGCTGGGCCAGCGTCTCGTGGCCGCGATGGCAACCCAGCTCGGAGGCACGTTGGAGATCGAGACTGATGCTCCGGTTCCCGGCACGTCCGTATGTGTCCGTTTTCCGCTCAACGCGAGGGAATGATCTGCCGCTGCGGTGGGGGCGCTCGCGCGCGCTACGTGCTGCGCTGAATGAGCCATTCGCGCCAGATCGTCAGGAACGCAGCCATGATCACAGGACCGACGAACAAACCCAAGAGTCCGAACGCCTGCAGGCCTCCGAAGATACCGATCAAGGCCGCCAAGAACGGCAGCCGCGCGGCGCGTCCGACGAGGTTGGGCCACAGGAAATGGTCTCCGATGATCATCACAAGGGCACCAAATCCAAACACGCCGGCAGCCGCCAACGCACTGCCTCCGTGCATGAGCAGCAGCAGCGAGGCCGCAGTGAAGGCCGCCCATGCGCCGAACGGCAGCA
Organism: uncultured Alphaproteobacteria bacterium; assembly: GCA_963738705.1. GTDB lineage: Bacteria > Pseudomonadota > Alphaproteobacteria > Rhizobiales > Xanthobacteraceae > CAVTXS01. Next base: position 206,332 of record CAVTXS010000019.1, read on the forward strand.
TGGCAAACGCGATGGTGAGGACGATGAACAGGAACGCGTTCGGCACGCCTGCGAGCACGTAGCCGATGCCGATCAGCGCGCCTTCCGCGACCGCCACCACGACCGTGCCATTGACGATCCCGCGGACCGCATCCGCCATCTTGCCGGCCAGGCGTTCGCCTGGATCGCCGAGCAATCGGTCGGCGGTTTCCAGCGCACGTGAACCAATCCACGCACCGTCGCGATAGAGGAAGAACAGCGCGATCAGCGCGAAAACAAACATCCCTATCCGGTGGAGCAACTGGCCGCCGAACGCGCCGAGCCATTGGCTCACGCTGTCCGCGTTTATGCCTGCAACCCATTGCTGCACGGCTTTCGGCTCGCTGAGAATTCGACTTCCACCAGGCTGCAATCTGTTCGCCCGCGAGCGGGAGGTGCGACATCCAGCCGGGGACGGGAATGCCGTCGTCACGAAGCTGATTGATGCCCGACACGATGGTGTGGCTGTCATGTCCTGCCTGTCGCAGCACGAGGATGATGGGGATGAGCAGAACGGCGCCGACAAAGAGCGTAAACAACAGAGGCGGGATCGCTCCGGATCGCCGATCCGAAAAAAGCGCGGCGAACGGGGCGTAGAGCGGCCATGTGGTCAAGGCCAGCACGATCGCCCAGGCCAGCGCGGGCAGGAAATCCCACGCGACCCACACGGCCAACCCGGTGAGCAGAACGGCAAGCACCGTACGTCCGACGAGCTTGCCTTCTGGATGCACGGGCAGCTTGGCCTTCCGATCGGTCGGGTCGCCTTGCGCGGCCAGCGGCTTGGACGTGGACCGACCTGCCATCCATCGTGTCCAATCGATTTAGGGTTCGCCTATCAGACTACCCTGCCGTGCCAGCGGAAGGCCATGAGTGCACGGTTTGGAGACCTCGGTAGATCGGCCGTGGACAGTCGGGCCTATCGCTGGACGGCGTCGCACGGCCGCACGCGGCCATAATCCCAGATCCCTCAACGCTCGACCGGTAGCGCTGGCCGCTGAAACGATTGTACGTGTAGGAGCGACCGTCGTAGCCGATCGACCCGACATCGTCGCGGCCCCAAGCGTACGGCTCCTGCCAGTCGCCGCGATCTCGATATCGCGGCCCATCGCCAACGTTCAGCAAAGCCGCGGGGTCGGCTGCGCTCAGTTCGGCATTTTGCGTCGACACCGGGCCAGCGGATGCCGGTACCACCAATGGCGCGAGCGCGAGCGCGACGGCAGCGACGAGGCTTATTCGGATCATGTTACCCATGAAGTTCGCCTGTTAGTCGAGCACCAACCGGAGCCACGCGCCGTCGTTCCTCCCGCTGGCGATTAACTTTCGGCAACGAAGCGGCGCAGCTTGCTTGTCGGGAGCCGCCGAGCCCGCGCGGCTGATCGAGAACGCGCGCGCGCGCCACCTGGCGACGACAACGCCGATCGACGTGGCGGCGAGGCGCCTCCGATATTTTGTGCACTGCAGCAACCAATTGCCCGCTCGGCCGTTACCCAGGTCAATGTCTGCACGAGGGCACCATGCTCAGTCTCAGAAAATCGATAGCCAGCCTCGCTCGCAACCGGGGCAAATGGGAAAAGCTGATGCGGGCCGGTAGGGGTGCCTACGCGCCGGACCCGGGCGCGGTGGCCACCCGTCTCGACGAGGTCCATGGCTTCGGCTCCAATCCCGGCAACTTGCGAATGTACCGGTACGTGCCGCCGCGCCTGGACGCCGATCCCGCCCTCGTGGTCGTACTCCACGGCTGCACGCAAACCGCGGCAGGCTACGATCTCGGAGCGGGGTGGTCGACCCTTGCCGACCGCTACGGCTTCGTCGTGCTGCTGCCCGAGCAGCAACAATCCAACAATCCAAACGGCTGCTTCAACTGGTTTCAGCCCGGCGACATCCAGCGGGGTCGAGGGGAGGCACACTCGATCCGACAAATGGTCGAGAAAATGGCGATCGACCACGCTATCGATCGCCGTCGCGTGTTCATCACCGGACTGTCGGCGGGCGGGGCGATGACGTCGGTCATGCTGGCCTGTTACCCGGAGGTTTTCGCCGGCGGAGCGATTATCGCAGGCCTCCCCTACGGCGCCGCCACGAACGTGCAGCAAGCGTTTGAAAGCATGTTTCAGAGTCCCGCCCGCTCCGCGCCGGAATGGGGTGATCTCGTGCGCGCAGCATCCGGACACACCGGGCCGTGGCCGCGCGTCTCCGTTTGGCATGGCACCGTCGACAAGACAGTGATCCCATCAAATGCGCGCGAGATCCTAAAACAATGGACTGACCTTCACGGTTTGCCGATCGTGCCGTCAGTTCGAGGGACGGTCGACGGCTATCCTCGGCAGGCCTGGGTCAACGAAGCCGGCGATGAGCTGATCGAATCCTACACCATCACGCACATGGCGCATGGCACACCGCTCGCGACCGGCGAGGCCGATGACCAATGCGGCACCGCCGGACCTTTTCTCCTCGAAGTCGGAATTTCCTCGTCCTATCACATTGCCAAGTTCTTCGGCCTCACCGACGCAAGCTTCCGCCATGTCGAAGCGAACACGAGCGAGACGGTAACGAGCGCTCCGCCGCGGCGACACGCCGGCAGACCTTCGGCGCCACTCGGAGAGCTTCCTGGGCTGGAAGGCGAAGTGCTGGAAAAGGAAGATGCCGGGCCCGAACAGGCGCACACCCCGAGGATCCCGCCCATCGATATCGGTGCTGTGATCACGAAAGCCTTGACGGCAGCGGGGCTGATGAAGAGCCGGTGAAGTGGTTCTCCGCACGCGCCGAGCGGCCAGTCGGCGCTCGGGAGCCGGGCAAGCACTCGTCATGAAAATCGTCCGCAGGGCTTCTCCGTGAGCCGGGCGAGATTTTCGAGATCGCAGCGGCTGATGAAGAACATGTCGCTCGATCGGGCGGGTCGCCGACACGGTAAGCCGCGCTCCCTAGAAAGATCTCATCGAGTCTGCCACGACCCGCGCCCGACCCACACCACGGCGGAGAACGAGGTCAGGCCTCCTTGCCGGAATCCTTGTTGAGACTTTCGCGCAGGCCCTGGGCGAGGCTTTCGACGGCGGTATCTTTTGCCAATTCCTTGGTCTCGGCGTCGGCCACCGCCTCGTCCATGCCCATGTGCCGGCTCAGGCCTTGCAAGAGCTGGATGACCTTGGTCACCTCTTTTTCCGCAAGCAGATTGATCTGCAGGTCGAGATGGCTGCGTTGGTCGGCGCGCTGGCTCATCCGCTTCTGACTGATCAGCACGAAGGCGGTAAGCAGCACCCCCTCAAGCGCCAGCACGATCGCCAGCAAAGGGAAGGGATACGGGTCGAATGCGCGCACCACCTCGAGCGCGCCGGTATTGATCGACATCCACAAGGCGACGAATGCCAGCTGCAGCAGAATGAAAAAATTGGTTCCCGCGAAGCTGCCGATCGCCTCGGAAAAGCGATGCGTGTGCGAGACGCGTTTTTCATCTTCGGCTTCGAGCCGGACGACCGTGTCGATGTTGGTAGCCTGGGCTTTGGTGGTATCGGGTTGATGCGCCATCGACCGTTCCTCTCCATGCACCGCGTGATCCGCACCAGGAGACGCGCGCGATTGTTGCATGTCTACGCGGAGATGGACGATGCGTTGCGTGCGCCGCCGCATGTCCGGAACTTTCGGACACGCCAAGGTTTGTCTCCTCACAGGGGGGCGACAACCCTCGAAGGGAACAACATGCGCAAGACCATGATGATCGGAGCCGCCTTGGTTCTGATGGCCGGCTCCGCCGTGGCCCAGACTCAGAATCCGCCGGCCAACAAGGGGCCGAACAACCCCGCCGTCAACACGACCGGGACCAACAATCCCGGCGCTCCCGTCGCCGGCGCCAACAGCTTCACCGAAGGGCAAGCGAAGTCGCGGATCGAATCGAGCGGCTACGGAAACGTCACGGGCCTCAAGAAGGACGACAACGGCGTCTGGCGCGGCAAGGCGCAGAAGGACGGCAAGTCGGTCGACGTGAGCCTCGACTTCCAAGGCAACGTGGTAGCCCGGTAACGGGCCTCTCGTTGCGTCAACGGCGCCGGCGTCGGCGCCAATTATCCATTCACAGACACAACTGACTCAAAGGATGAGGTCCATGACCGTCACTATTTCTCGCCTGTTCGACGACTACGCGGCTGCCAGCAAGGCAGTGCGCGAACTGGAAGCGGCCGGGATACCGCACAGCGACATCTCGATCGTGAGCAGCAATGCCGACAACTGGTACACCGGCGATCGTGCCGGCAACCGCGCGACCCCAGTCCGGGATGCAACGGGCCGCGTCGACCGGGATCGCGACGGCGTCGACGACCGTGCCGAGGGCGCGGGCGCGGGTGCCGGCATCGGCGGCGCGATCGGCGGCGCCGCCGGATTGCTGGCTGGCCTCGGCCTGCTGGCGATACCCGGTATCGGCCCTGTCGTCGCGGCCGGATGGCTGGTCGCGACCGCGGCCGGCGCCGCGGTTGGCGCCACGGCCGGAGGGATCGTCGGCGCGCTCACACAGTCCGGCGTCTCCGAGGAGGATGCGCACGTCTACGCCGAGGGCGTTCGGCGCGGCGGCACGCTGGTGACCGCGCGTGTGCCCGACGATGGCCGCGCGCGCTTTGAGGCGATCCTCGACCGGTCGTCGGTGAACATCAGCGAGCGCAGTGCGGCTTATCGCAAAGCCGGCTGGAGCAAGTTCGATGCGAAGGCGCCGCCCTTCACCCCCGAACAAGTCCGCCGCGAGCGTGATCTCTATCGTTCCCGCGCCGCCTAGTCGCGCAGACGAAGTGTTCCCAAGGCCGCCGGCGAGAGCCGGCGGCCTTGTCATGCAGGCCCCGCCGGTAACAGATGTGACACGATCCAGTTTGTGCGATGAAAAAATCCAGTGAATCAGAAGGCGAGATCAGAACGCTGACCAAGGCCGACATCCCCCAGCTCAGGGATCATCTCTTTCGCCTTGATTCGAACAGCCGGCGCAATCGCTTTCTCGGCATCATCAGCGACAACTATCTCGCGACCTATCCGGAACGATGCTGTGAGCACGGTGCCGAGGCAATCGGATATTTCGAGGATGGCGTCATGCGCGGCGTCGCGGAAATGCACCCCGACGCGTCCGAACATTCGACCGCCGAGGTGGCCTTCAGCGTCGAGCCTGAATTCCGCCGCGCCGGCGTCGGCAGCGAGCTGTTCCGGCGCCTGATCGGAACCGCGCGCGATCGCCACATCGATCAGCTCCGCATGAATTGCCATCCGCAAAACCGGGAGATGCAGGCGCTGGCGCGCAAGTTCCACGCCGACATCGAGATCGACCGCGCCGGCAACATCGGCCGGATCAAGACCCGGAAACCGCGCCGCGGAGTTTTGTCTCACGAGACCCGAATAACCGAGTCGGCGTAGTCCTGCGCCTCGAAGCGTCAGCTAAGACCACCAAACAACCAGATCAGCAGGATGATGGGCAGGGGAATGCCGATCAGCCACAGCAGAAGTCCGCGACCCATGTCTGCCTCCTATTTTCCCCGAAGGGTGTCTTTGATGCCGCCAATGGTGTTCTGGACTTTGCCTTTGAGCTGGTCGCCCTTTCCCTCGTTCTGCAGCTTGCTGTCGCCGGTCAGCTTGCCGGCGACTTCCTTCAGCTTGCCCTTTGCCTGCGACGCCGAGCCTTCGATCCGATCCTTGTCGACCATGAAACTTCTCCGTGGGTTGTGCGGGCACAACCGCCACGTCGAGGCGAAGGTTCCATTGCCGAGCCATGTTGGTCCGGATTCACGTCTACTCGTCGTCGGCCTGACGTTGAGATCGTGCGCGAGCCGTTGGTCGGTTTGTCGACACCGCTCTGTTGTCTGTCCGCTGCGTTCTAGTCGCCGCCGAGCAACGGCACCGGCCGCGTGGACGCGGCCACCCGGCGCTGGTGTGCCTCGACATGACGAGGCTGCTGCTCGGGCGTGCGCGAAACGATCAGACGGCAAGACGGTCCAGGCGAACCGACATGCGGACACCCAAGCCATCGACTTCCCAGTCATTCTTGCTCGCGCCTGGCGTCCTCGTCTGAGGCAGCGTGGCCTATGCAGTTTTGAAGGTAGCGCTATTCTGAATCCGACCGGAACGCGCCCGTAGGCACGCCGTTGCCAGAGGAGAGGACTTGGGGGGACCCCTAGGGGTTCCGCCGTGGTGGACTACCGGCAATCTCGGGCCGACTACTATCTTCGCAAAGCGGAGGATTGTGCCCGCATTGCCGAGCGCATGAAAGACCCGGAAGCCCGAGCCGCGTTCGTGGAACTGGCGCAGCAATGGCGTGCGCTGGCCAAGCAATTCAGCGGACCGGAAGGCGATCACCACGAAGAATAGGGCCGCCTGTCGCTGGGCTCGCCACAGGGTGCAACGGGGAGGGAATGCCCGTGCGCATTGGAAACTCAGCGACCAGGCTTGCACCGGACCGCAACAGGCCCCTTGGCGGCCCGCCAAGCGTTCAACAGACAAGCGAGAGGACGCGGCGATGGAACATGTCGGCATCGCTCGCCTATTAGAGCGCGTACACTATTAAAACGCGTCGCTTCGCGATTTGGGCGATCAAGCGCGCCAAATAGCAGACGCATGACCAATGTTTTGAACCGGACGCCGCCGTCGCCGGGACGGAAATACCTTGGCCGTACGGCGGGGGCTTTTAGATCGACCGGTGACATACCTCCCGACTTAGCGAAAAAGATTTTGGGAACCGGCCCTGGCCGAAGGCGAGCGCACTGATCAAGCCGCCGCGCCTCGGCCCCGAATATTGGCGTGGAGCTCCTTTCGAACGGCAGCGGCAGAATTGCCGACTTTGTCGACCGCGCCGGCGAGCTCATCCTTGCTCACGCCAAGATGCTTGCTCCAATATCGAACGTCGTCATTGTCACTCATATTGATCTTGCTGCGGTCGGGCCGCCGGAGATTCATGCGAATGTCGGCCATGTCAGCGACGCATCGGCCCGCTGTTTGCCTCGGACCTTTCCGAATGAACCTGCTCCTTCAGACTCCTGCCGGCCGTCTCTGCAACGCCCACGACTTTGTCCGTCAAGCCTCGCAGCGCATCGCCGGCAGCGCGTGGCGTGAGGCCTTGGGCCTCCGCTTCTTGCAGGCCTCGCTCAGCCATGGATTTCGCCTGCTGGGCTTTGTCGGACGCCAAGTCGTAGGCCTTTTCCTTCAATGTCTCGCTTGCTTCGCCCATGAGGCGAGTTTCCGCCTCACTGGTGGGCAAAGACGCCGCGATCCCGGCGCCGATCGCCAACCCGACGGCGCCCAACACCAGTGGCTGGCGCTCGAACAGCTCCGCCAGGCTCTGCTGCGCGGAGCGGCCCCATTCAGCCCCCGCATGCTGCGCGGTTTGTGATGCTTTGGCCGCCCAGTTGGGAAGCCCTTCCACGGCCCGAGCCCCCACAGACCCGGTGCTGTCGTTCGCAGAGACCGCGTCGGCCATCGGCGCACTCGCTGTAGCGACGGCGTCGCCGACCGAGGCGGCCGCCGCGCGGGTCATGTCGGCGGCCCGGGTTCCAAGATCAGACAGCGCCTCGACGGCGTGACCGGCCGTGCGTGTGACCGCGGAACCACCGCGTTGCGCCGCCTCGTATGCGGCGTCGCCTGCGCGCCCGATCGCGCGGGACCTTTCGCGGTCAGTTCCAAAGAGAGACAGTCTACTGCCGCCCATGAACATCCAGAGAGCAACCCATTCCGATCAACGCAGCCGGCACCGGGTTTTCCCGCACGGCGTCCTCGAGCTGTTGCCCGAATGTACGCGCACTGGCCCGCGCAGATGGGCGTCCCGGATCGTCCGGCTGCCGCGCCATGCCTCTGCCATAGTCCATGTTGGTCATTTCATTTGCTCCTGAACGACAGCGGCATCACGCTGAAATTGCTGCATGGTTCGCTCCGGCGCGAGGTTACCGGGCTTGAGGCGATTAATTCCGGTCCAGCCGAGCACCGCGCTGATGAGAGCGCCGACCATCCCGGCAATCAGGTAGGCAACCGGGTCGGGAAGCCCCAGCTCCACCAGCCAGATCGCCAGGGCCATGAGCACGAGGACCAACGCCGCGATCATCGCCAGGGCTGCACCGGCGATGAACGCGATTCCCATGGCCGCCTCGCTGGCCTTGGCGGCGAGCTCCGCGCGCGCCAGCTGGAGCTCGGTTCGAACGAGCTTTGTGAACTGATGCAGCGCGTCGGAAAACAACTCGGCGATCGAACGGGTTTCCGTACTCATGGCCATAATGGTATTCCTCGCTTGCTCGGTCAGAAGCCGGTTGATTTCGCGGACCCGGCTGCTGGGGGCGGCGCGCTGTTCGATGCGCCGAACCGATCAGCTGCTCCGCTGGAACTCGGTCGCGCGTAGCCGGCGCCTGCCGAGGACGGCCCGAAATCCGACAAGCGATTCGCGCCGGTGCTGCCGTAGGCTCCTGGAGAACTGCGGAACTCCCCCATCGCACTCGTGCCCACGACCGTCGGGCGCGGCCCGGTGGAGCTTTTGAGAAAACGCACGGCCGCGAAACCCGCCAGCACCGTCGCACCGAGGAAAGCGGTCGGTTGCCTGCGGGCAAAATCCTGAACGCCTCCGACCAACTCGGTGATGTCACGCCGCCGCAGGGCGTCCGATACGTTTTCAACCTGCTCGGCAGCCCGCCGGATGTAGTGCGCCGCCTGCGGGATCTCGTGGTCGAACTCGTTGGCGGCCCGCCGGATGGCGCCCGCGACGCCGCCGACGAAATCGGCGCCCGCGGTTTTTTGCTCGTCCAGGGCGCCCCGGAGCTTGTCACCAGCTTCCGACGCAAGGTCTTTCGCCGCATCGACCGCGCCGGAAACCTGATCCTTGATCTGGCCCGTTGCCTGATCAAGGGCGGTCGAGGTCTGCTCCTTGAGATCACGCACCAACGAGCTCGCCTGCTGCCCTACCGAACCCTTGCTCGGCGTCTGGCCCTGCGCTCCACCGAATCCGCTGCGGTGATCGGACATGTCGCTCATTTCGTCCTCCAGAGTCCCTTGCGGGATGTTTTGCTAGGTCCTTAAATTCGAGCCGGTGGCGCCGACCCGCGCGGACTGTTCGCCGCGCGATGCTTCGCCATTCGCGTCCGGATTGGTCGCGCGCTCATAGATGGTGCTGGCTTTTTCGCCGAGCCCGTGCAGGGCGCCGCGAACGCCTTCGGTGCTTAGTCCTTGCTCCTCGGCAGCCTGCTTGCCCGCCTCGTAAACATTTCCCGCTGCGGCCTTGACCGTTTGATAGCCCTGGGCAGCGAGGTCACGCGTGCGGCTTTTGAGTTCGTCACTGGTGTCGCCCAACAGGCGGTTCTCGGCCCGGCTACCCGGGATGGCGGCAGCGATCACCGCGCCGATGAAAAGTCCGATGCCGCCCACGACCAGGGGATGTCGCTCGATCGCGTCCACCAGACTGTCCTGCGCGCCCCGGGCCACCTGCGCGGCTTGACCGCGCGCCGCCGAGAGCGCCACGGTGGTATCGTCTCCTGCGCTGCGCATTGCACGCTTCGCGCCGTCGGCCGCTTCAGCCACGCCCGAGCGTGCGCTGTCGACCCCGGACAAGACAGCCGCTTGCACCTTTCCGGCCGTGCCCGCGAGTTGCTCCGCCGTGGCGCTTGCAGCCTGCTGCACGGCGTCGGAAGTCTGGCGCACTTTGTCCTTCACGGCGTCGGTTGCATCTCCTACCGACTCGCGGACCTGATCGAGGAAATCTGGTTCTCCGATACCTTGTCCGTTCCCGTACCGGGTGCGGACACTCGGCCGGGCGAGCGCAAGCCCTGCCCCGATCAGCAGGATCGGCGCCGGAATGCTGCGCACGATCCGCCACACCGGATAGGCAAGCCCTGCCGCAATGGCGACGGTTTGCAACGGGTTTTCGCGCGCCCTGCGCTCCACCTTGTGCAAGAGCTCTTCTTTTGTGTGGCGCACGTAATCCTTTGCGTTTTCCTTGAGCGCCGCAGGGGAAACGCGAGTGCGCAGCTCATCCACGGTGCGGGCCAGTTGCGCCCGAGTCTGTTCCGATTCCCGTTCGAGCCGAGACAGCGACGGCTCTTGCCGATTGGTGTCCACCATCGACGACTCTCCCGATCCAGCTTTT